>NZ_CP126742.1:1200000-2400000 GCF_030246945.1 Microbacterium sp. zg-Y1090
CCGCCGCTCGGGCACTCGACCCCGCCGCCTACACCGCAGCCTCCTCGGAGGCGCTCGCCGACGCCCTCGCCGTGGCCGACGTCGTGGTGGCCGCGCACTGGCCGACCCCGGCGTCGGTCTCCGCCGCACGCGCGGGGCTGGCCGAGGCGACGTCGCTGCTGGTGCGCCGCGACGCCGACCCGTCGACGTCCGCCCCCGCCGTCGGCGTGCTGGCGCATGACAACGGCTGGGACACGGGGCTCCGCGATGGCGACTACACCGTGCGGATGAACCTGTGGTGGGGGGTCAACGGCTCGTCGTTCCGGCTCTACGAGAACGGTGTGCTCGTCGCCGTGCAGCCCCTCGTCTACGGCGGCATCGCCCCGCAGACCGCCGCCGTCCCGATCACCGGCCGTCGTGACGGCACGTACGTGTACACCGGTGAGATCGTCAACGCCTCGGGCGTCACCGCCACCCGACCGGTCACCGTCACCGTGACCGACGCGTCCCCCGGCACCCCCGTGCTGCGGCACGACAACGGGGATCGCGATGGGCGCTACACCGTGACCGCCGACATGTGGTGGGGCACCAACGCGACGGCGTACCGGTTCTTCACCGATGGTGTGCTCGTGGCGGAGGGGGTGCTGGAAGCCCGCACCCCCTGGGCGCAGAGCGCGCGGCTGAACGTGGTCGGCGCCGCGCGGGGGACGCACGTGCACCGCGTGGAGTTCTCCAACGCGGCGGGGGTGACCTCGAGCAGGACACTCGCCGTCGCGGTCACCCGCTGACCGCCCCTCTGGCAGACTTGTCACGTCGTTCTGCGGGACGACGGTCCGCCGTGGTGTAACGGCAGCACGACAGCCTTTGGAGCTGTTAGGCCCAGGTTCGAATCCTGGCGGCGGAGCATGACAGACAACGCGCTCGCCGTCATCGTGCTCGCCGCCGGTCAGGGCACCCGCATGAAGTCGAAGCTGCCCAAGGTGCTGCACCGCATCGGCGGGCGACCGCTCATCGGACACGTGCTCGACATCGCGCGCGACCTCGGCCCCGCCCAGGTGCTGGTCGTGGTGCGCCACGAGCGCGACCAGGTCGCCGACGCCGTCGCCGGCATCGGCCCCGACGTGCACATCGTCGACCAGGACGATGTGCCCGGCACCGGCCGTGCCGTGCAGGTGGCGCTGGACGGGCTGCCCGGCTTCACCGGCGATGTGCTCGTGCTGTCGGCGGACGTGCCGCTGATCGAAGCCGAGACGCTGGCGCGCCTGGTCGAGGTGCACCGCGCCTCCCATGCCGCCGCCACCCTGCTGACGGCGGTCCTCGACGACGCGACGGGCTACGGCCGCGTCATCCGCGACTCCACCGGCGCGGTCGCCCGCATCGTGGAGCAGAAGGATGCCAGCGAGGCCGAGGCCGCCGTCACCGAGATCAACGCCGGCGTCTACGTGTTCCGCGCCGATGCGCTGCGCGCGCAGATCGCGCGGGTGGGCGTCGACAACGCGCAGGGCGAGATGTACCTCACCGACGTCATCGGGCTGCTGCGCGCCGACGACGCGCCGGTCGCCGCCCTCACCGCCCCTGACGCCGCGACCGCGCTCGGGGTGAACGACCGGGTGCAGCTGTCGGAGGCGGCGCGTCTGCTCAACGCACGCGTCGTGCGCCGGTGGCAGCTGGAGGGCGCGACGATCCTCGACCCCGCCACCACCTGGATCGACGTCACCGCCTCGCTCGCGCCCGACGTCACCGTGCTCCCGGGTTCGCACATCCTGCGCACCACCACCGTGGCATCCGGCGCCGTCGTCGGCCCCGACACCAGCCTGGTCGACTGCGAGGTGGGGGAGGATGCCACCGTCACCCGCAGCGACGCCACGCTCGCCGTCATCGGCGCCGGCGCCACCGTCGGCCCCTTCGCCTATCTGCGCCCCGGAACGTACCTCGGCGACCGCGGCAAGATCGGCACGTTCGTCGAGACGAAGAACTCCACCATCGGCGAGGGCAGCAAGGTGCCCCACCTCTCGTACATCGGCGACACCACGATCGGCACAGGGGTCAATCTCGGCGCCGGGGCGATCACCGCGAACTATGACGACATCGCCAAGCACCGCACCGAGATCGGCGATGAGGTGCACACCGGTTCGCACAACGTGTTCGTCGCGCCGGTTAGGATCGGAGATGGCGCGAAAACCGGTGCGGGTGCGGTCATCCGCAAGGATGTGCCTGCCGGTGCACTGGCACTCAGCGTCGCCCCCCAGCGCAACGTCGAAGGGTGGGTCGAGACGAATCGACCGGGTACGAAGGCGGCGGATCTCGCCGCCCGAGCCCGGTCTGCACAGAAAGCGGACGATGGCTCGCAAGAACAAGACGGTTGATCTCGACAGGGCGAAGGACATCGCGCCCGGGCTCGTCGCCAAGACGAAGAAGCGCCTGGTCGTGGCCTCCGGGCGATCGCACCTCGCGCTCGCGAACGCGGTCGTCGCTCAGATCGGCACGGAGCTCGTGCCCACCGAGTACCGCACGTTCGCGTCGGGTGAGATCCTCACCCGCTTCGAGGTGTCGATCCGCGGCTGCGACGTGTTCCTCATCCAGTCGTTCGGCCCGCCGGTCAACGAGTGGCTGATGGAGCTGCTGATCATGCTGGATGCCGCCAAGCGCGCGTCGGCCAAGCGCATCACCGTCGTGGCCCCCTACTTCCCCTACTCCCGCCAGGACAAGAAGGGGCGCGGCCGCGAGCCGATCTCGGCCCGCCTGGTGGCGGACCTGCTCAAGACCGCCGGCGCCGACCGCGTGATGAGCGTCGACCTCCACGCTGCGCAGATCCAGGGATTCTTCGACGGCCCGGTCGACCACCTCTTCGCCAAGCCGGTGCTGCTGGAGTACTTCCGCCGCACGCTTTCGCCCGAGGACCGCGATGCGCTCACCGTCGTCTCTCCCGACACCGGGCGCGTGCGCGTGGCCGACACCTGGTCGGACAGCCTCGGGGCGCCGCTGGCCATCATCCACAAGCGCCGCGACCCGAACGTCGCCAACCAGGTGACCGTCAACGAGATCGTCGGCGACGTCTCCGGGCGGGTCTGCCTGCTCGTGGACGACATGATCGACACCGGTGGCACCATCGTGAAGGCTGCGGAGGCGCTGAAGAAGAACGGCGCCCAGCGGGTCATCGTCGCGGCGACGCACGCGATCTTCTCCGACCCCGCGACGGAACGGCTGCAGAGCCCGGCCATCGATGAGGTCGTCGTCACCGATACCGTCCCGATCCCCGACGAGAAGCGCTTCGCCACGCTCACGGTGCTGCCCATCGCACCCCTGCTGGCCCGCGGTATCCAGGAGGTCTTCGAAGACGGATCGGTCACCAGCATGTTCGACGGAGCTGCGTAGGCTCGATGGGCGCGCCGGAGGCGGTTCCGACGGACTTCGAGGTCGACCATCCGTTCGCCCTCGAGGTGGACGAGGTGGAACGCGCCCTCGCCACCCGTCGGGAGGGCCTGAGTTCGGCGCAGGCGGATGAGCGCATCGCCGAGGTCGGCCGAAACGAGCTGCCCGAGCCGCCTCGGCGTCCCGCGATCCTGCGGTTCCTGGCGCATTTCAACGACACCCTGATCTACATCCTGCTCGCCGCCGCGGTCATCAAGGCCGTCATGGGCGACTGGCTGGACTTCTGGGTGATCATGGCCGTCGCGATCATCAACGCCATCATCGGGTTCGTCCAGGAGGGCCGCGCCGAGAAGGCCCTCGCCGGCATCCGCGGCATGCTCTCGAACGACGCCAGCGTGCGCCGCGACGGCCGGTGGACGACGATCGAGGCGGCCGACCTGGTGCCGGGCGACGTCGTGCGACTCGCGCCCGGTGACAAGGTGCCCGCCGACCTGCGGCTCTTCCAGGCGACGCAGCTGCGCATCGACGAGGCGGCGCTGACCGGCGAGTCGGTGCCGGCGTCCAAGGGCATCGAGCCCGTCGCCGCCGGTGCGGGCGTGGGGGACCGCCGATCGATGGCGTTCTCGGGCACCATCGTGTCGGCGGGGCAGGGCCGCGGCATCGTCACCGCCACCGGCGGGCGCACCGAGATCGGCACGATCCAGGCGCTGGTGGGCGAGGCCGGATCGATCACGACACCGCTGACGAAG
Source organism: Microbacterium sp. zg-Y1090 (assembly GCF_030246945.1). Lineage (NCBI taxonomy): Bacteria > Bacillati > Actinomycetota > Actinomycetes > Micrococcales > Microbacteriaceae > Microbacterium > Microbacterium wangruii. Next base: position 1,204,101 of record NZ_CP126742.1, read on the forward strand.
CAGCTCGACTCGTTCGGGCGCGTGCTGACGATCGTCATCCTCGGCATGGCCGCCGTCATGCTGCTCATCGGCCGGTACCTGCACGGGATGCCACTGGACGAGCTCATCTCTGCGGCGATCGGCTTCGCCGTGGCGGCGATCCCCGAGGGGCTGCCGGCGCTGGTGACCATCACCCTCGCGATCGGCGTGCAGCAGATGGCCCGCCGCTCGGCGATCACCCGCAAGCTCCCCGCCGTCGAGACCCTCGGCGCCGTCACCACCATCTGCAGCGACAAGACCGGCACCCTCACCAAGAACGAGATGACCGTGCGGCGCATGGTCACCGCCCGCGCGGCCTACGCGACGACGGGTCTGGGCTACGACCCCTCCGGCGAGATCGTGCCGGCCGACCCCGAGCGCGGCCTGAGTCCCGCCGAGCAGCGGCGTGACCTCGCACCGCTGCTGGCGGTGGCCACCCTCTGCAACGACGCCCACCTCGCCGAACGCGAGGGCGGCGGTGACGGCCCCCGGTACGCCCTCGTCGGCGAGCCCACCGAGGGCGCGCTGAAGGTCGTGGCGCTGAAGGGCGGCGTGAGCACGCGGGGCACCCGCCGCGTCGCCGTGGTGCCCTTCGACTCGGCCTACAAGTTCATGGGGACCCTGATCGAGTCCGCCGACGGGGCGAGGGCGGTGCTCGTCAAGGGCGCCCCCGACCGACTGCTCGAGCGCTCCCGCACGCAGCGGGGCGCGGACGGTGCCGAACCGCTCGACATCCCCTTCTGGGAGGCGGCGATCGACGACCTCAGCTCTCAGGGGCTGCGGGTGCTGGCGGCCGCGCGTCGGCCCGCGGGCGAGGGCGACGAGCTCTCGGCCGATGACCTCGAGGACCTGGAGTTCCTCGGGCTCTGGGGCATCCTGGACCCGCCTCGCCCCGAGGCGATCGAGGCCATCGCCGACTGCCACGCCGCCGGCATCCGCGTGAAGATGATCACGGGCGATCACGCCGGCACGGCACTGGCCATCAGCCGCGAGATGGGACTGGTCTCGGGCGACGACGTGACGGTGCTCACCGGCGGCGAGCTCGAGGCGATGAGCCAGGATCAGCTCGCCCGCGTCGTGCGTGACGTCGACGTGTACGCCCGCACCAGCCCCGAGCACAAGATCCGCATCGTGCGGGCGCTGCAGTCGCACGGCGAGGTGGTCGCCATGACCGGCGACGGCGTCAACGACGCCCCTGCCCTGACGCGCGCCGACGTCGGCATCGCGATGGGCATCAAGGGCACCGAGGCCACGAAGGAAGCCGCCGAGATCGTCCTGGCCGACGACAACTTCGCCACGATCCGCAGCGCGGTGCGCGAGGGGCGGCGCATCTACGACAACCTCCGCAAGTCGGTGGTCTTCCTCCTGCCCACCAACGGCGCGCAGTCGCTCGTCATCCTGGTGGCCGTGGTCTTCGGCCTCGCGCTGCCGCTGACGCCGGTGCAGGTGCTGTGGGTGAACATGGTCACCGGGATCACCCTGTCGCTCGCCTTGGCGTACGAGCCCGCGGAGCGGGGCATCATGACCCGTCCGCCACGGGCACCGGGCGGATCGCTCATCAATCGTGGCGAGCTGGGCTTCGTGCTGCTGGTCTCGGTGCTCATCGGCGGGGCGACCCTCGGCCTCTTCTACAGCGTCGTCGGCACCGGTGTCGACCTCGGCTACGCGCGCACCGAGGCGGTGCTCATGCTGGTGCTCGGGCAGCTCGCCTACCTGTTCAACTGCCGTTTCCTCACGCGCTCCAGCCTCACCGGCGACGTGCTGCGGGCGAACCCGGTGGTCTGGGGATCGGCGGGGGTGCTGCTGCTGCTCCAGCTCGTCTACACCTACGTCCCGTTCATGAACGACCTGTTCGGCTCCCGCCCGCTGGCGGCATCCTCGTGGGTGCTGCCTGTCGTGCTGTCGCTGGCCGTCTTCCTCGCCGTCGAGGGTCTGAAGACGCTGCGGCGCCGCATCCTCGCCGTCGACGCATAGCCCCCACCCAGCGTCGCTCCCGGTGCCGACGGCTACCGTGGACGACCCACGCCCCCACCGAGAGGACTTCCCGATGCGCCCCTCCTCCCGCACGCCTCGTGCCGCCGCGCTGGCAGGAGCGGCCGGCATCCTGCTGCTGTCCGGCTGCGGCGCCGGTGCCGACACCGCCGCCGCGCCCGACGCGGACTACGCCGACGGCAGGTACGAGGCCACCGGCTCCTACGCCACACCGGAGTCGGTGGAGCAGATCGACGTCACCGTCGAACTCGCCGACGGCATCGTCACCGACGTGCAGGTGGTGGGCGACCCGACCAGGCCCGAATCGGCGCGGTACCAGTCGCAGTTCATCGGCGGCGTCGCCGACGAAGTCGTGGGAAAGCCCCTCGACGAGATCTCCGTCACCCGGGTGGCGGGGTCGTCGCTGACCAGCGGCGGGTTCGCCGAGGCCCTCGAGGCCATCAAGGCCGACGCCGCGAAGTGACCGGCGCACCGGTGTCCTGGCGTTTCGAGGCCATCGGCACGCGCTGGGAGATCGTCACGGAAGCGGCGCTGCCCCCTGCCGCGCGTGCCCTCGTCGCCGAGACGGTCGACCGCTTCGACCGTGCGTGGTCGCGCTTCCGCTCCGACTCCCTCGTGTCGCGCCTGGCTGCAGGGGGATCCGTCCCGCCGCCCGACGACGCCGGCGACATGCTGGGGGTCTTCGCCGAGCTGACGGGGGCGACCGGAGGGGCCGTCTCGCCGCTCGTGGGCGACGCCCTGGCCGCGCGCGGGTACGACGCCGACTACAGCCTGGTCGATCGCGGGGCCCTCCCCTCGCGCGAGGACTGGCGCACCCGGCTGCGATGGGATGCCGAGAGACTGCAGCTCGACGGACCCGCGACGATCGACGTGGGAGCCCTGGGCAAGGGTCGCCTCGTCGACCTCGTCGGCGCGTGCCTGGCACCGTGGACGGGTGATGGCGCGCTCGTCGTCGATGCCGGGGGCGACGTCCTGGTGCGGGGGACCACCGAGCGCATCGGCCTGGAGCATCCGTACGACCCGACGCGCGCGATCGGGGTGTGGGAGATGACGGATGCCGCGCTCTGCGCCTCCGCCGTCACCCGGCGGGCCTGGGGCGAGGGGCTGCACCACGTGCTCGACGCCCGCACCGGCGAGCCGGTGCGGGCGGTGGCGGCGACCTGGGCGGTCGCCGCCACCGCAATGCGCGCGGACGCCGCCGCGACGGCGCTGTTCTTCGCCGGCGGCGCCGAGCTGGCGGCCCGCTGGGGGGTGTCGTGGGTGCGCATGCGCACCGACGGCACCGTCGACTGGTCGCCGGGCTGTACGGCCGAGGTCTTCCGCTCGGCGCGCTAGCGTTGATGTCATGACAGCCGTGCCCTCCCTCCCCGCCGCCGCGACGCCCGGGGCGGCCTGATGGGCGGGCTCACCGCCCTGTGGGGGCGTGTCTTCGCCGTGCTCGGCAAGGCGTCGACCTACCGGCTCGTGCTCGTCGCATTGGGGGCCCTCGCCGTCATCGCGTTCGTGCTGTCGTTCTTCGGCGTCCTCGTTCCGTCGCCCGGAGAGCTGGTCGCCACGCTGCTGGTGCTCGCGGCCGCCTGCAGCATCGTCGACGCCGGCGCGCAGCGGCTGCTGAAGCTGCCGTGGCGTGTGGAATCCTCGCTCATCACGGCCCACATCCTGCTGTTCGTGCTGCGGCCGTCACTCGAGGTCGGCGCGCTCCTCGGCATCGCCGCGGCCGGCGCGATCGCTTCGCTGTCGAAGTACCTGCTGGCCTGGCGCGGGCGCCACATCTTCAACCCCGCCGCCGTCGGCGCGGCCGTCGTCACCATCGCCGGTTTCAGCACCTCGGCGTGGTGGGTCGGCTCGCCCTTCCTCGCCCTGCCGGTGCTGCTGCTGGGGTGCACGGTGCTGCTGCGCGCCGAGAAGCTGCGCGTCGTCGCGGTGTTCTGGGTCATCGCCGTCGGAGTCGCCGTCGTGCGCACCTCGGTGCAGTACCAGCAGGCGGGCGAGCAGGTCGCCGGCGGCGACCTGCTCTGGCAGATCGTCACGGCCTCGCCCTTCCTGTTCCTCGGCGCCTTCATGCTGTCCGAGCCCCTCACCATGCCGCCACGGCGCTGGCAGCAGTTCACCGTCGCCGCCGTCGTCGGCGTGCTGGCCGGCTGGCCGATCGACGTGGGCGTCGTGAGCCTCGGCCAGGAGCGGGCGCTGCTGATCGGCAACCTCGTCGCCTTCTTCTTCACCTGGCGCGCAGCGGTGAGTCTGACGCTCACGGCGCGGACCGACCTCACGCCCACGGCACGGCAGCTGACCTTCCGCACCCGTCGCCGGCTGGCGTTCGTGCCGGGGCAGTTCCTCGAGCTCGAGGTGCCGCACCGTCACCCCGACGCACGCGGCACGCGGCGTGAGTTCAGCATCGTCTCCTCGCCCGAGGAGCTGCCGGAGCTGCGCATCGCCTTCCGCGAGGGCGGCGGCCCGCAGTCGAGCTACAAGAAGGCCCTCGCCGCGGTCACCCCCGGCGACCCGCTCGCCGTCACCGGCGTCTGGGGCGACTTCGTGCTCCCGCGGCGCACCACGAGCCCGGTGCTCATGGTCGCGGCCGGCATCGGCGTCACCCCGTTCGTGTCGCAGCTGACCCACATGCGGCTGGCGGACGAGCAGCGCGACATCGTGCTCGTCTACGTCGCATCGGAGGCAGCGGAGCTGGCCTTCCGCGACGAGATCGCCGCCTCCGGGGTGCCGGTGGTGGTCTTCACCCGCGATCGCCCGGCCGATCTGCCCATGCACTGGCGCTGGGCGCGCGGCGTGCGGCTGGACGCCGACGGGCTGCTGAAGGTGGTGCCCGACATCGCCGCACGGCACGCCTACATCTCCGGCCCCGCGGGACTCATCGCCGACCTGGCGCCGGCGCTCGAACGCGCCCGCTCGATCACGACGGACGCGTTCTCGGGGTACTGACCCTCAGCCCTGCTCCTCGGCGCCGGGCTCGGGGGAGTCCGGGCCGCCGCCGGCCGCCGACGCGGTCCCCGCGACGGGCAGACGCACCTCGAACACCGTGTCACCGGGTCGGCTCCGCACCGTCAGCTCGCCGTGATGGGCCTGCACGATGGCGCGGGCGATCGCGAGCCCCAGGCCGGTGCCGCCGGTGCGGCGGGCGCGCGAGCGGTCGCCGCGGGCGAAGCGCTCGAACAGCTCGTCGGCCACCCGCGGGTCGACGCCGGGACCGTCGTCGTGCACCCGCAGCACCGCGCTGTCGCCTTCGCGCGCCACCGAGGTCGTCACCGTGGTGCCGGCGGGGGTGTGCACGCGGGCGTTGGCGAGCAGATTCGCCGCCACCTGGTGCAGGCGCCCGGCATCGCCGGCGATGACGATCGGCTCGGCATCCACCTCCAGTCGCCAGGAGTGGTCCGGGCCCGCGACGCGCGCGTCGCCGACGGCTTCGACCGCGAGCCGGGTGAGGTCGACGGAGCCGAACACGAGCTCCTGCCCCTCATCGAGTCGGGCCAGCAGCAGCAGATCCTCCACCAGAGCGGTCATGCGCAGCGACTGCGCCTGGATGCGCTCAAGGGCCTGCTCGGTGTTCGCCGCGGTCTCGGGCGCGGTGGGCGCCTGGTGCAGGGCGCGCAGCGACAGCTCGGAGTAGCCCCGGATGGATGCCAGGGGCGTGCGCAGCTCGTGACTGGCGTCGGCGACGAATGCGCGCATGCGCCGCTCGTTGCGCTCGCGCGCCATGAGCGAGGTGCCCACATGGTCCAGCAGCATGTTCAGCGCCGCCCCCACCTGGCCGATCTCGGTGCGCTCGTCGGCCTGGTCCGCCGGCACGCGCTCGGAGATCGACACCTCACCCTCCGACAGCGGCTTCATCGCCACCCGCGTGGCGGTCTCGGCGACGGCGCGCAGCGGCCGCAGCGACGAGCGGATGATGAGCGCGATCGCCGCGGACAGCAGCAGCAGGCCGCCCGCGGTGAGCAGCGTCACCGTCGTCAGGATCTGCGCGATCGTGGCGGTGACGTCGGTGGTGGGAAGCCCGACGACGGCGTACAGGCCCGACCCGTCGCTGCGCATGAGCACGCGGTACTCGCCGAGTCCCGGGAGGGTGACGGTGCCGTCCCGCTGGTCTTCGAAGGCTGTGGCGATGCGGTCGATCTCCGCGTCGTCGAGGGTGACGATGCTCTCGTCGTCGGCCACGTACGCGCCGGTGACGTCGACGAGGGTCTGCAGCACGAGAAGGGTTCCCGGCTGCTGGCGGCCGACGGAGAGCGCCTCGGCGGCGGTGCCGGTGGTGGTGATGCGCACCCGGTCGGCGGCTTCGCGCACCTGACCGTCGAGATTCTGCTGGATGATCGTGCCGAGGATGGTGCCGGTGGCCAGGCCGATGCTGACGAGGATCAGCGCGACCAGCGACACGACCGCGGTGATGAGCCGGGTCTGCAGGCTCCAGCGGCGCACCCGTGGCGCATCCCCGGATGCGGAGGTCTCGGTCACTGCGGGGCTTTGATCATGTAGCCGACCCCGCGCACCGTGTGGATCAGCGGTTCGCGGCCCTGGTCGATCTTCTTGCGCAGGTACGAGATGTACAGTTCCACGACGCTGGAGCGTCCGCCGAAGTCGTAGTTCCACACCCGGTCGAGGATCTGCGCCTTCGACACCACGCGGCGCTGATTGCGCATGAGGTAGCGCAGCAGCTCGAACTCGGTGGCGGTCAGCTCGATCTGCTCGCCGCCGCGTTCGACCTCGTGCGAGTCCTCGTTGAGCGTCAGATCGCCCACGCGCAGGATCGGCTCGCTGCCGGCGACCGCAGCGGTCCCGGCGCGGCGCATCAGGGCGCGCAGGCGTGCGACCACCTCTTCGAGGCTGAAGGGCTTGGTGACGTAGTCGTCGCCGCCGGCGGTGAGGCCGGCGACCCGGTCGCCGACGGCATCCTTGGCCGTGAGGAACAGCACCGGCACGTCATTGCCGGAGTGGCGCAGCCGCTGCAGCACCGACATGCCGTCGAGGTCGGGCATCATGATGTCGAGCACCATCGCGTCGGGCGCGAAGTCGCCTGCCGCCTGCAGGGCCTCGTACCCGGAGGCCGCGGTGCGCACCTGCCACCCCTCCATCCGAAGGGCCATCGACAGCAGGTCGGTGAGCATCTGCTCGTCATCGACCACCAGCACGCGCACAGGGGAGCCATCGGGGCGTCGGAGTTCCGGCTGGGGGGCGCTCGCGGTCATGCCCTCATTGTGTACCTCCCTGGAGAGGATTCCTATGGAGCGCGCTATGCGCCCGCTGTGAGATCACCGGCGCCGGGAGAGCGACGAGCGCGGCGCGACACCCGCGCGATGGCCGCCACGGCGCCGGCGCCCACGGCGGCGCCGAGGGTGTTGGCGATCAGGTCCCGCACGTCGGGGTAGCGGGCGGGCAGCGCGATCGCCTGGGTGAGTTCGATCGCAGCGCTCAGCGCCAGTCCGACGCCGGTGGCCAACCACCACCGGCGGGGGCCGGTCCACAGCACCCACAGCGCCCCGACAGGGGTGAACAGGGCGACGTTCGCCGTGAACTCCAGCACGGGATAGGTCAGCCAGGCCGTCACGGGCAGTGTGGCGAAGGTTTCGGACAGCGCCTTCAGGGTGCCGCCGGCGCCCTCCGGCTGCGGGCCGAGCGTCAGCGATGCCAGCCAGGCGAGGTAGGCCGCCGAAGCCGCCCCGAGCACGATCAGCCCGGGGCGGCTCCGAACGGGGATGAGGGCGGGCGTCAGTGGGTGTCCTCGGCCTCGATCTCCGTGCGGTCGCCCGACCACAGCGTGTGGAAGGTGCCGGGCTTGTCGATGCGCTTGTAGGTGTGGGCGCCGAAGAAGTCGCGCTGGCCCTGGATCAGGGCAGCGGGCAGCCGCTCGGCGCGCAGCCCGTCGTAGTAGGCCAGCGACGAAGAGAACGCCGGGGCGGGGATGCCGGCGGTCGCGGCGGTCGCCACGATGCCGCGCCACGCGTCCTGCGCACGACCGAGCGCCTCGACGAAGTAGGGCGCCGTGAGCAGCACGGGAAGGTCAGGGGCTGCGGCGTACGCGTCGCTGATGCGGTTGAGGAACTGCGCGCGGATGATGCAGCCGCCGCGCCAGATCTTCGCGATCGCGCCGAGATCGATCGCCCAGTCGTACTCTGCGGCCCCGGCCCGGATCTCGTCGAACCCCTGGCTGTAGGCGACGATCTTCGACGCGTACAGCGCCAGGCGCACGTTCTCGATGAACGCGTCGGGGTCATCGACGGTGAGGGTCTCGGAGGCGCCGGGGAGCTCGCGCGACACCTGACGCTGCTCGGGGTGGCTCGACAGCGACCGGGCGAACACCGCCTCGGCGATCCCGGACACGGGGGTGCCGAGATTCAGGGCCGTCTGCACGGTCCAGGCCCCGGTGCCCTTGGCGCCGGCCTGGTCGAGGATGACGTCGACGAGCGGCCGGCCGGTCTCGGCATCCACCTGGCGCAGCACCTCGGCGGTGATCTCGATGAGGTAGGATTCCAGCTCGCCGCGGTTCCACTCGGCGAAGACGTCGGCGATCTCGGCGGGGGACTTGCCGGTGCCCCGGCGGATGAGGTCGTAGGCCTCGGCGATCAGCTGCATGTCGGCGTACTCGATGCCGTTGTGCACCATCTTGACGAAGTGGCCCGCGCCGTCGTGCCCGACGTGCGTCACGCACGGCTCGCCCTCGGCGACGGCGGCGATCGAGCGCAGGATCGGCCCGAGGGTGACCCACGACTCGTCGGAGCCGCCGGGCATGATCGAGGGCCCTGTCAGCGCACCCTCCTCGCCGCCCGAGATGCCGGCGCCGACGAAGTTGATGCCCGTCTCACGCACCGCCTTCTCGCGGCGGATCGTGTCGGTGAACAGGGCGTTTCCGCCGTCGACGATGATGTCGCCGGGCTCGAACACCTTGGTGAGCGCGTCGATGACGGCGTCGGTGGGGCCTCCGGCCTTGACCATGATGATGGCGGTGCGCGGTCGCTGCAGCGACGCGGCGAACTCGTCGTACGAGAAGGTGGGGACGAACCCGGCTTCGGGGTGCTCGGCGACCAGCTCGTCGGTCTTGGACCGCGACCGGTTGTAGACCGCGACGGTGTTCCCCTCGCGCGAGGCGAGGTTGCGGGCGAGGTTCGAGCCCATCACCGCCAGGCCCACGACCCCGATGTTGGCGCGCGGGGCGGCCGCGGAGTCCGGGCCCTCCGGGGTCGCCGCGGGGCGGGGCACGTCCTGCGGCGAGGGCGCGCCCTCGTGCACCTCGGCGGAGCCGGGGGTGTCGTCGCGATCGTCCGAGGTGGTGGTCTGGGCCTTGTCGTTCATGCTTCTCCTCGTGCCTGCCGGCCTGCAGTGCGCCGTGGTGCTGGCCGCACCCGGGGCGGGTTCTAGCGTAGTGCGGCAGCCGCGTCGGATCGGGGTGCCCCCGCAAGTGTGACGAGCCGGCGGGTCCGACGGGTCACCTCGGCCCAATCGCCGGCGCCGACGGCCGCCTCCGGCAGCATCCATGACATCCCCACGGCCGGGACCGCGGGGATGGCGAAGTAGTCCGCGAGGTCGTCGGGCCCGATGCCGCCGGTGGGGACCAGGGTGACCTCCCCGAAGGGCGCCGCCAGCGCGCGCAGGGCCGCAGCACCGCCGGACGCTGCGGCCGGGAAGAACTTCACCGTCGTGATGCCGAGTTCGAGGGCCGCCTGGATCTCGGTGGCCGTCACCGCCCCGGGGAGCACCGGGACCCCCCGCAGACGGCAGCGCTCGACGACGGCGCGGCTCGTGCCGGGGGAGACGATGAAGCGGGCGCCGGCGTCGACGGCGGCATCCACCTGATCGGGTCGCACGACCGTGCCCGCACCGACGAGCACGTCGCCGCGCGCGGCGACGGCCGCGATGGCATCGGCCGCCGCGGCCGTGCGGAAGGTGATCTCGGCGACCGGCACGCCGCCGTCGGCGAGCGCGCCGGCGATCGCGACGGCCTGGCCGCTGGAGTCGGCCGTGACCACGGGGACGATCCGATGCGGGCGCAGCAGTGCGAGGACCTGATTCATCATCCGCTTCCGTCGGGCGCGATCGTCGCGCGAGGACGGAAAGATCATATCATTGGGGGGTGTCCGCGATCCGCGTGCGCCGCCCCGCCCGACGATGGACGTCCCCATGTTGATCCTCGCCCTCGAATGCAGCACCACGTCCGCCAAGACGATGCTGTTCGACGCCGATGCGGGTCTGGTGGAGGTGCAGGAGCGACGGCTGACGGTGCCCGGCGGCGACAGCGCGGTGCGCGACGGCGACGACATCGTCGCGCAGGTGCTCGACCTCGGTCGCGACGCGGCGGCCGGCCGGCCCGTCGACCTCATCGCCCTCAGCGGCACCTGGCACGGGCTCACGCTGCGCACCCCCGAACTCGAGGCCGTGACACCCGTTCTCGAGTGGCCGTACACCGGCGCGCGGGAGCTCACGGCCCGCCTGCGGCGCGACGACGACTTCGCCCGCTGGTTCCACGGGCGCACCGGATGCCTCGTGAACGCGTCCTACCCCGCCTTCAAGCTGCGCCACCTGCGCGACGCGGGTCAGGACCTCAGCGGACTCGTGGCCATGGACCAGCCCACTGTGCTGTTCGCGCGGCTGACCGGCGAGATCTCCACCAACGCGTCGCTGGCATCGGGCACGGGGCTGCTGGGGGTCGCCACCGGCGAGTGGGATGCCGAGGTGGTCGATCGCCTCGGACTCGGCGACGTCGAGCTGCCCGCCGTGCGCGCCGCGACGGCGACGGCGCCGCTGACTCCCCACGCCGCGGCGCGTCTGGGACTGCGCGCCGGCATCCCGGTGCTCACGCCCGGCCCCGACGGCGGCCTCAGCCAGGTGGGGGATCTGGCCACCGAGCCCGGGGACATGACGTTCTCGATGGGAACGAGCGGGGCGCTGCGCATGGCGACGCGGCATCCGGCGCTCTCGCCCACCCTCAGCACGTGGGCATACCGTTCCCCGCTCGGGCCGCTCAGCGGCGCCGCCACGTCCGGCTGCGGCAACTGCGTCGACTGGGCGCGCGACCGTCTGTTCGGCGCGGACGTCCCGTACCGCGAGCTGGAGCCGCTGCTGTCGGCGGAGCGCACCGACCTGCCGGTGTTCCTGCCGTTCCTGTTCGGGGAGCGCAGCCCCGGGTGGCAGGACGGGCGCCGCGGCGGACTGCTCGACCTGCAGCCGCACCACACCCGCGCCGACATGTACCAGGGCGTGCTGGAGGGCATCGTCTACTCGCTGTACCACTGCTACACCGAGCTGACGCCGCTGACGGGCGCGCCCCGGCGCATCGTGCTGTCGGGTGGCGTGCTGTCGTCGCCGATGTGGACGCAGCTGACGGTGGACGTCTTCGGCGTCGCGATGGAGCTCTCGCCGCGCCGGCACAGCTCACTGGTCGGCGCCGTGCGCATGGGGCTGCGGGCGTCGGGCCTGAGCGGGCGCCATGCCGCCTTCGACGACGTCGCGCCGGTGGTGGTGTCCCCGCGCACCGAGCGGCGCGCGCAGTACGACGCCGGCTTCGCGCGGTACCTGGACCGCTACGCCCGCACGGGCGCGGAGGCCTGAGCGGGCGGTCAGGAATCCGCGCCGACTTCGCCCAGCACGGTGTCGACGTAGCGCCGGGTGTGGTGCTCCGCGGCGTCGGCGTCGCCGCGGGCGATGGCCGCGGCGGTCTGCACGTGGTTGTGCAGCGCCTGCGCGTGGGGGACGCCGGGGGTCAGGCCGGCACGCGAGCGGCCCGCGATCACGGCGGCGACGGCCGGTTTGACGGCGGCCAGGAGCGGGTTTCGGCTGCTGTCGAGAAGCAGGTCGTGGAAGGCGATGTCGACGGCGAGGTACTCATCGCCGTCGCCGCGGCCCTGCGCGCCCAGCTCTTGGAGCAGGGCGGCCAGGCGCACCAGCTCCGTCCGCTCGGCGTCGGTGGCGCGGACCGCGCTCAGCCTGGCGGCGATGGGCTCCACCGCCGCGCGCAGCTCGTTGACCACCACCAGCTGCCGGTCGCGGTGCGGGCCGCGCAGCTGCCAGCCGATCAGTCGCGTGTCCAGCGCGCTCCAATCGCCGGTGGGCCGCACCGTCACGCCGATGCGGCGCCGGGACTGCAGCATGCCCATCGCCTCGAGCACGCGCACCGCCTCGCGGATCACGGTGCGCGAGACGCCGTACTCCTCTTCGAGGCCGGCGAGGGTCAGCACCGTGCCGGGGGAGACGCTTCCCGACGCGATCCGGATGCCGAGGTCGTCGACCACGGATCCGTGGGATGCCTGCGCCACGAGGGCTCCGATCGGCGTGTGCGGCCGGGGTCCGCTCAGCCCTGCTTGTAGCCCTGGCGGCCCAACGACCACAGGGCTGCGACAGCGCCCACACCCGCCGCAGCGGTCATGATTCCGATGATCCACAGCAGGACGTGCGAGATGAAGCCGTATTCCATGGGGTGTCCTCCGGGAGTGCGAGCGGGCGTCTTCATGCTACCCGCGTCGCTGGTAGACTCGGAACGAACTTCGGCGAGGGATGGGGCGCACGTGCGCCGGCATCCGTGATCGACGCGGTGATGCAGGCCTTGCGGCTTTCCTCACGCGCATGCGTTCGAGTCGAACCACAGACCCAGATCTGGGCTGAACCAGCCCGCAAGGAGATATCAACATGTCGACTGAGACCGACACCAAGGTCGTCGCCACCAAGCGCGAGAACTTCGGCAAGGGCTTCGCCCGCCGCCTGCGTGCGTCCGGCCAGGTCCCCGCCGTGATCTACGGCCACGGCACCGACCCCGTGCACGTCGCACTGCCCGGCCACCAGATGCTGCTGCTCATCCGCCGCGCCAACGCGGTGCTCGAGCTCGAGCTCGACGGCACCCAGCAGCTGACGCTGGTCAAGGACGTCCAGAAGGACCCCGTGCACCAGATCATCGAGCACATCGACCTGCTCGTGGTGAAGAAGGGCGAGAAGATCGAGGTCGACGTGCCGATCACGGTGCACGGCGAGCCCTACCCCGGCACCATCGCCAACCTCGACGCCGTCAGCATCCTGCTGCAGGTGGAGGCCACGCACATCCCGCAGTCGATCGAGATCGACGTCGAGGGCCTCGAGGAGGGCGCGCACATCACCGCCGCCGACCTGAAGCTGCCCAAGGGCGCGACGCTGGCCGCCGACCCGGAGACCCTCATCGTCGCCATCTCGGTGCCGTCTGCGACCCTCGCGGCCGAGGACGAGATCGCGGCTACCGACGAGGCCGTCGCCACGGAGCAGTCCGAAGAGGCTTCCGAGTAAGACGCTCATGATGAGGGGGTGCGGATTCCGCACCCCCTCATCGCGTTTTCCGGCGCTGGGGCAGGAGGGATGACATGGCACAGACCTGGCTGGTCGTAGGACTGGGAAACCCCGGTCCGCGGTATGAGATGACGCGGCACAACGTCGGCCAGCTCGTCGTGGACGAGCTCGCGGCGCGGCGGTCGGAGAGCTTCCGTGCCCACAAGGCGAACGCCCGTGTGGCGGAGACCTGGCTGCGTCCGGGTGCCGACAAGCTGGTGCTGGCCAAGCCCAACTCGTTCATGAACGTCTCGGGCGGCCCGGCGTCCGGTCTCGCGTCGTTCTACGGGGTTCCCCCCGAGCGCGTGGTGGTCGTCCACGACGAGCTGGACATCCCGTTCGACACGATCAAGCTGAAGATCGGCGGCGGGCACGGCGGACACAACGGCGTGCGCGACGTCGCGAAGGCGCTCGGCACCGTCGACTTCCCCCGCGTGCGGGTGGGCATCGGGCGCCCTCCGGGACGACAGGATGCCGCGGACTGGGTGCTCGACCCGTTCGCCGCGACCGAGCGCAAGACGCTGCCGATCCTGGTCTCCGACGCCGCCGACGCCGTCGAGCAGCTCATCGCCGAGGGGCTGCTCGCCGCCCAGCAGCGGCACCACGCCCCGCGCGACTGAGGTCTCGCGGCCGACGTCAGGGGCCGAGGGAGGCGGCGACGCCGAGGCTGAAGGACAGCGCAGCGGCGACACCGAAGATCACGGGCCCGACCGCGGCGACGACGACGGCGGCGATGCCCGCGCCGCGGCCGCGCCGGCGCGCGATCGCGACGATCCCCTGCACGAACCCCCAGGTGCCGAGCACCGTCCCCGACCAGAAGGCCACCTCGGTCGCCAGCACCTCGCCGCGCACGGGGGCGAGCATCGCCAGGTCGAACCCCGTCGCCATCGGTGTCGCGCCCTGCTGCAGCGCCAGCACCTCGCCGATGGGGGCGCATGACATCACCGCCACGATGCCCGCACCCACGGCCCCGACCAGCGCGAGGACGAGAGCCAGGATCCCGAGCGTGTTCGTGCCGTCGGGCGCAGGCGGCTGCATGCCGGTCCGGGGAGCGCCCGGGGCGGTGTAGGGGGCGACGAAACCCGGTGCCGGGTATGCGCCGTACGGCGCGGGTGCGCCCGGCTGCCACCCGGAGGGGCCGGAGGATGCCGGGGGCACGGGCTGCTGGTTCACGCCCCCATCCTAGGAGTGGTCGCGAGGCGCCCCCACCCGGTCCCGCCGTAGACTGGAAGGGTGACAGTTCCCGGGATCGTGCGCGCCCTCATGCAGGCCGACTCCTTCCGGGAGGCGGTGCAGTCATCGTCGGTCGACACCGACTTCTCGATGGTCGAGGGCCTCGACGCCCCGCTGCTCGCTGCCCTGGTCGAGCGCCGCCGCGAGGCGGGAAAGCCCGCCGCCCTGCTGGCCATCGCCCCCACCGGACGGCGGGCCGAGTCGCTGGGCACGGCGCTGGGCGAAATGCTGCCCCGCGCGCAGGTGCACCATTTCCCGGCGTGGGAGACGCTGCCGCACGAGCGGCTCAGCCCCAGTGCCGAGACCGTGGGGCAGCGCCTGGCCGTGCTGCGGGCGGTCGCCGCCTGGGACGGGTCCGTTCCGCTGATCGTCACGGCGTCCGTCCGCAGTGCGGTGCAGCCCATCGCCGGCGGGCTCACCGCCGTCGAGCCCGTGCACCTCGTCGCCGGAGGGCGTGGCCACGACCTGGGCGACGTCGCCCGGCGCCTGGTCGAACTCGCCTACCACCGTGTGGACATGGTGTCCCGGCGGGGCGAGTTCGCCATGCGCGGCGGCATCCTCGACGTCTTCCCGCCGGTGGCCGATCATCCCTACCGCGTCGAGTTCTTCGGCGACGAGGTCGATGAGATCCGGGCCTTCTCGGTGGCCGATCAGCGGTCGCTGCCGGGCGAGGTGAAGGAGGTCACCCTCATCCCGAGCCGCGAGCTGCTGCTCACCGACGCGGTGCGCGAGCGCGCCCGCGGTCTGGCGGGGCAGTACCCCGGGCTCGCAGGCATGCTGGAGAAGATGGCCGAGGGCATCCCCGCCGAGGGGATGGAGTCGCTGCTGCCGGTGCTCGTGGACGAGATCGTCACGATCGCCGACTACCTGCCGCGCGGCACGGCCGCGGCCCTGGTCGACCCTGAGCGCTCCGTCACCCGCGCGATGACCCTCGGTGACACCAACCGGGAGTTCCTCGAAGCGGCCTGGAGCGCGGCGACGGCCGGTGCCGACAGCCCGGTGGACCTCGGCGCGGGCGACTTCCTCACCCTCCCACAGCTGCAGCAGGCCACCCACGACCGCGACGGCGTGTGGTGGACCTTCAGCGCGTTCGACTCCGGTGCGGCGGATGCCACGGCCGAGGGCCTCATCGACGTCGACGTCGCCCTGGAGCACGCTGCGGCGGTGCGTGTCGACGCGCGCCCGGTGCCGTCCTTCCAGGGAAACGTCGACGGCGCGACCGCCCACATCGGCCGGCTGCTGTCGGAGGGCTGGCGCGTGGTCGTGGCCGCGTCGGGCGCAGGGCTGGTCGAACGCGCCCGTTCGGTGCTCGCCGAGCGTGGGTTCGCCGCGCGGGAGGTCGAGGACGTCCACGGCATTCCGGAGACGGGTGTCGCCCTGACCGTGGTCGCGACGCTCGAGCGCGGCTTCGAGGTGCCCGATGCGAAGCTCGCGGTGCTGACGGAGTCGGAGTTCTACGGGCGCACGATCGGCAGCGACGGCCGCGTCGTGAAGAAGCTCGCCTCACGCCGGCGCAACGTCGTCGACCCGCTGCAGCTGAAGGCGGGGGACTACGTCGTCCACGCCACCCACGGCATCGGCCGCTTCGTGGAGCTCATGCAGCGGGAGGTGTCCAGCGGCGGCCGCAACGCGGTGAAGACGCAGCGCGAGTACCTCGTGCTGGAGTACGCGCCCTCGAAGCGCGGGTACCCGGGCGACAAGCTCTACGTCCCCACCGACCAGCTCGACCTGCTGTCGAAGTACGTCGGGGGTGAGGCGCCCGCGCTGTCGAAGATGGGCGGCAGCGACTGGTCGCAGGCCAAGAGCAAGGCGCGCCGCGCCGTGCGGGACATCGCGGTGGACCTGGTCAAGCTCTACTCGGCGCGCATGGCCGCCAAGGGTCACGCGTTCGGCCCGGACACCCCATGGCAGCGGGAGCTGGAGGAGGCGTTCCCCTTCGCGGAGACCCCCGACCAGCTGCAGACGATCGACGAGATCAAGGCCGACATGGAGAAGCCGATCCCGATGGACAGGCTGCTGTCGGGTGATGTCGGGTTCGGCAAGACCGAGGTCGCGGTGCGCGCGGCGTTCAAGGCGATCCAGGACGGCAAGCAGGTCGCGATGCTGGTGCCGACGACGCTGCTGGTCAAGCAGCACCTCGAGACGTTCACCGAGCGCTTCGCCGGCTTCCCGGTCAAGGTGCGGGCGCTGTCGCGGTTCCAGAGCGACAAGGAGGCACGCGAGGTCGTCGCCGGCCTGCTGGACGGCACCGTCGACATGGTCATCGGCACGCACCGCATCCTGACCGAGAAGGTGATCTTCAAGGACCTGGGTCTGCTGATCATCGACGAGGAGCAGCGCTTCGGCGTCGAGCACAAGGAGCAGCTGAAGAAGCTGAAGACCAACGTCGACCTGCTGGCGATGAGCGCCACGCCCATCCCGCGCACGCTCGAGATGGCGGTCACCGGCATCCGGGAGATGTCGACCCTGCAGACCCCGCCCGAGGACCGGCACCCGATCCTGACGTACGTGGGCGCGCGCAGCGACAAGCAGATCGCCGCCGCCATCCGCCGCGAGCTGCTGCGCGAGGGCCAGGTGTTCTACGTGCACAACCGGGTGTCCTCGATCCAGCGGGTCGCCGCCCACCTCGCCGAGATCGTGCCGGAGGCGCGGGTCGCCGTCGCGCACGGGCAGATGGGCGAGCACGCGCTCGAGCAGGTCGTCGACGACTTCTGGGAGCGCCGCGCCGACGTGCTCGTCTGCACGACGATCATCGAGACGGGCCTGGACATCTCCAACGCCAACACCATCATCATCGACCGGGCCGACAAGTACGGCCTCAGCCAGCTGCATCAGCTGCGGGGTCGCGTGGGACGCGGGCGCGAGCGGGCGTACGCGTACTTCCTGTACGACGACATGAAGCCGCTGAGCGAGACCGCCGCCGACCGGCTGGAGACGATCGCCGTCAACAACGACCTGGGGTCGGGGATGCAGGTGGCGCTGAAGGACCTCGAGCTGCGCGGTGCCGGCAACCTCCTCGGCGCCGAGCAGGCGGGGCACATCGCCGGGGTCGGCTTCGACCTGTACCTGCGGATGATCGGCGAGGCCGTGGCGACGTTCCGCGGCGAGGATGTCGAGGGCCCGGCGGAACTGCGGCTCGAACTGCCCGTGCAGGCGCGCATCCCCGAGTCGTACATCGACAGCGAGCGGCTGCGGCTCGAGGCCTACCAGAAGCTCTCGGCTGCGGCATCGGCCACCGCGAAGGACGACGCGATCGACCTCGTGATCGAGGAGCTGACCGACCGCTACGGCGACCTGCCGCCCGAGACCGAAGGGCTCTTCGCGGTCGCCCGGCTGCGTCGCCGTGCCGCGCAGGCAGGGCTGACCGATGTCGTGGCGATGGGGCCGAACCTGCGGATCGCACCGGCGCATCTGCCGGATTCGCTGCGGGTGCGCCTGCAGCGGCTGTATCCCAAGGGCAAGCTGCTGGCCGGGGGCGACGCGATGGTCGTGCCGCTGCCGACCGCAGGCGGCGAGGCGCTGGCCGACCGCGACCTCATCGCCTGGGTGGGGCAGCTGATGGATCAGTTCTTCCCCGCGCCGGTGCCCGCAGCCGCTGCCGGGTGAGTGCTCCGCGCGTCGGCTGAGCGCTCACCGCGTCGCGAGGACGCGTCACGCGGCCGTGGTCAGATGACGCCCTGGGCGAGCATCGCGTGCGCGACGCGCTCGAAGCCGGCCGAGTTGGCGCCCACGACGTAGTCGCCGGGGTGGCCGTACCGCTCGGCGGCGTGGAAGGCGGCGTCGTGCACGCCCTTCATGATGGTGTGCAGCTTGCGCTCGCTGTCTTCGAAGCTCCAGCGCTGGCGCGAGGCGTTCTGGCTCATCTCCAGCGCGGAGGTCGCCACGCCACCGGCGTTCGCGGCCTTGCCCGGGCCGAAGAGCACGCCGGCCCGCTGGAACGCGGCCACGGCAGCGGGCGTCGACGGCATGTTCGCGCCTTCGGCCACCGCGCGCACGCCCCCCGCGATGAGTGCCTCGGCGTCGGTGTCGTCCAGCTCGTTCTGCGTCGCCGCGGGGATCGCGATGTCCACCGGCACCTCCCACGGCCGCTTGCCCTCGACGAAGCGGGAGCTGGGGCGACGGGCTGCGTAGGTCGAGATGCGCGCGCGGTCGATCTCCTTCACCTGGCGCAGCAGCGCGAGGTCGATGCCGGCGTCGTCGACGATGTAGCCGGAGGAGTCGGATGCCGTCACCGGCGTGGCTCCCAGCTGGTAGGCCTTGTCGATCGCGTAGAGGGCGACGTTGCCGGAGCCGGAGACGGCCACGCGCTTTCCGGTGAGCGAGTCGTGGTGCACGTGCAGCATCTCCTGCGCGAAGAAGACCGCCCCGTAGCCGGTGGCCTCGGTGCGCACTTCTGCGCCGCCCCACTGCACGCCCTTGCCGGTGAACATGCCGGACTCGTGGCGGTTGGTGACCTTGCGGTACTGGCCGAACAGGTAGCCGATCTCGCGGGCGCCCACGCCGATGTCGCCCGCGGGCACGTCGGTGTGCTCGCCCAGGTGGCGGTACAGCTCGTTCATGAACGACTGGCAGAACCGCATGATCTCGGCATCCGACCGGCCGTGCGGGTCGAAGTCACTGCCGCCCTTGGCACCGCCGATGCCCTGACCGGTCAGCGCGTTCTTGAAGATCTGCTCGAACCCGAGGAACTTGATGATCGAGAGGTTCACCGACGGGTGGAACCGCAGCCCGCCCTTGTACGGGCCGAGCACCGACGAGAACTGCACGCGGAAGCCGCGGTTGACATGCAGACGCCCGGCGTCGTCGACCCACGGCACGCGGAACATGATCTGCCGCTCCGGCTCGACGATGCGCTCCAGGATGCCGTTGTCGACGAACTGCGGATGCTGTTCGAGCACCGGGGCGATGGAGGACAGGACCTCGTGGACAGCCTGCTGGAACTCGGGCTCGTGGGGGTCGCGGGTCACGACGGCGTCGTAGACGTCGCGGACGGAGGCAGGCAGGACAGCGAGGGTTTCGGTCACGGTGGAGCTTTCTGGCCGACGGGAGAGGCAGACCGTGCGAAACGGCCCAATCAACACTACCCGCGCTTTCCCGAGGCCTCGACGAATGTGACGCCTCCGCCCTACGCTGGCGGTCGGGCGGCGACGTGGCCGTCCGGAAGGTGGGAGCACGTGCGGTTCGAGCATCTCGGGGCGGCGCCCCGCATCCATTCCGACGCGGTCGTGGCGCCGACGGCGGTCATCAGCGGCGACGTCGAGATCGGTCCGGACTGCCAGGTGCTGCACGGGGCGGTGATCACCTCCGAGGGCGGGCCGGTGCGCCTGGGGGCGCACGTGATCGTGATGGAGAACGCCCTGGTGCGTGCGACGTCGACCAACGCTGTGCGCGTCGGCGACCACACGCTGGTCGGTCCGATGGCGAGCATCTCGGGTGCCACGATCGGCGAGGAGGTGTTCCTCGCCACCGGCACGCGCGTCTTCAACGGCGCCCGAATCGGGGCGCGCAGCGAGGTGCGGATCAACGCCGTCGTGCACCTGCGCACGACGCTCCCCGAGCGCACCGTGGTGCCGATCGGGTGGGTGGCCGTCGGCAACCCGATGCAGATCCTGCCACCGGAGCGCCACGAGGAGATCTGGGCCGCTCAGCAGGAGCTGGACTTCCCCGGCTACGTGTTCGGGCTCGACCGCGACACCCCCGACCTCATGGCGCAGCTCACCGAGCGGTATGCCCGCTCCCTCGCCCGCCACGAGCACGACCGGCGCCTGGACTGAGCGCCCGCGGACTCACCCGGTGTTCTGCAGCCCCGCCGCGACGCCCGAGACCGACAGCAGCAGCAGGTGCCGCGTGTCGGCGGCATCCTCCTCGGTCAAGCCGTTGTCCCGCAGGGCCCGCAGTGCCCGCAGCTGCAGCAGCGACAGCGCATCGACGTAAGGGCTGCGCATCTTCACGGCACGCTGCAGCACGGGCTTGCCCGCCAGCAGCCCGCTTCCGCCCGTGAGCCGCACGACCCACTCGCGGGTGAGGGTCATCTCGTCCATGACCAGCGCGGCCAGGTCGGGGCGGTCGCCGAGGTCGAGGTACTGCCGCGCGATGCGCGGGTCGGCCTTGGCGAGGCTCATCGCGACGTTGTCGACGAGCGTGCGCAGCAGCGGCCAGCGCTCGTACGCGCCGCGGAGCCGCTCCTCGTCGCCCACGGCCTCGAGCGCCGTCCCTAGCCCGAACCAGCCGGCGAGGTTGATGCGCGCCTGCGTCCACGCGAACACCCACGGGATGGCGCGCAGGTCCTCGAGGGACTCCACCGACAGACCGCGACGGGCCGGACGCGAGCCCAGCGCGAGCAGGCCCACCTCCTCCATCGGGGTGACAGTGGCGAACCACGGGGCGAATCCGGGCGCCTTCACCAGCGAGAAGAAGCGCTCCCGCGACGCCGCGTCCATCGTGCGCGCCACGTCGGCGTACTCTTCGGCGGCGGCGCTGTTGCGCTGCTCGTTCGACGGCGCGGATGCCAGCAGGATCGCCGCGGCCACCTGGTCGATGTGACGCATCGCGATGGCGGGATCGCCATAGCGGGCGAAGATCACCTCGCCCTGCTCGGTGAGCTTGAACCGGCCGTCGACGGAGTGGGGCGGCTGGGCGAGGATGGCCGAGTTCGCGGGGCCTCCGCCGCGGCCCAGAGCTCCGCCGCGGCCGTGGAAGAGGGTGAGCTCGATGTCGTTCTCGCGCGCCCAGGCCGCGATCTTCGCCTGCGCCTCGTACAGGGCGAGGTTGGCGGCGACGGGCCCGACGTCCTTCGACGAGTCGGAGTAGCCGAGCATGACCTCCATGCGCCGCCCGGTCGCTTCGAGCCGCTCGCGGAACTGCGGGTGCTCGACGACCTCGGCCAGGATGCCGGGGGCGGCCTGAAGGTCGGCGAACGTCTCGAAGAGGGGGATGACGTCGAGCACCGGCGGGGTGCCGCCCGGGCCGACGGCGAACCGGGCCAGGCGGTGCACGGCGAGGAGGTCCTCGGCCGACCGGGTGAACGAGACGATGTAGCGACCCGCAGCGCGGGCGCCGTAGCGCTGCTGCACGAAGGCCACCGCACGGAAGGTGTCGAGCACCTCCTCGGAAAGGTCGCTGCGCGCCCCGCCGGCCTCGAGCTCGGCGAGCACGCGGGCGTGCACGTCGGAGTGCTGGCGCACCTCGAGCTCGGCCAGATGGAAGCCGTAGGTCTCGACCTGCCAGATGAGCTGCTGCAGGGCCCCATACGCCTGCCGCGCGGCGCGGCCCTGCACGAGGGAATCCTGGATGACCCGCAGATCGGCGAGCAGCTCCTCGGGATCGGCGTAGGCGAGGTCGGCGTTGCGGGCTCCGGTGGCCGCGATCCGCCGGGCGATCAGCAGCAGCACCCGCCGGTGCGGCTCGTTGGGGGAGCGCTTGGCGATCTCAGCCGCCGCGTCTTCGTCGCCCGCGCGCAGCCGGTGCCACAGGGCGATCAGCTCGTCGCTCGGAGGCGTCGTCGTGGCATCCAGGGTGAGCGCGCGGCCGATGCGGCTGGCGGCACGCTCGAGACCGAGCAGCACGTGCTCGCTGGCGATGGCGGCGGCACGGCGGGTGACGGCCGCGGTCACGAACGGGTTGCCGTCGCGGTCGCCGCCGACCCAGGTGCCCAGCCGGACGAAGGGCGCCACGAGCGGGGGCCGGCTGCCGGCGAGGGGGCCCTGCAGCGCGTCGTCGACCCGGCGGTAGACCTGCGGCACGGTGGTGAACAGGGTCTCGTCGAACACCGCCATGACCGAGCGCACCTCGTCGGTGGGCGACGGCTTCTCGGGGCGCAGGGGCGCGGTGCGCCACAGCGTGTCGATCTCCTCGAGCATGCGGCCCTCGACCCGGGTGCGGTCGGCGCCCTCCGGGGCGGTCGTGTCGTGCTCCACCAGCAGATCCGCCAGGCGACGGATTCCCGTGGACACCGCGCGTCGGCGGGCCTCGGTCGGGTGGGCGGTGAACACGGGGTGGAAGCGCAGCGCCTGCAGCCGTGTCAGGGCGACGTCGTCGCCGACCTCCTCCGACAGCCGGGTGAAAGCCGCAGCGACCGTGTCCACCGGTGCGGCGTCGGGGTCGGCGGCGCGCTCGCGCAGCGTGCGCACGCGCTGGTGCTCCTCGGCCAGGTTCACGAGGTGGAAGTAGCAGGTGAAGGCACGCGCGACTTCTTCGGCCCGCGTGAGCGTGAACCCGTCGGCGATGGCCGCGGCGCGGGCGGCTGCGGCATCCGACTCGTCGGTGTAGGCGTGGATCGTCGCGGTGCGCAGCCGCTCGACGTCGTCGAACAGCCCGGGGGAGCCGCTCTCGCGCAGCACATCGCCCAGCAAACCGCCCAGCAGGCGCACGTCGGCGCGCATCTGCTCGGGTAGTTCCTGACCGGCTTCGAAGCGGCCGACCAGATCGATGGCCTCGGTGGGGGTGACATCACGCATGGGTTCAACGCTAACGCGAGCCCGCGGTCGCGTTTCGCTTCGCTACGATGGACGGCGGTGCGCCGGGAAGTCTGGTCGGCTCGTCCTCGGGACTCGAGGGCGGAGCTGCTGACTCCGACCCCTGGAGGTCCTATGTCCCTGTTGCGCTCGGCGCGCTTCCCCGCCGTCATCCTGCTCGCGGCCGCCATCGCCGCCCTGGTCATCGCGAACACGCCCCTCGGCGGTGCCGTCCTCGAACTCAAGGAGACCCACCTCGGCATCCCGGGGGTGTTCGAGCTGTCGGTGGGGCACTGGGTGCAGGACGGACTGCTGGCGGTCTTCTTCTTCGTCGTCGCGGTCGAGCTGCAGTTCGAGCTGACCAACGGCGAGCTCAACTCCGCGCGCAAGGCGCTGCAGCCGGCCATCGCCGCCGCCGGCGGCGTGCTCGTGCCGATCGGCGTGTTCCTGATGTTCGCGGGCGGCTCCGACGTCGCCGCCGGCTGGCCCATCCCCACCGCCACCGACATCGCCTTCGCGCTCGGGGTGCTCGCCGTCTTCGGCAAGGGACTGCCGTCGGGCATCCGCATCTTCCTGCTGGCGCTGGCGATCCTCGACGACATCGTCGGGATCGTCTTCATCGCCGTGCTGTTCACCACCGACGTCAACATCGGGCTGTTGGCCGTCGCGATGCTCGTGGTCATCCTCTTCGGCGTGCTCAGTCGCAGGCTCGACACCCGGGCCCGCGTGCCGATCGCCGTCATCCTGGTGATCCTCGGCATCGCGACGTGGGTGCTGGTCTACCTCTCGGGGGTGCACGCCACCCTCGCCGGGGTCGCACTGGGACTGGCGATGGCCCAGCGCCCGGCGCTGCGTGCCCGGCACGCGCTCGAGCCGTGGGTCAACGGCATCGTGCTGCCGCTGTTCGCCTTCTCGGCCGCCCTGGTGGTCATTCCGCAGGTGTCGCCGGCGGAGCTGTCTCCGGCCTTCTGGGGCGTCGTGGTGGGCCTGCCGGTGGGAAAGCTGATCGGCATCACCGTGTTCGGGTGGCTCTCGCTGCGCATCGGCAACCGGGGGGCCGCGCCCCATCTGTCGCTGCGGGACCTGCTGGCCGCGGGGTCGCTCGGCGGCATCGGGTTCACGGTGTCGCTGCTGCTGTCGGAGCTGGCGTTCGTCGGCGATCCTCTCGTGCGCGACGAGGCCACGCTCGGCGTGCTCGCCGGCTCGGGCATCTCGCTCATCGTCGCCGCGCTGCTGGTCTCGGAGCGCGCGCGCCACTATCGGCGACTCGCCCGGTCGCAGGCGGAGCGCGAGCAGGCGCCGGAACCGCCTTCGCCCACCGGCGGTCAGCTGAACTGAGCGGCACAATGGTGCGGGTGAGCACATCGCAGACCGAGCCTCCCGCCGACGCCCTGCGCGCAGCCGCCGACACCATGCACGCGGTGCGCGAGCGGTGCGTGTGGACCCAGCAGATCGACCACCGCGCGCTCGTGCCCTACCTCGTCGAGGAGGCCGCCGAACTGGTGGATGCCGTCGAGGCGGGGTCCCGAGCCGACCTGCGGGAGGAGCTGGGCGACCTGCTCTGGCAGGTGCTGTTCCACGCCGAGGTCGCCGCCGGCGATCCCGACGACCCGTTCGACATCGACGACGTCGCCGGCGACCTCACCGAGAAGATGGTGCGCCGGCATCCGCACGTCTTCGCCGGGGAGATCGCCACCACTCCCGAGCAGGTGCTCGTGCACTGGAACGCCGCCAAGGCGGCCGAGAAGCACGCCCGCACCAGTGTGCTCGATGGGGTGTCATGGCACATGCCGTCGCTCGCCCTCGCGCAGAAGCTGCTGGGCAAGTCGGCGGCCGTCGGTGTCGCGCCCGCGGCCGCTGCCGCGTCGCCGGGATCCGCCCCGACCGACGAGGCGGCGCTCGGCGACGCCCTGTTGGTGCTGGTGGCGACGGCCCGCGCGAACGGGTGGGACGCCGAGCGGGCGCTGCGCGAGCGCCTGCGGGTTCTCGAGGGCGAGATCCGTGCGGCGGAGCAGACGCCGGGATCCTGAGAGAATCATTCCGTGGCATCCGTCAATCCGCCGCGCGGCATGCGCGACTTCCTCCCCGCAGACAAGACCCGTCGCGAGCGCGTGCTCGCCGTGATCCGCGAGCGCTACCGCGCGCACGGGTTCGACGAGATCGAGACCCCGGTGATGGAGGAGTACTCGCGCCTGCATGCCGGCATCGGCGGCGACAACGAGAAGCTCGCCTTCAACATCCTCAAGCGCGGGCTGGATGCCGACGCGGTGCGCGCCGCGGCCGAGCAGCCGTCGCTCGACGTCGCGGCGCTGGCCGACCTCGGCCTGCGCTACGACCTCACCGTGCCGTTGGCGCGCTTCTACGCCAGCCACCGCGCCGAGCTGCCGAGCGTCTTCCGCTCGATCCAGATCGCCCCGGTGTGGCGCGCGGAACGCCCGCAGAAGGGCCGCTACCGCCAGTTCGTGCAGTGCGACATCGACATCATCGGCGACGCTTCGGCACGCGCCGAGGCGGAGCTCATCGTGGCGAGCCTCGACGCCCTCGACGCGCTCGGTCTCGAGGGCGGCTCCATCCGCATCAACGACCGCCGACTGCTGGACGCCATGCTCGACGTCTTCGGCTTCGCCGCCGACGAGCGCCCCGGCGTGCTCATCACGATCGACAAGCTCGACAAGATCGGCCCGGCGGGCGTCGCCGCGGAGCTGCGCGAGCGCGGCGCGACCGGCGCGGCCGTCGACGCGTTCGAGCAGTTCCTGGCGGGTGTGGCCGGCGGCGGAGACGGGCCCTTCGGCGAGGACCAGATCCGCGCCTCGCTGCCCGAGGGCGTTCCGGACGAGATCATCGCGCACCTCGTCGGCCTGGGGGAGACGGTCGCTGCGGCACGCGGCGCCGGCGGGGAGATCCCGCTCGTGTTCGACCCCTTCCTCGTGCGGGGCATGGGTTACTACACCGGCACCATCTTCGAGCTCGCCCACCCGAGCGTGACCTATTCGCTGGGTGGCGGCGGCCGCTACGACGGGATGATCGGTCGGTTCCTCGGCCAGGAGGTGCCCGCCGTCGGGTTCTCGATCGGATTCGAGCGCATCGTCGACCTGCTGTCGGCATCCGTCGCCGCGGACGCGGCGAGCGTGGTGCTCGTCCATGATCGGGATGTGCCGGTGGCCGAGCTGCTCGCGCACAAGGCGGCCTTCGTGGCATCCGGCACGCGGGTGCGCCTGGAGCAGCGGACCAAGAACCTCAAGGGACTGCTCGAGCGCGCGGCGAACGACGGCTACACCGCCTTCGCGACCGTGTCGGCCGGTGCCGCCCCGGGCGAGGTCGAGGTCAAGCCGCTCGGCTGACGCCATCCCGCCGACGCGGGCCAATGTCA
This sequence comes from Microbacterium sp. zg-Y1090, assembly GCF_030246945.1. Lineage (NCBI taxonomy): Bacteria > Bacillati > Actinomycetota > Actinomycetes > Micrococcales > Microbacteriaceae > Microbacterium > Microbacterium wangruii. Next base: position 1,230,453 of record NZ_CP126742.1, read on the forward strand.
AGAATCGGTTGACAGCTTCACGATGTCAACGATACCTTGACGCTATGAAGCAGATCAGCAATCGAGCGTCCGCCGCCATCGCACGGGTCAAGTGGGTCGCCATCGCAGGCATGCTCGCGGGGGCGGTGCTGCTGCTCGTCGCCATCGCGCTGGAGTGGCGCGGATTCTGGGGTGGGGCGGCGCAGGGCGCCGGCATCGGCCTGATCGCCGTGGGCGCGTACTTCTGGGGCTTGGGTGACGGCATCGGCCGCGCCGTGCCGCAGGCGGCCTGGCTTCCCAGCCGGGACGACCGGGCGTGAGCGAGCTGGCCGACGCCGTCGGCCGGGCGGTGCTCGCAGCCGCGCAGGTCGATGACACGTCCGACATCGGGCTGCCGGAGCACCTCGCCCTCATCGGCGCCGCCGCGCGGGCGGAGGGGGAGGCCCGGGCGATCCTGCAGCGGTCGGTCGCCGCGGCCCGCGCCGGGGGAGCGAGCTGGGCGGCGATCGGTGCTGAGTTGGGGATGTCGCGCCAGGCCGCGCAGCAGCGTTTCGGCGCCGTGGTCGGGGCCAGCGCGGCGGCACCCGCCTCCGACACGGAACGGTGGCTCGGTCCCGTCACCGCGTTCGACGAGATGGCCGAGCTCGACGCCGCCGGGCGGATGGGCTGGCGCACCGTCGAGGTGGGCATGCTCTCGCACCGCATGCGTCGCACCGACACGCAGTGGGAGCACCGCCGCCTCTTCTGGCGTTCCTCGCTCGCGGCCGAGGAGCGCGACGGCTGGGAGATCGGATGCCGGGCCTTCCCCTGGCTCTACCTCGTGCGCGACCGGGGCATCCCGCCGGAGTCGCCGTGATCGGTCAGCCGCTCGCCGACGCGGTCACCCGCCGCTTCTCGCGCACGTAGACCTCGCGGCGCACGCGTGCGACGACATCGCCCGCGGCATCCCTGATCTCGGTCTCGAACCACTCGAGCACCTTCGCCCCGCCCCGGGCGCGCTCGCGCAGCTCTTGCGCCTTCTCCTTCGGAACCTCGAAGTGCGCCGTCAGCACACCGCGCCCGGGCTTGAGGAACTCGATCTCGCCCCGGGTGTCCCAGACGACGTGATCGCGACCGAGCTGGTGCATGACCAGCATGAAGAAGTACGGGTCGGTCATCGCCGAAAGCGACCCGCCGAAGGCCGTCTTCACGTAGTTGCGGGTGAACACGTTCACGTGCAGCTCGACCGTGGCACTGGTCCAGTCCGGCGCGAAGCGGCGCACGCGGATGCCGCTGAACAGGTTCGGCGCCCACAGGCTCATGCCGATGGACAGGCGTCGGGGTGTGATGCGCATGAGTGGGAATTGTGGCCTATGCGCACAGGTTTCGCACATCCTCGGTGGATCCGCACAATCGTTATTGTTCTAGTTCTCCTAGAATAGGGCCATGCTCATCAGGATCGGTCCGCGCGCGGACGCACCGCTTTTCGCGCAGATCGCCGCCTCGGTGCGCGCGGAGATCGCGACGGGTCGGGTGCGCGCCGGAGAGCGGCTGCCGTCGGCGAAGCAGATCGCGCCGTCGCTCGGGGTGAACCTGCACACCGTGCTGCACGCCTACCAGCAGCTGCGCGACGAAGGTCTCATCGAGCTGCGGCGGGGGAGGGGCGCCGTCGTGACGGACGCCGCGACGCGCGTGGTCGAGCTGCGCGCGGAGCTGGCCGCCCTGGTCGCCCGCGCCGCCGACGCCGGCATCGCCCCCGACACGCTCGCCGCGCTGATCGCCGACCTGGCCCCCGCGTCCACCGTCCGCGTCCCGCACACCCAGGAAAGGCCGACACCGTGACACGACGCCCTGTCGACGCCCGCCGACGCTTCATCATCGTCGCCCTCATCGCCCCGATCGCCCTCGCGCTCGTCGCAGCGGTCCTGCAGCTCGTGATGCTGCCGAACCTCGATGCCACCGTCGCGGTCCACTGGGGTTTCCGCGGCACGCCCGACGGGTTCGGGCCGGCGTGGTCGTTCCCGGTGCTGACGGCCGCCCTGGGCGTCGGCCTGCCGGCGCTGCTGTCCGGCACGGCCCTGGCATCCGATCGTGCTGCTGCCCGCCGGGTGGGGCGACCGGCGGCTCCGACTGCGAATAGCCGATTCGTCGCCGCGATGGTGCTCGCCACGGTGGCGTTCCTCAGCGTCCTGTCGACAGTGCTCGTCGCGGCGCAGGCCACGGGCCCCGGTCAGGCGACGGCAGGGGCAGGCCTGCCCCTGCTGGCTGCCGCGGTCGCGGGGCTGGCGTGCGGGCTGGCCGGCTGGTGGGTGCAGCCGCGCGAGACCGCGCCGCCGGTCGAGGGCGAGGCCGCCCATGCACTCGACCTGCGTGACGAGGAGAGCGCCGTCTGGGTGCGTACCGCGATGGTGGCCGGGCTGCCGTTGGCTCTGCTGGTCGGCGCGGCGCTGTTCACCGTCGGGCTCGGCGTGGTGCTGCTGCTGACCGGTGACGGCGCGGCGGGGTGGATCACGCTCGCGTCCGGCGCCGTGGTGACTCTGCTCGTGGCCACGGGCACGGCCTATCGCGTGGTCGTGGACTCTCGTGGGCTGACGGTGCGGGCGTTCGCCGGGGTGCCGCGCTGGCGCCTGGACCCCCGCGGCATCCGTGATGTCGCCGTGGCCTCCGTGAACCCGACCGCGGACTTCGGCGGCTGGGGGTGGCGCTGGCGACCGGGCGCGTTCGGCGTGATCACCCGCGCCGGTGAGGCGATCCAGGTCACGCGACGCGACGGCAGACGGTTCGTGATCACGGTCGACGATGCCGAGACCGGCGCCGCGGTGCTGCAGGCCATCGTCGAGCGGGCGCGCACGGCGCGGCCGCCCCTCTGACGTGCTCCCGGGGTTGACCGGGTGGCGAGCCGTTCGCGAGGGTGGACGGCATGACCGAACCCACCCCGGAGGCCTGGAGCCGCGTCGACCGCTACTTCGCCGAGACCCTCGTCGGCCACGACACCGCACTGGAAGAGACCATCGCCCGCCAGAACAGTGCCGGCCTGCCGGCCATCGAGGTCGCGCCCGTCAACGGCAAGCTCCTGCATCTGCTCGCCCGCATGAGCGGCGCGCGCCGCGTGCTGGAGATCGGCACGCTCGGCGGCTACTCCACCATCTGGCTCGCCCGCGGCATCCCTGCAGATGGTCGGATCATCACGATCGAGGCCGAGCCGGACAATGCCGCCGTCGCGCGGGCCAACCTCAACCGCGCCGGGGTGGCGGACAGGGTCGAGATCCTCATCGGTCGCGCCGCCGACGTGCTCCCCACCCTGGCGGGGCAGGCGCCGTTCGACTTCGTCTTCATCGACGCCGACAAGGAATCCAACACGCTCTATCTCGACTGGGCTGCGCGGCTGGGTCATCCGGGCACCGTCATCGTCGTCGACAACGTGGGCCGTGGCGGCCGCGTGGCCGATCCGGACACCACCGACGAGCAGGTGATCGGCACCCAGCGCGGCCTCGAGCTGCTCGGGAGCGACCCGCGCTTCGACGCGACCGCCATCCAGACACTCGACGCCAAAGGGTGGGACGGCATCGCCGTCGCCCTCGTCCTCTAGCCATTCCCACGGCCGGTGGCCTGTGGCGGTGCCGCGGTCGTCAGTAGAGTGGGGAACAACGGACCGACGACGTTCCCGAGATCCACCCTCCACAACAAAGGAGTCATCCGTGGCACTGATCGAGGCTGTAGGCGCGCGAGAAATTCTGGATTCGCGCGGCAATCCCACCGTCGAAGTGGAGGTGCTGCTCGACGACGGAATCGTCCAGCGTGCGGCCGTCCCCTCCGGCGCATCCACCGGCGCATTCGAGGCGTACGAGCTGCGCGACGGCGACAAGAGCCGCTACGGCGGCAAGGGCGTGCTGAAGGCCGTCAACGCCGTCATCGACGAGCTCGGCCCGGCCGTGGAGGGCATCGACGCGAGCGAGCAGCGCATCGTCGACGAGATCCTCATCGCCACCGACGGCACCGAGAACAAGTCGCGCACCGGCGCCAACGCCATCCTCGGCGTGAGCCTGGCGGTCGCCAAGGCTGCGGCCGACAGCTCGGACCTGCCGCTGTTCCGCTACCTCGGCGGACCCAACGCGCACGTTCTGCCCGTTCCGCTGTTCAACGTCATCAACGGCGGCGAGCACGCAGACAACGGCATCGACATGCAGGAGTTCTTCCTCGCGCCCATCGGCGCCGAGACCTTCGCCGAGTCGCTGCGCTGGGGTGCCGAGGTCTACCAGGTGCTCAAGAGCGAGCTGAAGGCCGCCGGCTACGCCACGGGCCTGGGCGACGAGGGCGGCTTCGCCCCCGACCTGCCGAGCAACCGCGAGGGCCTGGAGTTCCTGGTCCGCGCGATCGAGAAGGCCGGCTTCACGCCCGGCGCCGACATCGCGCTCGGCCTCGACGTGGCCGCCACCGAGTTCTTCAACGACGGGGTGTACCGCCTCGACAACAAGGACTGGACGGCCGCCGAGCTCACCGAGTACTACGTCGGTCTCGTGAACGACTTCCCGATCGTCACGATCGAGGACGCGCTCGCCGAGGACGACTGGGACAACTGGACCGCCCTCACCGAGCAGCTCGGCCGCAAGGTGCAGCTGGTCGGGGACGACCTGTTCGTCACCAACCCGGCGCGCCTGGCCGACGGCATCGCCCGCGGTGCCGCCAACTCGCTGCTGGTGAAGGTCAACCAGATCGGCACGCTGTCGGAGACGCTCGACGCCATCGACCTCGCCCACCGCTCCGGCTACACCACGATGCTCTCCCACCGCTCCGGCGAGACCGAGGACACCACCATCGCCGACCTCGCGGTCGCCGTGGGCTCCGGTCAGATCAAGAGCGGCGCGCCCGCGCGCAGCGAGCGCGTGGCGAAATACAATCAGCTTCTGCGCATCGAAGAGGAGCTCGGCGACGCCGCGACGTTCGCCGGCCGTTCCGCCTTCCCCCGTTTCAAGGGATAAGCGCACGACGCAGACCGAATGAGAGGGGGAGCCGTGGCGAGACTGACGGCTCCCTCTTCTCGTTCCCGCGAGGTCGACGTGCGGCAGTGGCTGGGCGGCATCCGCCTGTCGGGCTTCATGCTCATCATGCTGGGGCTGGTGGTGCTGGCCGCCTTCGTGCTGGTCCCCACGTTCGGCATGTACCTCGAGCAGCGCCAGCAGATCGCGGGCCTCGAGCGCGCGGTGACGCTGGGGGAGCAGGAGGTCGCCGAACTGGAGGCATCCCGCGACCGCTGGGGCGACCCGGCCTACATCACGACGCAGGCGCGCGAACGGCTGTACTACACGCATCCCGGCGAAGTGGTGTTCCTGGTGGACAACGACCTCCCCGCCGTCGAGCTCCCGCAGGAGCAGGCACCCGTGAGCTCCGAGGTCGAGGAGACCGAGAGTGACTGGATGACCCGGCTCATCCGCTCCATCACGACGGCAGGTGTCACCGAGACCGTCACATACGAGATCGGCGTCCCCGACGCTCCGCAGGATCAGCCCGCCCCGTGACGGGCGTTGTCCAGGAGCGCGCGATAACCTGATGAGGTGACCACCCCGCCGTTCGACCCTGCCGACGACGACGATCTCGCGGTGCTCCGCGAGCAGCTGGGACGACCGGCCCGCGGGGTGCTCGGCATCGCCGCGCGCTGCGTGTGCGGCAACCCCACCGTCGTCGCCACGGCGCCGCGCCTGCCCGACGGCACCCCGTTCCCGACGTTCTACTACCTGACGCACCCGGGCGCCACCGCGGCGATGTCGACGCTGGAGGCCACCCAGGTGATGCGCGAGCTCTCCGACGAGCTGGCCGCCGACGCCGACCTCGCCGCCGCGTACGCCCGGGCACACGAGGCGTATCTGCGCGACCGCGCACCCTACGGCGACGTGCCCGAGATCGCCGGCATCTCCGCGGGGGGCATGCCCACGCGCGTGAAGTGCCTGCACGCCCTCGCCGGCCATGCCCTGGCCGCGGGACCGGGGGTCAACCCGATCGGCGACCGGGCGCTGGAGATGTCCGAGTGGTCGCCCGAGCGGTGCTCGTGCGCTCACCCGGGAGGGCCCACGCCATGAACGGCCGCCTCGCCGCGGCCGCAGTGGTGCTGGCGACGTCCGGGATGCTCGGCGCCGTGCCGACGGCCACGCCCACCCCGACGCCGACTCCCGACATCCAGGCCGATCCGGTGCGCACGGCGCAGTACTGGCTCGATGACTACGGCATCCGCGACGCGTGGCAGACGACCCGGGGGGCCGGCACCCGCATCGCGGTGATCGACACCGGCATCGCGCGGGGACCGGTGGAACTGGGCGGCGTGGTGGACGGCGCCGACTTCTCCGGCCTCGGCTCGGCAGACGGGCGCACACCGGTCGGTGCGGTGGATGCCGCGCACGGCAGCCTCGTCGCCTCGCTCGCCGCCGGGCGGGGGACGGGCCCCGACGCCGGCGTCATCGGCGTGGCGCCCGAGGCGCAGCTGCTGTCGCTGTCGCTGTCGTTCGGCGCGGCGGCCGCGACGCCCTTCACCGACCAGGTCGCCGATGCGATGCGGTGGGCGGTGGATCACGATGCCGACGTGATCAACCTGTCGTTCACCACCAACACCCTCGACTGGCCGCAGAGCTGGGACGACGCGTTCCTGTATGCGGCCGAGAACGACGTCGTGGTGATCGTCGCGGCGGGAAACCGGGGGAGCGGCACCGACCGCGTCGGCGCGCCCGCCACCATTCCCGGGGTGCTCTCCGTCGGCGGCGTCGACCGCACCGGCACTGCCAGCATCGAGGCGTCCACCCAGGGCATCACGATCGGCGTCTCCGCCCCCAGCGAGGACCTGCTGGGCGTCTCCCCCGAGGGTGACGTGGTGATGTGGAACGGCACGAGCGGCGCGGCGCCCATCGTCGCCGGCATCGCCGCGCTGGTGCGAGCGGCCCACCCCGACCTCGACGCGGCGAACGTCATCAACCGCATCGTGCGCACGGCGTCGCCGGCGGCGGGCGCGTCGTCGGTGCCCGACCCGCTCTACGGCTACGGGCTCGTCGACGCCGCAGCCGCGGTTTCGGCCCCTGTCGCGGCGGTGCAGGCCAACCCGATGGGGAACCTCAGTGACTGGATCCGCATCTACCGGCGAGCGGATGCCGCGCCCGTTCCCGAGCCGACGGCGCAGCCGGTGGAGGTCCCGTCGCTCCCCGCCGCCGACCCGGTCTCCCGCCCGGCATCCCCGCTGCTGCCGTCGGAGGAATCGCTTATCTACGGCTCGCTTCCGCTGGCCGTGACCACCCTGGCCGGTATACTGGTTGCGCTCGGTGTCACCGCTGCTGCCCGGCGCATCCGATCGGCGCGCACGTACCGCGCGTCGAGCCGCCCAATCTAGGAGTTCTCTTCCCGTGACCAGCATCGTGCCTCGGATCCTCATCGTCGGCGGAGGCTACGCGGGCTTCTACACCGCATGGAAGCTCGAGAAGCATCTGCGCAAGGGCGAAGCGGAGGTCACGATCGTTGACCCGCTGCCGTACATGACGTACCAGCCCTTCCTCCCCGAGGTCGCCGCAGGCGAGATCGAGGCCCGGCACGTCGTGGTCGGCCTGCGTCGCCACCTCAAGCGCACCCGCGTCGTCACCGCCAAGGTGACCGGCATCGACCACGCGAACAAGGTCGCCACCATCACGCCCGCCGTGGGTGAGCCCTGGCAGCAGGAGTACGACCAGATCGTCGTCACCGCCGGCGCCGTCTCGCGCACCTTCCCGATCCCCGGCATCGCCGAGAACGCGATCGGTCTGAAGAGCGTCGAAGAGGCCGTCGCGATCCGCGACCGCATCCTCACCAACTTCGACCTCGCCGCCAACCTGCCCGCCGGTCCCGAGCGCGACCGCCTGCTGACCGTCGTCGTCGTCGGTGGTGGGTTCGCCGGCATCGAGGTGTTCGCGGAGATGCGGGCGCTGGCCTCGTCGCTGCTGAAGAACTACCCGCAGCTGACCTTCGAGGACACGCACTTCCACCTCATCGAGGCGATGGGGCGCATCATGCCCGAGGTGTCGCTGAAGACGAGCGAGTGGGTGCTGAAGGACCTCGCCAAGCGGGGCGCCAACGTGCACCTGGACACGCAGGTCAAGGGTGCCGTCGACGGCAACGTCGAGCTGTCCACGGGCGAGGTGATCCCCACCGACCTGATCGTGTGGACCGCCGGCGTCATGGCCAACCCGACCGTCGTGCGCGGCAGCGACCTGCCCGTCGAGGAGCGCGGCCGCATCCGCACCCGTCCCGACCTGCGGGTCGGCACCGAGGACGAGATCGTCGAGGGGGCCTGGGCCGCCGGTGACATCTCGGCCGTCCCCGACCTCACCGGCAAGGGCGTCGGCGGCTACTGCGTGCCCAACGCCCAGCACGCCGTGCGTCAGGCCAAGCTGCTGGCGAAGAACCTGACCGCCGTGCTGCGTGGCGAGCTCCCCTCGGAGTACATCCACCACAACCTCGGTGCCGTCGCCGGCCTGGGGCTGTACAACGGTGTGTTCCAGTCGGGCAACATCGCCCTCAAGGGACTCATCGCGTGGTTCGCGCACCGCGGCTACCACGGCATGGCCATGCCGTCGTGGGAGCGCAAGTGGCGGGTCATCGGCGACTGGTGGCACAACTTCTGGCTCAACCGCGACAACGTGTCGCTGCAGGCCGTGCAGAACCCGCGCTACGTCTTCGAGGAGTTCGCCGCCCGGCCGCGTCCGGCTCAGCCCGCGGCGGCCCCGGAGTCGCCGGCGATCGACCCGAAGTCGGTCGTCGCCGAGGACGCCGGCAAGTCTCCGGAGTCCGCACCCGCCGCACGCTGACCGGCGTGCCGACGGCGCCACGCTAATGTGGGGCGGCGGTGCTGACCGCGCCGCGCCCCCGTAGCCCAATGGCAGAGGCAGGCGACTTAAAATCGCTTCAGTGTGGGTTCGAGTCCCACCGGGGGTACCCCGACGTCGGCCCTAGGCTGTCCTCGTGCTCGACCTGATCTCCGCCGCCCCCGACCGCGCCACCGCCCGTGGGGGCGCAGCCGGTCATTGGGAGTCGATGACGGCGGCGATCGCCGGTCTGTCCGGTCCCGTCGCCGCGATCAGCATCCCCGCGCTGCGGGCCAACACGCTGGACCTCGTCGTGCGCGCCGGCGGGGTGCCGATCCGGGTGGCCAGCAAGTCGGTGCGCGTTCGCGCGGTGCAGGATGCCGTGCAGCGCGTTCCCGGCTATCGCGGCATCCTCGCGTTCACCCTGCCCGAGGCGCTGTGGCTCGCGGAGACCTGCGACGACGTGGTGATGGGCTACCCGACCGCCGACCGTTCCGCGCTGGCCCGGCTCGCCGGCGATGAGGAGGCGGCCCGCCGCGTGACGCTGATGGTCGACGATCCCGCGCAGCTCGACCTGATCGACGCCGTGGTCGCGCCCGGGCGACGTCCCCCGCTGCGCGTCGCGCTCGACGTGGACGCGTCGTGGCAGGCGACCGGCCTCGGCCACGTGGGCGTGCGGCGTTCGCCGGTGCACCACCCGGGCGAGGCGGCCGCCCTGGCGAGAGAGGTGGCGGGACGGGCCGGTTTCCGCCTCGTGGGGCTGATGATGTACGAGGCCCAGATCGCCGGGCAGCCCGACGCCGCCGGGGCGGGTGACGCGGTGATCCGCTGGATGCAGCGTCGTTCGGGCCGCGAACTGCGCGACCGCCGCGGTGCGGTGGTCGCGGCCGTGCAGGACATGGCCGTGCTGGAATTCGTCAACGGCGGTGGCACGGGCTCGCTGGAGTACACCGCGGCAGACCAGGCCGTCACCGAGGTGACGGCGGGCAGCGGGCTGCTGGCGGGCCATCTCTTCGACAGGTACCGGGCCTTCGCTCCGGCTCCGGCGGCCGCGTTCGCGCTGGAGGTCGTGCGCAAGCCCGCCCCCGACATCGTCACGGTGCTCGGCGGCGGGTGGATCGCCTCGGGCCCCGCGCTCGCGTCGCGCCAGCCCGCCCCGGTGTGGCCGGCCGGGCTGCGCACGCTCGCCCGGGAAGGGGCGGGGGAGGTGCAGACCCCGCTGCAGGGCGAAGCCGCACGCACGATGGCGGTGGGCGACCGGGTCTGGTTCCGTCACGCCAAGAGCGGGGAGCTCGCGGAGCGCGTCGACAGCTACCACCTCGTCGACGGCGACCGGGTGGTCGGCGAGGTGCCGACCTACCGTGGCGAGGGCAGGGCGTTCCTGTGACCCGTCCGGGAGGCACGTGGCAGAACTGGGGCCGTTCGGCGCGGGTGCGCCCGCAGCGCGTGGAGCGGCCGGCCACGGTCGCCGCCGTCCGCCGCGCCGTGCAGTCCGCCGCTCGCCGGGGGCTGCAGGTGAAGGCGGTCGGCTCCGGGCACAGCTTCTCGCCCATCGCGGTGGCCCCCGGCGTGCTGCTCGATCTCGGGGCGCTCACCGGACTGGTGTCGGTGGACGGCGATCGCGCGCGGGCGACGCTGCGGGCGGGAACGCCCCTGCACCGCATCCCGCGCCTGCTGGCATCCGCGGGCCTGGCGATGGCCAATCTCGGTGACATCGACCGGCAGACCATCGCCGGCGCCATCTCCACCGGCACCCACGGCACCGGTGCGCGCTTCGGCGGCCTGGCGACGCAGGTCGTGGGTGCGACCCTCGTCACCGCGGACGGGGAGCTGCTGACGGTCGACCAGACGCACGAGCCCGAGCTGCTGCCGGCCGTCGCGCTGGGGCTGGGGGCACTCGGCATCCTGGTGGAGGTCACCCTGCAGTGCGTGCCGACTTTTCTGCTTCACGCCGTGGAGCGGCCCGAGCCGCTCGAGCTGGTCGCCGCCGACCTGCCGGGGCGGCTGGAGGCGGCGGATCACGTGGAGTTCTACTGGTTCCCCGGCACCGATCGGGCGCTCACGAAGACGAACGTGCGGCTCCCCGGCTCGGCGCCGCGCCGGCCGCTTCCCGGCCTGGGGCGATGGGTGGACGAGTCTCTGCTGGCCAACGGCCTGTACCGGGCCACCTGCGCCGCCGGCGCCGCCGTCCCGGCCCTCGTGCCGCCGGTGAATCGCCTGGCCACCCGGCTCACCGGCGACCGGGAGTACACCGACGTGGCGCCGGACGTGTTCACCCAGCGGCGCACCGTGCGCTTCCGAGAGATGGAGTACGCCGTGCCGGTCGATCGGCTCGGCGCGGCTTTCGCCGACGTGCGCGCCCTCGTCGCCGATCGCCGGTGGCGTATCTCCTTTCCCGTGGAGGTGCGCATCGCCGCGGGCGACGACCTGTGGCTGTCCACGGCGTCGGGTCGCCCCACGGGGTACATCGCGGTGCACCGCTACTGGCGGGAGGATCCCGCGGAGTACTTCGAGGCTGCCGAGGAGATCATGCTGCGCCATGACGGGCGGCCCCACTGGGGCAAGATGCACGGGCTGGATGCCGCGCGCCTGCGCGAGCGCTACCCGCATTTCGACGACTTCATCGCGCTCCGCGACCGCCTCGATCCGGCACGCATGCTGAGCAACCCCTATCTCGACCGCGTGCTCGGTGGGTAACGGCTGGGAGTGCGCAGGCTGGTCCTGTCGGGCCTCAAGCGCTCCCTTAGGATGTAGACACACTCGGAGGGGAGTCAGGTACACATGTGGGAATGGCTTATCCCGGTATTGATCGTCGTGGCGCTGGTCGTCATCGTCGGTGTGTACCTGTGGTCGACGTACAACTCGCTGGTCTCGCTGAACGTGCGCGTCGACGAGGCCTGGAGCGACATCACGGTGCAGCTGAAGCGCCGCGCCGATCTGCTGCCCAACCTCATCGAGGCGGTGAAGGGCTACGCCGCGCATGAGAAGGCGGTGTTCGAGAACGTCACGAGGGCCCGCGCAGAGACGCTGTCGGCCACCGGACCCGCAGACGCGGGCGTGGCCGAGGGGCACATGCAGCAGGCGCTGAAGTCCCTGTTCGCCGTGGCCGAGGCCTACCCCCAGCTGCAGGCCAGCCAGAACTTCCTGCACCTGCAGCAGTCGATCGTCGACACCGAGGACAAGATCCAGGCCTCGCGCCGGTTCTACAACGGCGGCGTGCGCGAACTGAACACGAAGATCCGCGTGTTCCCCAACAACCTCTTCGCCCGCAACCTCGGGTTCCACGAGCGCGAGTTCTTCGAGGTCCTCGACGGCGCCGCGATCGCGGAGCCGCCGCGGGTTCAGTTTTGACCTCAGGGCGCGGATGCCGCAGCGCCCCGCCCTGTCCCGACGCGACCGCGCCCCGCTGAGCTGAGACGTCGTGTACTCCGCCATCGCCCGCAACAAGCGCAACACCTGGTTCATCCTGATCGGGTTCGTGCTGGCGATCGGGGCGGTGGGCGTGCTCGCCGGCTGGCTCGCCGGCAACAACTGGTGGATCACCGCGTTCGTGCTCGTGTTCGCGGTCGGGTACGCCACGGTGCAGTACTTCGCCGCCGACCGCGAGGCGCTCGCCCTGTCGGGTGCGGTGGAGGTCTCGGCGACCGACGCGCCGCGCTTTCACCGCCTCGTCGAGAACCTCTGCATCACCACGGGAACGCCCATGCCGAGGCTCTACGTCGTCGAGGACCCGGCGCCGAACGCCTTCGCGACGGGGCGCACGCCCGAGCAAGCCGCGATCACGGTGACCACCGGGCTGTTCGAGCTGCTCACGGACCGTGAGCTCGAGGGCGTGCTCGCGCATGAACTCGCCCACATCCGCAACTACGACATCCGCGTCTCACTCGTGGTGTTCGGCCTGGTCGTGGCGGTGGGGGCGCTGGCCGACCTGGTGCTGCGCATGGCCTTCTTCGGCGGCGGCCGGCGCGGCGGCAACAATCAGTCCCAGTTGATCTTCCTGCTCTTCGGCATCGTCGCCGCCCTCGTCGCCCCGCTCGTGGCCGCGGTCGTGCAGGCGTCGATCTCGCGGCAGCGGGAGTACCTCGCCGATGCCACCGGGGCGCTCACGACGCGCGATCCGGAAGGGCTGGCATCCGCGCTGGAGAAGATCGGCACCGCCGCACAGCCGCTGCAGCGCGCCAACACGTCGATGGCCCACCTGTGGCTGGCCGACCCGCTTCCCTCCGGGGGCGTCGCGCGCCTGTTCGCCACCCACCCGCCCCTGCCGGATCGCATCGAGCGCCTGGAGACCATCGGCGGACGGTTCTGAGATGCCCGGGCCGGTGCGGCTGTCGCGTCGCGACGCACGCCGGCTGGCGGTGCGCGCCCAGCTGCTGAGCGAGCCGCGCCCGGCGGGCATCGTCGAGGTGGCGTACGCCCTCACGGTGGTGCCGGTCGATCCGACGGCGGCGATCATGCCCAGCGCCGACCACATCCTGTACAGCCGCCTGGGCTGGCCCTACCTGCCGGCCGACCTGCGGCAGGCGGTGGAGGGCGACCGGGATCTGTTCGAGTGGGACGGCTCGTACCGCCTGATGTCCGACCTGCCGCTGTACCGGGCGATCATGGCGCCGCGGCCGGAGTACCCGCGCACACGGGAGTGGTTCACCGCCAACGACGGCTTCCGCCGCGAGGTGCTCGACCGCCTCCGCGCAGAGGGCCCGCTGCACGCCGCGGAGATCCCCGACAGCGCGCAGGAATTGTGGCAGTCGACGGGCTGGACCCACAGCCGCAACACCACGCAGATGCTCGAGATCCTCCTCGCCCGAGGCGACGTGGCCGTGTGGGGGCGCGACGCGAAGGGACGACTGTTCGACATCGCGGAGAGGGTGTACCCCGGTGACCTCCCCGACGTCGCCGAGGCCGATGCCGCACGGGAGCTGGCCGAGCGGCGCCTGGCCGCGCAGGGGATCGTGCGCGCGAAGGGGGCCGACGCCCAGGTCGGTGTCGCCGCCGTCGTCGAGGACACCGAGGGGACGTGGCGGGTGGATGCCGAGGCGCTCGAGGACCCCGCGGCGTTCGCCGGGCGCACGGTGCTGGTCTCGCCGCTGGATGCGCTCGTCGCCGACCGGAGCAGGCTGCAGACCCTGTTCGGGTACGAATACCTGCTGGAGATGTACAAACCGGCATCCGCGCGACGGTGGGGCTACTTCGCGCTGCCGATCCTGCACGGCGACCGGTTCGTCGGCAAGCTCGATGCGCGGGCCGACCGACGCGCCGGCGTGCTGCGGGTCAACGCGGTGCACGAGGACGACGGCTTCGACGACCGGGCGCGTGCGGCCGTGACGACCGAGATCGAGGCGCTGGCGTCCTGGCTGGGACTGGAGCTGCAGGGCTGGGGCTGACGCGGGATCAGAACAGCTGCAGCAGCATCTCATCGCCGTCGAAACGCACGGCTCCGCGCAGCGTCCAGTCGTCGTCGCGGTAGGTGAACGACGCGACGCCGCCGCCGGGCAGAGTGCCGGTCGCCGTGGCGACCACCTGGCCGCCGGTCGCGAGGAACGACAGCGCATCGGCGTCGAGGGACAGCTGGGGGGAGGACTGCACCTTCACCACGACCTCGGTCAGCGTCGCGAGGTCGGCCGCCCATGGCACGTGCAGACCGCAGTCCTCGGGGAGCGCAGCGCGGGAGCCCTCGCACGTCCGCGCGTAGGCGTCGAGTTGCGGCTGGGCGAGCGTGGCGGCATCGGGGGACAGGGTGGCGTCGATCGTCGCTGCCGGTGCATCGTCGGCGAGCACGCTCACCTGCGCCTGGCCGTCGAGGAAGCGCGCGGGCGCCGCGTGCAGGGTGTACCCGCCGGGGAGCAGCCGCACTTCGCCGTCCGGCGAGAGGGGAAGCACCACGTCGCCGACAGCGACGGCGGTGCCCAGGGACACTGCCACGTCCACGGTGATGAGCGCGCCGGAGTCGAGCCGCCATGCGCCGTCGTCGGCGCGCAGCGCGAAGCCGAGCGTCCCCGAGGTGTCGCCGAGCCGAACGTCCGCCGTGTAGGACGCGACGTCGTCGTGCGTCGTTCGGGAGATGATCTCGGCGCCCTCGACGCGGGCATCGGCGTCGGCGAACGCATCGAGCGCAGCGGCCGCGTCGGCATCATCGGGCAGCAGCGACTGCAGCGCGGCGACGTCCCCCGTCTGCAGGGCGTCGAGGTAGGCGAGGGCGGCGTCGTCGGCGTCACCCGGTCGCGTGAGCGTCCAGACCAGCGCGCCGACGGCGCCGGCCGCGGCGGCGGATGCCGCGACGACCCCGATGACCGTTCCCCGCTTCATCCCGTCACCGTGGCGGCGGCGTCGGTCGCCGCACCGTCCGGGCTGCCCGCCGATGCGGGCGTGGCGGCCGCAGGCTCCGTCTGCCGGTCGTGCCGCTCGGCGTCGCCGAGGGCGCCGGCGACCTCGTCGGCCGCGTCACCCCAGCGGCCGACGGAGATGCTCTCGAGTCCCTGCCACCGCGCAGCGGCACGCAATTCGTCGGCGAGTCGCTCCGCAGCCCGCGCGGGCCGCCCCGGCTCCCACCAGGCCGACTGCACGAGCAGGGTCGATCGGGCGCGGTCGGCCTTGAGATCCACCCGGCCGACGACGTCGTCGCCGATGAGGACCGGCAGCGAGTAGTAGCCGTGGCGGCGCTCGGCCGCGGGGGTGTAGATCTCGATGCGGTAGGTGAAGTCGAACAGGCGCTCGGCGCGGTCGCGAAACCACACCAGCGGGTCGAACGGCGTGAGCACCGCGGCCGCGTCGATGCGGCGGGGGAGCGCGGCATCCCGATGCAGCCAGGCCTTCGCCGGGCGCCCCGCCGCCTGCCAGCCCTCCACCGTCACCGGGCGCAGGATGCCGGCGTCGGCGAGCTCACCCACCGCCTGCATCACCGCTGCGCGGTCGCGGATGCGCCAGTAGTCCGCGAGGTCGGAAGCGGTGGCCACCCCGTACGCCGCGGCCGCGCGCCCGACGAGCTCGCGGATCGCCTCGTCGCGGGCGACGGGGGTGCGCGCGGCCTCGGGGATGACGTCGGCGGCGAGGCCGTAGCGCCGCTCGAAGCCACGCCGCCCGGCGATGGCGACCTCGCCGAAGAGGAACAGATACTCCAGTGCGCTCTTCACCACGTCCCAGTCCCACCACGGGCCTCGCCCGCCCACCCGTGACGCGTGGTCGATCTGCGCGGCGCGCAGCGGCCCGCGCGCGGCCAGTTGCGCGCGCACCTCATCGACGACGTCGCCGTGCGCGCGGAACCATTCCGCATCGCGGCGCAGGTACCGTTCGCGCATCGCCTCGTGGCGGAAGGCGAACAGCCCCCAATCGGACGTCGGGATGAAGGAGGCCATGTGCGCCCACGACTCGGTGTAGCGGCCGCCGCGGGAGAACAGCAGTCGATCGAGCAGCGCCGGGTCGTAGGGTCCGAGGCGGGAGAACAGCGGCAGATAGTGCGATCGGGCGAACACGTTCACCGAGTCGATCTGCAGCGTCGCCATGCGCGCGAGGGCGAGGTTCAGCTGACGGGTGCCCACCGTGCCCGGGCGGGGCCGTGCGAAGCCCTGCGCGGCGAGGGCGATGCGACGCGCTTCGGCGCGGCTGAGATCGCGCGGGCGCTGCAGGCCGGTGGCGGTGGTCACGGCCGCGAGCCTACCCAACCCCACCGACGCTGCTCTCGCGCGCGGTCATGCGGGCGGGAACGAGCGCCCCGCGACTCTAGAATGTCGTGATGAGTGCCTCCGACGACAAGCCGCGCAGCGCGTTCTTCGACGCCGTGCGTCGTCGCAGCGCCCCGAGCGAGGTCGCGGCCGTCGTGCCGCATCCGCTGCGGGTCGCGACCGCGTATGCGTGGCGGTTCCTCGTGCTGGCGGCCGCGATCGGCGTGGCCATCTGGCTCGTCATCCAGCTGAAGCTGCTCGTCATCCCGCTGCTGGTCGCGATCCTCGTCACCGCACTCGTGTGGCCCGGCTTCTCGCTCATGCTGCGCTACCGGTTCCCGCGGTGGCTGGCGATCGTCATCTCGGTGGTCGGCACGATCGCCGTGATCACCGGTCTGGTGTGGCTGGCTGTCTGGCAGATCACCCGCGATCTCGGCTCCGTGCAGGGGCGTACCTCTGCCGCTCTGAGCGAGTTCCGGCAGTACCTCATCGACGGTCCGCTGCACCTGACCGCGCAGCAGATCGACGGTCTGCTCGATCAGGGCTGGACGCTGATGGAGCAGCAGGCGGAGCTGCTGCTGTCGGGCGCCCTGGCCATCGGCAGCACGGTGGGCCATGTCGCGACCGGAACGCTGCTGGCGATCTTCATCCTGCTGTGCATCCTCGCCGATGGCGCCGGCATCTGGCGCTGGACGGTGCGGCTGTTCCCCGAGCGCGCCCGCGCCGCCATCGACGGCGCCGGCCGCACCGGCTGGCTCACCGTCATCAACTACGCGCGCACGCAGCTGCTGGTCGCCACGATCGACGCCATCGGCATCGGCCTGGGGGCATTCCTGCTGGGCGTGCCGCTGGCGATCCCCATCGCCGTGCTGGTGTTCCTCGGCGCGTTCGTGCCGTTCGTGGGCGCCGTGCTCACCGGCGCCGTCGCCGTCTTCCTGGCCCTCGTCTACAACGGCCCCTGGATCGCGTTCTGGATGCTGATCGTCGTGCTCGGCGTGCAGCAGCTGGAGGGCCATGTGCTGCAGCCGCTCCTCATGGGCTCCGCGGTGAAGGTGCACCCCCTTGCGGTCGTGCTGGTCGTCGCGGGCGGCGCCATGGTCGGCGGCATCCCCGGGGCGCTGTTCGCCGTGCCGCTGGCGGCATTCGTCAACGTCGTCTGGATCTACCTGGCCCGACGCGGCTGGGAGACGGGGAAGCCCCCGCGCCCCGACGATCTCATCTGGAGCACTGTGCCCCGCGACTGGAGGAACCCCGCGTGACCACCCCCACCCTGGCGGAGTTCGAGGATGCCGCCGAGGCGCTGCGCGGCGTGATCGTGCGCACCCCGATGGAGGACTCCGAGCATCTCAGCGATCTGCTCGGCGCCCCCGTGCATCTCAAACTGGAGAACCTGCAGCGCACCGGATCGTTCAAGATCCGCGGCGCCACGTACCGACTTTCCCGGCTGACCGCCGACGAGCGGGCACGCGGTGTCGTCGCGGCGTCGGCCGGCAACCACGCGCAGGGCGTCGCCTTGGCGGCGCAGAAGCTCGGCATCCCCGCCACGATCTTCATGCCGCTGGGCGTGCCCGTCCCGAAGCTCCTGGCCACCCGCGGGTACGGCGCGGAGGTGATCCTCGAGGGCGACACCGTCGAGACGCCGCTGCGCCTGGCAGCCGAGTTCGCCGAGCGCACCGGCGCGGTGCTGATCCATCCCTTCGACCACCGCGACGTCATCATCGGGCAGGGAACGCTGGGCCTGGAGCTGTGGGATGAGATCGACGACCTCGACACCGTCATCGTCAGCATCGGCGGGGGAGGGCTCATCGCCGGCGTCGCCGCCGCGGTGAAGGCCCGCGCCGCCGCGGAGGGCCGCACGGTGCGCGTCGTGGGAGTGCAGGCGGAGAACTCCGCGGCCTACCCCTCGTCGCTCGAGGCGGGCGAGCCGCTCGCGGTGACGACGCTGCCGACCATCGCCGACGGCATCGCGGTCGCACGACCCGGGGACGTGCCGTTCCGGATCATCAGCGAGCTGGTGGACGAGGTCGTCACCGTCAGCGACGATGACATCGCCCGCGCGCTCCTGGTGCTGCTCGAGCGCGCCAAGCAGGTCGTCGAGCCGGCGGGCGCCGCCGGCGTGGCGGCGATCCTCGCCGGCAAGGTGCAGGCGACAGGCCCCACGGCCGTCGTGCTCTCCGGCGGCAACATCGACCCGCTGCTGCTGCAGCGCGTGGTCGCGCACGGTCTCGCCGCCTCCGGGCGCTACATGACCCTGCAGATCCCGCTGCCCGACCGCCCCGGCCAGCTGGCGCGGGTGTCGGAGCTGCTCGCGATCGCCGGAGCGAACGTGATCGAGGTGCTGCACACGCGGCACGGCCAGGGGCTGCAGATCAGCGAGGTGATCCTGCAGCTGAGCGTGGAGACGCGGGGCGCGGAGCACCGCGCGCTGGTGATCCAGACGCTGACGGATGCCGGCTACGCGCCGGCCATCGTCAAGGACTGAGCCGGGTCACTGACCGTTGTAGGTCTCGACCTTGACGATCTCGACGGGGATCGCGCGTCCGTTGGGCGCGGTGTACGACGTCGAGTCGCCCTCCTTCAGCCCCAGGATCGCCGTGCCGAGCGGGGAGGCCTCGCTGTACACGTCGAGCTCGGAACCCGCCGCGATCTCGCGATTGCCCAGGAGGAAGACCTCTTCGCCGCCGGCGACGACGGCGGTGATGACGGTGCCGGGCTCGACGACCCCCGTGGACTCGGGAGCGGTGCCGACCTTGGCGTTCTTCAGCAGATGCTGCAGTGTGCGGATGCGCGCCTCCTGCTTGCCCTGCTCGTCCTTGGCGGCGTGGTAGCCGCCGTTCTCCTTGAGGTCGCCCTCTTCACGGGCGGCCTCGATGCGCTTGGCGATCTCTTCGCGCCCGGTGGTGGACAGGTGCTCGAGCTCCGTGACCAGGCGGTCGTAAGCGTCCTGCGTGAGGAAGGTCTCGGGGGCGTCGGTGGACACGACGGTCTCCTTCGTGGGTGAGTGCGAGGCAGTAAGCCAAACGCCCCGGCGAGAGCCGGGGCGCGATGCGTTCACGTCAGACTACGCGACCCAGCAGGAGTTCACCAAACCTGTCGTCGCCGGCGCGAGCGTCGGAATGGTCTCGGTGAAGGCCCGCATCTGCCCGCCTTCCAGGGGGAGCTCGACCACGCGCCAGCCGACGACGCCGTGCTCCTCGTCCTGCGCCTCCAGCGCGCACGCGACCGTGGAGTCCGTCGGAGCGACGATCTGGAACGTCACGGTCACGGTGCGGTCGTCGACGACGGCGTAGCCGGTGGCATCCACGTCGATCGCGGCGAGACTGGTCGCCACGGTCGACCATCCGAGGGCGACGGTGGCGACGACGGCCACCGCGCCGACGACGATCCACCACACGCGCGTGAGGCGGCGCGAGGTGCGTCGGCCGTAGCGCTCGTCGAGGAACTGCTGCGTCGTCATGGGTGTCTCCGGGAGATTAGGCTTGATTCCAGGTTAGGCGCTGCGGCGCGGAACGAGGTTCTCCATGCTCTCTGTGCTCGACGCGCTCGCGGTGTTCGGCTCGGTCGTGCCGACCCCGGTATCGACGGTCGACCCCGAGCTGGTCACGCCCGGTCCGTGGGGCTTCGGCGCGATCGCCCTCATCACGGGCGCGGTCATCCTGCTGGTGTGGGACATGCTGCGTCGCGTGCGTCGGGGTCGGTACCGCGCCGAGGTGCGCGAGGAGCTCGACGCGCAGGAGCGCGACGCCGACGACGTCCAGGACCCGCCCACGCGCTGATCAGCCGCCGTGGTAGGCCGGCTGCAGTGCGATCAGCAGGCAGGCGGTCCAATGGCAGAGGAACGCCAGCACCGTGCAGACGTGGAAGATCTCGTGGAAGCCGAAGTGTCCCGGCCACGGGTTGGGCTTCTTGAGGGCGTAGACGATGGCGCCGCCGGTGTACAGCAGGCCGCCCACGACCACGAGCACCATCATGGCGACGTTCGCGGACAGCAGGTCGCCGAGGTACATGACCGCGGCCCAGCCGAGCAGCAGATACAGCGCGACATAGAGCCAGCGCGGCGCGTCGATCCAGAACACCCGGAACAGGATGCCGAGCAGCGCGCCACCCCAGACGAGCGACAGCAGCAGGATCGTCTTCGGGGTGGGAAGGGCCAGCACCGCGAGGGGCGTGTACGTGCCGGCGATCAGCAGCAGGATGTTGGCGTGATCGATCCGCTTGAGCACCGCGAGCGTCCGCGGGCTCCAGTTGAAGCGGTGGTACAGCGCCGAGTTGCCGAACAGCAGCATCGAAGTGGCGGTGAACACCGCTGATGACCACTTCGCCGGCGCGCCCTGGGCGACGCTGATCAGGATGATGCCCGCCACGATCGCGACGGGGAAGGTCGCGGCATGGATCCAGCCTCGCCACGTGGGCTTCAGATCGGCGTGCGCGCTGACGCCGCCGGCATCGATGAGGGGGAGTTCGGGCATTTCCGCACCGTCGGATCTCATGCTTCCGGACACGCTTCCAGCCTACGCGCCCTCGGAGAGCGACCCTGCACAGACGCCGTGCAACGAGGGGCGCTAGCGTAGGAGCGTGACGACGCGCGCGACGAATGAGGGGCGCGGTCTGCTGTACCGTCTGTATGCCTCGCGCCTGCGCCGTCAGCTCGCCGGCGCCACGGTGCCCCACCACGTCGCGATGATGATCGACGGCAATCGGCGGTGGGCGCGCCAGCTCGGCTATGCCTCCGCCGCACAGGGCCACCGCGCGGGCGCGGCGAAGATGCACGAGTTCCTGCGATGGTGCGACGACCTCGGCATCCCCGTCGTGTCGCTGTATCTGCTGTCCACCGACAATCTGCGCAAGCGCGACTCCCGGGAGCTGTCGGATCTGATCGAGATCATCGCCGAGCTCGCCGAGACGCTCTCGCATGAACCCGGCTGGCGCGTGCGGCCGGTGGGGCGCACTGAACTGCTGCCGCCGGAACTGGCCAGGGTGCTGACGAGCGTCGAGGAGCGCACCCACGACAACACCGGACTGCACGTGAACCTCGCCGTCGGCTACGGCGGGCGCAGCGAGATCGTCGACGCGGTGCGCAGCATCATCGCGCAGCACGACGAGAAGGGCGGCTCGCTGGAGGAGCTGGCTGCCAGCCTCACTCCCGAGCAGATCGGGGAGCACCTCTACACCGGAGGCCAGCCCGATCCGGACCTCGTCATCCGCACGTCGGGGGAGCAGCGGCTGAGCGACTTCCTGCTCTGGCAGTCCGCGCACAGCGAGTTCTATTTCGTGGAGGCCCTCGGGCCGGATCTGCGCGAGGTGGACTTCCTGCGGGCGATCCGCGACTACGCCACGCGCGACCGTCGCTTCGGCGGCTGAGGCCCCGCGCCGCCGGCGGCTGAAGCCCGCGGCGCCTGCGACTGAGTCCTGCAGCGCTCGCGGCGAAGCCCGCGTCGCTCGCGACCGAAGCCCGCGGCGCCTGCGTGAGACAATGGACCTGTGACCGGGTTGCAGGATTATCTGGATTCCTTCGACGCGGAGCCGGGCTACCTCGATTGGGCGAAGTTCGGGCCGCTGTCGCCGTCGGTGCGTGCCGAGTCGCACGCCGACGCCGAGCTGCTGGCCTCCGGGCGCAACTCGGGCATCGACCTCGTCGCCGGGCGTGCGGGCGAGGCGCGGGAGCTGCTGGCGGACCTGCTGTCGACCACCGTCGAGCACGTGACTCTGCAGCCGTCGACCACGCACGGGCTGATGCAGGCCGTGTACGGGCTGGGCGGCGGCATCCTGGTCTCGGCGCGCGAGTTCCCCAGCCTGACCGTCGCCGCGCAGCGCGCCGGCGAGGTCGGGCGCGCGCGGCCCCACTGGCTGCATGCGGCCGAGGGCATGGTCACCCCGGAGGCGGTGCGTGAGGCGCTCGCCGACGCCGAGGATGTGGCGGCGGTCGCCGTCAGCGCCGTCGATTACCGCACCGGCTACCGCGCCGATCTGCCCGGGCTGCGCGAGGTGGTGGGCGACCGGCTGCTGATCGTCGACGCCATCCAGGCCTTCGGCGTCGTCGACGAGGATTGGGACGTCGCCGACGTCGTGTGCGGCAACGGCTACAAATGGCTGCGCGCAGGCCGGGGGACCGGCTTCGCGGCCTTCTCGGACAGAGCGCTGGAGCGGCTCACCCCTGTGCTCTCCGGGTTCGCCGGCGCTGAGAGCGCCCTCGACGTGTTCCCGGTTCCGCCCGCCGCCTCGGGAGCGGAGGCGTTCACCGTCTCGGTGCCCGATCACCTCGCCACCGCTCGGCTGGCCACCGCGCTGCGCGACGTCCGCGACGCCGGCGTGTCGGAGATCGCCCAACTGGTGCGCGCCCGCGTGCGTGAGATCGCGGCGCTGGCCGAGCGGTTCGGGCTGCCGGTGCTGACACCGCTGGAGCCGCACCGGCACGCCGGGGTCATCGCGCTGACCCCCGATCCCGCCGACATCGCGCCGCTGGCGGCCGCCCTCGCCAACCACGGCATCGCGGCGTCGCTGCGATCGGGCGCCGTGCGCATGGGCGCGCACGCCGGAACCGGCGAGGACTCGCTGCGGCTGCTCGAAGACGCGCTGACGGAGTTCGCCGGCACCCGCATGCGCTGACGCCTCACTGCCCGTCGACACCGGAACGTCATCTGTGCGTCACATCGCCCGGGCGTGTCGCGAGGGGCGACGGTCGGGTCGTGGTCCTACCGTGATGCCAACGGGTAAGGCGCCCGTTCGGGTCGGCCCTCGGATCGCGACTCGTGACCCCCTGGTCGACTCGTGACTGCCGGGCAGAGCCCGGGTCGGGAGTGGGTTGTGACCACACGAGCACCAGCCGCGCAGCAGGATTCGACCACACAGCACGACGGTGCCGATCAGGACCTGCGCACCTATGTGCTGGACACGTCGGTGCTGCTGAGCGATCCGCGCGCGTTCTTCCGCTTCGCGGAGCATTCCGTCGTGATCCCCGTCGTCGTCATCACCGAGTTGGAGGCCAAACGGCACGATCCGGAGATCGGCTACTTCGCACGCCAGGCGCTGCGTCACCTCGACGAGCTGCGCGTCGAGCACGGTCGCCTGGACTTCCCGGTGCCGGTGGGCACCGGCGGCACCCTGCAGGTCGAGCTGACCCACACCGACACGTCGGTGCTGCCGGCGGGGCTGCGGCTGGGCGACAACGACACCCGCATCCTCGCCGTCGCGATGCACATGGCGCAGAACGGGCAGGAGGTCACGGTGGTGTCCAAGGACCTGCCGATGCGGGTCAAGGCCGCCTCGCTCGGCATCCCCGCCGAGGAATACCTCGCCGAGCAGGCGATCGACTCCGGCTGGACCGGCATTGCGGAGGTCGCCGTCTCGGGCGACGACATGAGCGACCTGTACGAGAGCGAGGTGGGCTCGGCGGACACCGTACGGGGACTGCCGGTGAACACCGGGCTCATCATCCATTCCGAGCGGGGCTCGGCGCTGGGGCGGGTCACCGGCGAAGGTGGCTACCGGCTCGTCCGCGGCGACCGGGAGGTCTTCGGGCTGCACGGCCGCTCGGCCGAGCAGCGCATCGCCATCGACCTGCTGCTGGACCCGGACGTGGGGATCGTGTCGCTCGGCGGACGTGCCGGCACCGGCAAGTCCGCCCTGGCGCTGTGCGCAGGCCTCGAGGCGGTGCTCGAGCGCCAGCAGCAGAAGCGCATCGTGGTGTTCCGGCCGCTCTTCGCCGTGGGCGGTCAGGAGCTCGGCTACCTGCCCGGCGACGCGCAGGAGAAGATGAACCCGTGGGGTCAGGCGGTCTTCGACACGCTGGGATCCATCGTCTCGGGCAACGTCGTCGAGGAGGTCATCGCACGGGGCATGCTGGAGGTGCTGCCCCTCACCCACATCCGCGGGCGGTCGCTGCACGACGCGTTCGTCATCGTCGATGAGGCGCAGTCGCTCGAGCGCAACGTCCTGCTGACCGTGCTCAGCCGCATGGGTCAGAACTCGCGGGTCGTGCTCACCCACGACGTCGGGCAGCGAGACAACCTGCGCGTGGGCAGGCACGACGGCGTCGCCTCGGTGATCGAGACCCTCAAGGGCCACGGCCTGTTCGGTCACGTCACGCTGACGCGTTCGGAGCGTTCGGCGATCGCGGCGCTGGTCACCGACCTGCTCGAGGCGGCGGAACTGAGCTGAGTGCTGGGCCATGAGAACAATCTCATGGCCCAGCACTAACAATCCCCCGCCCCATGGGTGAACATAGGTGTACCGCCTAAGCGGCAGCGCGAAGACCCCCAGCTTCGCCCCACGAGAACCCCCGGAGCATTCAAGCCCGGGGGTTCTCGGCTTCCCTGAGAGGGCGCGCGGTCACTCCCAGCGGTAGCCGGAGCCGCGCACGGTGGTGATCAGGTGCGGACCGAACTTCGCCCGCAGGTAACGCACGTACACGTCGACCACGTTGGAGCCGGGATCGAAGTCGAGGCCCCAGACGCGGCTGAGCAGCGTCTCGCGGCTGAGGACCTCGCCGGCGTGGCGCAGGAACTGCTCCGCCAGGGCGAACTCGCGCGCCGACAGATCGACCTCGCGGTCCCCGATCGTCGCGCGCCGGGCGAGCACATCGAGCGTGACGTCGCCGTGCGTGATCACTCCGGTGGCGGCGGCGCTCTCCCGCAGCCGTGAGCGCACGCGGGCGAGCAGCTCGGCCACCACGAAGGGCTTGGAGACGTAGTCGTTCGCGCCGGCATCCAGCCCGTCGACGGTGTCGCGGGTTCCCGAGCGGGCGGTGAGGATGATCACCGGCACCGTGGAGCCGGTGGCGCGCAGACGGCGCAGCACCTCGATGCCGTCCATCCCGGGCAGGCCGACGTCCAGCAGCACCAGGTCGATGTCCTCGGCGACGGCGCGGGTGAGCGCATCCGGTCCGTTCTCGGCCACGTCGACCTCATGCCCCTCGGCCGTGAGTGCGCGCGTGACCAGCGCAGCGATGTGCGGTTCGTCGTCGACGACCAGGATGCGCGTCATGCGCTCGCCTCTCTCTGAAGCACCACGTCGCCGGCTCGCACCGGTGTGGGCGCGGGGGTCCCCGTTCCCAAAGGTACGGCCATCGTGAACGTCGCGCCGCCACCGGGCGTGTCGGCGACGGTGCAGTGGCCGCCGTGGGCGCGCGCGATGGTGTCCACGATGGCGAGTCCCAGCCCCGATCCGCCCACGGTGCGTTTGCCCGCAGCGCGGTCGAATCGCCGGAAGATGCGGTGCCGGAAGGCGGGCGGGATGCCGGGGCCGTGGTCGCGCACCCACAGCTGCGCACCGTCGGCGTGCAGCGCACTGCCGATCTCCACCGGGGTGCCTTCCGGGGTGTACTTCGCAGCGTTGTCGGCAAGCTGCAGCCATGCCTGCAGCAGTCGGTCGTGATCGGCGCGGATGCGTCCGGACGCGGTGTGCTCGACGCTCCACTGGTGGCCGGGGATCACCGAGACGAGCTCGCCGACCCGCTGGGTGAGGCTGGCCAGGTCGACGAAGGAGAACGAGTAGGAGTCTCCGTCGACCGCGGCGAGCAGGTCGATGTCGTTGACCAGTCGGGTCATGCGGTCGAGTTCCGCGATGCCGATGTCACGGACGCCCGCGACATCGGCTGCGTCATCGATGTCCATCATCTCGAGGTGCCCCCGGACGATGGTGATGGGCGTCTTCAGCTCGTGCCGCACGTCGTCCAGCAGTCGCCGCTGCGCCTCGAAGGACGCCTCCCAGCGCTCCGCCGGATCGCCTTCCGGCGGGGATGCCGGCACCGGCGTCGCGGCTGTGGGCTGCAGCGCCAGCCAGTAGGCCGCCGCGAGGGCGGACACGGCGAGCAGCGCCGCGAGCAGATACAGCCCGGCAGCGGGGAAAAGGATCGACAGTTCCACGCCGGCGGCGCCGAGCACCACCCCGGTCACGGCGCCGGCCATGACGAAGCCGGCCGCCGCGACGGCGAGGATGATGCCGACGATGCGTCGTTGGGTCGGCGCCTGCCGGGCGGTGCGATTCACCCTCTGATTATCAACCCGGGCGGGTCATCGACAGCAGGTCGAGTTTCTCATCGAGCTGCTCCTCGGTGATCTCGCCCCGCTCGACGTACCCGAGGCCGATGACGGCCTCGCGCACCGTGATGCCCTCGGCGACGGCGTGCTTGGCGATCTTGGCGGCGGCCTCGTAGCCGATGACCTTGTTCAGGGGCGTCACGATCGACGGCGACATACCGGCGAACGCGGCCGCTCGCTGCACGTTGGCCTCGAGTCCGTCGACCGTCTTGTCGGCCAGCACGCGCATGGCGTTGGACAGCAGTCGGATGGATTCCAGCAGCGCGGTGCCCATGACGGGGATCGCCACGTTCAGCTCGAAGGACCCCGATGCCCCGGCCCACGCCACGGTGGCGTCGTTTCCGATGACGCGAGCGCACACCATGAGCGTCGCCTCGGGGACGACGGGGTTGACCTTGCCTGGCATGATCGACGAGCCGGGCTGCAGGTCGGGGATGTGGAGTTCTCCGAGTCCCGTGTTGGGGCCGGAGCCCATCCAGCGCAGGTCGTTGTTGATCTTCGTCAGCGAGACCGCGATGGTGCGCAGGGCGCCGGAAGCCTCGACGAGCGCGTCGCGGTTGGCCTGCGCCTCGAAGTGGTCCAGTGCCTCGGTGATCGGCAGGCCCGTCTCGGCGGCGAGCAGGGCGATCACCTTCTGGGGGAAGCCCAGCGGGGTGTTGATGCCGGTGCCGACGGCGGTGCCGCCCAGCGGCACCTCTCCGACGCGGGGGAGCACGGCCTTCACGCGCTCGACACCCAGGCGGATCTGGCGGGCGTAGCCGCCGAACTCCTGGCCGAGGGTGACGGGCGTGGCATCCATCAGGTGGGTGCGGCCGGACTTGACGACGTCCTTCCACAGCTCGGCCTTGACCTCCAGCGCGGTGGCGAGGTGCTCGAGAGCGGGGATCAGGTCCTCGATGAGCGCCTGGGTGACGGCGATGTGCACGGAGGTGGGGAAGACGTCGTTGGAGGACTGCGACGCGTTGACGTGATCGTTCGGGTGCACCGGGGCCCCGAGCTTCTGCGTCGCGAGGGTCGCGAGCACCTCGTTCATGTTCATGTTGGAGCTGGTGCCCGACCCGGTCTGGTAGGTGTCGACCGGGAAGTGGGCGTCGAAGCGGCCGGTGACGACGTCGTCCGCGGCGGCGGCGATGGCATCGGCGATGCCGGCGTCGAGCGTGCCGAGCTCCTTGTTGGCGAGCGCCGCGGCCTTCTTGATGCGCGCCAGCGCGGCGATCTGGGTCGACTCGAGCCCGGTGCCGGAGATGGGGAAGTTCTCGACGGCGCGCTGGGTCTGCGCGGCGTACAGCGCATCCTTGGGCACGTGCACCTCGCCCATCGTGTCGCGCTCGATGCGGTACTCGGTCTCTGCCATGACGGTCACGTCCTCGTTTCCTTGCGGGTTTGCGGGGGTATGGGGGATGGGAAGGGGATCAGGCGTCGGTGACGTCGCCGACGATGACGTCGGCGACGGCGGTGCCCTCGGCGAGGCGATAGTTGGCACCGACGATCGCCACGCGACCCTCGGCCACGGCATCGCTGATGAGTTCGGAGGACTGCAGCAGTGCGGCGATGGTCTCGCGCAGGTGCTCACGGCCGACATGATCGGCATCCACCGTCTCGGGGGTGACGCCGGCAGCGGCCCCCTGGCGCAGCACGCGGCGCACCGCCGGCACGATCGGCGCGATCTGGCGCCACACGTGCACCGGCAGCGCCGGCGCATCGACGGAGGTGGATTCGATGGCCGCACGCACCGCGCCGCACGCGTCATGGCCGAGTACGACGACGAGCGGCACCTCCAGCACGGCGACGGCGTACTCGATGCTTCCGACGACCGATTCGGAGATCACCTGTCCGGCGTTGCGGATGACGAACAGGTCGCCCAGACCCTCGTCGAAGATGATCTCGGCAGCCAGGCGGGAATCGGAGCAGCCGAACAGCGCCGCGGTGGGGAACTGGGATCCGGCGGTCTCGTGCCGGCGCTCGACGTCCTGGCGCGGATGCCGCGGCTCGCCTGCGACGAAGCGGGCGTTGCCCCTGCGCATCTCGTCCCAGGCTTGCTGCGGCGTCGGGCGGAAGGCGGGAGCGGTCATGAGTCCTCCGCGCGCAGCGCGCGCACATCGTCGGAAAGGGCTTCGGCCACCGCGGTGGCGGTGGCTGCGTCGGTGGCGCCGTACACGAGGATCGTGTCGGTGCCGGCGGGGGTGCTGAGGGCATAGGAGATGTTGCCCGCGGTGGCGGGGTCGGAGACCTCGTACACGCTCCACTCGATGCCGTCGAGCGTCGTGGTGCCGGTGGAGCCGCTGCCGGAGAGTACCCGGGTCGGCCATGCCGCGTCGGCGTCGAAGCCCTGAGCGACGTTGACGAAGCCGCGCTCGGGGGCGTAGACGACGGTCCAGGCGCGCACGGACCCGTCGCCGTCGACCGATGCGCGGTTGACGGCCCAGTCGTCGGGGACCTCGGGGACGATCACGGTGCGCTCCAGGGCTGCGGAGGTGTCGGCGGCCACGGCGGCCACGTCGATCGGCTCGGGCGCGGGAAGCTCGCCGCGCGGCACGCCGAAGATGATGACCGCCACGACGGCGAGGGTCACCAGCAGCGCGGCGAGGAGGTTGCGGGTGTTGCGGCTCGCGCGGTGCACGCGGGAGGACTCCGCTTTGCGTGCGGCGGTCTCCTCGGGAGTCTCGGGACGACCGAGTTCGGCGACGATGCGGGCTGCCATCACGCGTCCCCGGAACCCTGGGCGTCCGCGCGCACGGCGTCGAGGCGGCGCTTGGCACCGAGGAGCCACTGCTCGCAGTGCGCCGCGAGGGCCTCACCGCGCATCCACAGCTCGAGCGACTGCTCGAGGGTGGGTGCGCCCTGCTCCAGCTCGGCCACGACGCGCACGAGTTCGTCGCGCGCCTGCTCGAACGAGAGTGCGGCGACGTCGGGGGCGTCGTCGCTGGCTTCGGTCATGTCGTCCATCCTAGTTCGCGCCTTCCGGGAGCCCTGCCGTGGGGGATTCGTCGACTTCCCCGGTGGACCTGGCGGTGAAGGACCCGCGACCCACCGTCACGGTCACCTCGGTGCCGTCGGGCGCCTGCGCCGCGTCGCGCACGATGACGCCGGCGTCGAGGTGGGCGATGGCGTAGCCGCGGGCGAGGGTCGCTGCGGGGGAGAGGGCGCGCAGCGACGCGCGCAGCTCGGCGGTGGTGCGCGCCGCGGCATCCGTTCGGCGAGCCATGATCTCGCGGCCCCGGGAGAGCTGGAACCACAGGTCCTGCGCGCGCGACTCGATCATCGTCTCCGGCGCGCGCAGCACGGGGCGGGAGCGCAGCTGCTG
Organism: Microbacterium sp. zg-Y1090; assembly: GCF_030246945.1. Classification (NCBI taxonomy): domain Bacteria; kingdom Bacillati; phylum Actinomycetota; class Actinomycetes; order Micrococcales; family Microbacteriaceae; genus Microbacterium; species Microbacterium wangruii. Next base: position 1,260,220 of record NZ_CP126742.1, read on the forward strand.
CAGCTGCGCGATGTCGTGGGAGATGCGCTGGGTCAGGCGCGTGCCGGCGCGGGAGCGCAACTGCCGCACCAGCGCGCGCTGCTCCGAGACGTCGGGGACGACGCGCTTGGCGGCGTCGGTGGGTGTGGAGGCGCGCAGGTCGGCGACGTCGTCGAGCAGCGGGTGGTCGTTCTCGTGGCCGATCGCGCTCACGACGGGGGTGGATGCCGCGGCCACGGCCCGCAGCAGCTTCTCGTCGCTGAACCCCAGCAGTGTCTGCGGGTCGCCGCCGCCGCGCGCGATGACGATGACGTCGACATCCGGGTCGGCGTCGAGCATGTTCAGCGCGGCGATCGTCTCGGGGACGCATCTGTCGCCCTGCACCGCGACGTGCACCGTGCGGAAGCTGACCGCCGGCCACCGCAGCTCGGCGTTGCGGTGCACGTCCTTCTCCGCATCGCTGCGTTCGCCGGTGATGAGCCCGATGCGATGCGGCAGGAACGGCAGCGGCTTCTTGCGGGACGCGTCGAAGAGGCCTTCGGCGCGCAGCTGGGCCCGCAGCCGCTCGAGCTTCTCGAGCTGCTCGCCGAGACCGACGTGCTTCATCGCCGAGACGATGAAGCTGAAGTCGCCGGTCTTGACGTAGAACTCGCTCTTGACGCACGCGACGACGTGATCGCCGGACTTGAGGTCGGCCGGCACCCTGTTGCGGGTCGACGACCACAGCCGGAACGAGATGGATGCGTCGGAGGAGAGATCCTTGAGGCGCCCGAAGACGTTGCCGCCGCGGACGTTCCACGACGTGATCTCGCCCTCGACCCACACCGCGCCCCACTTCTGCACGAAGTCGCGGATGGTCTCGTTCAACCGGGAGACCGAGGTCGGGGTCTCGGGAGAGGACGCGGAAGGATGCACGGCATCGGCCGGCGGCGTCTGCCCCGGCGCGGGTTGGAACGTCGTCATCTGCGTCTCCCTCGCGGCGACCGGCCTTCACACAGCCGCCGACTCATAGAATCGAGCTGTGAGCACTTCAGCCGTTCGACTGCCCGTGCCCCGCGTACCGGGGCGGCGCGGCCACCTCCAGGATATGCCGGTGGCTGGACACAAGCGGGTGCTCCTCGCTGCGCCCCGTGGATACTGCGCAGGGGTGGACCGGGCTGTCATCGCTGTGGAGAAGGCGCTGGAGCGGTTCGGCTCGCCGGTGTACGTGCGCAAGCAGATCGTCCACAACATCCACGTCGTCACCGAGCTCGAGGCGAAGGGCGCGATCTTCGTCGACGAGGTGGACGAGGTGCCGGAGGGCGCGCACGTGGTCTTCAGTGCGCACGGTGTGTCGCCCGCCGTGGTCTCGCAGGCAGCGGACCGCGGTCTGCAGGCCATCGACGCGACGTGCCCGCTGGTGACCAAGGTGCACCGCGAAGCGGTGCGGTTCGCCCGCGACGACTTCGAGATCCTGCTGATCGGGCACGATGGCCACGAAGAGGTCGAGGGGACCGCCGGTGAGGCGCCCGAACACGTGACGGTGGTCAACTCGCCCGCCGACGCGGACCTCGTCGAGGTGCGCGACCCGTCCAAGGTCGTGTGGCTGTCGCAGACGACGCTGTCGGTCGACGAGACGATGGAGACCGTGCGCCGTCTGCGTGAGCGCTTCCCGCAGCTGCAGGATCCGCCGTCGGACGACATCTGCTACGCGACCCAGAACCGTCAGGTGGCCATCAAGAAGGTCGCCGTGGGAGCGGACCTCGTGATCGTCGTCGGCTCGGCCAACTCGTCGAACAGCGTGCGGCTGGTGGAGGTGGCGCTGGAGTACGGCGCGAAGGCCGCCTACCGCGTGGACTACGCCCACGAGATCAAGCAGCAGTGGCTCGACGGCGTCGAGACGGTCGGCGTGACCAGCGGTGCATCGGTGCCCGAGGTGCTCGTCACCGAGGTGCTCGAGGATCTGGCCGGTGCCGGCTACCGCGACGTCGAGGAAGTGCGCACGGCGGAGGAGGACCTGCTGTTCTCCCTGCCGAAGGAGCTGCGTCACGACGCCTCCGGCAAGCGGGACGACCGTGCACTCGGCGGGCGGGGTCGCCCGTGAGCGACATCGATCCGCGCCCGCGGCCGCAGTATGGCGAGTACGCCACCCCGGAGGAGCAGCGGGCGCGCATCGCGCAACCGGATGCCACCGACGCGCTGTCGTCGGGCGTGGCGCCGCAGGCCGGGATGCACGACGCGTCGCAGCCGCGGGGAGGCTCTGCGCCGTTCCCCGCGGAGCCCGCGACGTCAGCGGTGGCACGGCCGACCCGCATGGCCGACCGGGTCATCACACTGGCGCTGCTGGCATACGGGCTCGTGACCGTGCTGGTGGCGGCGCCGCAGATGCTCGACGTGGGCGCCTTCGCGCAGACGATGTTCCAGACCCTCGGCGTCGACGCGCAGTTGGCCGACCCCGAATCCGGGCGCGGCTGGGGTGTGGCCGCGGCAACGGCTCTCGCCGGAGGCTGGGTGCTCACGGCCTGGCTGTCGTGGCGGAGCCTGGCGGCTCGGCGACTGACGTGGTGGATTCCGCTCGTCGGCGGCATCCTGTTCAACTTCGTCTCGGGCACGCTGATGGTGATCCCCATCATGAACGACCCGGCCGCTTGGGAAGCGCTGCAGCGCACCGTCTCAGGCTGATCCGACCGCTCGCCGCCCGTGTGGCGTGACAGCGCCGCGCACCGACATCAGAACGGCGGCGGATCGCAGGTCGGTGCGAACCGCACCGCCGTGACCGGCGTGTCCACGTAGCTCCGCCCGGTCGGACTCGTCCACTCGAGCACGCCACCGCCTCGCTGGCGCACCCGCCACGCGGAGGCGTGCTTGAGCGAGTGATGTCGCCTGCACAGGTGGGCGAGATTCTCTGCGCTGGTGGCGCCGCCGAGCGCCGCATCATGCGTGTGGTCGATATCGCACCGCCGTGCGGGCTGGCGACAGCCGGGGAAGCGGCAATGCTCGTCACGCACGCGCAGCACGCGGCGGAGGTTTTCGCTCGGCCGGTAGCGGTCGACGGCGAGGACGACACCGCTCACCGGGTGAGTCATCACGCGGTCCCAGCCGACGGCGTGGCCGGCGAGCCGTCGCGCCGTCTGCGCGTCGATCGGGCCGGAACCTGCCAGGCGCGCGCCTCCGTCGGTGCGGCCGGCGAGCGTGAGCACCGGCACACTCACCTGCACCTGTGCGCGGATGGCAGCCAGGCCGTCGCCGGAGGCGATCGGGCCGCCCCCGAGCGCCAGATCGCAGAGGACGTCGGCGCGGATCTGGTCGATCGTTCGGCGATCGTCATCCGTGGCGTCCGTGGCGTCCGTGGCGTCCGTGGCGTCCGTGGCACCCGCGGCGCGCTCGGCATCGTGGGTCGTGCGGCGGATGACGCCCGCCATCGTCGTCAGGCGATCGTGGATGCCGTGGGCGAGGACGGCGGGGAGCGTGGCGAGCAACTCAGCCATGCCGTCGCCGACGTCGCGCACGATCACCGCGCGGCGTGCACGTGCCGCACGATGGCGCGCTTCTCGATCACCGCGCTCCGCCTGCTCGGCGAGGGTGCCGAGGACCGCGCGCAGGCGGGCAGGGGTCTCAGCTTCTGCGAGCGCTACGGCCGAGGCCTCGAAGGCCGCCCGCTGGGCGTCGTCACCGATGCCCTGCCCGGCATCCACGATCGCGGACGCGTGAGCGGCCTCGATGCGTCCGTCGGCGAGGGCGGCATGGGTGGCAGGGAACCGCTGCGTGAGAGTCCAGGCCTCGGAGATGCGGCGCTGGACGGTGCGGTCGCCGGCGTGCAGGGCGGCACCGATCTCGGCGGCGACCGTGCGCAGCGCCATCTCGCGCTCGCGCTCGCGGAGGGGAAGTGAACCGGCGGCCTCGTCTGCGAGGTCGAAGGCCGCGGTGAGCAGCGACGCCTCGAGAGCGCGGAACCCGGCGATCGCCGATCGCACGCCGCCGAGTGCGGTCACGAGTGCGTGCAGCGCAGCGGTGTCGACCTCCGCCTGCGGGGCCTTGCGCGTCGTGTCCGTTGCCATGCGACCATTGTCGCGCGAACCTCGGACATTCGTTCGAATGTACGCGCTCCGTGCCGGCACGCAGAACGCCCCGACCACCAGGGCCGGGGCGTTCTCGCGTTGCGAAGGTGTCAGGCGCCGAGCGACTTGCCGTAGGAACCCAGCTGCTGGGTCGCCTCGACGACGCGGGTGGCCATCGCCGACTCGGCGACCTTGCCCCAGGCGCGGGGGTCGTAGGCCTTCTTGTTGCCGACCTCGCCGTCGATCTTGAGCACGCCGTCGTAGTTCTGGAACATGTACCCGGCGACGGCACGCGTGAAGGCGTACTGCGTGTCGGTGTCGATGTTCATCTTCACGACGCCGTTGGCGACGGCCAGGGCGATCTCCTCGGGCGTCGAGCCGCTGCCACCGTGGAACACCAGGTCGAGGGGCTTCTGGCCGGTGCCGAAGCGCGCGGCGATGCCTTCCTGGATCTCGCCGAGGAGTTCGGGCTTGAGCTTCACGTTGCCGGGCTTGTAGACGCCGTGCACGTTGCCGAAGGTGAGCGCGGCGATCCAGCGGCCCTGGTCGCCGAGACCGAGTGCCTCGACCACCTGGGCGACGTCGTTGGTCGTCGTGTACAGCGCGTCGTTGGTGCCCTCGTGCTTGACGCCGTCCTCCTCGCCGCCGACGACGCCGATCTCGACCTCGAGGATGGCGCTGATGGCCTTCATGCGGGGGAGCAGCGTCTGGGCGATCTCGATGTTCTCGGCGAGCGGCACCGCGGAGCCATCCCACATGTGGGACTGGAAGATCGGGTTGCGGCCGGCCCTGACCTCTTCTTCGGAGGCGGCGATCAGCGGCAGCAGGAAGTCGTCCAGCGCGGGCTTGGGGCAGTGGTCGGTGTGCAGGGCGACCGTGATCGGGTAGTTCTTCGCGACCTCGGTGACGAACTTGGCCATGGCGATGGCACCGGTGGCGCGGCCCTTGACGGTGTGGCCGGCGAAGTAGTCCGCGCCGCCCGTGGTGACCTGGATGATGCCGTCGGAGCCGGCTTCGGTGAGTCCCTGCAGCACGGCGTTGATGGACTGCGAGCTGGCGGCGTTGATCGCCGGGTATGCGAATCCGCCGGCCTTCGCACGGTCCAGCATTTCGGCATACTGCTCGGGGGTTGCGACGGGCATGTCAGCTCCTAAAGTCGGCGGTTGATCCTGCTTCACTCTAGCGAAGCGGGCCCACTCGGTCCCGGGGGTCGGCCGTGGCAAACGGCCGCGTGCACATAACGAGCCGGAAAGAACCGCGTTTCCTTCGCTCTCCGACAGCGCCATACCCGGGCGCGTCGGCACCGCGCGGCATAGGCTGTGCCCCATGGTGAGCCTGACCGCGGATATGAGTCCCCTGCACCCCGACCGCAACCTCGCTCTGGAGCTCGTGCGAGCGACCGAAGCGGCAGCGATCCGGTCGGTGCCGTTCATCGGCCGCGGGCAGAAGGAGCTCGCCGACGGGGCGGCCGTGGACGCGATGCGCGCGTTCCTGACCACCGTCAACTTCGACGGCACGATCGTGATCGGCGAGGGCGAGAAGGACAACGCGCCCATGCTGTTCAACGGCGAGCGTGTCGGGACCGGTCGCGGGCCGCAGTGCGATGTCGCGGTGGACCCCATCGACGGCACCTCGCTCACCGCCGCAGGTCGCAACAACGCGCTGTCGGTGCTGGCGGTCTCGGAGCACGGCACCATGCTCGACGCCTCCACCGTCTTCTACATGGACAAGCTGGTCACCGGGCCGGCCGGGGTGGGCGTCGTCGACATCCGCCTGCCGATCGGGGAGAACATCCGCCGGCTGGCGAAGGCGCTGGGCAAGCCCGTCGACGAGATCGTCGTGTCGGTGCTGCACCGCCCCCGTCACGACCGCCTCATCGAGGAGATCCGCGAGGCCGGCGCCGGCACCCGGCTGATGAGCGACGGCGACGTCGCCGGCGGGATCAACGCCGCACGCCACAACGCCCGCACCGACATGTGCGTGGGAATCGGCGGCAGCCCGGAGGGCATCGTCACCGCGTGCGCGATCAAGGCGCTGGGCGGTCACATCCAGGGGCGGCTGTGGCCGCGGGACGACGACGAGAAGCAGCTGGGTCTGGATGCCGGGCTCAAGGTCGACGGCGAGGTGTACGAGGCCGACGACCTGGTGACCGGGACGAACACGATCTTCGTCGCGACCGGCGTCACCAACGGCGAGCTGGTGGCTGGTGTGCGCAGGGAAGGCGACCACATCTACACCGAGTCGGTCGTGCTGCGCGGCGCGTCCGGGACGCTCCGCCGCATCACGTCGGAGCACCTCACATCGAAGTGGCTCTGACCCCGAGGGCAGACGTGATGGGTCTGTGACCCTTCTCCCAGCGTTGCCTCTGGCACAATGGGGATCGGTGTCGACGGCGATGCACATCATCGCTTCCGAGTTCCGAGGGGATCCACACATGAGCACTCAGGTGAACGGCCCGAAGACCGGGCAGATGCCCGTGATCATCTCGACCGACCCCGCTCGACGCCCCGACGTCCTGTTCCGCCGCCGGACCCCTGAGGGTCATCAGGTGAGCGCGTGGTGGATGATCGGTGCCTTCCTCGGTGTGTCGGCTGCCGTCATCGGTCTCATGACCTTCTTCCCCGGCGGGCTCTGAGCCCGACCGCTCAGTCCTCCGCCACGCGGTCGCGCACCTCACCGACATCGGCGATGAGCGCCGGCTCGGCCTGATCGAACTCCGGCGCGGTCAGCCGACGCGGCGTGCTCTCGATCACTGCGGGCGCGGCGACCACATCGAGCTTGGTCTCGTCGATGCCGGGGAACCGCCGCGCGGTCACCAGCACCCTGCTCTCGAGGGAGCCCACGAGCTTGTTGTACGACTCCACGGTGCGTTCGATCGCCCGGCGCATGTCGTCGGCGTGGCCCGTCAGCGAGCCCAGGCGTTCATACAGCTGCGTGCCGAGGGCCAGCAGTTCCCTGGCCTCCTCGGAGACGTCCTGCTGCGTCCAGGTGTACGCGACGGTCTTGAGCACCGCCCACAGATTCACCGGTGACGCCAGGGCGACGCGCTTGCCGAAGGCGTGATCGAGCAGTGCCGGGTCCTGCGCGAGCGCGGCCGAGAGCAGCGATTCGCTCGGAACGAAGCAGATGACGAACTCGGGACTGGCATCCAGGCCTGCCCAGTACGCCTTCTTCGACAGGGCGTCCACGTGCGCGCGCACCGCCTTCACGTGCCGGTCCAGCAGGGCCTGTCGGCGTGCGCCCTCCTCGCCCTGAGCCGTCTCGGGGATGGCCGTCGCTTCGAGGTAGGAGTCGAGCGGCACCTTCGCATCGAGGGCCAGCGCTTTGCCCCCGGGGAGGCGGATGATCATGTCGGGCCGGCCGGCACCGGCATCCGAGGAGACGGAGGACTGCAGGTCGAAGTCGACGTAGCGGGTCAGGCCCGCGGACTCCACGATGCGGCGCAGCTGGGTTTCGCCCCACACGCCACGGGTGGCGTTGGAGCGCAACGCGCCGGCGAGCGACTCGGTGGTCGAGCGCAGTGCCTCGTCGGATTCCTGGGCGCGGCGCAGCTGCTCTGCCAGTGAGCCGTACTGCTGCTGCCGCTCGCGCTCGAGCTGCTCCACCTTGTGCTGCATCGACGACAGCGACTCCTGCACCGGCGCGAGGGCCCGCAGCACCGCCTGCTCACGGCGCTCGCGCTCCTCTCGGGCGGCCTGCTCGGCACGGGCCTGCAGCCCGAGGTCGCGCTGCAGGGCGCGCTGCTCGTCGAGCTGGCGGGCCAGGGTGTCACGTGCGGTCTCGGCCGCGGCGGCGCGGGCGGCGAGCTCGCCGCGATCCCTGCCCGCGCGCTCGGAGGCGCGCGCGGCGCCGGCGAACCAGCCGGCGCCGACACCGACGGCGAGGACCACGAGGATCAGCAGGGCGAGGGGGAGGGCGTCCATGATCCGAGGATGCCATCGGCCACCGACATCGCCGTGACGGCGCTCGGGCCGCAGGCTGAGGCGAGGCTCAGACGGCGAGGGCCACGGCATCCGCCGACAGAACCGCCGGCGCCGGCGCCGGAACCGCGATCTGACCCACCCGCAGCCCGAGGGTGGCAGCGAGGTCGGACACATCGTCGACCCCGGCGCGCGCGGCGGCGTCGATCATGATGTGCGCACACGCGAGGGCGTCGGCGGCGGCGTCGTGGTGCGCGAACTCCAGGAAGCCCACCGCCGTGGCCACCGACGGCAGCCGGTACGACGGCAGCTCGTAGGTCTTGCGCGCCACCTGCAGGCTGCAGACGTAGCGGTACGGCGGGCACACGTCGCCGGTGACCTCGCAGGCGCGTCGGAGCACCGTCATGTCGAAGCCGGCGTTGTGGGCCACGAGCACGTCGGAGCCGACGAAGGCGGCGATGTCATGCAGCTGCGCCGACCAGCTCTTGGCGTGGACGACGTCCTCGGCGCGGATGCCGTGGATGCCGACGTTCAGGTCGAAGAACCGGTCGTGCCCGGCGGGCGGCTGGATGAGCCAGCCCGCGGTGGCGACGACGACGCCGGCGCGCACGCGGGTGAGTCCCACGGCGCAGGCCGAAGCGCTGGAGGAGTTCGCCGTCTCGAAGTCGATCGCGGTGAAGTCCAGGGGCACCCCTCCACTCTCGGTCCGACCCACGCCGAGGCGCGGAGGGCACGCCGCGGCGACCCGGATCCGCCCCAGGGTGCCGTTTGTACAGTGGAAGCATGGCTGATCACGACTTCCTGGCGACATCGTTCGGCGGGGCGACCGGAGAGTACGAGGCCGGCCGCCCCGACTACCCCCTCGACGCGGTGCGGTGGCTGCTGCCGACCATCGACGGCAGGGCCGTGCGGGTCGTGGACGTGGGGGCGGGCACCGGCAAGCTGAGTCGCGGACTGCGCGATGCCGGCGCAGACGTCGTGGCCGTCGATCCCGATCCGGGGATGCTCGATGCGCTGCGCGCCACCAGCAGCGGCATTCCGGCCTTCGTCGGCCGCGGCGAGGACCTTCCGCTGCCCGACGACAGCGTGGATGCCGTGGTGTTCGGCCAGTCGTGGCACTGGGTGCGCCCTCCGGCGGCGTCCGCCGAGGCGGCGCGCGTGCTGCGCCCGGGCGGGGTGCTGGGCCTCATCTGGAACATCCGTGACGAGGCGGTGGAATGGGTGGCGCGCATGGGGTCGATCATGGACGGCAGCGCCGCCGAGCGGATGCTGGCGGCCGGTCACCCACCCGTGTCTTCACCCTTCGGCCCGCTCGAGGAGGAGACGTGGAGCTGGTCGCGCCCGATGACGCGTTTCGACCTGCGGGCGATGGCCTTCTCGCGCAGCCACGTCATCACGGCATCCGATGATGAGCGCGCCCGCATCGACGCCGAACTGGCCGACCTGTTCGACGACATCGGCGCGGTCGGCGATGAGGTCGTCGACGTGCCCTATCTGACCTACGCGTTCAGGGCCCGCGTCGCGGTGTGAGGTCTGGCGTCAGCGGCGGGGCGCCAGACGGCCGCGGCCGAAGGGCAGCACGGGCGCCCGGTAGACGAGCGGCGTGAGGGCATCCGCGGCGACGGTCGCCTCGGCCTGCCCGAATCGCCACAGTCGGTTGAAGAGGTACACCGCGATCACCGCGTGCGCCCCCGGGGGAACCTGCCAGGTGCCCACGCCCCACTGCGTCGGCTGACCGCGGCCGTCGATGACGAGCGTGGGTCGCAGCCCGGCGTACAGCGCCAGCTTCGGCCGCTGAATCGTGATCTCGAGCCGCCGTGCGAGGGCACCGCTGTCATCCGGTGCGGAGGCGGGTGCGGCGTCGGATATCGGGCTGACCATGCTCGACGGTATCCCGAACAGCGGCCGGGGAGTGAACCGGGCGAGGGGGCGCACGGTGGGAGGATGGAAGGATGACCGCCACACTGGTCGCCCGCGGCCTCGCCGGCGGGTACGGCCACCGCACCCTGTTCGACGGACTCGACCTCACGGTCGCGCCGGGCGACGTCGTCGGCGTCGTCGGTGCGAACGGCGCGGGCAAGTCCACCCTGCTTCGCCTGCTCGCGGGCATCGATGAGCCGCAGGCCGGCTCCATCGCGCTGTCGCCGCCCGACGCGTTCGTAGGGTGGCTGCCGCAGGAGCACGAGCGGGTGCCCGGTGAGACGGTCGCCGACTACATCGCGCGGCGCACCGGGTGTGCACAGGCGACCGCCGACATGGATGCCGCGGCGGCCGCGCTCGCCGAACCCGCTCCGGTGGGAGGCGCCGGCGCCGACCCGGCCGACGTGTACTCGGCCGCGTTGGACCGGTGGCTCGCCAGCGGCGCCGCCGATCTCGACGAACGGGTGCCCGTGGTGCTGGCCGACCTCGGACTCGACGCCGACACGGCGGGAGACGCGCTCATGACGTCGCTGTCGGGCGGGCAGGCCGCGCGCGTGGGGCTTGCCGCGCTGCTGCTGTCCCGCTTCGACATCGTGCTGCTGGATGAGCCCACCAACGACCTCGACCTCGACGGGCTCGAGCGTCTCGAAGCCTTCGTGCGCGGACTGCGTGGTGGGGTCGTGCTGGTCAGCCACGACCGCGAGTTCCTCGCACGCTGCGTGACGAAGGTGCTCGAACTCGACATCGCCCAGGGCAGCAACCGCGTGTTCGGCGGCGGCTACGACGCCTACCTCGAAGAGCGGGCGACGCTGCGCCGTCACGCACGGGAGCAGTACGAGGAGTTCGCGGACAAGAAGGCCGACCTCGTCTCGCGCGCGCGGACGCAGCGGGAGTGGTCGAGCCAGGGAGTGCGCAACGCGATGCGCAAATCGCCCGACAACGACAAGATCCGCCGCAAGGCCGCGAGCGAGTCCAGTGAGAAGCAGGCCCAGAAGGTGCGCCAGATGGAGAGTCGCATCGCGCGCCTCGACGAGGTGGACGAACCCCGAAAGGAATGGCAGCTGCAGTTCACGATCGGCGCGGCTCCCCGCTCCAGCTCGGTCGTGGCGACCCTCAGCGGTGCGGTGGCGCGACAGGGGGCATTCACCCTCGGCCCGGTCTCGCTGCAGGTCAACGCGGGCGAGCGCATCGGCATCACCGGTCCCAACGGGGCGGGGAAGTCCACGCTGCTGCGGCTGCTGCTGGGGCGGCAGAGCCCCGACGAGGGCACCGCGAGCCTCGGCGCGAGCGTCGAGATCGGCGAGGTAGACCAGGCCCGGTCGCTGTTCGTGGGGTCCGCGTCGCTGGCCGACACCTTCGAGGCGCTCGTGCCGCAGCTGGCATCCGGCGAGGTGCGCACCCTGCTGGCGAAGTTCGGGCTCAAAGCCGACCACGTGAACCGTCCCGTCGACGAGCTGTCACCGGGGGAGCGCACGCGCGCCGGGCTTGCGCTGCTGCAGGCGCGCGGAGTCAACCTGCTCGTGCTCGACGAGCCGACCAACCATCTCGACCTCGCGGCGATCGAGCAGCTCGAGCAGGCGCTCGAGACCTACGAGGGCACCCTGCTGCTGGTGACGCACGACCGGCGGATGCTCGACACGGTGCAGACCGATCGCCGCTGGCGGGTCGAAGCGGGTCAGGTCACCGAGCTCTAGCCGAGCGGATGCCGCGCGTCAGCGGCCCTGGCGCTTCTTGTAGGGCTTCGGCTGACCCTTCACGACGGGGGCGCGTCCCTTGCCCTTGGAAGCCTTCGCCTTGCCGCCCGCGGGGACGACGGGCTTCGGCGCGGGGGCGGGGGCGGAGGCGATGCGCTCCTTGGCCTCGTCGAGGAACAGCTCGCCCACCTTCGTCAGACGCGTGCCGGAACCGTCGCGGGTGATCAGCGCCTGCCCGACCTCGGCCTCGAGCTTGTCGATCGAGGTGTAGAGCGATGCCAGTGGGATGCCGAGGGCTTCCGCAGCGCGCGGGAAGTGCAGTTCCTCGGCGACGGCGACGAACCGCTCCAGGTGCGTGATGTTCACAGGATGCCTTCCTCCGCCGGAGGGACCCGGCGGCATCCATTCTCTCAGCACGCGCCGGTCGGGCCCGGCGCCGCCCGCCACGTAGACTGGATGCCCGTGGCTCTTACCATCGGAATCGTCGGTCTCCCCAACGTCGGCAAGTCGACGCTCTTCAACGCCCTGACCAAGAATCAGGTGCTCGCGGCGAACTACCCGTTCGCGACGATCGAGCCGAACATCGGGGTGGTGAACCTGCCCGACCCGCGCCTGGACAAGCTCGCGGAGATCTTCCACTCCGAGCGGATCCTGCCCGCCGCGGTGTCGTTCGTCGACATCGCCGGCATCGTGCGCGGCGCCAGCGAGGGGGAGGGCCTGGGCAACCAGTTCCTCGCGAACATCCGCGAGGCCGACGCCATCGCGCAGGTCGTGCGCGGCTTCGCCGATGACGACGTCGTGCACGTCGAGGGTGCGGTGAACCCCAAGAACGACCTCGAGACGATCAACGCCGAACTGGCACTGGCCGACCTGCAGACCCTCGAGAAGGCGATCACGCGCTACGAGAAGGAAGTGCGCGGCAAGAAGGCCGAGCCCGTCGTGCTCGAAACGGCGCTCGCCGCGAAGGACGCGCTCGAGCGCGGGCAACTGCTGTCGTCGTCCGGCATCGACGTGACGCCGATCCGGGAACTGGGCCTGCTCACCGCCAAGCCCTTCATCTACGTGTTCAACGTCGATGAGTCGATCCTGACGGATGCCGCGCGCAAGGCCGAGCTGGAGGCGCTCGTCGCCCCGGCGAAGGCCGTGTTCCTCGACGCCAAGATCGAGTCAGAGCTCATCGACCTCGACCCCGAGGACGCCGCCGAGCTGCTGGCATCCACCGGACAGGACGAGTCGGGTCTGGATCAGCTCGCCCGCATCGGTTTCGACACGCTGGGCCTGCAGACCTACCTGACGGCAGGTCCCAAGGAGGCCCGCGCCTGGACGATCGGCAAGGGATGGAAGGCGCCGCAGGCTGCCGGCGTCATCCACACCGACTTCGAGAAGGGCTTCATCAAGGCCGAGGTCATCTCGTTCGACGACCTGGTCGAGACCGGCTCGGTCGCCGAGGCCCGCGCGAAGGGCAAGGCGCGGCTGGAGGGCAAGGACTACGTCATGCAGGACGGCGACGTGGTGGAGTTCCGCTTCAACAACTGACCCCCCCGGTCGTTGAGCGAGCGTGTTCCCCGGTCGTTGAGCGAGCGAAGCGAGACGAAACGCCCCGCTCGGAGAGGAGCGCACGGTGAGTGACGAAACCGCCCCGCGAGCCGACGGCAGGCACCGCCCCGCGTGGAAGGCGGCGCAGGACCACGCGGTCCCGGAGGACGTCGCCCGCCTGCTCGACAGGGTGCCGGAATGGTTCGGGCAACCGGAAGCGAACGCAGAGTACATCGAGGCGGCGCAGACCAAGGAGACCTGGACGGTACGTGACGCCGACGGCTCGGTGATCGGCGTCACTCTGGTGGACCGGCACTATCCGCACGTCGCGGAGATCCATCTCACCGTGGTCGATCGCGCGGCGCATGGCTCCGGCGTCGGAACGGCGATGCTCGCTGCGATCGAGGCCGACGCGGTCGGCCGAGGGGTTCGCCTCCTCGAGGTGAAGACGCTCGGTCCCTCGCACCCGGATGCCGGGTACGCGCTCACCCGGCGCTTCTACGAGAAGATGGGCTTCCTGCCCCTGGAGGAGACGGGCCTCTGGGGCGAGGGCACGCCGTGCCTGATCATGGTGAAGCCGCTCCGCTGACGTTCTCCTCGCGTCTGGGTCGTTGAGCGAGCGAAGCGAGACGAAACGCGCCGCGACTCAGGCGTTGAGCGTCGTGAGGGGGCGGGAGTGACCCAGTGAGGGCTGCGCCACCACGCCGTCGAGGCCTGCGTCAACTGCCGAATACGCGAGTGTACAAGTCCACCGCGAACGGAACACCCACCGAGAGGATGGCGACGAGCAGGACGCCGCCCCAGAGCATCCGTATGCGTCTCGCCGACTCGACTTCGCGACGCAGTTCGCTGAACCTCTGCGCATCGACAAGCGGCTGAGGCTGCGATGACCATGTCGCCTCGTCGCGGACAACCGCCGTCACCGCCGTCAGCTTCGCCGGGTTGAGAAGCGGCTTTTGCTTCTTCAGCCACCGCAGGAGCTGGGGCGCCGCCAACACCGCGACATCCTCCGGCTGCTCTCGAATCGTGATCTCCTTGGCGCCGACGATGACGATGGCTCCGCGCACGGGGACGTCGATGCCGGCCGCGGTCGACAGCAGCTTGCGCGTTCTCTCAATCTCGTACCGCGTGTTGCGAAGATGGTCGGTCTTCTGACCATTGACCAGTAGCCGCCGGCTGCCCACCCAGATCCGCGCGCCCTCGTGGAGCTTCGTATTGATGGTGAACACGCCGGCGGCGCCGACGACAACGTGGTCGATGTCGCTGCCTCGGGTTCCGATGGGCACGGAGTGGAGAACGGCCCAGCCCTCGTCGAGCGACTCAAGGCGGGTTGCCGCGTCGAGTTCGCCCAGCGTTCCCAGATACCAGGAGCGCGAGTCCTCCGACAGGGGCGATCTGCCGAAGCATCGGGCGAGGGCTGAGCGCGGATGCACCTGACTCTGAACGCTGAGGCACTCGGCCATCACGGATGCCGCGGCAACCGTCCCGAAGACCGGCGCAGCCGCAGGAGAGGAGTCCGGGGACAGCTGAGGGGCAGGTTCGGTCGTCATCGAGTCGAGTCTAGGGAGCGCGGGGCGTACCGTTCCGCGCCGACGAGCGATACGCGCCGCCCGCCCGGTCGTTGAGCGACGGAGTTCTCCGTCAATGTCCGACGATCAGGCAGCGGAACCCTTCATCATCGCGAGCTGGATGAGGTTGCCGCATGTGTCGTCGAAGACGGCGACGGCCACGTTTCCGTAGTCCGTCACGTCTTGCGTGAATCTCACGCCGAGCTCCTTCATGCGCGCGACTTCCCTGTCGATGTCGTCGACGGCGAACTGCGTGAACGGGATGCCGTCCTCGACCAGAGCGGCCTTGAACGCCTTTGCGGCGGGGTGCTGATCGGGTTCGAGCAGCACCTGGACGCCGTTCGGATCGGCGGGGCTGCTCACCGTCAGCCAGCGGTACTCGCCGGTCGGCACATCGACCTGTTTCATGAAGCCGAGCTTCTCGGTGTAGAAATCGAGCGCCTTCGACTGCTCGTCAACGTAGACGCTGGTCGTCGTGATGCGGATCATGATGCGGATTCCTTTCGCTGCCACCGCGCGGCGATCGCCGCGAGTGGTTCGGTGTGGAGGTCATGGAACTTGTATCGGCCCTCGCGGCGCGTGCGGATGAGGCCCGCGGATTCGAGGACCTCGAGGTGCTGTGACACGGCCTGGCGGGATGAGGTCACCCCGTGCTTCATGGTGAGTCGCCCGCAGATCTCGAAGAGCGTCTGGCCGTCGCGATCGACGAGCTCGTCCAGGATCAGTCGGCGCGTCGCATCCGAAAGCGCCCGATAGAGTTCTGCGTCCTGATCCACGCGCCCACGTTATGCAAGTATCCACTTGCCTGTCAACGGCCCGGTCGTTGAGCGAGCGCAGCGAGACGAAACGGCCGCAACACGGGTCGTTGAGCGAGCGCAGCGAGACGAAACGCTCGGGACTCATCCGAGCCGCGCCCAGCGCCCCTCCGAGATGACGTCGATCGTCCCATCCACGACGCGGACCGCGGTCTCGTCATCCATGACATACGCGGGGATGCCGATCTGTGCCGCCCAGCGCTCCGCGGCATCCATCGTGTTCGTGGGGAAGACGTCGAGGTGCGGGAAGATCGCGAAGTCGACGACCCCGAGGGTCGTGTCGTCCGGCGCCGACGGCCACTCGACGAAGTAGTCGCCGATGCGCGGGGTCAGCACCATGCTGCCCGCGCTCACCCCCACCCACACGGTGTCGGTGAGTGACGGGAGCGAGTCGGCCAGCCCGGACGCCCGCATCCAGTGCGCGAGGTAGGTCGCCTCGCCGCCGTCGACGAGGAGGACATCGGCGTCGCCCACCCACCCCTGCCAGCGCTCCGGCGCGATGGTGGGCAGCGCGGTGAGTTCCAGAAGGCCGATCGACTTCCAAGGGAGCGAGGTCATCCCGCCCGATGGCGGCAGACCGCTGACGAAGCGGCGCGCCGAGACGGGACCGCACAGCGGATGGCCCCATTGGGCGGTGGGGATGCAGAGGGCGGACGCCTCCTCGATGTCGGTGCCGAGCATCTCGAGGAGCGCAGCGCGGATGCTGTCGTTGGTGATGCCGCCAGACGTGAGGAGAAGCTTCATCGTGCCCCCGGAGGTGAGAGGTGGGTGCGCTGATGCTACGTCCCCCTCGCAGGGCGCGCCCAGACCCTGCCGCGTTCGCGCGCCGTGGGACGATGGCGGTATGGCTTTGCACTTGCTCACCGGCGCCGGCTCCGGCATCGGCGCCGCCCTCGCCGCGCGCCTGCAGGCACGTGGCGACGATCTCATCCTGCTCGCGCGCAGCGACGCCCGTGCGGCGGAGCTGCGGGAACGGTTTCCCGGTGCTCAGACGATCGTCGCCGACTTGGCGGCGCCGGGCGAGCTTGCCGCGGCGCTCACGCGGCACGACCTCCCCGGCCGCCTGGACTCGCTGCTCCACGTCGCGGGCGTGGTCGACCTGGGCCAGGTGGCCGAGCTCACCGTCGCGAAGTGGGCATCGCAGCTCGACGTGAACCTCGTCGCGCCGGCTGAGCTGACCCGGCTGCTGCTGCCGGCGCTGCGCGCGGCGAAGGGCCAGGTGGTGTTCGTCAACTCCGGCGCCGGACTGCGTGCGGCGCCCGACTGGGCGGCCTACGCGGCATCCAAGCACGGACTTAAGGCGCTCGCCGACAGCCTGCGCGCCGAGGAGTCGCCGCACGGCGTGCGGGTGTCGTCGGTGTATCCCGGGCGCACCGCCACGGCGATGCAGGAGCGCGTGCACGAGCAGGAAGGACGCGATTACGACCCGGCCGGCTTCATCGATGCGGACTCGGTCGTCACGAGCATCCTCACCGTGCTGGACCTGCCTCGCGACGCGCAGATCCCCGACCTGACGATCCGACCGGGCGTCTGACGGGAGTGGGCGGGTCCAGGCTCCGGGGGTCATGATGTATTCATGTCAGTGACCGCACTCACGGTGCCGCGGCCCCCGCACGTCGTCCGGCTCGGCAGCGGAACCCCAGTGGTGTTCGTGCACGGCAACGGCGTGGATCACCGGATGATGCTGGCGCTGGATGCCGCCTTCGACGAGTCCGGGCTGTGGGAACGCATCTACCTCGATCTGCCCGGGTTCGGTGCGACGCCGGCGCTGGATGCCCCAGGTGGATTGTCCCAGCTCGCCGACTGGCTCGATGAGGCAGTAGGCGGATTGCTCGGCTCCACGCCGTTCGCCGTGGTGGGCGCGTCGCTCGGCGGCCTGCTCGCCCGCGATCTGGTCGCGCGTCGGCCCGACCAGTGCCTCGGCATGGCGCTGCTGGCTCCTGTCGTGGACTCGGTGCGCGAGAACCGATTGGTCCCACCGCACGCCGTTCTGGTCGAGGACGCCGCGCTCGTCGCCGGGTTGAGCGCCGCCGATGCCGAGGCCTACACCGAGTTGGCCGTCGTGCAGTCCCGGGAGAACTGGGAACGCTTCCGACGGTCGGTGCTCCCCGGCCTGCAGAGCGCCGACGTGCGCGCCATGGCGCGCCTGGCGAAGGACTACGCCCTGCCCGCGCTACCCGACGATCACCTCGCCGGCTTCGATCGTCCGGTGCTGATGCTGACCGGTCGTCAGGACGCCGTGGTCGGCTATGAGGATCAGTGGGCGCTCGCGCAGCGCTTCCCCCGTGCGACGTATGCCGTGCTCGACGGGGCCGGCCACAACCTGGAGAACGATCAGCCCGACCTCGTGCAGGCGCACCTGGCCCGGTGGGCGCAGCAGATGACGGAGTACGCGACGGCCGACCGTGCACACCGGCGGTCGGGCGCTCGCCCCGAGCAGTCCTGAGCCATGCCCTTCACCCTCGCCGCGCCCGTTCACAGTGAGTTCGTCATCAAGAAGAGCCGCTTTCTGGGGTGCGTCGAGCCGGTCGCGGGACGTGAAGCTGCCGTCGCGCGGGTGCAGGAGCTGTGGGCCGAGCATCCGGACGCCCGTCACATCTGCTGGGCGCTGATGGCCGGCGGCCACTCCGCCGCCAACGACGACGGCGAGCCGAGCGGCACCGCGGGCCGCCCCATGCTCGAGGTGCTGCGGCACCAGGAGCTCGAGGGAGTGCTCGCCACCGTGGTGCGGTACTTCGGCGGCGTGAAGCTGGGTGCGGGAGGGCTCGTCCGCGCATACACGGATGCCGTGGCGCAGGCGCTCCTCGGTGCCGAGCGCGTGCCGCTCATCCGCACGCGGATGCTGCGCGTCTCGGTGCCCTACGCGCAGGAGGGCGCCGTGCGCCGCGAGCTCGAGGTCGCCGGCGCGGAGCTCGGAGAGGCCAGCCACGGGGTCGAGGTCGAGCTGAGCTTCGCCGTGCCCGAGGATCGCGCCGGTGACCTGGCCGCGCGCGTGGACGACATCTGCCAGGGTCGCGCGGTCTGGCACTGAACGCCGCTGTGGTCCGGGTCGCCCCTGTGGTGGCGTAGACTGATTCTCGATAGGCGGATTTCTCATCCGTCTCGCCCCGGCCGCGTGGTAACGGTCGGGGCTTTCTCTTTGCCCGGGGCCGGCCTGCCGGCATGGACACCGCGTTTCGTCTCGCTTCGCTCGCTCAACGACCGAGGGGGTGCTCGCTCAACGACCGAGGGCCTGCCCGCACGGACACCGCGTTTCGTCTCGCTTCGCTCGCTCAACGACCGAAGGGGTGCCCGCTCAACGACCGAGGGGCCGCAGGCGCCGGCATCCGATAGCGTCGAACGATGACTCCCGACGAACACCGCTTCAATGCGCTGATCCTGATGTTCGCCAACCTGCAGCGCCTCATGGTCTTCCACAACGCCCTCGCCATGCGGGACGGGCGTGAGCTGGATGCCGCCCTGGCAGAGGAACTCACCTCACGGCTCGACCTCGTCGGTGCGGTGATCGCACGCGCGAGCGAGGCCAAAGCCGTGAGTGAGGCGGATGCCGCGGAGGTGCTGCCGGTCGTGCCGTATCTGCAGCACGAGGTGCGCGCCCTGCTCGACACTCCGGTCGACGCCGACCTCGGGATCCAGGCCGCCCTCGGCGCGGCAGAGGTGTACGCGTCGATGTGGATCGACGAGGGCACCATCCAGATGGGGACGGTGTTCGACCGACCGCAGTGGGTCGATCGGTCGATGCAGAACAAGCCGATGTTCATCTCGCTTCGCAACCGGGCGAACGCCGCGGTCGTGGCCGCGTCGACCGGCGAGTACTCCGACGACGTGCGTGCCGACATCGCCGACCACGCGCAGGCCGCACGCAACAACCGCGCGCAGGCGCTCGCGCAGATCGATGGACTGCCGATCATGCTCGACGGACGGGATGCGCGCGAACCCTCCCGGGCCTGAACGCCGTCGCCCCAGGGCGAGCGATCCTCTTGAGCCCCGAAGGCCGGGGCACCGAAGGAGTATCGCCATGCCCGTAAACACCACCGACGACCGCGTGCAGCGCCTCGAACGCCTGTTGTTCGACGAGGACCCGATAGGTCTGGACTACGAGGGGACGAACCCCGACGAGTATCACCCCGAGGCGGTGGAGATCGCCCCGCGGATGGCAGCGGTCCGCTCGTACGACGACACCCTGACACTCGTGCACCGCGTGTTCATCGCGATGTTCGGGCGCGACATCGCCGGTCCGCGCCGGCGTTACCAGCGCATCGCCGAACGCGTCTGGGAGCTGTGGCGCGCGCAGTGACCGGCGGGACCGCCCGCACCTGATCGGGTGGATGCCGCGGCGGCCGGTCACGCCGTGGCGGCATCCCACCGGTCGAGCACGCGCGTGCCGGTGAGGGTGAGCCACTTCGACGGCTCGCCCTCGCCGGCATCCACGTCGAACCACGTGCGGCCCGGGAGGGGAGCGCCCTGCAGCCACGTGCCGTCGGGCCGGCGCGCGTCGCGCACCACGGCGACGGCGTCGGCCATGCGGGCGTCGGGCGCGCGGCCCTCGTGCAGCGCGACGTCGCGGAAGTGGTCCAGTGCGGTGAGGGCGCTGTACCGATGGCGGGTGGGGGCGACGAACCGCGACACGAACTCTCCCACCGGCTCGCCGGTGCTGAGGCGGTAGAGCAGGCGCCGCTCGAGCAGGTACTCCTCGCCGCCATGGCGGGCATCGCGCGCCGTGGTGTCTCCGGTGAGCTTCTCGTAGGCGAGCAGCCCACGCACGGCGTTGAGGGTCGAATGGAACGATGAGCGCACCGAGTGGCCCTCTTCGGCTTCGCAGTTCCACCCGCCGTCAGCCAGCCGGTGCTCTACGAACCACCGAGCGAGCGGTGCGACGGCGACCCCGAGCCACGCGCCGGATGCCAGCGTGTACGAGTTGATGCAGATGTCGACCTCCCCGCCCCAGTAGGGGAGGTCGTTGTACTCCCAGCGGCTGTTCGCGGCGAGGCGCTCGGCGGTGTCGCCGAGGGCGGCGGCATCCACGCCCCATTCGCGCAGGTCCTTGAGGCTCCAGGTCGTGGCGATCCACGGCTGGCCCGGCTGCTGCATCTCCTCGCTGTCGAAGAACCCGGCCGGGAAGAACGCACCGCCGGCCCATTGGCCGTCGGGGTCCTGGTGCGACAGGAGACGTGCCCCGAAGCCCTCGACGAGAACGCGTGCGCGCGTGCGCTGCCACACCTCGTCAGGTGCGCCCGCCAGGTCGCGCTCCACCTGCCATCGCAGGGCCGGGTCGGAGTCGAGCAGCCAGTCGAGCACCCGTGGGTCGGTCGTCATGAGGGCACGATAGACCGGTCGCGAGTCCGGTGTCAGCAGGTGCCGCGAGCAGCGGTGTGCGCGTGCCGGGGTTCAGCCGCGCGACCCTGCTGCCGCGAGCCCAGCGGCCCAGGCGTGCGCGCGCTCGATCTCGCCCTCGAGCAGCGGACCCTCGTACCCGTGCACGCGGAAGGTCGCTGGCTTGAGGGCGGTGTCGAAGCCCAGCCTGCGCAGCTCGCGGCGGGCGGATGCGGCGGCCGAGCCGGGCAGACGAGGCTTGTCGACCCGCGTGTCGAACGCTGCCGCGGGGATCGAGGCTAGGCCGGCGGTGAGCCCGGCGAGCCACTCGCGGATCCCGCGCTCGGGCGCATGCGGCGCACCGTGCGAGGTGACGGCTTCGGCGCGGGTGGCCGGCCGCGGCATCGAGAACGCGTGCGTCGGACCGCCGACGACGAGCAGGTCGTAGCCGTCCAGCGACGCCGGGGCGGAATCCGATTCGACCACATCCACCGTTCCGGTTCCGGCAAGCGTCTCTGCCACTGCTCGCGCGATCTTCTCCGTGTTACCCCACAGCGATTCATAGACGATCAGTGCACGCATGTCGCCACCTCCCGCACGACTGTCCTGTGCTGTCCGACGCTCAGTCACCATCACTCGCAGGCTAGTCCTCGAACAGGGCCAGCGGTGGGACCCTTTACGCGCCCCGAACCTGAGGATGCGTGGGTTCGGGGACGGATACGCGCCCCGAACCCCGAGGCGGGCGGGATCCGCGACGCGGCCGAGCGCGGCGGTCAGCGGCGGAGGGCCTCGCTGAGCCAGCGGGAGTAGAGGGTCCACGGGTCGCCGGCCGCGCGCACCGCGGCGATGTGCGCGGCGAGCGACTCGTCGAGGGTGAACCACTCGCCACCCTCGCGGATATCGCCGAACTCGCGGTGTCGCTGCTGCTCGAGGGCTCTGGCGCCGCGTTCGAACGCGAGCAGCTCCTCGTGCCGGATCGCGGCGAGGCGCTGCCGGGGCCGCCACGTCGTCCCGATCTTCACCCGTGCGTCGAAGCGCAGGTAGTACACGACGTCGATGCGGGGGAGCGGCAGATCGGGGTCGGGAGCGGCGCCGTAGCGCCACCCGCACGCGGCGCAGACCCACGAGCCCTCCGCGCGCACGCCGGCCAGTCCGCCGCACAGTGCGCACGGCCCCGGCAGCGCGTCGCGGTCCACGCCGGCCACGCTAGGGGCAGCCACCGACATCGCCGCCGCTCGACGCGGCATCCTCAGCCGCTCAGGCCGCCGAGCAGCAGCGAGACGACCATCGCCACGATCACCGAGTTGAACGTGAAGGCGAACAGGACGTTCGTGCGCACGAGCATCCACGCCTGCCGGGTGCGCACGGACGCCGAGACGGTCGCCGCCATCGTCGACAGCAGGATCGACAGCGTGAGGTAGTCGCCGAAGGTGGCGGGGCTGCCGACCTCCAGGCGGATGTGATCGGCGTCGATCGTGCCGACCTGCAGACGCAGGTACTGCAGGGCGAACGCGTAGACCATGAGCGCCCACGAGCAGGCGACGCACAGCAGCCCCAGGGCGACGTACAGCAGGCTGCCGCGGTACTCAGGCGTCTGCGCGATGACGACGGTGATGAACACCGCGGCCAGCGCCGCGCTCAGCGTCCAGCTCGACGCGCCGCCGAATCCGACGAGCGGCCACCACCAGCGGCGCTGCGCCTGCAGCTCCCGCTGCGTGCGCCAGCGGAGGGTCGCGACGTCGTGCCGGGAGTACGCGAGGTGCGTCCAGACCAGATAGACCGCGCCGAACGACGGCCACATGAACAGGTAGACGTCGATTCCGAGTCGCAGCGGATCGACCACGCCGAGGTCCCCGCGCATCGCGGCGGTCGCGACCGCGAAGGCGAACCCGAGCGCTGCGGCGATCGCCGAACTGAGGTTCGCGCGGGCGGCGTCGGTGACGTATCGGGTTGCCTGCACCGGCCAATTCTAGGGAGTCGTCCGACTGCTGCCCGACCGCGCGATGCGGTGCCCGCGCGACCCGCGCCGTGGTCGCCGGCGCTCAGGCGATCGGCGCGGGGTTCGCGGCCTTGACACGCCGCTTCTCGTCGCCGCGCTTGCGGCCGTACCGCGCCACGAAGAAGAGCACCGATCCGACGGCGATGTACGCCAGCGAACCCAGCCAGACCTGCCACGACTGCTGGGCCAGCAGCACGAGGCACGCCAGGATGCCGATGACGGGGATGAACCGCGGCACCGAGAAGTGACGGTGGTCGACCTTGTCCTTCTTGAGCACCAGCACGCTGACGTTCGCCGAGAGGAAGACGAGGAGCAGCAGCAGCACCGTCGTCTCGGCGAGGGTGGCGACGTCACCGACGAGGGTCAGCAGGATGGTGATGCCCGCCACGACGACGATCGAGACCCACGGGGTGCGCCGGTTGGGCAGCACCCGCGCGAAGGCGTGCGGCAGCAGGCCGGCTTCGGCGAGACCGTAGCTCACCCGGCTGGCCATGACCATGAACAGCAGGGCACCGTTGGCGATCGCGACCAGCGCGATGAGACCGAACAGCCACGAAGGGATGCCGAGGCCGCTCGCGGACACGACATCGAGCAGCGGGCCGGTCGAGGTCGCCAGTTCTGCGGGCGGTAGGACGATCACCGCACCGATCGCGATGAGCAGGTACACGACGGCGGCCGTGCTGATCGCGCCGAACAGAGCCCGGGGGTACGCCTTCGAGGGGTTCTTCACCTCTTCGGCCATGTTCGCGGCCGCCTCGAACCCGAGGAAGGAGAAGAACGCGATGATCGATGCCGCGAACACGCCCTCGACGGGAGGAACGTCGGGGGCGAACTCGAAGATGCGGGACGGGTCGCCGTCGCCGTTGCCGAAGACGATGGCGCACACGACGATGACGATCACAAGACCGCTGACCTCGATGACCGACGCGACGAGGTTCGCGCCCAGCGACTCCCGCACTCCGCGCAGGTTGATGAGGGTCAGCACGATGATGAACACGATCGCGGTGGGGATCGGGGGCACATCGATCAGCGCGGTGAGGTAGTCGCCGGCGAACGCGTTGGCGAGCGCGGCGGCGGTGGTGATGCCGGAAGCCATCATCAGGAACCCGACGAGGAATGACAGGTAGGGCTTGCCGAAGGCGCGGTCGATGTAGCGGGCAGCGCCGCCGGCATGGGGGTACTTGGTGATGAGCTCGGCATAGGTGCCGGCCGTGAGCAGCGCCACGACAAGAGCCACGAGCAGCGGCAGCCAGATGACCCCACCGACATCGGTGGCCATCGAGCCGACGAGGGTGTAGATGCCCGCACCCAGGGTGTCGCCCACGATGAAGGCGAACAGCAGGGGCGTGCCGACGGCGCGCTTCAGCCCGATCGGTGCGGTGGGAGCCACCGCGGCTATGTCTTTGCTCATCGCACCACTTCACTGCTCGCGGGTGATCGCCGCAATCCCTGTTGCGCGCGGCGATGGTGGCTTATCCTGCTCCCGCCCAGCGGGCGGGGGTCCCGTCGTTGCGACCCCCGCCCGGGCTGGCGTCAGCCGCCGGCGATGTTCTCCCTGCTGTGCTGCGCCTGATCCTTCACGTCCGTCGCGGCGGACTGCGCCTCGGTCTTCACCGTTTCGACGGAGTCGGCTGCGGCATCCTTGACGGCGCTCGCCGCCTGCTGGGCGGGCTCCTTGAGGTGCTCGCCGACGTCGCGGGCGACGTGCGAGGCCTCATCGACCAGGGGCTGGGCCTTGTCCTTGACGTCCGCCGCCATCCGCTTCTCCTGCGACGAGGCGGGGATCAGCGATGCAGCCAGCAGCCCTGCGCCGAATGCGATGAGCCCGACGGCGAGCGGGTTGCCCTCCGCCTTGGCGACGACCCGGTCCTTTGCGTCGCCGATGCTGCCCGCCGCGGAGGATCCCGCGCCGGACACCGCCGAGCCGGCGTCGTCGGCGGCGCCCATGATGCGTTCGCGCACCGATCGGACGGCCTCGCGTGCCCTGTCCTTCTGCCTGTCCACGATCTTCGACGGAGTGACCTTGTCGGCCAGTGCATCGACGTCGCCGCCGAGGTCCTGCCGGGTGCGCTCGATGTCGGCGCGGATCTGGTCGGGTGAATCGCTCATCGGTTCTCCTCATTCCTCTTCAGCGTCTCGGGTATCTCCTTGAGGGTCTCCACCGTCTGCGGGGCACCCTCGACTTCCTTCAACTTGTTGCGGCCAATCACGTAGAGCACCGCGGCGATGACCGCCCACAGCACGGCCACGATGACGCCGGACCAGCCGCCGCCCACCAGGGTTCCCAATGCCCACCAGAGCGCGTACGACAGGAAGAACACGGCCATCAGCGCGGCGTATCCGGCCCCGCCGAGCATGCCCGCACCCTTGGCCGTGCGACTGGCCGACTCCTTCAGTTCCGCCTTGGCGAGGGCGACCTCCTGCCGCATCAGCGTGGATATGTCGCTGGTGACTTCGGACAGCAGATCACCCAGCGACGTCGTCGCCGCCTTCTGCTCAGAGGGTGTCGCGTCGGACATCCGGCTTCCCTTCCGCGGACGGTCCCGACCTCTGCATGGTCGTGGACTGCTCGTACAGCGGCGTGTCGACGTGGCCCGGTGTCGATGTCGGCGGCACCGGCGCTGCCGTGCCGTCGGCCACGGAGCCGGTCTGCGCGACAACCGGTGACGGCGCGACGCGCGGAGCAGCGGCTGCGCTGTCCTTGTCGTCGGAGGCGTTCGCCGCGAGCGCGCGCGTCAGGCGCCCCGCGACGACACCGAGGATGGCGGCACCAGCGATGAACATGCCGGGCCGGCGACGGGCGTAGCTCTTCACCTCGGCGAGCACACCCGCGGGGTCCCGGTCACCCAGCCACGCCGCTGCCCCAGAGAGGCGGTCGGCGGCCTGGCGGACGAGGTCCGATGCGACGCCCTGGCTGTCGGCATGCGACGACATCGATGCCAGCTCGGAACTCATGTCGCGCAGCCCTGAGGCGACGCGCTGCTGCTGGCTGCTCGCCTGGTCGTTCAGCTCCCGCTGCGTCTGCGCGTAGAGCATGCGTGCCTGTGCGCCGGCCTCGCCGATCACGGTGGCGGCTTCGTCCTTCGCCGTCGAGGCCACGTCGGATGCCTTGGAGGCAGCCGTGTTCTTCAAGTCGGCGGCTTCCGCCTTGGCGGTGTCGACCTTGGCCGAGGTGCTGCCGCTGGCGGCACCCGACGAGGTCGGTGCCCCCGCTCCGTAACTCTCTGACATTGCTCTCTCCTTCCGCGCCGGGGGGATCCGACGCTGTTCGGTTCTACGTCGCGTTCACCGGAACTCGTACCCCCTTGCGTGCGAGGGCCGACCGTGCATCTGGTGCGCGCGTGAGCGAACCCTCAGCCCGCGGGGTGGAAGATGGAAGCATGCCATCGAACCCCTTCGCATCGCGTCCCTGGCTGGCGGCCTATGCCGACGGCGTGCCTGCCGACATCGTCCCCCCGACGCAGTCGCTGACTGAGACGATCGAGGCCAGCATCAAGGCGCACGCGCGCCGGCCGGCGCTGGAGTTCTTCGGTGCGGTGACGACGTACGGCGAGCTCGGCGACCAGATCCTGCGCGCCGCCGAGGGCCTGCGCCGCATGGGTGTGCGCAAGGGGGACCGCGTGGCCATCGTGCTGCCGAACTGCCCCCAGCACGTGGTGGCCTTCTATGCCGTGCTGCGGCTGGGTGCCATCGTCATCGAGCACAACCCGCTCTATACCGCCCGTGAGCTGCGGCACCAGTTCGAGGATCACGGCGCCTCGGTCGCGATCGTCTGGGACAAGACCGTCGACGTCGTCGCCGACTTCCCGAGCGACGTGCGTCCGAAGCGCATCGTGAGCGTGGACATGACCGAGGCGCTGCCGCTGGTCAAGCGGCTCGCGCTGCGTCTTCCGATCCCGCGGGCGCGCGAGTCGCGCGCCCAGTTGACCACCACCCCGGAGCTGCGTCGGCCGTACACGTGGAAGGCGCTGCTGGATCACCGGCGCCTCTCCGCCCGGCATCCCGCACCGACGGTCGACGACATCGCCGTGCTGCAGTACACCAGCGGAACGACGGGAACCCCGAAGGGGGCGATCCTCACCCACCGCAACCTCCGCGCCAACGCGATGCAGGGAAGCGCGTGGGTCCCGGGTCTCGTCGACGGCGAGGAGACGTTCTACGCGGTGCTGCCCCTCTTCCACGCGTACGGGATGACGCTGTGCCTGACCTTCGCGATGGGCATCGCCGCCAAGCTCGTGCTGTTCCCCAAGTTCGACGTCGGGCTGGTGGCGGATGCCGCGCGCAAGAGCCCGCCGACGTTCCTTCCCGCCGTCCCCCCGATCTACGATCAGCTGGCCCGCGCGGCCGCCCGCGGCACGATCGACCTGAGCAGCGTGCGCTTCGCGATCTCCGGTGCGATGAGCCTGCCGGTGGACACGGTCAAGCGGTGGGAGGAGGCCACCGGCGGCCTGCTCGTGGAGGGCTACGGAATGACCGAGAGCTCCCCGGTGGCCATCGGCAACCCGATGGGCACCACGCGCCGCCCCGGCACCGTCGGCGTGCCGTTCCCGAGCACGGAGATCCGCGTGGTCGACCCCGACGATCCGTCGGTCGACCGACCGCTCGGTGAAGCGGGCGAACTGCTCGTGCGCGGACCGCAGGTGTTCCAGGGCTACTGGGGGCGCCCCGCCGAGACGGCCGCGACCCTGCTCGAGGACGGCTGGCTGCGCACCGGCGACATCGCATCGGTCTCGGCCGACGGGTTCGTCACCATCGTGGACCGCCTGAAGGAACTCATCATCACGGGCGGCTTCAACGTGTCGCCGACCGAGGTCGAGGACACCCTGCACACCCACCCCGACGTGGACGCGGCCGCCGTGGTCGCGCTGCCGCGCCGCAGCCGGGGAGAGGACGTCGCCGCCGCGGTCGTGCTGCGCGAGGGCGCCGTGCTCGACGTGGAGGGGCTGCGCGACTACTGCCGCACGCGGCTGGCGGCCTACAAGGTGCCGCGGCGCATCGTGCAGATGGAGGACCTCCCGCGCTCGCTCATCGGCAAGGTGCTGCGCCGCGAGGTGCGCGAGCGGATGCTCGCAGACAAGGCCTGAAACGGAATCCGGCCCCGGTGGGACGTGTCCCACCGGGGCCGCCAGGTGCGAGGCCGGGAGGCGGCGACGACCCGAACGTCGCCGCCTCAACCGGGGCTCTCTCACATGCTGGAAACCACGCTACGCGCGCATTTTGCGCATCGCTGACCGTTGACCTGCGCTCCGGTTTCTGCTATCACCGGGGAATACCCTATGAGGGTATCCGCGTTGTACCCTGAGGTTACCCCACCGGGGTATATGGACCAAGAGAAGGAAGGCAGATGGCGATCAGCGAGTACCAGGTGACGGGCATGTCCTGCGGTCATTGCGAGGCAGCGGTGCGCGGCGAGGTCTCGCAGCTCGCCGGCGTGGAGGACGTGCAGGTCAGTGCGAAGACCGGACGGCTGACCGTGACGGCATCCGCTGCGATCTCCGATGAGGACGTGCTGGCCGCCGTCGACGAGGCCGGCTACACCGCGACACGGGCCTGAGGGAGCGCCCGGCAGATGACGAACACCCTCGGCGCCGACCAGGCTCGGTTCGAACTCGAGATCGGCGGCATGACGTGCGCGTCGTGCGCGGCGCGCATCGAGAAGAAGCTCAATCGCCTCGACGGGGTGACCGCGACGGTGAACTATGCCACCGAGAAGGCGCAGGTGACCGGACCGGCCGCGCTCGACGCGGCGACCGTCATCGCCGAGGTGCAGCGCACCGGGTACACCGCCGCTCTGCCTGTCACCCCTGAGGCGCAGCCGGATGCCGGCACCGAACCCCTCGACCCAGAGCTGCGGAGCCTGCGGCAGCGACTCATCGGCTCGACGGTGCTGGCCGTGCCGGTGATCCTCATGGCGATGATCCCTGCTCTGCAGTTCCCGAACTGGCAGTGGCTCTCGCTCACGCTGGCCGCTCCCGTCGTGGTGTGGGGCGCGTGGCCCTTTCATCGTGCGGCGGCGATCAACCTGCGCCACGGGGCCGCGACCATGGACACCCTCATCAGCATCGGCACGTCCGCCGCGCTGCTGTGGTCGGTGTACGCCCTCTTCTTCGGCACCGCCGGCATGACCGGGATGACGCATCCCTTCACCTTCACGATCGGCGCCGCCGACGCAGCGGGTGACATCTACCTCGAGGTCGCCGCCGGGGTGACGATGTTCGTGCTCGCCGGGCGCTATGTCGAGAAGCGCGCCAAGCGGCGCGCGGGTGCCGCCCTCCGTGCGCTGCTGCAGCTGGGCGCGAAGGACGTCACCGTCATCCGCGACGGCGTCGAGGGGCGCATCCCCGTCGAGCGACTGCGGGTGGGCGACGAGTTCGTCGTGCGCCCGGGGGAGAAGATCGCCACCGACGGTGTGGTCGTCGCGGGGTCGTCGGCCGTCGACCAGTCGCTGCTGACCGGCGAATCCCTTCCCGTGGAGGTCGGCGCCGGCGACCCCGTCACCGGCGCCACCGTCAACGCCGGCGGGCGCCTCATCGTGCGGGCCACCCGCGTGGGCGCCGACACCCAGCTGGCGCAGATGGCCCGCCTGGTGGAGCAGGCCCAGTCCGGCAAGGCGGAGGTGCAGCGTCTGGCCGATCGCATCTCCGGGGTGTTCGTCCCGGTGGTCATCGGCATCGCTCTGGCCGCGCTGGCCGGATGGCTCATCGCGGGGGCCGCCCCGGCGGCTGCGTTCACCGCCGCGGTGGCGGTGCTCATCATCGCCTGCCCGTGCGCCCTGGGGCTGGCGACGCCGACGGCGTTGCTGGTCGGCACCGGGCGGGGCGCGCAGCTCGGCATCCTCATCAAGGGTCCCGAGGTGCTCGAATCCACCCGCCGGGTCGACACCATCGTGCTGGACAAGACCGGCACCGTCACCACGGGACGCATGAGCGTCGTCGAGGTCGTGCCCGCCGCCGGTGAGGACGCGGCGGAGGTGCTGCGCCTGGCCGGTGCGGTCGAGCACGCCAGCGAGCACCCCATCGCGCGCGCCATCGCCGACGCGGCCGGGCGCGCGGGCGACCTTCCCGCCGTCACGGACTTCCGCAGCACCGCGGGATTCGGCGTCACCGGCGTTGTCGGCGGGCACGGGATCGTCGTCGGCCGGGCCGCGCTGCTCGAGCAGTGGTCGGTCCAGGTCGACGCGCAGCTCACCGCCGCCGTGAACGCGGCGCACGAACGCGGCCAGACCGCCGTCGTGGTGGCGTGGGACGGTTGCGCCCGTGGCGCTGTCGTGGTCGCCGACCGGCCGAAGCAGACCAGTGCCGCCGCGGTGGCCGATCTGCGCAGGCTCGGCCTGCGGCCCATCCTGCTCACCGGCGACAACGCCGCCGTCGCCGCGCGCATCGCGGCCGAGGTCGGCATCGACGAGGCCATCGGCGACGTGCGCCCCGAGGACAAGGTCGCCGTCGTGGCGAGCCTGCAGTCCGAGGGGCGGGTCGTGGCGATGGTCGGTGACGGGGTCAACGACGCCGCCGCCCTCGCGCAGGCCGATCTGGGCATGGCGATGGGCACCGGCACGGATGCCGCGATGGAGGCCGCGGACATCACGCTGGTGCGCGGCGACCTCGGAGCCGCGGCCGACGCCGTGCGGCTCTCCCGCCGCACGCTCCGCACGATCAAGACCAACCTCTTCTGGGCCTTTGCCTACAACGTCGCCGCGATCCCGCTGGCGGCCCTCGGCCTGCTGAACCCCATGCTCGCGGGCGCCGCCATGGCGCTGTCGAGCGTCTTCGTCGTCGGCAACAGCCTGCGGCTGCGCCGGTTCCGCCCGCTGTCCGCCGCCGCCGGCCGCTCCACCCGAAAGGATGCCGTGTCATGACCGACCTCGCCGACGAGACCGTGCCCGACGAGACCCTGCCCGCCGCGGAGAGTGCGCACGCGCACCCGGCCGACGAGGACGACGCCGAACACGTCCACGGCTACATCACCGACAAGGAGCGCTACCTCAACCGCCTCAAGCGGATCGAGGGCCAGGCGCGCGGTGTGCATCGCATGATCGCCGAGGAGAAGTACTGCATCGACATCCTCACGCAGATCAGCGCACTGACCAGTGCGCTCAACTCGGTTGCGGTCGGGCTGCTCGACGATCACCTGCGCCACTGCGTCGTGGACGCGGCGCGCGTGGGCGGCGACCATGCGGACGCGAAGGTCGCTGAGGCGACGGCGGCCATCGCCCGCCTCGTGCGCTCCTGAGCGCGGGCGGCGCCGTCAGCCGGCGGGCAGCACTCCGACGCCGTCACGACGATCGAAGACGAGGTGCGTCTCAGTGGAGCGCACCGCCGGGTGCACGGTGACGTGCTCGAGCACGAGGTCGCGCAGCGCGTGCGCATCGGCCGCGGCGACGTGCAGGACGAAATCGTCCTCGCCGGCGACGTGGAACACCTCGATGACCCCGGGGATCCGCGTCAGCGCGTGGAACAGGTCGGTGACGCCGGACTTGGTATGACTGCCGAGTCGCACATTGACGAGTGCGCGGAGGGGGAAGCCGAGCGCCGCGGTGTCCACTCGCGCACGGGTGTCGACGATGAGCCCCCGGCGACGCAGCATCCGCACCCGGTGCGCACAGGTGGATTCCGCCAGGTGCAGGCGCGCCGCGAGCGCCTTGTTCGTGATGTCGGCCCGGGAGCTCAGCGCGGCGAGGATCGCCAGGTCGACGTCGTCGATCTCGTCGTCGGTCGGTTGTGATCTCGCCAACGTTCCACGCCCTTCGATCGTCCAGGCCGCAGCAATCGCTGCAGGAAGCCTTGGTGCCAGCGTAGTGTGCGGACTTCGGCTCTCTCGCCTGCGTTTTCCTGCATGATCGTGGCATGCACCCCTCTTCCTGGCATCCCGACACTGCCGCCGTTCACGCTGGGCGCGAGGACCTGGCCGCAGCCGGCGTGCACGCGCCGCCGATCGACCTGTCCACCACCAACCCGCTGCCCGACGTCGAGCGCGGCGGCGATGCGTACGAGACCCTCGCCACCGGAGGGCGACCCGGTGACGACGACAGCTTCGTCTACGCACGACTGTGGAACCCCACCGTCGCGCGCTTCGAGGACGCCCTGGCCGCGCTCGAAGGAGCGGAGGCCGCTGTGGCGTTCTCGACCGGCATGGCCGCGGTGACCGCGGCGGTGCTCGCGCAGACGCAGGCCGTCGGCCGGCCGCACGTCGTGGCGGTGCGGCCGCTCTACGGCGGCACCGACCACCTGCTCGCCACCGGGCTGCTCGGGGCCGATGCGACCTTCTGTGCCGAGGACGAGGTCGCCGGCGCGCTGCGGCCCGACACAGGCCTCGTGATGGTGGAGACGCCGGCCAACCCCACCCTCGAGCTCGTGGATATCCCGGCGGTCGTCGCCGCAGCGGGCGACGTGCCGGTGCTGGTGGACAACACGTTCGCCACGCCCGTGCTGCAGCGTCCCCTGCACCTCGGCGCGGCGATGAGCCTGCACAGCGCGACGAAGTACCTCGGCGGCCACGGCGACACCATGGGCGGCGTGATCGCCTGCTCCGAGGAGCAGGCGCAGGCGCTGCGGCGGGTGCGTGCGATCACCGGAGGTCTGCTGCACCCGTTCGGCGCGTATCTGCTGCACCGCGGGCTGGCGACGCTGCCGGTGCGCATGCGCGCCCAGCAGGACAGTGCCGCGCGCATCGCGGCCTGGCTCACCGGCCACGACGGCGTCGCGCGGGTGTACTACCCCGGGCTCGACGGTGACCCGCGCGGACTCCTGGCGCGCCAGATGAGCGGCGGCGGCGCGATGATCGCGCTCGAGATGGCGGAGGGGTACGAGGCGGCGTCCGCGGCGGCGGCGGCCGTGCAGCTGTTCACCCACGCCGTCTCGCTGGGCGGGGTCGACTCGCTCATCCAGCATCCGGCCGCGCTGACGCACCGCCCCGTCGCCCCGCACGCGCGTCCGTCGGCCGCGGTGCTGCGGCTGTCGATCGGCCTGGAGCACGTCGACGACCTCATCCAGGACCTCGACCGCGCGCTGCGGTCGGCGTCGGGGCGGGATGCCGCGGCGCCGCCCGTTCACATCTCCGCGTGAGACGGCGACGCCCCGGCCGCAGTGGCCGGGGCGTCGCACGTGGTGAAGGTCAGTCCCGCGCGTACCGCATCACGATGCGGCCTTCGATCTTGCCGCCTTCCATGCGCTCGAAGATGTCGTTGATGTCATCGAGCTTCTCGACGGTCACGGTGGGGTGGATCTCGCCGCGGGCGAAGAAGTCCAGTGCCTCGACCATGTCCTGGCGCGTGCCGACGATGGAGCCGCGGATGGTGATGGCCCGCAGCACGGTGTCGAAGATGTCGGCCGGGAACTGCCCCGGGGGGAGGCCGACGAACACCACGGTGCCGCCGCGCCGGCTCATGCCGGTGCCCTGTGCGAACGCCTGCGGGTGCACGGCGGTGACGAGCACGCCGTGGGCGCCACCGGTGCGCTCCTGGATCTCGGCGATCGGATCGGTCTTGGCGGCGTTGACGGTGATCTCGGCGCCGTGGCGGCGGGCGAGGAGCAGCTTGTCGTCGTCGATGTCGACGGCGGCGACGCGCATGCCCATGGCGCGGGCGTACTGCACGGCGATGTGGCCGAGGCCGCCGATGCCGGAGATGACGACCCACTCGCCGGGCTTGACCTCGGTCATCTTCAGGCCCTTGTAGACCGTGACGCCGGCGCAGAGGATCGGCGCGACCTCGTCGGTGTTCACGCCGTCGGGGATGCGGGCGGCGAAGCGCTCGTCGACGAGCATGTACTCGCCGAAGCTGCCATCGACGGAGTAGCCGCCGTTCTGCTGCTCGGTGCAGAGCGTCTCCCAGCCGGTGCGGCAGAACTCGCACACGCCGCAGGCGCTCCACAGCCACGCGTTGCCGACCTTGTCGCCGACGGCGAGGGTGGTGACGCCCTCACCCAGCGCGACGACCTCCCCGTAGCCCTCGTGGCCCGGGATGAGATCGGACTTCGGCGGCACCGGCCAGTCGCCGCGGGCGGCGTGCAGGTCGGTGTGGCATACACCGCTGGTGATGACCCGCACGAGAGCCTGTCCGGGCCCGGGGGTCGGGATCGGCACCTCCGTGACCTGCAGCGGCTGGTCGGGGGCGGTGACGACGGCGGCGCGCATGGTGCCACCGGGGACGACGCCGCGATCGGCCGGGGCGGCCGCGTTCGTCATCGAAGTCATGATGATCACTCCTTGCGGACGGGCGTTCGCCGTCCTTCGCGATCATTCTAGACTGTGGTCAGACCACAGGTCCACGCGCTTGCCGGGAAAAAGCACCCGGGTAGGCCGAGGGGGCGACGTCCCTGCGGATCGTCGCCCCCTCGGCGCTGCGCGTCACACGGTCTGGCCGGCGTGCGCGCCCTCTTCGATCTCTTCGACCACCTTCGCGTTGAAGGCGGGGAGGTCGTCCGGCGTGCGGCTGGAGACCAGGCCGGCGTCGACCACGACCTCCTCGTCGACCCAGGTCGCGCCCGCGTTGCGCAGGTCGGTCTTCAGACTCGGATAGCTGGTCACCGTGCGGCCGTCGAGCACGTCCGCATCGGCCAGGATCCAGGCGCCGTGGCAGATGACGCCGACGGGCTTGTGCTGCGCGAAGAAGTCGCGGGCGAAGCTCACGGCCTTGTCGTCCATGCGCAGGTGGTCGGCGTTGACGACGCCACCGGGAAGGACCAGGGCGTCGAAGTCGCCGGCGGTGGCCTGTGCGACGGCGAGGTCGACCTGCTGCTCGTGGCCGTTCTTGCCCGTGACCGAGCCATCGGCGGGGGAGACGAGCACGGCGGTGGCGCCGGCGTCGGTCACGGCCTGCCAGGGCGAGGTGAGCTCACTGTCCTCGAAGCCGTCGGTGAGCAGGAACGCCACGCGCTTGCCGGAGATGTCGGTCATGCGTCTTCCTTTCGTCGTCGAGGCGCCGGGGACTCCCCGGCGCGCCTCCACGGTAGGAGCAGGCGCGAACCGACACCCCGGGGTTGCGCGTGCGGAGCCGGTCGCCTAAGGCGGGTCTAGCATGGAGCGCATGGCCACCATTGACCCGACCGTGACCCAGCCCCTTCAGCCCATCGCGGACGACAAGAACCTGCTCGCCACGCCGCAGCAGGGGTCGTCGTGCTGCGGAGGCAGCGCCTGCGGCGGTAACTGACCCGCGTTACGCGGGTCCGCCGAACTCCTCGGAGCCGGGAGCCTCGTTGGGCTCCGCGTCAAGCTCGTCCTCATGTCCCTTCGTGGGGCTGGGGTTGACCAGCTCCTCTTCGGGGATGGCCTTCAGCTCGTCGATCTCCTCGCGGAGCGCGTCGAGCTCGGCACGGTCGGCGTCACCGGGTGTCGTGTTCATGCCCGCCACCCTACCGATGCGCGGACGTAGGCTGAACGGATGACCATGGGCATGGCCGGCGGCGGTCCGCGCGGCGGATTCCGCGGGGTGGACGAGTCCGCCCAGCGCCGCCTCAACGCGCAGGCGCCGCGCATCCCGGGCCTCGGCCGCCGCGTGCTGGCGCTGTTCCGCCCGTACCGCGCGCGCATCGCCGTCACCGGCGCGCTCGTGATCCTCGGCTCGGGCCTGGCCGTGGTGCCGCCCCTGCTGGTGCAGCGGGTGTTCGACGAGGCGCTCTTCCCTCCCACCGGCGGACCCGACCTCTCCCTCCTGCTGCGGCTGGTGGCGCTGATGATCGGGCTGTTCCTGGCGTCGGCGGGCGTGGGTGTCGTGCAGACGTGGCTCACCGCGACGGTGGGAAACCGCGTCACCGGAGACCTGCGCGTGCGGCTGTTCGACCACCTGCAGGCGATGGAGCTCGCGTTCTTCACCCGCACCAAGACGGGCGTCATCCAGTCGCGCCTGCAGAACGACGTCGGCGGGGTGGCGGGGGTGCTCACCAACACCGTCACCAGCATCCTCGGCAACGCCGTGACGGTCGTCGCATCGCTCGTGGCGATGATCATCATCGACTGGCGCCTGACGATCATCGCCGTGGTGCTCATGCCCGCGCTGGTGCTCATCCAGCGCAAGGTCGGGCAGGTGCGTGCCCGCATCGCGGGGGAGACGCAGGAATCGCTGTCGGAGCTGACGGCGATCACGCAGGAGACGCTGAGCGTGTCCGGCATCCTGCTGTCGAAGGCCTTCAACCGGCAACGCACCGAGTCCGAGCGGTATCGCGCGGAGAACCGCAATCAGGTCGTGCTGCAGGTGCGCCGGGCGATGAGCGGGCAGGGGTTCTTCGCCGTCGTGCAGGTGCTCATGGCGAGCGTGCCCGCCGTGATCTACCTCGTCGCCGGGTATCTCGTCGCCGGGGGCAGCCCCGACATCACCGCCGGCACGATCGTGGCGTTCACCACGGTGCAGGCGCGCCTGCTGCAGCCGCTGACCGGCCTCATGCGCGTCGCCCTCGACCTGCAGACATCGGCGGCCCTCTTCGCCCGCATCTTCGAGTACCTCGATCTGACGCCTGCGATCTCGGACGCCCCCGATGCCATCGACGTGGCCGACGCCCCCGGGCCGCTCGGACGCGTGGAGTTCCAGGACGTGGTGTTCCGGTACCCGGATGCCGGAACGGACACCAGGCCGACGCTCGACGGCGTGTCGTTCGTCGCCGAGCCGGGCCAGCACGTCGCGTTCGTGGGGCCGTCGGGGGCGGGCAAGACCACCGTGCTGTATCTCGCCCCGAGGCTGTACGAGGCCTCGGGCGGGAGCGTGATGTTCGCCGGAGCGGACGTGCGACGGCTCCGCCACGAGTCCCTGATCGACCATGTCGGCATCGTGTCGCAGGAGACCTACCTCTTCCACGCCACGATCCGTGAGAACCTCCGCTACGCCAAGCCCGACGCCACCGACGAGGAACTGGCCGCCGCGTGCGCCGCGGCCAACATCCACCACATCATCACGGGCTTCCCGGCCGGCTACGACACGGTGGTGGGAGAGCGCGGCTACCGGCTCTCGGGCGGGGAGAAGCAGCGCATCGCCATCGCGCGCGTGCTGCTGAAGGATCCGCCCGTGCTGCTGCTGGACGAGGCGACGTCGGCGCTGGACACGGTCTCGGAGCGGGTCGTGCAGGATGCGCTGGATGCCGCAGCCCGAGGCCGCACGACGCTGTCGGTCGCCCATCGGCTCTCGACCGTGATCGGCGCCGACGTGATCCACGTCGTGGAGGCGGGACGCATCGTGGAGTCGGGGACGCATGCCGACCTGCTGGCCGCCGGCGGTCTGTACGCGAAGCTCGCGGCGGAGCAGGTCGCCGCCTCCCGGGTGCTCGAGACCGAACAGCAGATCGCGCGGCGCACCCCGTAGCGCCCCGGGGCGGACTCAGAACAACAGTGCAGCGGCCGCGAGCCTGGCCGTGTGGTCGTCGAGTCGTGCACCGGCGCCGCCGCGCTCCCAGACGTCGCGGACGAACGAGCCCAGCGCCCGCCGGTAGGCGTCGTCGGGGTGGATGCGCGCGATCTCCACGAGCGGGGGGAGATCCATCGAGAGGATGAGCTGCACGCGGGCGCGCACGGCGGCGCTGTGGCCGGCGGACTGCAGCACCTCCAGGCCGTCGGTCATCGCCGCCAGGTATGCCCGCAGCACCGCCAGGTCGGTGGTGCCCTGGGTGATCGAGGAGCCGTCGGCGCGCTGGCGCCAGTGCACGACCACATCGGGAACGGTGTCGAAGCGGCGCGCGCGGCTGTACATCTGCTGCGCCACGATCTGGTCTTCGTAGAGTCGGCCGTCGGGGAACCGCAGGCCCGCCCGCCGCCAGAAGTCGGTGCGGCTGACCTTGGACCACGCCACGATGTTGCCCGACGCCTCGGGGTGCGCGTCGATGGTGGTGCCGGTGCGGGCGGGGTGGGTGGCCGCGGCCACCCACGGCTGCACGCTTCCCGGCGCGTAGCCGCCGGTGGCATCCGGTCGCAGGCGCACGTACGCGCCCACCGCGAAGTCGCTGCCGGTCTCGTTCAGCACCCCGACCAGCCGCTCGAGGGCCGTCGGGGTGAGCACGTCGTCGGCGTCGAGGAAGCCCAGGTACGGCGTCTCCACGAGCGCCACGCCGGTGTTGCGCGCGGTACTGAGCCCGCGCCGCGCGTCGTGGCGGACGAGCCGGAACCGCGGGTCTGCGGCCGCGGCAGCGGCGAAGATCTCGCCCGTGGCATCGGTGGAGGCGTCGTCGACGAGGATCGCCACCCAGTCCGACAGCGTCTGCCCCTGCAGCGACTGCAGCGCCTCGGCGGCGTAGTCTGCGACGTCGAACCCGGGCACGATGACGGTGATCGCGGCACTCACGTGCCCGATCGTACCGCCGCAACCGATGAGGCGACGGCGGCGGCCAGTGCTGCGGGGGCGGGAGTGGGGCCGCGCCCGAACGTGAAGCGCACCGCTGTCTGCGCGAGGTCGGCCGCGATGCCGAGCGCGAGCAGCACGTGCGAGGGCTCGTCGCTGCCGGCAGCGCACGCCGAACCGCTCGAGGTCACGATGCCGCGGCGTTCGAGCTGCAGCAGCACGGCCTCGCCGCTCGCGCCGGCGAACGTGAAGCTCGCCGTGCCCGCCAGACGGTGAAGGGGGTGCCCGGTGAGGCGAGAGCCGGGGACGGTGGTGAGCACAGCGTCGGTGAAGGCGTCACGCACCGCGGTGGCGCGGGCGGCGGCATCCACCCGTTCGGCCTCGGCGAGCTCGAGGGCGACGGCGAGACCGACGGCGCCGGCGACGTTCTCGGTGCCGCTGCGGCGGCCGCGCTCCTGTCCGCCGCCGTGCACGAGGGGCTCCAGCGGCACCCGTCCGCGCACCGCGAGCACCCCGATGCCCTTCGGCGCGCCGATCTTGTGGCCGGCGATCGACAGTGCGTCGGCCCCGGTGCCCGCCAGCGGGAGCCATCCGGCGGCCTGCACCGCGTCGACGTGCAGCGGCACCCGGTGCCGCGCGCAGACGGCCGCGAGCGCGGCGACGTCCTGCACGGTGCCGATCTCGTTGTTCGCGTAGCCGATGGACACGACGGCGGTGCCTGCGCCGACCGCGGCGTCGAGTCGCTCCGGGTCGACGCGCCCGTCCTCATCGACGGACAGCAGCGTGATCTCGGCCTCATGCAGCCGGTGCAGGTAGTCGCACGAGGCGAGCACCGACGTGTGCTCGATCGCCGTGGTGATCACGTGCCGCCTGCGGGGGTCGGCGCTGCGGGCGCCCAGGGCGATGCCCTTCACCGCGAGGTTGTTCGCTTCGGTGCCGCCGGCGGTGAACACGATGTCGCCGGCGCGCATGCCGAGCACCCGTGCCACCCGCGCACGGGCGTCGGCGAGGGCGCGCGCGGCGGCTTCGCCGACGGTGTGGTGGCTCGACGGGTTGCCGAAGGCGCCGGTGAGGTGCGGTGTCATCGCCTCGAGCACGTCGGGGCGCACCGGCGTCGTGGCGGCGTGATCGAGGTAGAACAGCGTCATGTCAGCCGGCGACGTCGATGTCCAGGCCGAGGTCCAGGGCGCGAGCGGAGTGGGTGAGCGCGCCCACCGAGATGACGTCCACGCCCGTTTCGGCGATGGCGCGCACCGAGTCCAGCGTCACCCCGCCGGATGCCTCGACGATCGCGCGGCCCGCGATGATCTCCACCCCGGCGCGCAGCATGTCCAGCGTGAAGTTGTCGAGCATGACCGTGTCGACGTCCGCGGCCAGCACGGCTTCGATCTGGTCGATGCTGTCGACCTCGACCTCGACGTGGGTCGTGTGCGGCAGCTGTGCGATCGCACCCTGCAGCGCCGCGGTGACCGACACGCCCTTCTGCCGCAGCACCGCGAGGTGGTTGTCCTTGACCATGACGGCATCCGAGAGCGAGAAACGGTGATTGTGCCCGCCGCCGTTGCGCACGGCGTGACGCTCGAAGGCGCGCAGGCCCGGGGTGGTCTTGCGGGTGTCGGCGATGCGCGCGCCCGTGTGGGCGACTTCGGCGACGTACAGCGCGGTGAGGGTGGCGACGCCGCTCATGCGCTGGGCGAAGTTGAGCCCGACCCGCTCGGCGGTGAGCACGGCCCGGGCGGGACCGCTGACCACGGCCAGGGCGTCGCCGGTGCGGAACATCTCGCCGTCATCGACCAGCAGGGTGACGTCGCAGCGGGGATCGGTGAGCCGGAAGGCCGCGGCGAAGACCTCACCGCCCGAGAACAGGCCGTCCTCCCGGGCGACCAGCGTCGCGCGCGCGGGCGCGGTCGGAACGATCAGGTTCTCTGCGGTGAGGTCGCCCCACGGGGCGTCCTCGTCGAGGGCGGCCTGCACGGCGCGGTCGATGACGGTGCGCGTGAGCATCACGCGACTCCTTCCAGTACGGGGCGGGCGGCGGAGGTCGGGGCGGCGTCGCGGCGGTGGTGGGCGCCCACCGAGGCGGGGCGGGCGCGGGCGGCGGCGATCACGTGCGCGGCCACGAGCAGCAGGTTCGCATCTTCGTGGTCCGCGACGGAGCGGGGCACAGCGGCGTCGGCGCGCCAAGCGGCGATGACGGATGCCGCGTGGGCGAGACCCTGCTCGTCGCGCTCGACGCCCGCGGCATCCCACATCAGCCGTTGCAGCGCCGCGCGTGCGAGAGGGGGTGCAGAAGCGGGGGAGACACGTGCCGCCACGGGGGGCGTCGCCCGGGCGGACGCCGACGCGGCGGCCGCGGGGGCCGGTGCCGACGCGGGCCAGGGCAGGCCGGCGTCGGCGGCGATGGTGTCACCGGCGCGGGCGCCGAAGACCGCGCCCTCCAGCAGCGAGTTGGACGCCAGCCGGTTCGCGCCGTGCACCCCGGTGCGCGCGACCTCGCCCACCGCGTACAGGCCCGGCACGCTGGTGCGGCCGTGCAGGTCGGTGTCGATCCCGCCCATGAGGTAATGCGCGGCCGGGGTCACCGGAACGGGCTCGCGTGCCCAGTCCCAGCCGCGGGCGCGCACCGCGGCGTCGATCGTGGGGAAGCGGTGCGCGAGGAACGCCGCGGTCGCCTCGGCGGTGGGGCGCAGGCGGGTCGCGTCCAGCCGCACCGGGCGCCCACCCTGCGCCGCGACCTGCCGGGCGATGGCGCGCGCCACGACGTCTCGGGGAGCGAGCTCCCCGTCGGGGTGGGCATCGAAGGCGAACCGTCGCCCCGCGTCGTCGATCAGCACGGCACCTTCACCGCGGACCGCCTCGGACACGAGGAACGGCTCCCCGCCGGCGAGCACCGTGGGGTGGAACTGCACGAACTCGAGATCGCTGACGGCGACGCCCGCTCGCAGTGCCGCGGCGATGCCGTCGCCGGTGGCGACGGGCGGGTTCGTGGTGTGCGCGTACAGCTGCCCCGCGCCGCCGGTGGCGAGCACCACGGCGTCGGCGGGCAGGTGCAGCGGCGCGAGCGGGGGATGCCCGTTGGCCGCGTCCGCGCGCGGGGGATGCCCGTTGGCCGCGTCCGCGCGCGGGGGGACCTCGGAATGGCGGAGGAGGTCGACCCCGGTGACGCCCCGGGTGGTCACCACGAGGTCGACGAGGAACGTGTGCTCGAGCACCTGCACGCCGGCCGCGCGCGCCGCCCGCACGAGCGCGTCCTCGATCGCCCGCCCGGTGGCGTCACCGCCGGCGTGCACGATCCGAGGGTAGGAGTGCGCGGCCTCGCGGCCCTTGACGAAGTCGCCGTCGGCGTCGCGGTCGAAGGCGACCCCCAGCTGCACGAGCTCCCGGATGCGCGCCGCACCCTCGGCCGCGAGCACCCGCACCGCGGCGGGATCGGCCAGGCCCGCCCCCGCGACGAGGGTGTCGCGGACATGGGACTCGACGCTGTCATCGGCGAACAGCACGCCGGCGATGCCGCCCTGCGCGAACCGGGTGTTCGTGTGCCCGAGCGCATCCTTCGTCACGAGGGTCACCGCGCACCCGGCAGCCCGCGCGTGCAGCGCGGCTGCGAGCCCCGCGATGCCGGAGCCGACGACGACGACGGCGGTCACGGCCGGGCGCCGGCGGGCGGCTTGGCCGCGAGCATGCGCTCCAGCGCCACCCGGGCGGGATCGGCCACGTCCTGCGGCACCGAGATGCGGTTGATCACTGTGCCGGCGACGAGGGACTCGAGCACCCACGCGAGGTAGCCCGGGTGGATGCGGTACATCGTGGAGCAGGGGCACACCACCGGGTCCAGGCAGAAGATGTGGTGCTGTGGATGCTCGGCCGCCAACCGCCGCACCAGGTTGATCTCGGTGCCGACGGCGAAGGTGGTGGGCTCGGTGGCCGCCTGGATGGCCTTGCGGATGTAGTCGGTGGAGCCGGATTCATCCGCGGCATCCACCACGGGCATGGGGCACTCGGGGTGCACGATCACCCGCACACCGGGGTGCTCGGCGCGGGCCCTGTCGATCTGGTCGACGGTGAAGCGCCGGTGCACCGAGCAGAACCCGTGCCAGAGGATCACGCGGCTGTCCCGCAGGGTCTCGGCATCCGTGCCGCCCCACGGCTTCGTCGGGTTCCACATCGGCATCCGCTCCAGCGGCACCCCCATCGCCTTCGCCGTGTTGCGGCCCAGGTGCTGGTCGGGGAAGAAGAGC
Organism: Microbacterium sp. zg-Y1090; assembly: GCF_030246945.1. NCBI lineage: Bacteria > Bacillati > Actinomycetota > Actinomycetes > Micrococcales > Microbacteriaceae > Microbacterium > Microbacterium wangruii. The sequence continues at coordinate 1,302,492 of NZ_CP126742.1, forward strand.
ACCCGTCGTCCCCGCGCGAACGCCCACTCCAGCACGGTGCGCGCATTGGACGACGTGCAGACGATCCCGCCGTGCCGGCCGACGAAGCCCTTGATGGCCGCCGAGGAGTTCATGTAGGTCACCGGGACCACCGGGACGAGGCCGTCGGCGTCGGGCGCGGCCATATCGCCGAACAGGTCTTCGAGCTGCTCCCAGCACTCCTCGACCTGGTCGATGTCGGCCATGTCCGCCATCGAGCAGCCGGCGGCCAGGTTGGGGAGGATCACCGCCTGCTCGGGTCGGGAGAGCAGGTCGGCGGTCTCGGCCATGAAGTGCACGCCGCAGAAGACGATCGCCTCGGCCTCGGGGTGCGCCCTGGCGGCACCGGCGAGCTGGAACGAATCGCCCACGTAGTCGGCATGACGCACCACTTCGTCGCGCTGGTAGAAGTGCCCGAGCACCACGACGCGCTCGCCGAGGGTCTGCTTCGCGGCGCGGATGCGGCCGTCCAGCTCGTCGTCGGAGGCGTCGCGATATTCGGCGGGAAGCTCTCCCTGCCGCGGGGAGCCGGTGGGGATGACGTCGCCCATCGACGCGCCGGGGCCGTAGCCGGGCCTGCCGTCGAAGTCCCACGGGCCGGCGGCGAGGTCGGTGGTGCAGGTGGAGCCGGGGGAGGCGCCGGCGACGATCGCCTGGATCTCGTGGTCGACGCTCGGGGCGATCGCCCGGCTACCCGACGCGGGTGGGGTCTGCAGGCTCAGCGGGGTGGTGTTCATGGCGGTGTCCTCTTCAGCGGGGGAGGGGGCCGCGGTCGGCCAGTTCGACGTCGTGGTCGTAGCGGTAGAGCCGCGCCGGACGGTGACTGCCGGTGCGGAAGTCGTCGGTCGGGATGAGGGTGGCGGAGTGCTCGACCTGCCGGCGGAAGTTGGCGGGGTCGAGCCGGCGGTCGAGGATCGCCTCGTACACCTCCCGCAGCTCGGCGAGGGTGAACTGCGCCGGCAGCAGGCCGTGGGCGATGCGGCTGTAGCCGACCTTGTTGCGCAGCCGCCACAGGGCGTACTCCACGATCTGGGCGTGGTCGAACGCCAGCGGGGGGAGGGATGCCGCGTCGAACCACGCGACGTTGTGCTGGGCGTGCGCCGCCTCCGCCTCGTCGGGGCGCACCAGCGCCCAGTAGACGATGGAGACGACCCGCGTGGGGGAGCGGTCGACCGCGCCGAACGCGTAGAGCTGCTCGAGGTAGCTGGGGGCGATGCCGGTGGTCTCGGCCAGGGTGCGGGCCGCGGCGCTGTCGAGGTTCTCGGCGACGTCGAGCCAGCCGCCCGGCAGCGCCCACCGGCCCTCGTATGGATCACGCGTGCGCCGCACCAGCGGGAGCACCACCGTGGCGCGGTCGGCGCCGGGCGTGCGGCGCAGGCTGAAGATCACGGTCGACACGGCGACGCGCGTGACGTCGCCGTGTGCTTCTGAGGCGGTCGCCGCGGTTCGTGTCATGGTGACCCTAACTGTCGTCGCCGATCATAGAGTCACGCTGACCAGAAGGGCAAGGGCGGCCACCTGCGAAGCGGCCCCAGCCGGGTCCCCTACGCTGTGGCAGAGGGGAAGGCGGGGCCGATGATCATCGACGTCGTGGTGGTGGTGGTGCTCGTGGTGGCGCTGCTGCTGGGAGTGCGCAGCGGCTTGCTGGCCGGGCTGGGCGCGCTGGTCGGCGTGGTCGTCGGCGCGCTCGCCGCCTATTGGCTCATGCCCCTCGTCCTTCCCGCCGTCAGCGACGTGCTGCCCGCACCGGGATGGCGCACCGCCATCGTCATCGCGGGCACCCTGGTGCTCATCGCGCTCGCCGCAGGACTGGGGGCCGGCATCGGCGCGATGGCGCGGCGGGGGGTGGACCGCATCCGCCTCGGGTGGCTCGAACGGCTCCTCGGTGGCGGTCTGAGCGTGCTCGTCGCCGCCCTCGCGGTGTCGCTCGTCGCCCAGACGGTCGGGACCTCCGGCATCCCGCTGCTGTCGGCGGCGGTGTCGTCGTCCCAAGCCGTCCGCACGATCGACGCGCTGACCCCTGCGCCCGTGGACGCCGCGCTCGCCCAGGTGCGCGGCGCGTTCCTCGAGGAGGGGCTGCCGCGTCTGGGCGACCTCTTCGGCCCCGGCGTCGTGCTCGATCCCGGTCAGCAGGCGCCGCAGCTCGCGCTGGACGACCCTGACCTCGACGCCGCCGCGCAGTCGATCGCCCGCATCTCCGGAGTGGCGTATGCCTGCGGCACCAGTTCCACCGGCACCGGCTTCGTCGCCGCCGACGACCGCATCATCACCAACGCGCACGTCGTCGCCGGTGTCACCGACCCGGTGGTGGAGTTCCCCGGCGGTGCGGTGCGCGACGGGCGCATCGTGTACTTCGACGCGGTCGACGACCTCGCGGTGATCGCCGTCGACGACATCGACGTGGCGCCCCTGGCCATCGCCGCGCCCCTCGCCACGGGCGACGAAGGCGTCGTGCAGGGCTACCCCTACGGCGGACCCTTCACCTCCGGCGGTGCGCGGGTGCTGTCGGTCGGCGTCGTGGACGTGCCCGACATCTACGACAGCGCCGCCACGCCCCGCGACATCTACGCCCTCGCCGCCGACGTGCGTCCCGGCAACTCCGGGGGTCCGCTGCTGACGACGGGCGGAGAAGTGGCCGGCGTCGTCTTCGCCCGCGCCGAGTCGGGCGACCAGATCGGGTACGCGATGACCCCGGCGGAGTTCGCGCCCGTCGTGGCTGCGGCGCCGTCGCTGACGCAGCCGGTGTCGTCGGGGTCCTGCGCCGGCTGAGTCGCCGCTATGCTGGCCGGACAAGTCGATAACGGCCCGATGACCCACGCGGGAGAGCTCCGGACACTCGTGTACCGGACACCGAAGGAGCAAGCCTCCCCGCCAATCTCTCAGGTACGCGTACCGCGCAGGTCTGGGCCACTCTGAAAAGCGATCCGCGCCGCACCTGCGCGCGGGTCCGCCGACGGTGAAAGCACCGGCATCCCTTTCGGATGCGGGCGTGAAACTCTCAGGCCCATGACAGAGGGGGAGTTCTTCAGGCGTCGGCTCCGGCGCCTGCCCGCACGAGATCGGGAGAACTCATGACCGGCCCCCGCTATACGACTCTCCGAGACCGCCACGAGGCGCTCGGGGCGACCTTCACCGACTTCGGCGGCTGGATGATGCCGGTGCGCTATTCCTCCGACCTCGCCGAGCACCACGCCGTGCGCACGGCCGCCGGCCTGTTCGACATCTCGCACATGGCGGAGTTCACCGTCGAAGGCACCGGCGCCGGCGAGTTGCTGGACTACGCGCTGGCCGGGCGCCTGTCGACGATGGCGGTGGGCAAAGCCAAGTACTCGCTCGTGCTCGCCGAGTCGGGCGGCATCGTCGACGACGTCATCGTGTACCGCCTGGCCGAGACGCGCTTCCTCGTCATCGCCAATGCCGGCAACCGTGACGCCGTCGCCGAGGCCCTCGCCGAGCGCGCCGATACGGTGCGCGGCCGCCATGCGGGGATCGACCTCGCCGTCGCCGATGTCACCGACGACTTCGCCCTCGTTGCCGTGCAGGGACCCGCCGCCCGCGGCATCCTCGAGTCCGTCGACGGCATCTCCGACCTCGACCGGCCGCTGTCCGAACTGCCGTACTACGCCGCCGCGTCGGGTCGATTCCGGGAGCGGCCGCTGCTGGTCGCGCGCACCGGCTACACCGGCGAGGACGGTTTCGAGCTGCTGGTGCCCACCGATGCCGCCGCCGAGCTGTGGGATGCGCTCCTGGCTGCGGGGGAGCCCGCGGGGCTGATGCCCGCCGGCCTCGCCGCCCGCGACACGCTGCGCCTCGAGGCGGGCATGCCGCTGTACGGCCACGAGCTGTCGCCGGACATCGTTCCTGCCCAGGCGGGCCTGGGCAGGGTGGTCGCCGCCGACAAGCCGGACTTCGTCGGCAAAGCGGGCCTCGGCGCCGTGATCGCCGGCGCCGCACCGGTGCTCGTCGGACTCATCGGGGAGGGACGGCGCGCGGGGCGCGCCGGCTACGCGGTTCACCTCGCCGAGGACGACACCCCCGTGGGGGAGATCACCAGCGGCGCCCTCAGCCCCACCCTCGGCCACCCGATCGCGATGGCCTTCGTCGCGCCGTCCGCAGCGACCCCCGGTACCCCTCTGACCATCGACGTGCGCGGCACCCGCCTGCCCGTCACGGTGACCGCCCTGCCGTTCTACCGACGCACGAACTGACCCCCCACACTTCCAGGAGCACATCATGGCCGACCTCACCTCCCTGCACTACACCGCCGAGCACGAGTGGATCGCCCTCGACGGCGACGTCGCCACCATCGGCATCACCGACTACGCCGCCGACCAGCTCGGCGACGTCGTCTTCGTCGATCTGCCCGCCGTCGGATCGACTGTCACCGCCGGCCAGGTGTGCGGCGAGATCGAGTCCACCAAGTCGGTCGGCGAGCTGTACGCGCCCGTCGACGGCGAGGTCGTCGAGATCAACGACGACGTCGTCGCCGACCCGTCGAGGGTCAACAGCGACGCCTTCGGCGACGGCTGGCTCATCAAGCTGCGCGTGGCCGACGTCCCCGTCGACGGCATGCTCGACCGCGACGGCTACCTCGCGCTCACCGGCGGCGAGGCGTGAGCGGGGCCTTCGCCGGGCGCCACATCGGCACCGACGCCGCCGCACAGCAGAGCATGCTCGCCGCGCTCGGCTACGACAGCGTCGCCGCGCTGGTCGAGCGCGCCGTTCCCCGCTCGATCCACGCGCAGCCGCGGCCCACGAGCGACATCCCGGTCGCGGCGACCGAGGACGAGGCGCTGCGGGAGCTGCGGGAGCTCGCGGCGGCGAACCGTCCGGCGAAGGCGATGATCGGGCTGGGCTACTACGACACCCACACCCCGGCGGTCATCCAGCGGAACGTCTTCGAGAATCCCTCGTGGTACACCGCCTACACGCCGTACCAGCCGGAGATCTCGCAGGGTCGGCTCGAGGCCCTCATCAACTTCCAGACGATGGTGACCGACCTCACCGGGCTCGCGACGGCCAACGCGTCGATGCTCGACGAGGCCACCGCCGTCGTCGAGGGGATGCTCGTGGCACGGCGGGCCACCCGTGGCGCCGCCGACACCTTCCTCGTCGACGCCGATGCGCTGCCGCAGACGAAGGCGCTGCTGGCGCATCGGGCCGAGGCGCTCGGCGTCCACCTGGTGGAGGTCGACTTCGCCCAGGGGCTCCCCGACGACACCGACACCTTCGGCGCGTTCGTGCAGTATCCCGGCGCGACGGGACGCGTATGGGACCCGAGCGACGTCATCACCGCCGTGCACGCCCGCGGCGGCCAGGTCGTCGTGGCCGCCGACCTGCTCGCGCTCACCCTGCTGCGCTCGCCCGGGTCACTCGGCGCGGACATCGCCGTGGGGACGACCCAGCGCTTCGGCGTGCCGCTCGGATTCGGCGGTCCGCACGCCGGCTACATGGCGGTGCGCGCCGGCCTCGAGCGTCAGCTGCCCGGCCGGCTGGTGGGGGTCTCGCAGGATGCCGCCGGGCACCCGGCCTACCGCCTGGCGCTGCAGACGCGAGAGCAGCACATCCGCCGCGAGAAGGCGACGTCGAACATCTGCACCGCCCAGGTGCTGCTCGCCGTGATGGCATCCATGTACGCGGTGTACCACGGACCCGACGGCCTCCGCCGCATCGCGACCGACGTCGCCCGCAAGGCCGAGGCCCTCGCCGGCGAGCTGCGCGGGTACGGGCTCACCCTGGCATCCGACGCCTTCTTCGACACCCTGCGCGTGTTCGTCCCCGGCGACGCGGCCCGCGTGATCGAGCGTGCGCGCTCGCGCGGCTACCAGCTGTTCTGGGCGTCGGACGCGAGCGTCGGGGTGTCGATCGACGAGACCACGACCGCAGCCGACCTCGCCGCCGTGGCGTGGGCGTTCGGCGCGGCGGAGCAACCCGGTGCCGGGATCGGCTTCGCGGATGCCGAGCCGCTGGCGGGCGTCGACGCTTCGCTGCACCGGCGGGAGGAGTTCCTCACCCACCCCGTGTTCACGAGCCACCACTCCGAGACGGCGATGATGCGCTACCTCAAGCACCTCGCCGATCGCGACTACGCGCTGGACCGCGGCATGATCCCGCTCGGGTCCTGCACGATGAAGCTCAACGCGGCGACCGAGATGGCGGCGGTGTCGTGGCCGGAGTTCTCGCGCGTGCACCCGTTCGCCCCCGCCGACGACGTCGCCGGATACCTGGCGATGATCGAGCAGCTCGAATCCTGGCTGGCCGAGGTGACCGGCTACGACGCGGTGTCGCTGCAGCCCAACGCCGGCTCGCAGGGCGAGCTCGCGGGGCTGCTCGCGATCCGCGGCTACCACCGGGCCCACGGCGACACGCAGCGCACGGTGTGCCTCATCCCGTCGTCGGCGCACGGGACGAACGCGGCCTCCGCCGTGCTGGCGGGCATGTCGGTCGTCGTCGTGGCCTGCGACGAGGCGGGCAACGTCGACCTCGACGACCTGCGCGCGAAGATCGCCGCGCACGCCGACCGGCTCGCCGCGCTCATGATCACCTACCCCTCCACGCACGGGGTGTACGAGCACGACGTGCGGGAGATCACCCAGGCCGTGCACGATGCGGGCGGCCAGGTGTACGTCGACGGCGCGAACCTCAACGCCCTGCTCGGCTTCGCGCGTTTCGGCGACCTCGGCGGCGACGTCTCGCACCTGAACCTGCACAAGACCTTCGCCATCCCGCACGGGGGTGGCGGACCGGGCGTCGGGCCGGTGGCCGCGAAGGCGCACCTCGCGCCGCACCTGCCGTCGCACCCGATGTCGCAGCGCGCCGACCACGCCGGCGGCTTCGTCTTCGACGGCGGACCGGTCTCGGCGGCGCCGTACGGGTCGGCATCCATCCTGCCGATCTCGTGGGCGTACGTGCGGATGATGGGCGCGGAGGGCCTGCGGGAGGCGACCGGGGCCGCGGTGCTCGCGGCGAACTACATCGCGCTGCGGCTGCGCGAGCACTACCCGGTGCTGTACGCGGGGGAGGGCGGGCTCGTCGCGCACGAGTGCATCCTCGACCTGCGTCCGCTGCGGGAGGCCACCGGGATCACCGTCGACGACGTCGCCAAGCGACTCATCGACTACGGCTTCCACGCGCCCACGATGTCGTTCCCGGTCGCGGGGACGCTCATGGTCGAGCCGACCGAGTCGGAGGACCTGGCCGAGATCGAGCGGTTCATCGAGGCGATGATCGCGATCCACGCCGAGGCGCACGCCGTCGCGGCCGGGCGCTGGCCGGCATCCGACAACCCGCTGGTGAACGCACCCCACACCGCGCAGTCGGTCGTCGCGGGGTCGTGGGAGCACCCCTACTCGCGCGAGGAGGCGGTCTACCCCGTGCCCTCGCAGGTGCGCACGAAGTACTGGCCGCCGGTGCGCCGCATCGACAACGCCTACGGCGACCGCAACCTCGTGTGCGCCTGCCCGCCCCCCGACGCCTTCGCGTAGCCCGCCGGGGCGCTGAGACGAATCCGGACGGCCGAGACCCTGGGTATCACCCGCGGTCTCGGCCGTCGGTCTTCGTCTCATGGGTGGCGGCGGCCGGCGCAGTCAGCGCGCGGCGGAGTGAGAAGAGGGCGGCGGTGTCTTCGGGCGCCTCGGGGTGCAGGCCGGCGCCGATCAGGATGCCGCGCAACGGTGCGGCGGGCACGGCATCGTGCCATCCCCAGTGGACGACCGTGCGCACGTGCCGACGCAGTCGTGCATCGCGCGCACGTTGGCGGGCGATGACGTCCTGCGCCGGACCTAACCGGCCGTCGTACTTAATTCCGCCGTCGCATTCGCCGGCGACCGATGCTGGTTCCCACAGCATGTCGCTGCGATCGTGGCCCCCGTCGCTCGTTCGGAAAGAGACCTGGAGCGTGGCTTCCGGGAAGCCGAGCCACTCGATGACGGCACGGCTCACGCTCTCGAGCGCGGTCTCCGCCAGCCGGTTCGCCCGAGTCAGCGCCCATCGCGCGACGGCGCGCCCCCGCTTACTGATGCGCTGCTCGTTGCCCTCGCGCAAGGCGGCAGCCCGGAGCGAGGGGTCGGTGCGCAGGGCGGCATCGGCGACGGAGAGTCCGATCGCCCTGTGCCGCGACCGGGCCAGATCGACGGCGGTGTCGAGGATGCCCGTCACGAGCAGCCCGCCGACCTCGAGGATCTCGCGTTCGCCGCGGTGGGTGTGCACGCGGATGCCGGAGGCCAGGCGCGAGCGGCCGAGCGGATGCTGCAGCACGTGGACGACCATCGGGTCGCCGAACACCGGCAACCCCACGAGGGCGGCGGCCGACTCGTGGCTGAACACCGCATCGGGGTAGCCGAGTGTCACCGCGTGGACGCGCGCGAGGTACCTGTCCCAGGGAGCGAGGTCATGCCAGGCTTCCGCCGGCGCATAGACGCCCGGCCTGATGCGCGCGAGTTCGCCGCGCGCGATGGCGCGTTCGGGGTGGGGAACCTCCGCAGTGCGCAGGAGCGGGATCGGAGCGGGCCGGGGGCCGGTGAGCTGGAGCGGCATCCGGCAACACTGCCGGGGATGCGTCGCCGGCGGTGTCGCAATCACCCCCCGTTCGGGACAACTCGCGGCTCCCCACCGCTGTGCAGGAGCCCGCGCCGACCGCCCGGCCCCGTGAGACGAATGCGGGCGGACGAGACCGTGGGTGGCACCCGCTGTCTCGGCCGTGAGAATTCGTCTCAGCGACCATGGCAGCGACTATGGCCGCGGGGTCAGCGCACGGGGGCGAAGACGGCGGGCCAGAGGGCGGCGGCCAGGGGGTAGCCGACGAACGAGACCACATCGAGGATCGTGTGCGCGATCACGAACGGCATGACGCGCCCCCACCGGCGGTAGCACCACCCGAACACCACACCCATCGCGAAGTTGCCGATGATGCCGCCGAAGCCCTGGTACGCGTGGTACGCCCCGCGCAGCGCCGCGGCGGCGAGGATGATCGACCACCACCCCCACCCGAGCCGGCGCAGCCGGTCGTAGAGCCAGCCGAGCATGATGACCTCCTCCAGCAGCGCCGCGCGCACCGCGGCGAACAGGAGGATGGGCACCGTCCACCACGCGGCATCCAGGGGGGATGCCACGACCGCCACCGAGATCCCCAGCAGGCGGCCCACGGCATACAGCGCCAGACCGGGGATGCCGATGATCGCGGTGACCAGCACGCCGCGGCCGAGGTCGCCCCCGAACCGGCGGAAGTCCAGCCCCATCCGCCGCAGCGCGTTGGTGCCCGGCTCCCAGAGCAGGTAGACCACGAGGGCGACCAGCGCCAGGTCGAACACGATGTCGAGCACCTGGTACAGCGCGTCCCAGATCGCCGCCGCGTCGCGCGACGGGTTCAGCTGCGTCTGCTGGCGGCCGAGCGGGGTGGGGGACAGCAGGCTGCGCACGAGCGACAGCAGCGAGTACAGCGCCGACTGGCCGAGCGTGATCGCCAGCACGATCGCGATCTCCCACCACAGGCGTGCGCGCTGGGCGGGGGTTGCTCCGGAGGCGGTCGGACTGGGAGCGGTCACCTTGTCAGATTGCCACACGTCGGCCGCGGCGGGTAAAGAGCATGTAACGCTTTGCGTCGACCTTTTGGTCATCTGTGATCAGGTGCCTATCGTTGCAGAATCCATGCGACGGTCCGCCGACCATACCCGGCACCGCCTGCGACATCCCTGCACCAGGAGGAACAGTGAAGCGCAACAGCACTGCGTTCGCCGGACTGGCGCTGCTGACGGTGGGCACCCTTGCCCTCGCCGGCTGCGCTGGCGGCGGCGGCAACACCGCCGAGGAGGAGACCGGCGACGCCGGCGTCTCGACCGCCATCATCACCACCAACGGCACCGAGCCCGAGAACCCGCTGATCCCCACCGCGACGAACGAGGTCGGCGGCGGCAAGATCCTCGACGCCATCTTCGCCGGGCTGGTCTCGTACGAGGCCGACGGCACCGCGGTCAACGACATGGCCGAGGAGATCACGGTCGACGACCCGCAGAACCTGACCGTCAAGATCAAGGAAGGCCAGGTCTTCACCGACGGCGAAGAGGTCACCGCCGACAACTTCATCAAGGCGTGGAACTACGGCGCCCTGGCGTCCAACGAGCAGTACAACAGCTACTTCTTCGAGGACATCGAGGGCTTCAGCTACGACGAGGACTCCGAGCTCACCGGCCTGCAGGAGGTCGACGACTACACCTTCACGATCGCGCTGAACAAGCCCGCGTCGGACTTCGCGCTGCGCCTGGGCTACTCGGCCTACTACCCGCTGCCCGACGCCGCGTTCGAGGACATGGACGCGTTCGGTGAGAACCCGATCGGCAACGGCCCGTACATGCTCGACGGCGACGGCGCGTGGCAGCACGACGTCAAGATCGACCTCGTCAAGAACGAGGACTACGAGGGTGTCCGCCAGGCGCAGAACGGTGGCCTGTCCATCACGTTCTACTCGTCGCAGGATGCCGCGTACGCCGACCTGCTCGGTGGCGAGGTCGACGTGATCGACGCGATCCCGCCGTCGTCGCTGGCCAGCTTCGAGTCGGATCTGGGTGAGCGCGCTGTCAACAAGCCCGCCGCCGTCTTCCAGTCCTTCACGATCCCGGAGCGCCTCGCGCACTTCTCGGGCGAAGAGGGCCAGCTGCGCCGCCAGGCGCTGTCGCTCGCGATCAACCGCGACGAGATCACCGAGACGATCTTCCAGGGCACCCGCACCCCGGCGCGCGACTTCACGTCCCCGGTCATCGACGGCTGGTCGGACTCGCTCGAGGGCGCCGACGTTCTGGATTACAACCCCGAGCGCGCAGCCGAGCTGTGGGCCGAGGCCGACGCGATCTCGCCCTGGGAAGGCACCTTCCAGATCGGCTACAACGCCGACGGCGGACACGACCAGTGGGTCGACGCGGTCTCGAACTCGATCAAGAACACCCTCGGCATCGACGCGTCGGGCGCTCCCTACCCGACCTTCGCCGAGCTGCGCGAGCTCGTGAACAACGACTCCATCACGACGGCCTTCCGCACCGGCTGGCAGGCGGACTACCCGGGTCTGTACAACTTCCTGGGCCCGCTGTATGCCACCAACGCCGGCTCGAACGACGGTGACTACTCGAACCCCGAGTTCGACGAGCTGCTCGCCGCGGGCATCTCGGCCACCGACCCGGGCGAGGCGAACGAGCTGTTCTCGGAGGCGCAGTCGGTGCTGCTGACCGACCTGCCGGCCCTCCCGCTGTGGTACGCCAACGTCACCGGCGGCTACTCGGAGAACGTCGACAACGTCGACTTCGGCTGGAACTCCGTGCCGCTGTTCCACCTGATCACCAAGTCCGAATAACCTGGTGATCTCACTCGCGAGGCGGTGACGCTCCTGTCACCGCCTCGCGGGCTGTTCCGACGCCGACCACCTCGCCGCGGGGTGGCACCGGCCTGAGTGGGAGCCCGACGCGACCCGTCGGCCTCCCCGATCGCAAGGAGAGCCGACGTGCTCGGTTACATCGTCAGACGCGTGCTCCAGGTGATCCCCGTCTTCTTCGGGGCCACCCTGCTCATCTACTTCATGGTGTTCGCCATGCCGGGCGACCCGATCCTCGCCCTCTTCGGCGACCGCACGCCCAACCCGGCGCTCCTGGAGGCGATCCGCGAGGAGTACCACCTCAACGACCCCTTCATCGTGCAGTACTTCTACTACATCACCGGGGTGTTCCAGGGAGACTTCGGGGTCAGCTTCTCGGGCCAGCCCGTGAGCGAGGTCCTCGCCCGCACCTTCCCCGTGACGATCCGCCTCGCGGCGCTGGCCATCGCGATCGAGCTCGTGCTCGCGATCGTCATCGGCACGATCTCGGGGCTTCGCAAGGGCAAGCTGTTCGACAACGCCTCGCTCGTCATCGCCCTCGTGTTCGTCGCGGTCCCGGTGTTCGTCCTGGCGTTCCTCGCGCAGTACTTCCTGGCGATCCAGCTCGGCTGGTTCCGCCCCACCGTCGGGGCGCAGAACGGCTGGATGGACCTGTGGCTGCCGGCCATCGTGCTGGGACTCAGCCTCTATGCCACGAGCATGCGCCTGACCCGGGCTTCGGTCATCGACACGCTCAACCAGGACTGGGTGCGCACCGCCTACAGCAAGGGCCTGTCGCGTCGCCGCGTCATCCCGGTGCACGTGCTGCGCAACTCCCTCATCCCCGTCATCACCAACACCGCCACCAACTTCGGGGTGCTGCTGGTGGGCGCGACCGTCACGGAGGGCATCTTCAACGTGCCCGGCGTCGGCAACGTGCTGTTCCAGGCGGTCCGTCGTCAGGAGGGCCCCACGGTCGTCTCCTTCGTGACCGTGTTCGTCATCGTCTACGTCCTGGTCAACCTGATCATCGACCTGCTCTACGGTCTGCTCGACCCGAGGATCCGCTATGCCAAGTGACCGGTTTCCCACGGCGCACTACGTCGCGCCCATCAAGACCACCACGATCAACGTCGACGCCGTCCGCGTGGAGGCCAAGCCCAGCAACCTGTGGCGCGACGCGTGGCGGGACATCCGCCGGCGTCCGACCTTCTGGGTCACCGCGCTGCTCCTGCTCGTCGTGGTCCTCATGGCGGCCTGGCCCACGCTGTTCACGCCCGTCCCGCCCAACGCGCAGTGCTTCCTCGCCAACAGCAACGGCGGCCCCGCCTCGGGACACCCGCTCGGCTTCACGTTCCAGGGCTGCGACATCTGGGCGCGCATCGTGTGGGGCGCGCGCACCTCGCTCGTGGTGGGTCTGCTCGCCACGCTCATCAGCACGCTGCTCGGCGTCATCATGGGTGCGCTGGCCGGCTTCTACGGCGGCTGGCTGGACTCGGTGCTCTCGCGGGTCGGCGACATCTTCTTCGCCATCCCGTACATCCTCGCGGCCATCGTCGTCATGAGCGTCTTCTCGCAGAACCGCACCCCGCTCGTCCTCGCCTTCGCGATCGGCGGATTCGCCTGGGCGTCGACGGCGCGCGTGATCCGCTCCGAAGTGCTGCGGGTGCGGCAGGCGGACTTCGTGACCGCGTCCCGCGCCCTCGGCCTGTCGCGGTTCCGCACCCTCCTGGTGCATGTGCTGCCCAACGCCCTCGCGCCGGTCATCGTCGTGGCGACCATCACGCTGGGCGCCGCGATCTCCGCCGAGGCGACCCTGTCGTTCCTGGGCGTCGGACTCGGCAGCCAGACCATGTCGTGGGGTCTGGACATCAGCCAGGCGCAGTCCTCGCTGCGCGTCGCGCCCATGGCGCTGATCTACCCGTCCATCGCGCTGACCCTCACGGTCCTCGCGTTCATCATCCTGGGGGAGCTCCTGCGAGACGCCCTGGATCCGAAAGCGAGGGCACGTCGATGATGCCGGCGAACCGCACGCCTCTGCTGTCGATCCGCGACCTCACCGTCGCGTTCGACGCGGGCAAGACCTCCACCGAAGTCCTCCACGGGATCGACCTCGACATCCACCCGGGGGAGACCGTCGCGATCGTCGGCGAGTCCGGGTCGGGCAAGTCCACGACCGCCTCCGCGATCGTCAACCTGCTCCCCGGCACCGGGCACGTCACGGGCGGGTCCATCACGCTGGAGGGCCGTGACCTCACGACGCTCACGCAGTCGCAGATGGAGCGCATCCGCGGCCGCGAGATCGGCTACGTCCCGCAGGACCCGATGTCCAACCTGAACCCGGTGTGGAGCATCGGCTTCCAGGTCAAGGAGGCCATCCGCGCCAACGGCATCGCCAGCGGCCGCAAAGAGGTCGAGCGCCGCGCCGTCGAGGTGCTGCAGCAGGCGGGGCTGGCAGATGCCGAACGCCGGCTGCACCAGTTCCCGCACCAGTTCTCGGGCGGCATGCGCCAGCGCGCGCTCATCGGCATCGGCCTCGCCGCCGACCCGAAGCTGCTCATCGCCGACGAGCCGACCTCGGCGCTGGACGTCACCGTGCAGCGGGTCATCCTCGATCACATGGCCTCGCTCGCAGCGGAGAAGGGCACGTCGGTCCTGCTCATCACGCACGACCTGGGCCTGGCCGCCGAGCGCGCCGACACGATCGTCGTGATGAACCAGGGCGAGATCGTCGAGTCCGGGCCCAGCCGCGCGATCCTGGAGGACCCGCAGCACCCGTACACCCAGCGACTCGTGGCCGCGGCGCCGAGCCTGGCGTCACAGCGCATCCAGGCCCGCGCCGAGGACCGCGGCATCCAGCATGAAGCCGACCTCGCCACCGCCGAGCCTGCCGTCGTGGTGCGCGATCTCGTCAAGGAGTACAAGATCCGGCAGGGGTCGTTCCGCAGCGAGCGGTTCCGCGCCGTCGACGGCGTCTCGTTCGAGATCCCGCGCGGGCGCACGCTGGCGCTGGTGGGGGAGTCGGGCTCGGGCAAGTCCACGATCGCCAAGATGGTGCTGGACCTCGAGAAGCCGACGTCCGGCTCCATCCTCATCGAGGGCGAGAACATCGCGCGGCTGTCGGGACGCAAGTCCTTCGCCCTGCGCCGCCGGATGCAGCCCGTCTTCCAGGACCCCTACGGATCGCTCGACCCGCTCCGCAGCATCGGCGGCACGATCGCCGAGCCGCTCGAGGTGCACCACGTGGGTGACGCCCGCTCACGACGCGCGCGCGTCGCCGAGCTGCTCGACCAGGTCTCGCTGCCGCAGGAGCTGGCCTCCCGCTATCCGAACGAGCTGTCCGGCGGGCAGCGTCAGCGCGTGGCGATCGCCCGCGCCCTCGCGCTGAAGCCCGACATCGTCGTGCTCGACGAGGCCGTGTCGGCGCTGGACGTGCTGGTGCAGGACCAGATCCTGCAGCTGCTGGCGGACCTGCAGTCCGAGCTCGGGCTGACGTATCTGTTCATCACGCACGACCTCGCCGTCGTGCGCGTGGTGGCCGACTTCGTCTGCGTGATGGAGCGCGGCAGGATCGTCGAGCAGGGGACGGTGGACGAGATCTTCGCCAACCCCGCCGAGGAGTACACCCGACGTCTGCTGGAGGCGATCCCCGGCGCCTCGATGGTGCTCGGCGCCGGTTCCGGCGACCCGGAGACATGAGTCAGGACGCACGTCCGGACCGCCGGGTCTACCGATCGCGATCCGGAACGGTCGCACTCGTGATCGCCGGCGCCATCACGCTGTTCCTCCTGGGGGATGCCGCACTGCGCTCGGGGGTCGGCGGGATGCTGCTGCTGGCGCCGGGGATCCTCCTGGTGGACTGGATCATCTTCGCCGTCCTGTTCGTCCCGAAGGTGCAGACCGATGCTCACGGTGTCACCGTCATCAATCCCCTCCGGTGCGCCGAGGTGCCCTGGGGCCGCGTGCGCGACATCACGACCCGGTGGCAGCTGACGCTGCATCTCGACGACGGCTCCCAGATCGCCGCCTTCGGCGGCCCGGAGGTGCGGCGCCCGCGCCCGCGTCCGCGCGCGACCCCCTGGTCGGATGCCGAGCGGCCCGGTGCCACGTCTTCGGACCTCGATCTCATCCTCGGAGAGTGGGAAAACGCCGACTCCCGGCTGTCTTCGGCGGGCGAGGTGCGCCGGTGGTGGAACCTGCCGGTGCTGTTGTCGCTGGCCGGCCTGATCGTCTGGGGGCTGCTCGCCGTCATGGTGAGCGGCATGGCGGCCTGAGTTAAGGGTTTGTAACTATTGGGCGCCTGGCTTTGGATGGGCTCTGTGCCGAACATATAGTTTCGGTATTCGTAGCCCGAGCGATGAAGGTCCGTCGACGCAGGCCGCGATAACCCTTGCCCGCACCAATGTAGGAGACCAAATGCGTTCACGTCGAACCCTTATCGCCGGGGCCGCCATCGGCGTCACCGCCCTGGCGCTCACCGCCTGCGCGCCGCCCAGCGACGGCAACACCGGTGACAGCAACGAGCCGACCGGCACCGCGTCGATCTCGGTGTCCGTGGGCCCCAACGACTTCATCAGCTACAACGGCTTCACGCCCGAGACGTACAGCACGTACAACTCGGCGATCGTCGACCAGCTGAAGGTCGGCTTCACCTACTTCGCGCCGGACGGCACCGTCGAGGACAACACGGACCTGGGCTCCTACGAGCTCATCTCCGAGGACCCGCTCACCGTCGAGTACACGATCTCCGACGACGCCGCCTGGTCTGACGGCACCCCGATCACCGTCGCCGACGTCGTGCTGGCATGGGGCGTGCAGAACACGAACCTCGCCGGCGCAGATGGCCCGCTGTTCAACTCGGTCTCGGCCGACATGGGCGACGAGGTCCCCGAGGGCCCCCAGGGTGACCTCGACGGCAAGGAGTTCACGGTCGAGTACGCCGTGAAGAACCCGGACTGGAAGATCCAGACCTGGCTGGTCGACCCCGCACACATCGTCGCGGAGCAGGCCGGTATGGAGACCGAGGAGCTCGCCCAGGCGATCCTCGACGGCGACAGCGCCGCTCTTGAGCCCGCCGCCGAGTTCTGGAACACCGGCTGGTTCACCAACCCGGGCGAGCTGCCCGACGAGGCGCTCATCCCGTCCTCCGGTCCCTACAAGCTCGGCTCGTGGGATGCCGGTCAGTCCGTCACCCTCGTCGCGAACGAGGACTACTACGGCGAGAAGCTCGCGCCGCAGAACGCGGAGCTCGTGTTCCGCTTCGTCGGCCAGGACGCGATGGTCCAGGCGCTGGACAACGGTGACCTCGACGTCATCGCCCCGCAGCCGACCGTCGACACGCTCGCTCAGCTCGAGGAGCTCGGCGACGCCGTCAACATCCTCGCCGGTCCGTCGCTGACGTGGGAGCACCTCGACTTCAACTTCATCGAGGGCTCGCTGTTCGCCGACAACCTGGAGCTGCGTCAGGCCTTCGCCATGTGCGTGCCGCGCCAGCAGATCGTCGACAACCTCATCAAGCCGATCGACCCGGCTGCCGTCGTGCTGAACGCCCGTGAGGTGTTCCCCTTCCAGCCCACCTACGACGAGGTCCTCGAGGCTTCCTACAACGGTGAGTACGACGAGCCGAACATCGAAGAGGCAGCGCGCATCGTCGCGGAGCAGGGCGCCGAGGGTGCTGAGGTCCGCATCGGATACTCCGCTCCCAACCCGCGCCGTGCCGACGAGGTCGCTCTGATCAAGTCGTCGTGCGACCAGGCCGGCTTCAACATCGTCGACGCGGGCAACGAGGACTTCTTCGCCCCGGGCGGCACCCAGGAGCGCGGTGACTACGAGGTGGCGCTGTTCGCCTGGGCCGGCTCCGGCCAGATCGCCTCGGGCGAGAACATCTACGCCACGGGCAAGCCGCAGAACTACGGTGGCTACTCCAACCCCGAGGTCGACGCCGCATGGGCGACGCTGAAGAACAGCCTCGACCCCGAGGTGCACCTCGAGCAGACCAAGGTGATCGAGGAGCTGCTGTGGGCTGACCTGTTCGGCATCCCGGTCTTCGCCCACCCGGGCGTCGACGCTGCCAGCGCCAGCATCGACGGCGTCGAGCGGACCACCACGCAGAGTGGTATCTCGTGGAACGCGTACGCTTGGAGCAGCGCCGAGTAATTCGGCCGACGTTCAGATGTGCGGGTCGGCCTCCTGCCGGCCCGCACATCTGTGATCGCGACCGTTCCCGATAAACCCGAAGGGAAGCACTGTCGTGCTGAAGTTCATCCTGCGACGCCTGGTCCAGGCGTTCGGCATCATGCTGGGCGCCTCGGTACTGATGTACGTACTGGTCATCAACTCCGGGGATCCGCTCGCAGAGCTGCGCGAGAGCAACGCGCGCAACCGCGAGCTCCTGATCCAGCAGCGCATCGAGTACATGAATCTCGACCTGCCGTGGTGGCAGCGCTATCTCGATTGGCTGGGCGGCGTCAGCCGATGCGTCATCGGCCAGTGCGATTTCGGCACCAACCGCTCCGGCGTAGATGTCGGCACCCTCCTCGGCCAGGCTGCTTCCTCGACACTGCGCCTCGTCCTCCTTGCCACCGTGCTCGCCCTCATCATCGGCGTCGCGGTCGGCATCCTGACCGCCGTCCGTCAGTACTCGGGCCTCGACTACGCGGTGACGTTCGGCACCTTCCTCTTCTTCTCGCTTCCGGTGTTCTGGGCCGCCGTGCTCCTCAAGGAGTACATGGCCATCGGGTTCAACAACTGGCTGCAGGACCCGGGCTTCACTCCGGTACAGATCATCCTCATCTCCGTGGTCCTCGGATTCGTGATGCAGGTGGTTCTCGCGGGCTCCGTCAAGCGGCGGATAGCGACCTTCCTCGTCACCACGGCGTTCTTCGCCATCGTGATGCCGACCTTCACGGCACTCGACCTCTTCCGCAACCCCCAGCTCGGAATGATCGGCGTCGCCGTCCTGACCTTCGGTGTGGCGCTCAGCGTCACCGCCATGACCGTGGGGCTGCGCAACCGGGAGGTGCTCGTTCCGGCGCTCATCACGGCTGCCGGCGTCAGCATCATGCAGCTGGTGCTCTTCAACGTCTTCGTCTACTACATGAACTGGGGCGTGCTCATCCTCGGCATCGTCCTCGCGATCGCCCTGCCCTGGGTCCTCGCGCGGTTCATGAGCCACCGTTACCGCACTCAGGCGATCATCGCCGCCACGGTGACGGGCGTGATCGGTGCAGGACTCACGGCACTCGACCACCTCTTCCGGGTGTGGCCGACGTTCCTGAATCTCAAGCCTCGTCCGATCTCCACGATCGGCTCGCAGACGCCGAACTTCCGCGGTGGCTTCTGGGAGACCTTCCTCGACTACGGCACGCAGATGCTGCTGCCGACGCTGCTGCTGACGCTCATCTCACTGGCGAGCTACAGCCGGTACACCCGCACCTCGATGCTCGAGGTGAACCGTCAGGACTACATCCGCACCGCGCGCGCGAAGGGCGCGCCGGAGCGCACCGTCATCTTCCGGCACGCGCTGCGCAACGCCCTCATCCCGATCGCGACGATCGCCGCGTTCGACTTCGCGGGCCTCATCGGCGGCGCGGTCGTTACCGAACGCGTCTTCGGATGGAAGGGGATGGGTGACCTGTTCGCCGTCGGCCTCGACCAGGTCGACCCCGCGCCGGTCATGGCGTTCTTCGTGATCACCGGTGGTGTGGCGGTGCTGTTCAACCTTCTCGCCGACATCTCCTACGCCTACCTCGACCCCAGGATCCGAGTATGAGCAACAACTCCACACCCCAGAACGACGCGATCTACGACCTCGCAGAGGCCGAGGACGCGGCCCTCGCCGCCAAGGACACCAAGCCGCTCTCACAGGGACGGCTGGTGCTGCGACGGTTCCTCCGTCACCGTGCGGCGCTGATCTCGACCGTCCTCCTCTTCGCGATCATCATCGTCGCCTTCACGTCGATCGGCTTCGCCGGCATCCCCGGCTGGTGGGACAAGAGCTACCTCGCGGCGGGCAACGTCATCGACGGCGGCCGTCCGACGCTGAGCCTGATCCCGACGTGGCTCGGCGGGGACGGCATCCGCTGGGGCGAGCACCCCTTCGGGCAGGACAACGTCGGCAAGGACTACTTCTCGCTCGTGATGGTCGGCACCCAGCGGTCGCTGATCATCGCCTTCACCGTGGGTATCGTCGCGACGACGATCGGCGCCGTCATGGGCGCGGTCGCGGGCTACTTCCGCGGCTGGGTCGACAACGTGCTGATGCGCATCACCGACATCTTCATCGTCATCCCGCTGCTCGTCCTCGCCGCCGTGCTCGGCAAGATCTCCGGCGGAGGCATCTTCGCGCTCGCCCTGATGATCGGTCTCGCCTCGTGGACGGGCCTGGCGCGTCTGGTGCGCGGAGAGGTCCTCTCGCTCCGTGAGCGCGACTACGTCGCGGCCGCCCGTTCGACCGGTGCGAGCGCGTTCCGGATCATCTTCAAGCACCTGGTGCCCAACACGATCGGCATCATCGTCGTGAATGCCACGTTCGCGATCGGCGGCGCGATCCTGCTCGAGAGCTCGCTGAGCTTCCTCGGGTTCGGTGTGCGGGCGCCCGAGACGTCGCTCGGTCTGCTCATCAGCACGTACCAGGGTGCCTTCACCAACCGGCCGTGGCTGTTCTGGTGGCCGGGCATGATCATCCTGGTCATCGTGCTGGCGGTGAACTTCATCGGGGACGGTCTGCGCGACGCCTTCGATCCGCGGCAGACCCGCAAATGGAGTCCACGCAGACTGGAACGCCTGCGCGCTGAGAAGGGACTGTCGTGACGTACATGGACACGCATGCCGCAGACGCGGATGCCGTGCTGCGGCTCACCGATCTGCGGGTCGACTTCGCCGTCGAGTCCGGACTCGTCCGCGCTGTCAAGGGTGTGAGCCTCGATCTCCGCCCCGGCGAGGTCGTCGCGATCGTGGGTGAATCGGGTTCGGGCAAGTCGGTGAGCTCATCGGCCGCCATGGGGCTGCTCCCCGAGAACGCCCTGGTCACCGGCTCCGCCGAGGTCGGCGGCACCGAGGTCGTCGGTATCGCGCCGGAGAAGATGCGCGCGATGCGGGCCACCCAGGTGGCGATGATCTTCCAGGAGCCGATGTCGGCGCTGAACCCGGTGCTGACGGTGGAGCGGCAGATGACCGAGGTCTTCGAGCTGCACGACGTCGCCTACGGTGCGGACGCGCGGGAGCGCTCGGTCGAGCTGCTGCAGCGCGTGGGCATCCCCGACCCCGAGACGCGCATCTCGCAGTACCCGCACCAGTTCTCGGGAGGTCAGCGGCAGCGCATCGTCATCGCGATGGCGATCGCCCTGAACCCTCGCGTGATCATCGCCGACGAGCCCACGACGGCTCTCGACGTCACGGTGCAGGCCGAGATCCTCGACCTGATGCGGTCGCTCAAGGACGACCTCGACGCCGGCATCCTGCTGATCACGCACAACATGGGCGTCGTGGCGGACCTCGCCGACCGCGTGGTCGTCATGTACAAGGGCGAGCTCGTCGAGCAGGGCCTGGTGACGGACGTGCTCAAGAACCCGCAGCACCCCTACACCCGCAAGCTGCTCAACGCCGTGCCGCGCCTGTCGGGTTCGGCCCTGGGTGCGGGTACCGCGGTCACCGAGACGCGCGAGCGCGAGCGCGCCGCGGCGACGCCGGCCGAGCGCGACCTGGTGCTCGTGGCCGAGGATCTCG
Source organism: Microbacterium sp. zg-Y1090 (assembly GCF_030246945.1). Lineage (NCBI taxonomy): Bacteria > Bacillati > Actinomycetota > Actinomycetes > Micrococcales > Microbacteriaceae > Microbacterium > Microbacterium wangruii. Next base: position 1,323,571 of record NZ_CP126742.1, read on the forward strand.
CACTGGACTACGTGATGCGCGGCAAGGCGTTCCGCGCCGTCGAAGGGGTCTCCTTCGACCTCGGCAGGCGCGAGGTGCTCGGCGTCGTGGGTGAGTCCGGATCGGGCAAGTCCACGATCGCGAAGGCGGTGCTGGGCCTGCTTCCCGTGGCCTCGGGTTCGCTCAAGGTGCGCGGTGAGGACTTCGCCAAGCTGCGCGGGCGCGCCGCGAAGAACGTGCGTCGTCACATCGGCGCGGTCTTCCAGGACCCTGCGTCGTCGCTGAACCCCCGCTTCCCGATCGGCGAGTGCATCATCGAGCCGATGGTCGTGCACCGTGTGGGCGACAAGCGGTCGCGTCAGGCCCGTGCCCGCGAGCTCCTCGACGCCGTGCGCCTTCCCACCGACGTCGTCAACCGCTACCCGCACGAGCTCTCCGGCGGTCAGCGTCAGCGTGTGTCGATCGCGCGCGCGCTCTCGCTGAAGCCCGAGCTGCTGATCGCGGACGAGCCGACGTCGGCCCTCGACGTCTCCGTGCAGGCCGCAGTGCTCGACATGCTGCGCGAGCTGCAGCGGGAGTTCGACTTCGCCTGCATGCTGGTCAGCCACGACCTGGCCGTCGTCGACATGCTCGCCGACCACGTGCTGGTGATGAAGAACGGCCACGCGGTCGAGCAGGGTGTGACGAGCACCGTGCTGCACGACCCGCAGGACGACTACACCAAGCGTCTGCTCGCCTCGTCGCCCGTCCCCGACCCGGTCGAGCAGCGCGAGCGCCGGCTGGCCCGCCGCGCGCTGCTGGACTCGCTCGGAGAAACCCCGGAGGCGGGGGAGTAGCCACGATCAGCCCCAGGTGAGAGCGTCTTCGCACGCTCGCCGGCGGAGGCGGATATACACGGAATGAGGCGGGGTCGACGAGACCCCGCCTCGCTTCCTGTATCCTGGAGTGTCGGCCTTTCGGTTTCACCGGGGGACGGCGAAGACTCTTTCCCCTCTCCCTGCAAGGAAAATCGATGGCGCACGCCCTCCGTCCGGACCTCCGTAATGTCGCGATCGTCGCGCACGTCGACCACGGCAAGACCACGCTCGTCGACGCGATGCTCCGCCAGACCGGGTCCTTCGGCTCTCACGAGCACATGGAGGAGCGCGCGATGGACTCGAACGACCTCGAGCGTGAGAAGGGCATCACGATCCTCGCCAAGAACACGGCGATCACCTACAACGGCCTGCACACCGACTCCCCGGTGACGATCAACGTCATCGACACCCCCGGCCACGCCGACTTCGGCGGCGAGGTCGAGCGCGGCCTGTCCATGGTCGACGGCGTGGTGCTGCTGGTGGATGCCAGCGAGGGCCCCCTCCCGCAGACCCGCTTCGTGCTGCGCAAGGCGCTGGAGGCCAAGCTTCCCGTCATCCTGCTGGTCAACAAGACCGACCGCCCCGACGCCCGCATCGCCGAGGTCGAGGAAGAAGCCCACGACCTGCTGCTGGGCCTCGCCTCCGATCTGCAGGACGATGTGCCCGACCTCGACGTCGACGCACTGCTCGACGTTCCGGTCGTCTACGCCTCGGGTCGCGCGGGCGCGGCATCCACCACTCGTCCCGAGAACGGCAGCCTGCCGGACAACGACGACCTGGAGCCGCTGTTCGAGGCCATCCTGCAGCACGTGCCTGCCCCGTCCTACGACGACGAGGCGCCGCTGCAGGCGTGGGTCACCAACCTCGACTCCTCGCCGTTCCTCGGCCGCCTCGCCCTGCTGCGCGTCTTCAACGGCACGCTGAAGAAGGGCCAGACGGTGGCCTGGGTGCGCGCCGACGGCACGACCAGCAACGCCCGCATCACCGAGCTGCTGAAGACCCGCGCCCTCGACCGCTACCCGGCCGAGTCCGCCGGCCCCGGCGACATCGTCGCCATCGCCGGTTTCCCCGACATCACGATCGGTGAGACGATCGCCGACCCCGAGGACGTGCGGCCCCTGCCGCAGATCCACGTCGACGAGCCGGCGATCTCGATGACGATCGGCACGAACACCTCGCCGCTGGTCGGCAAGGTCAAGGGTCACAAGCTGACCGCGCGCATGGTCAAGGACCGCCTCGACCGAGAGCTCATCGGAAACGTGTCGCTGAAGGTCGTCGACATCGGGCGCCCCGACGCGTGGGAGGTGCAGGGCCGCGGTGAGCTGGCCCTGGCCATCCTCGTCGAGAACATGCGCCGCGAAGGCTTCGAGCTGACCGTCGGCAAGCCCCAGGTGGTCACGAAGAAGATCGACGGCAAGACGTACGAGCCGTTCGAGCACCTCACGATCGACGCCCCCGAGGAGTACCTGGGTGCGATCACCCAGCTGCTGGCCGCCCGCAAGGGGCGCATGGAAAACATGACCAACCACGGCACCGGCTGGGTGCGCATGGAGTTCATCGTCCCCTCCCGCGGTCTCATCGGCTTCCGCACCGAGTTCCTCACCACCACCCGCGGCACCGGCATCGCCAACGCGATCTCGCACGGCTACGAGCCGTGGGCCGGGCACATCCAGACGCGTCAGAACGGCTCCGTCGTCGCTGACCGCTCGGGTGTCGTCACGCCTTTCGCGATGATCGCCCTGCAGGAGCGGATGTCGTTCTTCGTCCAGCCCACGCAGGAGGTGTACGAGGGCATGGTCATCGGCGAGAACTCGCGCGCAGACGACATGGACGTGAACATCACCAAGGAGAAGAAGCTCACGAACATGCGTGCCGCGAGCTCGGACACTTTCGAGTCGATGACGCCGCCGCGGGTGCTGACGCTCGAGGAGAGCCTCGAGTTCGCCCGCGACGACGAATGCGTCGAGGTCACCCCCGAGATCGTGCGCATCCGCAAGGTGAACCTGGACGGCAACGAGCGAGCCCGCGCCACCGCCCGCCTGAAGCGCCAGGACGCCAGCGCCTGAGCCGGTGCCCGGTAGCATCGACGGGTGAGTGAAGACCCGCCCTCCGCCGGGGCGGATGCCGACCGCCAGGTGCGACGCGCGACCCGCGAAGGGTTGGGCGTCGCCCTGGCGACCAGCGCCTACGGGGTGTCGTTCGGCGCGCTGGCGGTGTCCGCCGGCCTCGACGTATGGCACACGTGCGTGCTGAGCCTGATGATGTTCACCGGCGGCTCGCAGTTCGCGTTCGTCGGCGTGATCGGCGCCGGGGGAGTGGCTGCCGCGCCGGCGGCCATCGCTTCGGCGAGCCTCCTGGGCGTGCGCAACGTCGCCTATGCGATGCGCATGGCTCCGGTGATCGGCGGCCGGCGCTGGCACCGGGCCGCAGCGGCGCAGTTCACCATCGACGAGTCCACCGCCGTCGCGCTCGCCCAGACCGCGCCGCGTGCGCGCCGCGCGGGGTTCTGGGTCACCGGGGTCGGAATCTACGTCGGTTGGAACCTGTCCACCCTCGCCGGAGCGCTCCTCGGCGATCTGCTCGGCGACCCCCGTGCCTACGGACTCGATGCCGCGGCCGCTGCGGCGTTCCTCGCGCTGCTGTGGCCGCGCCTGCGGCAGCGGCAGGCGATCGTGGTGGGAGTCGCGGCCGCCGTCGTCGCCACCGTGCTCACGCCGGCCCTCATGCCCGGCCTGCCGGTGCTCCTCGCCGCAGTGGTGGCGATCGTGGTGGGCGCGTTCAACTGGTTCGCGCCCCGCGGAGCCGCGACGGGCTTCGCCGAACCCGACGACGTGCCCGAGCGGGAGGGGCTGCCGTGACCCTCTGGACCGCGGTGCTCCTGGCATCCGTCGTGTGCGTCGGGCTGAAGGCGGTCGGGTATCTCATCCCGCCGAAGGTGCTCGAGGCGCCGGCGCCCTCCCGCATCGCGGATCTGCTCACCGTGGCGCTCCTGGCCGCCCTCGTCGCCGTCCAGGCGCTGGGGATCGGGCAGGCCGTGGTGGTCGACGCCCGCGTGCCCGCCCTGGCGGTGGCCGCCGGGCTGCTGCTGCTGCGCGCCCCCTTCCTCGTGGTGGTGGTCGCCGCCGCCGCGACCGCCGCGCTGCTGCGCCTCGCCGGGTGGGCGGCCTGACCGCCGCCTAGACTGAACCCGTGACGACGACCGGTGCCCGCGTAGTGACGTGGATCCTCGCCCTCGCCGTGGGGCTCGTCTACGGTGTGGCCGGCACGGTCGCGCAGGCCTTCCTCCTCGGGCCGATCCCGCTGGGCCTGCTGCTGGCCGTCATCGGGGTGACCGCGCTGCTGATCGCGATGCGGCTGCTCACCGCCGACCGCTGGGCGGCTCTGGCCGCAGGTCTCGGCGTGATGGTGGCCGCGCTGGTGTTCTCCGGTGCCGGCCCGGGCGGGTCGGTCATCGTGCCCGCGCCACCCGCGGGGGAGTTCTCTCCCGGCCTGGTGTGGACCATCGCGGTTCCGCTGATCGTGGCGGTCGTCGTGGCCTGGCCGGATCTGTCCCGCCTTCCCTCTCCCGAGAGGTCGCCTAGACTGAAGCGGTGACGTATGTGATCGCTCTTCCGTGCGTCGATGTCAAGGACCGAGCCTGCATCGACGAGTGCCCTGTGGACTGCATCTACGAGGGTGAGAGGTCGCTGTACATCCACCCCGATGAGTGCGTGGACTGCGGCGCCTGCGAGCCGGTCTGCCCCGTCGAGGCGATCTACTACGAAGACGACCTCCCCGCCGAGTGGGCGGACTACTACACGGCCAACGTCGAGTTCTTCCAGGACATCGGCTCGCCTGGTGGTGCCGCCAAGACCGGGGTGATCAAGCACGATCACCCGATCATCGCCGCTCTCCCGCCGCAGGCCTGACGTGGGGGTCGCCGACCTCGCCGACTACCCCTGGGATGCCGTCGCGCCGTACGCGGCGACCGCGCGCGCCCACCGCGGGGGCATCGTGGACCTCTCGATCGGCTCTCCGGTCGATCCGACGCCGCCCGTCATCGCGGCCGCCCTCGCCGCCGCGACCGATGCGCACGCCTACCCTCAGACGGCGGGAACCCCCGGCCTGCGCGCGGCGATCGCCGCGTGGTTCGCCCGCCGGCGCGGCGTGCCGGGGCTGACCCCCGACCACGTCCTGCCGACGGTGGGTTCGAAGGAGCTCGTCGCGCTGCTGCCGCTGCTGCTCGGCCTCGGCCCCGGGGACGTCGTCGTGCACCCGCGCGCGGCCTACCCCACCTACGAGGTCGGCGCTCGGCTGGTCGGCGCGACGCCGCTGGCCGCCGACGATCCCGCAGACTGGCCGGAGGGCACCCGCCTGATCTGGCTGAACTCGCCGGGCAACCCCGACGGGCGCGTTCTCGACCACGACCACCTGCGTGCCGCGGTGACGCGTGCCCGGGAGCTCGGCGCGGTGATCGCCGGCGACGAGTGCTACGCCGAACTGGGCTGGGACGGCCGCTGGGCGCACGAGCCCGTCCCCAGCATCCTCGACCCGCGGGTGACCGGGGGAGAGCCCACCGGCGTGCTGTCGGTCTACTCGCTGAGCAAACAGTCGAACCTGGCCGGCTACCGCGCCGCGTTCCTCGCCGGAGACGGCGACATCGTCGCCCGGCTGCTGACGGCACGCAAGCACCTCGGCCTGATGCCGCCGGCGCCCGTGCAGGCTGCGGCTGCCGCCGCCCTCGCCGACGACGCGCACGTCGCGGCGCAGAAGGAGATCTACCGTCGCCGGCGCGCCGTGCTGCGCCCAGCCCTGGAAGGGGCGGGCTTCCGCATCGACCAGAGCGAGGCCGGCCTGTACCTGTGGGCCACCGAAGGCCGCGACGCCTGGGAGAGCATGGGCGCACTGGCCGAGCGCGGCATCCTCGCCGGTCCCGGCCACTTCTACGGCAGCCAGTTCCCGCAGCACGTGCGCTTCTCCCTCACCGCGACCGATGAGCGCATCTACGAAGCGGCCAGGCGACTGGCGCCCTCGTAGGTTTCCTCCACCCGATCGGCCGTTCCTCTGGCGCTGATCGGAGTACGCCGCCCAGCCCAGTAGGCTGTATCCACCGACGACCCCGACCGCAAGGAGGCTTCGTGAGCGACGCGAGCACCCAGCAGCCCACAGCCCCCCAGCCCGTAGCCACGGTGACGATCGGGGAGCGCACCGCAGAACTGCCGGTCATCACCGGCGCAGACGGCGCGCCCAGCGTCGACCTGTCGACCTTCACCAAGCAGACCGGTCACACCACCCTCGACTACGGCTTCGTCAACACGGCGGCCACGAAGTCCGCCATCACCTACATCGACGGCGATGAGGGCATCCTCCGCTACCGCGGATACCCCATCGAGCAGCTGGCGACCAACAGCACCTACCTCGAGGTCGCCTGGCTCCTGCTGTACGGCGAGCTGCCCACCGCCGACGAGCTCGGCGCATTCGACGAGCGCATCCGCCGTCACACGCTGCTGCACGAGGACATCAAGCGCTTCTTCTCGTCGCTGCCGCACACCGCGCACCCCATGTCGGTGCTGTCGTCGGCGACGGCGGCCCTGTCGACCTATTACGAGGGTCAGTCCGACCCCAGCAACCCCGAGCACGTGGAGCTCAACACCATCCGCCTGCTCGCGAAGCTGCCGGTCATCGCCGCCTACGCGCACAAGAGGAGCGTCGGCCAGGCGTTCCTGTACCCCGACAACTCGCTGAGCTTCGTCGACAACTTCCTGCGCCTGAACTTCGGCGTCATGAGCGAGCAGTACGAGATCAACCCCGTGATGTCCCGGGCGCTCGAGCGCCTGCTGATCCTGCACGAGGACCACGAGCAGAACGCCTCGACGTCGACCGTGCGCCTGGTGGGATCCACGGGGGCCAACCAGTTCTCCTCGATCTCCGCCGGCATCAACGCCCTCTACGGACCGCTGCACGGCGGTGCCAACGAGGCCGTGCTCGACATGCTCGCTCGCATCCGCGACTCCGGCGAGAGCGTGCAGCGCTTCGTCGAGCGGGTCAAGAACAAGGAAGACGGTGTGAAGCTCATGGGCTTCGGGCACCGCGTGTACAAGAACTACGACCCGCGCGCGAAGCTCGTCAAGGAGTCCGCCGACGAAGTGCTCACCGAGTTGGGCGTGCACGACCCGCTGCTGGATCTCGCGAAGGAGTTGGAGGAGATCGCGCTGAACGACGATTACTTCCAGCAGCGCCGCCTGTACCCGAACGTGGACTTCTACACCGGCGTCATCTACAAGGCGATGGGCTTCCCCACCCGCATGTTCACGGTGCTGTTCGCGATCGGCCGCCTCCCCGGCTGGCTCGCCCACTGGCGCGAGATGCAGAACGACCCGCAGACGAAGATCGGCCGCCCGCAGCAGCTGTACACCGGCTCGCCGCTGCGCGATTACCCCGGCGCCTGACGCGTCGCGGCCTCGCCGAGCCGGAGGGGTGACCTTCGGGGCCGTTGGGGCGTAGCCTGACCCGCGCACGACCATCCGTACGAGCGGAGGCGCCATGTGGGAACAGACGACGGACCCTTTCGGGAGCCTCTGGCTCTCTGCATTGACGGCGGCGATCCCGATCGTCGTGTTCCTGGTGTGTCTGGTGCTGCTCAAGCTCACCGGCATCCTCGCCGCCGTGATCGCGCTGGTCGCCCAGATCATCGTGTCGATGTGGGGGTTCGGGATGCCGGCGAGCGCCGTCGCCGGGTCCGGTCTGCTGGGCATCCTCACCGCGCTCTGGCCGATCGCCTACATCGTCGTGATGGCGCTGTGGCTGTACCGGCTGGCGGTCGCGAGCGGTCACTTCGACGTCATCCGCGCCTCGATCGGCGGCATCTCGCGTGACCAGCGCATCCAGGTGCTGCTGATCGCGTTCGCCTTCGGAGCGTTCCTGGAGGGTGCCGCCGGGTTCGGGGTCCCCATCGCCATCTGCGCTGCGCTGCTCGTGCAGCTGGGCTTCCGCCCGGTGCGGGCGGCCATGATCTGCCTCGTCGCCAACGCCGGCGCGGGCGCGTACGGCGCCATCGGCATCCCCGTGCTCGTCGGTGCCCAGGTCACCGGGATCGACGTCGCCCTGCTGTCGAAGGCGATGGTCGTCGTGCTGCAGCCGCTCACGGTGCTGATCCCCTTCCTGCTCGTCGTGATCCTCGACGGCTGGCGAGGCCTGCGGGAGACATGGCCGGCGACACTGGTGGTCACCGTGGTCTTCAGTGGCATCCAGGGCGGGGTGCTCTGGTTCCTCGGACCCGAGCTGGCCGACCTCGGCGCCGGTCTCGGGACGATGGTCGCGCTGTTCCTCCTGGGACGGATCTGGCAGCCCAAGAACCAGTTCCGCGCCGACGGCGATGCCGTCCCCGAGGCGCAGTCCCACTCGCTGGGTGAGATCGCACGGGCCTGGAGCCCGTTCTACATCCTGACGGCGTTCATCCTGCTGTGGAGCCTGCCGTTCTTCAAGAACCTGTTCGCCGCGGAGGGGCCGCTGGCCGGCGCCGCCTTCGCGGTGCCGATCGCCGGTTTGACCGACGAGGTGGTCACCGCGTCCGGCACCGTCGTCACCGCCACGTGGGCGTTCACGCCGATCAATGCGACCGGCACCGCCATCCTGCTGGCGGTCATCGTGTCGTACCTCACGACGCCACGCGCGTCGCGGCCGAGTCTGCTGGGGGAGTTGGGCGGGACGCTGCGCACGCTATGGCAGGCGCTCGTGCTGATCGCCCTGATCCTGGCGCTGGCGAACATCGCCAACTACTCCGGCGGTTCGACCTCGATGGGGCAGGCCCTCGCGGCGATGGGCGTGCTGGTGCCGCTCGTGGCCCCCGTCATCGGCTGGGTCGGGGTGTTCCTCACCGGCTCGGTGGTCAACAACAACACCCTCTTCGGGCCGTTGCAGGTGGCCAGTGCGCAGGGCATCGGCGCCGACCCGTCGCTGCTGGTGGCGGGCAACACCGCCGGCGGCAACACGGCGAAGGTCATCTCTCCGCAGTCGATCGCGATCGCCGCCGGGGCGGTGGGATTGTCGGGCCGCGAGAGCGAGATCCTGCGGGCGTCGATCCTCTACAGCCTGGGGATGCTGGTGTTCATCTGCCTGTGGTGCTTCACGCTGTTCCTGGTGTTCTGACGCTCAGGCGTGCAGAGCCTCGTTCAGTGTGACGCCGACGCCCTCGCGCCGCACGGCCTCGACGGCGCCGGTGAGCGAGTTGCGGCGGAACAGCACGCCGGAGGCGCCGGAGAGCTCTGCGGCCTTCACGACCTGGGGCGCGCCGTCGTGACGTGCCGGCCCGTCGGCGAGCACGACCTTCGTGCCGGCGGTGACATACAGCCCGGCCTCCACCACGCAGTCGTCGCCGAGCGAGATGCCGATGCCGGCGTTGGCGCCCAGCAGCGTCCGCGCGCCGATTGACACCCGGTGGCTGCCCCCGCCGGAGAGCGTGCCCATGATCGAGGCCCCGCCGCCGATGTCGCTGCCGTCGCCGACGACGACGCCCTGTGAGATGCGCCCCTCCACCATCGAGGCGCCCAGCGTGCCGGCGTTGAAGTTGACGAATCCCTCGTGCATCACCGTGGTGCCGGGGGAGAGGTAGGCGCCCAGGCGCACGCGGGAGGTGTCGGCGATGCGCACGCCAGCGGGAACGACGTAGTCGGTGAGGCGCGGGAACTTGTCGAGGCCCTGCACCTGGATGCCGTGGCGCTGCAGCGACGGGCGCAGCGCGGCGGCGTCGTCGGGGAGCATCGGGCCGGCGTTGGTCCACGCGACGATCGGAAGGTGACCGAAGATGCCGTCGAGGTTGAGGTCGTTCGGTGCGACGAGGCGGTGGGACAGCGCGTGCAGCCGCAGGTACGCGTCGGCGGTCGAGCCGGGCGCGGCATCCAGGTCGATCTCCAGCGACACCGCCGACACGGTCACCCGGCGTCGCTCATCGGGTCCGGTGAGGCCATCGAGATCCGCCTCGGCGTCGACGTCGACAGGGCGACGACCCGCCTCGGGGCGGGGGAACCAGGCGTCGAGCACGGTGCCGTCCGCCGCAGTGGTCGTCAGTCCCGTGGCCCAGATCCATCGTGCATCGCTCATCCCTCCAGATTATCGGGCTGCGCCGGCTGGCTAGACTCGGGGGATGCCACGGCTAGACCTCACCGCGTCCTCCGTCGACATCACCCGCGCGATCTGCGACATCCCCAGCGTCTCGGATGACGAGACCGCGCTGGCCGACGCGATCCACGAGGTGCTGATCGAGCTGCCGCACCTCGAGGTGCACCGCGACGGCGACACGATCGTGGCGCGCACCGACCTCGGCCGCGCCCAGCGCGTCGCGATCGCCGGCCACCTCGACACGGTGCCGATCAACGCCAACCTCCCCACCCGCCACATCGAGGTCGACGGCGAGCCCTATCTGTGGGGTCGCGGCACCGTCGACATGAAGGCGGGGGTGGCGGTGCAGCTCAAGCTGGCCGCGGAGCTCGTGGACCCCCGGGTCGACATCACCTGGCTCTGGTACGACCACGAGGAGGTCGAAGCCTCGCGCAGCGGGCTGACGCGCCTGGCCCGCAGCCGCCCCGACCTGTTCGCCGCCGACTTCGCCATCCTGGGAGAACCTTCCGGCGGCGAGGTGGAGGGCGGCTGCAACGGGACGCTCCGCGCCGTGGTGCGCACCCGGGGCGTGCGGGCGCACAGCGCCCGGGCCTGGATGGGCGACAACGCCATCCACGCCGCCGCCCCTGTGCTGGCCCGGCTCGCCGACTACCGCCCGCAGGAGATCGAGGTCGAGGGCCTCGTGTACCGGGAGGGTCTCAACGCCGTCCGCATCGCGGGTGGCGTCGCCGGCAACGTCATCCCCGACCTCTGCGAAGTGGAGGTGAACTATCGCTTCGCCCCGAGCCGCGACGCCGCCGAGGCGGAGCGCCATGTGCGGGAAGTCTTCGCGGGGTACGAGGTGGAGATCACCGACGCCGCGGAGGGCGCGCGGCCGGGGCTGGATGCCGCGCTGGCGCAGGAGTTCGTCGCCGCCGTGGGTGCCACGCCCAAGCCCAAGTACGGCTGGACCGACGTGGCGCGGTTCTCGGCGATGGGCGTTCCTGCCGTCAATTACGGGCCGGGCGACGCGATGCTCGCCCACCACGACGAGGAGCGCGTGCCGCTGGCGCAGATCGACGCCGTCGAGCGGGGTCTTCGCGCATGGCTGAGCGCTCCCTGACGCGTCCCACCCTCCGCCTGCCGGCGGGGATGCCGCTGTCGCTGCAGGTGGCGGCACTGTACGTGGGCGCACGGATCATCACGACGGGACTGCTGCTGGCCGCGGCGGCTCTCTCGGGGCCCGGCTCACGGTTCGGCGCCGACGCCACTGTGGGCGACCTGCTCTCCGGTTGGGACGCGCAGTGGTACTGGCTCGTGGCTGTGGCGGGTTACCCTGCTGCGCTTCCCATCACCGAGGCGGGCCTCGTCGCCGAGAACGCGTGGGCCTTCCTGCCGGTGTATCCGGCCGTGGCAGCGGTCGTGGGGCTGCCGCTGGGGTCGTGGGTGGCGGGCGCCGGCGTGGTCTCGCTGCTGGCCGGCTACGGCGCGACCTACGTGCTGTGCCGTCTGCTGACGCAGCGCATCGGCAGGGCGGCGGCGCTCTGGTCCGCTGCGATGTTCGCGTGCGCTCCGCTGGCGGCGATGTTCCACGTCGGCTATGCGGAGTCGCTGTTCCTGCTGGTGCTGATGCTCGGGCTGTGGGCCGTGGCGCGCCGGCGCTACGGGTGGCTGTACGCCCTCGTTCCGCTCATGGGGTTCACCCGGCCGGGCGTGCTCGCCTTCTCGCTCTTCCTGGCGCTCCACGGCATCCATCGCTGGCTCACCCGTCGCACCGAGCCGCTCCCGGCTCGTGATGTCGTGAACATCGTCGTGACCGGCCTGCTCGCCGCCGTCGTGGGGTTCTCCTGGATCGTCATCGCCGGCGCGGTCACCGGACATCCCGACGCGTACCTGTCGACCGAACTGGCGTGGCGTCGCTCGTGGCTGCCCGATGCCGGTGCGGGATTCGTGCCCTTCGAGGGGTTCGTGCAGGGAAGCGCCTTCTGGGCGGGAGTCCTGGGGCTGCCCGCCGCCGTCGGGGTGATCGTGCTCGTGCTGCTGGTCGGGCTGACGGCCGTGGCCCTGTGGCGAAGCCGTTACGCGCGCGCACTCGGGGTGGATCTGCGGCTCTGGAGCGCGAGCTACCTGCTGTATCTGCTGGCCGTCTTCTTCCCGCAGTCCAGCACCTGGCGCCTGCTGCTGCCGCTCTCGCCGCTGTGGGGCGCGGTCGCCGTGCCCCGCTCCACCGCCTGGCGGGTGGGGGTGCTGGCACTGTGCCTGGCCGGTCAGGCGTGGTGGATCTACGAGATGTACGCCCTCGGGAACACCTTCTGGAGGGTCCCCTGACCAGAGCGATGGGCGAGCCGGAATTATCCCATAGCCGTTTCACACGATAAACTCAGCGAGGACCTACGACGAAAGGGAGCCCGTATGGCAGCCATGAAGCCGCGAACCGGTGATGGACCGATGGAGGCCGTGAAGGAGGGACGCCTGATCATCGTGCGCGTTCCCCTCGAGGGCGGCGGCCGCCTGGTCGTCTCCGTCAACGACGACGAGGCGAAAGAGCTCTATGACGTCCTCGGTGGCGTCGTCAACGCAGCCTGACACATCCGTGACACGAGAGCGGCCGGTCCTTCGGGGCCGGCCGCTCTCGTGTGCGGTCAGCGTGAGGCGACGGTCGTCAGCTGCAGCAGGCCCTCGCCCGCGATCGACAGCGCACCGATGACGGCGGGCGATGCCTGGGTCTCCTGGATGAGGGAGCGATACGCGCTGGTGATCGGGTCGCGTCGCACCGGATCGGCCACGGCGCCTCCGCCGAGCACGCGAGGCACCAGCACGGTGCCCCCGGCGCGCACGAGGCGCAGGCCGTGCTCGACGTACTCGATGACGCCCTCGGGGTCGGCGTCGATCAGCACGATGTCGTAGGAGGCTTCGTTCATGCGCGGCAGCACGTCGGCTCCGCGGCCGGCGATGAAGCGCGCACGCGCGGGCGCGATGCCCGCGGCCGAGAACGCCTGGCGGGCGGCGCCGAGATGCTCCGGCTCGATGTCGATGGTGGTGAGGGTCGCCTGGGGCGATCCGTGCAGCAGCCAGAGTCCGGAGACCCCGGCGCCGGTGCCGACCTCGACGATGTTCAGGGCTTTGGAGGCCGCCGCGATCACGGCGCACTGTGCGCCGACCGGGGCGCTGATGGGCTCGGCGCCCAGCTCGAGCGCATGCGCCCGTGCCCTTCCGATCGCGTCGGGTTCGACCGTCACCTCCGCTGCGAACCTGCGGTTCGCGTCGTGCTCGCCCATGGCACCTCCAGGAGTCAGCGTACGCGGGTGATCCGCGGCAACCCCGCAGGCGCACGGGTAACCTGGAGGCATGGTGTTCGGGCTCACGTGGGAGAAGCTGCTGCTGATCGCCGTGATCGCCGGCATGCTCATCGGCCCCGAGCGACTGCCGCGCTACGCAGAGGGTCTCGCCCGCCTCACGGTCAAGGCGCGGGACTGGGTCTCCGGCGCGAAGACGCGTGTGCAGGAGGAGATGGGCGAAGGCCTCGACGACGTCGACTGGCGGAAACTGGACCCTCGTCAGTACGACCCGCGCCGCATCATCCGTGAGGCGCTGCTGGACGACGCTCCCACGACCACGGTGCGCGCCGCGGCGACCGGCGCGGCGATGACGACCGCTGCTGCGCCTGCGACGCCGCCGCTGCAGAGGCCCGACGGGCCGCCTCCCTTCGACAGCGAAGCGACCTGAGCCCTAGCGGGGAGCGAACGGCAGGGATCTGCCGGCCAGGCCACGCCCGCGGGCGAGCAGGTCGGCCGCCAGCGCGGTGATCGCGGCCGCCGCCGGGTCGTCGGGTGCCCCGACGACGACGGGCACGCCCGCATCCCCGGCCGCCCGCAGCGACGGGCTGAGCGGCACGGTGGCCAAGAGCGGCACCTCGGCGCCGTCGGCCGACAGCGCGCGGGCGACCGCGGCGCCGCCGCCGCTGCCGAACAGGTCGAGCACCGTGCCGTCGGGCAGTGTCATCGCGGCCATGTTCTCGACCACGCCGATGACGTGCTGCCCGGTCTGGCGGGCGACCAGGCCGCTGCGGACGGCGACATCGGATGCCGCGGACTGCGGGGTCGTCACGACGAGCACCTCCGCGTGGGGGAGGAACTGACCGACCGAGATGGCGACATCGCCGGTGCCCGGCGGCATGTCCAGCAGGAGCACGTCGAGGTCGCCGAAGTACACGTCGGTGAGGAACTGCTGGATGGTGCGGTGGAGCATCGGCCCGCGCCAGGCCACGGCGCCGGGGGCCGCAGTGTCACGGGGGAGGAACATCCCGATCGAGATCGCCTTCACGCCGTGCGCGACCGGCGGCAGCATCAGGTCGTCGATGCGGGTCGGCTGGGGCGGCATCCCGTCGCCATCGACCAGTCCCAGCAGGCCCGGGATCGAGAAGCCGTGCACGTCGGCGTCGATGACGCCCACGGCGGCGCCCCGGGCCGCGAGCGCGACGGCGAGGTTGGCGGTGAGCGACGACTTGCCCACGCCGCCCTTGCCGCTCGTGACGGCGATGACGCGGGTGAGGGAATCCGGGCCGAACGGCATCTGCCGCGCGGCGCGACCGCCCCGCAGCCGCTCCGTGAGCGCGGCGCGCTGCGCGGGGGTCATCACACCGATCTCGAGGTCGACCCCGTCGATTCCGGGGACGCCCATCGCCGCAGCGCGCACGTCGGCCTCGATCCGGTCCGCGGCAGGGCATCCGACGATCGTGAGGTCGATTCCCACGCGGGCGCGGGCGCCGTCGACACCGGCGTCGACGCTGATGCTGCGCACCATGTCGAGCTCGGCGAGGGGACGGCGCAGCTCCGGATCGGTGACGGCGCCGACCGCCGCGCGAACGGCGTCGTCGAGTGCGGTCATCGGTTCGCGTGCCCGTCGTCGGCGGTCTGTGGTCGGTCGGCGACGTCGTCGCCTTCTTCGGACTCTGGGCGGCGCTCGAGAGCGCGGGCGAGCTCCTGACGGAGCACGTCGCGGGTGACGACCTCGCTGGTGACCTCGGTCAGCGCCATGCGCAGGGCCACGATCTCCCGGGCCAGGTACTCGGTGTCCGCCAGGTTGCGCTCGGCGCGCTGGCGGTCCTGCTCGATCTGCACGCGGTCGCGGTCGTCCTGACGGTTCTGGGCCAGCAGGATCAGCGGGGCGGCGTACGAGGCCTGCAGCGACAGCATGAGGGTGAGGGCGGTGAACCCGTTCGCGGCCGAGTCGAAGCGAAGGTGCACCGGCATGAGGGTGTTCCAGGAGAGCCACGCGATGCAGAACAGGCTCAGCAGCAGCAGGAACATCGGCGTGCCCATGGCACGCGCGATCCACTCGGTGAACCGGCCGAACCGGTCGTTGGAGGGCTGCGGGGGGCCGCTGCGGGCGAGCATCCCCGGGCGTCCCCGGGGCGCCTCGAGGGTCGCCTTGCGTGCGCGCGCCATCAGCGGCCGACCGTTCGGCGGGAGACGCTGTCATGACGGGGCGCATCGTGAGAGCGCCAGTCGTCGGGCAGCAGGTAGTCCAGCACGTCGTCGACGCTGACCGCGCCGACGAGGCGGTGGCCCTGATCGACCACGGGGAGCGACACGAGGTTGTAGGTCGCCAGCAGTCGCGCCACCTCGGATGCGGGCGCCGTGGCCGGCACGGGCTCGAGGGAGTCGTCGATGATGGCGCCCAGACGCTCGTGCGGCGGGTATCGCAGCATCCGCTGGAAGTGGACGACGCCCAGCAAGCGGCCGGTGGGCGTCTCGAAGGGGGGCAGCGTGATGTACACGGCGGCCGCGAGGGCCGGGTGCAGCTCGTGCCGCCGGATGAGCGCCAGCGCCTCGGCGACCGTGTTCTCGGCCGAGAGCACGATGGGCTCGTTCGTCATGAGGCCGCCGGCGGTGTCGGGGCCGTACTCCAGCAGCGCCCGCACGTCCTCGGCCTCGTCGGGTTCCATCAGCTCGAGCAGCTGCGCGATGCGGCCCTCGGGGAACTGGCCGAGCAGGTCGGCGGCGTCGTCGGGCTCCATGTGGTCGAGGACGTCGGCGGCGCGCTCGTCGCCGAGGTTCTCGAGGATGTGCATCTGCTCGTCTTCCGGCATCTCCTCGAGGGCGTCGGCGAGGCGGTCGTCGGGCAGCTCGCCGGCGACTTCGAGCAGCCGCTCGGCAGGCAGGTCCAGCAGGGTGTTCGCGAGGTCGGCGGGGCGCAGCTCCGAGTAGGTGGCCACGAGCTGCTCGGCGGACTGCGCCTCACCGGGCACCTGGTGCTCGCGCACCTCGTCCCAGGCCGCGAACGTCGTCGGCCCCTTGGCGAAGGGCGCCGCGCTGGTCTTGGGTCGGCGCAGGAACAGCTGGGACACGTCCCAGTCGCCGAGGCGGCTGCGATCGATGGCGACGTCTTCGATGACGGCGGTGCCGCTGCCGTCGCGCAGGTACACCTTGCGCCCGAGCAGCTCCGCCATGACGCGCACCTCGCCGCCGCGCTGCTGGAAGCGGCGCACGTTGATCAGGCCGGTCGTGATGACCTGGCCCGTGGCGATCGAGGTCACGCGGCCGATCGACAGGAACACGTGGCGGCGGCCGGGGATCTCCACGACCAGCCCGATGACGCGCGGCGGGTCGTCCTTGCGGAAGATGACGACGACGTCGCGCACCTTGCCCAGACGGTCGCCGGCAGGATCGAAGACCGTGCAGCCGACCAGCCGCGCGACGAAGACCCTCTGCGTGCTCACGCCCCCAGCGTAGTGCGCGGGGTGCACCCGCGCGGCCCCGGCCCGCCGCGCGGACGCGTGCGAAGATGGGGGGATGAGCATGATGGGCGCGTTCGGATCGGGGCGCAACGCGGTGGGGGAGACCGTCGCGGTGTTCACCTCGTACGAGGCCGCACAGAAGGCCGTCTCGACGATGATCGCCGCGGATGTGCCCGCGCGGGACATCACGATCGTCGGTCAGGGACTGCGGTCGATCGAGAAGGTGACCGGCCGTCTCGGCTACGCCACCGCCGCTCGTCAGGGGGCCACCAACGGCCTGCTGCTGGGCCTGCTGTTCGCGGCGATCTTCGTGCTCGGCGCACCGGAGGTTCCCATCCAGCTGTTCGCCGGTGTGCTGCTCGTCGGCATCGCCGTCGGCATGCTGATGAGCATCATCGCGTACTCGTTCATCCGTCGCCGCCGCGACTACGCCTCGATCACGCAGGTCGCGGCGGAGCGCTATGAGGTCACCGTGCAGGCGGCCAGCGTGCACAAGGCCCGGCAGGTGCTCGGTCGCGCGGGAGCTCCCGCTGCGGCGCCTGCTGGGACGCCGGCCGGCGCCGCAGCGGCACCCGGCTCGGCGCCGCTGCCTCCGCGCCCTGCCGCTCCGGTGCCCCCACCCCCGATGGACCCCAGCGAACCGCCGCGCTACGGCGAGCGGATCACCCCGCCCCGGCAGAACGGGGACGCCGACGCGGCATCCCCGACGGACGCCGGTGCTGACGGCGGGAGCGCCGGCGGATCCGACGGCGGCGCCGCGGGCTTCTGATGCCGTCGCCGGTCGTCTCGCTGCCTTCGGGCGATACGGTCGTCTCGGCGGATGCCGAGTCGCCGCCTTCCCCGTGGGCGGCGATGGCGGTGGCACACGGCGCAGGCGCCGGCTACCGGCATCCCTTCCTGGTGGGCTTCACCCGGGGGATGGTCGCTGCGGGCGTCGCGACGCTGCGCTTCAACTTCCCCTACGTGGAGGCCGGCCGGCGCATGCCGGGACCGCCCGCTGCGGCCGTGGTGACATGGCAGGCGGCCGAGGCCACGCTGCGGGAGCTGCACCCGGACCTGCCGCTCTGGGCGGTGGGCAAGTCCTATGGCGGGCGCATGGCGTCGCTCGCCGCGGCCGACGGGATGATCGCCCCCACGGGACTGGTCTACCTCGGCTACCCGCTGCACCCCCCGGGGCGCCCCGATAAGCCGCGCGTCGATCATCTGCCGCGGGTGACGCCGCCGCAGCTGTTCGTCGAGGGCACGAACGATCCGTTCGTCGATCCGCACGAGCAGCTGCAGCAGGCGGTGGCGACGTGCCGCGACGCGTCGGTGCACTGGATCGAGGGCGGCAACCACTCCTTCGAGGTGAAGGGACGCCGGCGGCCCGCCGACGAGATCGGCGAGCAGCTGGCCGCCGACGTCGCCGGGTGGATGCGCACGCACGCCTGAGGCCGCGCACCATCCGCGCTGAGGGGCGTTTCGGCGCCGCCGCGGCGTTCAGCGCCCGGCGGCGTACCCCTGCATGCCGCGGGGGTTGGCGGCTGCCCACAGCACGCCACGGCTGCGGTCGATGCCGACACCGCTCAGTCGTCCGAGGGCCCAGGGACCCGACCGCGTCACGTCGTGGCCGCGCTCCGCCAGTCCGGCCAGCACGTCGTCCTCGAGCCGGTCCTCGGCGATGACGCCCGCCGGTGTCCACGTGCGCGGCCAGAACGAGTCGATCAGCGCGGTCGTGTGCAGCGTGGGCGCGTCGATGGCCTGCTGCGCGGAGTACCCGCCGGCGAGCATCCGTACGAGCATGGGCAGCTGCCACTGCTCCTGCTGGTCTCCGCCCGGCGTGCCGCACGCCATCACGGCAGCACCGTCGCGCAGCACCAGGGTCGGGGTCAGCGTGGTGCGGGGACGACGGCCGGGGCGGAGGGCCGACGGCGACTGCTCGTCGAGCCAGGTCATCTGCAGTCGCGTGCCGAGGCAGAAGCCGAGCTCGGGCACAGTGGGCGAGGACTGCAGCCAGCCGCCCGACGGGGTCACCGCCACGATGTTGCCCCACCGGTCGACGACGTCGATGTGGCAGGTGTCGCCGCGCGTCTGCCCCGACCTCGCGACGGTCGGCTCACCGGCGCCGGCCACGGCGGCCGTCTCGCCGGTATCGGTGCGCAGGGGCGGGCGGAACGGATGCCGGCCCGGCAGCGTCCCCGGTCGCCACTCGTGCGACGCGCAGTCGCCGATCTGGCGGCGCCGGGAGGCGATGTAGTCCTCCGACAGCAGCGCCGCGACGAGCCCGTCGTCGCCGTCGTCCCCGAAGTAGGCGTCGCGATCGGCGAGGGCGAGCTTGAGCGCCTCGACGATGGTGTGCGCGCCGTGCGCGGTCGCCGGGTCCAGCGCGTCGTCGTCGAAGCCGTCGAGGATGCGCAGCGCCTCCAGCAGCGCGGGGCCCTGGGTCCACGGGCCCGCCTTGGCGACCGTGTGACCGCGGAACCGCGCCGACACCGCCGGCTCGTACCCGGCGTCGAAGCCGGCGAAGTCGGCCGGGGTGACCACTCCCGCGTGATCGGTCCCGGACGAGTGCCGGTGGGGGGTGGCGAGGAAGGCGGATGCCGCCTGCGCGACGAGCCCGGTCTTCCATTCGCGCCGTGCGGCGTCGATGCGGGCCCGCCGGTCGGGTGCGGCGGAGCCCGCGGCGACGAGACCCTCGAGCACCCTCGCATAGGCGGGGTTGCGCACCAGGTCGCCGGCGGCGGGCACGACACCCTCCGGCATCCACAGCTCTGCGGAGCTCGGCCAGGCGTCGCGGAACAGCCCCGACACCCGCTCGATGGTCGCCGAGACCGCCGCGAGCAGCGGATGCCCGTCACGCGCGTAGCCGATCGCGTAGGCGAGCACGTCGCCGACCTCCCACGTGCCGTGGTCGCGCAGCAGCAGCAGCCACGCATCCACCGCGCCGGGCACGGCCGCGGCGAGGCCACCGGCACCGGGGACGAGGTCGAGCCCCTCACCGCGCAGGTGCGGGATCGACGCCCCCGCGGGAGCCGGCCCCTGGCCCATCAGCACCGTGGGTGCGCCGGCGTCGGCATCCCCGCGCTGGAAGATCCCGACCAGGTCGCCGCCGGGGCCGTTGAGGTGAGGCTCGACCACGTGCAGCACGAAGCCGCCCGCGACGACCGCGTCGAACGCATTGCCGCCGCGCTCGAGCACGGACTGCGCCACCGCCGTCGCGGTGGCGTGCGTCGAGGCGGCCATGCCGAAGGTGCCCTCGAGGGTCGGCCGCGTGGTGAACGCCGGCGGCGGCGTGAAGCTCACGCGCGGCGATCCCGGTCGCGCGGGCGCGGCGCGTCGTGCTCGCGGTGCGCGCCCGCGCGACCCGCGGTCATCACGCCGGCTTCTCGCCGGCGATCCAGGCCTCGACCTCGTCGGCCGTGCGCGGGATGCCCGCGGAGAGGTTGACCGGGCCGTCCTCGGTCATGAGGATGTCGTCCTCGATGCGCACGCCGATGCCGCGGTACTCCTCGGGCACGGTGGTGTCATCGATCTGGAAGTACAGTCCGGGCTCGATGGTGAACACCATGCCCGGCTGCAGGATGCCGTCGTAGTACATCTCGCGCCGCGCCTGCGCGCAGTCGTGCACGTCGATGCCCAGGTGGTGGCTCGTGCCGTGCACCATGTAGCGGCGGTGGTGGCCGCCGGTGTCGGCGTCGAGGGCCTCCTCGGCCGTCACCGGCAGCAGACCCCACTCCGCCGTGCGGCGCGCGAGCACGGCCAGCGCCGTCTCGTGGAGGGTGCGGAAGGTGACGCCGGGCCGGGCCGCCGCGAACGCGGCATCCGCCGCCTCGCGCACGGTCTCGTAGATGCGCCGCTGGATGTCGGTGAAGGTCCCCGACACCGGCAGCGTGCGCGTGATGTCGGCGGTGTAGAGGCTGTCGACCTCGGCGCCGGCGTCGATGAGGATGAGGTCGCCCGGCAGCACCGCCCCGTCGTTGCGGGTCCAGTGCAGGTAGCAGGCGTGGGGTCCGGATGCCGCGATCGTGTCGTAACCCACCGCGTTGCCGTCGCTGCGCGCCCGCTGGTGGAACACGCCCTCGACCACCCGTTCGCCGCGGGGATGCTCGATGATGCGCGGGAGGTTGGCGACGATGTCGTCGAACCCGTCGGCGGTGACCTCGACCGCGAGGCGCATCTGCGCGATCTCGTAGTCGTCCTTGATCAGCCGCATCTCGGAGACGACGCGGGTGAGGTCGGCATCCTCGCCGACGACGAGGTCGTCGTCGCCTGCGGCGAAGTCGTCGAGGTGTGCGGTGGCGATGCCGAGCTCCCCGGCGACGCCGTCGAGGTCGGGGCGCGGGCCGATCCAGAACTCGCCGATCGAGGCGTCGGAGTAGAACTCCGCCGTCGTGCGGTCGGCGCGCTCCCGGAAGTACAGGGTCACGTCGTGGCCGTCGTCGGTGGGCTCGAACACCAGCACCGCGTCGGGCTGGCTGTCGGCGCCCCACCCGGTGAGGTGGGAGAACGCCGAGTGCGCCCGGAAGGGGTAGTCGGTGTCGTTGCTGCGCTGCTTGAGCGAGCCGGCGGGCACCACGAGCCGCTGACCGGGGAACGCCTCGGACAGCGCCGCCCGCCGCCGTGCGGCATAGGGCGCCTGCGCGCGCTCCTCGGGGAGGATGGCGGGACGCTCGGCCCAGCCGGTCGAGATCGTGTCCAGGAAGCCCTGGCCGTAGTTCTGACGCCGGTTGGTGCTGGTGTCGGTCTGCTGCGGTTCGGTCGCGGTCGTGCCGCTGTCGCCTGACGAGTTCATGCTTCCAGTGTCCCACCTGCAGACGTGAGAGCAGTGAGAATCAGCCCGCCGGCTCCAGCTGCACCACCAGGGGGCGGTGATCGCTGCCGACGCCGTCCATGGACGTCAGCACGACGGAGCCGCTCACGGTCCAGGCATCCGTCGTCATGACGTGGTCGATGGGGGAGCCGATGAGGGAGGGCACGTCGGTCGGCCAGGTGCCGGCGGCCCCGGTGCCGCTGTCGGCGGCGGCGTCGCGGCAGCGGCCGAGGTGCCCGCCGTCGACGCCCATGCGCAGCATGTGGTCGATGGTGGCGTTGAAGTCCCCGGCCATGATGACGTCATCGGCGGCGCACTGGTCGGCGAGCCACTGCAGATCGTCGCGCCACGCCTGCATGGCGTTCTGGCGGGGCGCGACGGCGTGGGCGGCGACGATGATCGGCCCGCTGCCGTCCACCGGCATCGCGACGGCGCTCGGCACGACCGAGGTGTTGCTGGAGCCGTCGCGGGACGACTCGATCACGGCGTAGTCGCCGAGGTCCGGTGAGATGAGCAGGGTGGTCGACGAGGCATCCCACAGCCCGTGCTTGGTGTGGTGCGCCCACATCGGGTGCCCCATCTCGCGCATCGCCTCGGCCACCGCCGAGCCGGTCTCGATGGTCGTCTCCGGCAGGGCGACGACGTCCGCCTCCATCGTGACGGCCGTCTGGGCGATCTTCTCGGGAGCGGTGGCCTCACCCCCGGCGGTGTTCCAGGTCATCACGCGCAGGCTCGTCTCGCCCTTGGCCGGGAGGGCTTCTGCGCCCACTCCGCGTTCCGCGACCATCACGGCGCCGGCGCCGGCGGCGAGGAGGCACACCGTGGCGATCGACAGCGCGAAGGCGCGCATCGGTCGGGCCAGCGCCAGCAGGAGCGCCAGCAGGAGCATCGTCGCGAACGCCAGCACGATGAGCGGACGGAAGGCGACGATCTGGGCGATCGGGAACATCCGCTCCACACGGAAGAAGGACGGCCATGTCACGATCGCGGCGCCGATCGCGAACAGGACCGTCAGGAGGATCCCGGTCAGACGCAGCACGTCGCGACTCTATGACAGCACCCTGGGAGATCGACCGACGACGCACCCGCCGTGCGCGTGTCGCGCCGGTACGCTCGGAGGGTGAGTGCAGGACGGCGACGCGTCGAGGGGCCCAGCGACCTTCATCTGCACTCCGTGCACTCCGACGGCACCGAGCCGCCGGCCCAGGTGATGCAGGCCGTGCATCGGCGAGGGCTGCGGACCGTGTCGCTCACCGACCACGACACCACCGCCGGCTGGGCCGAGGCCGCGGAGGCCGCGACCTCGCTCGGGATCACGTTCCTGCCGGGGATGGAGCTCAGCAGCACCCACGAGTGGCGCAGCGTGCACGTGCTCGGCTACCTCTTCGATCCGGACGACCCAGCGCTGCGGGCCGAGACCGACCGCATCCGGACCGCTCGCATCGGTCGCGCGGAGCGGATCGTCGCCGGCATCGCTCGCGACTACGACCTGACGTGGGACGACGTGGTGGAGCAGACCGGGGAAGGTGCGACCGTGGGCCGCCCCCACATCGCCGACGCGCTGGTCGCGCGGGGTCTCGCCGCCGACCGCAGCGACGCGTTCGCGGGCATCCTCGCCCCCGGCGGCGACTATTACGTGCCGCACTACGCGCCCGACGTCGCCACCGCCGTCTCGCTCATCGCCGGTGCCGGGGGCGTGCCGGTCATCGCCCACCCCGCCGGGCGCGGGCGCATGATGCCGCTGTCGCTCTATGAAGAACTGGTGGGTCTCGGCCTCGGCGGGGTCGAGCTCGGCCACCGGGAGAACTCCCCGGAGGGCGCGGCGGTGCTCGCCGACTTCGCGCGGCGCCATGACCTCATCGTCACCGGCTCGAGCGACTACCACGGTCTGGGCAAGCCGAATCTGCCGGGCGAGCACACGACGTCCGATGAGATGGTCGCCCGCATCATCGATCGCGCCACGGGCAGCACCCCGGTGTACCCGTGACGCGCGCGGCGCATTCCCCGGGCCGCACCGCGGCCGCAGGGTCAGCAGAGAGGACGCCCCATGCCCACCGGCCCTGACGTCACCGTGATCGGCGAGGCACTCGTCGACATCGTCCATGCGCCCGACGGCATCCGCACGAGTCCCGGTGGCAGTCCCGCCAACGTCGCCCTGGCGCTCGCGCGGCGCGGGCTGGCCGCAGAGCTGGTCACCCAGCTCGCCGACGACGACCACGGCCGGGCCGTGCGCGCGTGGCTCAGCGGGTCCGGGGTGGCGGTGCGCGTTCCCGGCGTCCCCGCGCGCACGTCCACCGCTGTGGCACGCCTGGATGCCGAGGGTGCGGCGTCCTACGCGTTCGACATCGTCTGGGCGCCGCAGCCGTGGTCCACGTCGACGGCCCCTGTCGTGCACGCGGGTTCGATCGCCGCCGTGCTGCGCCCCGGCGCCGACGTCGTCGCGGCGGCGCTCGACGCGGCCCGGGAGCACGCGGTGGTCACTTACGACCCCAACATCCGGCCGTCGCTGATCACGGATCCCGACGACGTGCGCACGCGCGTCGCCCGCCTGGTCGCCCTGTCGGACGTCGTGAAGGTCAGCGGCGAGGACCTCGACTGGCTGCATCCGGGTGAGGATCACCGACAGGTGGCGGCGGACTGGGCGGCGGCCGGACCGGCACTGGTGGTCGTCACCGAAGGCGCTGACGGGCTGTACGCGGTGCACGGTTCGGGAGCGGTCGAGGTGCTGGCCGCACGAGTGCAGGTCGTGGACACCGTCGGCGCGGGTGACACGGTGATGGCCGCGCTCATCGCGGAGCTGCACGCCCCGACGGCGGCGGACGCCCGCGCCCGCATCGCCGGGTGGAGCAGCGGAGAGCTCGAGGCGCTGCTGCGACGCTGCGCCGCCGCCGCAGCGATCACCGTGTCGCGTCCTGGCGCCGACCCGCCCTGGGCGGCGGAGCTGCGCGCCGCACCCCCGATGGCCTGAGCGACGGCGCCCCGGGATCGTCAGCCCGCGAGGGCGCGGGCCTTCAGCGACTCGTACTCGGCCGGGGTGATGGTGCCCTCGTCGAGCAGGCGCTTGGCCTTGGCGATCTCCTCGCTGGGGCTGGGGCTGGTTCCCGCGACCGACTGGATGTAGGCCGCCTGAGCATCGCGCGCCGACTCGGCCGCCCGCGCGCTGCGGTCGGCCATGCCGCCGCCGCGCGCGATGAGGTACACCAGCGCCGTGATGATCGGGAAGAAGATGAGGAAGAAGATCCACACCGCCTTCCACCCGCCGCTCAGCTGGTGGTCGCGGAACAGATCGCTGATGATCGCGAACAGGGCGAAGAGGTAGGCGATGAAGATGAGCGCCGACAGGAACCACCAGATGAGATCCCAGAACGAGCCCCAGAAACCCTGATACTCCACCACGTCGATGAAACGCACGGGGATCACCGCCCTTCGTCGCCGACGACGCGCAGTGCGCCGTCGGCGCTCACTCTAGACCCGCCGCTGCGCGCGGGGAACGGGGCGGTTCGAGGCGGTCCGCTGGCTCAGGGCGCGGTGGGTGCGCCCGTGCCGGAACCCCGGCGCCGGCGGCGGCGGCGGGGCGCGGCCTTGCCGTCGTGGTGCTCCTTGCCAGCGCCGTCGTGCGTGCCGCCGCCCTCCGTGTCGCGCGTGGGCTCGGCGCCCGATGCGGTGCGCTCCTCGCCCTCGCCCTCGCCCTCGCCGCGGCGACGGCGACGCCGACGGGCGGGATCGGTGCTGCCCGTGCCGCCGGTGCGGGCGGTGGCATCCTGCGTCTTGACGGCCTGGGTGCGCGGCGCCGTGACGATGCGTCCCTTGGTGCCCGCGGGGATGTCCAGATCGGTGAACAGGTGCGGGCTGGACGAGTACGTCTCGACCGGCTCCGGCTGACCGAACTCCAGCGCCCGGTTGATGAGGGCCCACTTGTGCAGGTCGTCCCAGTCGACGAAGGTCACGGCGATGCCGGTCTTGCCCGCGCGGCCGGTGCGGCCGGCGCGGTGCAGGTAGGTCTTCTCATCGTCGGGGATGGTGTGGTTGATGACGTGGGTGACATCGTCGACGTCGATGCCGCGGGCGGCGACGTCGGTGGCGATGAGCACGTCCTTCTTGCCGGCCTTGAACGCGGCCATCGAGCGCTCGCGCGCCTCCTGGCTCATGTCGCCGTGCACCGAGGCGGTGTTGAAGCCGCGGTCGCTGAGCTCGTCGGACAGCTTCTGGGCGGCGCGCTTCGTGCGGGTGAAGATCACCGTCTTGCCACGGCCCTCGGACTGCAGGATGCGGGCGATGATCTCGTCCTTGTCCAGCGAGTGGGCCCGGTAGACGAGGTGCTTGATGTTCGCCTGCGTCAGACCCTCGTCCGGGTCGGTGGCGCGGATGTGGATGGGGTTCGACATGAACCGGCGCGCCATCGCCACGATCGGGCCGGGCATGGTCGCCGAGAACAGCTGCGTGTGACGCACCGGCGGGACCTTCGAGAAGATCTTCTCGATGTCGGGGAGGAAGCCGAGGTCGAGCATCTTGTCGGCCTCGTCCAGCACCACCTCGGTGGCGTGCGAGAGATCGAGCAGGCGCTGGTTGGCCAGGTCGATGAGGCGCCCGGGGGTGCCCACGACGATCTGCGCGCCGGCCTTCAGCTGGTCGATCTGGCCCTCGTAGGCCTTGCCGCCGTAGATCGCCACGACGCTCGTGGAGCGGCCGGAGGTGAGCATGTCCATGTCCTCGTAGACCTGGACGCACAGCTCGCGGGTGGGGACGACGATCAGGGCCTTCACGCCGGGGGCGGGGTCCGGTCCGAGGCGCTGCACCACCGGGATGCCGAAGCCGAAGGTCTTGCCCGTGCCGGTCTTGGCCTGGCCGATGATGTCCTGGCCGGGGAGGCCGAGGGGGATCGTCTGCTCCTGGATCGGGAACGCGTCCACGATGCCGCGGGCGGCGAGGGTGTCGACGATGTCCTGATCGACGCCGAGTTCGGCGAAAGTCGTCACGATATTGAGCCTGTCTGGCGGTGAGAGTCCGCCGGGATGAGTGGGTCCACGCCTTTCACTCAGCCGGAGGCGCGGGGCCCCGATCCATTGCCGGGGCACTTCCAGCCTACCGGAGATGCTCGAACGCCCCTGCGGGTGCGTATCGTGGGACCGTGGCCCGGTGGTTCTTCCAGCGCACGCGTCCTGCGGCGCGCACGCTCTCCCTGCGCTCGCGCGGCGATGCCGGCGGCGCCCGTCGTGTCGACTTCGAAGCGCTCGCGCCCGACGTCGACACGTTCCTCGGGCAGGCCGCCTATCTGCAGCTGGGGTACTTCGAGACGCTGAGCGCGCTCATCGCCCCGACCCCCGAGCTGGCGCAGAAGGAGTCGCTGTCGCTCGCGGCCGGCGCCGCGCTGCTCAAGCACCGGGGACTCGTGCGCCTCATCCGCGACCGCGGCGACGACGCGCTGGAGATCATGCTCCCGTTCCGGGAGCAGCTCGACGCGTTCCGGCGTGCGACGCACGGCGCCCGGCCGCTGGAGACGATGCTCTCGGTGCACATCACCGCCGGGATGCTCGACGACTTCTACCTCGCGCTGGCATCGAGCTACGGCGAGACCGGTCGCGAGGCCGCCGGCATCCTCGGCGCGGCGGACGACCGGCAGGCCATCCAGGACATGATCGTGGCCGCCATCGCCTCCGACGAGGAGTGGCGTTCGCTGCTGGCGCTGTGGGGGCGACGCCTCGTGGGCGACACGCTTCTGGTGGCACGCGCGGCACTGCGTCCGTCGATCCTCGACGAGGCCGACGAGAAGAAGGTGGAGCCGGTCTTCACCGACCTGCTGGCCGCCCACTCGCGCCGCATGGGTGCGATGGGCCTCGACGCCTGAGGCGTCTCGCGGAGACGGATCCGACGCCGCGGACGCTCAGCCGATCCGCAGCCGCGCGCGCTCCGCCTCATCGTCGCGCAGACGGCGCCGGGTGAGCACGGGGAGCAGGGGGAAGAGCACGACCGCCGGCGCGGCGAACGAGGCCAGCCAGATCCACGGGGTGTCGATGCCCGCTCCGGCCCAGGTCATCGCCGTCCAGACCACGCCGGCGATCGCTGCGCCGAAGACAGGGGCGAGGCCCGCGCCACGGGTGTCGCGGCCGCCGACGGCGAAGTGCGCGCCGAAGCCGACGACCACCCCGGCGATGAGGGCGAGAAGGATCTGCACGGGTCAGCCGACGAAGCCGATGCGGCGCGACTCCTCGGTGCCGATCTCGATGTAGGCGAGGGTCGCGGTGGGCACGATGTAGGAGTTGCCCTTCACGTCGGCGAAGCTGACGTGGGTGGCGCCGGACTCCAGAGCCTGCGCGACCGAGCTCTTGACGGCGTCGGCCGACTCGTTGGTCTCGAAGCCGAGCTCACGGCCGGTGTTGACGATGCCGATGCGGATCTCCACGGGTGACTGCCTTTCCGGCCCCGGCCATCGCCGCGGGCGCATTCCGACTCTACGACACGGCGGCACCCGCGAGGCGGCGCCGACGCGGCCGCTCGCTGTCGGCGAACGGGGCCGTGCGTCGGGCGATGTCGCCGGGGCGGGTTAGCGTGGCATGCGATGCGACAGACTCAGCAGCCGGCACCCGAAGCCGGCACCGACGCCGCCTTCGTCCCGGACTCCGCTCAGCGCCGCGTGCTGGCCCTCGAGCCCGGTGCCTCGGCGGTGGTCGTCGGCGCGCCCGGAACCGGCAAGACGGCGACCCTCGTGGCGCGCGTGCACGCGCTCGTGCAGGCGGGGGTCGATCCCGACGCTATCGTCGTGCTCACGGCCAGTCGCACCGCGGCCACGCTGCTGCGCGATCGCCTCGCCCTGGCGATCGGGCGGGCGACCGCCGGCCCGCTCGCACGCTCGGTGGCGTCGCTGGCGTTCCAACTGGTGCGCGGAGCCGAAGTGCATGCGGGTGCCGAGCCTCCGCAGCTGCTCACCGGCGCCGACGAAGACCAGCTGGTGCAGGAGCTGCTCGCCGGTGACGCCGACGACGAAGCCACCGGCTCGTCGCGGTGGCCGGAATGGCTGCCCGCCCCCATCCGGTCGACGGCCGGGTTCCGGGCCGAGGTGCGCACCTTCCTCGCCGAGTGCACGACGCTCGGCGTCGCCCCGTCGCGCCTGCACGCGCTGGGGGAGCGGCTGCAGCTGCCGGCCTGGCGGTCGCTGGCCTCTTTCGCGATCGAGTACGAGCGTGTCCGCGCCGACATGCGGGGAGCGCATCGCGACGCTGCGGGACTCGTGCGCGAAGCCGTCGGCATCCTGCGCACGAGCGCTCCCGGTGCACCGGCGCTCGGCGCCTTCGCCGGGGTGCGGGTGGTGCTCGTCGACGACGCGCAGGAGCTCACCCTCGGCGGCGTGGAGCTGCTGGAGGCGTGCCGCGCCCTGGGGATCGCCGTGACGGCGTTCGGCGATCCCGACGTCGGTTCGGGCAGCTTCCGGGGGGCCTCGCCGCGCAACTTCGCGCGCCTGGCCGCAGCGGCGGACCCGATCGTGCTCACCGGCGCCCATCGCGGCTCTCCCGCGCAACGGGCGCTGCTGGCGGCGGTCACCGAGCGCATCGGCGCTGTCGGCATCGTCAGCCATCGCCTGCGCCCGGCAGACCCGGACGACACCGTCGTACCGGATGCCACGGTGCGTGCGTTCGCGCTGCGCTCTCCGTCCGAGGAGTTCGACGCCATCGCGCGCCTGCTGCGCGAGCGTCACCTGCGGGACGGGGTGGCGTGGGATCGGTGCGCCGTCATCGCCCACGACACCCGTCAGGTCGCCGCGCTGGAAGCGGAGTTGAGCGCGCGGGAGGTGCCCGCCCGTGCCAGCGGTCCCGGTCGGGCCCTGGGGGTGCTGCGCCCCGTGCGCGACCTGCTGCGACTGCTCGAGCTGTCCGCCCGTCCGTCTTCGGAGTGGGCCTACGACGACGTCGCCGACGTGCTGCTGGGCATCGCCGGCGGAATGGACCCCGTCGAGCTGCGGCGGCTGCGCACAGCCCTGCGCCAGGCGGAGCTGGTCGCCGGCGGGGAGCGCGGCGGGCAGGAGCTGGTGGTGTCCGGCATGGCGCGTCCGCTCGAACTCGACCTCGTCGACACCAGGGAGGCACGCCGCGCCGCGCGGGCGGCGCGCACCCTCGAGAGTCTCGCTTCGCAGCACGCGGCGGGAGCCACGGTGCACGAGATGCTGTGGACGGCGTGGGAGCGGTCGGGACTGCAGGCCCCGTGGGCCGAGGCCGCCGCCGGGCACGGACCGCTCGCCGAGCAGGCCAACCGCGACCTCGACGCCGTGGTGGCGCTGTTCCAAGCCGCCAAGCGCGCGGTCGAGCGTGAGGACGGTGCGCCGCCGCTGGCGTTCGTCCGCAGCATCCTCGACAGCGACGTGGCCGAGGACCGCCTCACCGCACCGCCCCCCGAGGCATCCGTGCGGGTGCTCACCCCCGCGGGTTCGCTCGGCCTGGAGTTCGACACCGTGGTGGTGGCGGGTGTGCAGGAGGGCGTCTGGCCCAACACCCGCCTGCGCGGGAGCCTGCTGGAGACGTGGCGGCTCGCGGGTGCGGTCGCGGGCGACGATGCCACCGATGTGCTCGATCGCCGGCGCCAGGCGATGCACGACGAGCTGAGGCTGTTCGCCCGTGCGGTCTCCCGTGCGACCTCGCGACTGATCGTGACGGCTGTGGACGACGACGACACCGGGCCGAGCGTGCTGTTCGAGCTGCTGCCCGATCCGGAGCCGGCTCCGCGTGAAGCGGAGCATCCGCTCACCCTGCGTGGGCTCGTGGCGCTGCACCGTCGAGCGCTCACCGATGTCGCCGCACCGGCTGCGGCACGCGCGGCCGCCCCGGGCCAGCTGGCCCTGCTCGCCGACGCGGGCGTCGCCGGAGCCGATCCGGCACAGTGGTACGGCGTCGCCGGGCCCACCTCCACCGCGCCGCTGCGGGACCTCGAGAAGGAAGACGTGCGCGTCTCGCCGTCGCGGCTGCAGGCGCTGGAGGAGTGCCAGCTCAGCTGGGTCATCGG
Organism: Microbacterium sp. zg-Y1090; assembly: GCF_030246945.1. Classification (NCBI taxonomy): domain Bacteria; kingdom Bacillati; phylum Actinomycetota; class Actinomycetes; order Micrococcales; family Microbacteriaceae; genus Microbacterium; species Microbacterium wangruii. The sequence goes on from NZ_CP126742.1 coordinate 1,353,998, forward strand.
CGACCTGGGAGGCGACCCGGGGGGCTCGGTCGCCGGCCTCGGAACCCTGATCCACGCCGCGCTCGAGCACGGGGCGGGTCTGGACGAAGAGGGGCTGTGGGACATCGTGGCGCAGCGCTGGGGCGAACTCGAGTTCGACGCCGTGTGGCGCGCGCGCGCCGAGCAGACCCGCGCCCGCGACCTCGTCCGCCGGCTCCACCGCTACCTGCGCGACGCCGAGCGCGACGGGGTGCGTCTGGTCAGCGCGGAACCGCACTTCGAGGTGCCGATCGCGCTTCCCGATGCCGCAGAGCACGGCGCCCTGCTCAGCGGCTACATCGACCGCGTCGAGATCGGCCCCGACGGTCAGGTGGTCATCGTCGATCTCAAGACAGGCAAGACCGAGCCGCAGACCGACAAGGCCGTCGCCGACAACCCGCAGCTGGCGGCCTATCAGCTGGCGTTCGAGACCGGAGCCGTGCCCGCGCCGGAAGGCGCCCGCCCCGGCGGCGCCAAGCTTCTCGTGCTGCGCCCGTCCGCGGCATCCAAGGACTACGTGACACCCCGGCAGCTGCCGTTCGACGACGAATCCCGTGCCGCGTTCGTCTCCCGCGTCGTCGCCGCCGTCGAGGTCATGCGCGGCGACGCGTTCGTCGCCCCCTACGAGGAGCACTGCCGTGATGAGCATTCCTACGGCCTGTGCCGCATCCACACGATCGGAGCGGTGAGCTCGTGAGCACCGTCATCCCCGCCCACGTCATCGCCGCAGCGCTCGGGCAGTTCCCGCCGACGCCCGAGCAGGCCGCCGTCATCGAATCATCGCTGCAGCCCGGCCTCGTCGTCGCCGGGGCCGGCAGCGGCAAGACCGAGACGATGGCCGGACGCGTCGTGTGGCTCGTGGCCAACGGGCTCGTCCGGCGCGACCAGGTGCTCGGCCTCACCTTCACGCGCAAAGCGGCGGGCGAACTCGCCGAGCGCATCCAGCGCCGGCTGCAGCGCCTCGCCGAGTTCGAGCGGCGTGGTCTCGTGCCCCACCTGCCGCGGCTGCACGCGGAGGGCCGGCTCGACGTCTTCGCCGCCGCGACGACGGACGCCGAGCGCCGGGCCGCCCTGGCGGCACTGACGGCGCACACCGGCGCCGTCGCCCCCGGCGGTGACGACGAATCGCTCCTCCTGCGGCCCACCGTCGCGACCTACAACAGCTTCGCCGACGCCATCGTGCGCGAGCACGCCGTGCGCATCGGGCGCGACGGCGAGGCGGCCGTGCTCAGCGACTCCGCCGCCTGGCTGCTGATGCGGCGGGTCGTGCTCTCCTCCGACGATCCGCGGCTCGAGGAGCGCGGCGAATCGGTGCGCACCCTCATCGATGCGGCGCTGCGCATCGCCCGCGACAGCGTCGACAACCTCGTTCCGCTGCCCGACCTCGCCGCGTTCCCCGCCCGCTTCGCCGACGTGCTGGAGCGGCCATCGGAGAATCGTCGCACCGTCGTGTACGCCGATGTGGCGCGGGCGGCCGACAAAGTGGACGCGCTGTCGCTGCTGGCGGACCTCGCCGCCGAGTACGGGCGGCAGAAGGCGCGGCTGGGCGTCATCGACTTCTCCGACCAGGTCGCCGGCGCACTCGAAGTGGTCGGCAGCCACCCGGCCGTCGCCGACGAGCTGCGCGACCGTTACCGGGTGGTGCTGCTGGACGAGTACCAGGACACCTCGGTCGTGCAGACCGACCTGCTGGCGACGCTCTTCCGCGGCACCGGGGTGATGGCGGTGGGCGACCCCCACCAGTCGATCTACGGCTGGCGCGGCGCCAGCGCCGGCAACCTGGGGGACTTCGCGCGGGCGTTCGCCGACGGCGGCGCCAGCGGACGGTTCGCGCTGCGCACGAGCTGGCGCAACAGCCGGCAGGTGCTCACGGCCGCGAACGCCGTGCTCGAACCGCTGTCGGCGGGCGCCCCCGTGCCGGTGGACGAGCTGCTCGCCCGCCCCGGAGCCCCGGACGGCGACGTGCGGATCGCGTTCGAGGACGACCTGGATGCCGAGACCGATCGCGTGGCGGCGTGGTTCGAGGACGTCCGTCGTCAGCGCGCCCGGGCGGGCAGGCCGACGACCGGGGCGATCCTCTTCCGCAGCAAGAAGCACATGGTGCGCTTCGCCGACGCCCTCGGTCGCCGCGGCATCCCTCACCGCATCCTGGGACTCGGCGGCCTGCTGTCGACGCCGGAGGTCGTGGACGTCGTCTCCGCGCTGCGGGTCATCGCTGATCCGACGGCCGGTTCCTCGCTCATCCGGCTGCTGTCGGGTCCCCGGTGGGCGATCGGCCTGGCGGACCTCCGCGCCCTGGCGCAACTGGCGCGCCGCATCGTGCGGCACGACCACGCGCTGCAGCCGCTGGACCCCGATGTCGCCGAGCGGCTGCGCGGTTCGGCGGGCGAGGACCAGGGTTCGCTCATCGACGCCCTCGACTTCGTGCTGCGCCACCCCGCCGACCACGGCTGGCTGGCGGGATTCACCCCCGCCGCCCGCGAGCGGCTGCGGGAGGCGGGCGCGGTCTTCGCCGGCCTGCGCCGGGCGGCGCGACTGCCCATCCCCGAACTCGTGCGGCTGATCGAGCTGGAGCTGCGGCTGGACGTGGAGCTCGCGGCGAACGAGGCCCGGGGCCCTGCCCGCATCGCGAACGAGCAGCTGCGCGCGTTCGTGGACGAGCTGCACGGCTTCCTCGCCGCCGACGAGACCGGGTCGCTCTCGAGCCTGCTGGCATGGCTCGACCACGCCGAGAAGCTCGACGAGTTCGCTCCGCGCACCGAGCCGCCCGAGGACGACGTGGTGCAGCTGCTCACCATCCACGGCTCGAAGGGGCTCGAGTGGGATGCCGTCGCCGTGGTGCGCCTGGTCACCGACGAGCTGCCCACCGCGGCGAAGGACACCAAGGGGTGGCTCGGCTTCGGCGTGCTGCCCTACGAGTTCCGCGGCGACGCGCCGTGGCTGCCGCGCCTGCAGTGGTCGAGGCAGGACGCGCCCACCCAGCAGGCGCTCAAGGCATCACTCGAGCAGTTCGTCGCCGATCAACGCGCCCGCCAGCTCGAGGAGGACAGGCGCTTGGCCTACGTCGCCGTGACGCGCGCCCGCGATCACCTGCTGCTGTCCGGGTCGAGCTGGTCGGGGACGCGCAGCGCCCGGGAACCCAGCGTGTTCCTGCGGGAGATGGCCGAGGCCCTGCACCTCGAGCCGCCGGCGCCGGAGGCCGGCGAGAACCCCTACCTCGGCGAGCGGCGGCTGCTGAGCTGGCCGATCGACCCGCTGGGTGCTCGGCGCCCCGCCGTGCAGGCCGCTGCGACGGCGGTCGCGCGGGCGAGGAAAGCCGAGCCGGTCGAGCCGCAGCCCGAGCTGGAACTGCTGCTGGCCGAGCGGGCGGCACGCGCCGCCGACCGGGTGCGCTCCGCGCCGACGCGCATTCCGGCGTCGCGCTACAAGGACTTCATCGCCGATTTCGCCGGCACCGTCGCCGCCATCGCGCGGCCGCTGCCCGAGCGTCCCTACCGCCAGACCCGGCTGGGCACCCTCTTCCACGCGTGGGTCGAGCACCGGTCCGGGCTGGTGGGTGCGGGCTCCTCCGCCGACGACGCCCTGTGGGAGCTCGACGACGAGGCGGCCGACGGGGGCGTGGGGCTGTCGGCTGACGACGCCGAGGCGATGGCCGCGCTGAAGGACGCCTTCGCGGCCACGGAGTGGGCGCCCCTGCGGCCCATCGCCGTGGAAACCGAGATCGACTTCACCATGCCCGGCCCCGATGGGCGCGAGCACGTCATCATCTGCAAGCTCGACGCCGTCTACCGGCGCGCCGATCGCATCGAGATCGTCGACTGGAAGACCGGGCGTCCGCCGCGCAACGACGACGAGCGCCGTGAACGCATGGTGCAGCTGGAGCTGTACCGGCAGGCGTATCACGCCAAGCACGGGGTGCCGCTGGAAGACATCGACGTGGCGCTGGTGTACGTCGCCGACGGCGTGGTGCTGCGCGGCTGACCCGGGGCACGGCCGGGACCGCGGGAGCGCCGGAGCGCGGGAGCTACTCGGCGGCGCGCCAGCGGCGCAGCGCGTTGCGCGCGGACTCGTCCCGCTCCTGCTCGTGCGCCGAGCCGGGATCCTCGGAAGGCAGCGCATCGTCCATGCCGTGGTCCGTGCCCGCCGAGCGCGGCGCCGGGGAACCGGCGTCATCGTCGGAGAACAGTGAGAGTTCGAGGGGCTGGGTGACCTGCGCGGCCGGGTCGCCGTCGTCGGCGGCGGTGTCCTGCGCGAACATCGACAGCGTCGAGGGGTCGTAGGCATCGGTCTGCATCGAGGTGTCGACGATCTCGCCGGTCGCGTCGGACATGCGGCCGACGCTCGCGAGGGCGTCGTCGACGTCGACGGCGTCGGTGGACACCAGGGGCGTCTCGCCGACCCCCTCGGCCAGCGACTCCAGCAGCGCGACGGCGTCGGCCACCACGCTCTCGCTGCCCGCGGCGTGGCCGTGAACGAGCCACTTGGCGAACTCCAGCTCGGCGTGGAGCCGGGCGCGGTCGCGCAGGCGGGCATCCGGTGCCCGGTGCGCGCGCGTCAGGTAGCCGCCGTAGACGTCCTCCGCTGCGGTGGGAGCGCTCGCGAGCCACTTCAGGTCGGCGGCGGGGTCTCCGACGCTGAGGCCGTGCCAGTCGAGCAGGCCGGTCACGGTGGGGATGTCGTCGACGTCTTCGAGGAGGAACGCCGTGGGCTCGACGCCGCCGAGGGTGACGGCGGCCTCGAAGCGCCAGAGCGCGTCTGCCGCCAGCGCCGTGCTCCACCGGCGCAGCAGGGCGAAGGGCAGCAGCCCGGTCGCCTCGGCGCGGTCCAGCATCCGCTCGGCTTCGTCGCGCACCTGAGCCGGCGTGCGCGAGGGCAGTCCGGCGTCGCGGACGACCGACGTCGGCAGCGCGTGCACATCGGCGATCGCCGCTCCGAGCGACTCGGCCACACCGCGCCCGGGCGGCACGTGGGCGGCCTCGACCCGGTAGCCCGGCAGCAGGTCGCACACCACGACACGGGATGCGCCCAGGCCAGCCTCGCCCAGCACCTCGGGGGCTCGGAAGGGCAGCACGCCGCGGACGCCGGCGGACAGGGCCCGCAGCACACGCACCTGCGCGGCCAGTTCGTCGGCGGCGTCGGCGGAGGTGGGGACGCGCACGACGACGCGGCGACCGTCATCGAGGTCCGCGACCGCCGCGTCGAAGCGGCCGGCGGCGCCTTCGGTCAACTCACCCACTCCGACGACGACCGCCCGGGGGAGGGCCGACGTGACCGACGCGGCTAGAGTGAAGGGTGAGCGTGCCATGCCCACCAGGGTAGGTTGCGCGCGCTCCGATCACCCCCGCGCCACGCCCGCAAGGAAGGTCCTGGATGACGGTGCCCGACAGCCCGCAGCCCCTGTGGCCGCTTGCCTCCGGGCTCGACCGCGCCGCGGAGGAACGCGCCGACGAGGGACTCATCGACCGTCTGCGCGCCGATGCCGGCACCCGTGTCCTGGTGCTGCACGGCGACCGCGTGCCGCTGGCATCCGACGCCGCCATCGCCTGGGTGACGCCCGCTCAGCCGGAGGGCCCGGCGGTGCACTGGGCGTTCCTCGGACGCGACGCCGATGGTGCGGCGCTGCTGCTGGCCGCCGTCGCCGCAGACGCCCCCGTGCCCCACCGGTGGGAGCGCTGGGGTGCGCTGCGGACCGTCGGGGGCGATCTCGCCGGGGTCGACGCGCCCGCGTTCGCGACGGGGCTGAGCCTGGGGCGGTGGCTCGTCGACGCGCCGTTCTGTCCCGCGTGCGGGTCGGCCACTCGCGTGCACTCCTCGGGCTGGGCGCGCACGTGCACCGGCTGCGGGCGTCAGCACTTCCCGCGCACCGATCCCGCCGTCATCGTCGCCGTCAGCAGCCCCGACCGGAAGCGCCTGCTGCTGGGGTCGAACGCGCTGTGGGCGCAGCAGAACCGGTACTCCACGTTCGCGGGCTTCGTCGAGGCGGGCGAGTCGCTGGAGTCGGCGGTGGCCCGCGAGGTGCACGAGGAGGCGGGCGTGCGGCTGTCGCAGGTGCGGTACGGGGGGTCCCAGGCCTGGCCGTATCCGCGCTCCCTCATGCTGGGCTTCCACGCCGTCGCCGACGACGAGCATGCCGCGCGGGCCGACGGCGAGGAGATCGTCGCGGTGCGCTGGTTCGACCGCGCCGAGATCGGTGCGGCCCTGGGCGGTGGGGGAGAGGTCCTTCTCCCCGGCCCTGCGTCCATCGCCCGTCGCCTGATCACCCAGTGGCACGCGGAGGCACGGTGAGCATCGATCCCCTCGCCGGGCTCGACGAGACGCAGTTGACCGCGGCGACCGCGCTGCGCGGGCCGGTGTGCGTTCTTGCCGGTGCGGGCACCGGCAAGACCCGCGTCATCACGCACCGCATCGCCCACGGTGTCGACACCGGGGCGTACTCGCCCGGTCGGGTCATGGCCGTGACGTTCACGACCAAGGCAGCGGGCGAACTGCGCGGACGGCTGCGGGCGCTCGGGGTGCCCGGCGTCTCCGCCCGCACGTTCCACGCCGCCGCCCTGGCACAGCTGAACTTCTTCTGGCCGCAGCTGGCCGGCGGCAGCGCCCCGTCGATCGTCAACGGCAAAGTGCGCATGCTCGCGCATGCCTCCGACGCGCTGGGCTTCGATCCCGGACCGGCCGCCCTCCGTGACGTCGCCGCCGAGATCGAGTGGCGGAAGGTCACGATGCGCAGCATCGAGGAGTACGCCCTCGCCCGCCCGCGGGGAGTGGCCGGACTCGACGTGTCCCAGGTGGTCGATCTGCAGCGCTCCTACGAGAAGCTGAAGGACGAGCGCCACCAGCTGGACTTCGAGGACGTGCTGCTGGCCTGCGCGGGCATGATCGAGACCGAGCCGCACGTGGCGGCCGCCGTGCGCGAACAGTACCGCCACTTCACGGTGGACGAGTTCCAGGACGTCTCTCCGGTGCAGTATCGCCTGCTCGAACTGTGGCTCGGCGAGCGGCGCGACCTGTGCGTCGTCGGCGATGCCAGCCAGACCGTGTACTCCTTCGCCGGCGCCGATCCGCAGTACCTGCTGGGCTTCGCCGAGCGGCATCCCGACGCCCGGGTGGTGCGGCTCGAGCGCAACTACCGGTCGGATGCCGCGGTCCTCGCCGTGGCCAACGACCTCATGCGGGACCGTCCCGGCGCCCTCTCGCTCGTCGCCGCCTCGGGGGAGGAGCCGGGACCCACCCCGACGGTGACGAGCTATCCCGACGACGCGGCCGAAGCCGCGGGCGTCGCCCGTGCCGTGGCGGCCCAGATCGCCGCCGGCACCGATCCGGACGACATCGCCGTGCTGTACCGCGCGAACGCACAGTCCGCGTCGATCCTCGCCGCCCTGGCCGAGCGGCAGATCGCGGCGACGGTGCTCGGCGGCAAGCGGTTCTTCGATCTGCCCGAAGTGCGTCAGGCGATCCTCGAGCTGCGCGGCGCGACGGTCGCGCCGCTGGACACCGCCTTCCTGCCGACGGTGCGCGACATCCTGCGTCGGGCCGGGCTCACCGACGAGCCTCCGCCGGCCGGCGGTGCGGTGCGCGACTCGTGGGAGGCGCGGGCGGCGATCCTGCGGCTGGCCGAGGAGGCGCCGGCAGGAACCACGCTGCGCACCTTCACCGACGACCTCATCGCCCGCGCGAAGGATCAGCACGAGCCGTCGCTGCGCACGGTCACGCTGGCCACCCTGCACGCTGCGAAGGGCCTGGAGTGGAAGCACGTGCACCTGATCGGCATGGCCGAGGGGCTGCTGCCGATCTCCTACGCCACGACGCTCGAGACCATCGACGAGGAGCGGCGCCTCGCCTATGTCGGAATCACGCGCGCCGCGCAGACCCTCTCGCTGTCGTGGGCGCGGGGAACGGGACAACGGGAGCGAGCGGTGTCGCGCTTCGTGCGGGAGATCGGCACAGGCAGTCTGCGTGCGGCAGATGCGCGTGCCACGTCGGGCGGGCGTGGCGGGCGTGGATCGTCGCCGACCGGCTCGCGCGGCCCGGTCTCGCGCTGACGAGCCGGCGGGCGATGACCGCCGCGTCGTAGAGGATGCTCCGGGGTGTCGCCGGGACGGGCAGCGCCAGGGCCTGGGCGGCGACGGCGGGCCAGGCCGGATCGGTGTCACGCCGGTGCGCGTGGAGGCAAGACAGGCAGGCGGTGCGGCCGGGGTGGACGACGGGCCCGACGTGCACCCGGTCGGAGCCGAGCAGCAGCGGCAGGTGCGCGATGTCGTCCCGCATGAACCGCGTCACGCGCCGGGGGTCGAGGAGGTAGGCCCCGACGGCCACAACCGGCGGTCCCGCATCGACCGCACGTGCGGGCAGCTCCCACCACGGGGCGAGCTCGGCCGCGGCGCCCGTCTCGGCGAAGGCGTCGACGATGGCGTCGGCGAGGTCGCCCGGGAAGTCGTGGGGCAGCTCCACCCGCACCGCCGGCGGTGGCGGCTCGTCGCGCCCGCCCAGCACCGGTTCGAGCGCCCGGCGCAGCCGCAGCGCGGCGCTCCGGTCCGCACCGAAGGCACGCGCGCACGCGTCGTACGCCGCAGTCGGGATGCCGCCGGCGAGGACGGCGATCATCCGCTCCTCCCACGGGGCGAGGTCGTCGAGCACGACGACGGCGTCGACGCCGAACTGCAGGCTGGTCTCGCTGCGCCAGAGCGGGGGATGCCGGGGGTCCAGTCGGAGCATGAGCCGATTGTGCGTCGCTGACCGCGCCCGCCGGGGCGGCTGTCCACAGCGTCCCCACCCCGCCGGGTGCGCGCCCCGCTGGGGAGGAGGCGCTGGGTCAGACCGGGCGGGGCCCGGCGGCGTCACCGTCGGGGTCGTCCTCGGCCGCCCCGTCCGTGTCGCCCGCTCCGTCCTCGGTTCCGCCATCCGCCGGTGCCCCGGCGCCGCCGCCTGCGGCATCCGCCTGAGCATCGTTCAGCAGCGCTTCGAGTGCTTCGTCCATCGCGTCGCGTTCGGGTTCGTCGCCCCGGGCGTGCGCCTGCATGCGGGCGACGAGCGCTGCGGGGTCGTCGATGTCGGCGGCGCCGGGCATGAGGTCGGGGTAGTCCCACAGCGAGTCGCGGCCGGCGATGCCCACGGCGTCGGTCACGGAGCGCCACATCGCGGCGGCTTCGCGCAGGCGCCGCGGTCGCACCTCCAGCCCCACGAGCGATCCGAGCGCCTGCTCGGCAGGCCCGCCCACGGCGCGACGGCGACGCACGACCTCGGCGATGCGGTAGGCCTCGGGCAGACGCGCCGTGGCGTCGTCGGTGACGACGTCGACCCAGCCCTCGATGAGCGCCAGAAGGGTCTCCAAGCGACCGAGCGCGGCGGTCTGCGCCTCGGTGCGCTGGGGGAGGAGGGCGCCGCTTTCGAGAGCCTGACGCAGCTCCTCGGGCTGCGAGGGGTCGAAGCGCGCCGCGAGGTCCTCCAGCGCCGAGGTGTCCACACGGATGCCGCGGGCGAACTCGGTCACCTGGGTGATGACGTGCAGGCGCAGCCATTTGGCGTGGCGGAACAGGCGCGCGTGGGCGAGCTCACGGGTCGCGAGGTAGAGGGCCAGCTGGTCGTCGGCGATGCCGAGGTCGCGGCCGAAGTCGGCGAAATTCTGCGGCAGGATCGCCGCCTCGCCGGCGGGCATGACCGGAAGGCCCACATCGCCGCCGCTGACCACCTCGGTCGACAGTCGCCCCACGACGGCGCCCAGCTGAGCGGCGAAGAGCGACCCGCCGACGGTGCGCATCAGCTTGCCTGCGCCCTGCACGACCGCGCGCATCTCCTCGGGCACCTGCTCGTCCAGTGCGTCCGTGAGCGCATCGGCGATGCTCAGCGCCACCGGTTCGGCAAGCTCCTGCCACACCGGCAGGGTCGCCTCCACCCAGCCACCGCGCGTGAGGGTGCGGGCGGGGGCGGAGAGCTCGGAGATGGTGGTGGCCTCGCTCAGCCAGAGCGTCGCCAGGGTGAATGCCTCACCCAGGTCGGCGCGCTCGGTGTTGCTGATGCCCAGGCCGCCCTGGTTGGCGATGTGCAGCGCCTGACGTTTGGCCATGTCCCAGGGAATCCCGTCCGCGGGCGCCTGCGCGAACATGCCGCGCAGGTTCTGCATGACCGTCGCCATCATGGCGGGGTCGATGCCCATTCCCGACAGTCTCGCGAGCTGATCGGGATCCAGCGCCCCCGGCTGCCCGCCGAACAGCTGACGCATCAGTTCCTGGAACTCGTCCTCGGGGGAGCGGTCTTCGCCGTCGGCCATGTCGGGCGCCTTTCAGCAGGTGGGGGATGTCCCGTTCTACGCTAGTGGCACGCTCCCCTCGCACCACCCGGCAGGTTTTCGCCGGTCGCGAACGACCGGTCGCGAACGACCCGGCACAGGAAGGCCTGCCAGTGGCCCTTTTCGATGAGAACGTCACGATCGTCCCCGCCCCGCGGCGGCGGCCCTCCCGGGGGACCATCGCCGGCATCTGGGCCCTGGTGGTCGCACTCGTGGTGCTGCTCGTGCTCACCTTCCTGCCGACGGCGTATGTGATCCAGCAGCCCGGCCCCGTGTACGACACCCTCGGCACCGCGCGCACCGCCGACGGCACCGACGTGCCGCTGATCTCGGTGGAGGGCGCCGAGACCTACCCGACGGCCGGCACGCTGGATCTGCTGACGGTGCAGGTCGAGGGCAACCGCGAGCGTCCGCCGTCGTGGTTCGAACTCGCACTGGCCTGGTTCGATCGCACGCGCGCCGTCGTCCCCATCGATGAGGTGTTCCCGCGGGGCCAGACCAGCGAGGAGCGCAGCGAGGAGAGTTCGGCGATGATGGTCGACTCGCAGCAGGAGGCCACCGCCGCGGCGCTGGGCGAGCTGGGGTACGACGTCGGCGCCGAGCTGACGGTGCATTCCCTCACCGATGACTCCGCGGCACGGGATCTGCTGGAGGAGGGCGACGTGATCGTGGCGGTCGACGGCCGCGACGTCGCCGATGCCGCGGCCGTCCGGGCCGTCGTCGCCGAGGCCGCCGGTGCGCCGGTCACCCTCACCGTGCGCCGCGACGGCGAGACCCGCGACGTGTCGGTCACGCCGACCGAGCAGGAGGTGGACGGCGAGACGCTGTGGCTGCTGGGCGTGACGCTCATGCAGTCGTACGACTTCCCGATCGACGTCACCATCCAGCTCGACAACGTCGGCGGGCCGAGCGCGGGCATGATGTTCGCCCTCGGCATCATCGACCTGCTCACGCCGGGCGAACTCAACGGCGGCGCCGACGTGGCGGGAACGGGCACCATCGTCGGCACGGGCGAGGTGGGACCCATCGGCGGCATCCGTCAGAAGCTCTGGGGCGCGCAGGATGCCGGAGCGGAGATCTTCCTCGCGCCGACGGCGAACTGCGGCGAGGTCGTCGGCCATGTCCCCGACGGGCTGCAGGTGTTCGCGGTCGAGACGCTCGACGACGCGCTCGAGGTGCTCGAGACGGTGCGGGACGAGGGCGACCTGGCGGCCCTACCCACCTGTGAACCTGCCCGCTGATCGTTTCTCGGCGTCTGCTCGGCATCCCGGCGGAACGGAGCCGCCTAGGATTGAGGGGTGACCACGACCTCAGCGCCGAACCAGGCCACGCCCAGCACCTCCCGCAGAGCCATCACGATCACCCTCGCGATCATCGCGCTGCTGGTGATCGCGTTCTTCGCGTTCTCCAACCTGTACGCCGACTGGCTCTGGTACGAGCAGCTCGGCTTCGACAGCGTGCTGGTGACGCAGTGGACCGCGCGGGTGACCATGTTCGCCATCGGCTTCTTCGCCATGGCGGTGCCGGTGTGGATCGCCATCCAGCTCGCCTATCGCCTGCGACCGGTGTACGCGCGTCTCAGCTCGCAGCTGGACCGCTACCAGGAGGTCGTGGAGCCCCTGCGCCGCCTGGCGATGTGGGGCATCCCGGTCTTCTTCGGCTTCTTCGCCGGCTTCGCCGCGTCGTCGCAGTGGGAGACCACGTGGCTGTGGCTCAACGGCGTGGCCACCGATGTGGCCGACCCCGAGTTCGGCCTCGACACCGGCTTCTACCTGTTCGCGATGCCGTTCTACACCGCCGTGCTCGGCTTCGTCTCGGCCGTGCTGCTGATCTGCCTGCTGGTCACCGCCGTCGTGTCCTACCTCTACGGGTCGGTGCGCGTGGGTCAGCGCGAGCTGCGCATCTCGAAGTCCGCCCGCATCCAGCTGGCTGTGCTCGCCGGTCTCTACCTGCTCGTGCAGGCCGCGAGCCTGTGGCTCGACCGCTACCGCAGCCTCGTGCAGGACAGCGACCGCATCACCGGCGCCAGCTACATCGACGTCAACGCGATCATCCCCGGACAGGCGATCCTCGCCGTCATCGCCGCCCTGGTCGCGGTGCTCTTCTTCGTCACCGCGATCATCGGCCGCTGGCGCTACCCCCTCATCGCGACCGCGCTGCTGATCGTGTCGTCGCTCGTGGTGGGTGTGGCCTACCCGTGGTTCGTCTTCAACGTGCAGGTGCGACCCAACCAGCAGACGCTGGAGATGCCGTTCTTCGAGCGCAACCTGGAGGCGACCAAGTCCGCCTACGGCATCGACACGCTCGAGCGCACCGACTTCGAGGCGGTCACCGACGTCGAGCCCGGCCAGCTGCGCGAGGACGCCGAGACCACGGCATCCATCCGCATCATGGACCCGGCGATCATCAACCCCACGGTGCGTCAGATCGAGCAGTACCGGTCGTACTACCAGTTCACCGACCCGCTCGACGTCGACCGCTACGACATCGACGGCCAGTCGCAGGACACCGTCGTGTCGGTGCGCGAGCTCAACCTCGCCCAGCTCGGCAACGCGGCATCGTGGTACAACACGACCCTCGTGTACACCCACGGGTACGGTCTCGTGGCCGCCAAGGGCAACGAGCGCACCGCCGACGGCAACCCGGTGTTCATCGAGCGAGGCATCCCCGTCACCGGCGAGCTCTCCGCCATCGGCGACGGCTTCGAGCCGCGGGTGTACTTCGGCGAATACTCGCCGATGTACTCGATCGTCGGCGCCCCTGCCGACCGTTCCCCCATCGAGCTGGACTACCCCAGCGGCGAGGACGGCGCGAACGAGACGAAGACGACCTTCGAGGGCGACGGCGGCCCGAGCATCGGCAACATGTTCAACCGCCTCATCTACGCGCTGAAGTTCCAGGCGACCGACATCCTCTTCTCCGACGCCATCAACGACGACTCGCAGATCCTCTACGACCGCGACCCGCTGAGCCGGGTGCAGAAGGCCGCGCCCTACCTGGAGCTCGACAACGACCCGTACCCGAGCGTCGTCGACGGGCGCATCGTGTGGATCGTCGACGGCTACACGCTGAGCGCGAACTACCCGTACTCCAGCACGGTGAGCCTGAGCGACGCGATCTCGGATTCGACCAACCCCACTCCGACGGTGGCGCTGGACAACATCAACTACATCCGCAACTCGGTCAAGGCCACGGTGGACGCCTACGACGGCTCGGTCACGCTGTACGCCTGGGACACCGAGGACCCGCTGCTGCAGGCGTGGCAGAACGTCTATCCGTCGACGCTCGAGCCCATCTCGGAGATGTCGGGCGAGCTGATGAGCCACGTGCGCTACCCGACCGACCTGTTCAAGGTGCAGCGGGCCATGCTCGGCAACTACCACGTCGAGGACGCGCAGTCGCTGTACCAGCGCGACAACGCGTGGAAGACGCCGAACGACCCGCAGGAGGACACGCAGCTGCAGCCGCCGTACTACCTGACGATGCAGATGCCCGGCCAGGAGAACCCGGCGTACTCCATGTTCACCACCTTCATCCCGGGCGGTGAGGACACGCGCAACGTGCTCATGGGCTACCTCGCGGTCGATTCCGACGCCGGCGCCGAAGACGGCGTGAAAGCCGAGGACTACGGCAAGCTGCGCATGCTCATCGTCGATGCCGAGACGCCCGTGCCCGGTCCCGGACAGGTGCAGAACACCTTCAACGCCGACCCCGGCGTGTCGTCGTTCGTGAACATCCTGCAGCAGGGTCAGTCGCAGGTGCTCAACGGCAACCTGCTGACGCTCCCGGTCGGCGGCGGCCTGCTCTACGTGCAGCCGGTGTTCGTGCAGTCCTCCGGGGCCACGAAGCTGCCGACCCTGCAGAAGGTGCTGGTCGGCTTCGGCGACGAGGTCGCCTTCGAGGACACGCTGCAGGATGCGCTGGACGTGCTGTTCGGCGGCGACTCCGGGGCCGTGACCGGTGACGAGGGCGTGACGCCCACCGATCCGATCGATCCGGACGCGCCGGTGGATCCGAACGCGCCGGTCATCCCCGTCGACGAGTACGAGGGCGCCCTTGAGGCCGCCCGCCAGGCGATGGTCGACCGCCAGACGGCGCTGCAGGCCGGCGACCTGGCCGGGTTCGCCGAGGCGGACGAGCGGCTCACCGCCGCTGTCGAGACGCTGCTCGAGCTGAGCGAGCAGGGGACCAACGGCACCACCGGCGGGACGGGCGACGAGGGCTCGACCGACGGGGAGTGACCCCGCGCTCCGCTGAGGCGTGAACCGAACGAAGGCCCCCGGGACACCCGGGGGCCTTCGTCGTGGGCGTACGGCTCAGGGGTGCAGGACCACCCACCAGATCAGCAGCATCGTGACGCCGAAGCCGGCGAACTGGTTGAGCCACAGGAAGCGGCGCCAGCCGCGCGTGGCCTCCGCTGCGGTGTCGTCGGTGATCGAGCGGTGGGGCCAGAGCGTGGCGAGATACGGCAGCACCAGCAGGGCGGCGAGCGGTCCCGGCCATGCGGTGAACAGCATGACGATGCCGGCGGCCGCATAGCAGGCCAGCGCGAAGCGCACCGTCCACCGGGCGCCGCGGGCGGTCGCGATCGACGAGATGCCCGCTTCGCGGTCGGCGACGACGTCCTGCACGGCGCCGAAGGCGTGGGAGGCGATGCCCCAGAGCCCGAAGGCCACGATGACGAGCACCAGCTGCCACGTCCACGCGGCATCCGCCAGCACGAGCGCGTAGACGGCCGGGGAGAAGAAGTGGATCGAGCTGGTGATCGAGTCGGCGAAGGGGCGTTCCTTCAGCCGCAGCGGCGGGGCGCTGTAGAAGACGACGAAGAACAGGCTCGCCGCCAGCACCGCCCAGGATGCGGGGGAGCCGACCACGACGAGGTACACCACGAACGGCAGGCATGACAGCCCGGCCGCCCACAGCGTCGGGGCGTGCAGGCTGCGGTCGAGCACGGCGCCGTGCGCGCCTCCCTTGCGGGGGTTGCGCAGGTCGGACTCGTAGTCGAAGACGTCGTTGATGCCGTACATCGCCAGGTTGTACGGCACGAGGAAGAACAGGGTCCCCACGATGAGCACCGTGTCGATCTCGCGGGTGGTCAGCAGGTACGCCGCCGCGAACGGGAACGCGGTGTTGATCCAGCTCACCGGGCGCGACGAGACCAGCAGCTGCGTCGCGGCGTTCATGCGCGGCTCCGCGGGGTGAGCAGCGTCCACACCGCGGGGACGAGGAACGCCGCGCAGAGCGGGTAGGAGAAGTCTTCGATGGGCGCGAGGCCGATGCGGATGCCGCTGATGTTGTGCTCCGGGTAGGTGAAGAGGTCCACGGCGATCATGATGTTGTCGAAGACGGCCGTGAGGATCAACAGCACCACCGCAGCGACGGCCGACGCCGCCATGCGACGCCCGAAGTCGGGCCGGGTGGCACTGGCGAGGGTGGTGATCAGGGTGACCAGTGCGAACGGGACGATGATGAGGGCGTAGGTCACGCGGTCTCCTCCTGCGACCGCCGCGGCCCTTGCAGGCGCTGTGCGCCGCGGAAGCAGACCAGCGCCAGGTACGACAGGAAGGCCAGGAACACCGGCTCCTCCAGCGGCAGGTGCGGCGCGAGATCGATTCCGAGCAGCAGCGGGCTGTCGCCCTTGACGAACACCCCCTGGACGATGGCGACGGCGTCCCACGCGAGGAAGAACGCCGCCCCGATCGCGACCGCTGCCGCGGTGCGCCCCGGCGCGTGCCACCAGGCGAGGCGGAAGCGCGCATCGAGCGCGGCGATCCCGGCGGCGGACAGCAGGATCGCCAGCAGGTACAGCCCCGGCATCACGCCCCCGTGGTCGCCGGGACGGGAAGGGGGCCGGCGGTGCGGTCGCCGCGCAGGCGCTTGAGGACGAGCTCGGCGGAGATGAGACACATCGGCAGGCCGATTCCGGGCAGCGCGGACGTGCCCGCGTAGTAGAGGCCGTCCACCTTCTTCGAGGCGTTTCCCGGCCGGAACATGGCGCTCTGGAACAGCGTGTGCGCCAAACCCAGAGAGTTGCCGCGCCACGCGTTGAGGTCGGCAGCGAAGTCGCCCGGTGCGACGGTGCGGCGCACCCGGATGCGCTCGGCGAGGTCGGGGATGCCGGTCCATTGCGCGATCTGGGCGATAGCCGTATCGGCTGCGCGCTCGATGAGGGCGTCGCCGTCGCCGTCGATCCCGCCGCGGCCGAGGCTCGGGTCGGCCGGGATCGGCACCAGCACGAAGAGGTTCTCGCTGCCCTCGGGCGCGACCGACGGGTCGGTCGCGCTGGGGCGGCACACGTACAGCGACGCCGGCTCCGGGATGCGGGTGTCGCGGCCGAAGATGACCGAGAAGTTCTCCCGCCAGTCGCGGGCGAACAGCAGGGTGTGGTGCGCGAGCTGCGGCAGCTCGCCCTCGACGCCCAGCATCAGCAGCAGCGCGCCGGGGCTCGGGATGCGCGAGCGCCACCACTTCTCCGGGCGCTCCCGCTGGTGCTCCGGGAGCAGCGCGGTCTCGGTGTGGTGCAGGTCGGCGGTGGAGACCACCACGTCGGCGTCGATGCGGGTGCCGTCGGCGAGGTCCACGCCGGTCGCGTCGCGACCTGCGGTGCGGATGCCGGTGACCGGCGTGCCGGTGCGCACCTCCACGCCGCGGGCGCGGGCGAGCCGCTCGATCGCGGCGATCACGGTGGTGAAGCCGCCCTGCGGGTAGAGCACCCCCTCGTCGAGGTCGAGGTGGCTCATCAGGTGGTACAGGCTCGGCACGCCGTACGGCGAGCCGCCGAGGAAGACCGCGGGGTACCCGAGCACCTGGCGCAGCAGCGGGTCCTGGAATCGGCTTTCCACCAGCGTGGACAGTCGCCGTGCGAGCAGCGGGGCCAGCTGCGGCAGACGTTTGAGCAGCTCGGGGTCGCGCAGTCCCGCGGTGGTCTCGTAGGTGTCGTAGAGGAAGCGGGTGACGGCCAGGTCGTAGGCGTCGCCGGCGGAGTCGAGGTACTGCGTGAGACGCGCACCGGCGCCCGGCTCGCGCTGCTCGAACAGCGCGACCGCTTCGGCCCGCCCCGAGACGATGTCGAGCGGGTCCGCGGCTGTGCCCGGCTCCGGCTGGCCGTATACGCGGTACGCGGGGGTCAACGGCACGAGGTCGAGCTCCGCCGCCGCGCTCGTGCCGAGCAGGGCGAAGAAGTGGTCGAAGACCTCGGGCATGAGGTACCAGCTCGGGCCGGTGTCGAACCGGAACCCGTCGCGCTCCCACGATCCGGCGCGGCCGCCCAGCTCGTCTCTGCCCTCGACGAGCGTGACGTCGTGCCCTTCTTCGGCCAGCAGCGCGGCCGTGGCCAGTCCCGCGATTCCGCCGCCGATCACGACCGTGCGCGTCATGTGCGCGCTCCCTTCGGGCCGAAGCCCAGCATTGCCCTCGCTGCGAGCGTAGCCTTCACCGGGTCGGGCACCCGCACGCGGGTGTCGGTTCCCTCGCCGCCGGCGGCGCGCAGACGCGCCGCCAGGCTCGCGAAGAGATCGTGGGCCGCCGTCACGGCGCGGCGGCTGTCGGCGGGGAGCAGCGGCACGACCGCCGCCGCAGCGGCGAGGTCGGCGTCGATGCGGTCGAGCACCTCGGCGCGGGTCGCGCCGCCCGCGCGCACGCCGAGGTAGTCACGTCCCAGTGCCCCGGAATCGTGCGAGAGGTCGCGCAGGAAATTGACGTCTTGGAAGGCCGCTCCGAGTCGTCGCGCGCCGTCGACCAGCGCGGGGGAGGGCGTGGTGGGAGCCGGCGCGCCGGCGTTGACGAACACCTGCAGGCACATCAGTCCCACGACTTCGGCGGAGCCGTACACGTAGGCGTCGTGGCTGGAGGCATCGTGCGCGGCGACGTCGAGGTCGGTGCGCATCGATGCGAAGAACGGCCGCACCAGGTCGGCGCCGATGCCGGTCTCGCGCGCGGTGCGGCAGAACGCGTGCACGATGAGGTTCGCCGAGAACCCTCTGGTGAGGGCGGTCAGCGTCTCGGCCTCGAGTTCGTCGAGCACCCGGCGCAGCGTCTCGGGTGCGAGCCCCGCCTCGGCCCCCGGGCCGTCGACGATCTCGTCGGCCACCCGCACCAGCGCGTACACATTGCGGACGTGCCCGCGCACCCGCGCGCCGAGCAGTCGCGTCGCGAGCGAGAACGACGTCGAGTAGGCCGAGATGATGGTGGCGGCGGCGTCGCGCGCCGCCCTGTCGTAGAGGTCCAGACCCGTACTCACGGGATGCGTGCTCCGATCGCGTCGCAGAGTTGCGCCAGCAGCAGCGTCGCAGGCGACGGCAGTGCATCGTCGGCGGCGGCGACCCTGGCTTCGGCGAGCGTACCCTGCACGAGCTCGACCAGGCGGGTGCGCGCGCCGCTGGCATCCAGCGCGCGCTGCGCGTCGCGCACCGCGACGGGGCCGGTCCACGCCAGCGCGATCGCATCGTCGACCTGTGTCCAGGCCGCGCTCTCCCGGGCGAGGGAGACCAGCGGCGTCCGCTTCGCGGCACGGAGGTCCGCGCCCTCCGCCCGTCCGGCCTGCGCGGCGGGGGAGAAAGCCCCGATGAGGTCGTCGACGAGCTGGAACGCGAGGCCCGCCAGAGCGCCGGATCGGCCGAGCGCGGCGTCGGTGGCAGCCGGTGCGCCGGCCAGCGCCGCGCCCGCTCGCAGCGGAGCGGCGAAGGAGTACACGGCGGTCTTGTCGTGCGTCGTCACCAGCAGCTCCGCGGTGTCGGGGCAGTCCTGCCGCACTGCGTTCGACACGTCCGAGAGCTCACCCGCCGCCGAGACGAGAACAGCGTCGTCGAGCAGGTCGAGCAGGGCGGCGCGCGCGGCGGAGGGCAGCTCGGCGAGGGCGATCATGCGGGTCGCCTCGTGCAGCAGCACGTCTCCGGCGAGGATGCCTGCCGTCTCTCCCAGCAGGTTCGCTCCCGTGTCCGGCACGCCCTGCGCTCGGGCGCGGGCGGCGAACTCCCCGGCGACGTTGGGCTCCCCCCGACGCTCGGTGTCGCGATCGATCACATCGTCGTGGACGACGAACGCGGTGTGGAGCAGCTCGAACGCGGCGGCGACCTGGAACACCGGGTCGCCGGGCGCCTCACCGCCGCAGGCGCGGTAGGCGGCCACGACCAGTGCGGGGCGGAATCTCTTGCCGCCGGCTGCTGCGCGGCGCATCGCCCCGGCGAGGGGGCGCATGTCGCCCGTGAGGGACTCGAGCCGACTGTCGAGGCGATCGAACGCGGCGTCGATGGCGCCGTCGATGCAGGCGCGGTCCTGCGCCGAGAGGGGGATCACGGCGCACCGCGTCCGGAGTGCGTCAGCGCATCGAACACCCGCATCTGCTCGGCCTGCAGCACCAGCCACGGGCTGAACGCCCACGGCGTGGCCGTCAGCGCCTTGGCGAGGTCTGCCGGGTCGACCCAGCGGGCTTCCGCCACCTCCCGCGGGTTGAGCACCGGCTCGCCGCTCGCGCGTGCGGTGTAGACGGGGCAGATCTCGTGCTCGACGATGCCCGACGCGTCGACGGCGCGGTAGCGGAACAACGGCAGGGTGACCTCGATGTCGGTCAGATGCAGGCCGACTTCGTAGTCGGCACGGCGCCGCACGGCGGCGAGCAGCGTCTCGGCGGGTCGGGGATGACCGCAGAAGGAGTTGCTCCACACGCCGGGCCATGTCTTCTTGTCCAGGGCGCGACGGGTGACGAGCACTTGGCCCTCGTCGTTGAGCACGTGGCAGGAGAAAGCGAGATGCAGGGCGGTGTCGGTGCCGTGCACGCTCGCCTTCGGGGCGGTGCCGATCTCGCGTCCGTCGTCGTCGAGGAGGACGACCAGCTCTTCATCATTCATTAGCACTCCTGGTTGCTAGTTTATCTAGCGATCTGGCACGATGATACCGATGGTGAGCGGGGGTGTCCACATGACTTCGGAGCACCGGCAGTCCACAGGACACGACCGGGCTGTGCGATCAGCGCTGCAGGCGGTGCGGTCGTTCAGCGACTCCGTCGACCGCATGCACAGCGGCATGAAGGACGAGATGGAGATGAACGCCACGGATGTGGCGGCGCTGCGCATGCTCATCATGCGCGAGCAGCGGGGAGTCTCGGTGAGCCCGCACGACGTCTCCCGCCACCTGCGGATCTCCACCGCGTCGACGACGAAGCTCCTCGACCGTTTGAGCGAATCCGGCCACATCGTGCGCCGCCGGCATCCGTCGGATCGCCGCGCCCTCATCGTCGCGCTGACCGACCGCACCCGCCAGGACTTCCATCACCACTTCGGCCGTCGGCTGCAGGACATGCGCGCGGTGGCCGACCACTACACCGACGAGCAGCTGGCGACGGTGACGCGCTTCCTCGAGGACATGGGGAAGGTGCTCGACCCCGACCAGCAGTGATCGATCGCGGATGCCGTGGTGGGACCGGTGGCGCAACCGCTCCGGGAAACAGAAGAAGGCCCCCGCGTTGCGGGGGCCTTCTTCATCTTGTTGCGGGGGCAGGATTTGAACCTACGACCTCTGGGTTATGAGCCCAGCGAGCTACCGAACTGCTCCACCCCGCGGCACGAGATATAGCCTAACACGCTCTCGGAGTGCTCGATGACACCGGCCGGCAACGGCGTCCGCTCGACGCCCCCGCTCGACGCCCCCGCTTGCCGCTCCGCGGCGGCGTCGCCAGGATGATCGCATGTCCGACACCCCGATGGACGCGCGGCCGACCGCGCCCGACGGCCGCGATGAGTCACCCGCCGAGCGCGCGGACCGCAACTGGAGCGAAGTGCTGCAGGAGCTGCGCGTGCTGCAGACAGGAACACAGATCCTCACGGGGTTCCTGCTGGCTCTCGCCTTCCAGCCCGCGTTCGGCGACCTCGACACCGGGCAGCGCAGCTTCTACCTCGTGCTCATCGCGCTGTCGGCGCTGAGCGCGATCGTCGCCCTGGCGCCCGTGGCGCTGCACAGGTTCCTCTTCCGGCAGCGCGCGAAGGGCACCGTGGTCGCCTACGGGCACCTTGCGCTGCTGACCTCTCTGCTGACGGTGTCGCTCCTGCTGGTGGGCGTGGTCACCTTCGTCTTCGACGTCGTGCTCGGTCAGGCGGCATCATGGATCGTGGGCCTCGCGCTGGGCGGGGTGATCGTGATGCTGTGGATCGTGGTGCCACTGGTGGTGCGGGTGCGCAGGGAAGGACGGAGTCGATGAGCGAGGTGTCGATCGGCGTCGCCGTCGCGCAGTTCGGACCGACTGCCGATCCCGCAGCGAACCTCGCCCAGATCGATCGGCTCGCCGCCCGTGCGCGTGAGCGCGGGGCCGGGCTCGTGCTGTTCCCGGAGTACTCGTCGTACTTCGTCGACCCCTTCGACGATTCGCTGGCCGCTCACGCCGAGGAGGTGGACGGTGCGTTCACCTCGGCGCTGAGCGCCATCGCCGCGCGGCACGGCCTCACGGTGGCGGCAGGCATGCTCGAGAAGGCCGACGGCGGGCGACGCGTGCACAACACCGTCGTCGCGGTGGATGCCGATGGGGTGCGCGCGCGGTACCGCAAGCTGCACCTGTACGACGCGTTCGGCCAGCGGGAGTCGGATTGGGTGGCGCCGGGGGAGCAGGGCGAACCGCAGACGTTCACCGTCGACGGCATGCGCTTCGCCCTCATGACCTGTTACGACCTGCGGTTCCCCGAAGTGGCGCGCCTGCTGGTGGATGCCGGCGCCGACGCCATCCTGGTGGCGGCGGAGTGGGTGCGCGGCCCGCTCAAAGAGCACCACTGGCGCACGCTGCTGACAGCCCGCGCCATCGAGAACACCGTGTTCGTCGCCGCCGCCGACCACCCGCCGCCCCTCGGTGTCGGTCACTCGATCGTCATCGACCCGCAGGGCGTGCAGATCGCCGGTGTCGGCACGGGCACCGATGTCGCGGTGGCGCACGTGGAGCAGGCGATGGTCGCCCGGGTGCGCAGGGTCAACCCGGCGCTGGCGCTGCGGCGCTTCCGGGTCGTCCCTCGGGACTGACGGTCGGGCCGAGTCAGCGCGCCAGCGCCGCCAGGCGGGCGACGGCGTCGTCGAGCACTTCGGTGCGCTTGCAGGCGGCGAAGCGCACGAGCGTGGCGTAGTCGGCCCGGTGCCCGGGCGTCACGAAGGCGGTGAGCGGAATGGCGACGACGCCCGCGCGCTCGGGCAGCTCCCGGCAGAACGTCGCCGCGTCCGCGGCACCCAGCGGCGCGGCATCCGCCACCGTGAAGTAGGAGCCGTGCGGCGTCGAGACGGCGAAGCCCGCGGTCCGAAGCCCGGCGCCGAGCAGATCCCGCTTCGCCCGCATCGTCGCCGCGGCTCCGGCGAAGAAGGCGTCGGGCAGCCGCAGCCCCGTCGCGATCGCGGGCTGGAAGGGTGCGCCGTTGACGTAGGTGAGGAACTGCTTGACGGCCAGCACGGCGTCGACGAGGTCGGCGGGACCGGAGATCCAACCGATCTTCCACCCCGTGGTGGCGAAGGTCTTCCCTGCCGACGAGATCGTGAGGGTGCGCTCCCACGCACCGGGAAGCGTCGCGATCGGGACGTGGACGGCATCGAAGACCAGGTGCTCGTAGACCTCGTCGGTGAGGATGAGGGCGTCATGACGCTCGGCCAGGCGCACCACCTCGTCCAGCGTGTCGCGGCCGAACACCGCCCCGGTGGGGTTGTGCGGATCGTTGACGAGGATGACCCGGGTGCGGTCGGTGACGGCGCGGCGGAGGTCCTCGGGGTCGGGCTGGAAGTCGGGCCAGCGCAGCGGCACCGTCACCAGCTTCGCTCCGGCCAGAGCCACGCACGCGGCGTAGCTGTCGTAGAAGGGCTCGAAGACGACCACCTCGTCGTCGGGTCCGTCGATGAGGGCCAGCAGCGCCGCGGCGAGCGCCTCGGTGGCGCCGGCGGTGACGAGCACGTCGCGCTCGGCGTCCAGCCGCAGGCCGTAGAAACGCTGCTGGTGCTCGGCGATCGCTTCGCGCAGCTCCGGCGTGCCGCGACCCGGCGGGTACTGGTTCACGCCCTGGGCGATGGCCTCGCGGGCGGCGTCCAGCACCTCGGCGGGGCCGTCTTCGTCCGGGAACCCCTGACCGAGGTTCACGGCGCCGGTATGGGTTGCCAGCGCGCTCATCTCGGCGAAGATGGTGGGAACGGCCGTGCCGTCGTCGGTCAGAAGTCCCGCGCCTCGCGCGGCACGGCGCCAGGCACCGGGAATCTCTCGCACCCCGCACACGCTACACGCATAGGGTCATCCCAACCGGGGCATACCCTACACACAGCAACGGACGCCATCCTTGTTCTGCACGTCAGAAGGAGTTCCCATGAGCGACACCCAGGGCATCCGCCCCGACGAGACCCCCGCCGGCAGCCAGCCGGCCTCCCCGCTTCCCCCCGTTCCCACCCAGCCCGCGGCACAGGCCGCGCAGCAGGCGCCGACCTATCCGGCCGACCCCGGTCGCGCCGGGCACCCCGGCAACCCCGGCGCGCCGTCCGGGTACGGCGTCCCGCCGTTCGGCCCCGCCGCCTCCGCGCAGCAGCCGTACGGCGCCGCTCCGCAGTCATCGGCCACCTACGGTGCGCCCGGTGCGCCGGCTCCGGCGTCGAACAAGACCCGCATGGGCGCCGGCTCCGTCGCCGCGCTGATGGTCGCCGCCGCCCTCGTCGGCGGCACCGCCGGGCTCGGCGGCGCCTACGCCGGCGTGAACATCTGGAACGCCTCGCAGCCCGTGACCGCCACCGGCCCCGCGTCGGTCACCGTCAACGACCCGGGCGGCGTCAACCAGACCACCGCGATCGCCGCAAAGGTGGTGCCGAGCGTCGTGACCATCTCCGCGAACTCGGACTCGTCCGGCGGCACCGGCTCGGGCGTCGTGCTGAGCGAGGACGGCTACGTCGTGACCAACACCCACGTGGTCACCCTCGACGGCGCCACCTCCGACGCCGCCCTGTCGGTCACGACCGCTGACGGCCGCGTGTACGACGCCGAGATCGTCGGGCTCGACCCGATGTACGACCTCGCCGTGATCAAGCTGCAGGATGCCTCCGGGCTCACCCCGATCGAGTTCGCCGACTCCGCCAAGCTCAACGTCGGCGACGAGGCAGTGGCCGTCGGCGCCCCGCTGGGCCTGTCGAACACCGTGACCACCGGCATCGTGAGCGCGCTGAACCGCTCCATCTCCATCGCCTCGTCGGCCGCGCCCGAGACCCCGGGCGATGGCACCGAGCAGGCGCCGGACGACCAGGAAGGCCCGTTCTACTTCGACTTCGGTCAGGGCGCGCCGCAGCAGGCGACCTCGACGATCTCGATCTCGGTGCTGCAGACGGATGCCGCCATCAACCCCGGAAACTCCGGCGGCGCGCTGGTCGACTCCGAGGGCAAGCTGATCGGCATCAACGTCGCCATCGCGACCGCCGGCTCCAGCAGCGAGTCGGGCTCGATCGGCGTCGGCTTCGCGATCCCGTCCGACATCGTCGAGCGCATCACCGACGAGATCATCGAGAACGGTGCCGCCACGCACGGCCTGCTGGGCGCCATGGTCGCCCCGGCCGCGAGCATCGAGGGCGCCACCACCACCGGCGCGTACATCGATGAGGTCACCGAAGGCGGCGCGGCCGCAGAGGCCGGCCTGCGCTCGGGAGACATCGTCACCGGGTTCGACGGCCTCCCGATCACGGACGCCACCGACCTCACCGCCCAGGTGCGCGGTGTCGCCGGCGGCAGCACGGTGGATCTCACGTACATCCGCGACGGTGAGACCCGCACCACCGAGGTCACGCTGGGCGAACTCACCGACTGAGCTGACCGGTCTTCGGACGCCACCCCGCGATAGGCTCGCGGGGTGGCGTCCTTCTCGTTCGGCGCGGGCAACGCCGGCAAGCTCGCCCGCCTCCCGGTATACGCGGCGGGGCGACTTTTCACGCTGATGATCCCTCGCACGCGCGATCGCTGGGTGTTCGGTTCCGCCGCGGGCCTCGCCGACGGGGGCTGGGCGCTCTGGCAGGAGGCCGTGGACCGCCACGGCGCCGACGCCACCTGGCTGACCGGCACGCCCGCCGAGGCCGACCAGGCGCGCGCCCTCGGCATCCGCTTCGCCCCGAAGCACTCGCTGCGCGGCTTCCTCCTCACCGCCAGAGCACGGGTCATCGTGGTCACGCACGGCTTCGGCGACGTCAACCGCTACGCCGTGGCGGGCGGGTTCGTGGTGCAGCTGTGGCATGGCATCCCGCTCAAGCGCATCGGGCTGGATTCACCCGAGACGCTGCGCAGCCGGTTCCTGCCCCGCTCGCGCGCCGTCCGGGCGGTGCTGCGCATCATGTACCGGCGGGCGGCGGCGGGGATCCGCGTGCTGCCCGCGGCATCCGAGCTCGTGCGCGGGCGTCTGGAGTCGGCCTTCGCGCTGCCCGACGGCCGCGTCGTGGTCACCGGCGAGCCCCGCGTCGACGTGCTCTCCGCGGGAACGGCCGCCGTGCGGAGGGAGAACGGCCGCCGCCTCATCGCGGCGGCGACCGGCCCGCTCGGCGCCGTCTCCCGATGCGTGCTGTATGCCCCCACGTGGCGCGATGGCGACGCGGATCCCTCCATCCCGCGGCCCGAGGAGTGGCGTCGGATCGTCGACGTCCTCGAGCAGCACGACGCCGTGCTGCTGGTGCGGCCCCACCATCTCGGCGCCGGACGCTACACGCCGCCGGCGGACTCCGACCGGGTGCGGATGATGGGGGTGGACCGGATGCCGGACGTCACACCGGCCCTTCCCGGCCTGGACGTGCTCATCACGGACTACTCCTCGCTCGCCTACGACGCCGGCCTCGTTCCGCTGCCGGTGCTCTTCCTCGCACCCGACGAAGCGGCCTACGCCGCCCGGCGCGGGTTCTACGGCACCTATGCCGACGTCGCCGGACCCGATCCCGCCGAGGGCTGGGACGCCGTGTGTCGCCAGCTGGCCGCCGTGCTGGCGGATCCGGCGGCGCGCGCCGAGCGGATCGCGCGCTCCGAGCGGCTGAGCGCGCGCGTACACGCCTACCACGACGGCGGCAACACCGCACGGGTCCACCGGGTCATCCGGGCGGCGCTGTCGTCACGATCGAAAGGACCGGCATGATCCGAGCACGCCTCTTCGCCCAGGACGGCGCGACCCTCGAGCTGAGCGGCACGGGCGCGCGCCCGCAGCGGGCCGAGCTGATCGGGCCGCGGGCGCGGGTCACCGCCCGGCTCACCGGGCGCGGAACCACCTGGCGCGCGGTCTTCGCGCTGCAGGCGGCGCGCTGGGGCGGTCCGGAGCTGCCGCTTCCGTCGGGGCTGTACGACGTGGTCGTGACGGGGCCGGACGGCGAGAGGCTGGATGCCACCGCGGCGGTGCCGCTGACCATGCTCGGCACGCTCCGCGCGGAGCTCGACGCAGCGGTGCTGCGGGTGGGGCCTCCCGTGGATCCCGCCTACGACTCCGGTGAGGGCCAGGCCGCGCTGGAGCGTCGCTACGTCACGCGGCCGGGGGACGACCTCGAGAACGCGGTGTTCTTCGAGAGCTTCTACGGCCGCAACGCCAGCTGCAATCCGCTGGCGATCGACCGGGAGCTGGCGCGGGTCGCTCCCGGGGTGACGCGGTACTGGAGCGTCGTGGACCTGTCGGTGGTGGTTCCCGAGGGGGCCGTCGCCGTCGTGGAGGGCTCGCCCCAGTGGTGGCGCGCCCGGGGTGCGTCGCGCCTGCTGGTGGTCAACGACTGGCTGCGCCGCCGGTACGTGCGCCGCCGCGGTCAGCGGGTGCTGCAGACCTGGCACGGCACGCCGCTGAAGCGCCTGGCACTGCATCGACCGGGGTTCGACCCGCGTCGTGCCGTCGCGGTCGTGCGCGAGTCCCGACGGTGGGACGTGCTGCTGGCGCAGAACCCGTATGCCGCGCGCATCATGACCAAGGCCTACGCGTTCCTCACCCGCCCGGTGTGGGTGGAGGGCTATCCGCGCAACGACATGCTCGTCACCGGCGACGGCGCCGAGACCCGGCGCACGCTGGGGATCTCGCCGGGTGAGCGGGTGCTGCTGTACGCCCCCACCTGGCGTGACGACCGGGAGCAGATGGTCGACTTCGTCGACCCGGCTCAGCTGGCCGCGGGATCCGACGCCGTCGTGCTGGTGCGCGGACATTCCCGCACCCTGCTGCCCGGGCGCGACGCGACCGGTCCGCGTGTCATCGACGTCACCGCGTTCCCCGACACCGCGCAGCTGCTGCTGGCCGCGGACGCGCTCATCACCGACTACTCGTCGGTGATGTTCGACTTCAGCGTCACGGGCAAGCCCATGTACTTCCTGGTGCCCGACCTGGAGTACTACCGCGGCGAACTGCGCGGCTTCTACTTCGACCTGGTCGCCCATGCGCCCGGCCCCGTCGTGCGCACCGCGGATGAGCTCGTGGCCGCCCTCGCCGATGAGGGGGCGACCGAGCGCCACGCCGAGGCCTACGCCGCCTGGCGAGCCCGGTTCAACCCCCGCGACGACGGTCACGCGGCGGAGCGGGTGGTCGCCCGGCTGCTGGACCAGGGGTTCATCGACCGCTGACGGGCGGAGCGCGCCGGCGTCGGTCAGGGCAGCGGGGTGTTCCGGGTGCCCAGGCGCGAGGTGTCGACGGTGTCCTTGGCGCCGCGCAGCACGCCGCGGATGAAGCCTGCGCCCCAGGCGAGGTGCATCGTGGGGAGCACCGCGAGCGTCCACAGCTTGTCGCGCCAGCCCGTGCCCCCTCCGGACCCCGCGGCGACGGCGATGACGAGCGCGGCATAGGCCGCCAGCGGCAGGTAGAGCACCGAGGCCACCAGCGACACCCAGCCGGTGACCACGCCGGTCAGCTGCAGCACGGCCAGGACGGCGTCGTGGGTGGTGAGCACGACCAGCACGGGCGGGGCGAAGTAGCGCAGCGAGTTGCGGCGGCCGTAACGGCGCACGAGTTCGCCGCGCCACGTGCCCGTCGCGAAGAACTGCCGCACCAGGCGCGTCCAGCTCTCGCGCGGCCAGTAGGTCACCGCCAGCTCGGGATCGAACCACACGCGGTAGCCCGCGTTGCGGATGCGCAGATTCAGTTCCCAGTCCTCGCCGCGGCGGATGCTCTCATCGAACATCCCCACTTCCTCCAGCACCGCCCGGCGCATGACGCCGAGGTACGCCGACTCGGCGGGGCCCTCGTCGCCGCCACTGTGGTACGCGCCGCCGCCCAGGCCGATGGGGGAGTTGTAGGCGCGTGCGACCGCGCGCTGAAAGGGGGTGCGCCCGTCGGCGCGCATGATGCCGCCGACGTTGGCGGCGCGCACCCGGTCGAGCGTCGCCAGCGCGCGCCGGGTGTAGCCGGGGGTGAGCTCGGAGTGGGCGTCGACCCGCACGATGGTGGGATGGTGCCCGGCTCGGATGGCCAGATTCAGCCCGACCGGGATGTCGGCGGCGGGGTTGTCGACCAGCACGATGCGCGGGTCGGCGGCCGCCAGCTGCCGTGCGAGCTCGGTGGTGCCGTCGGTGGAGGGCCCCAGCGCGAGCACCAGTTCCACGGGCCGCCCGTCGACGTCCTGATCGAGCACCGTGCGCGTCGCGCGCTCGAGGTACGCCCGCTCGTTGAGCACCGGCATCACGAACGTGACGCCTGCGTCCGCGGCGACCGCAGGGGCGTCCTTTCCGCTGCGGGTGGCGTCGACGTGCATCAGTCGATCATGTCATGCGCCGCGACGTAGGCTGGAGACGTGGGTGTCGTGACGGATGGACGGAAGGCCGTGGCTCTGCTGCGCCGGGCGCTGGAGAACCGATCGGCGGCGATCGCGGCGCGCCGTGAGCTGGCTGCCCGCGGACGGCATCCGTCGATGCACTACCGCGTCGCCGTGTACTTCGCCGACGGTGCGGTCAACATGTACCAGATGCGGCAGTGGTACAAGCCGCTGGCCGAGCTGTCGGCGCACTGGCCCGTCGTGGTGCTCAGTCGGGCCGCCACCGGCGCGCAGGCGCTGCTGGCCGACGGCGCGCTGCCGGTCGCGTTCGTGCCGACGGTGCGGGACCTCGAGCGCGTCATCGCCGACCAGGACATCCGCGTCGTGCTGTACGTGAACCAGAACACCCGGAACTTCCAGATGTTCCGTTACGGGCGGCGCTGGCATGTGTTCATCAACCACGGCGAGTCCGACAAGATGTACATGACCACCAACCAGTTCAAGGCCTACGACTACGCGCTCGTGGCCGGTGACGCCGCGCGGGAGCGTCTGGCGCGGGTGCTGTGGGACTACGACATCGAACGCCGCACGATCGAGATCGGCCGCCCGCAGGCCGACCACTACTCGGGGACGCTGCCGTACACGCCCGACGACCGCACGGTCGTGCTGTACGCCCCGACGTGGGAGGGCGACCGGCCATCGGCCCACTACGGCTCGATCGCGACGCACGGCGAGGCCCTCACGCAGGCGGTGCTCGCCAGCCCCGCCCATCGGCTGATCTACCGCCCGCATCCCCGCTCGGGTGTGGTCGACCACGAGTACGGTGCGGCGAACGCGCGCATCATCGCCGCCATCGCCGCCGCCAATGCCGCCGACCCCACCGCTGCGCACGTGTACGACGACGGACCCGATCTCGGCTGGCAGCTCGCCGCGGCGGATGTCGCCGTCGTGGACATCTCCGCCATGGTGTACGACCGGCTCGCCGCCGACCGCCCCCTGCTGGTGACGCGCCCGGCGGACCCTCGGGCGAGCATCGACACCCACGGCTATCTCTCTGCCTGCGAGTGGCTGGATGCCGCATCGGCCGGCCGTATCGTCTCGGAAGCCGACCGGGTGCTCTCCGATCCCGACGCCGCCGCGCGACTGCGGGAGTGGGTGCGGCACTATTTCGGCGACACGACACCGGGCGCGGCGACCGAGCGGTTCCATGCAGCGATCCGGCAGCTGATGGACGAATGGGACCGGTGGCACGCGCTGACCGCCGGCGACCCGGTGGACGACGATCAGGACGACGCCGAACTCGACGACGGCGTGTGAGTCAGCGCGCGGACGATGCGGTGACGAGCCGTTCGACCGCGCGCAGCGGGATCGTGAGCCAGGTGGGCCGCGAGCGGGATTCGTACACCGCCTCGTAGACGGCCTTGTCCAGTTCGAGGGCGTTCAGCAGCGCACCCGTGATCTTCGCCCGCGGGCGGGCGCGGTCGGCGTAGCCGGCGAGGAACCCGTCCCGGGCGTTGTCCGCCCAGTCCCGGAGTGCGGCGGTCTGGTCGGGGTGTTCGATGCGCACCGACCCGGCGACGTACTCGAACGAGCGGAGCATGCCGGCGACGTCGCGCAGTGCCAGGTCGGGTGCGGTGCGCTCTGCCATGGCGCGCATGGGTTCGCCCTCGAAATCCAGCAGCACCCAGCCGCGGTCGGGCACGGCCAGCACCTGACCGAGGTGGTAATCGCCGTGGATGCGCTGCAGGGGCGGCCACTCGACGTCGAGCGCGCGGTCGTACACGGCTTCGATCGCGCGGCGCGCGTCGACCAGTGCCGGAACCTCGGCGATCGCCGTCGACAGGCGTCGCTGCCAGGCATCCCGCATGGCGGCGCGGTCGAGCGCCGTGGCGGGAGCCGTGGGGAAGAGGTGCGCGAGCGAGCGATGCACATCGGCGGTGGCGGCGCCCAGGTCGAAGGCGGGCCGGGAGAAGTCGCCGCTCTCCGCCGCA
Organism: Microbacterium sp. zg-Y1090; assembly: GCF_030246945.1. Lineage (NCBI taxonomy): Bacteria > Bacillati > Actinomycetota > Actinomycetes > Micrococcales > Microbacteriaceae > Microbacterium > Microbacterium wangruii. The sequence goes on from NZ_CP126742.1 coordinate 1,384,952, forward strand.
GAGCGCAGCGCCAGCCGCCACGCGTCCTCCACGTCGGGGAGGAACTCCTGAGCGAACGCCAGTGAGCCGGTGAGCCGGCTCGGGGCGCCGGCGTCGGTCCACGAGCACTCCAGCCATCCGACCGCGCGCGGGACATGGGGGGAGCGTGCGTCGCTGAGCGCGTTGTTCAGTTCGATGTCGGGATTGGTGCCCGATTGCAGCTGCCGGTAGATCTTGCAGATGATCGGCGGTGCGCCGTCGGCGAAGCGGAAGCAGACCGACGTGTTGGACTGCTCCCCGGTGAGCACAGCGGCACGGTGCGCCTCCAGAGCCGCACCGAGGTGCGGGGAGGATGCCGACGGGTGCCCGACCGCGACGGTGCGGCCCGCCCGCACCGTGCCGCCGCGGGTGATCAGCTGCAGCAGCGCCGACGAATATGCGGGGTCATGCGGAGCATCGATCAGCGTGGTCCCGGGCTCGGGGTGGCCGATCACGTGCGCGGCCTGGCCATGGGGCACGGTCTCCGTGGGGCGGGAGACGACGGGCACCTGGTACGAGATCGCCGGCAGCGTGCCCTCGTCGGTGAGGATGAGCGTGCGCGCGCGCACGCCCGGCTCGTCGCCGGGCATCTCCCACGAAGCGACGTGGCGAAGGTGCGGCGTGCGGCCTTTGGCGGCGTACCAGCGCTGACGCGGCATCCAGGCAGCGAGGCTCGCCAGCGTGCTGTCCATGCCCGCGAGCGTATTGGGGTGTCCCGATGCTGTCGAGAGGCGCGCCCGGCCGGGGATCAGTCGCCGTCGCCGCCCGAGTCGGAGCCGCCGGCGATGTCCCACAGGCGTGGATCGACCGGGATCTCCACCGAGGCGACGGCGCCGCCTTCGACGAGGGCGAGCGCATCGGGCAGCTCATCCGCGTCGACCGAGGTGCTCGGCGCGGTGGGCACCAGGGGCTCGCCGGGGAGCCCCGCCCACTCGGTGGGTTCCTCCGGGCGCTGCATGAACATTCCCATGGTTCCATTGTGCGCCCGACCGGGCGCGACGGGTCAGTCCGCGTCGAGCGCGGCTGCTGCCCCCGCGGGGTCGTCGCCGGTGTCCGAGCGGCGCTCGATCGCGCGTCGGCCGGGACGGACAACGCCGCCCACGCGCCGAGCCGCCCACTGCACGCCGTGCGCGGCACCGCTGCCGGCGGCGGCGAGGGCGCCGCCGGCGCGGCGAGCACCCCTCAGGGCCGCGTGCTCCAGCCGGATGGCACCCTCCTTGGGTTCCAGCTCCGGGGGGTACGTCGCCGGCGGTGCGCCGAAGCCGCGGCGGGCATTGGCGAGCACCCGGCGGCCGAGGATGTGGTTGCCGGTGCCGCCCACAGCCGCTCCGATGCCGAACGGAAGAGCTTTCCCGAGCACCGAGGCTCCGCCTTTCGCGGCGAACTGGCGCACGAACGTGGATTTCAGCCGGTCCACCAGAGGGCCGACGGCGGCGCGGGGGAGCGTCTTGGTGATCATCTCGCCCCAGTACTTGTCGCGCGTGACCCCCTTGCCCGCGGCCTGCCCGGCCAATTGGGAGACCAGATCGATGCCCTCGCGCCCCAGCATGAGGGTGAGGACGAGCGCACGGGCGCGGTCCGGGTCGTCCACAGGGATGCCGTGGAGCTCGGACATCGATTGGGCGTACAGCGCCGTGGCCTCGAGGAACCCGAGCGTCTCGACGCCTCCGAGTGCGAGGGTGACCCCGGTGCCGATGCCGGGAACGACGGCGGTCGCGCCCACGGTCGCGCCGCCCCCGGTGACCGCGGCGAGGTAGCGCCGCTCCAGGATGCGGGCGATCTCCGCTGTCCCGGCATCCGGATGCCGAAGCCGGATGCTGCGCAGGTGCGCCACCACCGCGGGACGCTGGATCGCCAGCACCCGGTCGAGCATCCGCACGAGCAGGGGGTTGTCGACGGTGGCCGTGGGGAGCGAACCTGCCGCCCACGGCGCATCGTCGGCGAGCGTGTGGATGCGATGCACCTTCTCGTCGGCCATGCGCAGAATCCTATGCACGCCGCCTGGAGGGACGCACCGGCTTGCGAAGGTCAGACGAAGAGGTTCGCGCGCTCCAGGTCTTCGGCGAAGTCCACCTCGACGGCGTAGAGATCGGAGATGTCCAGCGGCTGCAGGCGCACGCCGTCCTCGGCGATGGCCAGCTCCAGGCCCCGCTCGAAGTAGTCCTGGTCATCGACGCGGGCGAGCTGGCGCATGAACGCCCGCTTGTCGCCGGCGGAGATGTAGTTGATCCCCACGGCCTCGCCGATGCCGCCGGTCACCGTCTTGGACAGCCCGGCGATGTAGCCGGCGGCGTCGACGGTGTACTTGACCTCTTCGTCGCTGACCTTGGCGGTGTTGACGGTGACGAACGAACGGTCGGCCTCGATCAGGGCGATCGCGCGGCCGAGCACACGCGGGTCGAACACCACGTCGCCGTTCATCCACAGCACGCCGCCCTTGCCGGTGGCGGCCAGCGCCCGCATCAGCGACTTCGACGTGTTGGTCTGGTCGTAGCGGTCGTTGTACACGTAGTCGACGTCGGGGAAGGCTTCGACGATCGTCTCGGCGCGGTAGCCGACGACGGTGGTGATGCGAGCGGTCTTGCCGAAGGCCGCCCGGATGTTGTCGTGCTGCTGCTGCATGATGCTGCGGCCGTCGCTGAGCTCGGTGAGCGGCTTGGGCAGGCTGCGTCCGAGTCGCGAGCCCATGCCGGCTGCGAGGATCACGGTCTGAAGAGTCACGGGGTTGCTCCTGAAGTCTGTGTTCACTGTCGGTTGACAGAGAGGACACCCCTTTGTGCCTGGTCAATGGTAGCGAGGGCACCTGAGAAGGGGCAGAATACCCGGCCGCCGTTGTCGTTTCGTGACAAATCGGACGAAGTATGACCGATCCGAGGCTCGACCGCGTCGAGGTCGGATCTGCTTGATACCGTGGTCGGGTGACAGCGTCGCTGCCCTTGCCCCACGACCCTGCTCCGGATGACGTTCCGGCGCAGAACGACGTGGAGCGTTCGGGAGGGCGGCCTGCGGCGAAGCCGCGCAAGCCCCGTCCGCGCGGCTCTGCAGCGAGCCGGAAGCCGGCAGCCGCCGCGGTCGCGCCGCTCGTCCCCGCCCCGCCGCCGCTGCCTCCGCGTCCGCCGTTGCCGCCCATCCCGGCGGCCGAAGCGGCCCGCGCGGCGGTGCCCGCCACGTTGCCACCCCGCCCTGCCGAATCGGCGGCCGCCGTTGCGGCTCGCATCGCCGAGCACCGCGCGGCCGTGTCATCGGTCGTCGCCCCCGCTCCCGCGGTGGAACCCGAGCCGATCGTCGAGCCCGCGCCGATCGTCGAGCCTGAGCCGGAGCCTGAGCCTGAGCCGATCGTGGAGCCTGAGCCCACCGCCGAGCCGGAGCCCGGCGCCGCCCCCGAGGCGGACGATGGCGCGCCGCTCGACGATCCGGAGGACACCTCCGTCGCCGGTGCCGACGCGGTCGAATCCGTCATGGCCTCCCTCGAGGGTGACGTGCGCGCCGACGCGGACGACGCCGTGCCCGCTCTGCGGTTGCGCGGCGTGACGAAGGTGTTCGGCGGTGTCGCGGTGGTCGACGGCATCGACCTCACCGTTCCGGCGGGCGCGTTCTACGGCCTCGTCGGTCCCAACGGCGCCGGCAAGACCACCACGCTGTCGATGATCGCGGGGCTCCTGCGTCCCGACCGCGGCAGCGTCAAGGTCAACGGCATCGACGCCGCAGCCGACCCCGTCGCCGCCAAGCGGCTGCTGGGCGTGCTTCCCGATCGGCTGCGCACCTTCGACCGGCTCACCGGCCGCCAGCTGCTGCATTACTACGGCCTGCTGCGGGGTCTTCCCGGTCCCGTCGCCGACAGCAGGGCAGCAGACCTGGCACGTGCGTTCGACCTCACCGACGCCCTCTCGCGGCCGGTGTCGGACTACTCCGGCGGTATGACGAAGAAGATCATGCTCGCGGGGGCGATGATCCACTCGCCTCGCGTGCTCGTGCTCGATGAGCCCTTCGAGGCGGTCGACCCGGTCTCCAGCGCCGTCATCCTCGACATCCTCGGCGCCTATGTCGCCCACGGCGGCACCGTGATCCTCTCCAGCCACGGCATGGAGCTCGTCGAGCGGGTCTGCACGCGCGTCGCCGTCATCGTGGCCGGACAGGTGCTGGCCGAAGGCACGGTCGACGAGGTGCGCGGCGAGCTCACCCTCGAACAGCGCTTCGTCGAGCTGGCAGGCGGGCTGAGCGATGTGGAAGGCCTGGAGTGGTTGCACACGTTCTCCGACTGAGGTTCGCGCTGCTGGTCGGAGCGCTGCGCGGCGACGCATCGCACCGCGCGCGCATGACGGGCGGGCTGATCCTCCTGGCGGCAGGCGTCGCCGCGGCGTGCGCCGCGCTGCTCACCCTGCGCGAGGCGCCCGACGCCGTGGCGACGACCATCACGGTGCTCGCCGGCTCGGCGATCACCCTCTCCTTCGCGCTGGGTCCCCTCGTCGCCGGCGGTGACGACCCGCTCGATCCCCGGCGGTTCGCCGTCCTGGCCACGCGACCGGGCCCGCTCGCTGCCGCCATCGCCCTCGCCGGGGCGGTGAGCCTGCCGGTCATCGCCCTATTGCCCATCGCGGCATGCGTCGTGGTCGTCTGGCACGCGCACGGCGTCGCGTGGGGCCTGGGAGTCGTCGCGGTGCTGCTGTGGCTCGCCACCACCGTGCTGCTCGCCCGCATCTCGTTCGCCGTCGCCGACGTCGTGCTCAACGAACGCCGCTCCCGAGAGCTCACCGGCATCCTGTTGCTGGCGCTGCTCGTCTTCGTCGTCCCTGCCGTGGTCTTCGTCGCCTCCCTCGATTGGGACGGACAGGTGCCGACGCCGCTGGCCGACGTCGTGCGCGGCCTGGCGCTGTCGCCGCTCGGCGCCGGCCTCGGCATCGCCGGCGCCGCGGCCGGCACGCCGGAGGACGTCGTCGCGCCCGTGCTCGTGGCGGTGGGCACGCTCGCGGTGCTCGCCGGATGCTGGTACCTGCTGGTCCGGCGCATGCTCACCACCACGCCCCGGCCGGCCACGGTGCGCGAGGGCGGGGGACTGGGCTGGTTCGCGATGACACCGCGCACGCCCGCCGGGGCCGTCGCCGCCCGGAGTCTCGTGTACTGGACCCGCGACCGCCGCTATCTCGTGAACGTCGCGGTCATCCCGGTGGCCGCAGCGCTGACGATCGTGCCGCTGGCGATCGTCGGCGTGCCGACGGAGGTCATCGCTCTGGTGCCGGTGCCCCTCATGGCGCTCTTCCTCGGCTGGCTGCCGCACAACGATCTCGCCTATGACTCCACGGCGGTGTGGATGCACATCGCCGGCGCGGTGCGCGGCGCCGCCGATCGGCTGGGGCGACTGGTCCCGGTGCTGCTGGTGGGCGTGCCGCTGCTGGCGGTCACCGTGCCGCTGGCGATCTGGGCCCACGGCGACGGAGCTGTCATGCCCGCACTCGCGGGTGTGTGCGCGGCGCTGTTCCTCTCCGGACTGGGACTGTCGAGCATCGCCTCCGCGGCGGCGCCGTACGCCGTCACCCGCCCGGGCGACAGCCCCTTCCAGCAGCCGCAGCGCACCGGCGGCTCCCTCTCGCAGGGCGTCGTCCTCGTCGGCGCGCTCGTCGCGGCCGCTCCCGCCCTGTGGTTCGGCTGGCTGGCGCTCACGGTGGACCCGGGGGAGGCGTGGCGCGCGCTGTGGGCCGGTGCGGGCGTCGGTGTGGTCATCCTCGTTGCCGGCGTGCTGCTGGGCGGCGCGATCTTCGACCGGCGCAGCAGCAGGCTGATGGAATTCGCCGAAGCGACCTGATCCGCCCCGCACCGGGCGCCCCGGATAGAATGGCTGACCATGAGCACGCCGATCGACAGCCCCGACCAGGGGGGTCTCGCGACCCTCGACCGTGAGCTCGAGGAGCTCATCCGAGAAGAGAACATCGAGCCCGGCGACCACGAGCGCTTCTCCCACTACGTCAAGAAGGAGAAGATCCTCGAATCCGCCCTCACCGGAAAGCCGGTGCGCGCGCTGTGCGGCAAGAAATGGACTCCGGGCCGCGACCCGGAGAAGTTCCCGGTCTGCCCCGCGTGCAAGGAGATCTACGAGTCCCTGAACACCTGACGCCGGCTGCGATTCACCCGACGTCGACGAATCGCGTCGGGAGGGCGGGGTCGGACCTGCTGAGCGCGAGGGCGCGCACCGGCAGCTCCTCCCGCACGGCGAAGTGATGTTCGCGGGCGGCGCCCACCCCGGCGGCGCCGAGGTAGGCGGCATCCACGTCTCCGCCGTCGACGAGCGTGACCTGCAGCGCCCGCGCCTCCGGGTGGTCGGCGGCGGTGGGGACCTCTTCGAAACCGTCGGCCACGGCGATCAGCTCGGCTGTGGCGACCCCGCGATCGAGGGTGCGGAACGCGGCCTTGCGGCCGCCCTTGGACCCCTTGTCGGTGGATGCCTTCGCCACCGCGACCCATGATCCGTCGGACCCCTGCCGCGCGGTGAGCTTGTAGACCATGCCCGCCGTCGGCGCGCCGGAGCCGGTGACGACGGACGTCCCCACCCCGTAGGAGTCGACGGGGGATGCCGCCAGCGCGGCGATCGCGAACTCGTCGAGATCGCTGGTCACGGTGATCTTCGTCTCGGTCGCGCCGAGCGCATCGAGCTGCGCGCGCACCTCGGCGGCGACGGTGGGAAGGTCGCCGGAGTCGATGCGCACGCCGCCGAGCCCGGTGCCCGCCACACGGATCGCCGTCTCGACGCCGCGGCGGATGTCGTAGGTGTCCACCAGCAGGGTGGTGTCGATGCCGAGTGCGTCGATCTGCGCACGGAAGGCATCCTCTTCGGAATCGTGCAGCAGCGTCCAGGAGTGCGCCGCCGTGCCCATCGTGGGGATACCCCAGGTGCGCCCGGCCTCGAGGTTGCTGGTCGCCCCGAATCCGACGATGTAGGCCGCGCGGGCGGCGGCGACGGCGGAGTTCTCGCCGGCACGGCGCGAGCCCATCTCGGCGAGCGGCCGGTCGCCCGCGGCGATGCTCATGCGCGCGGCGGCGTTGGCGACGGCGGAGTCGTGGTTGAGCACGCTGAGGGCGAGCGTCTCCAGCACGACGGCCTCGGCGAACGTTCCCTCGACGGTGAGCACCGGCGACCCGGGGAAGTACACCTCCCCCTCGCGGTAGCCGGTGATGGTGCCGCTGAACCGGTAGTCCTCCAGGAAGGCCACGGTGGCGGCATCCACGACTCTGTTGTCGCGCAGGTAGCGCAGTTCGTCGTCGCCGAAGTGGAAGTCCTGCAGCAGCGACAGCAGACGCCCGGTTCCCGCCACGACGCCGAACCGGCGCGCGCCCGGGAGGCGGCGGCCGAACAGCTCGAAGACGCAGCGGCGATCGGCCGACCCGTCGTGCAGCGCGGCGTCGAGCATCGTCAGCTCGTACCGGTCGGTCAACAGTGCGGTGCTGGGGGGCGCGACGCTCATGGGGTCAGCCTATCCAGGCGCTCGCGTAGGCTGGGGGACGTGAACGACGCCCCGATCGGAATCTTCGACTCCGGCGTCGGCGGACTCACCGTGGCGCGCGCCGTATCGGCGCTGCTGCCGCGGGAGTCGATCCTGTATCTCGGCGACACCGCCCACTCGCCGTACGGACCCAAGCCGATCGCCGACGTACGCCGCTACTCGCTGGAAGTGCTCGACACCCTGGTGGACGAGGGCGTCAAGATGCTCGTGATCGCCTGCAACACCGCCTCTGCGGCCGTGCTGCGCGACGCACGTGAGCGCTACGACGTCCCGGTGGTGGAGGTCATCGGCCCTGCCGTGCGCACCGCGATGTCCACCACCCGCAACGGCCGCATCGGCGTGATCGGCACGGAGGGCACCATCGGCTCCCGCGCCTACCAGGACATGCTCGAGGTCAACGAGAGGCTCGCGGTCTCCGCCCGTGCGTGTCCGCGCTTCGTGGACTTCGTCGAGGCCGGCATCACCGACACTCCCGAGGTGCTGGAGGTCGCCGAGGAGTACCTCGCGCCGCTGCGTCACGCGGCGGTCGACACCCTCGTGCTCGGGTGCACGCACTACCCGTTCCTCGAGGGCGCCATCAGCTACGTGATGGGACCGGAGGTGTCGCTGGTCTCCAGCGACACCGAGACCGCGAAGGACGTCTACCGTCAGCTGGTCTCGCGCGACCTGCTCGCCTCGACGACCGCCATCGCGCAACACGACTACCAGGCCACCGGCACCTCGGCCGACGACTTCCTGCGTCTCGCGCACCGACTCATGGGGCGCGAAGTCAGCTCCGTGCGCCTGGTGCAGACCGGCGCCATCGACCTGCCCCGCTGACCCCCGGGTCCGCCCACCCCCTGGAGAGATATGAGCGACATCATCCGAGCCGACGGCCGCGCCGTCGACGACCTGCGTCCCGTCACCATCGAGCGCGGCTGGAGCGCCCATGCCGAGGGATCGGCGTTGATCTCCTTCGGTGGCACCAAGGTGCTGTGCACGGCGTCCTTCACCAACGGGGTGCCACGCTGGCTCACCGGCAAGGGCAAGGGCTGGGTCACCGCCGAGTACGCGATGCTCCCGCGGGCCACGAACTCGCGCAATGACCGCGAGTCGATCAAGGGCCGTGTGGGCGGTCGCACCCACGAGATCTCACGCCTCATCGGTCGCGCGCTGCGCGCCGTCGTGGACACGAAGGCGCTGGGCGAGAACACGATCGTGATCGACTGCGACGTGCTGCAGGCCGACGGCGGCACCCGCACCGCGGCGATCACCGGCGCATACGTCGCGCTGGCGGACGCGATCGAGTGGGGCCGGGAGAAGAAGTTCATCGCGCAGCGGTCGCAGGTGCTGGTTGACTCGGTGGCGGCGGTGTCGGTCGGCATCATCGACGGGGAGCCCATGCTCGACCTGGCGTACGTCGAGGACGTGCGCGCCGAGACCGACATGAACCTCGTCGTCACCGGCCGTGGACTGTTCGTCGAGGTGCAGGGCACCGCCGAGGGTGCACCGTTCGACAAGCGCGAGCTCGATGCGCTGCTCGAACTGGGTGTGGCCGGCTGCGCCGACCTGCGCGACCTGCAGGCGGCCGCGCTGGAAGCGCCGGCGCAGTGAGCGCCGGCAGCGCCCTGCCCGGCGGCCGCGTCGTGCTGGCCACCCACAACCCGCACAAGATCGAGGAGTTCCAGTCGATCGTGCGGGCGACCCGCCCCGACCTCGAGGTCGTCGGCTACGACGGCCCCGAGCCGGTCGAGGACGGCGTCACGTTCGCCCAGAACGCCCTCATCAAGGCGCGGGCCGCCGCTGCGCACACCGGCCTGCCCGCCCTCGCCGACGACTCCGGGCTGTGCGTGGACGTGCTCGGGGGCTCGCCCGGCGTCTTCTCCGCGTACTGGGCGGGACACGCGAAGGATGCCACGGCGAACCTCGAACTGCTGCTGGACCAGCTGAGCGACATCGCCGACCCGCACCGCACCGCGCACTTCGTCTCGACGATCGCGCTGGTGCTCCCCGGGGGCGCGGAGCACGTCGTCGAGGGCGTCTGGGACGGTCGCCTGGCGACGGCTCCCGCCGGTGACGGAGGGTTCGGGTACGACCCGATCTTCATCCCCGCCGACCAGCCCGAAAACGAGGAGCGCACGGTCGGCGAGTGGTCGGCGGGGGAGAAGAACGCCGCCTCGCACCGCGCGCGCGCGTTCGCCGCGCTCACGCCGCTGCTGGCGGACCTCGAGGCCTGAGAACGGGTCTCATTCCCGACAGCGCTGATGGGGGTCCGGCGGCGTCGTCGCGGACGTAGCGTGGAGGCATGCACGACCACGCACCCGTCCGCGGCATCCGCGGCGCCGGCAATCGGCGCCTGCTCGCGATGTCGCTGGCGCTGACCGCGGTCGTGCTGGTCGTGCAGGTGGTCGGCGCCCTGCTGTCGGGGTCGCTGGCGCTGCTGGCCGACGCCGGACACATGTTCACCGATGCGGCCGCGCTGGTCATCGCGCTCATCGCGAGCACGGTCGCCGCGCGCCCCGCGAACGAGCGTGCCACCTTCGGCTACCAGCGCGCGGAGGTCTTCGGGGCCCTCATCAATGCCGTCATCCTGCTGGCGCTGGCGGTGGGGATCACGGTCGAGGCGGTGCGCAGGCTGCTGGATCCCGCCGGAGCCGAGGTCGCCGGCGGTCTCATGCTCTTCGTCGCCGTGGTCGGCCTCATCGCCAACGCCATCTCGCTGTGGCTGCTGGGCGCGGCGCAGAAGCGCAGCATCAACGTGCGCGGCGCGTATCTGGAGGTGCTGGGCGACCTGCTGGGGTCGGCGGCGGTGATCGTGGCCGCCGTCGTGATCGTCTTCACGGGGTGGACGCGGGCGGATGCGCTGGTGTCGCTGCTCATCGCCGTACTCATCGTGCCGCGGGCGGTGACCCTCCTCCGGGAGGTCGCAGCGGTGCTGGGGGAGAGCGCGCCCGCGGGCGTGCAGGTCGCGCAGATCCGGCAGCACATCCTCGATACGCCCGGCGTCGTCGACGTGCATGACGTGCACGTGTGGCAGCTCACCCGCGGCGCTCCGGTGTTCATGGCGCACGTCGTGGTGGACGATGCCTACCTGGCCCGCGAACCGGCGACCGAGATCCTGACCCGGCTGCAGTCCTGTCTGTCGGACCATTTCGACGTGGCGCACTCGACGTTCCAGCTCGAGCCCGCCGGGCACGTCGAGCATGACGCGCATGCGTGAGACGTGGGCGGTGCGCCCTCATTCCTCCCGCGTCACTTCGTCCGGCGTCTTGTCGGGACGCAGGCCGCGCCAGCGCGCGTGACGGAGCGTGCCGCCCGGGGTGAACTCGGCGTACTCGACTTCCGCGACGGTCACGGGGCGCACCCAGAGCGCGTCGGAGGCGTCGGCGCGGGGGATGCCGACGAACGGGTCGGCGTCGGTGCGCAGCGGGGTCAGAGTCTCGTCGAGCCGCGCCAACGTGCGGTCGCTGAACCCCGAGCCGACGCGGCCGACGTACTGCAGGCCGTCGGGGCCGGGGATGCCGAGCAGCAGGGAGCCGATCGACCCGGTGCGGCCGCCCTTGCCCGGCCGGATGGCCCCGATGACGACCTCCTGCGTGTGCGTGATCTTGACCTTCAGCCAGTGCTCTGAGCGCTGCCCGCGCCGGTAGGTCGAGGCGGGGTCCTTGACCACGAGACCCTCGAGACGGTGTCGACGCGCGGTGGCCAGGGCGGTGTCGACGTCATCGAGCACCGGCGGGACGTCGATCCGCGGCGGGGCGGTGGGAAGGGTGTCAAGCAGTCTGCGCCGATCGCGCAACGGGAGGGTCGTCACGTCGCGTCCGTCGTGGGCGAGGACGTCGAAGAGGTACCAGGCGGTCGGGGTGCGAGCCGCCTCACGGGCGATGTCCCGGCTGCCGGTGAGGTGCATTCGGTTCTGCAGCAGGGAGAAGCTCGGCCGCCCCGTCTCGTCGAGGGCCACGATCTCGCCGTCGACGACGACGGGCGTCGGGCCGAACGCGGCGGCCGCGGCTTCGGTCAGCTCCGGATACCGGGCGGTGATGTCGGTTCCGTTGCGGCCGCGCAGGTGCAGGGTCGTGCCGTCCCAGGCGCCGAGCGACCGGATGCCGTCCCATTTCAGCTCCGCCCACGCCCCGCCGCCGTTCCACCGGCCGGCGGCCTCCTTTGCACGCGCCGCGGTCGATGCTGTCGCCAGCATCGGTCGAAGGTCGTCGTCGTGGCGAGCCGTGGTGCGCGCAAGGCCATCGTCATCCTCGCCCGACCCGCGAGATTTCCGTTGTCCTCTCGATTCGTCATGTGAGTTCCCGCTCACACGGTGGCCGGGCGCGGTGTGTTTCGGGCCCGCGCCCCCCTCCACGGCACCGGTCAATTCGTCATGTGACTTCCCGCTCACACGATCACCGGGTGAGCCCTCGCTCACACCCTCGCCGAGCGGGTCGTCGGTCTGATTCCCGCCGGGTGACTTCCCGCTCACACGGTCGGCGTCGGCCGGGGGGCGGTGCGCGGTGGCGTCGGCCGTGGGGCGATGCGCGGAGGTGTGGTGTGAGCCGGAACTCACATGACGAATCAAGAGTGTCGGAGATTTTGAGGCGCCGGACGGGGCGCCGGCATGCGGGGGGCGCGCGGCGGCGACAGCGCCCCCGGCCGCGGTGGGCTTCATCCGGTGCATCAGCCAAGTCGACTTCTCGCCGGCTCCGTCGGTGCGGATGAGCGCCAGCCGCACGTCGCCGAGTGGCCCGCCCGGCCTCCCGTGAACGGTGAGGATGATCTCGTCGTCCCGCCACTTCTCGAGATCGTAGACGCCCTCGTCCCAGATCGTGACCGTGCCCCCGCCGTACTCGCCGCGCGGGATCTCCCCCTCGAACGCGGCGTACTCCAGCGGGTGATCCTCGGTCATCACGGCGAGGTGATTGCGGTCCGGTGATTCGGGCACGCCCTTGGGCACCGCCCAGCTGACCAGCACGCCGTCGCGCTCCAGCCGGAAGTCCCAGTGCAGCCGTGAGGCGTGATGCTCCTGGATCACGAAGCGGGGCAGGCCGTCTCCGGCCGCACGGCCGCCGAGCGCGTTGGCCGGGACGGGCTCGGGGGTGGCTCCCGCCGTGCGCTTGGCGATGTAGGTGGCCAGCGGCCCCGCCGTCGATGCCCGGGCGCCCGCCGCGAACCCCAGCGGGGCGATCGGGTCCTCTCCCGCCTCCACACGGGCGAGCACCTCGCCCAGCAGGAGGTGTCGCAGATCGGGGTCGTCGAGCTCCGCCCACGTGCGCGGCGCCGCCACCGTGGGCTGTTCGCGACCGCGCAGGGAGTAGGGCGCGATCGTGGTCTTCGAGCCGTTGTTCTGGCTCCAGTCGATGAACACCCGCCCGGTGCGCTGCGCCTTGGCCATCTGGCTCACGACGAGGTCGGGATGGTCCGCCTCCACGGCTCTGGCCAGTTCCCGCGCCACGATCGTGATCTGCTCGCTCGTCTGCGTCCCCGGCAGCGCCGCATAGAGGTGGATCCCCTTGCTGCCGCTGGTCACCGGGTACGGTTCGAGACCCATGTCCGTCAAGATCGCGCGGAGCAGCCGCGCGACCTCCGCGCACTCCGCCAAGCCCATTCCCGGGCCCGGGTCGAGGTCGAGCACGATCCGGTCGGCGGCAGCGCGGCCGCCATCGGGGGCGAACCGCCACTGGGGGACGTGCAACTCCAGGCTCGCCACCTGAGCCAGGTACACGAGCGTCGCGCGATCCTCGACCAGCGGATAGTCCTTCGCGCCGGTCGAGTGCGCGATCGGCATCCGCTTCACCCAGTCGGGCGCGCCCGGTTCGAGATCCTTCGCGAAGAAAGACGGGGCATCGACACCCTCGGGCCACCGTTTGCGGGTGACCGGTCGCCCCGTGATCTGCGGGATCATCGCCGGAGCGACCCGGGTGACGTAGTCGATCACCTCGCCCTTGGTGGTGCCGGTGGCGGGGTAGAGGACCTTGTCCAGGTTCGTCAGACGCAGCCGGCGACCGTCGATGCGCACGAGCTGACCCTCACCTGCCATGTCAGCAGGCTAGTGCGCAAGCTCTAGGCGTGACGGGTGGGGCAGGTGTTCACTGGGATCATGAGGGCGATCTGGAAGGGCGCGCTGACCTTCGGACTGGTGAACGTGCCGGTGAAGGTCTACTCCGCGACGGAAGACCACGACCTGCCGCTGCACCAGGTGCACGCCGCCGACGGCGGACGCATCCGGTACCAGCGGATCTGCGAGATCGACGGCGAGGTCGTTCCCTACGCCGACATCGACAAGGCCTACGACGACGGCGACCGCACGGTCGTGCTCACGAAGGAGGACATCGCGTCGCTGCCGGCCGAACGCAGCCGCGAGATCGATGTCGTCGAGTTTGTCCCGAGCGAGCAGGTGGACCTGCTCACCCTCGACAAGGCCTACTACCTCGAACCGGACTCCGCCTCACCCAAGGCGTACGTGCTGCTGCGCAGGACACTCGAGCAGACCGACCGCACCGCGATCGTGCGGTTCTCGCTGCGGCAGAAGACACGCCTGGCTGCGCTGCGCGTGCGCGGAGACGTGCTGGTGCTGCAGACGCTGCTGTGGGCGGACGAAGTGCGCGAGGCGTCTTTCCCGTCGCTGGACGAGTCGGTGCGCATCTCGGCCAAGGAGCTCGAGCTGTCCGCCAGCCTCGTCGAGAGCTTCGCCTCCGACTTCGACCCCGAAGACTTCGCCGACGAATACCAGCAGGAACTGCGTACACTCATCGACGCGAAGCTGGAGCAGGGCGATGCTCTGGACACCTCCCAGACCTTCGGCGAGACGGAGGAGCCGGAGTCCGGCGGCGAGGTCATCGATCTGATGGCAGCGCTGCGTGCCAGCGTCGAGCGCTCGCGGGCGGCGCGGGGCAACGCGCCGTCCACGAGCGACGAGCCGGCGGAGACCCCGGCTCCGAAGAAGGCCGCGGTGTCGACCGCCAAGAAGGCGTCCGGGAAGAAGTCGCCTGCGAAGGAGGCGCCTGCCAAGAGCGCCCCCGCCAAGAAGGCGCCCGCGAAGAGCGCGCCCGCCAAGAAGGCGACGGCGAAGAAGAAGGCCAGCTAGCCGCGCGCCGCGGCGGAACCGTCGGGATCGTCGATGTCGTCGTCGAAGACGTCCTGGTCGAGGACCAGCTCCTCGGCCTCGGCGGCATCCGTCACGGCGTCGTCGCCGGCGGCGGCCTCGCGCGCGACCTTGCGTCGCTCGGCGAAGTAGTGCCACACGACGAAGACGAGCGTGCCGGCGACGGCGGCCAGGAGGATGACGTCGATGTACTCCGACACGAAGTCGCCGACGAAGGGGATGAACCCGATGCCGTACCCGATCATCGTCAGGCCGAAGCCCCAGAGGACGGCGCCGATGAAGTTGTACAGCGAGTAGCGCCGCCAGGGCATGTGGCCCACACCGGCCGCGACCGGCGCGAACGTGCGCACGATCGGGACGAACCGGGCGAGGATGATCGTCAGCCCTCCGTAGCGCTCGAAGAACGCGTTGGTGCGCTCGACGTTGCGACGGCTGAAGATGCCGGATTCCTTGCGCTCGAACACCGCCGGCCCGCCCTTGTGGCCGATCAGGTAGCCGGCTTCGCCGCCGACGAACGCCGAGAGGCCGATCAGCAGAGCCACCCACCACGCGCTGAGGCCGAAGACGCCATGGGGCGCGACCTCGGTGGAGTGCGACAGCAGTCCGGCCATGATGAGCAGGGTGTCGCCCGGCAGCAGGAACCCGACCAGCAGGCCCGTCTCGGCGAAGACGATGAAGCACACCACCAGCAGCGCCCACGGCTGCGAGTTCGTGATGATCGTCGCGGGATCCAGCCAAGGGATCAGCGCGGTCGGTGCGTGCAGTGCGGTTTCAAGCACGAAGTCCCCGTCGGTCGGATGCGGCGGTCAGTCTCGACGGATGCCGAAGCATCCGTCCGTGCGGAAGGTGGGACTCGAACCCACACGCCCGAAGGCACAGGAACCTAAATCCTGCGTGTCTACCGATTCCACCACTCCCGCGGGTGCCCCACAGTCTAGTGGGGGGAGAGGGAGTCATCCGCAGCGGAGACCCCCGCCGCCTGCGCGCGGGCGTCGCCGGCGCGCACGCGCGGCGAGCCGCCGATGAACCAGTAGGCCGCGCCCACGATGAGCGCGCCGCCGACGAGGTTGCCGAAGCCGACCCACAGCATGTTCGCGCCGAAGGCCGCCCACGTCGCGTCATGCACGCCGGTCAGCATGCCGAGGGCGTACGTGGTCATGTTCGCCACGACGTGCTCGAAGCCGGACGCCACGAACGCCAGGATCGCGAGGAGGATGACGGCGATCTTCGGGCCGTCGGTGGTCAGGCGCGCGCACATCCAGATCGCGAGGCACACCAGCACGTTGCACAGCACGCCGCGGAGGAACAGCTCGTGGGGCAGCTCACCGGCCTTGGCAGCGAGCAGCTCGGCGAGCATGGCCTCGGCGGCGGGCGCGGCATGCAGGATGCCGGCGCCGGCCACGACGATGGAGAAGACCACCGCCCCGGCGAGGTTGGCCACGAACGTGACCGCGAGGGCGGCTGCCGCGCGCCCCGCTCCGACTGCGCGCATGAGCGCGCCCTGGGTGAGGGTCATCATCGACGAGGTGGCCAGCTCGCCGCCGGCGAAGACGACGAGGGTGAGCGCGGCGGCGAACACCAGTCCGCTGACCAGGCGCCCCGCGCCCGAGCCTGCGGCGCTCAGGGGACCCGCGGTGCTGATCATGAGCACCACGCCGATACCGAGATAGGCGCCGGCGAGCATCCCCGAGACGGCGAACCGAGCGGGAGCGCGCAGGCCCTGCACCTTGTGACGCGCAGCCTCGCGCTGCACCTCGAGTGCCTGTGCGACGGTCAGCATGTCGTGCGGCAACGGCGAAGCGGTCGGGTCATGAGGACATCCTGCCGTGCACGGCGCGGTCTGCGCGCGGGAATCGGCCGGTGAAAACCCACCCCGTGCCGCCCGATCAGGCGCCCGCGGGCACCGGGGTGAGCGACTCCAGAACAGCCGCGCGCAGGCGGGCGGGCGCGCGGTCACCGCCGGCGCGATGCGTGACGCGACCGGGCAGCATCGCCGCCGCCGACGGAGCGGACGACCCCCACCCGCACAGCTGCACGGCGAGGGCGAGCTCGGCGCCGTCCGTCGCGGGCGCGGAACGGCACACCTTGCCCGGGTGACCGGGAAGGATGAGCCCGCGGGCGGCGGCGACATCGTGCAGCGCCGCGGTGCGGAACATCGTGGCGCTCCCCGTGATCACGCTCGCCTTCCCGCTGACGACGCCGAGGTCGTCGTCGCGCGCGAACTCCCGCAGCGCAGTGGCGATGAACTCCGCCGGCATCCGCGTCTCGGCCGTGAGGATGAGCACGAACGTCGGCGCATGGCCCTCCCCCTGCGCCAGCGCCTCGTCGACGGCGGCGGCCGTGTCTGCCGTGGTGATCACCCGGGCTCCGTGGGCGACGGCGGCGTCGATGGCCTCCTCGGCGTCCGGCCTCGTGAGAACGGTGACGCGGCGTGGGACGACCGTCTGCAGCGCCATCGCATCCAGGACGGACAGCACGCCCGACGGGTCGTCGTGGGCGGCGACGAGCACCGCGAGGTGAGACCCTCCGATCCGCCGGTGCGGTCGCCGGGCGCGGAGGGGGTGCAGGGGGAAGGTCATGATCGGATCTCGCTTCTGGGTGATGCGGCCGACACTCGGGCCCCGGGGCGCGCGGGGCGTCCCCGGGGCCCGAGGCCGGTCAGCTGCGGGCGGCGCGCCGCCCTGCGACGAGCGCCAGCCCGAGGCCGAGCGCGCCGGCACCGGCGAGTGCGACGGGCACTGCGGTGCCGGAACCACCCGTGTACGCCAGCGTGGCCGGGGCGGCGCACTCGACGGCGGGGTGGTGCACCTCCCTGGTCACGGCAGGGACAGCGGGGGTGCCGGGGACGCCGGGAACGGCGGGCTGGAACTCCTGGTCCACGACGGTGACCTCCTCAGTCACCGCCGGGTGCTCCACGGTGTGGGTCTCGGCCGGGTGCTCCACGGTGTGGGTCTCGGCCGGGTGCTCCACGGTGTGGGTCTCGGCCGGGTGCTCCACGGTGTGGGTCTCGGCCGGGTGGTGCACCGTCGTGGTCACGGCTTCGAGGTAGAACCAGTCGCCGTTGCCTGAGCCGCCGTGGGAGCGGTAGTACGCGCCCTCGTGGCCCACGCCGTGGGGGTCGCCCTTCACATTGGGCTGCCAGTCGGCGCCCGGGAAGGCCGGCGGGTCGTCGGAGAGGTGCGGGCCGCCGGTCCACGAGTAGCGCTGCCAGTGGTCGAACACCTCCTCGTCCCAGGCCTCCCTGTCGACGACGGTCTCGGTCCAGGCCTCCTTGTCGACGACGGTTTCGGTCCAGGCCTCCTTGTCGACGACGGTTTCGGTCCAGGCCTCCTTGTCGACGACGGTCTCGGTCCAGGCCTCCTGGATGACGCGGGTCTCCAGGTGGCTCACCTCGGGGACCTCCGGCACGCCGGGGATCTCGGCGACGGCGGGCACCGCGGGGGTCACGAGGACCGTCTCGGTCCAGGCAGCCCGCGGAACGCACGGGGCGTCCGCAGCCGGTGCCGCGGACGCGCCGAGCATCAGCGGGCTCGCAGCGATGACGAGCGCCGCAGTGGCGCTCGCGACCTGCTTTCTCACCGCAACTCCTTTCTGTCGTGATGGGTGGGTCAGCCCGCGGGCACTGCCCGCGGGACGCATCAGGGCTCGGTGCGCGCCTTGCGGCGCATCCGGACGACGCGGCCGACGGAGAGGGCCGCGAGCCCGGCGACGAAGAGGGTCCAGCCCGCCACCCAGGTGTGGGCGAGCGCGGCGCCGGTGGTGGCGAGCACCCCGGATGCGGTGCTGTTGAGCTGGTACATGGATGGGTTCTTCCGGAAGAGAGGGGGTCCCGCTCAGCTGGAGGGGACGAAGAGGGGTGACTCGTGTGCGGTGACGTGGTTCCAGGCGGTGTCGCGGCGCAGCAGCGCCAGCGCGACGGCGTGCACGAACGCCGCCTGCAGGGCGATGTCATAGGCGATCTCCGGCAGCACGGCGGCGGCGAGCATCCGGGCGCGTGGTCCGCCCGGCCACACGGTGATGACGCGCTCGACGATGAAGACGCCGCCCACGGCGAGCCAGAATCCGCTCACGGCGAAGGTGCCGGTGGCGACCGACAGCGCGGTCAGCAGCAGCAGCGTGGCGATCGTGAGGATGCCGACGAGGATCATCGCCTGCTGGCCGAAGTAGCGCAGCGTGACGCGGGAGACGCCGTACTCGCGCAGGTTGTCGAGCATGCCCTTGTACCAGCGCACGCGCTGGCGATGCAGATCGCCCCAGGTGGGCATGAGCTCGGTGGTGCAGACGCATTCCTCCGGCGCAACCATCCGCCAGCCGCACGTCTTGAGGGCGAGGGTCAGCTCGGAGTCCTCGGTGATGGCGCCGCGGTCGTAGACGTCGCCGCGGGTGCCCGGCAGGAGATCACCTCGGGCGGCGGCGACCTCGCGCAGCGCCGCGGTGCGGAACATCGACGCGGTGCCGGTGACGACGCTCACCCGTCCGGTGGCCCGGATCTGGGTCCCGTAGCGGACGTACTCGTTCGCCTGGAACTGCTGCAGCATGCTCATCGGCCGCTCGCCGACGAAGAGGCCGCTCACGGCGCCGAGTGCGTCGTCTGCGTTCAGCGCGGCCAGGGACACGTCGATGAACTGCGGGTCCAGGCGCGTGTCGGCATCGACGACGAGGATGAAGGGCGGCGCGTCGTCGCCCAGCGCTGCGAGCGCCTGATTGAGCGCACCGGCCTTGCGGTCCGTGTTGTCACGGGTCACCATGACGTCGGCCCCGTGGGCGGCAGCGACGTACCCCGTGGCGTCCGTGCAGTTGTCGGCGACGACCACCACGCGTCGGGGCACCGCCGTCTGCCGCGACAGGGCGTCGAGCGTCTCGGCGATGGCGTCGGCTTCGTTGTGCGCGGGGATGAGGACGGCGAGCTCGCTCGCGCGTACGACGCGCCGCGAGGACGGGAGGGGCCGTACCGTCGGGCTCATGGCGGGACCGCTCTTTCTCGCCGGCACCCCGGCGCTCGGGCGGGCCGTCAGGAGCGCGGGCGGCCACGCGGCGGCACCACGGCGGTCCCGCGGTCATCCAGTCCACTCGCGGGGTGCGGAGCACAGATGGGCGCGGAGGCGATCTGAGCATCGCGGTGCGCCCGATCGAGTACGTCAGGCGGCCATGCTGAGCACGCGGAGAACCCGTCTGAGTACTCGCTGTGGGGGCCGCAGCCGGCGCTGCGGCGGCTCAGACCAGCCCGATGAGGTCCTCGCGCGTCTTCACGCCGAGCTTGCGGAAGACGCGGTAGAGGTGGTTGTCGATCGTCCGCTCACTGACGACCAGCCGCTCGGCGACTTCCCGGTTGGTCAGGCCCGCGGCGATCAGATGGGCGACCTCGCGCTCGCGGGGTGTCAACACGGATTCCGGGTCGAGACGTGCCGACAGCACCAGCGAGAGGTCGTCGCCTGCGGCGTGCACGGCACGGCGCAGGTGGAGCGATTCCCGCGCAGCGGCGTCGGAGCGCCCTTCCTGACGCAGGTAGCGCACCGCCATCGCGTGTGCACGGGTGGCGTAGAGCACGAGGCCCGCATCGCGGAGGACGTCCGCCGCGGCGAGCAGCCGTTCGGGTGAGTGATCGCCCGCGCCCTCGAGGAAGGCGCCCATCGCCGGCATGATCGAGCCCTGACTGGCGAAGGCCACCTGTGCCGCGCGGGCCGTGCGTTCCCCGTCCACATGCAGCTCCAGCAGCCGCACCGATTCGAAGACGGCGGCCAGGAGGTGCCCGTCGTCGATGAGGGTGGTGACCTCCTCCCACGCACCGGCGGTCGCCTCGTCGGCGGGCACACCGCGGGCGAGGGCGAGCGCCGCGGCAGTGGCGGCGGGGCTCATGTACGGGAAGGGCCCCGCGCTGAGGCCCAGCGCGTCGAGCTGCACGACCATGTCGTGCGCGCTGTCGAAGGCGCCTTCCCACAGGGACAGACCGGCGCTGATGGAGAGCAGGCCGGCGCGGGCCTCAGGGGCGAGGACGGCAGGGGCGTTCACAGCGAACAGGCTCGTCAGATGGTCGCGCAGGGTGCCGAGCCGCCCCTGCAGGAAAAGTCCGAGCGCCACCACGTAGCCGTAGGGCTCGATTCGCGTGCGGTCGAGGGTGCCGCGGGCGAGGTCGAGCTGCCGCTGCGAGCTCTGTATGGCGCCGGCGATGTCGCCGTCGCAGAGCTGGGCGAGCGGTATCACCGAGTAGGGATCGCGGCGCAGCGGGTCGGCGGGGGAGAGGTCGGCGAAGTCGGCGACCGCGTCGCTCGTGCGCCCGCCACTGAGCAGCACCTCGCCGCGGACGAGCCGCACGATGTCGACGGCGTTCCAGCGCGGCAGCCCCGAGGTCTGCAACGGCCGGGCCAGCTGGCGCACCTGCTCGATCTCGGCCGGTCGCGGGTAGGCCGGCAGCTCAGCCGTTCCCAGTCCGGGCAGCATCAGGCGCAGATGCTGCTCGACGGCGGAGACGGCGGCGCCCGAACCGGGGATCTCGTGAGCCGTCTGCGTCAGCAGGTCCATCGCCTGGTGCGTTTCGCGGCGGCTGGTCGCGCGGTACACGACCTCCCACAGCCGCAGCCGCAGGGCGTCACGGTCCGCCGGCAGCTGCGCGGTGCGTGCGGCGGCGAGCACGTCGTCGATCTCGTGGTCGTCGGCGCCATCGTCGAGGAGCGCCTGGACGTAGGCGACCGCGGTGAGCGCCCCGGGTCGGGCCTCCCACTGCGCCCGGGACTGGGTCACGCGTCGTGCGGTCTCCTCGTGCAGCACCCGCCCGAGGATCGCGGCGGCCTCAGGCGACGAAGACCAGCGGTTCGGCGCGTGGAGGGGCGGTCGCGGGCTCTGACCGGGCAGGGCAGTGGACGCATCCGTCTGCGTGCGCGCTTCTGCGACGCGGTCGGCGGCGGCCCGCCCGCGAGCGGCCGGCGCGCGATGCCGCAGATAGTCCTCCAGAACCGGGGGGAACAACGCGGCCACGGGACCGCGATCGTCGTCGACGAAGCGGAGCAGGCCGCGGTCGTCGAGCGCGGTGAGGATCGACCACGGCAGCAAGCGCCGCACCGTCACCAGGTCGGTGGGGCCCAGCTCCGCCAGTACCCAGCATCCCTCGCGCTCGGCTTCGCTGAGTCCTTCGGTGAGTTTCACCAGGGTCGCCGCGAGCCCTCTGCTCCACAGGTCGCGCTCAGCCGACCAGCGCTGGCCGCGCTGCACCAGACCGCCCGCCTGCCGGGCGGTGAGGGTGATCGCGCGGGCGATGCCCGGCAGTCCCCCCGACAGGGCGTAGACGCGACCCGCGGCGTCGGCGTCGACGTCGCCGCCGAGGGTGTCCGACACGAGACGGTGGATCGCCTCGAACGACGCAGGCGGAATCCACAGTGCGGTGGCCTCGCGCCGCGCCAGGACGGTGTCGACGGCCGCTGCGCCGGGGTAGGGCGGCCGCACGGTGATGACGACGGTCACAGCGGGGTCGTCGGCTGCCGCAGCGAGCACGGTCGCCGAGGCTTCGTCCAGGCGATCGCCGTCCGAGACGAGCAGCAGCACCGGCGCGGACCCCGCACGCGACGACAGAGCCTGTGCGGCGCCGAGGGGGGTCAGCGCGCCGCTGTTGGGCGCGTGGATGCCGGACAGGGCGAGTGACTCGAGCGGGCGACCCGCCGCCCCGTGTCCCGTGAGGGACCGTACGGTCCATTCCTCGCCCGCCATGACGTCGCCCACGAGGCGGAGCGTCTCCCGCCGGCCGGCGCCGGGCAGCCCCACCACCACCACGCAGATGCCGGAGCGCACCGACTCCGCGATCGTGCTGACCAGCCCGGAGCGCGGAGACGGCGTCGCCATGCCCCCACTATGGTCGGCGGGGTGCGATCGCGCCAGCCTCGCGCGGGGTCAGCTGCGCGGGTGCGCCGGCCGCGTCAGGTTCAGCAGCAGCACGGTCATCGCGGCCGCGGAGAGGGCGGCGAGCACCATGTGCACGCCGACGGCGAGCTCGGGCAGGCCGTTGCGCGCCTGGTAGATCCCGACGGCGATCTGCACAAGAACCACACCGAGCAGTGTCGTCGCCCACCGCCGGGTGGGCAGGGTCCGAGCCCAGGCGGCCCCGGCCAGCACGAGGAGGGCGGCCAGCAGCACGTATCCCGGCCAGGCGTGCACGTGCTCGAGCACTTCGGCGTTGAAGCCGTTGCGGCCGGCCTCGACGTCTCCCGAATGGGGGCCCGCGCCGGTGGTCAGCACGCCGAAGGAGATGGTGACGGCAAGGGGGACGAGGGTCGCGTACGCGGTGCGGGCGTACCAGAGGGGCACCGCGCGGCGCCGCGGCCCCGGCACGGTGTGCATGCGCACGAGGAAGGCCGCGCAGACGCACACCAGCAGCAGCGAGGCGACGTAGTGGAAGCCGACGATGAAGGGGTTCAGACCGGTCAGCACCGTGATGCCGCCGACGATCGCCTGCGCGACGACGCCGCCGACGACGACGAGGGCGAGCATGAACAGGTCGCGGCGCTCCCGGCGCATCCGCCACAGGAGAACGACGACGATGAGGGCGAGGATGCCGACGAGGCCGGTCAGCGTGCGGTTGCCGAACTCGATCACCCCGTGAATGCCCATCTCGGGGGTGTTGACGAGCGACTCGGGGGTGCAGGTCGGCCATGTGGGGCACCCCAGACCCGACCCGGTCAGGCGTACCGCGCCGCCGGTGGCGATGATCAGCACCTCGGCGAGGAACGACAGCCAGGCGAAGACGCGGATGCGGCGGTCCACCGTGGCGGGGAGCCAGTCGTGGAACCGGGAAGGGGTGCGCGTCGCGACCGCCTGGGACATCTCGTCGCCTCCTGGGAATGCACATCGGATCGCGTCGGTTCGGGCCCGCGGGCCACGACCAGGCGCCGGCGTTGCCTGTAGACTCGTGCTTTGGGGATGCCGCGCACAAGCGCCGGTCATCCCTCCCAGTCTAGGTGTGATCTCACGCCCAGTTGAGCGGGCCCGGAAGCGGCATCACCACCCTCGGAACTCCACGAGGGGGCAGGAATGCCGGGACGGATGACACCGTTGTGGCCCAGAGGAGGAAACGTCATGTCGGATGTGCTGATCGACCGTCCCGAGCTCGATGGGCTGGGGGTGTACGAGTTCGGCTGGCACGACCCCGACGCCGCCGGCGCGACCGCCAGGCGCGGACTGAGCGAAGCGGTGGTGCGTGACATCTCCGCTCTCAAGGCCGAGCCCGAGTGGATGCTGAAGACCCGCCTGAAGGCCCTGCAGCTGTTCGGTCGCAAGCCGATGCCGACGTGGGGCGCCGACCTCAGCGACATCGACTTCGACAACATCAAGTACTTCGTGCGCTCCACGGAGAAGCAGGCCCAGACGTGGGAGGACCTCCCCGACGACATCAAGAACACGTACGAGCGCCTCGGCATCCCCGAGGCCGAGCGCCAGCGTCTGGTCGCCGGCGTCGCCGCCCAGTACGAGTCGGAGGTCGTGTACCACCAGATCCGCGAAGACCTCGAGGCGCAGGGTGTCATCTTCATGGACACCGACACCGCCCTGCGCGAGCACCCCGAGTTCTTCGAGGAGTACTTCGGCACGGTCATCCCGTCCGGTGACAACAAGTTCGCCGCGCTGAACACCGCGGTGTGGTCGGGCGGATCGTTCGTCTACGTCCCCAAGGGCGTGCACGTCGACATCCCGCTGCAGGCGTACTTCCGGATCAACACCGAGAACATGGGTCAGTTCGAGCGGACCCTGATCATCGCGGACGAAGACTCCTACGTGCACTACATCGAGGGCTGCACGGCCCCGATCTACCAGTCCGACTCGCTGCACTCCGCGGTCGTCGAGATCATCGTGAAGAAGAACGCCCGCGTGCGCTACACGACGATCCAGAACTGGTCCACGAACGTCTACAACCTCGTCACCAAGCGTGCCGTCGCACACGAGGGCGCCACGATGGAATGGGTCGACGGCAACATCGGCTCCAAGGTGACGATGAAGTACCCGTCGATCTTCCTGGTGGGCGAGCACGCCAAGGGCGAGACCCTGTCGGTGGCCTTCGCCGGTCCCGGCCAGCACCAGGACGCCGGCGCCAAGATGATCCACATGGCGCCGTACACGCAGTCGTCGATCATCTCGAAGTCGATCGCCCGCGGCGGCGGCCGTGCCGGCTACCGCGGCGAGGTGCGGGTGGATGCCAACGCGCACCACTCCGCCAACACGGTGCGCTGCGACGCGCTGCTGGTCGACACGAAGTCCCGCTCCGACACGTACCCCGCGATCGACATCCGCGTCGACGACGTGCAGCTCGGGCACGAGGCGACCGTGTCGAAGGTCAGCGAGGAGCAGCTGTTCTACCTGCAGTCCCGCGGCATGCCCGAGGACGAAGCCATGGCGATGATCGTCCGCGGCTTCATCGAGCCCATCGCCCGCGAGTTGCCCATGGAGTACGCCCTCGAGCTGAACAAGCTCATCGAGATGGGCATGGAAGGATCCGTCGGCTGATGACCAGCGTCACCCAGGCCCCCGCCACCCGCGGAGAGGGCCACATCGACCCTGCCGCCGCTTTCGTGCCGGTGCAGACCCGGTCGGAGCGTCCGACCTCGTTCGACCCGGCCGACTTCGGCGCGCCCACCGGCCGTGAGGTCAACTGGAAGCACACCCCGCTGACGCGGCTCGGTGCCGTGCTGACCGACGAGGAGCCCGACGCCACCGCCGTCGCGCACCGCATCACCGGTCCGGAAGGCCTCGTGATCGCGTCGACCGGCCACGATGCCCCGGCGCGCGGCGAGGTCTTCCGTCCCGAGGATCTGCCCGCGGCGATCGCATGGAAGCGCAGCCCCGACGCGGTGCACGTGCGCATCCCCGCCGGGGTCGAGCAGGACGACCTGCTGCGCATCGACCTCGCCGGGCGGGATGCCGGTGCCCACGGGGCCGACCACATCATCGTCGAGGCGATGCCGCAGTCCGCTGCCACGGTGCTGCTCTACCACTCCGGCACCGCTCAGTACGCGCAGAACGTGGAGATCATCGTGCGCGACGGCGCGCGGCTGAACCTCGTGACGGTGCAGCGCTGGGACGAGGACGCCGTGCACGTGGCATCCCACCAGGCGCGTGTGGACCGCGACGCGTCGCTCACGCATGTCGTGGTGAGCCTCGGGGGCGGCGTCGTGCGCGTGAACCCCTCGGTCGAGCTCTCCGGGGCCGGCTCCTCCTGCAAGCTGTACGGCGTGTCGTTCTCCGACTCCGGCCAGCACCTGGAGAGCCAGGTGTACATGCACCACAAGGGACCCCACACGAAGGGCGACGTGCTCTACAAGGGCGCCCTGCAGGGCGAGAGCGCGCGCAGCGTGTGGATCGGCGACGTGCTGATCGGCCCGGATGCCGCCGGCACGGATTCGTACGAGGCCAACCGCAACCTGGTGCTCACCGACGGCGCCCGCGCCGAGTCCATCCCGAACCTCGAGATCGAGACCGGTGACATCCAGGGCGCAGGCCACGCCAGCGCCACCGGACGCTTCGACGACGAGCAGCTGTTCTATCTGCAGGCCCGCGGCATCGGCGAAGCGGAGGCGCGACGCCTGGTGGTCCTCGGCTTCCTCGGCGAGATCGTGCAGAAGACCGGCATCCCCTCGCTGGAGGAGGAGCTCACGGCGGCCATCCTCGCAGAGCTCGACGCGGAGCCGTCGGCATGACCGCCACCCGCGTCTGCGCACTGAGCGAACTCGAGCAGGACACCGCCCGCCGGGTCGAGGTCGACGGGGTCCCCATCGCCCTCGTTCTGGATTCGAACGGTGAGGTGCACGCCATCGGCGACACCTGCACCCACGGCGACATCTCGCTCTCCGACGGATTCGTCGAGGGGGAGACCCTGGAATGCTGGGCCCACGGCTCGGCGTTCTCGCTGCTCACCGGCCGTCCCCTCAACCTCCCCGCTTACGAGCCCGTCCCCGTCTACGTCGTCGAGATCGACGGCGACGACGTGCTCATCGATCCGACCCTGAAGAAGGAAGTCTGACAATGTCTGTCCTCGAGATCCGCGACCTGCACGTGACGGTCGAGACCGATGAGGGAACGACCCCGATCCTCAACGGCGTCACCCTCACCATCCGCACCGGTGAGACCCACGCCATCATGGGCCCCAACGGCTCCGGCAAGTCGACGCTGGCGTACACGATCGCCGGTCACCCCAAGTACACCGTCACCGGCGGCTCGATCACCTTCGACGGTCAGGACGTGCTGGAGATGACGGTCGACGAGCGCGCCCGTGCCGGTGTCTTCCTCGCCATGCAGTACCCGGTGGAGATCCCCGGCGTCACCGTGACGAACTTCCTGCGCACGGCCAAGACCGCCATCGACGGTGAGGCCCCCTCGCTGCGTTCGTGGACCAAGGACGTCAAGGAGTCGATGAAGAACCTGCGCATGGACCCGAAGTTCGCGCAGCGCAACGTCAACGAGGGCTTCTCGGGCGGCGAGAAGAAGCGTCACGAGATTCTGCAGCTCGAGCTGCTGCGCCCGAAGATCGCGGTGCTCGACGAGACCGACTCCGGCCTGGATGTCGATGCGCTGAAGATCGTCTCCGAGGGCGTCAACCGCGCCAAGGAGAACACCGGCCTCGGCGTGCTGCTGATCACCCACTACACGCGCATCCTCCGCTACATCCACCCCGACTTCGTGCACGTCATGGTCGCCGGGCGCATCGCGGAGGAGGGCGGCCCGGAGCTCGCCGAGCGTCTCGAAGCCGAAGGCTACGACCGCTACCTCGAGCCCGCCGCCGACGCGGACGCGTAGGATCGCCTCATGACCGCGACGCTCACCACCGAGAAGTACGAAGAGGTGATCGAGGCGCTCAAGGACGTGATGGACCCCGAGCTCGGGATCAACGTCGTCGACCTCGGCCTCATCTACGACCTCGCGTGGGATGACGAGAACGACGCCCTCGTCATCCACATGACGCTCACCTCCGCCGGCTGCCCGCTCACCGACGTGCTGGAGGAGCAGACGGCTCAGGCCCTCGACCAGGTCGTCGAGCGCTTCCGCATCAACTGGGTGTGGATGCCGCCGTGGGGCCCCGAGCGCATCACCGATGACGGGCGCGACATGATGCGCGCCCTCGGCTTCGCCATCTGACGCTGCGTCATCGCACGCGCAAGGCCCGACGCCACGACCGGCGTCGGGCCTTTCGCGTGGGCGTTTCGTCTCGGGCGCTGCGCGCCCTCGCTCAACGACCGGGGGCGGCGGTGGGGCGGTGGGGCGTTTCGTCTCGGGCGCTGCACGCCCTCGCTCAACGACCGGGGGCGGTGGGGCGTTTCGTCTCGGGCGCTGCGCGCCCTCGCTCAACGACCGGGGGTCTCGCTGCGCGCCCTCGCTCAACGACCGGGGGCAACCGATGGGCGCCCGGCGTCGACGGGCATGCCAAGCTTGAATCGTGACCCCCACCCCCCTCCAGGCCCCGCCGCTGGAGCAGCTGCGGCAACGCAGCAGCACGAAGTGGCGCACCTATCCCGATGACGTGCTGCCGCTGTTCGTGGCGGAGCTGGACTTCGACCTGGCGCCGGCGATCACCCAGGTGCTGCAGCGCGCCGTGCTGGCGGGGGACACCGGCTACACGCCGCCCGACCCCGGCATCCGCGACGCCTTCGCCGGGTACGCCCGGCGGCGGTGGAACTGGGATGTGGCGCCGGAGCGCGTGCGTTCGACGGGGGACGTCATGATGGGCGTGGTCGAGGTGCTGCGCCGCGTCATCACCCCCGGCGGTGGTGTCGTGATCACGCCGCCGGTGTACCCGCCGTTCGGCGACTGCATCGAAGAGGCCGGCGGCGTCGTCATCCGGGTGCCGCTGAGCGACACCGGCGCCGCCTGGCGGCTCGACCTCGAAGGGCTGGAGCGGGCGTTCGCCGCCGGAGCGTCCGCGATGCTGCTGTGCAACCCGCACAACCCCACCGGCACCGTGCACGCGCGCGACGACCTCGCGGCGCTGGCCGATATGGCCGAGCGCTACGGGGTCACCGTCATCAGCGACGAGATCCACGCCCCGCTCACCCAGCCCGGGGTGACGTTCACCCCCTACCTCGACGCATCGCCGGCGGCCGCCCGGCACGGCTTCGCCGTCACCAGCGCCAGCAAGACCTACAACCTCGCAGGGTTGAAGTGCGCCGTGATGGTCGCGGGCTCCGATGACACCGCCGCCGTGCTGGCGGGGCTGCCCGCCGAGGTGGAATGGCGCACCGGGCTCTTCGGCGCGCTGGCGAACGTCGCGGCCTTCTCCCCGCAGAGCGACGACTGGCTCGCCTCGCTGCTGGCGGCCCTCGACGACAACCGGCGACTCCTGGCAGACCTGCTCGCCGAGCAGCTCCCGGCCGCGCGCTACCGGGTGCCGGAGGCCGGGTTCCTGGCGTGGGTGGATCTGACCGGTCTGGGCTGGGGGGACAACCCCGCGGCGACCATCCTGCGCGAGGCGAAGGTGGCCCTGCACTCCGGCCCCGCGTTCGGCGCGGAAGGCGCGGGCCACGTGCGCATCAACTTCGGCTGCGCACCGGAGGTGCTGCGCGAGGCGATCGGGCGCATCGGCGCCCTCGCGCGCGCATGAGCGACACCCGGACGGCGGCGGGAATCTGGTCCGCAGGCTACGTGTGGGTGACCCTCGGCGCGGTCGCGATGATCTTCCTCGCCGCCACCCAGGCTCTGGCCGTGACGACGGTCATGCCGGTCGTCAGCGCCGACCTCGACGGTGAGGCGCTGTACGCGGCGGCCTTCTCGGCGACGGTCGCGACCAGCGTCATCGGGATGGTGGTCGCAGGCGCCTGGTGCGACCGTTCGAGCCCGCTGGGTCCGCTCACCGCGGCCGTCGTGCTGTTCGCCGCCGGCCTCGTCGTGGCGGGCCTCGCCCCGAGCATGGAGGTGCTCGTCGCGGGCCGGCTGCTGCAGGGGCTCGGCACCGGCGGTCAGACGGTGGCGCTGTACGTCGTGGTGGCGCGGGTCTTCCCCGGCCGGCTGCACGGCCGGGTGTTCGCGGCGTTCTCCGCCGCCTGGGTGATCCCCTCGCTCGTCGGTCCGGTGCTCGCGGGGGCCGTGGCGGAGTTCCTCCACTGGCGATGGGTGTTCCTCGGCGTCGCCGTCCTCACCCTCGCCGCCTTCGCGCTGGTGTCGCTGCGCCTCAGGGGTACCGACCTGGGCACATCACAGCCGGACCGTACGCCTGTGGGCACGCGGCTGCTGTGGGCGGTGCTCGTCGCGGGAGGGGCTCTGGCGCTGACCCTCGCCGGCAGCGCGGGCGCGTGGATGCCGGCGGTCGTCGTGGCATCCATCGTCGTGCTCGTGCTCACCGTGCGCCCGCTGGTGCCCGCGGGCACCCTGCGCGCGGCCCGCGGACTCCCCAGCGTCGTGCTGATGCGCGGCCTCATCGCCGGCGCCCTCTTCGGGGCGGAGGTGTACGTGCCCAAGCTGCTCATCGACGAGTACGGTTTCTCACCGGTGTGGGCAGGACTCGGTCTCACCGCCGCCGCCCTGATGTGGGCCTTCGCCGCAGCGGTGCAGGGGCGGTGGGGCGATCATCTCGGCAATGCGCGCATCACCATGATCGGCACCGCGCTGCTGGCCGTCGCGATCGCCTCGGGCCTCGCCACCGCGGTGTGGGGTCTGCATCCGGCCCTGCTCATCGCCGTCTGGTCGCTGGCGGGCGGCGGGATGGGGTTGATGTACCCGCGCCTGACCGTGCTGACGCTGGCATACTCGACGCCGCAGAACCAGGGCTTCAACTCTTCAGCGCTGTCGATCTCGGATGCCGTGGGCTCCGCCGTCGTGATCGCGACGATGGGGCTGGTGTTCACGACGTTCGCGGCGACCGGCGCGGGGTTCGCGGCGGTGTTCGCCCTCGGCGTCGCGGTCGCGCTGGCGGGCCTCGTGCCCGGTCTGCGGCTCGGCCACGCTCACGAGGAGGCGCGGGCCTGACGGGCCGGCGCGCCGCTCAGTTCTCGGCTCGCCCGAGCCGCCAGTAGCCCATGAACGCCACCGCCCGGCGGTCCACGCCGTGCTCGGCGACGAGGCGTCGGCGCAGCGTCTTGATGGCCCCCGACTCGCCGGCGAGCCACGCGTACAACGGTGCGCTCTTGAGGGCGGCGCCGCCCTTCGCGGTGCGGGGCACCTCCCACAGGATGCCGTGGTCGATGTCGACCTCCTCGACCTCGCCACCGCGCCCGGCCGGAACGAGATGCGTCGCCGCGTCGGTGGCCTCGGTCAGCAGGTGCGTGCTGCGTGGCCCGTCGTCCCGGCCCGCCACGCGGTACTCGAAGCCGGGGTGGCGAGGCAGGTAGGCGGCATCCGCTGCGCAGGGCAGCTCGACCACCACGACGCCGCGCGCCTCGGCGGGAAGCTGCTCGAGGATCGTCGCGATCGCGGGGGCCGCGGTCTCATCACCGGCCAGCAGCAGATGGTCGGTGCGGGCCGGTGGCACGAAGTCGATGCCGTAGCTCACGCCGGTGTGGGCCCGCGTGGGGGCGTAGATCATCACCTCGTCGCCGACGGCGGCGCGGGCGATCCAGTCCGACGCGGGACCGAGCACGTCGTGGGCGACCATGTCGACGTCGACCTCGGCCACCTCGTTGCGCACCGCGCGCGTGGTGTACGTGCGAAAGGGCGGTCGGGCGTTCTCGGGGAGGTCGCGCCAGCGCAGGTACCACTGTTCGTCGGTGGGCATGGCGTCCAGCCCCGCCTCGGCGGCGGGGAAGACGATCTTGATGCGCTGGTCGAAGCCGGGGTCGCCGAAGTCGGCGAGGTCGTCGCCGCCGAAGGTGAACCGCCGGAAGCTCGGCGTGAGGTCGGCGATCGCCTTCACGCGGGCGCGGAAGAAGCGGGACGTCTCAGGGGGTGCCATCGGGTGCTCCGGACGAGGTCGGGGGGAGGGGCGGTGCGGGCGGGGACTGCACATGGTGACGGCCGCGGGGGAGCACCAGCGGGGAACCGGACACGGGATCGGGCACGACGAGGGCGTCGAGGTCGAACACGTCGCGGATGAGGTCGGCGGTGATGACCTCGGCAGGGGCGCCGCTGGCGACGACGCGACCGCCGCGCACGGCGAAGACGTGGTCGGCGTAGCGCGCGGCGAGGTTGATGTCGTGCAGCACCATCACGATGGTCGTGCCGCGGGCGCGGTTGAGGTCGGTGAGCAGGTCGAGCACCTCGATCTGATGCGACACGTCGAGGAAGGTCGTCGGCTCGTCCAGCAGCAGGATGTCGGTCTCCTGCGCCAGTGCCATCGCGATCCACACCCGCTGGCGCTGCCCACCGGACAGCTCATCGACCGGGCGGTCGGCGAGCTCCGCGGTGCCCGTGTCGGCCAGCGCCTGCGCGACGACGGCGTAGTCGTTCTCACTCCACCGCGCCAGCATCCGCTGGTGCGGGTGGCGCCCGCGGCCGACGAGGTCGGCCACGGCGATGCCTTCGGGCGCGGTGGGACTCTGCGGCAGCAGGCCCAGGGTGCGCGCGATCTCCTTCGTGGGCAGCGACCGCAGCGCAGCGCCGTCCAGCAGCACCTGACCCGCGGTCGGGGTGAGGAGCCGGGCGAGGGCGCGCAGCAGGGTCGACTTGCCGCAGCCGTTGGCGCCGACGATGACGGTGATGCGGCCAGGCGGGACCTCGAGGTCGAGGCCCGCGACGACCGGCCGATCGCCGTACGAAAGAGTGAGCGCCTCGGCGCGCAGCGTGTGGGCGGTGGTCACAGCGACCCTCCCGAGCGGTTGGTCCTGATGAGCAGGTAGACGAGGTACGGAGCGCCGAGCACGCCGGTGACGACGCCGACGGGGTAGCGGGTGTCGAACGCGAACTGGCCGATGAGGTCGGCGGCCAGCACGAGGGCGGCGCCCACGAGTGCGGCCGGCAGCAGCGGCGACGCACCCGGCCCGACGAGCCGCGCGGCGATGGGGCCGGCCATGAAGGCCACGAACGCGATGGGGCCGGCCGCGGCGGTCGCGAAGGCCAGCAGCACGACCGCGCCGACGATCAGCACGATGCGCGTGGGCCCGACCCGCACCCCGAGCGCCGTCGCGGAGTCGTCGCCCAGGCGCAGCACGCCGAGCGCGCGGCCCTGCACGAGCATGGCGGGCACGGCCACGAGGCACGCCAGGGCGAGAGGGGCGACCGTGCCCCACGTGGCGCCGTTGAGGCTGCCGGTGAGCCACTGCATCGCCGTCTGCAGGTCCCACGCGGCGGCACGGGAGAGCACGTAGGTGACGGCGCTGTCGAGCATCGCGGCGACGCCGATCCCGATGAGGATCAGCCGGGTCCCCGTGAAGCCTCCGCGGTGCGACAGCAGGTAGATGGCGGTCGCCGTCAGCAGCGCGCCCGCCAGTGCCAGCATCGACACGGCGGTCTCGTTGAGGGAGAGCACGATGATCCCGAACACGGCGGCGGCGCTGGCCCCCGAGGTGATGCCGATGATGTCGGGAGAGGCGAGCGGGTTGCGCAGCATCGTCTGGAACGTCGTGCCCGCCATGCCGAAGGCGAGGCCCGCGAGCAGCCCGAGGGTCGCGCGGGGCAGCCGCAGCTCGCCCACCGTGAAGGACGCCCCCGGCACGGTCTGGCCGAGCATGACGGCCCACACCTCGGCGGGCGAGTAGAACGTCTGGCCGACCATGAGGCTTGCGGCGTAGACGGCGACCACCACGAGCGCGAGGATGCCGGTGATCAGGGCACGGCGCCGCTGCCTGCGGCGCCTGCCGACGGCGATCTGAGCGACGCTCACAGCTCGCGAACCCTCTGCCGGCGGACGATCCAGATGAACACCGGCGCACCGATGAACGCGGTGATGATGCCGACCTCGATCTCGCTGCCCGGTGCGATGACGCGACCGACGACGTCGGCGGCGACCAGAAGCGCAGCACCGGCGACGGCGGTGAAGGGCAGCAGCCAGCGATGATCGGTGCCGACGAGCAGTCGGCAGAGGTGCGGGACGACCAGCCCCACGAATCCGATGGGGCCGGCCACCGCTGTGGCCGCGCCGCACAGCACGATCGCGCCGGCGGAGGACACCAGCCGGGTGCGGCCCACGTTCTCGCCGAGCCCGGTGGCGAGGTCGTCGCCGAGGGCGAGGGAGTTCATGCCGCGGGTGGTGGCGAAGCAGACGAGGGCGCCGATCGCCAGCACCGGCGCGACGGCGCCGATGCGGTCCCAGGTCGCCCCGCCGACGCCGCCGATCTGCCAGAAGCGGAAGCTCTCCATGACGTCCACCCGCGGCAGCAGCACGGCGCTGACGAGCGAGGTGAAGGCGGCGGAGATCGCCGCACCGGCCAGTGCCAGCTTCAGCGGCGTCGCCCCGCCGCGTCCGAGGGAGCCGACCGCGTAGACGAACACGGCCGCGGCCGCGGCGCCGGCGATGGCGACGCCCATCAGGCTGTAGGGGGCGTTCAGCTCGAAGAAGGCGATGCCGATCACGACGGCCAGTGAGGCGCCGGCCGAGACACCCAGGATCCCGGGATCGGCCAGCGGGTTGCGGGTGACGGCCTGCATCGTGGTGCCGGACATGGCCAGCGCGGCCCCGACGAGCATCGCCAGCACCGTGCGCGGGATGCGCGCCACCACCGCCGCCTCGGAGATCCCGTTCGTCGATCCGCCCAGGGCGGCGATGATCTCCTGGAGGGTGACTTCGCGCACCCCGAACGCCACCGACGCCACGCACAGCAGCGCCAGCAGCACGGCGGTGCCGCCGATCCACGCCACGCGCACCGCCGCCGGGCGCCGCAGCGGGGCGGCGTCCGGCGGCGGTGCGACGGTGGGGGCGGCGCTCACCCGTCTCAGCCCAGCGGCGCGGCGAGCACCGCGAAGTACTCGTCGATGCCCCAGCCGATCGACAGGGGGGAGGGGTTGGCCGATGCGGCGAGCGGGGTGGAGTCCTCCAGCACCGCGATGCGGCCCTCGGCGATCGCGGGGATCTGCGACAGCAGCGGGTCTGCCTGCAGGTCCTGCACGATGGTTCCTTCCGGGTCGCCGTACGTGACGAAGACATCGACGTCGGCGAAGCGGTCGGCCTGCTCGGAGCTGACGGTCACGTAGAAGCCGTCGGTGCCTGCGGACTCCTCCGCGACGATGGCGGGGGCGGGGAGGCCGAGCTCCTCGAGGAAGCCCGGGCGCGTGTCGTGGCTGGTGTAGAAGCCGATCGAGCTGAGGTTCGACGGGTCGAGGTAGGAGAAGAGCACCGAGGCCTCGGCGAGCGCGGGGTGGTCCGCGAGGGCGGTGTCGACCTGAGCCTGCAGGTCGTCGATGAGCTGGTCGCCCTCATCGGCGAGACCGAGTGCGGCCGAGTTCAGCCGGATCATGTCCTGGTACGACGTCGCCCATTTGACGTCGGGGTAGGCCACCACCGGGGCGATCTTCGAAAGGGTCTCGTAGTCCTCTTCACTCAGTCCGGAGTAGGCGGCGAGGATCACGTCGGGCTGCGTGTCGGCGACGGCCTCGAAGTCGATGCCGTCGGTCTCGTCGAACAGCACGGGCGTCTCGGCATCCAGCTCCTCGAGGCGCTCCTCGACCCACGGGAGAACGCCGTCGCCGTCGTCGTCGCCCCACGTCGCCTTGCTCATGCCCACCGGCACGATGCCGAGCGCGAGCGGCACCTCGTGGTTGGCCCATGCCACCGTGGCCACCCGCTCGGGCTGCTCGGGGATCACCGTCTCGCCGAGTGCGTGCTGCACGGTGACGGGGAAGGCGCCGTCGGCGGTGGTCTCCGCGGGCGGCTGCGAGCCGGGGGTCGACGCGCCGGCGGCACAGCCGGAGAGCGCCACGGCGGAGACGGCGAGGGCGGCGAGGGCGAGGCGGATGCGGGGCACGGAGGACCTCCGGTGGGAAACGGGGAGCGTCCTGAAGTTAGGACAGGCTTACTTTACTCCATCGACCTCCAGAACCGCCAACGGGGTGGGACGGTGACGCCGGCGACGGGCAGCGACGCGGTCGATCACGAGACCGATCGTCAGCGCGATCGCGATGCCGATGGCGGCGCTGAGCAGCGGCTGGTCTGTCGCCCAATGACCGGCGAGCAGCCCGATCGCCGCGCTGAACAGCGTCCAGGTGACGGCGGCCACGATGCTGAGAGGAAGGAAGCGGCCCCAGGGATACCCGACGGCGCCCGCCGACATGTTCACGGCGACGCGTCCCACAGGGATGTAACGGGCGCCGATGATGAGCATCGCTCCACGACGATCCAGCGACGTCGCGGCCCGCGTGAAGGCCGCCGCGACCCGAGGGTGCCGCATCCACGCCCACCGGGAGGTGCCGACGGTGCGTCCGAGCGCGAACGCGAGGTTGTCGCCGACGACGGCGCCCGTCGCCGCGGCCGCGCACAGCAGCGCGAGGTGGGGTCCGCCTGCGGCTGCCGCGACGGCCGCCGCCGCGACCAGCACCGTCTCGCTCGGGACCGGCGGGAACACCCCGTCGAGCACGGCCGCGAGGAGCATCACGAGGTACAGCCACGGGGATGCCGCCGCCTGCAGGATGAGGTCGTTGAGAAGGTCCACACTTCGACGCTAGGAATCCCGTCGTTCCGTGGCATCCGTCGCAGGTCGCACACCGGGTCCGTCGCTGGGGGTGTCCTGGGCGGGCGGGAGCCGCAGCTGCGGCGACGTATACTGGGGGGCTGGCCCTCCGCCACCCCCACCACCCCCGAAGAACGGACGTTCGCTGTGCTCGCCGTGCACGACCTCGAGATCCGCGTAGGCGCCCGCGTGCTGATGTCCGATGTCTCCTTCCGCGTCTCCGACGGCGACAAGGTCGGCCTCGTCGGTCGCAACGGCGCGGGCAAGACGACGCTCACCAAGGTGCTCGCCGGCGACCTGCTTCCCGCCGATGGCCGCGTGGAGCGCTCCGGCGAACTCGGCTACCTGCCGCAGGACCCCCGCTCGGGCGACCCCGAGATGCTCGCCCGCACCCGCATCCTCGACGCGCGCGGACTGGGTTCCCTGGCGATCGGCATGCATGAGGCTTCGCTTGCGATGGGTTCGGATGACGCGGATGCCGCGGCCAAGGCCATGAAGCGGTACGGCAACCTCACCGAGCGGTTCGAAGCACTGGGGGGGTACACGGCCGAAGCCGAGGCCGCGACGATCGCGCACAACCTCTCACTGCCCGACCGCATCCTCGACCAGCCGCTGTCGACCCTCTCGGGAGGACAGCGCCGCCGCATCGAGCTGGCCCGCATCCTGTTCTCGGACGCCGAGACCATGATCCTCGACGAGCCCACCAACCACCTCGACGCCGACAGCGTCGTGTGGCTGCGCGAGTTCCTCAAGAACTACAAGGGCGGACTCATCGTCATCTCGCACGATGTGGAGCTCGTCGGCGAGACGGTGAACCGGGTGTTCTACCTCGACGCGAACCGTCAGGTCATCGACGTCTACAACATGAACTGGAAGAACTACCTGCGCCAGCGGGTGGCCGACGAGGAGCGCCGCAAGAAGGAACGCGCGAACGTCGAGAAGAAGGCCACCGTCCTGCAGCAGCAGGCCGCCCGGTTCGGTGCCAAGGCGTCGAAGGCCGCCGCCGCGCACCAGATGGTCGCCCGTGCCGAGAAGATGCTCGCCGGGCTGGACGACGTGCGCCAGGAGGACCGCGTGGCGAAGCTGCGCTTCCCCAAGCCCGCGCCCTGTGGCAAGACGCCGCTCATGGCATCCGGGCTTTCGAAGT
The DNA here is from genome assembly GCF_030246945.1 of Microbacterium sp. zg-Y1090. Lineage (NCBI taxonomy): Bacteria > Bacillati > Actinomycetota > Actinomycetes > Micrococcales > Microbacteriaceae > Microbacterium > Microbacterium wangruii. Next base: position 1,422,173 of record NZ_CP126742.1, read on the forward strand.
CCTACGGCTCGCTGGAGATCTTCACCGACGTCGACCTCGCCATCGACCGCGGGTCGAAGGTGGTCGTGCTCGGCCTCAACGGCGCCGGGAAGACGACGCTGCTGCGCATCCTCGCCGGCGTCGACAAGCCCGACACCGGGCAGCTCGAGCCCGGCCACGGTCTGAAGATCGGCTATTACGCGCAGGAGCACGAGAACCTCGACGTCACGAGGTCGGTGCTGGAGAACATGATGTCCGCGGCCCCCGACATCACCGCGACCGAGGCGCGCAAGGTGCTGGGCTCGTTCCTGTTCACCGGCGACGACGTGCTCAAGCCCGCGGCTGTGCTGTCCGGCGGCGAGAAGACGCGACTGTCGCTCGCGACGCTGGTCGTCTCGAGCGCCAACATGCTGCTGCTGGACGAGCCGACCAACAACCTCGATCCCGCCTCGCGCCTGGAGATCCTCGACGCCCTGTCGCACTACGAGGGCGCCGTCGTGCTCGTCTCGCACGACGAGGGCGCCGTGCACGCGCTCAACCCGGAGCGGGTGCTCATCCTCCCGGACGGCGTCGAGGACATCTGGGGTCGGGACTACGCCGACCTGATCACGCTGGCCTGATCCGAGCCCATCGTGCGCGCGCCCCGCGTCGGGTCGCACGCCGTCCGCCGTGTGGCCGATCCGCGACAGGCCGTTCCGCGACCGGGCGGTCAACGGGAGGCGCGGTCCAGGAGCGCGTCCTCGTCGTCGGCATCGCGATCTCTGCGGCGACGCACCGGACGCGGCCGGCGCACGGGTCGCGCGACAGCCGCGGGCTGCCCGGCCTGCTCCGCCGCTGCGGCGGCCGCGTCGGCGCGGTCGGCCGCGTCCTCGCGTCGGTGGCGCAGCTCGATGCGGATCATGTAGCCGATGAAGACGAAGCCCATCACGGCGAAGAGGATCCACTGGATGGCATACGACAGGTGCGGTCCCGGATCTTCGGACGGAGACGGGATGGCGGCCGGTGTCGTCGCCGGAGCGGGGTCCTCGCTGACCATCAGACCATAGGCATCGAGGATGAGGGCGTCCCCGTCGTCGATGAGGTCGGCCACGAGCGGCAGGTGGATGGTCGGAACCTGCCCCTCGGGGGCGGACCGCCCGGAGGTCGGCAGCGCCTCTCCCGTCTTCAGTCGCACCACCACCGTGGCCGGTCCCTCGGGGGCCGGCGGCACGACGTCGGGCTCGGGCTGGTCGGCACCGGGCCGCACCCATCCGCGATCCACCAGCAGCACGCGGCCGTCGTCGGTGCGGAACGGCACGAGCACCTCGAAGGCCGCTGTGCCGCCGTGCGGCCGGTTGCGCACCAGAAGCGTGCTGTCATCGTCGTACTCGCCGACGAGGGTGACCGGATGCCACTGGTCGCCTGGATCGAAGTCTCCACCGACCGGGATCAGGTCAGCCAAGGGCACGGCGGGCGCGTCGTAGTTCGCCGCGACGAGGTCGAGCTGGGTCGCGCGGGCTTCGTTGCGGTCGAACTGCCACTGCGACAGCAGGGCGCAGGCGATGGCGAATACCACGGCCACGGCGACGTATCCCGACCAGCGCACCGCCGCCGGCACGGCACGCCGGCTCACGAGGCGTCCGCCGGGAGGAGAGGCTCGACCGCAACCGGGAAGTCGCGGGCTGCCAGGTAGTCGCGCAGGTACCCCGCATGCGCCTCGCACGCCGCCCACGTCTTGCGCCGGTCGGCGGGGTGGATGCGGGGGTTACGCCAGACGACGAGCCAGACGGCGCCGTCGCGACAGCCGGCGCGTGAGCAGATGGTCTCGGTCACTTCTCGGGATCTTCCGGTCGCGGGGGCTGTTCGGTCAGCCGGATGACGTCGGGGGCTGCGGCCGGGCGCGGCGGCGGGGCGGTGGGGGTGGCCGGCAGCGCACGCCCGGGCGCCACGATTCCGGTCGGCTTGGCGTCCTTGCCCACGTTCGCCAGCACCACGGCGATGTAGGGCAGCACGATAGCTCCGAGCGCCAGGATCAGCGTGTGCCAGCCGTAGGGCATGATCGCGACCATCAGCACGAAGCAGGTGGCGCGCACCCCCATCGTGATGAAGTAGGTGGTCATGCGTGACCCCGCTTCGTCGCGCGGGGCTGACGGAAGCGAGGTCGCAGACTGAGCGCTGGTCGACTTCTTCACGGTCCATCAAGCCTACGCCGCCCCGCGCAGGCCGAGCCCGTCAGGAGAACTGGAAGGACGTGGTCGAGGAAGCGTTGCCCGCCGCGATCGCGAAACCGATCAGGAGGATGAACAGGAGGATCGCGCCGACACCGATCCAGCCGATGATCGTCCCTGCCAGGGCGACGCCGCGCCCGCGCTCGCCCGTGCGGGCGATCTGGCGCAGCGAGAGGTGCCCCATGATCACGCCGGCCACCGAACCGATGACCGGGAGGATGAAGAGCAGGCCGAGACCGCTGGCCACGAGCGAGAGGATCGCCAGCACGTTCGTCTTGGGCCCGGCATAGCCGTAGACGCCGGGGTAGCCGGCGGACCCCTGGCCAGAGGGCGCCTGCGCGGCGCCGGGATAGCCGGGGGGCGCGTAGGCCGGCTGCTGGCCGTATGCGGGAGGCTGCTGGCCGTATGCGGGAGGCTGCTGGCCGGACGCGACGTGCTGCTGGCCGTACGCGGGAGGCTGCTGGCCGTACGCGCCGGGCCGCGCAGCGGGTGCGCCGTAGGTCGGCGGCTGCTGCGGCTGCTGCTGTGCGGGGCCGCCATACGCGGGCGGGGCATAGGCGGGGGGCGGGTTGTACGCCGGAGGAGGCGAATACGCCGGCGGGCTGTATCCGGGCGTGCGAGCGTCTGAGCCCGCCGCCGGGGGAGTGCCGTCGGCGGGGGGAGTGGTGTCGGCGTTGCTCACGTGTCGGGCCTCTCGTCGGGTTCGCCCCAGCGTCCCAGTGCCGCGGGCGGGTGTCAAAACGGGCGCACCGCTAGGCTAGGGCGGTTCTCACGTCCGCGTCACCCAGGGAGCATCCGCCATGACCACTGCACGCGTCGTCCTCGTCACCGGAGGCAACCGCGGGATCGGCCGCGCCATCGCCGAGCGCTTCGTCGCCGAGGGCCACCGGGTCGCCGTCACCGCACGCTCCGGCGAGGGGCCGATGGGCACGCTCACCGTGTGCGCCGACGTGACCGACGCCGTCGCCGTCGACGCGGCGTTCCGCCAGGTCGAGGAGCAGCTCGGCCCGGTCGAGGTCGTCGTCGCCAACGCCGGGATCACGAAGGACACCCTCCTCATGCGCATGAGCGAGGAGGACTTCGACTCGGTCGTGGCCACCAACCTCGGCGGCGCGTTCCGGGTCGTCAAGCGTGCCTCCAAGGGCATGCTGCGCGCGCGCTGGGGTCGCGTGATCCTCATCTCCAGCGTCGTCGGCCTGTACGGATCGGCCGGGCAGATCAACTACGCCGCGTCCAAGAGCGGCCTGGTCGGCTTCGCGCGCTCGCTCACGCGAGAGCTGGGCGCGCGCGGGATCACCGCGAACGTCGTGGCCCCGGGGTTCATCGAGACCGACATGACCGCAGCGCTGCCGGAGGACACGCAGGCCGAGTACAAGCGCAACATCCCCGCCGGCCGCTTCGCCACGCCTGACGAGGTCGCCGGCGTGGTCACCTGGCTCGCCTCCGACGACGCCGCCTACATCTCCGGCGCCGTGATCCCGGTCGACGGCGGCCTCGGCATGGGGCACTGACCCCGCACCGACGCTCAGACGGCGCGCGCGAGCGTCTCGGCGAAGGGCTGGGGCTGCGAGAACTGCGGCCAGTGACCGCTGCCGAGGTGCACCACCTGCGCGTCTTCGATCGCCCCGAACTCGTCGGCGAACGCGCCCCACTTCGAGATCGCGGCGCGGAACGCGGCGTCATCGAACGCCCCGGAGAGGATCGTCACCGGCACGGTGTGACGTCGGGGGTCCGTCAGCTGCAGCGGGTCGGTCGGAACGCGCGCCGGAACGCTCTTGGCGCGCGCCGCCACCGCCTCTCGGGTGGGCGCGTCCAGATCCGCGATGTCGTCGTCATCGAAGGAGTCCCAGCCGGGAAACGGCACCACTGCGTCGACGACGTCGAACTCGGAGATGACGGCGCCGCTGGGCGGCGGGACGCTGTCGACGAAGACGACGCGCGCCACCTTGTCGGGCCGGGCGTCGGCAGCGCCCCACGCGACGTTGCCGCCGCCGCTGTGACCCACGAGCACCACGGGGCCGGATGCCGCGTCGATCTCGGCCACGACGGCCTCGATCCAGTCGGTCATGCCGATGCCGGCGCTCTCGGCCGCGGTCGCGCCGACGCCGGGGAGTGTCAGCGGGCGGGGGGAGTGGCCCGCGGCGCGCAGCGCCGGGAGGGTGTCGTCCCACGATGACGCGTCGAGCCAGAGTCCCGGAATGAGGATGATGTCCATGCCCGGAGGCTACGCGGGTGCTCCGACATCGGGTGCCCCGGTGTCTCGGCGCTGACGTTCGGTGCGCGCCCCCGCAGGGCTCAGGGGAGGAGTGGGACGACCTCGCGCAGGTCGAGGCCGTCGATGACGAGGTCGGCCTGCGCGCGCACGGCGGGCTTGGCGTTGAAGGCGAGTCCGAGCCCGGCCGCCGCCATCATCTGCAGGTCGTTCGCCCCGTCGCCGACGGCGATGGTGCGCGACAGGGGAACGCCGTACTGCGCGGCCCAGGCGCGCAGTACGGCGGCCTTACCCGCGGCATCCACGATCTCGCCGTCGACGACGCCGGTGAGCGACCCGTCCGCGGTGACGAGGCGGTTCGCCCGCCACACGTCGACGCCGAGATCGGGCGCGACGTCGTCGAGGATCTCGTGGAAGCCGCCGGAGACCACGGCAGCGATCCCGCCGCGGGCGTGGATCTGGTCGATCAGCTCCCTCACGCCGGCAGTGGGCTCGACACGCGAGAGCACGCGGGCGAAGGATGCCACCGGCACGCCCTCCAGCTGAGCCACCCGGGACCGCAGGCTCGTGGCGAAGTCGACCTCGCCGCGCATGGCGGCTTCGGTCGCCGCCGCCACTTCTGCGCCGCGCCCCGCTTCATCGGCGATGAGTTCGATGACCTCGTTGCGGATCAGGGTGGAATCGGCGTCGAACACGACGAGGAACCGGGCAGGCAGCACACCTTTACGCTAGCGCGCGCGGCGCCATGTCCCGTGCCGGGTCAGCGCTCGACGACGACGTTCTTGCCGACGATCGTGATGCCCGAGTCGGTCACCGTGAACCCGCGGGACAGATCACGTGCGCGGTCGACGCCCACCGTCGCGCCGTCGAGCAGGCGGACGTTCTTGTCGAGGATCGCGCGGTGCACCCGGGCGCCCGCCCCGATGTCGACGTGATCGAACAGCACCGAGTCGGTGATCGTCGACCCGCCGCCGGTGAGGGCCCACGGCCCCACGACGCTGCGTTCGAGGTGCGTTCCCGAAAGCACCGAACCGAGCGACACGATCGAGTCGATCGCATTGCCCATGCGGCCCACCGAGTCGCGCACGAACTTCGCCGGCGGTGAGTTGACCGTCTGGGAATGGATCGGCCACGCGGTGTTGTACAGATTGAACACCGGGAGGGTCGAGATCAGATCCATGTGGGCGTCGAAGAACGAATCGATCGTCCCCACGTCGCGCCAGTAGTCGCGGTCGCGATCGTTGGAGCCGGGCACCTCGTTGCGCTTGAAGTCGTAGACGCCGGCTTCGCCACGGTCGACGAAGTAGGGGATGATGTCGCCCCCCATGTCATGGTTCGATGACGATGACTCACCGTCGGCCTCGACGGCGGCGATGAGTGCGTCGGCGTTGAAGATGTAGTTGCCCATCGACGCGAGCACCTCGTGCGGCGCGTCGGGGAGCCCGGTGGGGTCCTGCGGCTTCTCGAGGAACCGGTTGATCTTCGTCGGATCCTCGTCGGTCACCTCGATGACGCCGAACTGGTTGGCCATCGAGATGGGCTGGCGGATGCCGGCGACGGTCGCCGGCAGTCCCGAGGCGATGTGCGCCTCGAGCATCTGCCGGAAGTCCATGCGGTAGACGTGGTCGGCGCCGACCACCGCGACGATGTCGGGCTTCTCGTCGTTGATGAGGTTCAGGCTCTGCAGGATCGCGTCGGCGGAGCCGGAGAACCAGCGCTTGCCCAGACGCTGCTGCGCCGGCACCGAGGCGACGTAGGAGTCCAGCAGCGCCGACATGCGCCACGTCTGCGAGATGTGGCGGTCCAGGCTGTGGGACTTGTACTGCGTGAGCACCACGATCTGCCGCAACCCCGAGTTGATGAGGTTGGAGATCGCGAAGTCGATCAGGCGATACTGGCCGCCGAAGGGGACTGCCGGCTTGGCTCTGTCCGCCGTGAGCGGCATGAGTCGTTTGCCCTCGCCTCCAGCGAGGATGATTCCGAAGACCTTCGGCGTCGCAGGCATGTGACCACACTATGGCCACCGCGACCCGGCGGGCCACCACGGCGCGAGGCCTTGCGCTGTACTAGCGTTCGTGGCATGCGCGTCGACATCGTGACCAAGGAATACCCGCCCGAGATCTACGGCGGGGCGGGCGTCCACGTGACCGAGCTGGTCGCGGCGCTGCGGGCGCGGATGGAGGTGCGGGTGCGTGCCTTCGGCACGGACCGCGACGAGGAGGACACCGTGTCGTACGGGGTGCCGGCGGAGCTGGCATCCGCCAACCCCGCCGTGCAGACGCTGGGCACCGACCTTGAGATCGTCGGCGATGTCGCCGGCGCCGATGTCGTGCACAGCCACACCTGGTACGCCAACTTCGCCGGGCACCTGGCGTCGCTCCTGCACGGCATCCCGCACATCGTCACCGCGCACTCGCTCGAGCCGCTGCGACCGTGGAAGGCCGAGCAGCTGGGCGGCGGCTACGCGGTGTCGAGCTACATCGAGAAGACCGCCTACGAGGGCGCTGCGGCCATCGTCGCGGTGAGCGAGGGCATGCGGCAGGACATCCTGCGCAGCTACCCCGAGCTCGACCCCGGCAAGGTGCGCGTCATCTACAACGGCATCGACACCGAGGCGTGGCACCCGGTGAACGACCCCGATCTGCTCGCGGAGCTGGGGGTGGACGCCACTCGCCCGAGTGTCGTGTTCGTCGGACGCATCACGCGCCAGAAGGGCCTGCCGTACCTCCTGCGCGCCGCCGCACTGCTGCCGCCCGAGGTGCAGCTGGTGCTGTGCGCGGGCGCGCCGGACACCCCGCAGATCATGGCCGAGGTCGAGGAGCTCGTGCGTGGGCTGCAGCAGACCCGGTCGGGCGTGGTGTGGATCGACCGCCACCTGTCGCGCCACGAGCTGTGCACCCTGCTGACGGCGGCCACGACGTTCGTCTGCCCCTCGGTCTACGAGCCGCTGGGGATCGTGAACCTCGAGGCGATGGCGTGCGGGGCCGCCGTGGTCGGCACCGCCACCGGCGGCATCCCGGAGGTCGTCGTCGACGGCGTGACCGGTCGCCTCGTGCCCATCGAGCAGGTGCGGGACGGCACTGGCACGCCGGTCGACCCCGACCGCTACGTCGCCGACCTCGCGGCCGTGCTCACGGAGGTCGTCTCCGACCCGGAGCGCGCCGGGGAGTACGGGCGGGCGGGGCGCGAGCGCGCGACGGCCGAATTCAGCTGGCAGGCCATCGCCGACACGACGGCGGCGCTGTACGCCGAGGTCATCGCCCGTGGCCGATAGGCTGGAAGGCATGGCTGAGGTTCTCGAGTTCTCCGACGTCTCCGTCCGCCGGAACGCCCGGGACATCGTCGATCATGTCGACTGGACCGTCACCGACGATCAGCGGTGGGTGATCCTCGGACCCAACGGCGCCGGCAAGACGACGCTGCTGCAGCTCGCTGCGACGCTGCTGCACCCCAGCTCCGGCACGGTGACGATCCTGGAGGAGCGCCTCGGGCGCACCGACGTGTTCGAGCTGCGTCCGCGCATCGGATTCGCCTCTTCGGCGATGGCGCGCCGCGTGCCGCCCGAGGAGACGGTGCTCAACGTGGTGCTCACCGCCGCGTTCGCCGTCGTGGGGCGCTGGAATGAGGCGTACGAGGACATCGACGAGCGCCGCGCCCTGCGCGTGCTGGCCGAGTGGAAGCTCGATCACCTGGCCGACCGCACCTTCGGCACGCTCTCCGACGGTGAGCAGAAGCGGGTGCAGATCGCCCGTGCGGTCATGACCGACCCCGAACTGCTGCTGCTGGACGAGCCCACCGCGAGTCTCGACCTGGGTGCCCGTGAGGAGCTGCTCGGCCTGCTGAGCGGGTATGCGCAGGCCCCCACGACCCCGGCGATGGTCATGGTGACCCATCACGTCGAGGAGATCCCCGTCGGGTTCACCCACGTGCTGCTGCTGCGCGACGGAGCGATCGTCGCCGGCGGCCCGATCTCCGAGATGCTCACCGCCGAGAACCTCACCGCCACGTTCGGGTTGCCGATCGTGCTGCACGAAGAGGCCGGTCGCTACTCCGCTCGCGCCGAGTACGCCTCCGCCTGACCATCCCGCCGCCTTCGGCGCCGCGCGGTGAAGCCGGGCGTGCACAACGTCTCCGATCCGCCGCGCTGCGGGTCGCGGCCGCGCGTGCGGGGCCGAAACCGCCCGATTCTGCGACGGTGTGCACGGGCAGTCTGCCTGGGGCTGCTCGCCTGGCCGTGGCCGCGCGGTGAAGCCGGGCGTGCACAACGTCTCCGATCCGCCGCGCTGCGGGTCGCGGCCGCGCGTGCGGGGCCGAAACCGCCCGATTCTGCGACGGTGTGCACGGGCAGTCTGCCTGGGGCTGCTCGCCTGGCCGTGGCCGCGCGGTGAAGCCGGGCGTGCACAACGTCTCCGATCCGCCGCGCTGCGGGTCGCGGCCGCGCGTGCGGGGCCGAAACCGCCCGATTCTGCGACGGTGTGCACGGGGATCGGCGCCACGGGTTGCCGCGGTCACCGGCATCGGTGCAGGGCTGATAGAATCGTTCCTTGGTGCGCTCGCACCGCAGACTTTGACCGTTCTGGCAAAATCCAGAGCACCACCTCAAGGACACCTCATGAAGACTGACATCCACCCCGACTACCGGCCCGTCGTGTTCCGCGACCTGGGCTCGGGCGAACTGTTCCTCACGCGCTCGACCGTCACCAGCGACAAGACCGTCGAGTTCGAGGGCACCGAGTACCCCGTCATCGACGTCGAGATCTCTTCGTCTTCGCACCCGTTCTACACGGGCAAGCAGCGCATCATGGACTCGGCCGGCCGCGTCGAGAAGTTCAACCAGCGCTTCAAGAACTTCGGCAGCAAGTAAGCAGCCGCGAAAGAAGGCCCCGCTCCGGCGGGGCCTTCGTCGTTCTCCGGTGTCGGCCGCGTGCTCAGCGCACGGGCCAGCTGCCGTCGAGCCGGTCGTCGGGGTCGAGGCGGCCGATCTTCACGAAGTACTCCGTGAGACTCTCCGCCTGCGCCCGGGCCCACGCCACCTGCTGCGTGTGCAGCTCCTGCGCGCTGGGAGGCAGCTGCGGCCCGAAGCGCTCGGCCATGGCCTGCGCCACCCGCCCGGCGGCGACCGCGTCGGCACACGCGTCGTGGGCGCCCTCCAGGGGCACCGCGTAGTGGGCGGCGACGGCCTCGAGGGTGCGCTTTCCCCGACGGAACCGGTCGTGCGCCTTGTCGACCACGAGCGGGTCGATGATCGGGGCCGGGTTCTTCAGCGGCGCGATGCCGTGACGCACCGCCTCGTGCTTGAGCAGCGAGAAGTCGTAGCAGGCGTTGTAGGCGACGACGGGGATGCCGGAGGCGAACAGCCCGCGCAGCGCGTCGACGACGTCGGCGACGACCTCGGCCGCGGCCCTGCCCTCGCTGCGAGCGTGCGCGGTCGTGATGCCGTGGACGGCGGTCGCGCCCTCGGGGATCTCCACGCCGGGGTCCGCCAGCCAGTCACGCGCGTGCACGACGGCGCCGGAGCCGTCGATCACTCCGACGTGCGCGGTGACGATGCGATCGGTCTCGACGTCGACCCCGGTGGTCTCGAGGTCGAACACGCCCACCAGGCGCGTCCATGCGGGTACGCGCGGGGGCTCGGGAAAGCCGAGGAGCGGCTCGGGCTGCCACGTCGTCATAGCCTCAACGCTAAAGCCGGGTGGGGACATCGCCGGGCAGGCGCACCGACGCCCGGCTCGTAGACTCGAGGGATGACCGCTGTGCACCCGTACGCCCCGTCTCTCGCGCGCATCCCGGTGCGCCGTCGCGAGGTCGCGGTGCAGGGCGGCGCGACCGTCTACTGGGAGTACGGGCCCGACGACGCGAGCCAGACCGTCGTCGCCGTGCACGGCTTCCGCGGCGACCACCACGGTCTCGAGCCGGTGGTCGCGCATCTCGACGGCATCCGCGTGCTGATGCCCGATCTTCCGGGGTTCGGAGAGACCGCGCCGCTGCCGGGACGCCGTCACGACCTCGCGGCCTACGCGCAGTGGCTCACCGACTTCGTCGCCGCCACGGCGCCCGGCGCGGCGATCCTCGGCCACTCGTTCGGCTCGATCGTCGTCGCCGCAGCGGTCGCCGGCGGATTGCCGACCCCGCGCGTGATCCTCGTGAATCCCATCGGCGCGCCCGCGCTGGAAGGCCCACGCGGCATCCTCACCCGGCTGGCCGTCTTCTACTACTGGGCCGGCGCCCGCCTGCCGCGCCCCATCGGCGAAGCGCTGTTGCGCAGCCGCCTCATCGTGCGGGTCATGAGTGTGTCGATGACGAAGACGCACGACCCGCAGCTGCGCCGCTTCGTGCACGCCCAGCATGACGCGTACTTCTCCCGGTTCGCCGATCGCGACGTGCTGCACGACGCGTTCCTGGCGTCGGTGTCCAACGACATCCGCGCGCATGCGCCCGCGATCGCACAGCAGACCCTGCTGGTGGCCGCCGTGCAGGACGACATCACCCCGATCGAGGCGGAGCGGCACCTGGCGACGCTCTTCCCGGACGCCCGCCTGGTGGAGATCGACGGGGTCGGGCATCTCATCCACTACGAGACGCCGCAGCCGGCGGCCGAGGCGATCAGGGCGTTTCTGCCGCCTTCCGCCGACGGTACGCGATGACGTTCATGCGGTTGCCGCAGTTGCCCGTGTCGCAGTAGCGCTTCGAGCCGTTCTTGGAATAGTCCACATAGACGGACAGGCAGTCGTCCGCCGCGCACACCCGGATGCGCTCGTACGCGTCGGCGCGGATGACGTCGACGAAGGCCATGGCCGTCTCCACGAGGATGCGTGTCGCCAGCGGCGCGTCGTCGCCGGTGGCGTGGATGTGCCAGTCGAGTCCTTCGTGGATGACGAGCTGCGGGAGGGCGGCGCCATCGCGCAGCATCGCGTTGACCAGGGGCACCGCCGTCTCGCGGTCGGCGAGCCAGAGCTCCCGCAGCCGGGGGCGCAGCGCACGCACCGCCTCCAGTTCCGCATCGTCGCGCGCGAACGAGCCGGTGTAGGGGCGTTCGGCGATGAAGGCCTCCAGATCGGCGGGTGTGCGCAATCCATCGAGGCCGTCCACGTCGGTCGCGGGCAGGGTGTTCACGAGGTCGACGGCCGCGGCGAGGGACTGGCGTGTGTCACGGGCGAACACCACATTGACTCCTGACATTGATGACCAGTACTGTCACCAGTGAATCACACGACACTCCTGACAGGCCAGGCGCACATGAGCACGCACACCGCCCCGATGCCGCTTCCGATCGTCGCGGCATCCCGCGCCACCTCGGGGCTGGTGATGGCGGTCGCCTCGGCGCTCGCCTTCTCCGCGAGCGGCCCCTTCCTCAAGCCCCTGCTCGAGGCCGGCTGGTCGCTCGGCGCCGTGCTGCTCGTGCGCATGGGTGTCGCAGGCCTCGTGCTGTCGCCCGCGCTGGTGCGGGCGCTGCGCCGCGACCGCTCCTTCGTGCGCCGCCACGGCGGGGTGGTGATCGCGTTCGGGCTGACCGCGGTCGCAGGGTGCCAGCTGTTCTACTTCGCGGCCATGCAGCGGATGCCGGTGGCGGTCGCCCTGCTCATCCAGTACATCGCGCCGGTGCTGATCGTGCTGTGGGTGTGGGCGCGCACGCGTCGCGCGCCGTCGCGCGCCGTCGTCACCGGGTCGGTCGTGGCGATGACCGGCCTCGTCCTCGTGGTCGACATCGCCGGCGCACGCTTCGAGCCGCTGGGCACTCTGCTCGCCCTGGGGGCCGCGATCTGCGCGGCGGCCTACTTCGTGATCTCCGAGCGCAGCGGGGGCCGCATCGCGCCGCTGGCGCTCGCGTCGGGTGGTCTGCTCGTCGGCACCGCCCTCATCGGCGTGCTGCTGCTGACCGGTGTGCTGCCTTTCGCGGCCCCGCCGGTGACGGTGGTGCTGGCCGGTATGGAACTGCCCTGGTGGGTGCCCCTGGGCTGGGTCGCCGCTGTCGGCACGACCCTGGGCTACGCGCTCGGCGTGATGGCGGTGCCCCGCACCGGGGCGCGACTGGCATCGTTCGTCGGGCTGTCGGAGGTGCTCTTCACGCTGCTGGTGGCCTGGATCGTGCTCGCCGAGGCTCCTGGCGCCGTGCAGGTGCTCGGTGGGGCACTGGTGCTCGCCGGCGTCGTGCTGGTCCGCCTGGACGGCGCATCGCCGGCGCTGCGTCGCCGGCCGGCCGTCACCGCTCCCGGCGCGCCGATGCCATGAGAGGGCGCACCCGGTAGCCGATGACCTCCTCCATGACGAGGGCCGTCTCGGTGCGTTCCACGCCGCCGATGCCGAGGATGCGCGCGTCGATGTCGAACAGATGCTGGGTGTCGCGGGCGGCCACCCGCACGACCAGGTCCACCGGCCCGCTCACGCCGTGCGCCTGGATGACCTCAGGGATCTCGGCGATCTCGCGGGTGATGCGCGGCAGGTCGGCCTGGCGCACGACGACATCGAGCATCGCCTCGAGCGGGAAGCCCAGTGCGGCGGGCGCGATCGCCCGTTCGTAGGACAGGAAAACCCCGGCCCGGTCGAGTCGCGCCATGCGCGCCTGCACCGTGTTGCGCGCGAGCCCGAGACGCTCGGACAGGGCGACGACGGTCGCACGCGGATCGTCGGCGAGGGCGTCGAGAAGGGCGATGTCGACCTGGTCGAGAGGGCTCATAGTGCGCAACCGTAACACGCGTCTCCGGCGCCGATATGCGCAACCTGCTCAACGTCGAGGAGGATGCTTGAGCTAGGTGCATCGCCGACATACGCTCGCGGGAGTCGGCGACGAGGCCGGCGCGAACCGACGGCGTCCCCACGAAGGACACCGGGACGGAGGCGACGATGACGTACCCACCGAGCACGGCGATGGGCCCCACGACCGACATGGGACAGGTGTCGCGGCTGATCACCGCCGAGGGCGAGCGGGTCTCCGACCCCGCCCTGGAGGGGTGGGTCGCCGATGTCGACAACGCGCTCCTGGCGGATCTGTATCGCGACATGGTGCGCACCCGGCGGCTGGATGCCGAGGGCGTCGCGCTGCAGCGTCAGGGACAGCTGGGCCTGTGGGCGCCGTGTCAGGGCCAGGAGGCGGTGCAGGTCGGCACGGCTCGGGCGCTGCGCGAGAGCGACTTCGTCTTCCCCAGCTATCGGGAGTCGGGTGTGCAGCTCGTCCGCGGGGCGACGCCGACCCAGCTGATCCAGGTCTGGCGCGGCGAGGAGCAGTCGATGGGCGACCCCTTCGCGCGCGGCACGGCCGGTCCGCAGATCATCATCGGGGCGCAGACGCTCCACGCCGTCGGGTACGCGATGGGGATTCAGCGCACCCCCGCGGCAGAGGGCGCACGCTGCGACGAGGTGGCCGTGACCTATTTCGGCGACGGCGCCTCCAGCCAGGGCGATGTGAGTGAGGCGATGGTGTTCGCCGCGTCCTACGGCGCCCCGGTCGTCTTCGTCTGCTCGAACAACCAGTGGGCGATCTCCGAGCCGGTGACGGTGCAGTCGCGCACCCCCCTGGCCGACCGGGCACCCGCCTTCGGCATCCCGAGCATGCGGGTCGACGGCAACGACGTGCTGGCGTGCTACGGCGCGATGCGGTGGGCGCTGGAGCGTGCCCGCAGCGGCGCGGGCCCCGCCTATATCGAGGCGGTCACCTACCGCATGGGCCCGCACACCACCGCCGACGACCCCACGCGGTACCGCGACGCCGCCGAGGTGGAGGTGTGGCGCGCGCGCGACCCGCTGGCGCGGGTGCAGACGCTGCTGCAGGCGCGGGGTGCGCTGGGGGACGCCCTTGCCGCCGACATCGCCGCCGACGCCGACCGGCTGGCCGCCGAGGTGCGCGCGGTGTGCCTCGGCTACCGCACCCGCGACCCGCTCTCGGTTTTCGACGAGGTCTACGCCGAGCCGCATTCCGGGCTGGAACGGCAGCGCCGCGCGTACGCGGCCTATCTCGACGGCTTCGAGGAGGAGGCGCGATGACCGAGCTGACCATGGGCAAGGCCCTCAACGCCGGACTGCACCGCGCCCTCGCCGACGACCCGTCGGTGCTCGTGATGGGGGAGGATGTCGGCACGCTCGGGGGAGTGTTCCGCATCACCGACGGACTGCTCTCGGCCTACGGGCCCTCGCGGGTGATCGACACCCCGCTGGCGGAGTCCGGCATCGTCGGCACCGCCGTAGGGCTGGCGTTCCGCGGATTCCGCCCCGTCGTCGAGATGCAGTTCGACGGCTTCGTCTATCCCGCGTTCGACCAGATCGTGTGCCAGGTCGCCAAGTTCCACTACCGCACACGTGGGGCAGTGCGCATGCCGCTGACGGTGCGCGTGCCGTGGGCAGGCGGAGTCGGGGCGGCGGAGCACCACTCCGAGTCGCCCGAAGCCTACTTCGTGCACACGTCGGGACTGCGCGTCGTGGCCGTGTCGAACCCCGCCGACGCCTACGTGATGCTGCGTCAGGCGATCGCGTGCGACGACCCCGTGATCTTCTTCGAGCCCAAGCGGCTCTACCACGCCAAGGGTGAGGTGGACCTCGACGTCGACCTCGCCGACGCCGCACCGATGGGGCTGGCACGCGTGGTGCGCACGGGGCGGGATGCCACGATCGTCACGTACGGCGCCCAGGTCGCCACCGCGCTGGAGGCGGCGACGGCGGCCGAGGATGACGGGCTTTCCCTGGAGGTGATCGATCTGCGGTCGCTGTCGCCGATCGACCTCGACACGGTCGCCGCGTCGGTGCGGCGGACGGGCCGCATGGTCGTCACCCACGAGGCGGCCGCGGAGGCGGGAGTCGGGGCCGAGGTCATCGCGGCCATCACGGAACGCTGCTTCCACCATCTCGAGGCGGCGCCGGTGCGCGTCACCGGGCACGACATCCCGTACCCGCCGGCCAAGCTGGAACGCCACCACCTGCCGGATCTCGACCGCATCCTCGACGCCGTCGATCGTGTCCTCGACCGACCGCACAGCCTGTCGGAGGTGACGCCGTGATCGCCGAGTTCCGCCTCCCCGACCTCGGCGAGGGCCTTCCCGAGGCCGAGCTCGTGCAGTGGCTCGTCGCGGAGGGCGACGAGATCGCATTGAACCAGACGCTCGCGGAGGTCGAGACGGCCAAGGCGATCGTCGAGCTGCCGTCGCCGCATGCCGGCCGCGTGCACACCCTGCACGCGGCCGCAGGCGAGGTCGTGGCGGTGGGGAGCCTCATCATCTCGTTCGTCGTCGGCTCAGACGACGACGCCCGCGACGATGACGGCGATGATGCGGGCCCCGCCCCCGCCGAACCGGCGCGGGAGCCGCACCTCGTCGGCTACGGCGCGGCCCCGGCCTCCACCGCGCGCCCGGCGCGTCGACGTCGCGGTCGCGGTGGGCTCGCCACGGGTGACAGCGAGGTGCGCGCGGCCGCGCCCCACGACGCGGTCCATGCGCTGGAGCCGGAGCCCGACCTGGTCGAGCGCCCCCGCTCGACGCCGCCGGTGCGGCGGCTGGCGAAGGACCTCGGCGTCGAGCTGCGCACGGTCGTGCCGACCGGACCGGGCGGGCTCATCACCCGGGCGGACGTCGAAGCCCATGCGCGGACGGCACCCCCTTCGCCGCGCGCCCCCGCACCCGCCGCAGAGCGCCCGACCCCCGGCGCCGCGACTCCCGCCGCGGCATCCGACGATCTGCGCATCCCCGTGCGGGGCGTGCGAAAGCACACCGCCGCGGCGATGGTGCAGAGCGCCTTCACCGCCCCGCACGCCACCGTCTTCCTCACCGTCGACGTGACCGCATCGATGACGCTGCTGGCGTCCTTGCGCGACGACCGCCGGCTCGCGGGCACCCGCATCGGCATCCTCGCCCTCGCCGCGAAGGCCACCTGCCTCGCACTCGCGCGGCATCCGATGCTCAATGCGCGGTGGGGCGACGAGGAGATCGTGCAGTGGGGGCGGGTGAACCTCGGCATCGCGGCGGCGACCGAGCGTGGCCTCATCGTGCCCAACGTCAAGGATGCCGGCCGCCTGGGCCTGGCCGAGCTCGCCGACGCGATCGGACACCTGGCCGAGACGGCGCGCGCCGGGCGGACCAACCCCGCAGCGCTGTCGGGCGGGACGTTCTCGATCACCAACGTGGGCGTCTTCGGAGTGGATGCCGGCACGCCGATCCTCAACCCGGGCGAGGCGGGCATCCTCGCCCTCGGCACGGTGCGCCGGACGCCCTGGGAGCACGAGGGTCAGGTGGCGCTGCGCGATGTGCTGACCCTCAGCCTGTCGTTCGATCACCGGGTCGTCGACGGCGAGCAGGGCGCGCGGTTCCTCGCGGACGTCGGGGCGGTGCTGCGCGAGCCCGGCCGGGCGATGCTGCTGGCCTGACCGGCGCGGACGTCACGCGGCGAGGCTGGCGCGCGCCATTGCGCGCAGGATGCCGCGGACGTCCGCGTCGGCGACCGTGTCGCGGGCCGCGCGCAGGCTGTGCGGGGTGGAGTTGATGAGTCCGAAGCAGGCGTGCGCGCGCACCCGCGCCTCGGGCGCGGACAGGGCGGGGTAGCGGCGGGACAGTACCGCGACCCAGAGTTCGACGTACTCCCGCTGCAGACGTCGCACGGCACGGCGCTCGGCATCGACGAGACTCGTCAGCTCGCGGTCCTGCACGCGGATCACGTCCGCCGACGCGAGGGCGAAGTCGACATGGAAACGGATGAGGCCGTCGAGCACGTCGACAGGCTCGCCGCCGGCATCGACGACGTCGCGGCCGCCGTCGCGCAGGCCCTGGCTCACCCCGACCAGGATCGCCCCGAGCAGGGCCTGCTTGTTGGGGAAGTGTCGGTACACCGCGGGACCGGTGACGCCGACGGCAGCCCCGAGATCCTCGAGGCTGACCCCGGCGAACCCGCGATCCGCGAACAGGCGCGCAGCCTCGCGCAGCAGCGCGGCGTGGCGGTCGGCCTTGGCACGCCCGCGGTCGGTCAGACCCGTTGTCATCTCAGTTAATCCTCGCTAACATCAGAGCCTCGGTTAGTGAAAACTAACCCGGCGCGTCCCCTGCCGACAACCGGTGTGACGCGATCGTGACGTCGATGGAGACAGCATGAGCGCCGCGGCCCTGACTTCGCCCGCCGAACCCGGCCAGCGCGACCTCGCTGCGGGGCTGCGCGAACGGCTCGATCGGGTCGCCGACGGCGGGGGAGCCGCCTCCCGCGAGCGTCACCGCGCCCGCGGAAAGCTGCTGCCGCGTGAGCGCATCGCACGTCTGCTCGACGAGGGCAGCCCGTTCCTGGAGCTCGCCCCCCTCGCCGCCGAGGGAATGTACGACGGTCAGGCGCCCGCTGCGGGGGTCGTGGCGGGCATCGGACTCGTCCACGGCAGGCACGTGATGGTCGTCTGCAACGACGCCACCGTCAAGGGCGGCGCGTACTTCCCGATGACGGTGAAGAAGCACCTGCGCGCGCAGGAAGTGGCCCTCGAGAACCGGCTGCCCTGCCTGTACCTCGTCGATTCCGGCGGCGCCTACCTGCCGATGCAGGACGAGGTCTTCCCCGATCGCGACCACTTCGGCCGCATCTTCTTCAACCAGGCGAGGCTCTCCGCCGCCGGCATCCCGCAGCTGTCGGCCGTGCTGGGCTCCTGCACCGCCGGCGGGGCCTACGTGCCCGCGATGAGCGACGAGACGGTGATCGTGCGCGGCCAGGGGACGATCTTCCTCGGGGGGCCGCCGCTGGTGAAAGCCGCCATCGGCGAGGTGATCACCGCCGAGGAGCTGGGCGGGGGAGAGCTGCACGCGCGGCGCTCCGGCGTCGCGGACCATCTCGCCGAGGACGATGAGCATGCCCTCGAGATCCTGCGGGACATCGTGCTCACCCTTCCCGCCGCCGCGCCGCCCGTCGGGCCGGTGCACCCGTCGGCCGAGCCGGCGCGCGACCCCGACGGCCTGTACGACGTCGTCCCGGTCGATGTGAACCGGCCCTACGACCCGCACGAGGTGATCGACCGCCTGGTCGACGCCGGCAGCGTGCACGAGTTCAAGCGCGAGTACGCCACGACACTGGTCACCGCCTTCGCGCGCGTGGAGGGTCACCCGGTCGGCGTTCTCGCCAACAACGGCGTGCTGTTCGGCGAGTCCGCGCTCAAGGGGGCGCACTTCATCGAGCTGTGCGATCAGCGGGGCATCCCCCTGCTGTTCCTGCAGAACATCTCCGGCTTCATGGTCGGCCGCGACGCCGAGGCGGCGGGCATCGCGAAGGACGGCGCGAAGATGGTCACGGCCGTCGCCACCACGCGCGTGCCGAAGTTCACCGTCGTGGTGGGAGGCTCCTTCGGCGCGGGCAACTACTCCATGTGCGGACGGGCGTATTCGCCGCGGTTCCTCTGGAGCTGGCCGGGCAGCCGCATCGGGGTGATGGGCGGGGCGCAGGCGGCATCCGTGCTCTCCACCGTGAAAGCCGACCAGCTGGCGGCGCGCGGCGAGGAATGGGACGACGCGGCGCGGGCGGCGTTCGAGGCTCCCGTGCGCGAGCAGTTCGAGCGTCAGGGCGACCCCTACTACGCCACCGCGCGGCTCTGGGACGACGGCGTGATCGACCCGGTCGACACGCGCCGGATGCTGGCGCTCGCGCTCGACGTCGCCTCACGGGTGCCGCTCGCCGACCCGGCCTTCGGCCTGTTCCGGATGTGACATGACGCCTCCCGTGTTCTCCACCGTCCTCGTCGCCAATCGCGGCGAGATCGCGCGACGCGTCATCCGCACGCTGCGCCGGCTCGGCATCCGCTCGGTCGCCGTCTACAGCGACGCCGACGTCGAAGCGCCACACGTGCGCGAGGCCGACACGGCGGTGCGTCTGGGACCGGCGCCCGCAGCGCAGTCGTATCTCGACATCGACGCCGTCATCGCCGCGGCCCGCGCGACCGGCGCGCAGGCGGTGCACCCCGGCTACGGCTTCCTGTCGGAGAACGCCCACTTCGCCCGAGCGTGCGCTGCCGCCGGCATCGTCTTCGTGGGGCCTGGTGAGCACGCCCTCGACGTGATGGGCGACAAGATTCGGGCCAAGCAGCATGTCGCCCGGTCGGGCGTGCCCACCGTGCCCGGATTCAGCGCGGCCGGCATGACGGATGAGGCCATCGTCGCGGCTGCGGTGGAGCAGGGGTTCCCTCTTCTCATCAAGCCCTCGGCGGGCGGCGGCGGCAAGGGGATGCAGGTGGTGCGCGACCGCGCAGGTGTCGCCGGCGCCGTGCAGGCCGCGCGCCGGATGGCCACCGCCGCGTTCGGCGACGACACCCTGCTGCTGGAGCGGCTGGTGGAGCGCCCGAGACACATCGAGGTGCAGGTGCTCGCCGACGCCCACGGCGCGGTGGTGCACCTCGGCGAGCGCGAATGCTCGCTGCAGCGCCGGCACCAGAAGGTGATCGAGGAGGCACCCTCGCCCGCCGTCGACGACGAGACCCGCGCGCGCCTGGGCGAGGCCGCCTGTCGCGCGGCGGCGAGCATCGACTACGTCGGCGTCGGCACGGTGGAGTTCCTCGTGTCGGCCGATCGGCCCGACGACTTCTTCTTCATCGAGATGAACACCCGCCTGCAGGTCGAGCACCCCGTCACCGAGCTCGTCACCGGCATCGACCTCGTCGCCGAGCAACTGCGCGTGGCGGCGGGGGAGCCCCTCGGGTACGGGCAGGACGCCGTAGGGCTGCAGGGACACGCCGTCGAGGCCCGGGTCTACGCCGAGAGCCCGGCACGGGGCTTCCTCCCCGCCACCGGCGAGGTGCTCGCCTGGCGCGCTCCCGAGGGCGTGCGGGTGGATGCCGCGGTCGACACGGGATCGGTCGTGACCGCCGACTACGACCCGATGATCGCGAAGGTGATCGCGGTGGGCGCCGACCGGGCCGAGGCACTCGAGCGGCTCGACGCGGCGCTGGCCGAGACCGTCGTGCTCGGCGTCGACACGAACATCGCGTTCCTGCGGCAGCTCATCGCGCTCCCCGCCGTGCAGGCCGGCGACCTCGATACCGGCATCATCGACGCGATGGCCGCCCCGGGAGCGACCGTGCCGGGCGCGGCCGTGCTCGCTGCCGGCGCCGCGGTGCTCGCCGACGCGCCGTCGGATGCCTCGCCGTGGCAGCGTCACGACGGGTGGCGCCTCGGCGGACGGCGTGAGCCCGCCTCGCACAGCTTCGAGACGGATGCCGGCACGCTCGTCACCGCGGTGGCATCGCCGCTTCCGCCCGAGGCGACGACGGCGCGCGACGGCGACGGCGACGTCTGGGTGCATCTGGCCGGCGAGACGGCTCGGCTGCGTCCGGTCTCTCGTCGTGCGGCATCCGAGCGCCGACGCGCAGCCCGCGGGCGCACGGATGCGCCCGCGCAGCCGCACGTGCGGGCGCCGCTGCCCGGCACCGTGATCGCCGTGCACACGACGCCCGGCGCGGCGGTGGCCGCCGCCGATCGGCTGGTCACGATCGAGGCCATGAAGATGGAGCACACCGTCATCGCACCCCATGACGGCGTCGCGCAGATCCTCGTCACCGTCGGCGCGCAGGTGCGCCGCGACGACGTGCTCGCCGAGGTGCACCCGATGACCGAGGAGGACACCCCATGACCGGACCCATCGACCTGCGTTCGTATGCGCTGGAGGACGACGAGATCGAACTGGCGCAGCTGGTGCGCGCCTTCGCCGACGAGGTGGTCGCGCCGCGCGCCTATGAGGCGGATCGCACCCACACGCTGCCGATGGACGTCGTCGCGCAGATGGGGGAGATGGGCCTGTTCGGCCTGCCGTTCCCCGAGGATGTGGGAGGGCAGGGCGGCAACTACCTGGCGCTCGGACTCGCCATCGAAGCGCTCGCGCGCGTGGACCAGTCCATCGCGATCACCCTCGAGGCCGGGGTGAGCCTGGGCGCCATGCCGGTCTTCCGCTTCGGCACCGACGCGCAGCGCGAGCAGCTGCTGCCCGACCTGCTCGCCGGCCGGGCGCTGGCCGGTTTCGGGCTCACCGAGCCCGAGGCGGGGTCGGATGCCGGCGCCACCCGCACCACCGCCCGCCGTGACGACGGGGAGTGGGTGATCAACGGCAGCAAGCAGTTCATCACGAACTCCGGAACGCCGATCACACGGTTCGTCACGGTCACCGCCGTCACGGGCCGCCGGGGCGAGCGCCCGGAGATCTCCACCATCATCGTGCCCAGCGGCACCCCGGGATTCACGGTGGGTCCCGCCTACGACAAGGCGGGTTGGCGCGCCTCCGACACGCACCCGCTCACCTTCACCGACTGCCGGGTGCCCGAGGAGAACCTGCTGGGCGAGGAGGGACGCGGGTTCGCCGGCTTCCTGCACATCCTCGATGAGGGCCGCATCGCCATCGCGGCCCTCGCGACGGGCGCGGCGGAGGGATGTCTGGAGGCGGCGCTGCAGTACGCCGCGGATCGCACCGTGTTCGGCGCCCCGCTGGCGACCCGGCAGGGCATCCAGTTCACCCTCGCCCGCATGCAGGCCCGTGTGCACACTGCACGGCTGGCGTGGGTGCGCGCGGCGCATCTGCGCGACGCGGGGCGCCCGTTCAAGACCGAGGCGGCCATCGCCAAGCTCGTCTCGGGCGAGGCGGCGATGGACAACGCCCGCGACGCGACCCAGATCTTCGGCGGCAACGGGTTCATGAACGAATACCCCGTGGCCCGGCATTACCGCGACAGCAAGATCCTCGAGATCGGCGAGGGCACCACCGAGGTGCAGCTGCTCGTGATCGCGCGCGCGCTCGGGGTAGCGTGAGGGCATGACCGACCTCCCCGCCGGCCCGCCCGCGCACGTGCAGCGAGGCCTGTGGTTCGAGGAGTTCGCCGTCGGGGCGCGCTACCTGCACCGCCCTGGCCGCACCGTCACCCAGGCCGACAATCAGCTGTTCTCCGCGCTGACGATGAACCCGCAGGCGCTGCACATCGACGAGGCTTACGCGGCGACGCAGCCGTTCGGCCGCCCGCTCGTGAACTCGATGTGGACGCTGTCGACGCTCATCGGGGCGTCGGTGGCGCAGCTGACGCAGGGCACGCTCGTGGCCCAGCTCGGCCTGACCGACATCGCATTCCCGGCGCCGCTCTTCCCGGGCGACACCCTCTACGCCGAGACCCGGGTCGCCGGCGCCCGCCTGTCGGCCTCGCGGCCGGGGCAGGGCATCGTCACCCTGGAGCACACCGGACGCAACCAGCACGGTGTCGTCGTCGCCACGGCCACCCGCGCCGCGCTGATGCTGTGCCGTCCCACCGAGGAGGAGACCGCGTGAGCGGATTCGACCTGGGCCCCGCCCTGTTGTTCTGCCCCGCCGATCGTCCTGAGCGGTTCCGCACCGCGCTGGAGCGCTCGGACGGCGTCATCATCGACCTCGAGGACGCGGTGTCGCCGGAAGCGAAGACCGCCGCGCGCGGCGCCCTCATCGACGCCGAGCTCGATGCCACGCGCGTGATCGTGCGCGTGAACCCCGTCGGCACCCCCGACTTCGACGCCGACTTGGCGACGCTCTCGCAGACCGACGTGCGCACGATCATGGTCGCCAAAGCCGAGTCACCCAAGCGCATCGGCAGGATCGACCCGCGCTACCGGGTGATCGCGCTGTGCGAGACCGCCCGCGGCGTGCTCGCGGCCGAACGCATCGCCGCGCTCGAGAACGTGACGGCGCTGATGTGGGGCGCTGAGGACCTCGTGGCCTCTCTCGGCGGCACCTCCAGCCGCAAGGCCAACGGGCGCTACCGCGACGTCGCGCGCCACGCGCGGGCGCAGGTGCTGCTGGCGGCGGGCGCGCGCGGCAAGGCCGCCATCGACGCCGTGCACCTGGACATCGCCGATGCGAAAGGGCTCGCCCGTGAGGCGGCGGATGCCGCAGCGAGCGGATTCGCGGCGACCGCCTGCATCCACCCGAGTCAGGTGCCGACCATCCGCGAGGCGTACCGTCCCGACGCGACCGAGGTGCAGTGGGGCCGCGACCTGCTGGCGGCGGCGGTCGGGAAGCCGGGCGTGTTCGCCTTCCGCGGCCGCATGGTCGACGAGCCGGTGCTGCGCCACGCGCGCACCCTGGTGCGGCGCGCTCAGGACTAGCCGTCGGGGGAGCGGGCGACGCTCAGGGCGTCGGGACCGGACCCACCTCGGAGAGCAGGCGCAGCCTGTCACGCTCGAGCAGCAGGTCGTAGCTGGAGCCGTTCGGCAGGCGGAAGCCCACGGGCGGCAGCTCGCCGCCGGTGGCGTGACGGATGAGCTCGCGGATCAGCGCGCCGTGAGCGACGGCGATGACGGTCGCTGCCGCGGGCGCGGTCGTGCGGCGCGCGTCGCGGGCGATCTGCTGCAGCGCCCCCAGCGCCCGGGCGCGCAGCTGCGGCCAGGGCTCGGCGCCGGGGACCTCGGCGCTGTGCCAGTCGCCCCAGCGCTCCAGGAACTCCGCGGCATCCACGCCCTCCGCCTCGCCGTAGGCGCGCTCGCGCAGCTGCGGGTACAGGCGCGGCGGCTCGGCGCCCAGGGACTCGGCGATGATCTCGGCGGTCTCGCGTGCGCGAGACAGATCGCTGCTGACGATGACGAGCGGGGCGGCCGGGTCGAGGCTGTCCCGCAGCCGCTCTGCGGCCTCGCGCGCCTGTGCGCGCCCGGTGTCGTTGAGCGGGATGTCGGTGGATCCCTGGATGCGGCGCGCTCGGTTCCAGTCGGTCTCGCCGTGGCGCACAAGGGTCAGCAGTGTCACCGGTCGAGCCTAACCGCGGTGCGCCGAAAGCGCGCTGGACGGGTCAGTGGGCGGTGAGGGCGTCGGTGAGCGCGGCGGTGAGGGCCGCGAGCACCGGAGACGTGCCGCCGTCGATCTTCACCGTGGCCTTGGCATCCGCGCGCGTCTGACCGCGGTTGACGATGATCACCGGCAGGCGACGGCGTCGCGCGCGCTCGACCAGGCGCACCCCCGAGTTGACCACGAGCGACGATCCCGCCACGAGCAGAGCCTCGCTGGTGTGCACGAGCTGCTCGGCCTCGGCGAACCGCTCGACGGGGACGAACTCGCCGAAGAAGACCACGTCGGGCTTCAGCATGCCCCCGCACACGCTGCAGTCGGGGATCACGAAGCCGTCGGCCGTCTCGGGCAGCACGTCGCCGT
Organism: Microbacterium sp. zg-Y1090; assembly: GCF_030246945.1. Lineage (NCBI taxonomy): Bacteria > Bacillati > Actinomycetota > Actinomycetes > Micrococcales > Microbacteriaceae > Microbacterium > Microbacterium wangruii. The sequence continues at coordinate 1,446,647 of NZ_CP126742.1, forward strand.
CGGGTCCGAGCAGCACGTCGTCGGGGACGTCGAGCCACGGGTTGTCGGCCTCGATGCGCGCCGCCAGATCGCGGCGATCGAACACCTGGCCGCAGTGCGTGCAGAACACGCGCCGCATGGTGCCGTGCAGCTCGACCACGCGACGGCTGCCGGCGCGCAGGTGCAGGCCGTCGACGTTCTGGGTGACGACTCCGGTCGCGATGCCGGCGTGCTCGAGGCGCGCCAGAGCGGCGTGCCCGGCGTTCGGCGACGCGGCGGCGAACGCACGCCACCCGAGGTGGCTGCCCACCCAGTAGCGGCGGCGGGACGCGGCCGAGGAGAGGAACTCCTGCGCCGTCATGGGGGTGCGCACGGGGGCGCCCTCGCCCCGGTAATCGGGGATGCCGGAGTCGGTCGACACGCCCGCCCCGGTGAGCACCGCGATGCGGCGTCCCGCCAGCGCGTCGACGGCCTCGCCGACCAGCCGCGCGGTCGGCGCGTCGAGCTGGAGCACCGGAGTCACCCGTCGAGTCTAGGCGCGTCACTTTGCCGGGACGTTACCGCCGCCTGCGTGCCCGGTGCGGCTGCGGTGTCGTGTCGTCTCGCGCGTGGGGTGGGTCCCGGGTCTCGCGCCAGGCGTCGCTCGCGCGGGGATGGATCCGCTCGCGTGGGGGATGCCGCACGCGCGGGGGAAGCCGCTTGCGCGGGGGTGGATGCCGCTCGCGCGCTGCCGAGATGCGGAGATCTGCCCGGGTGCGGATCGATTCCGGGCATCCGGTCCGCGTTTCGGCAGATTCCCGCATTCCGGCCAGGGCGGGATGCCGGGAACCTCGCGAGATGCCTCTGTGTCCGGGTGGCACCACACGCGCCGGGCGGATGCCACCCGCGCCGGATGCCGCACGCGCGCTGCCGAGATCTGCCCGGGTGCGGAACGATTCCGGGCATCCGGTCCGCGTGTCGGCAGTTACCCGCATTCCGGCGAGGGTAGGGCCGCCCGGCAGTCCGCCATGATGGCGGTCTTCGCGCGGTGCACATCGGTCGCGCGTGGGAGAGTGGATCAATGCCCATCGAGCGCATCGACGACCCGGCCGATCTTCGCCTCGCGGACTACCGCGACCTCACCGACGTGGCGCTGCGCCGCGTGCTCGAGCCGGCGGGCGGGCTGTACATCGCGGAGTCGGCCAAGGTCATCGGGCGCGCGGTGGCCGCGGGACATCGCCCGCGCTCCGTGCTCGTGCAGGAGAGGTGGCTCGACGATGTGCTCCCCGTCGCCGGCGGTGCGCCCGTCTACGTCGTGCCCGCCGACGTCGCCGAACAGTTGACCGGATACGCCGTGCACCGGGGTGCCCTCGCCGCCATGCACCGGCCGACGCCGCCTCCGGTGCAAGACGTCCTCGCGGGGGCCCGGCTGGTCGTGGTCCTCGAAGATATCGTTGATCACGCGAATATCGGAGCTGCCTTCCGCGGAGCCGCCGGCCTCGGCGCCGACGCCGTGCTGGTGTCCCCGCGCTGTGCCGACCCGCTCTACCGCCGCAGCGTGCGGGTGAGCATGGGCACGGTGTTCCAGGTGCCGTGGACGCGGATGCCGGAGTGGCCCGATGCCGCCGGCATCCTGCACGACGCCGGCTTCCACATCGCCGCGCTTGCGCTGGCCGACGACGCGGTGCCCCTGGACGTCTTCGCCGCCGAACGGCCCCCGCGCGTCGCGCTGATGCTCGGCGCGGAGGGCGACGGACTGTCGCGGCGCGCGCTGCAGGCGGCGGACACCGTGGTGACGATCCCGATGGCCGGGGGAGTGGACTCGCTCAACGTGGCCGCCGCCAGCGCCGTCGCCCTCTGGGCGCTGCGCTAGCAGGGGCCGGCCGCGCCGCCGGGCGTGCGCCCGCCCGGCGTGGTCGCACCCGCGGTCGCGTCAGGCGGTGCCACGCGCCGTCGCGTCGGGGCTGGCATCCACCGGGTCGTCGACGTGCGGGATGACGCGCCGCATCGGCAGGGCTTCGGGACGCTTGGCCGTGATGTGGTCGCCCGACGACTGGTTGCGCACACGGCGCAGCACCCAGGGCACCAGGTACTCGCGAGCCCAGACGAGGTCGTTCGCGCGGGCCGCCCGCCACGTGCGGCGCGGCAGCGGCTCGGGCTGCATCGGCTGCAGGTCGTTGGGGACGTTGAGGGCGCGCAGCACCATCCGCGCCACCTCGTGGTGGCCGAGGGTGTTGTAGTGCAGGCGGTCGTCGTCGAAGAAGCGCATGTCCTGCACCTCCTTGAGCGCCCACTGGTCGGCGACGATGCAGTCGTAGCGCTCGGCGATCGCGCGGATGTTCTCGTTGTAGATCGCGACCCTGCCGCGGATGCCGCGGAACACCGGCGTGAAGTTGGTGTCGATGGCGGTGAAGACGAGCACCGTCGCGCCTCGCGACGACAGCCGGGCGACGGCGTCCTCGAAGAGTGCGGCGACGACGTCGGGATCGCCGCCGGGGCGGATCACGTCGTTGCCGCCGGCGGAGAACGTGATGAGGTCGGGGGTCAGGGCCAGGGCGGGCTCGATCTGGTCTGCCACGATCTGGCCGATGAGCTTGCCGCGCACGGCGAGGTTGGCGTAGGCGAAGTCGTCGACCTGGGAGCTGAGAACCTCCGCGACGCGGTCGGCCCAGCCGCGGTGGCCGCCGGGCGAGTCCGGGTCGGGGTCGCCGATGCCCTCGGTGAAGGAGTCGCCGATGGAGACCATCCGCCGCCACGGGTGGACGGATGGGTTCGGGGTGAAGTCGTCGTGGTGGGGGGCGGGTTCGGGTTCGATCGGGGTGTCAGTCATGTGTTCCTCCCGGGCTGATGGCCGTCTCCGAGGCTAGCGTCCGTGGCCTCGTTTAGGCTGGACCGTCGTGGATGAGCAGCAGCAGGAGCATTTCGGGAGCTTCGCTGCCGAGCACCTGTCGCCCTCGTTCCCCCAGCGTGCGCCCTGGGGTACGGCCCAGCGATTGCGTGCCTGGCAGGCGGAGGCGCTCGACCAGTACTTCGCGATGGACGGGCCCGACGGCATCGGCAAGGGACCCCGCGACTTCCTCGCGGCTGCCACCCCGGGCGCCGGAAAGACCACGTTCGCCCTGCGCCTCGCGACCGAGCTGCTGCGCCGGCGCATCGTCGATCGCATCGTCGTCGTCGCCCCCACCGAGCATCTGAAGACGCAGTGGGCGGATGCCGCGGCGCGCGTGTCCATCCGGCTCGACCCGAACTTCAGCAACCGCCACGTCGCCCCCGCCCGGCACTACCACGGCGTCGCGGTCACCTACGCGCAGGTCGCGGTGAAGGCATCCGTGCACCAGCGCCTCACCGAGGACGCCCGCACCCTGGTGATCCTCGACGAGGTGCACCACGGCGGTGACGCCCTCAGCTGGGGTGACGCGCTGCGTGAGGCGTATCAGCGCGCGACGCGGCGCCTGCTGCTGTCGGGCACCCCGTTCCGCAGCGACACGGCGCCCATTCCGTTCGTGGAATATCACCCGAATGAGAAGGGCATCCGCCTCTCACGCACCGACTACAACTACGGCTACGGTCGAGCGCTGGCCGACGGCGTGGTGCGGCCGGTGCTGTTCCTGGTCTACGCCGGTCAGATGCGCTGGCGCACCAAGGCGGGCGACGAGTACGAGGCGCAGCTCGGTCAGGACAACACCAAGGACATCAACTCGCAGGCCTGGCGCACGGCCCTGGACCCGCAGGGCGACTGGATCCCGGCGGTGCTGCGCAGCGCCGACCGGCGCCTCAGCGAAGTGCGTCAGGACGTGCCCGACGCCGGTGGTCTTGTCATCGCGACGGACCAGACCGCGGCGCGGGCGTACGCCGCGATCCTGCGCGACATCACGGGGGAATCGACGACGGTCGTGCTGTCGGACGACCCCGCGGCATCCGGACGCATCGAGGAGTTCGCGAAGGGCACGTCGCGCTGGATGGTCGCGGTGCGCATGGTGTCGGAAGGCGTCGACGTGCCTCGGCTGTCGGTCGGGGTGTACGCCACGAGCGCGTCGACTCCGCTGTTCTTCGCGCAGGCGATCGGTCGCTTCGTGCGCGCCCGCCGCCGTGGCGAGTCGGCCAGCGTGTTCCTGCCCCACGTGCCGCAGCTGCTCGCCCTCGCCAACGAGATGGAGCGCGAGCGCGATCATGCGCTCGACCGTGAGTCGGGTGACGACGACGGCCTCGAAGACACGCTGCTGGCCGAGGCGGAGCGCGAGGACAAGGCATCCGATGCCCTGACCGAGGAGTTCAGCTACCAGGCGCTCGGGTCGGTGGCCCACTTCGACCGGGTGCTGTTCGACGGCAAGGAGTTCGGCCAGCTCGCCGTTCCCGGCACGCCCGAGGAGGAGGAGTTCCTCGGCCTCCCCGGACTGCTCGAGCCGGAGCACGTGCACGAGCTGCTGATGCAGCGGCAGGCGCGGCAGTCGCGCCACCGCAAGGTGCGGGAGACGGGGGAGGCGCAGCAGGCCGAGGCCACCGGTGCGCCCGTCGCCACGACGCTCCCGCCGGCGCTGCACCGCACCCTGAAGGAGCAGCGGCAGCTGCTCAACAGCCTCGTCGGGGTCTACGCCCGCCAGAGCGGCGAACCGCATGCCGCCGTGCACGCCGAGCTGCGGCGCCTGTGCGGCGGGCCCCCGGTCTCGCATGCCACCGTGGCGCAGTTGCAGGCGCGCATCGACCTGCTGCGCCGCCGCGTGCACTCCTGACCGCGCGCGGAACGTCCGCTTCGGATCCCCGAAATGCTGGCAATCGCGGCCTTCGCCCCTGTCGCGCGCGACGGGATCAGTAGCGTTGACGCATCCCCTCACCCCCCTTCCGACCGGAGGACCCATGATCGCGCCCACCCCGCCTGCACCGACCGCGCGGGATCGTCGGCGGTGGGCGCAGTACCTCGTCGATGAGCGTGCCGAGGCGCGGCTCTACCGCACCCTCGCCGAGCGTCGCACGGGGGAGGAACGCGAGATCCTGCTCGCCTTGGCCGATGCGGAGGGGCGCCACGAGTCGCACTGGCTGAGCCTGCTCGGCGGGGAGCCGAAGCGCCTGCCGCGCCCGAGCATGGACACCCCGATGCTGGGCTGGATGGCCCGGCGCTTCGGCATGGTCTTCGTGCTCGCCCTCGCGCAGAACGCCGAAGCCCGTTCGCCGTACGAGGCGGAGCCATACGCGACGGCCGCCATGGTCGCGGATGAGAAGGTGCACCACGAGGTGGTGCGCAACCTGGCTGCGCGCGGCCGTCGCCGGCTGTCGGGCACGTTCCGGGCTGCGGTCTTCGGCGCCAACGACGGACTGGTGTCGAACCTCGCCCTCGTGATGGGCATCGGCGCCGCCGGCGTGGGGGCTCCGTTCGTGCTGCTGAGCGGCTTGGCGGGCCTGCTGGCCGGGGCGCTGTCGATGGCGGCGGGTGAGTTCGTCTCGGTGCGGTCGCAGCGCGAGATGCTCGCGTCGACCGGCCACAGCGACTTCGCCGATGCGGCGCTGCCCGATCTCGACCTCGACGCGAACGAGGTCGCCCTGGTCTATCGAGCTCGCGGGCTGGATGCCGAGGAGGCCATGTCCCGCGCGCGGCGCGTCGTCGAGACGGCCCAGGCAGCGGACCGGTCGCAGCCCTACCGGCGCCCGGTCGACGCCGCGGAGGAGCACGACGTCGTCGGGGGCGCGTGGGGCGCGGCGACCTCCAGCTTCCTCTTCTTCGCTTCCGGCGCCGTCATTCCCGTGCTGCCGTGGATCTTCGGGCTCGAGGGGATCGTCGCCGTCGTGCTCGCGCTCGTGCTGGTCGGCCTCGCGCTGCTGGCCACCGGAGCGATGGTGGGCGTGCTCTCCGGCGGTCCGCCGCTGCGCCGGGCGCTGCGCCAGCTCGCGATCGGCATGGGAGCCGCAGCGATCACGTACGTGCTCGGGCTGGTGTTCGGGGTGTCTGTGGCGTAGCGCTGTCGTCAGGCCAAGTCCTCGCCGGTGGTGCCTCCCCGTGGCGCTTCACTGCCAGACTCGACCCGTGCCGCATGCTCTGGATGACACGACCGAGATGGCCGTCCGCCGCGTCTGGGCGGAGCGGCTGGGAGTCTCGCCCGCCGTCTTCGCGCAGGCGGAGCCGGTGTTCATCGTGAGGCCGGGCCTGACCGCAGCGGTGGTGGTACGACTCGAGAAGACGGTTGTCGTCGCAGCGCCCGAGCTCGCGCTGTCCGCGCTGAGGTCTCTCGCCCCACGGCACCTGCTCGACGTCGGGGCGCTGCTGACGGCGTTGGAGCCGCTCGCGCCGAGCCTCTTCGGCGTGGCGACGCTCGCGTTCGCCGACCGGGGGACGATCGTGCCTGCGCGTTCCGACGCCGTCCGGATGGCGTCGGATGCCGAGGTCGCGGCGGTCATGTCGGCATGCTCCACCGAGGAGCGTGACGAGAGCGGGCTGCTCGCGATGGACAGGCGGTGGACCACCTGGGCCGATGGTGTCGAACCGGCGGCTGCTGCGGGATACGAGGTGTGGGGCGGCGGGCTCGCTCACATCGGTGTGGCCACCGCGCCGGCGTTCCGGGGAAAGGGCTTCGGCGCTCAGGCGGCTGCCGCGGCTGCTCTGCACGCGATCGGCGATGGCCTGGTGGCGCAGTGGCGCTGCAGGGCGCGTAACCGCGCGTCGGCGCGTCTGGGGGAGAGTCTGGGTTTCGTGCGGCTCGGCGAGCAGATCGCGGTCGACCTCGCGGCATGCGTGGCGGACGTCACTCCCGAAGCCCGCTGAGGCCGGGGAGGGAGACCAGCAGAGGCGGGCGAGCGAGATCAGATCGCGGACGGTCTTTCGGACGGTCGTGGCTATGATCGCGCTGTGAAGCGGATCGTGGGTTGGGCGATCGCGTCCGCGGTGGTCATGGTGGCCGCGGGCGGCGGCGCAGCGTTCGTCGGCCGTGTGAACGACCGCGCCGACCAGGATGAACCACTGGCGCGGGCTGAGTGCGCGGAGTATGCGGGCGGGAGCGCGTACCGACTGGAATGGCGCTTCGGGATGCGACCGGGGTGGGAGTGCTCTTGGCTGTCGACTGACGATCGCGAGGGCGGCGGTTTCCTCATCACGTGGAACGCGTACGCCGACCGTTGAGCCTCCGGCGGTTGGTTTGATCCCGACGAGGACGACGAACCGGATCGCAGTCGCGGCCGAGCGCACTTCCTGAAAGCCACCCGCGTGCCCGCAAACGGAAGAAGGCCCCCTTTCGGGGACCTTCTTCACTGTGCGCGAGGGGGGACTTGAACCCCCACGCCCGTTAAAGGGCACTAGCACCTCAAGCTAGCGCGTCTACCTATTCCGCCACCCGCGCAGTGGGTGAAATTGCTTTCGCAACCGAGGGTCGAGCCTAGCATGATCCGGAGAGCACTTCGAACCAGCGGCGCACGGTGAGCCGGCGTGACGGCGGTAGCGTAGTCGGCATGCCCGAGACCGACATCGACCTTCCCGAGGTCGTGCGCATCGCCCGCGACCTCATCCGGTTCGACACGTCGAACTTCGGCGGCGGCAACGCACGCGGCGAGCGCGAAGCCGCCGAGTACGTCGGTGCATACCTCGAGTCGCTCGGCCTCACTCCCGAGTACTACGAGCCGATCCCGCGCCGCACGAACCTCGTCGCCCGCGTGTCGGGCCGCGATCGCGACAAGCCCGCGCTCGTGCTGCACGGTCACCTCGATGTCGTGCCCGCCGTTGCGGAGGACTGGAGCGTCGACCCGTTCGCCGGCGAGATCCGCGACGGCATGCTGTGGGGCCGCGGCGCCGTGGACATGAAGGACATGGATGCCATGATCCTCACGTCCGTCGGCGACCTGCTGCGCGCGGGCGAGCAGCCCGCCCGCGACGTGATCGTGACGTTCTTCGCCGACGAGGAGAACGGCGGCGTCGAGGGGTCCGCCCTCGTCGTCCGCGACCGCCCGGAGTGGTTCGCCGGGGCGACCGAGGCGATCAGCGAAGTGGGCGGCTACTCCATCGCCGCCGGTGACCGCCGCGCGTACCTGCTGCAGACGGGGGAGAAGAGCCTGCTCTGGCTGCGCCTGCGCACCCACGGCCGCGCCGGCCACGGCAGCCGCTTCCACCCCGACAACGCCATCACCCGGCTCGCCGAGGCCGTCGCCGCCCTTGGGCGCACCGCGTGGCCTCTGGCGATGACCGAGACGTCACGGCAGCTCATCGAGGGCCTCGCCACGCTGACGGGCGCCGACCCGCGGCATCCCGACGACGTCGCCGACCTCTTCGGTCCGACATCGGCGTTCCTGCGCGCCACCCTGCGCACCACAGCCAACCCGACCGGGCTCTCTGCCGGCTATAAGCACAACGTCATCCCCGACACCGCCGAGGCGCTCATCGACGTGCGCACCATCCCGGGTGGGGAGGATGCCGCCCTCGCCGACCTCGCCGCGATCGTCGGCCCCGACGTCGAGATCGAGGTGGTCCAGCGCGACATCGGCCTGGAAGTACCCTTCGCCGGCGACCTCGTCGCGCAGATGGTCGCCGCACTCGGCCGGCACGACCCCGGCATCCCCGTCATCCCGTACCTGATGGGTGGCGGCACCGACAACAAGGCCCTCTCGCGGCTCGGCATCGCCGGCTACGGCTTCGCCCCGCTGCGACTGCCGGCCGACCTCGACTTCACCGGCATGTTCCACGGCGTCGACGAGCGCGTGCCGCTGGACGCCCTCACCTTCGGACAGGCGGTCCTCACGGATCTCCTCCGCACGTACTGACGCAGTCACCGAAAGGCGCGCATGAGCTTCCTCGAAGCGATCCTCCTGGGCCTGGTCCAGGGGCTCACCGAATTCCTCCCGGTCTCCTCCAGCGCGCACCTGCGCATCCTGGGGGAGTTCCTCCCCAGCGCCGAGGACCCCGGCACAGCCTTCACCGCGATCACGCAGATCGGCACCGAGGCGGCCGTGGTGGTGTTCTTCTGGAAGGACATCGTCCGCATCATCACGCAGTGGTGCCGGTCGCTCGTGGGCAAGGCGCCGCGGACCGACCCCGACGCGCGCATGGGCTGGCTGATCATCATCGGCAGCATCCCGATCGTCGTGCTGGGGCTGCTGTTCCAGGACCAGATCGAGACGGTGTTCCGTTCGATGTGGGTCGTCGCGATCATGCTGATCGCCTTCGGTCTGCTGCTGGGCGTCGCCGACGCGGTCGGCGCCAAGCGTCGTGAACTGAACGACCTCACGGTCCCGCACGGCGTGGCGTTCGGGTTCGCGCAGGCGCTTGCCCTCGTCCCCGGTGTCTCGCGCTCGGGCGGCACGATCACCATGGGGCTCTTCCTCGGCTACAAACGGGCGGATGCCGCGCGCTACGCGTTCCTGCTGGCGATCCCGGCCGTCTTCGGCAGCGGCTTCTACCAGCTGTTCAAAAGCTGGGACGAGCAGGGGCCGTTCACGCTGCCGGAGACCCTCGTGGCCACCATCGTGGCGTTCGTGGTCGCCCTCGCGGTCATCGCCTTCTTCATGAAGTGGATCTCCAAGCGCAGCTTCCTGCCCTTCGTGATCTACCGCGTGGCGCTGGGGACCGCGCTGATCGTGCTGCTGTCGATGGGCGTCATCCAGGCCTGAGCCCGGCCGGGCCGCGCCGTCAGCGGCGGGGCGGCTCGTCGCGCCCGGGCTTGGACGGCCCCTGGCCGTCGCCCCGGCGCCGCAGGTACTTCTCGAACTCCTGCGCGATCGCATCGCCGGAGGCCTCGGGCGAGTCCCACGTGTCGCGGGTGCGCTCGAGCTGGCGGATGTACTCCGTCATCTCCTCGTCGTCCGCGGCGGCGGCGTCGATCGACGCCTCCCACGCGGCAGCCTCCGTCGCCAGGGTGCCGCGCGGCACGCGGGCACCGGTGAGGTCCTCGAGCTTGTCGAGCAGCGCCAGGGTGGCCTTGGGTGACGGGGTGTGCCCGGCGACGTAGTGCGGCACGCTCGCCCAGAGCGATGCCGAGGGGATGCCGGCGGCGTCGGCGATCTGGTCGAGCACGCTCAGGATGCCGACCGGACCCTCGTAGGTCGAGCGCTCCAGCTCCAGCGCCGTGCGCAGCTCCTCGTTGTGGCTGCCCGCGAACACCGAGATGGGCCGGGTGTGCGGCACGTCGGACATCATCGAGCCGAGCGACACCATGCCGGTGAGATCCTCCCGCAGCGCCACGTCGATGATCTCGTTCGCGAACGCCTGCCACGCCCGCGCCGGCTCCACGCCCGTGAGCAGCCAGAGCTGCGTGCCGCGGGAGCGGCGGGTCGGGCGCCACAGCGTCGTGTCCGGCCAGGTGAGCACGCGCCGTCCCTCGGCGTCGAGCGCGACCTGGGGGCGGGTGTACTGATAGTCGAAGTACAGCTCGGGGTCGACGGAGAACACCGGCTCGTACGATCCCTCCGCGCGCAGCAGCGCCAGAGCAGCCGTCGCGGCTTCGCCGGCATCGTTCCAGCCATCGAACGCGGCCACGAGCACACGTCGTCCCAGTCCCTCCACCGGACTCCCTTCGTCCGTCCCAGGATAGGCCGGGCGCCGACCCCGCGGGCGGTCGCCGCGCGCCGCCTCGGTAGCATGGACAGGTGACAGACCCCGCCGCACCCGTCCCGCTGCGCGCCGTCCTGTGGGACATGGACGGCACGCTCGTCGACACCGAACCGTACTGGATGGCCGCGGAGACCCCGCTCGTCGAGAGCTACGGGGGCACGTGGACGCATGAGCAGGCACTGGGCCTGGTCGGCCTGGGACTCCACGATTCCGCCCGCATCCTGCAGGAAGCGGGTGTGCGCATGCAGGAAGACGCCATCATCGACCACCTCACCGACCGGGTGATGGGGCAGCTGCGAGAGCTCGGCAACCCGTTCCGCCCGGGTGCCCGCGAGCTGCTCGCGCAGCTGCGCGACGCCGGCATCCGCACGGGCCTGGTGACGATGTCGCTGCGGCGCATGGCCGAGACCGTCGTCGAGCAGATCCCGTTCGAGGCCTTCGACGTCATCGTCGCCGGTGACGACGCCGTGCGCCCGAAGCCCTTCCCCGAACCCTACCTGCAGGCCTGCGAGGCGCTGGGCATCACCCCGGCGGAGGTCGTCGCCATCGAGGATTCCCCCAACGGGCTGCGCTCGGCGCTCGCCTCCGGGGCGGCCACCATCGGCGTGCCGATGATGGTCTCGCTCACCGGCGTCGGCGCCCACGCGCTGTGGCCGAGCCTCGAAGGACGCGGCGCCGCCGATGTCGTGGCGTTCCATGCCGACCACCGCGCCAAGGAGTCCTCGCGATGACCGTCGATCTCACCCGTCCCTCCGGCCCGTTCCGCTACGGCGACCGGGTGCAGCTGACCGGTCCCAAGGGCCGTCTGCACACGATCACCCTGCGCGAGCGGGGGGAGCTGCACACCCACCACGGGGTGCTGCGCCACGAAGGGCTGGTCGGGCTTCCCGACGGCTCGGTCGTGACCAACTCCGGTGGCCACGAGTACCTGGCGCTGCGGCCCCTGCTGCGCGACTTCGTCATGTCGATGCCGCGCGGTGCGGCGATCGTCTATCCGAAGGATGCTGCGCAGATCCTGGCGCAGGCCGACATCTTCCCCGGTGCGACCGTGGTCGAGGCGGGCGTCGGCTCGGGCGCCCTCTCGCTGTGGCTGCTGCGTGCCCTCGGCCCCGCCGGGCGCCTCGTGTCGTTCGAGCGGCGCGAGGAGTTCGCCGAGGTCGCCCGGGCCAACGTCGAGACGTTCCTGGGCGCGCTGCCCGAGAACTGGGACGTCGTGGTCGGGGATCTGGTCGAATCGCTCGCGGCCGCCGCTGAAGCGGCATCCGTCGATCGGGTCGTGCTCGACATGCTCGCTCCCTGGGAGTGCATCGACGCGGTCGCCGAAGCGCTCACCCCCGGTGGCGTCGTGCTCTGCTATGTCGCCACCGCCACGCAGCTGAGCCGTGTGGCCGAGTACATCCGCGGAACCGGGCTGTTCACCGACCCCGAGGCCAGCGAGACGATGGTGCGCGGCTGGCACGTCGAAGGACTCGCGGTGCGTCCGGACCACCGCATGGTCGCGCACACCGGCTTCCTGCTCACCGCGCGACGCCTCGCACCGGGCGCGATGCCTCCCGACGTCCGCAAGCGCGCGCTGAAGAAGCCCAGCTACGGCGACGAGGACGTGGAGCTGTGGACCCCCGGTGCGGTCGGAGACCGCCAGATCACCGACAAGAACCTGCGCAAACGGGTGCGAGAGGCGCAGCGGGCGGCAGACGGTGCCCGGCTCGCCGCCGGTGCGGCTGAGCCCGACCCCGCCACCGATTAGGCTGTACCGGTGCGCAGGATCCCCGCAATCGCAGCCGTCATCGGCCTGTCCGCTTTCGCCCTCGTCGGATGCTCGTCCGCCGCGCCCGCTGCCTCGTGCACGCGCGACGCCGGTGACGCGCAGGCGCTCGACCTGATCACCGTCTCGGGAGACACCGTCGCGACCAGCGCGCCGGTGCACGTCGACGAGACCGTCTACCGCGATATCGAGGTCGGCGACGGGCCCGTGGTGGTCGACGACGCGCAGGAGGTCGTGCTCGACGTCACGATCCTCAACGGCACGACGGGGGAGACGATCCTCAGCAGCGGCACCCAGCCGGCGCCGGTGTCGCAGTGGGCGGAGTTCTACGACGGCATGGCGCAGATGCTCGAGTGCGCGAGCGAAGGCTCGGTCATCGTGGGCGCGGTCGCTCCCGGTGACCTGGCGACCGAGGCCGCGGCGAGCCTGGGGCTCGGCGCCGATGACTCCGCCATCTTCCTCATCGACGTGCAGAAGGTGTACCTGTCGAAGGCCGACGGCTCCGACCAGTTCAACGATCGCCGCGGCATGCCCAGCGTGGTCCGCGCTCCCGACGGCACCCCCGGTGTCATCGTGCCCCAGGACGACGCGCCCGACGAGCTCGTCGTCGAGGTGCTGAAGAAGGGCGAGGGTCCCGAGGTCACCGGCGACACGCCCGTGCGCGTGCACTACACCGGTGTGCTGTGGGATGAGAAGGAGGTGTTCGACTCCAGCTGGGAGGCGGGCGCCCCCGTCTCGCTGTCGCTCAACCAGGTCGTGCCCGGCTTCGCCGCGGCTCTGGAGGGCCAGACGGTCGGATCGCAGATCCTCGCGGTCATCCCGCCCGACCTGGCTTACGGCGATGCCGGCCAGGGAGCCGTGCCGCCCGGGTCCACGTTGGTCTTCGTGATCGACATCCTCGGCCTCGACGACCCCGCGGAGTAGGTTCGCCGTGGCCGCCCCGTCCAGCCGCAGCGCACCGGAGGAGCGCCTCGTCAACCTGCTCGTCGCACTCATGGCGACGGAGCAGGGCCTGACGAAGGACACCATCCTCTCCTCCGTCGCCGGTTACCGGGAGCAGGCAGAATCCGGGGCGTCGAAGGACGCCCTCGAGAAGATGTTCGAGCGCGACAAGGAGAGCCTGCGCGGCCTCGGTGTGCCGATCGAGACCATCGGCGACCACGCCGACCCCGACGACCTGCGCGAAGCCCGCTACCGCGTGCCCAACGACGACTACGCGCTTCCGGAGGACATCTCGTTCAGCCCGGGGGAGCTGGCCGTGCTGGCGCTGGCGGGCGAGGTCTGGAGCGAGAGCTCGCTGTCGGCCGAGGCGCGCAGCGGACTGCGCAAGATCCGTGCACTGGGCAACGACGTCGACGAGCCGATCCTGGGGTTCTCGCCGCGACTGAATGTGCGCACCCCGGCGTTCGCCCCGTTGCAGAAGGCGATCGAGCAGGCACGGGTCGCGTCCTTCCCGTACCTGAAGCCGGGGGAGGACCGCCCGCGCACCCGCCGCATCCGCCCGCTGGCGCTCGTGGACTTCGAAGGCCGCTGGCACGTCTACGGAATCGATGTCGCGCAGGATGCCGCGCGCACGTTCCTGCTCTCGCGCATCGTCGGCGACGTCGCGGTGACCCGCGAGTCGTTCGACCCGGTGCTGCGCGACCACGCCGGTGAGCGCGCCGTCGCCGGCCTCGAGGAGGTCGCCGCCCAGCAGCACGCGCTGCTGGAGGTGAACCCCGGCACCGAGGCCTCGCTGCGGCTGCGCCGCCGCGCCGAGGAGGCCGACCAGGGGATCCTCGTGCCCTACGTCGACGTGCACGTCTTCGCCGATGAGCTGGCGTCGTACGGGCCCGAGGTGCGCGTGGTCGAGCCGGCGCAGCTGCGCGACGAGGTGATCCGCCGTCTGGAGGCGACCCTCGCGCTCCACGCCGACCCCGGCGGCGCAGACGAGGGGGACGTGCGATGAGTGCCCGACCGCTGCACGCCACCGAGCGCGCGGCTCTGATCCTCCAGCTCGTGCCGTACCTCCTGGGCAAGGGCGAGGTGTCGGTGGTCGAAGCCGCCGACGAGTTCGAGGTGACGCCCGACCAGATGCGCGACATGGTGCAGAAGCTCACCGTGATCGGCCGGCCGGGAGAGGGCGGCTTCTGGCAGCTGCCCAACGACCTGTTCGACATCGACTGGGACCTGCTCGACGAACGCGACCTCATCTCGATCACCCACTCCGTCGGCCTCGAGCGCGCACCGCGGCTGACCGCCCGCGAGGCCGCCGCCCTGCTGGCCGGTCTGCAGCTTGCGGCCGCTTTTCCCGGGGTCGGCGATGGCGGCGTGGTTCAGAGCCTGCTCGCCAAGCTGGCACGTGGTGCGGCCAGCGCCCCCGCCGATCTCATCGTGGCGCCCGGCCCGGTCGACGATGTGCGCGTCACGGTGTCCGAGGCCCTCCGCCGCGGCGTGGCGGTCTCGTTCACCTATCAGGCGCCGGATGCCCCCGCCACCACGCGTACCGTCGATCCGGCCAAGGTGCACGTGGCCGACGGCCAGTGGTACCTGCAGGGGTGGTGCCACATGCGTCAGGCGATGCGCACCTTCCACCTCGAACGCGTCAGCGACCTCGCACTCACCGATCTCCCGGTCACGCACGGCGGCGAGCCGGTGCCCGAGCTGTTCGAGCCCGGCGCGGACGACGTCACCGCCCGCCTGCGCTATCCCCGCCAGGTGGCTCCGCTGCTGGGCGACTACCTCACGCGGGCCGAGCGCACCGTCGACGGTGACATCGAAACCGCGGCCATGCCCATCGCCGACGAGCAGAGCCTCAAGCGCGTCGCTGCGCGTCTCGGCGGCGACGTCGAGGTGCTCGCCCCGGCCGGGGCGAGGCGCGCCACGGCCGCGTGGGCGGCGGCGGGCCTGGCCCAATACCGAGAGGCGCCGTCTACACTGGAGTGATCCCGGTCGTCGGAAGGACACTCATGGGTATTCATGGTTGGCAGTGGCTGCTCGTTCTCGCAGTCATCCTGCTTCTGTTCGGCGCCGCCAAGCTTCCCGCCCTCGCCAAGAGCATGGGCCAGTCCGCGCGCGTGTTCAAGAGCGAGATGAAGGCGATGAAGGAAGAGGACACCTCTTCCACTCCGGCGGACGGCGCGGCCTCCCCGACTTCCGCAGCTCCGTCCACGGTCGCGCCAGAGGTGCACCGTGACGCGAACGGCAGTTCTTCCACTCCACGCTGAGCCGGAGCGTGACTAGGACCGCCCCCACCCGCGCGCGCGGCGACGACGAGCCCCGCCGCGAGAGGCGGATGTCGCTCGGTCAGCACCTCATCGAGCTGCGCAAGCGGGCGATGATCAGTGCCGCAGCCGTCGTGATCGCGATGGTGGCGGCGTTCTTCATCACCGAACCCGTGATCCAGCTGATCACGGCACCCATCCGCATGGTCGCGGAATCGCGCGGCGAGCAGGCCGCGGTCGAGGTCATGTACACCAGTGTCACCGGCCCGTTCGACCTGCGCATGCGCATGGCCTTCGCGATCGGCTTCCTGCTGTCGGCCCCGATCTGGATCTGGCAGCTGTGGGCGTTCGTCATGCCCGGGCTCACGCGTCGCGAGATCCGCTACACCATCGGGTTCGTCGCCGCCGCGGTGCCGCTGTTCTTCGCCGGCTGCGCGACGGGACTGGCCGTCATGCCGAACATCGTCAAGCTCATGGCCGAGTTCCTCACCACGGGCGCCGCGGCGATGTACGACGCGAACTACTACTACGACTTCGTCTTCAAGCTGATGCTCTTCGTGGGCGTCGCCTTCGTGCTGCCGGTGTTCCTCGTGGCCCTCAACATCGCCGGGGTGCTCTCCGGCAGGGCGATCATCACCGGCTGGCGGTTCGCCGTGCTGATCTCGGTGATCTTCGCCTCCATCGCCACCCCGCCCTCCGACGTCGCCACGACCTTCCTCCTCGCCGGCATCCTCATGATGCTGTACCTCGCGTCGGCAGGCCTCTCGCTCATCCTCGACCGCCGTCGGGCCAAGCGCGCCCAGACCCTCCTTCCCCCCGGACCCGTGCTGTGAGCGGCGTCAGCCCCGCGGAGCGGTTCGCGGCCGCCTCGGAAGCCCGCCGGCATCCGCTCACGAAGGAGTTCGCCGAGCAGCAGCGCTTCACGCTCGACCCGTTCCAGATCGCCGGATGCCAGGCGCTCGAAGACGGCCGCAGCGTTCTGGTTGCGGCGCCGACAGGCGCCGGCAAGACCATCGTCGGCGAGTTCGCGGTGCACCTGGCGATGCGGGAGCCCGGCGACAAGGCCTTCTACACCACGCCGATGAAGGCCCTGTCGAACCAGAAGTTCAGGGAGCTGCAGGAGGTGTACGGCGAGGACGAGGTGGGGCTGCTCACCGGTGACACCAACATCAACGGCAACGCGCGCGTGGTGGTGATGACCACCGAGGTGCTGCGCAACATGCTGTACGCCGACTCGCCGGCTCTGCGGGGGCTGCGCTTCGTCGTCATGGACGAGGTGCACTACCTGGCCGACCGTTTCCGGGGCGCCGTGTGGGAAGAGGTCATCATCCACCTGCCGCCCAGCGTGCGGCTGGTGTCGCTGTCGGCGACGGTGTCCAACGCGGAGGAGTTCGGCGACTGGCTCGACACCGTGCGCGGTGACACGGAGGTGATCGTGTCCGAGACCCGGCCGGTGCCGCTCGAGCAGCACGTGCTGGTGCGAGGGGACCTGCTGCCGCTCTTCGACGACCGCGCCGGCATCGCCACCGCGCAGGTCAACCAGGAGCTCATGCGCATCCGCTCCGTCAAGGGCCGCACGTTCGAGGAGAACCGCCGCGCGCAGGGCCACAACAGCGCGCGTGACGCCGGCTATGAGCCCACCCACCGACGGCCGCAGCGGGGCGGCAGGCGACCGGTGCGGCCGGGCAACGTGCAACGCGTCGAGCGGCTCGACCGCCCGGGTGTGGTGCAGCTGCTGCAGCGCGCGAACCTGCTGCCTGCCATCTTCTTCATCTTCAGCCGCGCCGGCTGCGATGGCGCCGTGCAGCAGGTGCGGCGCTCGGGGCTGCGGCTCACCGACGGCGAAGAGCGTGCCGAGATCCGACGGCTGGTCGACGAGCGCACCGCGACCCTCAACGAGGAGGACCTCGACGCCCTCGGCTACTGGGAGTGGCGCGACAACCTCGAGCGCGGCATCGCGGCGCACCACGCCGGTCTCCTGCCGGCGTTCAAGGAGGTCGTCGAGGAGCTGTTCCGTCGCAAACTCGTGAAGGTCGTCTTCGCCACCGAGACCCTGGCCCTCGGCATCAACATGCCGGCCCGCACCGTGGTGCTGGAGAAGCTGGAGAAGTTCAACGGTGAGGCCCGCGTGGCGATCACGTCGGGGGAGTACACCCAGATCACCGGACGGGCGGGGCGTCGCGGCATCGACGTCGAGGGTCATGCGGTGATCCAGTGGACCGAGTCGCTCGACCCGCAGGCGGTCGCCGCGCTCGCCTCGCGGCGCACGTACCCGCTGAACTCCAGTTTCCGCCCCACCTACAACATGGCCGTGAACCTCATCGACAGGTTCGGGCGTCCCGAGGCGCGCGAGATCCTCGAGTCCTCCTTCGCCCAGTTCCAGGCCGATCGGTCCGTGGTGGGTCTGGCACGGCAGGTGCGCGAGGCGGAGGAATCCCTCGCGGGCTACCAGGCAGCCATGACGTGCGACCGCGGCGACTTCGCCGAGTACTCGGCCATCCGCCGCGAGCTCAGCGACCTCGAGAAGCTCAACCGCGCCGATCGCACGGCGCCCGCCCGCATCCGCAAGCAGCGTCAGCAGGAGATGGAGTCCCTGCGCCGCCGCATTCTGCGCCACCCCTGCCACGACTGCCCCGACCGTGAGCACCACGCGCGGTGGGCGGAGCGGTACTGGAAGCTCAAGCGCCGTGCCGACAAGCTGCGCAACCAGATCCAGACCCGTACCGGCACGGTGGCACGCGTGTTCGACCGCGTGGTGGACGTCCTGTCGGCGCTGGACTACGTCGCGGTCGATGAAGAGGGCAGGACCACGCTGACGGCGGCGGGCCGCACGATGCGGCGCATCTACGGCGAGCGCGACCTGCTCGTCGCGGAAGCGCTGCGCCGTGGCATCTGGGAGAACCTCGACGCGCCGTCGCTGGCCGCCCTCGCCTGTTCGCTCGTGTACGAGCCGCGCCGCGACTCCGAAGGCCCCGGGGAGTACGGTCTGCCGCGCGGCCCGTTCCGCACCGCACTGACCGAGACGCAGCTGCTGTGGTCGCGCCTGGACGATCTCGAGCGCGAGCACCACCTGCCGGGCACCGAGCCGGTCGCCACGGGTCTCGCGCAGGCGATGTACACGTGGGCGCGCGGCGGCATGCTCGACCGGGTGCTCACCGAGGCCGACCTCGCTGCCGGCGACTTCGTGCGGTGGGCCAAGCAGACGATCGATCTTCTCGACCAGCTTTCCCTCGTCGCCGACGCCCCCGTCGCATCCACGGCGCGCAAGGCCCTCGACGCCGTGCGGCGCGGCATCGTCGCCTACAGCGGCGCATGAGCGAGCGGATGCCACAGGGGTCGGCGCAGGAGGCTTCGGCGCAGGAGGCTTCGGCGCAGGAGGCTTCGGCGCAGGAGGCTTCGGCGCCGCAGGCTTCCGGATCGCGAGCGGGCATCCCGCCCCGCCCGGTGCTGCCGCTGTGGGGCGCCCTCGTGGCCGCGCTGGTCGGCGGACCGGTGCTGGACCTCGCCTTCCCGGACGTCGGCTGGTGGCCTCTGGCCTTCGCGGGCGTGGCGATCGCGCTGGTGTCGCTCATCGGCAGGACGGCGTGGGGCGCGCTTCTGGTCGGCCTCGTGTTCGGGGCATCCTTCTACTTCACCCACATCGTCTGGATCACCCGGTACCTGGGACCGCTGCCGTGGTTCGGCCTGGCCGGGCTCGAGACGCTGTTCTGGGCGCTGGGGTCGATCCCCATCGCCCTGTCCTATCGCTGGATGCCGCAGGTTCTCCCGGGTGTCTGGGGACGACTGCTGGCCTTGCCTGCGCTGATCGCGGGGCTCTGGACGGCGCGGGAGCTGTTCATGGGCTCCTGGCCGTACACGGGCTTCCCGTGGGCGCGCCTCGGGATGAGTCAATCCGAGAGCCCGCTGGCGAGCATCGCGTCGTGGACGGGCGTGGCGGGGCTCACGTTCCTGATGGTGTTCGCCACGGCGGCGGCGATCGAATGGGTGCGTCTGGGCCGCTACCGCGACGGGCGCACCGCACTGCCCACGGTGGTCGCGGCCGCCGTGCTGCTGCTCGTGCCCGCATTCCCGACCACCCCGGCCGGAACGATGCGGGTCGGCGCCGTGCAGGGGAACGGGCCCGCCGGCTACTTCGACCGCCGCGAAGCATATGACGTCTTCCAGTCGCAGCTGGATGCCACGCAGCCGCTGCTGGACGAGGATCTCGACGTGCTGCTGTGGCCCGAGGGAGGGATCGACGCCGATCCGCTGCAGAACCGTTCGGTGGCCGTGATCCTCGACCGCCTCGCCGACCGGATCGACGCACCCCTGCTGGTCAACGGCGCCACCGAGCGGGACGGCCTCGTCTACAACACCTCGATCCTCTGGCAGCCCGAGGGCGAGAACCCGGCGGCGCTGCACGACAAGCGCAACCCGGTGCCGATGGGCGAGTATGTGCCGGATCGCTGGTTCTTCGAGGCGATCGTCCCCGATCTGATCGGTCTCATCCAGCGGGAGTACACCCCCGGCACGAACCCGCCGGTGTTCGACGTCGACGGCGTGGGCGTGGGCCTGGCCATCTGCTTCGACGTCATCTACGACGACGTCATCTGGGAGGGCGCGCGGGACGGTGCGGAGGTCTACATGCTGCAGACCAACAACGCCGACTTCCGCGACACCGACGAGAACGTGCAGCAGCTCGCCTTCGCCCGGATGCGGGCGATCGAAACCGGCCGCTCGGTCGTCAACCTCTCCACGGTGGGCACGAGCCAGGTGATCGCACCCGACGGTTCCATGATCGACGCGCTGCCTGCCGGCGAAGCGGGTGCGATGGTCACCGAGGTGCCGCTGCGGACGGGCCTCACTCCGGCGGTGGTGATCGGTGCCGCGGTGAAGCTGGTCCTCGGCTGGGGAAGCGTGCTGGCGTTCATGCTGCTGGGCGGGGCGCACCTCGCACGGCGTTGTCGTGCGGACCGCGAAACAACGACGCCGGCCCCCGCAGGGACCGGCGTCGCAGAATCAGTCTGAGTCGTCAGGCGCTCTTCTTGGCCGTTGCATCGTGGCCGTTGCCGCGGCGTTCGCGGATGAAGGCCAGCCGCTCCTCGAGCAGTTCCTCGAGCTCGGGGATCGTGCGACGCTCCAGGAGCATGTCCCAGTGCGTACGCGGCACCTTGTCGCCGCTGTGGTCGACCTCCACGGTCTTGTCGCCGACCCGCAGCACGGCCTCGGCGCCGCAGTAGCGGCACTCCCAGGTCTCAGGGGCCTCGGCGTCGACCGCAAAGGGAAGGGTGGTCTCACGGCCGCACGTGTTGCACACGTAGGTGTGAGTGGTCCGCTCATGAAAAACGACGCCGTCCTCGCTCTGTAGGCTGGACGCGCCGAGCCGGATGCCGCGCAAACTGCGGTCTGCCATTGTGTGGTCCTCTCGTCGCCTGTTCAGGTATAACGCTGCGACCTGTGCGCATACTCCGAACCACGGCGGAGCGATGGGCATTCACAGCCGATCCCCAGGCCTCGACGTCGAGGCCACGAAGCGGTGGTCGTCGACCCTTCAGCGGCGCCGCGGGGCGGTGACGCGCAGGGCGAGATCCGCCCGGTCGGTCACGATGCCGTCGACGCCCATGTCGAGCAGGCGCGTCATGTCGTCGGGGTTGTTCACGGTCCACACGTGCACTTCCGTGCCCGCGCGATGGGCGGCGTCGATCAGGCGGGGCGAGACGATCCGCACCCCGCGGTGGCGCTCCGGGACCTGCAGGGCGTCCACACCCTCGAGCGCCCGGCGCACCGCCCACGGCGACCGCGCGGCCACGGCCGCCACCACGCGACGCATCGTCGCTGTGCCTGCAGAGGTGGCAGGGCGCGTGCCGTGCGCGAAGCGATCAGCGGCTTCCAGCGCGGCGCGTCGACGGGTGTCGGAGAAGCTTGTGAGCAGCACGCGGTCGGCGTGGGATGCCACGATCCGCCCCACCGGCAACGCGGCGGCATCCGCTTTCACGTCGAGGTTGAACCGCACGTCGGGGAAGGTCTCGAGCGCCTGACGCAGCGTGATCAGCCCGCCGCGCGACGTCATGAGTCTGTCGAGCTCCCGGTGGGTGACCGCGGCGACCGCGCGGGGATCCCCGGTCACACGGCTGAGGTCCTCGTCGTGGAACAGCACCACCTCGCCGTCGGCGGTGAGGTGACAGTCCGACTCGACGTACGCCGCGCCGGCGGCATGGGCTGCGGCCACGGCGGCGAAGCTGTTCTCGGCGATGTCTTCGGCGTCAGGCGGCACGAACCCGCGGTGGGCGAGCACCCGCGGCGCGCGGGGTGCGAACCAGGGGTGGGTCACGGCGCAGTGGGACGGGTGGCGCGCGTGCGGAGCGTCTCAGCCGCAGCGGCGGCGTCCTTCGCCTGCGCGCCGAACGCGCCGCTCACGCCCTTGAGCGCCTCGGTGAATTCGCTCGGGATGATCCACATCTTGTTGGAGGTGCCGTCGGCGATCTTCGGCAGCGTCTGCAGGTACTGGTAGGCCAGCAGCTTCTCGTCGGGGTTGCCGTTGTGGATCGCCTGGAACACCGTCTCGATCGCCTCCGCCTCGCCCTGTGCGCGCAGCACGGCGGCCTGCTTGTCGCCTTCGGCGCGCAGGATCTCGCCCTGGCGGCGTCCCTCGGCTTCGAGGATCTGCGCCTGCTTGGAGCCCTCGGCGGTGAGGATCGTCGCGCGACGCTCGCGCTCGGCGCGCATCTGCTTCTCCATGGAGTCCTGGATGGACACGGGCGGGTCGATGGCCTTCAGCTCCACGCGGGAGACGCGCAGCCCCCACTTGCCCGTCGCCTCATCGAGCACGACGCGCAGCTGGCCGTTGATGTTGTCGCGGCTGGTGAGCGCCTGTTCGAGGTTGAGACCGCCGACGACGTTGCGCAGGGTGGTGGTCGTCAGCTGCTCGACGGCGCTGAGGTAGTTGGCGATCTCGTACGTGGCGGCGCGGGCGTCGGTGACCTGGAAGTAGACGACGGTGTCGATGGAGACGACGAGGTTGTCCTCGGTGATCACCGGCTGCGGCGGGAATGAGACCACCTGCTCCCGCATGTCCACCAACGGCCGCACGCGGTCGATGAAGGGGACGAGCAGGTTGAGGCCCGGGCTGAGCGTGCGCTGGTAGCGGCCCAGCCGCTCCACGACGCCGGTGTAGGCCTGCGGGATGATGCGGATCGACCGGAAGATGACCACGATCACGAAGATCGCGAGCACCACCAGCAGGACGATCACGAAGATCTGACCGATGAACGCGCCGGCATCAACCATCGTCCGACGTCCTTTCTCGTGTGGGAGCGGGGGCGACTTCTACGAGCGAACCGCGCACGGCGACCACCTGCACGCGGTCGCCGACCGCGACGTCGGGCGTTTCCGGGAGCAGCCGGGCCGTCCAGGTCTCCCCGTTGTCGAGCCGGACCGAGCCGCGATCGTCGACGAACGGCGCGACCACGCGGGCGCTCATGCCGTAAAGCGCATCGACGTTGGTGCGGGCGGGCTCCTGCCCGCGGTGCAGCGTGCGCAGCAGCAGCGGGCGGATCGTGAAGAGGAGGAGCCCGGCCACCGCGGCGGCGACGACGATCTGCAGCCACCACGGTCCGCCGAAGAGATACACGCCCAATCCGCCGATGGTCGCGCCGGCGGCGAGCATGAGGAACGTGAACTCGAGGGTGAGCAGCTCGATGATGACGAAGAGGAGGGCGAGCACCAGCCAGGCGATCCAGATGTACTGGGTCAGATCGGGCAGCATGGCGGTTCCTCCGTCGGTCCTTCAGGGAACACTAACACCGGGGGAGTGCCCCGGCGCTTGATAGGCTCGCCTTCCCGGCGACGCCCGTTCCGGGACCCCGAGAAGGAGTGCCCGCACCCATGTCCCAGACCCTGCCTTCCGGCTCGCTCAGCGGCAAGACGGCCCTCGTCACCGGCTCGTCCCGCGGCATCGGCGCCGACACCGTGCGCTACCTCGCCGAAGCCGGCGCGAACGTCGTCATCAACTTCCGCAACAAGGCCCCCCGGGCCGAGAAGCTCGCCGCCCAGCTGCGCGAGCTCGGCGTGGAGGTGCTGGTCGTCGGTGCGGACCTCACCGACCGCGACGCCGTCGCGGCGATGTTCGCGGAGGTCGAGCGCGTCTTCGGCGGACTCGACATCCTCGTGCTCAATGCCTCGGGAGGCATGGAATCGGGAATGGCCGAGGATTACGCGCTCACGCTCAACCGCGACGCCCAGGTCGGCGTTCTGGAGGCCGCGCTGCCGCTGCTGCACGCCGGTTCCCGGGTCGTCTTCGTGACCAGCCACCAGGCCCACTTCATCCGCACCACCCCGACCATGCCGGAATACGAGGTCGTGGCGCTGTCCAAGCGCGCCGGCGAGGATGCCCTGCGCGAGCGTATCGGCGAGCTCGAGGCGAAGGGCATCGAGTTCGTCGTGGTGTCCGGCGACATGATCGAAGGCACGATCACCGCAACGCTCCTCGAGCGGGCGAACCCGGGCGCCATCGCGTCGCGGCGGGAGTCGGCCGGCAAGCTCTACAACGTGTCGGAGTTCGCCGCTGAGGTGGCCCGCGCCGCCGTCGACGCGGTGCCCGCCGATCACACCCGCCTGGTGGGCGACACCAGCTCGTTCGCGGGGGAGTGACCCCGTGCGGGCGCAGGACATCGACACGCTCGTCTCGGTGGGCCGGCCCGCTCTCGCGCCGGACGGTGGGTTCGCCGTCTTCGCGACCTCGCGTTCGGATCTCGATGCCAATCGCGACGTCGCACAGCTGTGGCGCACCGACTTCGCCGGCTGATGCCGATGTGACGAGGGGCCCCGGAGACGATCCGGGACCCCTCGTGGCGGCTACTTGCCGAAGGTGAAAGCGCGGACGATCTGCACGATGCCCAGCACGACGGCCGAGATCCCCAGGAGCAGCCACAGCGTGGCCGCGCCCCAGAGCGGGGCGAACAGCAGCACGATGCCGGCGATGATCGACAGGATCGCGTAGGCGATGGTCCAGCCCCGCGAGGGCGACAGGTCCAGCAGTGAGAGGGAGACGATGCCCTCGACGATCCACATCACGCCCACGAGCACTCCGACGAACACGCCGAACCAGGCGGTGGCGGCGGGCAGGTTGATGAAGGCGACGATGCCGGCGACGATGAACAGCACACCGAGCACCATGTGACCGACGCGGGCCCATCCGCCCTTCTGAGCGCTGAAGATGCCGAGGCCGGCGTAGACGAGTCCGGCTGCGATCGCGTAGATCGCGACGATCGCCACCACGACCATCGCCGTGCGACCCGGCCACACCAGGATCAGGATGCCGACAAGGAGAGCCAGCACTCCGCTGATGCCGAGCGCTGTGCGGATGCCGTTGAGCACCGGCCGGTCGATGGGTGAGGAGAGGGTCATGGTGCGTCCTTTCTGAGAAGTTTCTGTGAGGACGCGGTCATTCTAGACCCGTGACCGGCCATTCTTCACGGGAGGCGCGCGGGGGAGCGGTCACCCGAGAACAGCCATGACGACCAGCAGCACCGGGACGCACCCCACCGTGGTGAGCAGGATGGTGTCGCGGGAGACCGCCTCGGCGACGCCGTAGTGCTGGGAGTACGTGAAGATGTTCTGCGCCGTGGGAAGTGCCGCCAGCACCGTCACGACGAGCAGATCGCCGGGGGAGAGGTGGAAGAGGAACGCCCCCACCGCCCACGCGATCATCGGCATGGCGACGAGCTTCAGCATGGTGGCCGAGGCGACCTCGGCACGCCGCAGTGGGTCATCGAGCACGCGCTGGCCGTGCAGTGACATGCCGTAGCCGATGAGCAGCACGGGCACGCACGCGTTGGCGATCAGCTGGAGGGGGTCGAGCACGATCGTCGGCAGCGGCAGTCCGGTGAGCGAGACGACGGCTCCGAGGACCGATCCGACGACGATCGGGTTGGTCGCTGTGCGCTTGAAGATGCGGCGGATGGAGCGCTGGCCCGAGGTCGCGGCATCCAGGATCGCCAGGGAGATCGGGGTGAAGACGATGAGCTGCAGCAGGATAACGGGAGCGGGGAAGGCGGCGCTGCCGAGCAGATACAGCGACAGCGGGATGCCCATGTTGTTGGAGTTGACCTGGCCCGCCGACAGGCCTGAGATCGTCGCCTCGGCCGTCGACCGCCGCCAGACGAACCGCGCCAAGAGCCACTGCACCCCGATCACGACGACCGCCGCGATGGCGGACACCGGCAGCAGCGCCGAGAACAGCGTCTGCACGTCGGCCTGCGAGAGCACCACGAACAGCAGGAATGGGGAGAGCACGAAGAACGTGAGCCGGTTGAGCACGTGCCGACCGTGCGGGCCGAGCAGGTCGATGCGGCCGATGATGTAGCCGACGAGGATCGCCACTCCGATGACGACGAATCCGGTGGCGACATCCAGCACCCTCTGAGCCTAGGGGTCCGGGCGATCATGGCGGGCCTTGCGCGCCTGGTAGCGTGCAGTCACGCAGCGATGGAGGAGCGGTCATGCCGAAGAAGACCTCTGGCGACTCGAGCTGGTGGGGCCGGTTCGTCGCACTCTTTCTCGGCGTGCCACCGATCGCGGTGCAGGCCGCCGATCAGGATGACGCTGCCGACGACGAACCGGAACTCTTCGCCCGGCGTTCGCGGAGTGCGAAGGACTGACCGCGTCCAGCGCGGGCGTCGGCGCGTCAGGCCGACGCGGCAGGGATCGTCTTGCGCATCACCGTCTTGCTCTTGCCGATGTGGCGCTCGAAGGTGAAGCCGGCCTTCTCGAACATCGCGCGCGTTCCATTGTGAAGAAACGATGACGACGTGCGCTTGCCCGGCGGAAGCTCGTTGGGGAAGGAGACGACCTCGCCGCCGCCCGCCTGGGCGATCAGGCCCAGCGCGCCGTCGAGCGCCTCGCGCGCGACGCCTCCGCGGCGATGGTCGCGGTCGACGAAGAAGCACGTGATGCGCCACGGGGCGGGGCGCGTCTCGCCGGCGTCGTACTGCTTGCGGTGGTAGATGCCCGGCAGCTCGTCCGGGCTGCCGTACTGACACCACGCGATCGCGTCGTCGCCGTCGAACACCAGCGCCGCGTGTGCGACGCCTTCTTCGATCAGCCGGCGTTTGAACGTGGGGCCGTCGTAGTCGTTCTTGACCGTCGCGTCGGTGTCGCCGTGGAAGTACGAGCACCAGCAGCCGCCCCAGACGCCGTTGTGTTTCTCGGCCAGCGCCAGCCACGCCGGGTAGGTCTCGAGGGTGAGCGGCTTGATCTCGTGCGTCGTCGCCATGGCCAGCCTCCTCGCGTGGATGGGAACATCGTGCGGCGGACGGCGTGCGCGGACAAGAGAGACATCCACGCCGCCGACACACGGCACGCCAGGCGCTGGTACCTTCGCGCCCTCCGCCCACCAGCAGAGCTCTGAAGGGCGCTCACGGATCGCTTCTGAGGTGTCACGAGGCATGCAGCGGGTGAATCACGAGTGGCTCGTCTGCCTAGACTCGAGCACGTGACCACCGGCTCAACCCGAACGAGACGACCCGACGTCGCCGGTCCGCGTGCCCGCGACATGTCCAAGCCGCTTCCTTCCTCGCTGAGCTGGACAGTCCTCTGCGTTTTCGCGACCGCGTTCACGGTTGCGTATTTTGCGGCCGACCTCCCGCTGTGGATCCCTGCGCTCTACCTCGTGATGAGCGCCTGGAGCTTCGCCGCCTACGGAGTCGATAAGTCGGCGGCGAAGGCAGGCCGTCGGCGCGTTTCGGAGCAGGCACTTCTCACGGTCGGTCTCGTCGGCGGCTGGCCGGGATCTCTGATTGCGCAGCAGGTCTTCCGGCACAAGACGCGCAAGCGTTCCTTCAGGCGTGTGTTCTGGTTCACGGTACTGATCAACGTCGCCGTACTCGCCGGCCTCGTCTACGTCGCGGTGACGGAACCCGGGACGCTTGACCTGCCGTTCCTCACGTCCGTCGCAGCGATCTGACGGATGCCGACGAGCGAAGCCCAGCGGGAGATGCCGCTCCTTCCGTAGATCACGCGGGCACCGATAATGCACATTATGTCAATTCAAGCGTGCAGGACCGCAGTGGCTCCCCTTCCGCCTCTGCCCCGCCGAGTGATGACCCCCGAGCGAATCCGAAAGCTGACAGCTGCGCTGTGCGGAAGCTTGGCTCCGCCTCTCACGCGAGTGTGGGGATCCAGGCGGCAGCAACGAACCCCGCAGCACCCACCAGCAGCATAAGAACGATCCCTGCGCCGACGAACCACAACCGCCGGTGAGGCGACAGCACGGTCGCGACGATCGCGGCGAGATACGCGAGTGCGATCACGACAGTCCACACCGTGGCAGCGACCAGCCGATCATGGGTGAAGCAGTTTCGTGGGCCGGGCAAGACCAGAGAACACACCTCCGGCCCCACCGGCACGGCGATCCACCAGATCATACCGACCGCGACAAGCGCGAGCGGCGTCATGATCAGCACTCCCGCCGTCGTGGCTACCATCGGCTGGGCCGAGGAATGCCGCTGGTCGAAACGCGTCATCCGGTGGCCGCTTCCCTATCGCTCGACGGATCGACGTTGATGGAGGAATCTGCGTCGGGATGCAGCGGGCTGGCGCTCCTCTCCCCCGGCGGCTGACTCTTCCGGCGATCGCTGCGATGGGCCAGCCAGCTCCCCGCAGTGATCAAGACGAAGAACCCCAGCATTGCGAACAGACCGGGGGCGATCTCAACGCCCTGTGCGAGGAGAACCACCCCCCACACGCCGACCCCCAACTGCCCGAGGAGCACGACCAGCGAGAACGTCTCCCAACCCGACCTCGACGACGTGCTCATGGCCAGACTCTGGACCACCTGAAACTTGCTCGTCAAGGCAGCGGCGCGCGTCCGCCGCAGCGGGCGACAAGAGAGCAGCGAGGACACTCCCCCAAACGCTGGGCGGGTCGTCAGTCGAGGCGGTGTTCGCTACGGTGACACCATGCCTCGTCGCCGTGCATCCGTTGCGTTCTTGACCCCCTGGGTTGCCGCACGACGGCGCGGGCTTTCACTGTGCGCCGCTCTCATCGTGCACCGACGAGATCATGAGGCGACGGTATGAGCGCCGCGGGTCGTGACGAGGATCGCTCCTCCTCACGCGCCGCGGACAGCTCGGCCGACACCGTCCCGCGCAGGATCGGCCGGTGGATGCTGGGCGCCTTCCTCCTGTTCACCGGCGTAGGCCATCTCACCTTCGCTCGCGCGGCGTTCGTCGCGCAGGTGCCCGCGTGGCTGCCCCTCCCGGTCGACCTCGTGGTGCTCGCATCCGGTGCCGTCGAGATCGCGCTCGGTCTCGCACTGCTGCTGTGGGCGGGGCAGCGTGTGCTGATCGGATGGCTCACCGCGGCGTTCTTCGTTGCGATCTTCCCGGGCAACATCGAACAGTTTGTCAGCGGTACGGATGCCTTCGGGCTGGACACCGATCTCTCCCGTGGCATCCGTCTGCTGTTCCAACCGCTGCTCGTCATCTGGGCGCTCTGGTCGACCGGCGCCTGGCGGGGGTGGCGCGACCGCGTCATCGCCTCCCGTGCTGATCGAGCCGGCCCGGACGCGGACGAGCGCTGAGACGCCGCGGGCGCTAGAGCGCTTCGAGCTGTCGGCGGGCGTCGTGCAGAGCAGACGCGTATTCGTCATGACTGCGCACCTTCCTGTACTGCGCGCTGCCGACGGACGGGTGGTCGTCAGGCGCTGTGGGCATCGCGGTCTCTGTGCGCCCAAGCGCCTCGACGGCGTCGAGCGTCGAGGTCACCGCTCCCCTGGTCTGCGCGTCGGCGGCGAGCGCACTGCTGGACCTTCGATAGCTGAGGACGGCGACGATCAGCGCGCCGACGCCGGTCAGTGCGCCCACGAGGGAGCCGATGCTCGAGATCCAATCCGTCACCGATGCCATGGCGCCACGATAGCGACCGCTCGTCCGCCGCGGTGCCGTCGTTCTATCGTTCGCGTGGAGGGGGCTGCAGCCACCCGGTGGTGCCGACGCCGCGTCGCGCGCGGTCTTCGCGGTCGTTCACCGTCCAGACGTAGGCGAGGAGTGCGATGACGAGCGCGGGTGCGGTGGCCCCCACCCCGAAGATCACGACGGCCTCGCCCGGCGATGACGACGCCTGTGCGGAACCCAGTCCCAGCCCGAGGAGCATGAGCGTCGTGGCGAAGAGGAGCCGGTTGCGGTGCTGATCCGTCATCGTCGATCCTTCCTCGCACGGGCTGTGAGTGGCGGGCTGCCATGTCACCGCCCCCCAACGTAGGTTGCCTTGATCGGCGATGCCACCCCTGGCATCGCGCACGCCCGGCGCGCTGCCGACGCGCACCCGGCTCAGCGGGCCTCTTCGATGAACGCACCGAGTACAGCGATCCACTCGTCGAATGCGTCGAGGTGCGCATCATGGGATCCCGAGGCGAGGTCGACCCTTGTCGCGTACCGGCCGCGTCCGACGAACTGCTGCTTCTGCGCTTCGGTGAACATCCCGTGAGCCGCGTAGACGGCGAGAGTGGGAGCGGCGACCCGCTGCCACTCCTCCCAGTGCGGTACGGCCACCGTCTCGAGGATCGCAGTCATCACGTCCGGGTCGAATCGCGGGTGCAGTCCGTCGGCACGGACATCCATGTCGGCGATCCATGCCCGGGTCAACGCGCTGTCGCCCAGAGCGGTCAACGCGGCATCGGGTGATGCGTAAGGTGTCGCCCACGATCGGAAGAACGCCCCGAGGGATGCCGCCTCGGCGTCATCACCACTCCCCTGGTTCCCTTCGAGAAGAACCAGCCTGCGTACGAGATCGGGACGAGTCGCGGCGACGAGCATCGCGGTGTGCGCGCCCATCGACTGCCCGACGAGGTCCACCGGGCCGGTGGCCTCGGCATCGATCACCTGGATCACGTCGTCCACGAAGGCGCGGCGTGAGGTGTCGACGGGAATCGTGGTGCTGCCGCCGTGCCCTCGCTGGTCGATCAGGATCACCCTGCGCCCCGCCAGTGCCAGTGCGTGTGCCGTCGGTAGGAACTCGCGGCCGCTTCCGGCCAGGCCGTGCAGGATGACCACCGTCGGGCTGTCACCACCGATCACGCAGTAGGCGATGACCGTTCCGTCGGCGACCCGCAGTTCCCTCTGACACTCCCGCACCAGGCGACCCTACTGTGCGCGCCTGCCGCGTCGCTTCGTCGGTGGCGAGCGGAGGCGGGCGGCCGATCGGCGGTCAGAACGGCGCGGCTTCGGCTGCGACCTGCAGGGCGCTGAACTCGAGTACGCGCCGCGGGATGTCGGGATAGGTCTCTCCGGTGGGACTGACCCACTGCAGGGTGCCGTCCCGGGACTGGGTGACGCTCCATGCACTGGCATGTTTGAGGGTGTGGTGTCGCGTGCACAGGTTGGCGAGATTCGTCAGGGCCGTCGGCCCGCCGCGGGCATGGTCGACCGTGTGGTCGTGGTCGCAGTGGTGGGCGGTCCTTCGACAGCCGGGGAATCGGCAGTGCTCGTCCCGTGCATCGAGATGTCTTCGCTGCGCTGTGGTCGGCCGGTAGGCATCGACCTGGTGCACCGCGCCGGTGGTCGGCGAGAGGAAGACGCGTTCCCAGATCGCCGCGCGGGCGGCGAGCCGACGAGCGGTCTCGGGGTCGATGGGTCCGTACCCGACGAGTTCGGCCGGTGCGGTCCCGGTGCCGGTGAGGGTGCTGTCGGGGATGACGATCTGCACATGCGCGGTGATCGCCTTGCCGGCCGGGATGGAGGCACATGAGGCCGATACGCCGGCGTGGCCGGTGAGCAGCAGATCGGTGAACACATCTGCCCGCACCTGGTCGGTGGTGCGGCTGTCCGGCACCCCGGAACCGCTCGGCTCAGTGGCTCCGCCACCGTCGGTGCCCGTCGGGTCGGAGGCCGCCGGGGCGTTGCCGCCAGACTCCGGGGTCACCGGCTCGCTCTCCGCGGGTGCATTCCGGACAGGCGCTATGGCCGCAGGACCGCCCTCCCCACGCTTCGCCGACGCCGCCGCGCCGCGTGCGGCGGCGACCTCGCGGGCGTGCTGGGTGAGTCGGTCGCGGATCGCGTACGCCAGCACCGCCGGGAGCACTGCCGCGAGCTCCGCCATCCCGTCATCCAGATCGCGCACCCACACCCGACGCTCCGCGACCGCCTCGGCATGACGCTTCGCCAGTGGCACGGGGTGCAGCTTCTGCGCGATCATCGCGATGATCGGCTTCGCCCGTCCGGGTGTCTCCCGCTCGCAGACCACGAGCGCGGCCTGCTCGAACCGGGCGCGCGCATCGGGGTCGGTGATGCGCGCGCCGGCATCCTGAATGATCCGCACGTGCGCCGTGTCGATCGCCCCGGAGCGCAAGGCGCCGACGGTCGCAGCGAAGCCGGTCACCAGAACGGTGGCGTCGTGCAGGCGCTGCTGCATCACGCGGTCTGACCGTCGCATCACCGCGGCGACTTCCGCCGCCATCTCGCGCAGCGGCATCTCCCGCTCCCGGCCGGCACTGGACGGCACCCGCGCGGTCTGCTCCGCGGCGATCGCGTCCGCCCGCGCCAGCAGCGTGAGCTCCTGCGCCTGCAGTGCCGCGATGCGCGCGCGGGTGCGCGACAACTCCCCCAACACCGCGCCACGCGACCGCGTATCGCGTCTTGTCGTGGCTGGCGCTCGGCTGGTCATACCCACAATTGTGACGAGGGCCACCGACATTGGGGAGGCGAAAACCCCAGGCTAACCCTGGATTGTGGAAAACTCCTCCCGGCATCCGCCTGTGGAGGAAGCGACGCCGCGAACCCTGCCGTGAGGCGCCCCTCAGCTGGTTGCGGCCCTCAGGGCGATGCGGATCATGTCGCCGAAGGTCTGCTCGCGCTCCTGGGCGGTGGTCTCCTCGCCCGTGACGAGGTGGTCCGACACTGTGCAGATGCTCAGAGCACGTCGGCCGTAGTACGCGGCGAGGGTGTACAGCCCGCTCGTCTCCATCTCGACCGCGAGAACGCCGTGGCGCACCAGCGGGTCGGTGAGCTCGGCACGGGTGGTGTAGAACTGGTCGCTCGAGAACAACGGACCCACGTGCACGGCGGAGGCCGGCGGCTCGGCCTCGCTCGCCGCGACGGCGGCCCGCAGCAGCCCGAAGTCCGCGACGGGCGCATAGTCGAGTCCGTGGAAGCGCACGCGGTTGATCGCGGAGTCGGTGCTGGCCCCGTTGGCGATGATGATGTCACGCAGGGCGACGCGCTCGGTCAACGCTCCGCAGGATCCCACGCGAACGATGGTCTGCACGCCGTAGGACTCCATGAGTTCGTTGGCGTAGATCGCCATCGACGGCTGGCCCATCCCCGACCCCTGCACCGAGATGCGATGGCCCTCCCACGTGCCGGTGAAGCCGAGCATGCCACGGGTCTGCGAGTAGAGCTCGGCGTCGGTGAGAAAGGTCTCGGCGATCCACTTCGCCCGCAGCGGGTCGCCCGGGAACAGCAGGATGGGGGCGACCTGGCCCGGCTCGGCTGCGATGTGCGTGCTCATCCGCTCACCGTAGCGAGCGGACCTGAACGGCCTGACAGGACGGCCTGCGTGCTCTTCTCCGGCGAGAGGTCGAGTCGCCGCAGCAATTGGGCGTTGAGAGCCACGACCACGGTCGACAGCGACATCAGCACTGCGCCGACCGACATCGGCAGTACGAAGCCGATGGGGGCCAGGATGCCGGCCGCCAGCGGGACCGAGATCAGGTTGTACCCCGCCGCCCACCAGAGGTTCTGCGTCATCTTGCGGTAGCTCGCCCGCGACAGCTCGATGACCGAAACCACCGAGCGAGGATCATCGCCCGCGAGGATGACGCCTGCCGACGCGATGGCGACATCCGTGCCTGCGCCGATCGCGATGCCGACGTCGGCTTGGGCCAGGGCCGGTGCGTCGTTGACCCCGTCGCCGACCATCGCGACCCTCTTGCCCTCCGCCTGCAGCGCGGCGATCGTCGCCGCCTTCTGCTCGGGACGCACGCCGGCGAAGACGCGGTCGACGCCCACCTCGTCGCCCACCGTGCGAGCGACCGCCTCGGCATCGCCCGTGATCATGATCACCTCGACGCCGAGGGCGTGCAGTGCTCTGACGGCATCGAGCGACGGAGGGCGCACTTCGTCAGCGAGCGCGAGCCCGCCGACGACGGTGCCGTCCTCCACGACATGCAGGATGATCGCTCCCGCGTCGCGCCAGGAGTGTGCGGCATCCACCTCCGCCGCCCCGATCGTCTCGAGCAGCCGCGGCCCGCCCACCCGCACCTCGCGGGCGCGCACGGTGGCGGTGACGCCCACCGCGGGCGTCGACGAGAAGGCCGTGGCAGCTGGGAGCGACAGTGCCCGCTCACGGGCCGCCCGCACGATCGCGCGGGCGAGGGGATGCTCGCTATCCGCCTCTGCCGCCGCAGCGAGCGCCAGCACGTCATCGGCGGAGCGTCCGTCCACCGGTGCGACCGCGGTGAGGACGGGCGCCCCCTCGGTGAGCGTGCCGGTCTTGTCGAACAGCACGACGTCGACCGTGCGCATGCTCTCCAGCGCGAGACGGTCCTTCACCAGCACTCCCCCGCGGGCGGCGCGCTCGGTCGCGATGGACACCACCAGCGGGATCGCCAGCCCCAGGGCATGGGGGCACGCGATCACGAGGACGGTGATCGTGCGCACCACCGCGGCGTCGGGGTCGCCGAGAAGGCTCCACACGGTCGCGGTGACCACCGCGGCGCCCAGCGCGAACCAGAACAGCCACCCGGCAGCCCGGTCGGCCAGACGCTGCGCGCGCGAGGTCGAGTTCTGCGCGTCGGCGACGAGCCGCTGGATGCCGGCGAGTGCGGTGTCGGCTCCGGTGGCGGTGACCCGCACGCGCAGCCCGGAGTCCGTGGCGACCGTGCCGGCGGTGACCGCCTGGCCGACTCCCCGGGAGACGGGACGGGATTCGCCGGTGACCATCGACTCATCCATGTCGGCGCGGCCGCTGACGATCTCGCCGTCGGCGGGCACGCTGCCGCCCGGGCGAACGACCACGACATCACCCACCCGCAACTGAGCGGGCGCGACCGAGACGATGCGATCGCCCTCGACACGCTCGGCCTCGTCCGGCAGCAACGCCGCGAGGGCGTCGAGCGCCGAGGTCGTCTGGGCGAGCGAACGCATCTCGACCCAGTGCCCCAGCAGCATGATGACGATGAGCAGGGCGAGCTCCCACCAGAACTCGAGCCGGTGATCGAGCACGCCGAGACTGGCGCCCCACGACGCGACGAAGGCGACGGTGATGGCCAGGGCGATGAGCAGCATCATCCCCGGCTTGCGGCTCTGGATCTCATCGACCGCGCCCGTGAGGAAGGGCCGGCCGCCCCACGCGTACATGACCGTGCCGACGACGGGGGCGACCAGGGCGGCCCCCGGGAACTGCGGAAGCGAGTAGCCGAGCAGCATCGCGAACATGCCGGAGAACGCGACCACCGGGACGGCGAGCACGAGATTGATCCAGAACAGCCGGCGGAACCGCCCCACGTGACCGGCATGGCCGACGTGGCCGCCGTGCGCGCCATGCCCCGCGTGCGCGTCATGCCCCGCGTGCGCGTGCGCGCTGTGGTCGCCGGCGCGCTCGTGCTGGTGATCGACGGTGTGGTGCTCCGCGTGCGGGTCGCTCATGAGGTCCTCCCCGATAGGGCGAGAGTAGATCGGGCATCTCCCTGTGAGAAGCGGCCCGGGAACTCCCTGGGTTGGCCGCATACCCCCTAGAGGTACCCAAGGCAACGACCCCCGCGCGCCTCGCATTCCTGTCCCGACGGGGAGGGACGGCCGACGGCTGGACATCGT
Organism: Microbacterium sp. zg-Y1090; assembly: GCF_030246945.1. NCBI lineage: Bacteria > Bacillati > Actinomycetota > Actinomycetes > Micrococcales > Microbacteriaceae > Microbacterium > Microbacterium wangruii. The sequence continues at coordinate 1,481,879 of NZ_CP126742.1, forward strand.
GGCCTGCGGCAGGCACGCTCCCAGCAGGGAGTCGCGTGCACGCGGATGCCGCCCGTGCTCCCGGAGGAGGAAACGATGCCGGCCAAGATCGTGGTTCTGGGAGCGACGGGATACACCGGAGAGCTCATCGTCGAGTCGCTGGTGCGGCGCGGGCGCCAGCCGCTCCTCGCCGGCCGTGACGCCGCGAAGCTGGCGGCGGTGTCCGCCAGGCACGGGCAGCTCGGGACGCGGACGGTGGATGCCACCGTCGCCGCCGACGTGGCCGGGCTGCTCGAACCCGGCGACGTGCTGATCACGACGGTGGGTCCGTTCGAGCGCCTCGGCTGGGCGGCCGCCCAGGCGGCCGTCGATGCCGGCGCGCATTACGTCGACACCACCGGCGAAGTCGGGTTCGTCCGCGAGCTGCAGCGCCGTCACCATGAGCGGGCGCGTGCCGCCGGCGTCACGATGCTCCCGGCGTTCGGCTTCGACTACGTCCCCGGGATGCTGGCCGGCGCGCTGGCGATCGAACGGTCCGGCGCGGGGGTCACCGCGGTGCGCGTCGGCTACTTCGCGACGGGGTCGATGCGCAACGGCATCAGCAGCGGTACGCGGGCGACGATGGCCGAGGGCATCCTGCTCCCGACGGTCGTGCACCGGGACGGGCATGTGCAGGAGGTGCGCACCGGAAGTCGCACGCACCGCTTCGACGTGCGCGGCGACGAGCGCACCGGCATCCTCGTGTCGGGCACCGAAGCGCTCTTCCTCCCCGAGCATTACCCCGGGCTGAAGACGGTGGAGGACTACAACGGCTGGTTCTCCGGGATCGCACGAGTGATGCCCGTCGCATCGCGCGTGATCGGGGCCGTCGTGGCCATCCCCGGGGGCCGCTCGCTGATCGAACGCCTCGCCTCCGCGGGCGACGACACCTCGCGGGGGCCGGACGAGGCGGAACGCGCCAACACGCGCAGCTACGTCGTCGCCATCGCCGCGGATGCGAAGGGCGCCACGCTCGCGGAATCGCATCTGGAAGGGCCGAGCACGTACAACCTGACCGCCGAGCTCATGGCGAGCGGGGCGGAAGGGCTGCTCGAGGGCAAGGCACAGGCTGCGGGGGTGACGGGCCCCCTCGCCGCCTTCGGGCGCGAAGGCCTCGAGCAGATGTGCCGCGACGTGGGACTGGCGGAGCTTCCGCGCTGACGCCGGTCAGGTGTCCACCGCTGTCGCTTCCCGTGCCCCGGGGCCACGACGGGTGACACTCGAAGCTCCCGCGAGCCGCGTCTACCGTCGCGGCGTCCACCCCGACGGCAGCGGCTCGTCGATGAGCGCGCGCTCGCGGTCGGCCGCCGCGGACCAGCCCTGCGCGGCATCCACCGCGTCGAACCCGCCACGTGCGAGACGCAGCCCGACATCCTCGTGGTGCGCACGCGGGGCGCCCCCACGGCGGGTGGAGGCGCGCACGCTCCAGGCGTCGTCGGCGAACCCGCCGCCGCGGAACACCCGATAATCGCCGTATCGCGCCGGATCGAGCAGATCCCAGCACCACTCCCAGACGTTGCCGAGGGTGTCGAACAGCCCGTTGAGGTTCGGCAGCTTGCCGCCGACGTTCTGCGGCGTCGTGCAGCCGTCGGCCGCCGTCCAGGCCACCTCGGTGAGCGGTCCGTAGTGGGCCCCCGTCGAGCCCGCTCGGCACGCGAACTCCCACTCGGCCTCGGTGGGCAGCCGGTAGCCGTCGCTGTCGACGTGCCAGGTGACCTCTTCGCCCTCGAAGGTGTACGCAGGGTCCAAGCCCTCCCACTCGGATGCCGCGTTGCACAGGCGCACGGCGCGCAGCCAGCTCACATCGGTCGCCGGCCGCCGCGGGTGGGGCGCCTGCTCCCCCAGCAGCTCCGCGACCAGCTCCCGGGTGACCGGATACACGCCGATCTCGAAGGGCTCGAGAGTGACCTTCCACCGCCGCTCGCGCCGCGCGTCGTGGAGCATGACGGTGCCCCCGGCGATCCGTGCCATTTCGATGTCGCCCACAGGGGCACTCTAACGGCGGTCGCGCGGGGGCACCGGTTGTGCTGGCTGGGTCAGACGACCTCGTCGCCCGAGGTCGTCGTCGACCGGCGGGTGACGCGCTCGCCCGCGGCGGGGTCGACCGCCGTGCGCGACACGGTCTCGGTCGAGCGGCGACGCGCGAGCAGGACGACGCCGATGAGCACCACCAGCGCGCCGGCGCCCATCAGGATGTAGCCGATCATGTCGAGGCTGACGAAGTCGACCTCCACATTGACGGCGAAGACGAGGATCGCTCCGATGGCGAAGAGCGCGATTCCGGCTCCGATGCTCATGGCAGTTCCTTTCGGGTCAGGTGACTTCCGGAATACTGCCGGAGGCGCGGGCGTGGCAAGGACTACTTGACACCGGCCCCCGCGATGTGCCCTGTCGGGCGTGCGCGCTAGCGTGGCGTCCATGGCACGCGTGATCTTCTACACGGCGACGACACTCGACGGATACCTCGCCGACGCCTCCGACTCCCTCGATTGGCTCTTCGCCGTACCCGGCGGTGAGGGTGGGGATGCCGACTTCCACAGGTTCCTCGACGGCATCGGCGTGCTCGTGCAAGGTTCGGCGACCTACGAGTGGGTGCTGCGGCACGAAGATCTGCTGGAGCACCCCGAGCGCTGGCCGGCGTTCTACGGGCAGCGCCCGACCTGGGTCTTCACCACCCGCAGACTTCCCGCCGTCCCTGGTGCCGACGTGCGCTTCGCGTCGGGTCCGGTGACAGCGATCTGGCCGCAGATCCGCGACGCGGCGGGCGAGCGCGACGTCTGGGTCGTGGGAGGTGGAGACCTCGCCGGCCAGTTCGCCGACGCGGGCCTGCTCGACGAGATCCGGGTGTCGGTCGCCCCGGCGACGCTGGGCGAGGGCAAGCCACTGCTCCCCCGCCGGCTGGGCGCCGACCGGCTCACGCTCACCGGCGTGCGCCGCGCCGGCCAGTTCGCCGAGGTGACCTACGCCGTGCGCTCCTGAGTCGGGCTGATCTCGGTCCACTCCGCGTACTTCGGGTGGCGCCCGTCACCGGAGGACGTGCGCGTGAGGCGCCGGCGCACCCAGGGCGCGACGTGGGCGCGGTAGTACGCCGCCCCGCGCAGCCCGGGCGGCGGCAGGTCCGGCAGCGCCCACCACTCGGCGGGCACGTTCAGCCCCAGGGCATCGAGCACGCGCGCCGCGACGCGGTGGTGTCCTCGGTGATTCATGTGCAGGCGGTCCTCCGACCAGTACGGCGGGGTGGAGAGTTCGCGATCCGGCCAGTTCATGGCCCGCACGATGTCGGGGCGGCCGGCGACGCGCTGCTCGACGGCCGCCGACAGCAGGTCGCCGCGTCGCTGGATGACGCGGCGCAGAGGCAGCTGGCCCGACGGATTCGCTCCCGAGAGGAGGATGAGCTGCACGCCCTCCTCGTCGCAGCGGCGCAGCACCTGCGAGAACGCGTCGACCACGCGCTCGACGGAGGCGCGCGGCCGCAGGATGTCGTTGCCGCCGCCGTTGAACGACAGATGCGTCGGCTTCAGCGCGAGCGCCGGCTCGAGCTGCTCCGCGACGATCGGATCGATGAGCTTGCCCCGGATGGCGAGGTTGGCATACTCGATCGGCTCCCCCAGGGCGTTCGCCCACCCCTGTGCCGCGAGGTCTGCCCAGCCGCGTGGCCGGCCGTCGGGCAGCTCGTCGCCGACGCCTTCGGTGAATGAGTCGCCGATCGCGACGTAACGCACGGATGCCATCCGTCCAGCCTAAGCGCGGGATACCCGCTCGGGTCAGCGGTCGTCCAGTGCCTGCCCGCGCCGGTCTGCCAGTCCCCAGGCCGCCGCGGCGGCGATGGCGAAGAAGGCCGCGAACACCACGAACAGCACCGGGGCGCCTCCGAGGAGCAGCAGCGGCGGGACGGTCAGCGGCGCGAGGATCGACGCGATGCGGCCGACGCCCGCCGCCCAGCCCGAGCCGGTGGCGCGCAGCGACGTGGGGTACATCTCGGGGGTGACGGCGTACAGTGCGCCCCACGCGCCCAGGTTGAAGAACGACAGTGCCATGCCCGTGGCGATGATCGCGGCCTCCCCCGTGGCGGTGCCGAACAGCACCGCGGCTACCGCAGAGCCCAGCAGGAACACCGACAGCGTCAGGCGCCGGCCCCACACCTCGATCAGCCAGGCGGCGACCGCATAGCCGGGAAGCTGGGCGAGCGTGATCAGCAAGGTGAAGCCGAACGAGCGCACCAGGTCGTAGCCCTGCGCGACGAGGATCGTCGGGATCCAGATGAACGCCCCGTAGTACGAGAAGTTGACGCAGAACCACACCGCCCACAGGCTCGCCGTGCGCACGCGGAACTCCGGTGCCCAGAGGCCTGCCAGCCGCTCCCCCGCGCGCACGGCTGCCGGGGAGGCCGTCCGCTCGCCCGGTACCGCCGCAGCCCCAGTCGTCGTGGGCTCCGTGCCCGCGGCATCCTCGAAGGTACGGGTGATGGCGTCGGCTTCGGCGACCCTCCCCCGCCGCTCGAGCCACCGCGGCGATTCCGGCAGGCTCCAGCGCACGATGATCGCGTAGACGGCGGGGATCGCGCCCAGCAGGAACGCCCAGCGCCAGCCGTCATCCGACCCGGGAATCACGAGGTACCCGATGAGGGCTGCGGCGGTCCAGCCCACCGCCCAGAACGCCTCGAGGATCACGATGAGACGCCCGCGGATGCGCGCCGGCGCGAACTCGCTGACGTACGTGCTGGCGACCGGCAGTTCGGCGCCGAGCCCCAGGCCCACGAAGAACCGCAGCACGAGCAGCATGCCGAGTCCGCCGACCAGCGCGCTCGCCCCGGTCGCCACCCCGTAGACCAGCAGGGTGAGCGCGAACACCTGCCGCCGGCCGAACCTGTCGGCCAGCAGGCCGCCGAGGCTCGCGCCGATCGCCATGCCCACGAAGCCGATCGAGGCGATCCACGCCGTCTCCCCCGGCTCCAGCGACCACTGCACGGCGAGGGCGGCGATGATGAACGACACCAGCCCCACGTCCATCGCGTCGAGCGCCCAGCCGACTCCCGAGCCGGTGAGCACACGCAGGTGGCGGCGGGTGAACGGCAGGCGGTCCAGGCGCTCCGACGTGGTGGCGGGCATCGCGACGGCTTCGGTCATACCGTCATCGTACGGATGCCGGGGGGCGGTGGCGCGCGCGTGACACTGGCCGGTCGTTGAGCGAGGGAGCGCAGCGAGCGAGACGAAACGCGGTCCCCCGGCGGGCACGGGGCTTTTCGTCTCGCTGCGCTCGCTCAACGAACCGCGAGGTTACGGGTCGTTGAGCGAGGGAGCGCAGCGAGCGAGACGAAACGCGGTCCCCCGGCGGGCACGGGGCGTTTCGTCTCGCTGCGCTCGCTCAACGACCGGGGGGCACTGCGCTCGCTCAACGACCGGGGGTCAGGCGCGCAGAGCGGCGCGCAGGGTGTCGAGGCCGACGCCGCCGATGTCGAGGGCGCGCTTGTGGAACTGCTTGATCGAGAAGTTCTCGCCCTCGCGCTCGGCGACCTCGTCACGCAGCTGCTCCCAGATGCGCTGGCCGACCTTGTACGCCGGCGCCTGTCCCGGCCAGCCGAAGTACCGGTTGACCTCGAACTGCACGAACTCGTCGGACATGTTGACGTTGCGCCGCATGAACTCCAGCGCGTAGTCGTAGTCCCACGTGCCGGTGCCGTCCAGGCGGGGCTTCTGCAGGTGCACGCCGATGTCGAGCACGACGCGGGCGGCGCGCATGCGCTGGCCGTCGAGCATGCCGAGGCGATCGGCGGGGTCGTCGAGGTAGCCCAGCTGCTCCATGAGCCGCTCGGCGTACAGCGCCCAGCCCTCGGCGTGCCCGCTCGTGCCGGCCAGCAGTCGACGCCAGCTGTTGAGCTGCGCGCGGTTGTACACGGCCTGTGCGATCTGCAGGTGGTGGCCGGGAACGCCTTCGTGGTACACGGTGGTGAGTTCGCGCCAGGTGTCGAAGCGGTCGACGCCCTCCGGCACGGACCACCACATGCGGCCGGGGCGGGAGAAGTCGTCGGTGGGACCGGTGTAGTAGATGCCGCCTTCGTTGGTCGGCGCGATCATGCACTCCAGCCGGCGGATGGGCTCGGCGATGTCGAAGTGGGTGCGGCCGAGCTCCTCGACGGCGCGGTCGCTGGTCTCCTGCATCCACCGCTGCAGCGCCTCAGCGCCGTGCAGCTGCCGGGCGGGGTCTGCCTCCAGCAGTGCCACGGCCTCTTCGACCGTCGCTCCGGGAGAGATCTGCGCGGCGATGGACTCCTGCTCGGCGACCATGCGCGCGAGCTCTTCGATCCCCCACTCGTACGTCTCGTCGAGGTCGATCTCGGCGCCGAGGAAACGGCGCGAGTGCAGCGCATAGAGCTCACGGCCCACGGCATCCTGTTCGCTCGCCTCGGGAGCGAGCTCGGAACTCAGGAACGACGACAGCGACTCGTAGGCGACGCGGGCGGCGTTGCTGTGGTCGGTGAGCTCACGCGCGAGGGATGCCGGCAGGTGCCCCTCGGCGGGAGCGGCCTCGGCGGCGAACTCGGCGAAGAAGCCGTTGTCGTCGGTGTAACGGCCGATCTGGGTGATGACTTCGTGCACCTGACGGCGTGCGGGGACGACACCCTCGGCGATACCCTCGCGCAGGGTCTCGATGTACCCCGCGATCGCCTGCGGCAGCGCCTTCAGTCGGGCGGAGACCACGGCCCAGTCGTCGACGGTGTCAGTGGGCATGAGGTCGAATGCCTGGCGCAGGTCCTGCGCGGGCGAGGCGATGACGTTGAGGTCCCGCAGATGCGCCTTCGCCTCGTGCAGCTCCAGCTGCAGGCGCAGCTCCCGGCTGAGGTCCTCCTTGGTCACCACGTCGATGTCGTCGACCGGTTCGGCGGACTCGAGCTCGGCGAGGGTCGCCTGGGCGGCGGCCACCGAGCGCTCCGTACCCGCGGGCGACAGGTCGTCGAAGCGGTCGTTGTACTCGGTGCGGCCGATGTAGGTCGCCAGCATCGGAGACAGTTCGGCGAGCGTGTCCACCCATGCGTCCGCGATCTGGTCGATCCGGGTCGTGGGGCGTGAGGTGTCAGTCATGCTCCGAGCCTAGAACGCCGTGGCACGCAGACACGAACCGGCGCCGCTCAGTGACCTGCTTCGTCCCAGTCGGCGCCGCGGCCGATCTGCACATCCAGCGGCACCGACAGCTGCGCGGCATCCCCCATGCGGTCGCGCACGATCCGCTCGGCGGCATCCCACTCCCCCGGCGCGACCTCCACCACGAGTTCGTCGTGGATCTGCAGGAGCACGCGCGAGCGCAGGTTCTGCTCGGCGAACTCGGCATGGATGCGGAACAGCGCGATCTTCATGATGTCGGCGGCGCTGCCCTGGATGGGGGCGTTCAGCGCTGCGCGCTCGGCGTTCTCCCGCAGCACCCGGTTGGGGCTCGAGAGGTCGGGGAACGGGCGACGACGACCGAAGATCGTCTCGGTGTACCCGTCGATCTTCGCCTGCTCGACCGATGAGCGCAGGTAGTCGCGCACCGCGCCGAAGCGGGCGAAGTACTCCAGCATCAGGCCCTTGGCCTCGGACTGCTCGATGCGCAGCTGCTTGGACAGCCCGAACGCCGACAGACCGTACACGAGGCCGTACGACATGGCCTTGACCTTCGTGCGCATCGCGGGGGTGACTTCCTCCGGCGTGACGCCGAACACCCGCGCGCCGACGAAGCGGTGCAGGTCCTCGCCCGAGTTGAACGCCTCGATGAGGCCGGGATCGCCCGACAGATGCGCCATGATGCGCATCTCGATCTGCGAGTAGTCCGCCGTCAGCAGCGTCTCGTAGCCTTCGCCCACCTCGAACGCGGCACGGATGCGGCGGCTCTCGGTGGTGCGGATCGGGATGTTCTGCAGGTTGGGATCGGTACTCGACAGGCGACCGGTCTGGCTGCCGGTCTGCACGTACGTGGTGTGGATGCGCCCGTCGTCGGCGATGGCGGCGTCGAGCGATTCGATGATCTGCCGCAGCTTGGTCGCCTCACGGTGCTGCAGGAGCAGGTCGAGGAAGGGATGCGGGTTCGTCTCCTGCAGATCGGCGAGCACGGCGGCATCCGTGGAGTACCCGGTCTTCGTCTTGCGGGTCTTCGGCAGCTGGAGCTGTTCGAACAGCACCTCCTGCAGCTGCTTGGGCGATCCCAGGTTCACCTCGCGCTCGATGGTGGCGTAGGCCTGCTGCGCGATCGTGTCGGCGCGCGCGGCGAGCTCGGCGGAGAACCCGGAGAGCTTCTCGTGCGAGACGCTGACGCCGGCCAGTTCCATGTCGGCGAGGGTCAGCAGCGTCGGCAGTTCGATGTCGGAGAGGACGGATGCCACACCCGCGGGCAGCTCGTCGCGCAGCGCATCGGCCACGCGCAGGGTGAACCATGACACCTGGCCGGGCGTTGCGCCCTCCGTCTCGGGAACCAGCTGCGTGGGGTCCGCCTCGGGAAGCTTCTCACCCAGGTATCGGTCGACCAGATCGGCCAGGCTCTTGTCGGGGAAGCTCGGGCGCAGCAGCCAGCCGGCCACCAGCGCGTCGAAGACCAGGCCATCGACCACCGCGCCGGCACGGCGCAGCGCCTTCACCTGCGACTTGGCGTCGGACATCACCTTCGGCGCCGTCGAGGCCAGCCACGGCAGCAGCACGGCTGTGGTCTCGTCGGTCCACGCCACCTCGACGGCGGCATCGGCGGTCGCCAGGCCCACGCGGGCGGGCAGACCCCCTTCGACGGCGACGGTCAGGCCGACCTCACCCGCGGCATCGTCGAGCCAGGCCGCGAGTCCCGCGGCATCCGGTTCGACCGGCGTCGGCGCGGCCTTCGCGGGCGCCGCCTCGGGGCCGTCGCCGGGATCGATGACGCCCGCGGCCTCGAACACGCGCGGCAGCAGCGTGCGGAACTCCAGACGGGCGAAGATGTCGCGCACCGCCTGCGCGTCGAGGGGTTGCACCACCAGGTCCTGCGGCGTGACGGGCAGCTCGACATCGCGCAGCAGGCGGTTGAGGGTGCGGTTGCGGCGCACGTCGTCGAGGTGCTCGCGCAGGTTGCCGCCCACGACACCCTTGATCTCGTCGGCGCGCGCGAGCAGCTCGTCGAGCGAGCCGTACTGGGTGAGCCACTTCACCGCGGTCTTCTCCCCCACCTTCGGCACGCCGGGCAGGTTGTCGCTCGTCTCGCCGACGAGCGCCGCGATGTCGGGGTACATCTCCGGCGGCAGGCCGTACTTCTCCACGACCGCCGCGGGGTCGTAGCGCTTCAGCTGCGACACGCCCTGCACGCTGGGGTACAGCAGCGTGATGTCGTCGTTGACGAGCTGGATGGTGTCGCGGTCACCCGAGCAGACCAGCACGTCGAAGCCGGCCTCGGCGCCCTCGGTGGCGAGGGTGGCGAGGATGTCGTCGGCCTCGAAGTCCTCCTTCTGCAGCACCGTGATGTTCATGGCCCGCAGACAGTCCTGCAGCAGGGGGATCTGGCCCTTGAACTCGGCCGGCGACTCCGAGCGGTTCGCCTTGTATTCGGCGTACTCGCGCGTGCGGAACGACTGGCGCGAGGTGTCGAAGGCCACCGCGACGTGCGTCGGCTTCTCGGCCTTCAGCAGGTTCACGAACATCGACAGGAAACCGTAGATCCCGTTGGTGTGCTGCCCGTCCTTGGTGGTGAAGTTGTCCACCGGGAGGGCGAAGAACGCCCGATATGCCAGGGAATGGCCGTCGACGATCAGAAGGGTAGGCTTTGCGGCATCCGTCACCCACCCAGCCTAACGAGCGGGTGGGACAGCCCGAACCGAGAGCAGGACATGACCGATCAGCACGCCGCGACGCAGCACGGACTCGAGTGGGTCGCCGAGCGCGGTATGGGGGCGCTGGCGGAGAAGATGGGCATCGAGTTCACCGAGTTCACGATCGAGCGGTGCGTCGCCACCATGCCCGTGGAGGGCAACACGCAGCCCGTCGGTCTGCTGCACGGCGGCGCGTACGTCGTGCTGGGCGAATCCCTCGGTTCGATGGCCGCCAACCTGCACGCGGGTCCGGGGCGCCTGGCGGTGGGCATCGACATCAATGCCACGCACACCCGCTCGGCCACCAGCGGCATCGTCACGGCGGTGTGCACCCCCATCCATCTCGGTCGCGCGATGACCGTGCACGAGATCGCGGTGAGCGACGAGGCCGGGCGACGCTGCTCGACCATCCGCATCACGAACCTGATCAAGGACCTCTGAGCGACCGCACCGGGGCCACTCCGAGCATCCCGCTCCCCCCGCGGCATCCGCCGCCTGAGACACCGCGAAAACGGCGGAGACCCCCCGCACCGCGAGGGGTCTCCGCCGTAAAGCGGTGTCTCGTTACTTCTTGGGGGCGAGCTGCTCGATGATCGCCTTGGCGACGTCCTGCATGGTCAGCCGGCGGTCCATCGACGCCTTCTGGATCCAGCGGAAGGCCTCGGGCTCGGTCAGGCCCATCTTCTCGTTGAGCAGGCCCTTGGCGCGGTCGACGAGCTTGCGGGTCTCGAAGCGCTCGACCATGTCGGCGACCTCGGCCTCGAGCGTGATGATCTGCTCGTAGCGTGCCAGGGCGATCTCGATCGCCGGCAGCAGGTCGTTGGGGGTGAAGGGCTTGACCACGTATGCGAGCGCACCGGCCTCGGTGGCCCGCTCGACGAGCTCCTTCTGGCTGAACGCCGTCAGCAGCACGACCGGCGCGATGTGCGCCTTGCTGAGCTTCTCGGCGGCCGAGATGCCGTCGAGCACGGGCATCTTCACGTCCATGATCACCAGGTCGGGCCGCAGCTCGGTCGCAAGCTGCACAGCCGTCTCGCCGTCTCCCGCCTCGCCGACGACGTCGAAGCCGTTGTCGCGGAGGATCTCCACGATGTCCAGGCGGATCAGCGATTCGTCCTCGGCGACCACGACGCGTCGCGGTGCCGTGGCCATGGGGGTGGCGTTCTCGTCCAACTCAGTCACCTGTCCATCTTAGAGCCAGGTACGCCCCCGCCACTGCGGTATCGTCGTTCAGGCACCTGCCGGTGTGGCGGAATGGCAGACGCGACCGACTCAAACTCGGTTGTCTTCGGACGTGTGGGTTCGACTCCCACCACCGGTACGAGAAAAGCAGAAGAGGGATGCCGGCCGGCATCCCTCTTCTGCTTTCCGCCTCAGGCCTTACTGCTCGGCCTTGTAGATGGGCGCCTTGCCGTGAACGGCGTCGCCGACCTTGTGGATGCGGATGTCGTTGGTCGAGCCGATGATCCCGGGAGGGGATCCGGAGATCACGACGACCCGGTCGCCGACCTCGGCCAGCTTGTGCGAGAGCAGGTAGTCGTCGACCTGGATGAACATGAGATCGGTGTGCGCGACGTGCTCGACGATGGCCGACTGCACGCCCCACGTGATCGCCATCCGGCGGCGGATCGCCGGCTCGGGCGTGAACCCGATCATGGGGAACTTGGGCCGCAGCCGCGACATGCGGCGTGCGGTGTCGCCCGACTCGGTGAAGATGCAGACGTACTTGGCGTCGACGAAGTCCGCGACCTCCATCGCGGCGAGGGTGATGGCCCCGCCCTGCGTGCGCGGCTTGGTGTTCAGCGGCGCGATGCGCTCCATGCCGTGCTCTTCGGTGGACTCGATGATGCGGGCCATCGTCTCGACGACGACGACGGGGTAGTCCCCGACGCTGGTCTCGCCCGAGAGCATGACCGCGTCGGCGCCGTCGAGCACCGCGTTGGCGACGTCACTGGTCTCGGCGCGGGTCGGCACCGGGTTGTTGATCATCGACTCGAGCATCTGCGTGGCGACGATGACGGGCTTGGCCATGCGGCGGCAGAGCTCGACCGCGCGCTTCTGCACGATCGGCACAGCCTCGAGCGGCAGCTCGACACCCAGATCACCGCGGGCGACCATGATGCCGTCGAAGGCGTCGATGATCTCCTCGAGGTTCTCCACGGCCTGCGGCTTCTCGATCTTGGCGATGACGGGCACGCGGTGCCCCTCCTCCGCCATGATCTCGTGCACGCGCTCGACGTCCTGAGCGCTGCGCACGAAGGACAGCGCGATGAGGTCGGCACCGGCGCGCAGACCCCAGCGGAGGTCTGCCTCGTCCTTCTCGGACAGGGCGGGGACGCTCACGGCGACCCCCGGCAGGTTGATGCCCTTGTTGTTGGACACCGGGCCGCCGACGATGACCTTGGTGGTCACGACGGGACCCTCGACCTCGGTCACCTCGACGCGCACCTTGCCGTCGTCGATGAGCAGGAAGTCGCCAGGGCTGACGTCGGCGGGGAGTCCCTTGAAGGTCGTCGAGACGATCTCCTTGGTGCCCTCGATGTCCTCGGTGGTGATCTTGAAGACATCGCCGACGGCGAGCTGGTGCGGTCCGTCGGCGAACTTGCCGAGGCGGATCTTCGGGCCCTGGAGGTCAACCAGCGCGGCGACGGCGCGGCCGGCATCCTGTGCGGCCTTCCGTACGTTGGCGAAGTTGTTCTCGTGGACGGAATAGTCTCCGTGGCTCAGGTTGAATCGCGCAACGTCGACACCCGCATCGATGATCGCGCGGACCATCTCGTAGGTGGACGTGGCGGGGCCGAGAGTGGCGACGATCTTCGCGCGTCTCATCGTGGATGTGCTCCGGTCTTTCGGGGTTGTGGCCTGCGTGCTGCCGGGTCCAGCCTACGCGGGCTGCAACCCGATCGCGATGTCAGTGGGTCGCACGGGCGACGGCAGCTCGGTGGTGCCCATGAGGTGACGGTCCACTGCTGCGGCCGCGGCGCGGCCCTCGGCGATGGCCCAGACGATGAGCGACTGACCGCGCCCGGCATCCCCGGCGACGAAGACGCCCGGGTGTGTCGCCTGGTAGTCCTCGTCGCGGGCGAGGATGCCGCGCGGGGTGAACTGCGCCTGCAGCTGCTCCTCGAGGTGCTCCCGCTCGGGACCGGTGAAGCCCATCGCGATGAGGACGAGGTCCGCGGGGATCTCCCGCTCGGTGCCGCTCTTGGGCACGCGGCGGCCGTCGACGTACTCGGTCTCCGCCACCCGCAGCGCGCGCACCTCGCCCACGTCGTTCCCGAGGAACTCGACGGTGGATGCCAGATATGCCCGCTCCCCGCCCTCCTCGTGGGCAGAGGTCACCTCGAACAGCGTCGGGGTCATCGGCCACGGCTGGTGGTCGGGACGGGCGGTGGGAGGCTGCACGCCGATCGCGAGGTTGGTCACGCTCAGCGCGCCCTGCCGGTGCGCGGTGCCGATGCAGTCCGCGCCGGTGTCGCCGCCGCCGATGACGATGACGTGCTTGCCCTGCGCGGAGATCTGGTGCGGCACCTGGTCACCGGCGACGGCCTTGTTCGATTCGACGAGGTACTCCATCGCGAAGTGCACGCCGGCGAGGTCGCGTCCCGGGATGGGAAGGTCCCGCGGCACCGTGGCGCCGGTGGCCACCACGACGGCGTCGTAGCGGGCACGCAGCTGGTCCCAGGTGATGTCCCTGCCGATCTCCACGCCCGCGCGGAAGCGGGTGCCTTCGTCCTGCATCTGGCGCAGCCGCGCCTCGAGGTGGCGCTTCTCCATCTTGAAGTCCGGGATGCCGTAGCGCAGCAGCCCACCGATGCGATCGTCGCGCTCGAAGACGGCGACGGTGTGGCCGGCGCGCGTCAGCTGCTGTGCCGCGGCGAGGCCGGCGGGGCCGGAGCCGACGACGGCCACGGTCTTGCCGGTCAACCGCTCCGGCGGCTCCGGCTGGACCCAGCCGCGGGAGAACGCCTCCTCGGCGATCGACACCTCCACCTGCTTGATCGTGACGGCGGGCTGGTTGATCCCCAGCACGCATGAGCTCTCGCAGGGGGCGGGGCACAGTCGACCGGTGAACTCCGGGAAGTTGTTGGTGGCGTGCAGCCGCTCGCTCGCGCTGCGCGTCTGACCGCGCCACGTGAGGTCGTTCCACTCCGGAATGAGGTTCCCGAGCGGGCATCCCTTGTGGCAGAACGGCACGCCGCAGTCCATGCAGCGGCCCGCCTGGCGGCGGAGCACGGCGGAGTCGCCGGGCTCGTACACCTCTTTCCAATCGAGGATGCGCACCGGCACGGGGCGCCGCGGCGGCAGCTCGCGCTCGGTGACCTTCAAAAAGCCCTTCGGGTCAGCCACCCGTCACCTCCATGATGCGGTTCCAGACGACGTCGCCGTCGGGGTCCAGTCCTTCTGCCGCCGCCTGCTGGCGGGTCTGCAGCACCGCGGCGTAGTCGCGCGGCACCACCCGCACGAAGTTCGCGGCCTCGGTGTCGAAGTTCTCCAGCAGGGATGCCGCGAGAGCGGAATCCGTCTCCGCGACGTGCTGCAGCAGCAGGTCGCGGAGGATCTCGATGTCGCCGGAGCCCATCTCCAGCAGCTCCAGCTCGCCGCTGGCGAGCGACTCGCGGTTCACCAGATCGCGGTCGAGCTTGTAGATGTAGGCGTTTCCGCCCGACATGCCGGCGCCGAGGTTGCGGCCGGTGGCGCCGAGGATGACGGCGAGACCGCCGGTCATGTACTCCAGCGCGTGATCGCCGACCCCCTCCACGACCGCTGTCGCACCGGAGTTGCGGACGAAGAACCGCTCCCCCACGACGCCGCGCAGGAACATCGTTCCCTGGGTGGCGCCGTAGCCGATGACGTTGCCGGCGATGACGTTGCGGGAGGCGTCGAAGGCGGCATCCCGAGGGGGACGCACGACGATCTGTCCACCCGAGAGGCCCTTGCCGACGTAGTCGTTGGAGTCGCCCTCGAGCCGCAGGGTGATGCCCGCGGGGAGGAACGCCCCGAACGACTGCCCGGCGGAACCGGTCAGGTTGACGATGATCGACCCCGACGGCAGGCCGTTCTGACCGTGCGCGAGGGTGACGCGGTTGCCGAGCATGGTGCCGACCGCCCGCTCGGTGTTGCGGATCGGCAGGTCGATGGTGATCTGCCCGCCGTGGGCGATCACGTCCTGCGCCCGCTCGATGAGCTGCACGTCGAAGTGCTCGTCCAGCTCGTGATCCTGGCCGCGGATGTTGCGGCGCGGGGCGGTCTCGGCGAAGGCCGGTCCGCGCAGCAGGGGCGCGAGGTCGAGTCCGCTGGCCTTCCAATGCGCGATCGCGCCGTTGACGTCGAGCAGCTCGGCACGACCCACCGCCTCATCCAGCGAGCGGAAGCCGAGCTCGGCGAGGTACTCGCGCACCTCTTGGGCGATGAACTCCATGAAGTTCACGACGTGCTCGGCCTTGCCTGTGAAGCGGTCGCGCAGCACCGGGTTCTGGGTGGCGACGCCGACCGGGCAGGTGTCCAGGTGGCAGACCCGCATCATGATGCAGCCTTCCACCACCAGCGCCGTCGTGGCGAAGCCGAACTCCTCGGCGCCCAGCAGGGCGGCGACGATGACGTCACGGCCCGTCTTGAGCTGACCGTCGGCCTGCACCACGACGCGGTCGCGCATGTCGTTGAGCATGAGCGTCTGCTGTGTCTCGGCGAGCCCCAGTTCCCAGGGCGTGCCGGCGTGCTTGAGGGAGTTCATCGGGCTCGCGCCCGTTCCCCCGTCGTGCCCCGAGACGAGGATGACGTCGGCGAGGGCCTTGGCGGTACCCGCGGCGACGGCGCCGATGCCCGACTGGCTCACCAGCTTGACGTGCACCCGTGCCTTCGGGTTGGCGCGCTTGAGGTCGAAGATCAGCTGCTTGAGATCTTCGATCGAGTAGATGTCGTGATGCGGCGGCGGCGAGATGAGGCCGACGCCGGGGGTGCCGCCGCGGGTGCGGGCGATCCACGGGTACACCTTCGCCGGGGGAAGCTGACCGCCCTCGCCGGGCTTGGCACCCTGCGCGAGCTTGATCTGGATGTCCTCAGCGTGGGTGAGGTACATGCTCGTGACGCCGAAACGGCCCGAGGCCACCTGCTTGATCGCGCTGCGCCGCTGGGGGTCGAGCAGGCGTTCGACGTCTTCGCCGCCCTCACCGGTGTTCGACTTGGCGCCGATGCTGTTCATCGCGATCGCCAGCGTCTCGTGGGCTTCCTTGGAGATGGAGCCGTAGCTCATCGCCCCGGTGGAGAAGCGCTTCACGATCGCCGAGACCGGTTCGACTTCGTCGATCGGCACCGGGGGCCGCAGGCCGCTGCGCAGCGTGAACATGCCGCGCAGCGTCTTGAGCTCACGCGCCTGGTCGTCGACGAGCTTGGTGTACTCCCGGAAGATGTCGTACCGGCGGGTGCGCGTGGAGTGCTGCAGTCGGAAGATCGTGTCGGGGTTGAACAGGTGGGGCGAGCCGTCGCGACGCCACTGATACTCGCCCCCGGTCCACAGCCGCTCGTGGGCCCGTGCGGCACCGTCCTGCGGGTAGGCGAAGTCGTGCCGAGCCTGGTTCTCGAGGGCGACCTCCCGGATCCCGATGCCGCCGAGTTTGCTCTCGGTGCCGGTGAAGTAGGCGTCGATGAACTCCTGCGAGAGGCCGACCGCTTCGAAGGTCTGGGCGCCGGCATAGGAGGAGACCGTGGAGATGCCCATCTTCGACATGATCTTCAGCACACCCTTGCCCAGGGCGTAGATGACGTTGGTGACGGCCTCCTCCGGCGTGATGCCGGTGATGAACCCGGCGCGCACGAGGTACTCGACCGTCTCCATCGCCAGGTAGGGGTTCACCGCTGAGGCGCCGTAGCCGATGAGGGTCGCGACGTGGTGCACTTCGCGCACGTCGCCGGCTTCGACGACGAGGCCCACCTTCATGCGGTTCTGCTTGCGGATCAGGTGGTGGTGCACCGCGGAGACCATCAGCAGCGACGGGATCGGGACCAGGTCCTTGTTCGAGTCGCGATCCGAGAGGATGAGGAACTCCGCCCCGTCCTCGATGGCCTGCTCTGCTTCGGCGCACAGTTCGTCCAGGCGCGCCTTCATCGTGTCGGGGCCGGCGTCGAAGTGGTAGAGCCCCTTGAGGGTCACCGAGCGGCGGCCGGGCATGGTGCGTTCGATGTTCTGGATCTTCGCCAGCTCGTCGTTGTCGATGACCGGGAAGTCCAGCGTGATCTGCCTGGCGTGGTCCGGGCCGTACGACAGCAGGTTGCGCTCGGGTCCGAGCCCGGCGCGCAGGCTGGTGACGACCTCTTCGCGGATGGAGTCCAGCGGCGGGTTGGTGACCTGGGCGAACTGCTGCACGAAGTAGTCGAAGAGCAGCCGGGGCCGCTCGCTGAGCACCGCGATGGGCGTGTCCGAGCCCATCGCTCCGATCGGCTCGGCGCCGTTCTGCCCCATCGGGGTGAGGAGGATGCGCACTTCCTCCTCGGTGTACCCGAACGTGCGCTGGCGGCGGGTGATCGAGGCGATCGGGTGCACGATGTGCTCGCGCTCGGGCAGCTCAGACAGCTGCAGGCGCTGGCGCAGCCAGAGCTCCCACGGCTGCGACGCGGCCAGCTCGGCCTTGATCTCCGAGTCCTCCACGATGCGGCGCTGCGCGGTGTCGACGAGGAACATGCGGCCAGGGCTGAGCCGGCCGCGGCGCTTGATGCGCGAGGGCTCGAAATCGAGCACGCCGGTTTCGCTGCCGATGACGACCAGGCCGTCGGTGGTCTCGGTCCAGCGGCCCGGACGTAGGCCGTTGCGGTCGAGGGTCGCGCCGACGAGCGTGCCGTCGGTGAAGATGAGAGCGGCCGGGCCGTCCCACGGCTCCATCAGCATCGAGTGGTAGTCGTAGAACGCGCGCAGGTCGGGTGCGATGTCGGCCTGCTTCTCGTAGGCCTCCGGCACCATCATCATGATCGCGTGCGGCAGGCTGCGGCCGGTGAGCGTCAGCAGCTCCAGCACCTCGTCGAACGATGCGGAGTCGCTCGCGCCCTCGGTGCAGATGGGCATGAGCGGGCGCATGTCGCCGAGCATCTCGGATTCGAGCTGCGACTGGCGCGCCCGCATCCAGTTGCGGTTGCCGCTGACGGTGTTGATCTCGCCGTTGTGGGCGAGCATGCGCAGCGGCTGCGCGAGCGGCCACGACGGGAACGTGTTCGTCGAGTAGCGCGAATGCACGACGGCGAGTTCCGATGCGAAGCGGGCGTCCTGCAGGTCCGGGTAGAACGGCTCGAGCTGAAGGGTCGTGACCATGCCCTTGTAGCCGAGGGTGCGACTGGACAGGGAGACGAAATACGCGCCCAACTCATGCTGGGCGCGCTTGCGGAGCCGGTACGAACGGCGGTCGAGGTCGATGCCGGACAACGCCGGTGCACCACCGATGGCGGGGCGGGACAGGAACAGCTGCTCGAACGCGGGGCGGGCGTCGTACGCCAGCTTGCCGAGGTTGTCGTCGGCGGTCGGCACCTCGCGCCAGCCCAGAACCGTCAGGCCCTCGCGGGCCGCCAGCTCTTCGATGCCGTGCTTCAGCGCCTGTCGTGCGTCAGGGTCACGCGGCAGGAAGGCCATGCCGGCGGCATACTCCCCCACGCGAGGCAGCTCGAAGTCCACCACGGCGCGGAGGAAGGCGTCGGGCATCTGCGTGAGGATGCCGGCGCCGTCGCCCGTGCCCGCGTCGGAGCCGATGGCGCCGCGGTGCTCGAGGTTGCGCAGCGCCGTCAGCGCCAGCTCCACGATGTCGTGTCCCGCGTGGCCGCGCAGCGTCGCGACCATCGCCAGGCCGCACGCGTCCTTCTCGAAGGCCGGGTTGTACATCCCCTGACGGGGAGGGAACGCCGCGAAGGATCCGGCGTCGTGACGGGGGCTCGAAGGCATACCTGCCGTCCTCACTCTGAGACTCAAGACGGGACGACGTCGGCCCTGGCTGTTACTTGGCGGGAACTGCGCTTGTGGCTGTCTCCTCGGGGGCTTCGGACGCGGGGGGTGCGCTCACGTCGACGAAGTCCTCGCTGTTCTGCGATTGTACAGCCCCGTCGGGGTGCCACTGCCGGCCGGGAACGTAGACCGACGGCTCCCACCCGGTGTGGCGGCGCTGCTGCACGATGATGATGGCGAGCCCCACCACGATGCCGAGGATCGCCGCCCAGACGTTGGTGCGCAGCCCGAAGAAGATCTCGCTGGGATCGATGCGGATCGACTCCCAGACGACGCGTCCTGCGCAGTACCACACCAGGTACAGGCCGAAGAGGCGGCCCCACTGCAGGCGGAGCTTGCGGCCTGCCCACAGCAGCACCACGACGCCCAGCAGGTTCCACAGCACCTCGTACAGGAACGTGGGGTGGAAGAGCGTCCCCTCGGGGAGGCCGGCGGGCCAGGCGGCGTTGGGGTAATCGATCTCCAGACCCCACGGCAGGTCGGTGGGCACGCCGTAGAGCTCCTGGTTGAACCAGTTGCCGAACCGACCCAGTGCCTGTGCGAGCAGCAGGCCGGGCGCCAGGGCGTCGGCGAAGCTCCAGAATCGCAGACCGGTCCAGCGGCATCCGATCCAGGCGCCGACCGCACCGCCGATGAGCGCGCCGAAGATGGCGATGCCTCCGTCCCAGACGTTCCAGATGGCATCCTGCTCGAAGGGGTTCCACCACTGCCGACCCTCGGCGAAGTAGAAGCCGGGGTGCGTGGCCACGTGGAAGATGCGGGCTCCGACGATGCCGAGGATCACGGCGGGAAGGGACACGTCGATGACGACCCAGGGCTCCGCGCCCCGCTTGGTGAGCCTGTGGTTCGTGAGCAGGACCGCGGCGATGATGCCGGCGATGATGCACAACGCGTAGAAGTAGATGCGCAGCGGACCGAGCTCCCAGTAGCTGACCGAGGGGCTGGGAATGCTGGCGACGACGCTCGCGGCGGCGGTGATCATGGTGAACCGTGTCCTTGCGTTCGGAGTGCCGGCGCCACGCCGGCGGGGGAAAGTCTAGTTCGCGTGCGCGGCGGATCCCGAGGTGAGCGCGCGCGCCGTCGCCGCCAGGGCGTCGAGACCGCCGTCGCGCAGCGCGCGCACGAGGGCCGTGCCGACGATCGCGCCGTCGGCGTACGCGCCCACACCCGCGACCTGATCCGGCGTCGAGATGCCGATGCCGACGCATGCACGGCGGCAGCTGTGCTCGCGCAGCCGCTGCACCAGCGTGCGGGCTGCGGCGTCCAGTTCCGCGCGCTCCCCGGTGATGCCCATCGTCGAGACGGTGTAGACGAAGCCCGTGGATGCCTGGACGATGAGGTCCAGGCGTTCGTCGGTGGAGGTGGGCGCAGCCAGGAACACGCGGTCGAGGCCGGTGCGCTCGGAAGCGGCGATCCACTCGGCTGCGGCGTCGGGGGTGATGTCGGGCGTGATGAGGCCCGCTCCCCCGGCGGCGAGGAGATCGTCGGCGTAGCGGTCGACGCCGTACTGCATGACCGGGTTCCAGTAGGTCATCACCAGCACCGGCACATCGACGCGCGCGGTGATCTCACGCACCGCGGTGAAGATGTCCCGCAGGCGGAAGCCGCCGGCGAGGGCCGCCTGGGTCGCTTCCTGGATGACCGTGCCGTCCATCACCGGATCGGAGTAGGGCGGACCGAGTTCGAGGATGTCGGCGCCGTTCTCGGCGAGGGTGACAGCGGCCTCGATGCTCGTCTGCAGGTCGGGGAAGCCCAGCGGCAGATAGCCCACGAACGCCGTGCGCCCTGCGGCAGCGGCGGCGTCGATTGCGGCGGCGACGCGAGAGGTCACAGCTCGATCCCCTCTCCGGAGGCGGCTTCGTCCTCGGGCGGTGTGACGACGGGCGCCGGGGCCTCGTCGCTGTAGAGCCCGAACCAGCGGGCGGCCGTGTCCATGTCCTTGTCGCCGCGGCCCGACAGGCTCACGGCGATGACGGCATCCGGGCCGAGTTCACGGCCGAGGCGCATCGCGCCCGCGAGGGCGTGCGCGGACTCGATCGCGGGGATGATCCCCTCGGTGCGGCTGAGCAGGCGCAGTGCTTCCATCGCCTCGGCGTCGGTGGCCGGGATGTACTCGGCGCGGCCGATCGACGACAGCCAGGCGTGCGCGGGTCCGACACCGGGATAGTCGAGCCCGGCCGAGATCGAGTGCGACTCCACGGTCTGGCCGTCTTCGTCCTGCAGCACGAACGTCTTCGCACCGTGCAGCACGCCGGGACGACCGCGTTCGATGGATGCCGCGTGGCGCGGCGTGTCCACGCCGTCGCCGGCCGCCTCCACACCGTAGAGGCGCACGCCCTCGTCGTCGAGGAACGCGTCGAACATGCCGATCGCGTTGGAGCCGCCGCCCACGCAGGCGACGACGGCATCGGGCAGGCGTCCGACCTCGTCGAGCAGCTGCGCGCGGGCCTCTTCGCTGATGATCTTCTGGAAGTCGCGCACCATCGCGGGGAACGGATGCGGGCCCGCGGCGGTGCCGAAGATGTAGTTGGTCGTCTCGACGCTCGCGACCCAGTCGCGGTATGCCTCGTTGATGGCATCCTTCAGCGTGCGGGAGCCCGTCGTGACCGGGATCACCTCGGCGCCGAGCAGGCGCATGCGGGCGACGTTGAGCGCCTGTCGCTCGGTGTCGACCTCGCCCATGTAGATCGTGCAGTCGAACCCGAAGAGGGCGGCCGCGGTCGCCGTCGCCACACCGTGCTGACCCGCGCCGGTCTCGGCGATGACGCGCGTCTTGCCGAGCCGCTTGGTGAGCAGAGCCTGCCCGATGACGTTGTTGATCTTGTGGGATCCGGTGTGGTTGAGGTCCTCGCGCTTGAGGAAGACCCGTGCGCCGCCGGCATGCTCGGCGAACCGCGGCACCTCCGTGAGAGGCGATGGCCGGCCGGCGTAGGAGCGCAGCAGGCGCTGGAACTCGTCTTCGAACGTGGGGTCGGATTTGGCCGCCTCGTAGACGGCGGTCAGCTCGTCGATCGCGGCGATGAGCGACTCGGGCATGTACCGCCCGCCGAAGTCGCCGAAGTAGGGACCTGCAGCGTCGCGCAGACTCATGAGCCGGCCTCCAGGAAAGCAGTGAGGGTCGCCACGGGGTCGCCGGTGACCAGCGCC
This sequence comes from Microbacterium sp. zg-Y1090, assembly GCF_030246945.1. Classification (NCBI taxonomy): domain Bacteria; kingdom Bacillati; phylum Actinomycetota; class Actinomycetes; order Micrococcales; family Microbacteriaceae; genus Microbacterium; species Microbacterium wangruii. The sequence goes on from NZ_CP126742.1 coordinate 1,503,820, forward strand.
TCCCCGATGAGGACGACGTCGGCGCCGGCGCCACGGTAGTGGGCGACGTCGGCGGGGGTGAGCACGGCGGACTCGGCGATCTTCACGGCATCCGCCGGGAGGTGCTCGGCGAGGCGGCCGAAGAGGTCGCGGTCGAGTTCGAAGGTCGACAGGTCGCGGGCGTTGACGCCGACCAGGCGCGCGCCGATGTCGGCCGCGCGCTGCACCTCGACGAGGGAGTGGGTCTCGGCCAGCGGCGTCATGCCCAGTTCGAGCACCATGTCGTGCAGCCGCGCGAGCAGCGGCTGGTCGAGGGCCGCGACGATCAGCAGCACGAGGTCAGCCCCCGACGCCCTGGCTTCGAGCACCTGGTAGGGCGTCGCGATGAAGTCCTTGCGCAGCACCGGCAGCGACACGGCGGCCTTGACCGCCTCGAGGTCGGCGAGGCTGCCCTTGAAGCGGCGCCCCTCTGTCAGCACCGAGATCGCGCTCGCTCCCCCGGCCTCGTAGAGCGAGGCCTGGTAGGCGGGATCGGGGATCTCCGCCAGGTCGCCGCGCGAAGGGCTCGCACGCTTGACCTCGGCGATGATCTTGACGCGGTCCGCCGGCGCCAGAGCGCTCAGCGCGTCACGCGCGGGAGGCTGAGCGAGGGCGAGCGTCTCGACCTCGGCGAGCGGCCGCAGTCGGGCGCGCTCTTCGGCATCCTCCACCGCGCCGGCCGTCAGGCCCGCGAGCATGGTCAATGCTGCTTCGGGGCGTACTTGTCGCCGTGGGCCCCGTAGCCGGCCTTGGCCATGGCCCAGCCGACGATGGCGCCGACGACGAGCAGTCCGGCCGAGGCCCAGACGAGCGCGGGCATGTCGAGCCAGAAGAAGAGCGTGCCGAGCACGAAGGCGAGCAGCATGATGACGACGGCGGTCCACGCTGCCGGGGAGTGTCCGTGGCCGGGGTCGCCGATGTGGTTGCTCATGGGTCTCCTTCGCGTGCGAGCGGCGGGGCGGCCGCTCGGATCAGTCTAGCGGGGTCAGGCAGTCGGGTCCGCGCCGTGGGACAGGTCGTCCCACGAGTCGATCGCGTCATGGGGGCGGGATGCCGCGGGGCCGGGGACGGTCGTGTCGGCGCGGTAGCGGCGGCCGGCGCCCCGCCAGCGGTGCGCCGTGGCGAGCGTGATGATGCCGGCGGCGGTGATGAGCAGGGATCCGGCGAGGCCGGCCCACGGCCACACCGTGGCGTCGATGCGGGCGACCAGGGACGACACCGCGCCGAGCCCGCTGAGCCCGGTCGCCTCGGTCACCGTCGAGGCCACGGCCGACACCGGGGGGTTCACGGCGACGGACCAGACGAGCGCGAGGAGCATGCCGCCCGCGGCCAGCGCGATGACGCCGAAGACGTACCGCAGCACCGGGCCGACGACGGTGAGGGCCAGCCCCAGCGCCAGGGCCGTCAAACCCAGTGGAGCGAGCACCGGCACCGCCGAGGCGCCGGGCACCGCGAGGGTGTGGGCGGCGCCGTCGTCGAGGGTGACGTCGAGCCAGGTCTGGGTGGACGCGATGACCGCGACACCGCCGCCGATCACGGTGGCGAGCACCGCGAGCAGTCGGGCGCGCCGCATCACGGCGTCTCCGTCACGGGGTGCAGATCGTCGGCGTCGAAGCAGGTGCGCGTGCCGGTGTGGCATGCCGCGCCGACCTGCTCGACCTGCACGAGCACGGCGTCGCCATCGCAATCGAGCCGCGCCCCGCGCACGAGCTGGATGTGGCCCGAGGTGTCGCCCTTGCGCCAGTACTCCTGACGAGAGCGGGACCAGAAGGTCACCCGGCCGGTGGTCAGCGTGCGGCGCAGCGCCTCGGCATCCATCCACGCCAGCATGAGCACCTCACCGGTGTCCCACTGCTGGATGATCGCGGCGACCAGCCCCTGCTCGTCGAATCGCACGCGCGCGATGCGGGCGTCGAGATCGTCGGTCATGACATCACCTGCTGCGTGCGCACGACGATGCCGTCGGCGGCCAATGCGTCCTTGACCTCGCCGACGGTGAGCTGCCCGGAGTGGAACACCGACGCGGCGAGCACCGCGTCCGCGCCCGCGTGCACCGCCGGCGCGAAGTGCGTGACGTCGCCGGCGCCGCCCGAGGCGATCACCGGCACACGGGAGAGCTCGCGCATGGCGCCGATCAGCTCGAGGTCGAAGCCCTGCTTCGTGCCGTCGGCGTCGATGGAATTGACGAGCAGTTCGCCTGCGCCGCGCGCGATGGCCTCGCGGGCCCAGTCGAGCGCATCGAGCTGGGTGCGGGTGCGGCCGCCGTGGGTGGTCACGACGAAGCCCGACGCGGTATCGGGCGAGCGCGTGACATCGAGCGACAGCACGAGCACCTGGGCGCCGAAGCGGTCGGCGATCTCGTCGATGAGCGCGGGGCGCGCGATGGCGGCGGAGTTCACCCCGATCTTGTCGGCGCCCACCGCCAGCAGCCGCGCGACGTCGTCGACGGTGCGCACTCCCCCGCCGACGGTGAGCGGGATGAACACCTCTTCGGCGGTGCGGCGCACGACGTCGTAGGTCGTCGCGCGCTGGTCGACCGTGGCGGTCACGTCGAGGAAGGTGATCTCGTCGGCGCCCTGCGCGAAGTACAGTCGTGCCAGCTCGACGGGATCGCCCATGTCGCGCAGGTTCTCGAAGTTCACGCCCTTCACCACGCGCCCGGCGGCGACGTCGAGGCAGGGGATGACGCGGCAGGCCAGCGTCATCAGAGCCTCGCGTTGTGGATCGCGGTCACCAGGATCGCGCGGGCGCCGATCGCATAGAGGGCATCCATGATCTGGTTCACCCGACGACGCTCGACCATGACGCGCACTGCGACCCAGGCCGGATCGCGCAGCGGCGAGATGGTCGGGGACTCGATGCCGCCGGCGATCGCGACGGCCTCGTCGACGAGGGATGCCGGCAGGTCGTAGTCGACCATGACGTACCGGCGCGCGACCATGACGCCGCGCAGGCGCCGCAGCAGGGTCTCGGTGCCGTCCGCCTCGCGGGGAGATCCGATCAGCACCGCCTCGGACTGCAGCAGCACGGGACCGAAGATCTCGAGCCCCGCCTGGCGCAGGGTCGTGCCCGTCGAGACGACATCGGCGACGGCGTCGGCGACGCCCAGCTGCACGGCGGATTCGACCGCGCCGTCGAGCGGGACGAGGTCCACGGCCACGCCGCGCTCGTCGAGGTATGCGTCCACGAGGCCCGGGTAGGCGGTGGCGACGCGCAGCCCGTCGAGGTCGGCGAGGGCGGTGAATCGTCCGGGAGGGCCGGCAAAGCGGAACGTCGACGCGCCGAACCCGAGAGCCTCGATCTCGCGGGCACCCGGCATGCGGGCATCCAGCAGCAGGTCGCGGCCGGTGATGCCGACATCCAGCGCGCCGGAGCCGACGTAGGTCGCGATGTCCTTGGGACGCAGATAGAAGAACTCGACCTCGTTGACCGGGTCGATGACGTGCAGGTCCTTCGGGTCACGACGGCCGGTGTAGCCCGCTTCGGCGAGCATGTCGGCGGCGGTGTCGGCCAGCGAGCCCTTGTTCGGCACGGCGATTCGCAGCATGGGGAGCTTTCGGTGAGGGGAGGGCGGATCGGGAGCGGGGCTCACAGATGTCGGTAGACGTCCTGCAGGCTCAGGCCCTTGGCCAGCATCAGCACCTGCAGGTGGTACAGCAGCTGCGAGATCTCCTCAGCGGCGGCATCCTGCGACTCGTACTCCGCGGCCATCCACACCTCGGCGGCCTCTTCGACGATCTTCTTCCCGATCGCGTGGACACCGGCATCCAGCTCGGCCACGGTGCCCGATCCCTCGGGGCGCTGCTCCGCCTTGGCGGACAGCTCGGCGAACAGGGCGTCGAACGTCTTCACTCTGACAGGTTACCCGTCAGTGCCGGTGGGCGAGCGCGGCCGCGGAGCGGAGGGCCGTGATCGCGGCCTGCGGGTCGGCGGCGCCGAACACCGCGGAGCCCGCGACGAACGTGTCGGCGCCCGCTTCGGCGGCCTGTGCGATGGTCGATTCGCCGATGCCGCCGTCGACCTGCAGCCACACGGCGCTTCCGCGCCGGCGGGCCTCGTCGGCGAGCGAGCGCAGCTTGGGCATGGTCTCGGGCATGAACGACTGGCCGCCGAATCCGGGCTCCACGGTCATCACCAGGATCTGGTCGAACTCGTCGAGCACCTCGAACAGGCCCTCCACCGGGGTGCCCGGCTTGACGGCGACGCCCGCACGCGCGCCGATGGCGCGCAGGCGGCGGGCGAGGGCGACGGGATCGGTGGCGGCCTCGAGGTGGAAGGTCACCGACGCCGCGCCGAGCTCGGCGTACTCCGGCGCCCACCGGGCAGGGTCGTCGATCATCAGGTGGACGTCGAGCGGCACGGGGCTCGTCTGCTGGATGCGGCCGACCATCTGCGGGCCGAACGTGAGGTTCGGGACGAAATGGTTGTCCATGACGTCGACGTGCACGAAGTCGGCGGTGGCGATGCGGGCGAGCTCCGCCTGCATGTTCACGAAATCGGCGGCGAGGATGCTCGGATTGACGCGGACGTCGGCGGTGGCGGTCACTCCCCCATTATCCCGCCCCCGCCGCGCCCGCTGCTCCGCGCGGGTCGCTGCGCGCGGGCCGCGCCCGGCGCTCCGCGCGGGTCGCGCCCAGCGCTGCTCGGGTGTCGCGAATGGCCGCTGCCGCGGGTCCGCGCTGTGCGGACGCGACACAAGAGCGGGTCCCGCCCGCACCCCGGGCTGCTCGTGTGTCGCGAATGGCGGGTGCCCGCGTGGCTGCACTGCGCGGATGCGACACACGAGCGGCTCCTGGCCGCCGGGAGCGGCTCCCGCACCCAGCGCGGCTCGCGCGGCGCGCGGCGGGGTCAGCGACGCCGCAGGAGCGTGATCGACACCGCATCGCAGCCGTGGCGCTGCGCCGGGGCTGCTCGGGTGTCGTGAATGGTGGGTGGGGCGGGGCCGCACCGTGCGGATGTGACACTCGAGCGGCTCCCGCCCGCCGCGAGCCGCTCCCGCCCGCGGCGCGCGGCGACCGCCCGCGGCGCGCGGCGACCGCCCGCGGCGCGCGGCGGGCGGCGCGGCGCGGGCGGCGGGGTCAGCGACGCTGCAGCAGCGTGATCGACATCGCGTCGGTGCCGTGGCGGTGCGGCCACAGCTGCGCGCGGCCGGAGCCGTCGGTCTGCGGGGGCAGATCCAGCGGGGTGCGGGACGCCGACGACACGATGGCGCGCGCGTCGAGCTCCGTCACCTCGTCGCCGAACGCACGGCGCAGCTCCGCGGTGATCGCGGCCGTCTCCGCCAGATGCGGGGAGCACGTCACGTAGGCGAGGATGCCGCCGGGGCGCAGTGCCCCGACCGCGGCCGAGGCGAGCCCCAGCTGCAGGTCGGTGAGCTCGGGGATGTCCGCCGGGCTCTTGCGCCACCGTGCTTCGGGTCGGCGACGCAGCGCTCCGAGCCCCGTGCACGGCGCATCGACGAGGATGCGGTCGTACGCCCCGGGTGTCGCGGCCGCACGCTCGCGTCCGTCGGTCTCGCTGACGGGCACCTCCACGGGGATGCCCGCGACGGAGTCCCGCACGAGGCGGGCGCGCACGGCGGAGGGCTCGTTGGCCTCGAGGTGCGCGCCGCGCTCCAGCGCCTCGGCGGCGAGGATCGCCGTCTTGCCGCCGGGGCCGGCGCACAGGTCGAGCCAGCGCTCCCCCTGCCGCACCGGAGCCGCGGCGACCAGGGCGAGCGCCGCGAGCTGCGAGCCCTCGTCCTGCACGCGGATGCGGCCACCGGCGCGAGAGATCAGCGCCTCGGGGGCACCGCCGCCCGAGCGGAAGCCGAAGGGCGAATACGGGGTGCGCTGCGCGTCGGCGGGGATCTCCGCCAGTCCCGGCAGCGCCGCCATCGTGACCTGTGGCGAGGCGTTGTCGGCCGCGAGCAGGTCGTCGAGCTCGTCGGCGCGCCCCTCGGCGGCCAGTGCACGTCGCAGCGCCCTGATCACCCAGACCGGGTGCGCGTACTGCAGCCCCAGCCGCTCGTCGTCCGAGCGGGCGGCGGCGGTGATGCGCTGCATCCAGTCGCCGGGGGTCTCCCGCGACACCCGCCGCAGCACCGCGTTGACGAAACCGGCCGCGCCCTGGCCGGCGGCGTCACGCGCGAGCGCGACGGACTCATTCACCGCGGCGTGCGAGGCCACCCGTGTGGACAGCAGCTGGTGCACGCCCAGCCGCAGCGCATCGAGCACCGGCGGGTCGATGTCGTCGGGCGAGCGGTCGGCGGCGGCGGCGATGATCGCGTCGTAGGTCCCCTGGCGGCGGAGGGTGCCGTAGGTGAGCTCGGTCGCCAGCCCTGCGTCGGCCGGCGTCAGGCCCGCCGCTCGGATCTCCCGCGGCAGCAGCAGATTCGCGTACGCGTCGGATTCGTGCACGCCGCGGAGGGTTTCGAACGCCACCCGGCGCGCGAGGGTCGCGCCGCTCATGATCCGGCCACCGCATCGGTCAGCCGCGCGCCGCGCCACCAGTCGGCGGCATCCATCGCGCCCTTCCCCGCAGGCTGCACGCGCACCAGGCGCACTCCCCCATCCGTCGTCCCCACGACGACATCGCGCCCGACGAGCCCGATGCGTCCGGGAGCGAGATCGGCGACCTCGGCGGTTTCGACGACCTCGGCTCCGAGCACCTTCAGCCGCTGCCCGTCCACCGTCGTGTGAGCGCCGGGCTCGGGGGTCGTCCCGTGCACCCGATCCACGACGCGGCGCGCGGGCTGATGCCAATCGAGCGCGCCGTCGGCGAGGGTCAGCTTGCCGGCGTACGTGGGGTCCCCCACCTGCGGGACGGCGCGCGCGGTGCCGGCGGCGATGGCGTCGACGACGTCGACGAGCAGCCCGGCGCCCATGTCGGCGAGGGTCGTGAGCAGTTCTCCGGCCGTGGCACCGGCGGGCACGTCGTAGGCGACCTCGCCGTAGACATCGCCCGCGTCGAGCTCGGCCACGAGCTGGAACACGCTCGCGCCCGTGGTGCGATCGCCCGCGATGAGCGCGTGCTGCACGGGAGCGGCGCCCCGCCAGCGCGGCAGCAGGGAGAAGTGCAGATTGATCCAGCCGTGGGGCGGCAGGGACAGCAGGGGTTCGCGAACGAGCCCGCCGTAGGCGACGATCACGCCGAGTTCGGGCTGCAGGGCGCCGATGGCATCCGTCGCCGCCGCATCGAGGCGATCGGTTTTGATCGTGGGGATGCCGCGTTCGGCCGCGGCCTGCGCGACGGGCGACGGCGTCAGCACGCGCTTGCGGCCGAGCGGCGCATCGGTGCGCGTCACGACGCCGACGACGTCGTGGCCGGGCGCGGCGACGAGGGCGTGGAGGGACGGGACGGCGGGTTCGGGGGTACCCGCGAAGACGAGACGCATGAGGCTCCTTACAGATCCAGGTCGGGGACGTCGACGCGTACTCTCAGGGTCGCACGGGCCGGGCCCGGGCGTCCCTTCGCGGAGCGTCGTGCGCGCAGCGCGTCGGCGACGACCGCCGAGCGCAGGGATTCGGCGACGGCGCGGCCCAGTCCGTAGTCGAAGCGCACCACCGCGCGCGCGCCGGCTTCGGTGCTCACCGGACCCAGGATCGCCTCGTCGGTGAGGGTGGGGACGTCCGCACGCAGGGTGTCGAGGCACGTCCGCACCGCCTCGGTGGAGCCGTCGACGGTGGCCACGCGCACCACGGGGGGCATGTGCAGCGGTGCGCGTTCGGCGAGTTCGGTGCGGGCGTAGGCGGCCTGGGTCCACGTGGCCAGTGCCCGCGCGACGGCGCCCGTGACGCTCACGAGATGCACGGGGGCGCCGGGGGCGGCCAGCGCGGCCGCGTTGGACCACCACCGCAGGCACGATTCGCCGATGCGCAGGTCGTCGGCCATGAGCATGCGGTCGCCGTCGAGCAGGACGACCGCGCGGTAGCCGCCCGCTGCGATCGGCTCCGCTCCCCGGGTGGCGATCACGAGGGCGGGCTTGGCGTCGACGTGCGTCACGGGATGCACGCCGTCGGCGACGATGACACGCGTGTTCGGGAAAGCCCTCCCCAGCTCGTCGGCGGTGCGCTCGCTCCCCGCCGACGCCATGCGCAGTCGCGTGCTCTCGCAGTTCGCGCACTTCCAGGCGGGGGCGTTGCGGCCGCACACCGCGCACTCGGGCACGGCGCCGGGGCGACGCGCGCGCAGGGGGCCGGCGCAGTGGGGGCAGCGGGCAGGTGTGCGGCAGTCCGCGCAGACGAGCACGGGCGCATACCCGGGGCGCGACACCTGCACGAGGACGGGACCGGCGGCCAGTCCCTCCCGCGCGGCCGCGAAGGCGGAAGACGGCACCCGCGCGCCCTGGGCCTCTCCTTCGCGTGTGGCCGAGAGCACGACGCGCGGACTCGTGCGCCGGCGGGCGGGCACGTCCCGCACCCAGCCGATCGCGACGAGGCGCTCCGCGTCGGTGGTGCGGGTGTGCCCGGCGAAGAGCAGGGCGGCGCCGTCGAGCTCCTGGCGCACCAGGGCGGCGTCACGGGCATGCACGCCGGGACTCAGCGGCTCGGCGAGCAGCGGATCGCCGTCGTCCCAGATCGCCACCAGCCCGGGCGCGTGCACCGGCGCGTACACGGTCGAGCGATTGCCCACCACGATGCAGGGCTGGTCGGTGAGCACGCGCAGGTACGAGGCGTAGCGCTCGGGGCCCGACCGCCGCGCGTCGTCACGCACGAGTGCGCCGGCGGGAACGCGAGCGGCGAGGGCCTGTTCGAGCTGGCCCTGGTCGCGGTGGTCGGGCACGACCAGCACCGCACTGCGCCCAGCGGCCAGCGTGCGGACGGCCGCCGCGGCCAGCAGCTGAGCCCACGCTCCGACGGTCTCCCCCGATGCGAGCGTCACCGGATGCGGCGGGGCGTCGAGGGCGAGGCGCTCGCCGTCGAGGAGCGCCTCGGCGAGGCCGGGGAACGTCGCCAGCACGTCGGCGGACCAGGCGACGTCCGCGTCGGCGACGACGGGTGCGGTGACCGGGCCTGCGGCGAGCCACGTCTTCTCGGCGCGCACCATGCGCTTGGGGATCGCCAATCGCAGGATGTCCGATGCGGATCCCGCCGCACGATCGGCCGCACGGCGGGCGAGCGCATACAGCCCGGGCGGCAGCACCGCCACGGTGGAGATCACCGAATCCACCCGCGACAGCGGGCGCCCTGCGGCATCCGCTTCGTCGACCTCGATCACGTACGCGTCGACGAGACGGCCTGCCGTGCGCAGCGGCACGCGCACGCGGACACCGGGCGTCACGGCGGACACCAGTTCGTCGGGGACCTCGTAGTCGAACAGCCGGTCCAGCTGCGGCAGGGGCGAATCGATGAGCACGCGCGCCACGCGTCGGGTGGTCATCTCGGTGCCCGGGTCTGTCAGGACAGCCCGGCGGCCGCGCGCAGCTCGTCGACGCGGTCGGTGCGCTCCCACGTGAAGTCCGGCAGCTCGCGGCCGAAGTGGCCGTAGGCGGCGGTCTGCGCGTAGATGGGGCGCAGCAGGTCGAGCTGGTCGATGATCGCCTTCGGGCGCAGGTCGAACACCTCGCGGATGGCGCGGCGGATCGTCTCGTCCGAGACCTGCCCGGTGCCGAACGTCTCCACGTAGAGGCCCACGGGCTTGGCCTTGCCGATGGCATACGCCACCTGCACCTCCAGTCGCTCGGCGAGCCCGGCGGCGACGGCGTTCTTGGCGACCCAGCGCATGGCGTAGGCGGCCGAGCGGTCGACCTTCGACGGGTCCTTGCCGCTGAAGGCGCCGCCGCCGTGACGGGACGCGCCACCGTAGGTGTCGATGATGATCTTGCGGCCGGTGAGCCCGGCGTCGCCCTTGGGTCCGCCGGTGACGAACGGACCGGCGGGGTTGATGAAGTAGCGCACGTCGGGCATGGCCAGACCGGTCTCCTCCAGCACGGGGTCGATGACCTCGGCGCGGACGGCCGCGCGCAGTGCCTTCTGCGAGATGTCGGCCTGATGCTGCGTGGACAGCACCACGGACTCCACCGTCACGGGGGTGTGACCGTCGTACCCGAGGGTGACCTGCGTCTTGCCGTCGGGCCGCAGGAACGGCAGCGCCCCGGAACGGCGCACCGCGGCGAGCCTCTCGGCGATGCGATGCGCGGTCCAGATGGCCATGGGCATGAACTGCGGGGTCTCGTCGGTGGCGTAGCCGAACATGATGCCCTGGTCGCCCGCACCCTGCAGGTCGTGCGGGTCGTCGGAGCCGTCCTCGCGCCGCTCGAACGCCTTGTCGACGCCGGCGGCGATGTCGGAGGACTGCGCGCCGATCGACACGCTCACGCCGCACGAGTTGCCGTCGAAGCCGGCGTCGCTCGAGGTGTACCCGATGCGGTTGACGACCTCGCGCACGATGGCGGGGATCTCGACGTAGGCGCTCGTGGAGACCTCGCCCGCGACATGCACGAGCCCGGTGGTGACGAGCGTCTCCACCGCGACGCGGCCGTTCGGGTCCTCGGTGAGGATCGCGTCGAGGATGCTGTCGGAGATCTGGTCGCAGATCTTGTCTGGGTGACCCTCGGTGACGGACTCGGAGGTGAACAGGCGCAGATCGGTCATCGATGCTCCAGGTCGAGGGCGGTGGTGGTGGGCAAAAGTATGCGCCGTGCGGCGGACACGCTCGAAAGCGGGCCGCCGCACGGCGTCACAGGGGTCGCTGACTCAGTCGACGTGGCGAAGGCGCAGCTTGTCCTCGTGGATCTCGTGCAGCGCGATCGTGAGGGGCTTGTCCTCGACGGTCGAGTCGACGAGCGGGCCGACGTTGTCGAAGAGGTTGCCCTCGTGAAGGTCGGAGTAGTAGTCGTTGATCTGACGCGCCCGCTTGGATGCGTAGATCACGAGCTGGTACTTCGAGTCGACCTTCTCCAGCAGTGCGTCGATGGGCGGATCGATGATTCCCTGGTCGCGAGTGGCCATGCGGGACCTCCTGAGGTCATGGTCGGGGAAAAGTCTGCGCGCTCGGCGGACCGAGGCATCCATCCAGTCTACCCCGTCGCGCGGCGTCTGCCGCAGGGATGCCGGAGGGGGGGGTGGATCAGTGCGCGAGTGCGGCGACCTCTGCGGCGGCGTGGGACACCTCGTCGTTGACGACGCGGTAGTCGAACTCCCCCTGTGCAGCGAGTTCCACCTTCGCGGTGCGCAGGCGCCTGGCGCGCTCCTCCGCGTCCTCGGTGCCGCGGCCGACGAGCCGGTCGACCAGCTCGTCCCAGCTGGGCGGCAGCAGGAACACCAGCGTCGCGCTCGGTTCCGCGGCGCGCACCTGGCGCGCCCCCTGCAGGTCGATCTCGAGAAGCACCGTGCTGCCCGCGGCGAGGGCCGCCTCGATGGGCGCGCGCGGGGTGCCGTACCGGTGGCGGTTGTGCACCGTCGCGTGCTCCAGCAGCTCGCCGTCGCTGACCATGCGGTCGAACTCGGCGTCGGAGACGAAGTAGTAATGCTCCCCCTCGACCTCGCCCGGCCGCGGGGCGCGCGTGGTCGCTGACACCGACAGCACGATCTCGGGGTGATGCTCCTTGATGTAGGCCGCGACGGTGCCCTTGCCGACGGCGGTGGGGCCGGCCAGCACGAGCAGCCGACTGCGGCCGTCGCGCGGCGCCGGCTCGGGCCAGCGCTCGTCGAGGAACCGCTGCAGGGCGACGCGCTGGCGGGTGCCGAGGCCGCCCAGGCGCTTGACGGGCGAGATGCCCAGCTGCGCCAGGATGCGGTCGCGTTTGCCCTCGCCGATCGCAGGGATGGCGGTGAGGAACTCCGGTACGCGCATCGCCCCGGCCGGCGACGTCGGCGCCGCCAGGGCGCGCCGCAGCAGTTCCTGCGGCGAGATCACGCGCGTCGCTACGTCGCGCTTGAGCGAGGCTCGCTCGCGGCGGGCGGCCACGGCGCGGCGGGAGGCTGCGGCGCGGTCGACCTCGGGCGGGTGCTGGGCGTCAGCGATGATCCACCTCCGGGTACAGGGCCGCGCGCTCCGAGATGCGGGCGGCCAGTGATGCGGGTCCTGCGGACAGGATGCTGCGGCTCTCGCTGGCGATGACCGGCGAGGTGAGGGGCCCGAGGAGCGCCGCGAGGTCCTCGGGCTGCGCGCCCTGGGCGCCGAAGCCCGGAGCGAGCACGGGCACGGCCGGCGACGGCGCGGTCAGGCCCGAAGCGGTGAGGTCGACCGTGGCGCCGATGACGACGCCGATCGAGGCGGGCTCGCCCGCGACCGTCGCCTGCGCGTTGAACGCGGCGACCTCCGCCAGCACGCGCGCGGACACCGTGGCGCCGGCGAGGTCGGCCTGCTGCAGACCACGCGCCTCGGGATTGCTGGTCGCGGCGAGCACGAACGCCCCTTTGCCGTGCGCGAGCGCGTGGCGCAGGGTGCCGTCGAGAGCTCCCACCCCCAGGTACGGGCTGACCGTCAGCGCGTCGGCTTCCAGCGGTGAACCCGGGGTGAGCCAGGCCTCGGCGTAGGCGGCCATCGTGGTGCCGATGTCGCCGCGCTTGGCATCGGCGATGACGAGCAGACCGGCAGCGCGGGCGGCGGCGAGCACATCCTCGAGCGCGGCGAATCCTGCAGAGCCCCACTGCTCGAAGAACGACACCTGGGGTTTGACGATCCCGACGCGGCCGGCGGCGGCATCCACCACCCGAAGGCCGAACTCACGCACCCCTGCCGCCGACGCGGGCAGGGCCCAGTCGGCGAGCAGGTGAGGGTGCGGGTCGATCCCGACGCACAGGGGCCCCCTCGCGGAGAGGGCGTCCCGCAGGCGGGAGCCGAACGTGGTCATCGTCCTCCCCGGTCGGAGGCGAGTGCGGCGGCGCGATCGGCGGCGTACTCCTGCAGGCTCCGCACGCGGAAGCCCTCCCGCAGCACGGGCAGGGCGCTGACGGCGGCGCCGAGCACGGCCATCGTCGTGAACAGCGCCTTGTCGGCGGCGACCGCCGCGGCGCGGATCTCGTAGCCGTCGGCGCGGGAGATGCCGCCCGACGGGGTGTTGACGACCATGTCGATCTCGCCCGCGTTGATGAGGTCGACGATGTTGCGCTCATCGCCGCCGAGGGTCTCGGAGTACTTGCGCACCACGGTCACGTCGATGCCGTTGCGGGCGAGGATCTCAGCGGTGCCCTCGGTCGCGGTGATCGTGTAGCCGAGCTCCTGCAGGCGGTGCGCGGGCAGGATCACGCCGCGCTTGTCCTCGTCGGCGACCGAGATGAAGACGGTCCCCTGCAGCGGCATGCCGCCGTAGGCCGCCGCCTGGCTCTTGGCGAACGCCGTCGGGAAGTCGCGGTCGATGCCCATGACTTCGCCCGTCGAGCGCATCTCCGGGCCGAGGACCGAGTCGACCATGCGGCCGTCCTTGGTGCGGAAGCGCTTGAACGGCAGCACCGCCTCCTTGACGGCGATGGGGGCGCCCAGCGGCACACGGGACCCGTCCTGCTCGGGAAGCATCCCCTCGGCGATGAGCCCGGCGATGGGGGTGCCCGCCATGATGCGGGCGGCAGCCTTCGCCATGGGGATGCCGAGCGCCTTGGACACGAACGGCACGGTGCGGCTGGCCCGCGGGTTGGCCTCGATGACGTAGAGCACGCCCGCGCTGACGGCGAACTGCACGTTCAGCAGACCCCGCACGCCCACGCCCTCGGCGATCGCGCGCGTCGCCTCGCGCACCCGGTCGACCTCGCCGCGTCCGAGCGACATCGGCGGCAGCGTGCAGCTGGAGTCGCCCGAGTGGATGCCGGCCTCTTCGAGGTGCTCCATGACGCCGCCGATGTAGAGGTCGCTGCCGTCGTAGAGCGCGTCGACGTCGATCTCCACGGCGTCGTCGAGGAACCGGTCGACCAGCAGCGGCATGCCGGGGCCGATGATGGCCTGGTCGGCGATGCGCACGAAGTAGTCGCGCAGGCTGGCGGTGTCGTAGACGATCTCCATGCCGCGTCCGCCGAGCACGAAGCTCGGGCGCACCAGCACGGGGTAGCCGATGCCCTCGGCCACCGCGACCGCACCGTCGACATCGATCGCGGTGCCGCTGCGGGGGGCGACGAGACCGGCTTCGTCGAGCAGGCGCGAGAACAGCTCGCGCTCCTCGGCGAGATCGATCGCCTCGGGCTGGGTGCCGAGGATGGTGTAGCCCGCCGCCTCGATGCCCTTCGCGAGCCTCAACGGCGTCTGTCCGCCCATCTGGCAGATCACGCCGAGGATGGTGCCCGACTGCGCCTCGGCGTGCAGCACCTCCAGGACGTCCTCGAGCGTCAGCGGCTCGAAGTAGAGCCGGTCGCTGGTGTCGTAGTCGGTCGAGACGGTCTCAGGGTTGCAGTTGACCATGATCGTCTCGAAGCCGGCATCCGACAGCGCGAACGAGGCGTGCACACAGGAGTAGTCGAACTCCACGCCCTGACCGATGCGGTTGGGGCCGGAGCCGATGATGACGACCTTGGTGCGCTCCGACGGGGTGATCTCGGTCTCGGCGTCGTAGCTGGAGTAGTGGTACGGAGTCAGTGCGGGGAACTCCCCCGCGCAGGTGTCGACGGTCTTGTACACCGGGCGGATCGACAGCGCGTGGCGGATGCCGCGTGCCTCGGCCTCGGTGATCCCCCGCAGCTGGGCGATCTGCGCGTCGCTGAAGCCGTGCTCCTTGGCGGCGCGGAGCGTGTCGGCGTCCAGCTCACCGGCGGTGCGCACGAACTCGGCGACCTCGTTGATGAGGACGATCTGGTCGAGGAACCACGGGTCGATCTTGGTGGCCTCGAACGCCTGCTCGATGGTCGCGCCCTTGCGCATGGCCTGCTGCAGCACGACGATGCGTCCGTCGGTGGGGGTCTTCGCGACCTCCAGCAGCTCCTCGACGGAGCGCTCTTCGTCGCCCCAGTGGAAGCTGGAGCCGCGCTTCTCGAGCGAGCGCAGTGCCTTCTGCAGCGCCGTGGCGTAGTTGCGGCCGATGGCCATCGCCTCGCCGACCGACTTCATGGTGGTCGTGAGGGTGACATCAGCCGCGGGGAACTTCTCGAAGTTGAAGCGCGGCACCTTCACCACGACGTAGTCCAGGGTCGGCTCGAAGCTGGCGGGCGTGACCTTGGTGATGTCGTTGGGGATCTCGTCCAGCCGGTAGCCGATGGCGAGCTTCGCGGCGATCTTGGCGATGGGGAACCCTGTGGCCTTGGAGGCCAGCGCCGACGAGCGGGAGACGCGCGGGTTCATCTCGATGACGATGATGCGCCCGGTGGCGGGGTCGACGGCGAACTGGATGTTGCAGCCGCCGGTGTCCACGCCCACCGCGCGGATGATGTCGATGCCGATGTCGCGCATCTTCTGGTACTCGCGGTCGGTGAGCGTCAGCGCCGGCGCGACGGTGATCGAGTCGCCGGTGTGCACGCCCACGGGGTCGACGTTCTCGATGGAGCACACGACGACGGTGTTGTCGGCCGTGTCGCGCATGAGCTCGAGCTCGTACTCCTTCCAGCCCAGGATCGACTCCTCCAGCAGCACCTCGCTCGTGGGCGAGTCGTGCAGACCGGCGCCGGCGATGCGACGGAGGTCGCGCTCGTCGTAGGCGAATCCGGAGCCGAGGCCGCCCATCGTGAACGACGGGCGCACCACCAGCGGATAGCCGAGCTCGTCGGCGGCCGCGAGCACCTCGTCCATCGTGTGGGCGATGCGGGAGGCGGCGACTTCGGCGCCGGCGTCGATCACCAGCTGCTTGAAGATCTGGCGGTCCTCGCCCTTCTCGATCGCCTCGACCTTGGCACCGATGAGCTCCACGCCGTATTTGTCGAGGATGCCGGCCTTGTCCAGGGCCATCGCGGCGTTCAGCGCCGTCTGGCCGCCCAGGGTGGGCAGGATCGCGTCGGGCTTCTCCTTGGCGATGATCGTCTCGATCACCTCGGGGGTGATGGGCTCGATGTAGGTGGCGTCGGCGAAGTCCGGGTCGGTCATGATCGTCGCCGGGTTGGGGTTGACGAGGATGACGCGCACGCCCTCCTCACGCAGCACGCGGCAGGCCTGCGTGCCGGAGTAGTCGAACTCGGCGGCCTGACCGATGACGATCGGGCCGGATCCGATGACGAGGACGGAGTTGATGTCGTCGCGCTTAGGCATTCTTCGTGGTCTCCTGGGTCGCGAGCACGAGGTCGCGGAAGCGGTCGAACAGGTAGTTGGCGTCGTGGGGTCCGGCGGCGGCCTCCGGGTGGTACTGCACCGAGAAGGCGGGGATGTCCAGGGCCCGCAGGCCCTCCACCACGTTGTCGTTGAGTCCCACGTGGCTGACCTCCACGCGGCCATAGCCGGCGGGGCTGTCGGTGACGCCCTCGATGGGCGCGTCCACGGCGAATCCGTGGTTGTGCGCGGTGATCTCCACGCGGCCGGTCTGCTTGTCGAGCACCGGCTGGTTGATGCCCCGGTGGCCGAAGGGCAGCTTGTAGGTGCCGAACCCGAGGGCACGGCCCAGCAGCTGGTTGCCGAAGCAGATGCCGAAGAAGGGCAGCTTCTCATCGAGGACCGCGCGCAGCAGCTCGACGTGTCGGTCGGATGCCGCCGGGTCGCCGGGGCCGTTGGAGTAGAAAACGGCGACGGGGTCGATCGCGCGGATGTCCTCGATCGTGACGTCCTGCGGCAGCACGTGCACGTCGAAGCCGCGCGCGGCGAGGTTCGCCACGGTCGCCTGCTTGACGCCGAGGTCGAGCACGGCGACGGCGCCGATGCGCTCGCCCGTCGCGGCGGTGATCTGCGCGGCGGCGACGGAGACCTCGGAGGAGAGGTTGCGGCCGGTCATGCCGGGAGCCTCCCGCACGATGCGCAGCTGCTCCTCCGGGTCGATCGCCGCGGCGTCGCCGCTGAAGACACCGCCGCGCATGCTGCCGGCCGAGCGGATGTGGCGGGTCACGGCACGGGTGTCGATGCCGCTGATCCCGACGATGCCGTCGGCCACCAGCGCGTCGTCCAGCGACGTGTCGGCGCGCCAGTTGGACACGACCCGGGAGGGGTCGCGCACGATGTAGCCGGCGACCCAGATGCGGCGGGACTCGGGGTCTTCGTCGTTCATGCCGGTGTTGCCGATGTGCGGCGCGGTCTGCAGCACGATCTGGCCGGCGTAGGACGGGTCGGTGATGGTCTCCTGGTAGCCGGTCATGCCGGTGGCGAACACCACCTCGCCGAGGGTCGTGCCCCGGGCGCCGTAGGCCTGCCCGGTGTGGCGCGTGCCGTCTTCGAGGACGAGGACGGCGGGGTCGCGGGTGAACGATGTCACGCGGGGTCTCCTGTCGTGGGAGCGGAATCGGAGATCTGGCGCAGCGCGTCGGCGAGCGTGCGCGCAGAGGTCTCCTGGGGTCGGAAATAGGAGTCGACGACGACATCGCCGCCGTCGGTCGGGATGCGCCAGTCCAGCCGCGCCAGGCCGTCGCGCTCGACGACGCGGTCGATGGCCACGGTCGCCTGCGATGCGGCCACGATGCGGCCACGCGGGATGAACAGTCGTGCCGCTCCGACGAGGTCCAGCGCCACGCCGGCGTCGGTGACGGTGACATCGGCGCGCGAGCGGAAGCCCAGGCCGCGGATGGCCAGACGCTCCAGCGGCTCATTGTGGCGGGTGGTCGCGACGTAGAGCGCCGGGAACACGCCGATGACCGTGGCGCCGGCGGGGATCTCTCCGACGGGCGGCTCGAGTCCGGCATCCCGTCGCGTTCGTCGTCGCCAGCCCCAGGCGAGGAGGGCGAGCAGCACCAGGGCCACGCCGACGGTGATGAGCAGTGCCCCTTCGCGGGTCATGCCGAAACCTCCAGGTTCTCGCGCAGCACGCCGTCGGCGACGGTCGGGATGCCGCGGTGCAGCGTCCAGCGCACCTCGCCGGGCAGTTCGCGCCCGAGATAGGGCGAGTTGACGCTGCGGCCGTGCAGGTCACTGCGCTCGAACACGCGCGCCGGGGCCGGGTCGTACAGCGTCAGCGAGGCGGTCTCGCCGGCGGCAAGTGCGGTGCCGTGGCCGGCGAGCCGTCCGATGCGGGCGGGCGTCGTGGACATGACGCGCGCGACGTCGTCCCAGCCGAGCAGACCGGTGTCGACCATGGCCTGCTGCACCACGCGCAGCGCGCTCTCGAGTCCCACCATGCCGTTGGCTGCGGCCTGCCACTCGCACGCCTTCGCCTCGGCGGGGTGCGGGGCGTGGTCGGTCGCGACGATGTCGATGGTGCCGTCGGCGAGCCCTTCGCGCACCGCCTGCACGTCCTCCGCGCGGCGCAGCGGCGGATTGACCTTGAAGCGGGCGTCGTAGCCGCGCACGAGCTCCTCGTCCAGCAGCAGGTGGTGCGGGGTGACCTCGGCGGTCACGGCGATGCCGCGCTTCTTCGCCCAGCGGATGATGTCGACCGATCCCGCCGTGGACAGGTGGCAGACGTGCAGCCGGGAGCCGACGTGCTCGGCCAGCAGCACATCGCGGGCGATGATCGACTCCTCCGCGACGGCGGGCCAGCCGGCCAGTCCCAGCTCGGCCGACACGGTGCCCTCGTTCATCTGGGCGCCCTCGGTCAGCCGCGGGTCCTGCGCATGCTGGGCGATGACGCCGTCGAACGACTTCACGTACTCCAGCGCCCGGCGCATGATGAGCGGATCCCACACGCAGAAGCCGTCGTCGCTGAACACGCGCACACGAGCGCGCGACGAGGCCATCGCGCCCAGCTCGGCCAGCCGCTCGCCCTTCTGGCCGACCGTGACGGCGCCGATGGGCTGCACCGTGACGTATCCGGCGGCCTCGCCCAGGGCGAGCTCCTGCTCCACCACTCCCGCGGTGTCTGCCACCGGTGAGGTGTTGGGCATCGCGAAGACGGCCGTGTAGCCGCCGGCCGCGGCGGCGCGGGAGCCGGTGAGGATCGTCTCGGACGCCTCGTAGCCGGGTTCGCGCAGGTGGGTGTGGAGGTCGACGAGGCCCGGCAGGGCGATCAGCCCGTCGGCGTCGATGACCGTCGCGCCGGCCCGGCTGAGTCCGGCGCCGACCTCGGCGATGCGTCCGTCGGCGATGACGAGGTCGGCGGTGCGGTCCACGCCCGCCCCGTCGTGGATGCGTGCACCGCGGATGAGGAGGCTCTCGCTCATCGTCCGTCCTCTCCTGCTCCTGCGCGCTCCCCCGCCAGCAGCAGGTAGAGGGCGGCCATCCGCACGGACACGCCGTTCGTCACCTGTTCGAGCACGGTCGAGCGGGGCGAATCGGCGGCGTCGGCGGAGATCTCCAGACCCCGGTTCATCGGCCCGGGGTGCATGACAATGCTATCGGGCGCCAGACGCGCCACGCGCCCGGCGTCCAGACCCCACCGGCGGGAATACTCCCGTTCAGTCGGGAAATAGGCCGCTCCCATGCGTTCGAGCTGGATCCGCAGCATCATCAGCGCATCGACGCCCTCGCCCAGCGCCTCGTCCAGGTCGTAGCGCACCTGCACCGGCCACGCCGACACATCCTGCGGCACCAGCGTGGGCGGTGCCACCAGGGTCACATGTGCGCCCAGCGTCGAGAGAAGCCACACGTTGGAGCGTGCAACGCGGGAGTGGAGGATGTCCCCGACGATCACGACGCGCAGTCCTGCGAGATCCCGCCCGCGACTGTCTCCGGCGTAGAAGCGCTTGCGGATCGTGAAGGCGTCCAGCAGTGCCTGCGTGGGGTGCTCGTGGGTGCCGTCGCCGGCGTTGACCACACCGGCGGTGATCCAGCCGCTCGTGGCGAGCGTCTGCGGCGCGCCGGACGCGCCGTGGCGGATGACCACGGCATCCGCCCCCATCGCCTGCAGGGTCTGGGCGGTGTCCTGGAGCGACTCGCCCTTCGACACCGACGACCCCTTGGCGGAGAAGTTGATGACATCGGCCGACAGGCGCTTCGCAGCGGCTTCGAACGAGATGCGCGTGCGGGTGGAGTCCTCGAAGAACAGGTTCACCACCGTCTTGCCCCGAAGGGTCGGCAGCTTCTTGATCTCGCGGCGCTGCGTGTCGGCCATGTCCTCGGCCACATCGAGGATCTGCAGGGCGTCGGTGCGGGAGAGCGTGCGGGTGTCCAGCAGGTGCCTCATGAGCCGATCGTCACCTCTTCGACGCCGTCGACCTCGGAGAGGCGCACGTTGACGCGCTCGTCCCGCGCGCTGGGCAGGTTCTTGCCCACGAAGTCGGGCCGGATCGGGAGCTCACGGTGCCCCCGGTCCACGAGGATCGCCAGGCGCACCGCGGCGGGGCGTCCGATGTCCTGCAGTGCATCCAGGGCGGCCCGGATGCTGCGGCCCGAGAACAGCACGTCGTCCACGAGAACGACGGTCTTGCCGTCGATGCCGCCCTCGGGGATCTGCGTGGGCTGGGGCGCGCGCGTCGGATTGCGATGCAGGTCGTCACGGTACATCGTGACGTCCAGCGCACCGACGGGCACGCTCTGCTCCCCGAAGTCGCCGACCAGCGCGGCGATGCGCCGGGCGAGGGGAACGCCTCGTGTCGGGATGCCGAGGAGCACCAGGTCGTCGGATCCCCGGTTGGACTCGAGGATCTCATGGGCGATGCGGGTCAGCGCACGGGCGATGTCGGCCTCGTGCAGCACGGTTCGCGTGCTCATCCGCCGCTCCCTTCTCCGCCTCACGGGACGGGGTTAAAGGTTGCTGGGTATTCCCCCGATCCTACCCTGCGCGCGCCGCGCGATTCGGTACACGGACGAATGCGTGACACCTCGCGTTGCGAGGCGCGGATCAGGAGACGGTGACGGACGCGTCGGCGCGGCTCGCGCTGATGGGGTGGCCCTGCGATGTCAGGCAGCGACCGGACGCGAGGTCCCACTTCCAGTCGTGCAGGCTGCACGTGAGCACGCCGTCCTCGATCTTGCCGGTCTTGGACAGGTCTGCGCGCAGGTGGGGGCAGCGGCGCTGGATCACCCAGTCGTCCAGCTGCACCTCCTCGGTCACGTCGGTCTGCTCCGCGTACCAGTTCTCCACGTACTCGATGCGGTCACGCGACAGGCACTTGAGGAACGTGGTGAGGAACTCGTTGAACTTGCCGCTGCGGCCGACCTCGAACTGCATCGACAGGAAGATCGAGTTCGACCAGTCGATCTCGTGCTCGGCGATGTTGGTCGAGACGAGGTCGGCAGGGATGGTGTACCAGTACAGGCACTCCTCCCCCGCGTACTCGCGCACCTTCGCCTTCGGGAAGTCCACGACCATGTCGAGGTCGCCGATGCGGAACCGCACGTTGCCTCCGACGCCGTTGCGGATGGTGCGGGCGCGGCGCAGCAGCGGCTCCCACCACTCCTTCAGCGCGGCGAGCATCTCGGCGGGAGGAATCACCTCTGCGCGCGAGGCCTCCTCGGCGCGGATCTCCTCCTGCCGGGTGGCGCGCTGCTCCTCGAGGTACCCCCACTTGTCGGAGAACATCCGCTCGATCTCCGCCTCGGTGTAGAGGGTCTGCTCGACCGTCTGCTCACCGCCTTCGATCGTGACGGCCGTTCCGGGGATGAACACGTGGCCGATGTACTGGGGTGCCTCCTGCTTCATCCGGGCGAGGAACTGCGCCTGGTCGGTGAAGATCGAGTCGTCGTGCTCGCCGAGCCCGTTGTAGCGGAACAGCTCGTCCCGCAGGAACATCGGCGGACCCGCCATCGGGTACACGTGCGGCGCGTCCACCCGCTCGATGTAGAACATCGCGCGCTTGTGCTGGGCCTCGCGCTTGAGGTGGGCGAAGTTGACCTTCGCCTCGTGCGGCAGGTCGTAGACCATCGGCCACCAGATCGCGCCGGAGAACTGCGTGAAGTACGCCT
The DNA here is from genome assembly GCF_030246945.1 of Microbacterium sp. zg-Y1090. Taxonomy (NCBI): domain Bacteria; kingdom Bacillati; phylum Actinomycetota; class Actinomycetes; order Micrococcales; family Microbacteriaceae; genus Microbacterium; species Microbacterium wangruii. Next base: position 1,525,588 of record NZ_CP126742.1, read on the forward strand.
CGGGCTTGCCGAAGTCCAGCAGCTTCTCGAGATCCAGCGGGTGCGAGTCGTTCTGGTTGAGGATCGATGCGGTGCCATCGTCGACCGAGAGGCTCGAGTCGCCGATGGGTCCGTCGCTGGGAGCCCGCAGCGGGGTGATCATCATCCGCAGCGGCCCGCGCTCGATGACCTCGCCGGCCCGCGTGTAGGTGATGTTGTCGAAGCCGAGCTTGCGCAGATCCTGCTCGAGGTCGTCGGTCGGATAGTCCGGCAGCAGCACCTCGATGTCCTTGCGGACGTGGTTCTGCAGCAGCCACGGGTCGAAGTGATCGCGGTGGCGGTGCGAGATGTAGAGGAAGTCGGCGTCGGTGAAGCGCTCCCAGTCGAGGGCGCGGTTGTCGGGGAAGACGAACCACGACCCGTAGAAGGACGATTTCACCACCGGATCGCAGAGGATGCTGCCACCAGCCGTCTCGATGAACATGCCGGCGTGGCCGAGCCCCGTGATGCGCATGGATTCCTCCCGTATCGAACAGATCCCGAGTCTACGTCGCCCTCGCGCAGCCCACGGGCGGCCTCGCCGTGTCAAACCTCACGCCTCGAACAGGCTCCGGATGTCGTCGGCGTCGAGCGCGCTGGCGAGCAGATCGCCGTCGTCGAGCACGGAGTGGAACAGGCGGGCCTTGCGCTCCTGCAGCGCGCGAACCTTGTGTTCGATCGTGTCCTCGGCGATCAGTCGGTACACGTTGACCGGGCGTGTCTGCCCGATGCGATGCGTGCGGTCCACGGCCTGGGCCTCGGCGGCGGGGTTCCACCACGGGTCGAGCAGGAACACGTAGTCGGCCTCGACGAGGGTGAGCCCGAATCCACCCGCTTTCAGGCTGATCAGGAAAACCGGCGCGTCGCCGTCGCGGAAGCGGGCGACGACCTCTTCGCGGCGCCGGGTGGACCCGTCGAGCCACACGTACGGGATGCCGGCGGCGTCCAGGCGCCGGGCAGCCAGCTGCAGGAAGGACGTGAACTGGCTGAAGACGAGCGCACGGTGCCCTTCTGTGGCCAACTCGCTCACATGCTCGACGAGCGCGTCGAGCTTGGCGGAGCCCAGCCGGGCGTGGCGGCCGTCGATGAGGGCGGGTGCGAGACTCAGCATCCGCAGCAGCGTCAGGGAGCGGAAGACGATGAACCGGTTGCGGTCGAGGTCGGTGAGCAGTCCCAGCACCTTCTGTCGCTCCCGCTGCAGCACGGTGTCGTAGAGCTCGCGATGCCCGTCCCCGAGACGCACCTGCAGGTCCTGCTCCTGGCGGGCGGGCAGGTCGCCTGCGACGAGGTCCTTCGTGCGCCGCAGCACGAAGGGGCGGATGCGGCGGCGCAGGCGCTGCAGGCGCACCGCGCGGGAGGGTCCGCCCTCCGCGTTCTCCGGTGTCTTGCCTCCTTCGATGGGCAGCACGTACTCCACGCGGAACCGGGCCGCCGATGGGAACAGCCCCGGCGCCGTCAGCGACAGCAGCGCGTGCAGGTCCGTGAGGCTGTTCTCCAGCGGCGTGCCGGTGATGGCGAACGTGACGTCGGCGTCGAGGTCACGCGCGGCACGGTGCACGCGGGTGGCGGGGTTCTTCACGAACTGCGCCTCGTCGAGGATGAGCCCCGCCCAGCGCACCGCGGCATACTGCGCACCGTCCAGGCGCAGCAGCGCATAGGAGGTGACGACGACGTCGGCCTCGGCGGCGACGTCCGCGATCGTCTCCGCGCGGGTGCGGGCCGTGGCGGCGATCGTCTGCACCGTGAGGTGAGGGGTGAAGTGCTCGGATTCGCTGCGCCATGTGGCCAGCACCGAGGTCGGTGCGACGACGAGGAACGGCCGGCGCTCCCCCGCCTCACGGGCGTGGGCGATGAGAGCGAGGGTCTGCAGCGTCTTGCCGAGGCCCATGTCGTCGGCCAGGATGCCGCCCAGTCGATGCCTCCAGAGGAACGTCAGCCAGTCGTAGCCGGTCTGCTGGTAGGGACGCAGCGCTGCCTGCAGTCCCGCCGGCGGCGGCGTGGCCGGCACCGCGGAGGTGCCGCGGAGCGCCGCCACGGCCGCCCGCCACGTCACGGCCGGCTCGGCCTGATCGGCGAGGTCCTCGAAGTCCGCCCAGAGCGTCGTCTGGTAGCGGCTGAGGCGCGGCCCCGTCTCCCATTCGTCCAACGCGCCGGCCTCGTCGATCAGTTCGCGCAGCCGGTCCAGCGCGGGGTGCGCGAGCGAGAAATGGTCGCCGTCGCTGAGCAGCATGCGGTGCCGGCGCAGGGTGAGCGCGCGCAGCAGCGGCGCGAGCGGGATGCGCCGGCCGTCGATCGTCACGAGCACGCCGAGGTCGAACCAGTCCGGATCGTCGGTCTCGACCGTGGTGACGGTGATCTGCGGGTCGCCGGTGAGCTCCCGGTAGGCGCGACGGGGACCGGTGACGACGGTGCGCACGTCCGCGAGTGCCGTCAGGGCAGGCAGCACCGCGTCGGAGAACTCCGCCGCGTCGGCGCCGATGAAGCGGCCGTCGGCGGTGAACGGCAGCGCCGTCGCGTTCTGCCAGGCCGCCGCGACACGGCCGCGCACGTCGTCCTCGAAAGCCCCGTCGCACCCGGCGGGGGGCACCGCGTCGTAGGGCGCGGGCGGCACGCCCGGGTGCCGCCACGTCATCGCCACCTCCACCCGGTCCCCCGGCGAGAAGCGGGCGGCGACCTCCAGGTGCGGCGGGACGATCGCGGGCCGCGGCACCCCGGGGCCCAGCTCGACCGTGGTGCGCCGGGTGAGGGCGGGCAGATGCTCGCGCACGAACTCGTCGGCATCCCCCGCCGGCACCACCACGGGCCGGCGCGCCCGCAGCATCGCGGGCAGCGGATCGGTCAGCGTCGCGGCCCCGAAGGTCAGCGCGACGACGTCGCCGTCGAGGGCGAAGCGGTACACGCCGATGTGACCGATCGGCCGCGTCATGCCGGCATCCGCTGCCGCCGCGTCGATCACGACCTGCGCCTCGAGGGCGAGGTCGGCGCCCCGGCGCACCGCCCGCAGCGTCACCGCGGCCTCGCGCGCCTGCTGCACGCGGTGGGCGGGCTTGGTCGGCCGCAAGGGGATGCCGAGGTTCGCCATGGCGGCGAGGTGAGGCCACAGCAGATGGGATTCGACGTCGTCCAGCAGAAGCCACTCCGAAGCATCCGGCATGGTCCCGAGCGTGCGCGCATCGCGGACGATGCTGTACAGCTCGACGAACCAGCGGGCCTGGTCACGGTCGTAGGGGGTGCCCGGGCGGCGCAGCGCATCCCACGACACCGATCCCTTGATCCACGCGTCGCTGCGGGTGCTGCGCACCAGCGGACGCAGGCCCAGGGCGAACTCGGCGGAGGGATCGAGTCCACCCGCGGTCGCCGTCTCGAACCTCGTCGGCCCCCACGCCGATCCGTCTCGGCGGGTGCGCCGGCGCAGCTCCATGCCCAGCGCGAGACCGCGCGGGTCCACCGCCGACGGCGGCGCAGCCAGCAGCGCGCGCCAGTCGGCGGAGTCGGGAGTGCTCACCCCACCCATTCTGGTCGCGCGGGCGACACCGGCTGGGCGCTCAGGTGGAGCGGGCGATGCGCCCGAGCACGCCGTGCACGAACGACGCGGAGTCGTCGGTGGAGAACTCCTTGGCCAGCTCCACGGCCTCATCGATCGCGACGGCGGTGGGGACCTCGTCGTTGTGCAGGATCTCCCACACCCCGACGCGCAGGATCGCCCTGTCGACCGCCGGCATCCGGGCGAGCGACCAGTCCTTCGCGACGCTGGTGATCTGCTCGTCGATCTCGCTGCGATTGTCGATGACGCCGTCGACGATCTCTCGGGCGTAGAGCCACGACGTCTCACGGGACGGCTCGCTGGCCGCCCGCTTGGCCTCGGCCGCCAGGGTCACCCCGAGGTCGTCACCGCGCACGTCGGACTGATACAGGATGTCGAGGGCGCGCTTGCGCGCCTTGCTGCGGGCACTCATCGGTCGACGGCGTCAGTTGACGCGGCCGAGGTAGTCGCCCGTGCGGGTGTCGACCTTGACCTTCGTGCCCTGCTCGACGAACAGCGGGACCTGGATCTCGTAGCCCGTCTCGAGCGTGGCGGACTTGGTGCCCGCCGACGAGCGGTCACCCTGCAGGCCCGGCTCGGTGTAGGTGATCTCGAGCACCACCGACGCGGGAAGCTCGATGTACAGCGGGTTGCCGTTGTTCATCGCGATCTGGACCTGCTGGTTCTCGAGCAGGAAGTTCTTGGCGTCTCCCACGACCGTGGCGGGAACGCTCAGCTGGTCGTAGTCCGCCACGTCCATGAACACGTAGCTGTCGCCGTCGTTGTACAGGTAGGTGAAGTCGCGGCGATCGACGTTCTCGATCTCGATCTTCGCGCCCGCGTTGTACGTGCGGTCGACCGTCTTGCCGGAGACGACGTTCTTGAGCTTGGTGCGCACGAAGGCGCCTCCCTTGCCCGGCTTGACATGCTGGAACTCGATGACGTTCCAAAGCTGGCCGTCGATGCTGAGGACGACGCCGTTCTTGATGTCTGCGGTGGATGCCATGGGAGAAGGGAGTCCGTTTCGTGTGAGGGAGTCGGGCGCCGCACGCGGGCCCGGCGTTCGATTCTACGGGATGCCGCCGTCAGCCGTCTCAGCCGTCGGCGCGACCGGTGACGATGTCCACCAGCAGGGCGGTCGCCCGGGCGTAGCCGGCGACCCCCTCACCAGCCACGTGCACCGCGGCGATGTCCGCGATGTACGAGTGCTGCCGGAAGGGCTCGCGCGTGTGCACGTCGGAGATGTGCACCTCGGCGACCGGGAGCCCCACGCCCGTCAGCGCGTCGCGCAGCGCCACCGAGGTGTGCGTGTAGCCGCCGGCGTTGATGATGATGCCGGCGCAGTCCTCGCGGGCCGCGTGGACGGCGTCGATGAGCGCGCCCTCGTGGTTGCTCTGCACGGCGCGCACCTCGAAGCCCCGAGCGGCGGCCGCGTCGGCGACGATGCGTTCGACGTCGGCCAGAGTGTCGGTGCCGTAGATCTCGGGCTCGCGGACGCCGAGCAGGTTGAGGTTCGGGCCGTTGACCAGCAGGAGGCGTCGGGGCGTGCTCACCCTCAAACCCTATCGGCGGCCAGGAGCACCAGGTGCCGCCGAGTCGCGCGGTGTCAGAGAGCGCGCCATCACGAGCTCCTCGCCGATGGCGGAGGTGAGCGTCTCCCCCGTCGGCACGAATCCGTTGCGCCGGTACGTGGCCTGGGCGCGGGCGTTGCGGGCGTGCACATCCAGGGTGAGTCGGGGCAGTCCCCGCGAGGCGGCCCAGTCCGCGGCGGCGTCGAGCAGCACGTCGATGACCCCTGAGCCGCGATGGTCGGCGCGCACGTAGACGCCGACCACGTGCGCGCGGGTGGTCCAGACCGTCCGCCCCATGTCGTCGGGCGCGCCGAGGGGATACACAAGCACCGTGACCGTGCCGATCCACTCATCGTCACTCTCGGCGATGAACTGGGCCGCGCCGTCGCCCACGGCGCTGTCCACGCAGCGCTGCCGCCAGAACGCGTCGTCGTGCGCCCGCTCCTGGTCGGGCGTCGAGAGGAACGCGATCCCGGCATCCGGGTCGCTCACCGCCTCGATGCGCAGCTGCCGCACGCGGCGCCACTCGTCCTCACGGACACGACGCACGGCGACGCCGTTCACTCGGAGAGTTCCTGGTACGCCGCGAACAGCAGCGACTCGTCGGGCGCCTGCAGCACGGTCGGACGGCCGATGTCGTCCAGCACGATGAAGCGCAGCATGCCACCGCGGGTCTTCTTGTCGCGCTGCATCGTCGCCAGCAGCTGCGGCCACGCGCCGGGCCGGTAGCTCAGCGGCAGGCCGAGGGTCTGGAGGATGTCGCGGTGCCGCTGCGCGGCGGCATCCGGCAGCCGTCCCGCGAGCCGGGACAGCTCGGCGGCGAACATCATGCCCACCGACACGGCCGCTCCATGGCGCCACTGGTAGCGCTCGGCGTGCTCGATGGCATGCCCGAGGGTGTGGCCGTAGTTGAGGATCTCCCGCAGGCCCGCTTCGCGGAAGTCCTCGCTGACCACCCGTGCCTTCATGTCGATCGCGAGCTCCATCGTGCGTCGGAACGACGCGGATGCCGGATCGACGACCGCGACAGGATCGGCTTCGATGAGGTCGAGGATCTCCGGCGCCCAGATGAAGCCGGCCTTGACGACCTCGGCGTAGCCCGCGATGCGCTCGTTCGCGCCCAGGGAGTCGAGCATCTCGAGGTCGCACAGCACGGCGTGCGGCGCCCAGAAGGCGCCCACCAGGTTCTTGCCCTCGGCGGTGTTGACGCCGGTCTTGCCGCCGACGGCGGCGTCGACCATGCCGAGCACGGTCGTCGGGACCAGCACGACCTTCACGCCGCGCAGCCACGTGGCGGCGACGAAGCCGGCCACATCGGTGACGGCGCCCCCGCCGAAGCCGATGACGACGTCGGTGCGGGTGAAATCGGCCTGACCCATGACCTGCCAGCAGAAGGCCGCGACCTCGATGCGTTTGCCCGCCTCGGCATCGGGGATCTCGGCCAGCAGCACCTGCCGTCCTGCACCGAGCGCATCGCTGAGCGACAGCCGCAGCGCCTCGGCCGCGTCGCGCAGAGTGGGCGGGTGCACGACGAGGAGCTTCCGCGTCTCGGCCGGGATGAGTTCGGGCAGGCGCGAGAGGATGCCGCGACCGACGACGATGTCGTAGGGGTCCGCCCCGGTCACCGAGATGGTCGTGGTGTCTTCGGTCATGCGTGCTCCTCGGTTGCAGCGGTGGTGTCCGCCCAGCGCGCCACGGCGTCGACGACGTCGCGCAGCGGGCCGGCGGAGGTGTCGAAGACGACGTCGGCGGTCTGCTCGTACAGCGGCCGGCGCGACTCGTAGATCGCGTGCCAGCGGGCGACGGGATCCTCCCCCTGCAGCAGCGGACGGGTGGTCGCGCGCAGCCGGGAGGCGATGGTGTCGCCGCCGACGGTGAGCAGCACGACGCGGTGCTCGAGCAGGGCGACACGGGTGACGGGCTCGAGCACGGCACCACCGCCGAGGGCGACCACGCCTCCGTTCTCGAGCGCCGCGAGCACGGCGTCGCGCTCCAGGCTGCGGAAGTGTGCCTCGCCGTGCTCGGCGAAGATGCGCTCGATCGGGCCGTGCTCGCGCACGATCGCCGCGTCGGTGTCTGTGAAAGGCACGCCGAGCGACTTCGCCACGCGGCGGCCGATACTCGTCTTGCCGGCCCCCATGGGGCCGATCAGCACGAGTGCGGTCATGCCAGCGCGGAGTCGCTGGCCGTCGTCGTGCGCAGGGACTCGGGGATGGCTGCCAGGTACGACTGCAGGTTGCGCCGGGTCTCCCCCACGCTGTCGCCGCCGAACTTCTCCAGAACCACCTCGGCGAGCACGAGGGCGGTCATCGCCTCGGCGACCACGCCTGCCGCAGGCACCGCGCACACGTCCGAGCGCTGGTGGTGGGCCGAGGCGGTGTCACCGGTGGTGACGTCGACGGTGCGCAGCGCGTGCGGCACGGTGGCGATGGGCTTCATGCCCGCCCGAACCCGCAGCACCGTGCCCGTGGACATGCCGCCCTCGGTGCCGCCGGCGCGGTCGCTGGCGCGCGTGATGCCGGCGTCGGTCGCGAACAGCTCGTCGTGCGCGGCGGAGCCGCGACGACGCGTGGTCTCGAAGCCGTCGCCGACCTCGACCCCCTTGATGGCCTGGATGCTCATGAGCGCCTGGGCCAGCTTCGCGTCCAGCCGGCGGTCCCACTGCACGTGCGAGCCGAGCCCGGGCGGCACACCGTAGGCGAGCACCTCCACGATGCCGCCGAGGGTGTCGCCGTCCTTGCGCGCGTCGTCGACCTCGGCGACCATCGCAGCACTCGTGGCCGGGTCGAAGCAGCGCAGCGGGTCGGCGTCGAGCAGGTCGACGTCGTCGGGGCCGGGCAGCGGAGAGCCGTCCGGAACCCGCACGGGACCGATCGACAGCGTGTGACTGACCAGCCGGATGCCGAGTTCGCCGAGGAACGAGCGTGCGACCGCTCCCAATGCCACCCGCGCGGCGGTTTCCCGGGCGCTGGCGCGCTCGAGGATCGGGCGGGCCTCGTCGAAGTCGTACTTCTGCATGCCGACGAGATCGGCGTGGCCGGGGCGGGGCCGGGTGAGGGGCGCGCTGCGGCCGCGGGACTTGTCCGTGATCTCGACCGGCTCCGGGCTCATCACCTCGACCCACTTGGGCCACTCGGTGTTGCCGATACGCAACGCGATCGGGCTGCCGAGGCTCGTGCCGTGGCGGACGCCGGCCGAGATGGCCAACTCGTCCCGCTCGAACTTCATGCGGGAGCCGCGACCGTAGCCGAGCTTGCGTCGGGCCAGATCGGCTTGGATCGCGTCGCGCGAGACGGGGACGCCTGCGGGCAGGCCCTCCATGATGGCGACGAGTTCTGGGCCGTGCGATTCGCCGGCTGTGAGCACGCGGAGCATTCGCCTATCCTCCCACGAGCGCCCGCCGCATCGCGGCCAGCACCTCGGTCTCGTCGGGGAGCGCCGCGTCGGCGTCGCCGCCGACGAAGACGCGCACCTGCAGCAGCGCCTGGTGCAGCAGCATCCCCTCTCCGGAGACCGCGGGGTGTCCCGCGCGCTCCCACGCCTGCGAGAGCGCGGTCGGCCAGTGGCCGTAGACGACGTCCATGAGCAGGCCGCCCGCACCGGCGAGGGCGTCGACGGTGGAAGCCGCCACCGTCGCGTCGCCCGGGAGCGTGGCGACCGTCACCGGCGCCGTGGCATACGGCTCGTCGGACAGCGGCTCGGCCTGCACGGCGATGCCCAGTCGATCGCCGAGGGTCTTCAGCGGTTCGACCGCAGCCGGCCGCCGGGCGGCGACGGCGACGTGCTCGGCGCCGAGCTCCGCGAGGGCGACGAGGGCGGAGGTGGCTGTCGCGCCCGCCCCCACGATGCGCGCCCGTCCGGGCGTGTCGATTCCGGCCTCGCGCAAGGCGCGCACGATGCCGCCCACGTCGGTGTTCACGCCGCGGGGTTTGTCGCCGGTGAGCAGCAGCGTGTTGACCGCCCCTGTCGCCGCGGCACGGTCATCGTGGGTCGCGGCGGCAGCGTAGGCGGCGCCCTTCAGGGGCATCGTCAGCGACAGCCCGCGCAGGCCGGCCGACCGCGCGTCGGCGAGGGCCGCCGCGAAGCCCGCTTCGTCGACGCGGCGCCGCCCGTACGACCACGGCAGCCCCAGCACGCGATACGCCGCGGCGTGCAGCTGCGGCGATCTGCTGTGCGCGACCGGATCGCCCCAGACCTCCAGGGCGGTGCCCTCCCCCACCGTCAGCAGCCCGAGTCGGGGTTGTCAGCGCACCACTGCTGCCACTGCTTGACCGCCTGCTCGTGTTCGGCGCCGGTGTTGGTGAAGATCGTCTCGCCGGTGTCGAGGTTCACGGTGACGAAGTACATCCACGGGCCCTCCGCGGGGTGCATCGCCGCGTCGATCGCGAGATCGCCGGGGTTGGCGATGGGTCCGACGGGCAGTCCCGGATGACGGTAGGTGTTCCACGGGTTGTCGTCTTCGAGGGCCTCGCGGGACGAGCTGACGGTGCCGTCGTGCATCTCCTGATAGCCGTATTGGGCGGTGGAGTCCATCTGCAGCAGACCGTTGGTCTCGTTGTTGTCCGGCGCCAGGCGGTTCTGGATGACGCGGGACACCTTGTAGAAGTCGTCCTCGAACCGCGCCTCGCGCTGGATGATCGACGCGATGGTGAGGATCTCCTCGCGACGCTCACCCGGCACCCCGGCGGCGTCGAGCGACTGCACGGTGCGGTCCACCAGGGTGCGGACGACATCGGTCGCGGTGACGCCGGGGTCGAACGTGTAGGTCGCCGGGAACAGCCACCCTTCGAGGGTGTCGGCGGCGACGCCGTAGTCGGCGGGGTTGGCCACCGCCGCCTCGAACTCCTCGACGGGCAGAGCCAGACCCTCGGCCAGCAGCGGCAGGGACTGCTCGACGGTCAGTCCTTCGCGCAGCTGCGCGGTGTTGGACTGCTTCTTGGCCGGGTCGAGCAGCGCGTCGAGGGCGGCGGCGGAGGTCATCTTCTGCTGCAGCAGGTACACGCCCGGCTGGAAGGGCGGGTTCTGGCGGGTGTCGATGAGGTAGTCGTAGAACGCGTCGGGGGTCTTCGTGACGCCGGCGTCGAACAGCGCCTGCGAGATCGGGCCGCCCGTGTCGCCGGAGAGGATCGTCACGAGGGCTTCGCCGGTGGCCTCGCCCTCTTCGTAGTCCTTCGGCTCCTCCCAGCCCATGAAGGCGCGGATGGGCTGTTCGTACGTGTTCCACACCCAGGCGACGCCGACACCGATGCCGCCGACGAGGGCGAGCACCACGGCCAGGGCGACCCAGGCGCCGACCCGGCGCCTGCGGCGGTCCGGCGGGGGCGGTGGTGCGCCGACCTGATCGGTCGAGACCTCTCCGGTGAACAGCGCATCGAGCGTCGCGGTGGCGGCGGGGCGAGCCGCCGGAACGGGCGCTGCCGGGCGTGCGGCCTCGCCGTCGCGGGGTGCAGGGCCGCTCGCGGCAGGCTCAGACCCTGCCGGAGCCGACTCGGACGCCGCGGGCGCCGATTCGGATGCCACTCGGGACGACACCGACCCGACGGCTGCCGAGGGCGACGACTCGGTTGCCGAGGGAGACGACTCGGACGCGACGGATGCCGAGGCGGGGCGCGGGTGCGGAGTCTCATCCGGCGGAGCGGACGCCTGCGATCGCGCGGCTGCCGCGGCTGCCCGACGCGCTTCTCGCCGCGACAGCGGGCGACCGGGGGGCGCGGGCTCGGTCTCGGGCGCCGACGATGGCGACGGTGATGTCGCCTCGGGAGCGCTCTCGCCTGCCGTGGCGGTGTCCTCGCCCTCGTCTTCGACGTGGGCTGCGGTGGCCCCTCCCGGGGCGGTTCCCTCCGGTGCACGCGCGACGCCGGCGCGCCCACGGGGGTCGGGGAGCTTGCCGAACAGGTCGGCGAACGGATCGTCGAACGGTGACGAGGGTGCGGGCATCAGGCGGGCTCCTGGGCCGGGGGCGACGGGTTTCCAGGCGGCCGACCGGTGCTCTTCTCGACATCGAGTGCATGCTGCAGCAGAACCACGGCGGCGACCTGATCGACAATGCTACGAGAATCTCGCTGTGAGCGCCCGCTTTGTCTCAAAGCAGCATGCGCCGAGACCGTGCTGAGCCGCTCGTCCACCAGCCGTACCGGGGGGTCGCCGGCTTCGGCGAGGGCTGCGGCGAACGCACGCGCGTCCGCCGTCGAGGCGGTGTCCTCGCCGCGCATGTTCAACGGCAGGCCCACGAGCAGCTCCATCGCGTTGTACTCCGCCGCGATCTCGCGCACCCGCGCCACCGCCTGCTCGTTGCGCGGCACCGTCTCGACCGGCGTGGCCAGCATGCCATCGGGATCGCACGAGGCGACGCCGACGCGCGCCTTGCCCACGTCGACGCCGATGCGGACGCCCCGTCGGAACCCGCTCACGCGGCCTGCGACTCCAAGGCCGAGGTGATCGCGTCGAACGCGGCCGGCATCGCCGCGGCATCCGTCCCGCCGCCCTGGGCGACGTCGTCGCGTCCGCCGCCACCGCCGCCGAGGGCGGCAGCAGCCGATTTGGCGAGCACGCCGGCCTTCGCACCTGCGGTGCGGGCGGTGTCGTTGGCCGCGACGATGACGACGGCACGACCGCCGACGTCGGCACCCAGCGCCACGACCGCCGCGGCATCCGCCCCGAGCCGGTCGCGCACCTGCAGGGCGAGCGAGCGCACATCGTCGGCGGAACCGGCGGTGCCCAGAGACTGCGCCACGACCTGGAAGCGGCCGATGCGCCGGGCCGAGTCGACCAGCTGCGGCAGCCGCTCCCCGAGCGCGCGCGCCTCGAACTGCGCGATCTTCTTCTCCGCAGCCTTGAGGTTCGCAGCGAGCTCCGTGATACGGGTCGTCAGCTGATCGCGCGGCGTCTTCAGCGTGGAGGTCAGCTGCGACACGATGGCGCGTTCGGCGGCGAGCTCGCGGAAGGCGTCCATGCCCACGAGGGCCTCGACGCGGCGGTTCGACGCACCCACAGACGACTCGCCCACGAGGTTGACCAGGCCGACCTCGGCGCTGGAAGACACGTGGGTACCGCCGCAGAGCTCGCGAGACCAGGGGCCGCCGATGTCGACCATGCGCACGACGTCGCCGTACTTCTCGCCGAACAGGGCCTGAGCGCCGAGCGCCTTGGCCTCGTCCAGCGGCAGCACGCGCGTCGTCACCTCGAGGTTGTCCCGCACCGCGTTGTTCGCGATCTCCTCGATCTCGCTGCGGGTCTCAGCGGAGAGCGCCTGGCCCCAGGTGAAGTCGAACCGCAGATAGCCGGCGCGGTTCAGCGAACCCGCCTGCGTGGCGGTCTTTCCCAGGGTGTCGCGCAGGGCGGCGTGCACGAGGTGGGTGGCGGAGTGCGCCTGGCGGGCGGCGCGACGGTTCGCGGCATCCACGACCGTCGTCGCCGGCTGCCCGACCCCGACCTCGCCGGTGCGCACCTTGACGGTGTGGCTGATGAGTCCGGCCACCGGGCGCTGCACATCGAGCACGTCGAGCTCGTAGCCCGGGCCGACGATGATGCCCTTGTCGGCGACCTGCCCGCCGGACTCGGCGTAGAGGGTGGTCTCGCCCAGGATCACCTCGGCGGTCTGGCCGACGGTCGCCCGATCGGTCGACACGCCGTCCACGATGACGCCGAGCACCCGAGACTCGGTCTCGAGGTCGGAGTAGCCGGTGAACACCGTCTCGCCCGCGGCCCGGAACGCGCTGTACACGCTGTTGTCCGCGAGCGCGCGCTTGCGCGACTTGGCGTCGGCCTTCGCACGGGTGCGCTGCTCCTGCATGAGCGCGTCGAACCCGGCGCGGTCGACGTCGAGTCCCGCCTCCTGGGCGATCTCGAGCGTGAGGTCGATCGGGAAGCCGTAGGTGTCGTGCAGGAGGAACGCCTCGGAGCCCGCGATGCTGTTCTTCCCGGCATCCTTCGTCTGCTCGACGGCCATGTCGAGGATCGTCGAACCCGACGCGAGGGTGCGCAGGAACGTCTCCTCCTCGGCGACGGCGTAGGCCGAGATGCGGCTGTAGTCCGTCTCGACCTCGGGGTAAGCCGCCTTCATCGCGTCGCGGGACGCCGCGAACAGCTCAGGGAAGGTCGGGGCGTCCACCCCGAGCAGGCGCATCGAGCGGATGGAGCGGCGCATGAGGCGGCGCAGGATGTAGCCGCGGCCCTCGTTGGACGGCGTCACGCCGTCGGAGAGGAGCATGAGCGAGGAGCGCACGTGATCGGCGACGATGCGGAAGCGCACGTCGTCCTCGTGCACGGCGCCGTAGCGGCGGCCGCTCAGTTCGACGGCGCGGTCGAGCACGGGACGCACCTGGTCGGTCTCGTACATGTTCTCGACGCCCTGCTTGATGAACGCGACGCGCTCCAGCCCCATGCCGGTGTCGATGTTCTTGTTGGGGAGGCTCCCGACGATGTCGAAATCCACCTTCGAGCGGACGTTCGTGATCGCGTCCTGCATGAACACGAGGTTCCAGATCTCGGTGAAGCGGCTGTCGTCCACGACGGGGCCGCCGTCGCGGCCGTACGCGGGCCCGCGGTCGAAGTAGATCTCCGAGCAGGGGCCGGCCGGGCCGGGCTGACCGGTGGTCCAGTAGTTGTCTTCGCGGCCGAGGCGCTGGATGCGCTCGGCCGGAAGGCCGGCGACTTTCTGCCACAGCATCGCGGCCTCGTCGTCGTCCTCGTAGACGGTGACCCACAGGTCGCGCTCGGCGAAGCCCATGCCACCATCGGTCTCGGGCTTCGTCAGCAGCTCCCAGGCGTAGCCGATCGCGCCTTCCTTGAAGTAGTCGCCGAACGACCAGTTGCCCAGCATCTGGAAGAACGTGCCGTGGCGGGCGGTCTTGCCCACCTCTTCGATGTCGTTGGTGCGGATGCACTTCTGCACGTCGGCCGCGCGCTTGTACGGCGCCGGCACGGTGCCGTTGAGATACGGGATGAACGGAACCATGCCGGCGATGGTGAACATCACCGACGGGTCGGGGCTGACCAGCGAGGCCGACGGCACGATGACGTGGTCGTTCTTCTCGAAGTAGTCGAGGTAGCGCTGGGCGATCTCAGCGGTCTTCATTCGGGTGTCCTCGAAGGCATGGTCCAGCACCGTGTGACGGGCCGGACGGGTGGGGCGGATCAGTCGTCGGAGGGAGTCACAGCAGCGACGACCTCGGACAGGCGCGCTTCCTGCTCGCGATAGGCGTCGCCCATGCGATCGGTGAACTCCGTGATGCGGGCGTCGAGGTCGGCGAGCACTTCGTGGCCGCGCGGGTCCTTGTCGACCAGGTGGGCAAGGATGAAGCCACCGGCGATCCCCATGACGAACCACACGAACTTCTTCACATCACCACATCCTCGATCTGATGCGCCGCAGAAGCGGCGCGGTTCAATGTTAGGTGCAAACACCGAAGGGCGCCGGGTTGCCCCGACGCCCTCCACTGGCGACCTTCGCGGCCTGACCGGGGGTCAGCGCGCGGCGTAGTACTCCACAACGAGCTGCACGTCACAGGTGACGGGCACCTCGGCACGCTTCGGGCGACGCACGAGGCGTGCCTGCAGCTTGTCGAGCTCGACCTCCAGGTAGCCCGGAACCGGGGGCAGCACCTCGGCGTGACCGCCGGCGGCTGCGACCTGGAAGGGCTCCAGGCCCTCGCTCTTGGGCTTGACGTGGATGAGCTGACCCGGCTTCACGCGGAACGACGGGCGGTCCACAGGCTGGCCGTCGACCAGGATGTGGCGGTGCACGACGAGCTGGCGGGCCTGTGCGGTGGTGCGGGCGAAGCCGGCACGCACGACGAGGGCATCCAGACGCATCTCGAGCAGCTCGACGAGGTTCTCACCCGTCAGGCCGTCCTTGCGGCGGGCCTCGTTGAACGTGTTGCGCATCTGCTTCTCGCGGATGCCGTACTGCTCGCGCAGACGCTGCTTCTCACGCAGACGGACGGCGTAGTCACTGTCCTGCTTGCGCTTGGTGCGGCCGTGCTCGCCGGGAGCGTAGGGACGCTTCTCGAGGTAGCGGGCGGCCTTCGGGGTCAGTGCGACGCCGAGGGCGCGCGACAGACGGACCTTGCGGCGGTCCTGGGACTTCGTTGCCACGAAGTATTCCTTCCGATGACGTGGCCGCGACTTTCGCGGCTCACGGACGTATCGCCTCTCCTCGCCCTGTCCGGACTGCACGCCGGGGCATGCCGGAAGGTGGTGAAGAGAAGAGTGGATGCCCGAAAACTGGGTTTCGAGCCGATCAAGCCTAACAGATCCCCTCTGCCCGCCGCCTGAGTCCTGGACCCACCCTCGCCCCGCGGCATCCCGCGCTGCCCGCGCTGCTCGCGCTGCCCGGCGCTGCTCGAGTGTCGCTTCCGCACAGTCCCCGCGGCCGGCACCCACCGAACGTGACACCGGAGCGGAGCGGCGCGGCCACAGCGCGGCTCCGCGGCCAGGCGGCCTCGCGCCGCTCGAGTGTCGCTTCCGCACAGTCCCCGCGGGTGCCACCCACCGAACGAGACACCGGAGCGGCTCGGGGTGCGGCTCCGGTGTCACGCGCGCAGGGTTCGGATGCCCCGCGCCCGCCGGAAGCGACACTCGAGCGGGCCGTGGTGCGGGTCGGGCGACCGCAGGCACGGACGCCGCAGGCACGGATGCCGCGGCACGGACGCCGCAGGCACGGACGCCGCGCGACACGGATGCCGCGGGCACGGATTCCGCAGCGGGTCACTCGCCGAGGATCTTGCGGATCTTCTCCACGCGCGCGGCGATGTCGCGTTCGTGACCGCGCGCGGTCGGCTCGTAGTAGCGGCGCCCACGCAGCTCGTCGGGCAGGTACTGCTGCGTCGCGACCCCCACGTCGAGGTCGTGCGGATAGACGTACCCCTTGCCGTGCCCGAGGCGCTTGGCACCCGGATAGTGAGCGTCCCGCAGGTGCATCGGCACGCGACCGAATCCTCCGGCGCGGACGTCGGCGATAGCAGCGTTGATCGCGTTGTAGGCGGCGTTCGACTTCGCCGTGGTGGCCAGGTACGCCGTCGCCTCCGCGAGCGGGATGCGTCCCTCCGGCATCCCGATGAAGGCCACGGCGTCGGCCGCCGCGACGGCGATCGTCAACGCTTGGGGATCGGCGAGGCCGATGTCCTCGGCCGCGGAGATCACGAGCCGGCGGGCGATGAAACGCGGGTCCTCCCCCGCCTCGATCATGCGGGCGAGGTAGTGCATCGCGGCATCCACGTCGGACCCGCGGATCGACTTGATGAACGCGCTGATGACGTCGTAGTGCTCGTCGCCCTGACGGTCGTAGCGCAGCAGCGCACGGTCGACGGCCTGCGCCACGAGGTCGGCCGTGATCACCGGCGTCTCATCGCCGTCGGTGTCGGCCATGGAGGCTGCAGCCTCGAGTGCGGTCAGCGCACGGCGGGCGTCGCCCGAGGCGAGACGGATGATCGCGGCGCGGGCGTCGTCGTCGAGGCGCACGGCGTCGGCGAGCCCCCGCGCATCGGTCACGGCGCGGTCGACCAGCATCCCGAGGTCTTCATCGGTGAGCGGCTGAAGCGTCAGCAGCAGCGAGCGGGACAGCAGGGGTGAGATCACGGAGAACGACGGGTTCTCGGTGGTCGCCGCGATGAGCACGACCCAGCCGTTCTCGACGCCCGGCAGCAGCGCGTCCTGCTGTGCCTTGGTGAAGCGGTGGATCTCGTCGAGGAACAGGATCGTCGACTGGCCGTACATGTCGCGCTGGTTGAGCGCCTCCTGCATCACCTCCCGCACGTCCTTCACGCCTGCCGTCACAGCGGACAGCTCGACGAACCGCCGCCCCGAGGAGCGGGCGACCGCCTGCGCGAGGGTGGTCTTGCCGGTGCCGGGCGGCCCCCACAGGATCACCGAGGTCGCGGCGGCGCCGCGCGTCTCGGTGGATGCCAGGGCCACCAGAGGCGATCCGGGACGCAGCAGGTGACGCTGACCGGCCACTTCGTCCAAGGAGACCGGCCGCATGCGCACGGGAAGCGGCGTCTGGCCCTGGAAGAGCGCGGCGGAGGAGGTCACTGTCCCAGGCTAATCGCGGCGGGGGACGCCGGAGCCGCGGTGCCCCCGTGCACAACGTCGCCTCGGCCCGGCGCACACTGCCCCGCCGGGGGTTCGGGGACGCTGGAGGCCCGGATCGGCGGCATTGTGCACGCCCATCGGCCGTCACCGGCCGCGCAACGGCCGCCTCGTTCCGGCCGTAGGCTGCTCCCCTGCGCCGCGCGGCGTTTTGCGGCGGGCTTCCGACGCCCCGTAGGCTCGAATCAGCCCGGACACCCGGGATCGGCAGGAGGTTCCGTGGCAGCTGGGGCGAAGGGTCGCGATGACCGCGTCGCGCGCGAGCGTGCGCGGGTCTACAACGCACGTCAGGAGTACTACCGCTCCCGCGCGCAGCGCCGCACCCGCGACAACCTGATCGCCGCGATCGCCGGCGGCGCACTCATCCTCGCGGCCATCGGCGGCCAGGTGGTGTACTTCACCTCCGGCCCCGGCGCACCCGAACCGGAGCCCACCCCCACGCCCACGTCACCGGCCCCCACCCCGGGCCCAGAGACACCCGCACCCACACCCGAGCCGACCACCACCCCCTGACCCGGGCCACCTGCCGTACTAGGCTGTGAGCCGACCACCAGCGAAGGCGGCGCAAGCCGCGACGAGGACTATTCCGTGAACGCCGCAGCAGAGCCCACCCCTGACAAGCCTGACACCGACGCGCCCGAGGGCGCCGCCGTCGTGGAACAGGACGCACAGCCCACCGCTTCGGGCGCCCCGGCCGAGGCGGTCGAGCCCGCCACGAGCGAGTCGACGACCGAGCAGGATGCCGCCGCCGTCGAGCCCGCCGCAAGCGATGCGCCCGCGACGGACGGCGAACCCACCGCCGCGGACGACGTCGAACCCTCGACGGCTGCACCCGCTGCGGACGCCGAGCCCGCCGCTGCCGACGCTGAGCCCGCTGCGGACGCCGAGGCCGCATCTGCGGACGCCGAGGCCGCATCTGCGGACGCCGAGGCCGCATCTGCGGACGCCGAGCCCGCATCTGCGGACGCCGAGCCCGCTGCGGACGCCGAGCCCGCACCTGCGGACGCCGAGGCCGCACCTGCGGACGCCGAGGCCGAGGCCGACGCCGAGCCCGCCGCCGCCGACGCTGAGCCCGCCGCTGCGGAAGCCGCAACCGAGGCCGAGCCCGCGACGACCGCCGCCGCCGACGTCGCGCCGGCAGCCGAGGCGTCCCCCGCTCCGAGCGCCGCCCCCGCCCCCGCCCCTGCTCCCGGCCCCCGCGCACCGATGCCGCGTGCACCCCGCGCTGCCGTGAAGCCGATCATCCCGGCCTCCGCGCCGACCGAGTCGTGGGGCCGTGTCGACGACGACGGCACCGTTTCGGTGCGCGAGGGCGACGGCTGGCGCGTGGTCGGCCAGTACCCCGACGGCACTCCCGCTGAGGCTCTGGCCTACTTCGAGCGGAAGTTCGGCGACCTCGCCAGCGAGGTCACCCTGCTCGAGGTGCGTCACCGCCGCGGTGGAGCCAGCGCATCCGACCTGCGCGCAGCCGCAGCCCTCGTGCGCGAGAAGCTCACCGACGCGATGGCCGTCGGCGACCTCGCCTCCCTCAACGCGCGCGTCGAGGCCCTCGACGCCGAGCTCGTCGCCGCCTCCGCCACCGAGAGCGCAGCGGCTCGCGAAGCCGTCGAGCAGGCCGTCGCCCACCGCACCTCCCTGGTCGAGCGGGCCGAGGCGATGGCCGCACGCGACCCGAAGTCGGTGCAGTGGAAGCAGGCCACCGCCGACATGACGTCGCTGTTCGACCAGTGGCAGGCACACCAGCAGAACGGGCCGCGCCTGCCGAAGTCCACGGCGCAGCAGCTGTGGAAGCGATTCCGCGACGCGCGTGCCACGGTCGACAAGCACCGGCGCGAGTTCTACGCCAGCCTGGACGAGACGCACAAGACCGCGCGTGACCGCAAGACGCGGCTCGTGGAGCGCGCGGAGGCCCTCGCTCCCCGCGGTGAGGACGGCATCGCCGCCTACCGGGATCTGCTCGACGAGTGGAAGACCTCGGGCCGCGCCGGCAAGAAGGTCGACGACGCGCTGTGGGCGCGGTTCAAGGCCGCCGGCGACGCGCTGTACGGTGCCCGCGCAGAGCGCGAGCAGGCCGACACCGAAGCCTCCAAGGAGAAGATCGACGCCCGTCGCGCCCTGCTGGTCGAGGCGGCCGCCGTCAACGACGAGAAGGACATCGCCAAGGCGCGTCAGCTGCTCACGGCCATCCAGCGTCGCTGGGACGAGATCGGGCGCATCTTCCCGCGCGAAGCCGAGCGTGCCCTCGACGACGACCTGCGTCGCATCGAGCAGGCGCTGCACACGCGGGAGCAGACCGACTGGAAGCGCAACAACCCCGAGACCAAGGCGCGCGCCAACGACATGACGCGCCAGCTCAACGACGCGATCGACAAGCTGCAGGCAGAGCTGGATGCCGCCAGAGCGGCCGGCGACAAGCGCGCTGAGGCCGAGGCGAGCGAGGCGCTTGCCGCGCGCAAGGCGTGGCTGTCGGCCCTCGGAGGCTGACCGGCTTCTCCTCCGCCCGCACGAAGGCCCCGACTGTCCACAGTCGGGGCCTTCGTCGTTCCCCGGGACCGACGGATCCGCGAGCATGGCGACGTGACGTCCCCGTTCCTCTACTTCCCCGGCGGCCCGCTCTCAGCGGCCGAACTCGCCGCCGCGCGGCTGGACGGTCATGTGGTCGAAATCGGTGAGGGCTTCATGCCGGCCGACGCCGTCGAGACCTGCGACCTGCGCGCAGGGTCGCTCGCCCCGCTCGTGCCTGCAGCCTTCGCCGCCACCCATCTGTCCGCCGCCTGGGTGCACGGCGCTGTCGATCGGCCGCCCCCGCGCCACGTCGTGCAGCGACGGTCGCCGCGCCGCCTGGCGTCGGTCATGAACGCCCGCGTGCGCTACAGCGACGTGCGCCTGGCGCCCGACGACGTCGTGATCATCTGCGGCGTCGCCGTCACCACCCCGTCGCGCACCCTCGCCGACCTCGCGCGATCGCGGGACCCGGCCGATCGCGCAGCCGCGGCGGGGTGGGCGGCGGCCTCCCCCGCGCTGCGGGCGGCGGCGCTGGCGTGGCTGGCAGGGGCGGGGCCCGTGCACGACAAGCGCGCGGCGGCCACGTTCCTCACCGGCCTCGAGGTGGCCGCACCGGATCAGGAGGTGACGCGGTAGACGTCGTACACCGCGTCGATGCGCCGTACTGCGTTGAGCACGCGGTCCAGGTGCACGGTGTCGCCCATCTCGAAGACGAATCGGCTGATCGCCAGGCGGTCGTTGGTGGTCGACACGCTCGCGGAGAGGATGTTCACGTGGTGCTCGCTGAGCACGCGCGTGACGTCGCTGAGCAGTCCGGAGCGGTCGAGCGCCTCCACCTGGATGTGGACCAGGAAGACGCTCTTGCTGGTCGGCGCCCACTCGACGTCGATGAGGCGTTCCCGGTCCTTCATCAGCGACTGCACGTTGGTGCAGTCCGACCTGTGCACGGACACGCCGCTGCCCCGCGTGACGAAGCCGACGATCTCGTCACCGGGCACCGGGGTGCAGCACTTGGCGAGTTTCACCAGGATGTCGGGAGCTCCCCGCACCAGGATGCCGGAATCGCCGTTGCGCGGCTGGCGCGACCGGCCCACCTGCGGAAGGGTGATCGGCCCGGTGGCGGTGTCGACGGCGCTGACGATGGCCGAGACCTTCTCGATCACCGACTGCGTCGAGACGTGCCCCTCGCCGACGGCGGCGTACAGCGCGGAGACGTCCTCGTAGCGCAGCTGGTGGGCGACCTCCGAGAAGGAGTCCTGACTCATGAGGCGCTGCAGCGGCAGGTTCTGACGGCGCATCGCGCGGGCGATGGCCTCCTTGCCCTGCTCGATGGCCTCCTCGCGGCGCTCCTTGGTGAACCAGCCGCGGATCTTGCTGCGGGCACGCGTGCTCTTGACGAAGCTCAGCCAGTCCTGGCTGGGGCCGGCATCCGGATTCTTCGAGGTGAACACCTCGACGACGTCACCGCTCTTGAGCTCCGACTCCAGGGGCACGAGCCGGCCGTTGACCTTCGCCCCCATGGTGCGGTGGCCGACCTCGGTGTGCACCGCGTAAGCGAAGTCCACCGGTGTCGCCCCGGCGGGAAGGCCGATGACGCGCCCCTTGGGCGTGAAGACGTAGACCTCCTTGGCGCCGATCTCGAAGCGCAGCGACTCGAGGAACTCCCCCGGGTCGGCGGTCTCGGCCTGCCAGTCGGAGATGTGGGCGAGCCAGGCCATATCGGCATCCAGCGACTTGGAGTCCGGCTTGCCCCCGGCCATCCGCTCCTTGTACTTCCAGTGCGCCGCGACGCCGTACTCGGCCTGCTGGTGCATCTCGTTGGTGCGGATCTGGATCTCCACCGTTCGCCCGCCCGGACCGATGACGGTCGTGTGCAGCGACTGGTAGAGGTTGAACTTCGGGGTCGCGATGTAGTCCTTGAACCGGCCGGGCAGCGGAGTCCAGCGCGCGTGGAGGGCGCCCAGCACCGCGTAGCAGTCGCGCACCGTGTTCACGAGCACCCGGATGCCGATGAGGTCGTAGATGTCGTCGAACTCGCGGCCGCGCACGACCATCTTCTGGTAGACGGAGTACAGCTGCTTCGGGCGGCCCATGACGCGCCCGCGGATGCGCAGCTCGCGCAGATCGGACTCGACGGCGTCGATCACCGACTGCACGTACTGCTCCCGCTGCGGGGTGCGCTGCTTGACGAGGCTGTCGATCTCGGCGTAGAGCTTCGGGTGCAGCACAGCGAAGGAGAGGTCCTCGAGCTCGGACTTCACGGCCTGGATGCCGAGACGATGAGCCAGCGGCGCGTAGATCTCGAGGGTCTCGGTGGCCTTCTTGGCGGCCTTCTCAGGGGGCACGAAGCCCCAGGTGCGCGCGTTGTGCAGGCGGTCGGCGAGTTTGATCAGCAGCACGCGGATGTCGCGGGACATCGCGACGATCATCTTGCGGACGGTCTCCGCCTGCGCAGCGTCGCCGTACTTGACCTTGTCGAGCTTCGTGACGCCGTCGACGAGCATCGCGACCTCGTCGCCGAAGTCGGCGCTCAGCTGGTCGAGGCGATAGTCGGTGTCCTCGACCGTGTCGTGCAGCAGCGCCGCGGCGATCGCGCGCGGACCGAGGCCCAGGTCGGCGAGGATCTGCGCCACGGCCAGCGGATGCGTGATGTACGGCTCGCCGCTGCGGCGCTTCTGCCCGGCGTGGGCGCGGTCGGCCGTGGCGTACGCCCGCTCGATGATCGCGAGGTCGCCCTTGGGGTGGTGGGTGCGCACCGTCCGCAGCAGATGGTCGAGATCCTCGCGCCGGGCAGCGCGGGAGAAGATGCGCGGAACGAGGCGGCGCAGCGACGAGGTCTGGGCGGCGGGTACCGTTTCGCTCATCTCATCACCTCCGCCTCTCGGACCTTTAGATTCTACGCCCGCGACGGGGCGCGCCGCCGATTCAGGCCCCGGTCAGGGCGAGTTCTCGGGAGGCGCGCACCCGCTCATCGCGGGCCTTGATCGCCGGCTCGTTCTCGCGCATCAGCGAGTAGAGCGGAGCGGCGACGAACACGGTGGAGTATGCCGCGACGATCGTGCCGACGAAGATCGACAGCGAGATGTCGGTGAGGGTCTGCGCACCGAGCCACAGCGCTCCGATGAAGAGGATCGCGCCCGTCGGGAGGATGGCGACGATCGTCGTGTTGATCGAGCGCACCAGCGTCTGGTTGACGGCGAGGTTCACCGACTCGCCGAACAGCCGCCCGGAGTTCTCCCCGTCTTCCGTGGTGTTCTCCCTGATCTTGTCGAACACCACCGTCGTGTCGTATAGGGCGTACGAGAGGATCGTGAGGAATCCGATCACCGCAGCCGGCGAGATCTCGAATCCGAACAGCGCGTAGATACCGACCGTGATGATGAGCACGTCGACGAGTCCGATGATCGCGGCGACCGACATCTTCCAGGTGCGGAAGTACAGCGCGAGGATCAGGAAGGTCAGGGCGAGGAAGATCGCCAGGCCCCAGAGGGACTGCCGGGTGACGTCCGCACCCCAGCTCGGTCCGATGAACGACGAGGTGACCTCGGCCTGGTCGACGCCGTACACATCGGCCAGAGCCGCGGTGACGGCGCGGGTCTCGGCATCCGACATCTGGTCGGTCTGCACACGGATCGCTTCGCCGCCGACGGTGGTGACCTTCGTCGTCGCACCGGGCACGACCGACTGCACGGCCTCCGTTGCGAGTGCCTGGTCGGTCTCGGCCACGTTCGACACGGTGAACTGCGAGCCGCCGGTGAACTCGATCGAGAACTGCACGGGGCGGAACAGCGGCACGAGGGCCGCGCCGATCACCAGCGCCGCGGCGATGATGAACCACAGCCGCCGCTTCGGGATGAACGGCAGCGAGAGCTTGCCGGTGTAGAGGTCGTTGCCGAAGTTGCTCATGGCGCCCATCAGCTGTCCCCCTCCTTGGTGCGGCCGGTATCGCCGCCGTGACGCGACGCAGCCAGCTCGGCTTGTTTGCGTTCGGCGATGGTCTGCCGTCGTTCGGCTTCACCCTTGGCCCGCGCTGCGCGCTTGCCGGCGCCGCTCTTGGCAGGCACGATCGGCGCGCGGAACTGCGCGCGGCCCCGGTAGACGGCGCCGAGGGCAGCCGGATCCAGACCCGAAAGCGGGTGCCCCGAGCCGAAGAACCGCGTGCGTGCCAGCAGCTGCAGCGTCGGGTGCGTGAACAGGATGAAGATCACCACGTCGATGACGGTCGTGAGTCCCAGCGTGAACGCGAAGCCCTTCACGGTGGCGTCGGCGAGGATGTACAGCACGACGGCGGCGAGCACGTTGATCGACTTGGAGATGTAGATCGTGCGCTTGGCTCGCGCCCAGCCGTCCTCGACGGCGCCGGTGATGGTCTTCCCGTCTCGCAGTTCATCGCGGATGCGTTCGAAGTAGACGATGAACGAGTCGGCGGTGAAGCCGATCGACACGATGACGCCCGCGACACCGGCGAGCGACAGGCGGAAGCCCATGCGCCACGCGAGGATGCACAGCGCGATGTAGGTGAGCACGCCCATCACCAGCAGCGACGCGATGATGATGAACCCGAGCGCGCGGTAGACGGCGACCGAGTAGAGCGCCACCAGCAGCAGGCCGATGAGGCCGGCGATCAGTCCGATCTGCAGCTGCTGGGAGCCGAGGGTCGCGGAGATCGTGCTCGAGCTCTGCACCTCGAAGCTCAGCGGCAGCGCGCCGTACTTGAGCTGGTCGGCAAGGACCTGGGCCGTCTCCTGCGTGAAGCTGCCGGTGATCTGCGGCTTGCCGTCGAGGATCACCGCGTTCATCGAGGGGGCCGACAGGACGTAGCCGTCGAGGATGAACGCGAACTGGTTCAACGGCGGGCTCTGGCCGTACAGCCGCTGGCTGATCTCACCGAACTCGCGGGTGCCCTGATCGTCGAAGACGAGGTTGACGGCCCACTGGCCGTTCTGCTGCACGATGCCGTGGCTGGCGTCGGCGATCGACGAGCCGTCGAGCTCCACCGGTCCGAGGATGTACTTGACGCTTCCCGACGGGTCGCAGGTGATCAAGGGCTGGTCGGCGGGTGCGGACGCCGGGTCGTTCTCGGGGTTCGCGCAGTCGTACGCCAGGTACGCCGCCTCGAGCGCCGGGGTGATCCACGCCAGGTCACTGCCACTGGTGGGCTCGGTTGACGGAGTGGCCTGCAGCGACGGGTCGGGCTCGGGGTACGGCGTGGCGTTGCCGTCCTCGCCGACGAACGTGTTCGCGGGGGCGCCTGTGGCCAGCACGGCGCGCAGCTGCAGCTGCGCCGAGGCCTCGATGCGCTCGCGGGTGGCCTCGTCGGCCTCGCCGGGGATCTGCACGACGACGTTGCGGCCGCCCTCGGTGGTGACGTCGGCCTCGCCGACACCCGAGGCGTCGACGCGCTGGCGGATGATCGTGACCGCCTGATCCATCTGCTCGGTGCTCGGGTTGGCACCGTCCTCGGTCTGGGCCTCGAGGATGATCTGCGTACCGCCCTGGAGGTCGAGCGCGAGCTCGGGAACCCAGGAGCTCTTACCGAAGACGTACACGCCGAGGGCGTTGATGCCGAACAGCACGGCGGTGATGACCAGCAGACCGGTCAGGGCGCGCCAGGCATGACGGACGGGAGTGGGAGTGGCCACGTGTGGTCAGCTTTCTCGGGCACCGCGTCAGCGGCGACGCGGATCAGGCCTGGGGCTTGGCGCCCGGGTCGGAATCGGTGCCCGACGCGCGCTCGCGGTCGTCATCGATGGAGATGATCTCGCCGTCTGCGACGTCGGCGACATACTCCGCCTCGTCGGCCTCGGACTCGATGAACTCGTCCTCGGTGACCGCGCCTTCGGCGGGGTCGACCACGCGCAGGATGGCCTGGCTGTGCACCTTGATCTCCACGCCCGGCGCGATCTCGACGATCGCGGGCTGGTCGAGGTTCTCGGGGTCGTACTCGACGATGGTGCCGTAAAGGCCGCCCTGCAGCAGCACCTCGGCGCCGGGGACGGTCTGGCGGGCCTTGGTCTCCTGCTCGGCCTTCTGGCGCTGCATGCGGCGACGCGAGCTCCAGAACATGAACACCAGGAGCAGACCGAGCATGAGGATGAGGCCGTACTCGGCGAAGAAGGCAGCGAATTCCATGGAGGTGAGATCACCTTTCGGTTCGGGCGTGCCGACGCGGAACGACCCAGCACAGGAGATGGCGGCGTAAGCCTTCAGTGATTATAGGTCATCGATGCGCAACGCCCCGTCACCGTGCGGGACGCGCAGGTGCGCGCAGGCCTCAGGCGTGGCGATGCGTCCTCGCGGCGTGCGCCCCATGAATCCGATGCGCACGAGGTACGGCTCGACCACCGACTCGATCGTCTCCGCTTCCTCCCCCACCGTCACCGCGAGGGTGCCGAGGCCCACGGGTCCGCCGCGGAATCGGCGCACGAGCGCATCGAGCACGGCGCGGTCCAGGCGGTCCAGCCCGATGGGGTCGACGTCATACAACTCCAGCGCGGCGTTGACGTCGGCCTGCGTGGCGGCGGGACGCGTGCCGTCACCGCCGGCGCGGCCGGGCTGGCCGTGGACGATGACGTAGTCGCGCACCCGGCGCAGAAGCCGGTTGGCGATACGCGGGGTGCCCCTCGAGCGCCGTGCGATCTCCGACCGGGCGTGTGCGGGCAGACCGAGACCGAGCACGAGGGCGGAGCGCTCGATCACCTGCTCGAGCTCGTCGGGCTCGTAGTACTCCAGGTGGGCGGTGAAGCCGAAGCGGTCGCGCAGCGGGTTGGGCAGCATGCCCGACCGGGTCGTCGCGCCGACCAGGGTGAAGGGGGCGAGCTCGAGCGGGATGCTCGTGGCACCCGCGCCCTTGCCGACCATGATGTCGATGCGGAAGTCCTCCATCGCGAGGTAGAGCATCTCCTCGGCCGAGCGGGCCATGCGGTGGATCTCGTCGATGAAGAGCACCTCGCCCGGGGTGAGACTCGACAGCAGCGCCGCGAGGTCGCCGGCGTGCTGGATCGCGGGACCCGATGACAGGCGCAGCGGCCGGTCGCTCTCGTGCGCGACGATCATTGCGAGCGTCGTCTTGCCGAGGCCCGGGGGGCCGGACAGCAGGATGTGGTCGGCCGGCCGCTGCTGGATGCGTGCGGCCTCGAGCAGCAGCTGCAGCTGGCCGCGCACCTTGTGCTGGCCGACGAACTCGGCCAGCGACGTGGGGCGCAGGGCACCCTCGACGGCCAGTTCGATCTCGTCCTGCGGCTCGGCGGGGTCTCGGACCTCCGTGTCATCCACCGGCGGGCTCCTTGCGTGCCGGCCCGAGCTGGGCGAGCGTCAGTCGCAGCAGGGCGGGCACATCGCCGCGATCGCGATCGGATGCCGCCTCGGCCACGCCGCCCACGGCCTCGGTGGCGATCCTCTCGCTCCAGCCGAGACCGACGAGCGCGGTCACGACCTGCGCGATCACCGCGGCGTCGGCGCGGGGTGCGGGCGCCGCGGCCGACCCGAGCCCGAGCGCCTGCAGCTTGCCGGCGAGCTGCACCACGATGAGCTTGGCGGTCTTGGGGCCGATGCCCGACACCCGACGGAACGGCGCGTCGTCCTCGGCGGCGACGGCCTGCGCGATCTGCGCGACGCTGAGCGAGGTGAGCACACCCAGCGCCGACTTCGGACCCACCCCGGAGACGCTGATGAGCTGGAGGAACACGGCGAGTTCGTCGCGCTCGGCGAACCCGTAGAGCGACAGGGCGTCTTCGCGCACGATGAGGTGCGTGTGCAGCACGATCTCGTCGCCCACGTGGAAGGTGCGCGACAGCTGCGGCGTCACCGCGATCGAGAAGCCGACGCCGTTGACGTCGACGATCACACTGTCGGGGTCGAGGTGCAGCACGCGGCCGCGCGCAGAGGAGATCATGCTCCGAGCCTACGGGCGCGCTCGGACATTTGTTCTATCGACACGCGCCGCCGGCGTCAGCGCCGCACTCGCTCGGCATCCGCCCATGCCCGCTGCGCCGGCGTGAGCGTTCCGGCGGCCGCGACGGTCGCGGTCGACCCTCCGCGCCAGCCGTGGCAGAGGGCGAGCGCCAGGGCGTCGGCGGCGTCCGCCGGCTGCGGCAGCTCGTCCAGGCGCAGCACACGGGCGACCATCGTCTGCACCTGCAGCTTGTCGGCCGCGCCGTAGCCTGTCACCGCGGCCTTGACCTCCGACGGGGTGTGGGTCGCCGCAGGCAGCCCGCGCTCCCCTGCCAGCAGCAGCGCGATGCCGCTCGCCTGCGCGGTCCCCATCACGGTGCTGCGGTTGTTCTGGGCGAACACCCGCTCCACGGCGACCACGTCGGGCCGATGTGCGTCGAGCACCGCGCGCAGCCCCGCGGCGATGGCCGCGAGCCGCTGCTCGATGGGCAACGTCGCCTCGGTGCGCACCACACCGACGTGCACGAGCGACGCCGATCGGTTACGGGCCACGTCGACCACGCCCACGCCGCACCGGGTCAGACCGGGGTCGACGCCGAGCACGCGGAGGATGCCGGTGGATGCCATTCCCCCACGCTAACCCGCGGCGCGCGGCGCCCGGCCCAGGCGCTCCGGGCCGCGGCCGTGCGGGGTGCGGTCAGTCCTCGGAGTCGTTCTCCAGCTCGGCCTGCACCTCGGGGGTGAGGTCGAAGTTGCTGAAGACGTTCTGCACGTCGTCGCTGTCTTCGAGGGCGTCGATGAGCCGGAAGATCTTGCGCGCGGTGTCGACGTCGATCTCGACCTTCAGGTTCGGCACGAACTCCACGTCGGCCGACTCGTAGTCGATCCCGGCATCCTGCAGCGCCGTGCGCACCTTGACGAGGTCGGACGCCTCGGTGATGACTTCGAACCCCTGTCCGTGGGGCAGGATCTCCTCGGCGCCGGCGTCGAGCACGGCGAGCATCACGTCGTCTTCGGTGGTGTTCTCCGACGACACGACGATGACACCCTTGCGTGTGAAGTTGTACGCCACGCTGCCGGGGTCGGCCAGCGTGCCGCCGTTGCGGGTGAGCGCGGTGCGCACCTCGGCCGCTGCGCGGTTCTTGTTGTCGGTCAGACACTCGATCATGAGCGCCACGCCGTTGGGGCCGTAGCCCTCGTACATGATCGAGGTGTACTCGACGGCCTCTCCCCCGATGCCCGCTCCGCGCTTGATGGCGCGGTCGATGTTGTCGTTGGGGACCGAAGTCTTCTTCGCCTTCTGCACCGCGTCGTAGAGCGTGGGGTTGCCGGAGAGGTCGGCGCCGCCGATCTTGGCGGCGACTTCGATGTTCTTGATGAGCTTGGCGAACGACTTGGCACGACGCGCGTCGATGACGGCCTTCTTGTGCTTGGTCGTCGCCCACTTGGAGTGGCCGGACATGCGGAACAGTCTAAAGGGACAGGTACCGCTCGCGCGCGACGCACCCGGTGGTGCCGAGCGCCACGTCGGAGGACACTGGCGGCATGGACGAGAGGGAACGGGCCCTCGGCGCGGCCTACCGCGCGGCGTTGGGGTTCTTCGACGACCTGGACGAACGCCCGGTCTGGCCGCGTGCTGACCTCGATGAGATGCTCTCCGCCTTCGGCCGCTCGCTGCCGGACGGGCCGAGCGATGCCGGCGCGGTGATCGCGGAGCTGGTCGACCGCGCGGAGCCCGGTCTCGTGTCGATCCCCGGCGGGCGCTTCTTCGGCTTCGTCATCGGCGGCACTGTGCCGGCTGCGCTGGCCGCCGACTGGCTGGTGTCGGCGTGGGATCAGAACTCGGGTTCGAGCACGATGACCCCCACCGTCGTCGCGCTCGAGCGCATCGCCGGCGCGTGGGTGTGCGAGCTGCTCGGCCTGGCGGCGACGGCATCGGTCGGCTTCGTCACCGGCGCCCAGATGGCGAACTTCGCCTGTCTCGCCGCCGCGCGGCACGCCATGCTGCGACGCGCGGGATGGGATCTCGTGCAGCGCGGGCTGCGCGGTGCACCGCCGCTGCGCTTCCTCGCCGGCGCCGACCGTCACGGTGCGGTCGACCGCGCGCTGCGCTTCGCCGGGGTCGGCAGCGACGAGATCACCGTCGTCGCCTCCGACGATCAGGGGCGGATGCTGCCGGAAGCGCTGTCGCAGGAGCTTGCGGCCGGCGCGGGCGCGCCGGCGATCCTGTGCCTGCAGGCCGGCGAGGTGCATTCGGGCGCCTTCGATCGGTTCGACCAGCTCATCCCTCTCGCTCGACGCCACGGCGCATGGGTGCACGTGGACGGTGCGTTCGGTCTCTGGGCTGCAGCGACCCCCATGCTGCGCCATCTCACCGCGGGCGTCGGTCAGGCCGACTCCTGGGCCACCGACGCACACAAGACGCTGAACGTCCCCTACGACTGCGGCATGGCGATCATGCGCGATCCCGCCGACTCGGTCGCCCTCTTCCATGCCGCCGGCGACTACCTCATCCATACGAGCCTCGATCCGTGGGACATCACCCCGGAGCTCTCGCGCCGCGGCCGCGGCGTGCCGGCATGGGCTGCGCTGCGTTCTCTCGGCAGAGACGGTGTGGTCGAGCTGGTCGAGCGGCTCCACCGCAACGCGCGGCAGCTCGAGGCGCGTCTGCGGGCCATCCCCGGGATCAGCGTCGTCAACGACGTCGTCTACACCCAGGTGATGTTCCGCCTCGACGATGATGACGCGACGCGGCAACTGGGGGCCGCGATCCTCGCCGATGGAACCGCCGCGCTCACCGGCGCCCAGTGGCGCGGGCGCGCCGTGCTGCGCTGCTCGATGTCGAACTGGGCGACCTCGTCCGCCGATATCGACCGCACGGCGGATGCGATCGCGCGGCTGTCGCCGACGGTGGCATCCGCCTGACGCCGGAGGTCGGTCAGCGCTCGTCCGCCAGTTGCAGCAGCAGCGCGTGGAAGCGATCGTCCCCTGTCACCTCGGGATGGAACGCGGTGCCGAGGAGCCGTTGCTGACGCACCGCGACGATGCCGCCGTCGCCCAGCGCGGCCAGCACCTCGACACCCGGCCCGACCGAGATCACTCTCGGAGCGCGGATGAACGCCGCGTGCACCGGCGGGGCGCCGAGCGCCTGCACGTCGAGGTCGGCCTCGAAAGACTCGGCCTGGGACCCGAACGCGTTGCGCTGCACCGTCGCGTCGATGCCGCCGAAGGTCTGCTGTCCTGGCGCCCCATCGATGATCCGGTCGGCGAGCAGGATGAGG
The DNA here is from genome assembly GCF_030246945.1 of Microbacterium sp. zg-Y1090. NCBI lineage: Bacteria > Bacillati > Actinomycetota > Actinomycetes > Micrococcales > Microbacteriaceae > Microbacterium > Microbacterium wangruii. The sequence continues at coordinate 1,556,466 of NZ_CP126742.1, forward strand.
CCCGCGCACGTGCCGTACACCGCCAGCCCCGCCGCGATGCGCGCGCGGAGCGGGCCGTGCAGCCCGAACGTGCGAGACAGCTTGTCGATGACGCTCGACTCGCCGCCGGGGATGACGAGGGCGTCGACGGATGCCACATCCGCGGGCGTGCGGACCGGTACCGCGTCGGCGCCCAGCCGGCTCAGCACGCGCAGGTGCTCGCGCACGTCGCCCTGCAGGGCGAGGACTCCGGCACGCCGTGCCGCCATGACTACCAGCCGCGGTCCGCGAGGCGGTGGGGAGCGGCGAGGTCGGCGACGTTGATGCCGACCATGGCCTCCCCGAGGCCGCGGGAGGCGTCCGTGACGACCCGCGGGTCGTCGAAGAACGTGACGGCCTTCACGATCGCCGCAGCGCGCGCCGCCGGGTCGCCGCTCTTGAAGATGCCCGATCCCACGAAGACCCCGTCGGCACCGAGCTGCATCATCATCGCGGCGTCCGCGGGCGTCGCCACCCCGCCCGCGACGAAGAGCACCACGGGCAGTCGCCCCTGCTCGGCGACGTCGGCCACCAGCTCGTAGGGCGCCTGCAGCTCCTTCGCCGCCACGTACAGCTCGTCCCTGCTCATGGAGCGCAACCGAGCGATCTCGGCGGAGATGGTGCGGATGTGGCGCGTCGCCTCGGACACGTCGCCGGTGCCCGCCTCGCCCTTCGAGCGGATCATCGCGGCGCCTTCGGTCATGCGGCGCAGTGCCTCGCCGAGGTTCGTCGCACCGCAGACGAAGGGGACGGTGAACGGCCACTTGTCGATGTGGTGGACGTAGTCGGCGGGCGAGAGCACCTCGGATTCGTCGATGTAGTCCACGCCGAGCTGCTGCAGCACCTGCGCCTCGACGAAGTGGCCGATGCGCGCCTTCGCCATGACGGGGATCGACACGGCGGCGATGATGTCGTCGATGAGCTGGGGATCGCTCATCCGGGCGACGCCGCCCTGCGCCCGGATGTCGGCGGGAACCCGTTCCAGCGCCATCACCGCCACCGCGCCGGCGTCCTCGGCGATGCGCGCCTGCTCGGCGGTGACGACGTCCATGATCACCCCGCCCTTGAGCATCTCGGCCAGTCCCCGCTTCACGCGGGCCGATCCGGTCGTCGCGGCCTGCAGCGGGTTCTCCGGCGCCTGCGCGGCGCGCTCAATGTTTGGCATAGGCCAGACGCTAGCATGTCCTGAGCTGTAGATTCGAGCAGATGGAGAACGCGACGGTGACCGACGGGATCACGGGGACGACCGCGGCGGAGATCGCCGACAGCGTGCGCGCCCTCGTCGACAGCGCGCATCTCGCTCCCGGTGACGCGCTCCCGCCGGTGCGCACACTGGCCGACCGCCTCGGGGTCAACCGCAACACCGTCGTCGCCGCCTACCGCCTGCTCGGCCAGGCGGGGCTCGTCGCGTCGCACGGCCGCGGCGGCACGAGGGTGGCCTCCCCCGCACCGATGCCCATCGAGGGGTTCGCGCAGGACAGCGTGCTGCGCGACGTCGGCGACGGGAACCCCGACCCGGCGCTGATCCCCGATCTCACCGGCGCGCTCGCCGCGCTCGCCGGCCGCCCTGTGCTGTACGGCGAACCCGTCATCGACCCCGATCTGGAGCGCTGGGCGCGCGGCTGGATGACCCCGGACGTCGCAGACCCGGCGGCGATGCGCATCACCGTCACCGGTGGCGCGGTCGACGCGATGGAGCGACTGCTCGCCGGGGCGCTGGTGCGCGATGACGCCGTCGCCCTCGAGGACCCCTGCTTCCTGTCCAGCATCCGCACCGTGCGTCTGGGCGGCTACCGCCCCGTCCCCGTGGCCGTCGACGACGAGGGGATGACCGTCGACGGACTCGCCCGCGCCCTGGCGGACGGCGTGCGGGCGGTGATCTGCACCCCGCGTGCGCAGAACCCGACCGGCGTGAGTCTCACCGCCCGGCGCGCCGCCGACCTGCGGGCCGTCCTGGGCGACCACCCCCATGTGCTCGTCGTGATGGACGACCACCTCTCGCTGCTGACCGATCGGCCCTATCACTCGATCGTGGGCGCGTCGCACCGCCGCTGGGCACTGGTGCGCTCGGTGTCGAAGTTCCTGGGCCCCGACATGTGCCTCGCGGTCGCGGCGACCGACGCCGAGACCGCCGGTCGCCTGGCGATGCGCCTCAGCCCCGGCACGACCTGGGTCAGTCACCTGCTGCAGCGCCTCACCGTCGCGCAGGTCACCGATCCTGCCGTGATGGCAGCGGTGCAGCGCGCCGGCGCGCACTACCTGGCCCGCAACCGTGCGTTCGCCGCACGGCTGAGCGCCCACGGCCTCACCTGCCGCGCCGGGGACGGACTCAGTCTGTGGGTGCACCTCGGTGTGCCCGCCCGCGCGGTGACCGATCAGCTGATGCGCCGCGGCTGGCTGGCCCGGCCCGGCGACGAGTTCGCCCTGGCCGACGGCGGGGCGTCCGAGCGCCTGCGCCTCACCGTCCACACCCTGTCCGACGCCGAGGCGGAGCGCCTGGCCGCCGACGTCGCCGCCGCCGTCCGCATGACGGCATCCCGATGAGAGAAGGTCCCCTGTCGTGAACATCCTGTCGATCCAGTCCGCCGTCGCCTACGGGCACGTCGGCAACTCCGCCGCGGTGTTCCCGCTGCAGCGCATCGGCGTGGAGGTGCTGCCGGTCTACACCGTGAACTTCTCCAACCACACCGGCTACGGCTCGTGGCGCGGCCCGATGATCTCGCCGGACGACGTGCGCGCGGTGATCGCCGGCATCGAGGAGCGCGGCGCGTTCCCCGAGATCGACGTCGTGCTGTCGGGCTACCAGGGCGGCGAGGGCATCGGCGACGTGATCATCGACACCGTGCGCCGGGTGAAGGAAGCCAATCCGGATGCCGTCTACGCGTGCGACCCGGTGATGGGCAACGCGAAGTCCGGCTGCTTCGTCGCACCCACGATCCCCGTGCTGCTGCGCGAGCGCGTGGTGCCGGTCGCCGACATCATCACGCCCAACCAGTTCGAGCTCGGCTACCTCACCGACACGCAGCCCGCGACGATCGACCAGACGCTGGACGCGGCCGATCTCGCTCGTGCAATGGGTCCGCAGACGGTGCTCGTGACGAGCGTGGAGCGTCCCGACCGCGCCGAGGGCACCATCGAGATGCTCGCCGTCGACGACAGCGGCGCCTGGATCGTGCAGACGCCGCTGCTGCCGATGAAGGCCAACGGCTCGGGTGACGTGACGGCGGCGCTTTTCACCGCTCACTACCGTCGCTCCGGCAGCGCGGCCGAGGCCCTCGCACGGACGACGTCGAGCGTCTACGACCTGCTGCGCACGACGTTCGAGTCCGGCCGGCGAGAACTGGCGCTGGTGGAATCGCAGGAGTACTACGCGCACCCGCTCATGCAGTTCGACGTACGCCAGGTGCGCTGACCGGTCTGCGAGGCGGTGCCGGCGTCAGTAGACGCCGTCCGTCTCGCTCCAGGCCGACTCCCACTGCGCGGCGTCGTCGGGGCAGATGAACCGCGTGCCGAACACCATCATGCTGACCGCGCCTTCGATGGCCTGCGGGTCGCCTCCGGAGACCGCGTCGATGAGCGGCGAGGAGTTCACGTGGGCGCGGAACGTCTCCACGTCGATGGCGTGCCCGTTGAGGATCGACGTCTCGCACGCGTCGAGCGGCAGGGCGAGGGTGATGCTCTCGGCGTTCGCGTCCCAGGTCGCGCCCTGCGACTCGACGTATTCACGCTGCGCGGTGACGAGCTCGATCTGGGCGGGCGTCTTCGCCACCAGCGGCGAGCCGTCGAGCGGCTGCTGCTGGTCGGCGAGGAACCTGTCGCGCTCCGCGAAGGCCGCCGCCATGCCCTCGTCCGCCGCGACATCCTCTGCACCCTCGGAAGGTTCCGGCGTCGGCGCCTCGGCCGTGGCGGACGCATCGATGCGCTGGGCGCCCTCGGTGGACGGCGCGGTCGTGCAAGCGGTGAGCGACAGGGCGAGCACCCCCGCGGCGGCTGCAGCGGTCAGCGCGCGCGGCGACGGCAGGAAGGCGAATCTTCTCGAAGGCATCCCGCCAGGCTAGCGGGGTGCCGTCACTCCTGAGGCCACGCTGTGGAAACCGCCTCGCGCACCTCGCCGAGCAACTGGGGCAGCGCCTTGGTCTTCGCGATGATCGGGAAGAAGTTCGCATCCGTCGCCCACCGCGGCACGATGTGCTGGTGCAGGTGCTCGTCGACGCCCGCCCCCGCCACCGCGCCCTGATTCATGCCGATGTTGAAGCCGTCGCACCGCGACACCTGGCGCAGCACCCGCATCGCCGTCTGGGTCAGCGCGGCGATCTCGGCGACCTCCTCCGATGTCGCCTGGTCGTACGTCGCGACGTGCCGGTAGGGGCAGACGAGGAGATGTCCGGAGTTGTAGGGGAAGAGGTTCAGCACGACGTAGGCGGTGCGTCCGCGGTGGACGATCAGCCCGTCGGCATCCGACTTCTCCGGAGCGGCGCAGAACGGGCAGGCCGCCCGCATCGCCTCCGGTCCGGCGTTGATGTACGCCATACGGTGGGGCGTCCACAGCCGCTGGAACCCGTCGGGAACGCCCGCGAGGGTCGCGGCGTCGACGAGTTCCTGCTCGCTCACGCGAGGTCCTCCGCCGTGTCGACGAGCTTCTTCTCGGCGATCGCGCGCATCACCAGGGCGATGGCGTCGTCGACGGGCACCCCGTTGGTCTGGGTGCCGTCGCGGAAGCGGAACGACACGGTGCCGGCGGAGCGGTCCTGCTCCCCCGCGATCAGCTGCAGCGGCACCTTCTGCGTCGTGTGCGTGCGGATCTTCTTCTGCATGCGGTCGTCGGAGTGATCGACCTCGGCGCGCACGCCCTGCATGCGCAGCCGGTCGACGATGCCGTCGAGGTAGGCGCCGTACTGCTCCGCCACCGGGATCGCGACGACCTGCACGGGCGCCAGCCACACCGGGAAAGCCCCCGCGTAGTGCTCGAGCAGGATGGCGAAGAAACGCTCGATCGAGCCGAACAGCGCCCGGTGGATCATGATCGGACGGTGCTTCTCGCCGTCGGGACCGGTGTACTCCAGGTCGAAGCGCTCCGGCAGGTTGACGTCGACCTGCACGGTCGACAGCTGCCAGGTGCGCCCGATGGCATCACGGGTCTTCAGGTCGATCTTCGGCCCGTAGAACGCGGCCTCGCCGGGGACCTCGGTGACCTTCAGTCCGCTGGAATGGGCGACATTGCGCAGGGCATTGGTGGAGTACTCCCAGAACTCCTCGGAGCCGATCCACTTCTCCTTCTCGTCGTCGCGCATCGACAGCTCGAGCTCGAAGTCCTCGAGACCGAAGTCGCGCAGCATCGAGAGCACGAACTCCAGCACCCGCGTGGTCTCCGCCTCGAGCTGGTCCGGCGTGACGAACAGGTGCGAGTCGTCCTGGGTGAAGCCGCGCACGCGGGTGAGGCCGTGGAGCGCCCCGGAGAGCTCGTTGCGGTAGACCGTGCCGTTCTCGGCGAGGCGCATCGGCAGATCGCGGTAGCTGCGTGCCCGCTCCTTGTAGATGAGGATGTGCATCGGGCAGTTCATGGGCTTCAGGTAGTAGTCCTGGCCCTGCTTGACGATGTTGCCCTCGGCGTCGCGCTCCTCGTCCATGCGGATGGGCGGGAACATGCCCTCGCGGTAGGTCACGAGGTGGTTGGACTGCAGGAAGAGGTCTTCCTTCGTGATGTGCGGCGTGTAGACGTAGGTGTAGCCGCCCTCGAGGTGACGGCGACGGGCGTGCTGCTCCATCTCGCCACGGACGACGCCGCCCTTGGGGTGCCACACCGACAGGCCGGAGCCGATCTCGTCGGGGAACGAGAACAGGTCCAGCTCTTTACCGAGCTTGCGGTGGTCGCGCTTGGCCGCCTCCTCGAGACGCTGCTGGTATGCCCGCAGCTCGTCCTTCGTCGGCCAGGCGGTGCCGTAGATGCGCTGCAGCTGCGGGTTCTTCTCGCTGCCGCGCCAGTAGGCGCCGGCGATGCGGGTGAGGTCCCAGCCGTTGCCGATCATGCGGGTCCCGGGAACGTGGGGGCCGCGGCAGAGGTCCTTCCACACGGTCTCGCCGTCGCGGCTCACGTTGTCGTAGATGGTGAGCTCGCCGGCGCCGACCTCGACGGAGGCGCCCTCTGCGGCATCCTTCGAGCCGCCCTTGAGGTCGATCAGCTCGAGCTTGAACGGCTCGTCGACCAGCTCCGCGCGTGCCTCCTCGTCGGTGACGACGCGGCGGACGAAGCGCTGGCCCTCACGGACGATGCGCTCCATCTCCTTCTTGATGGCCTTGATGTCCTCGGGGGTGAAGGGCTCCTCCACGCCGAAGTCGTAGTAGAAGCCGTTCTCGATGGGCGGGCCGATGCCGAGGTTCGCCTGCGGGCGGATGCGCTGCACCGCCTGCGCGAGCACGTGGGCGGTGGAGTGCCGCAGGATCGACAGACCGTCGGGGCTGTCGATCGTCACCGGGTCGACGTCGTCGGTCTCTTCGACGGTCGTGGCGAGGTCTTTCAGCTCGCCGTTCACGCGCAGCGCGATCACGCTGCGGTCGGGGAACAGGGCGAACCCGTCGGCGGGGTAGGTCACGTCTGAGGGGATCACGACGTCAGTCACAGGAACTTCTCCAGAAGGTGGCTCGGAACAATGGCTGCTCAGCTTCGGGCGCTCGGCGCCCTGCCCGCTCAGGCCTGAAGCGTTCGCGTGCCGGTGGCCGCGACGACGGTCGCAGCGGCAATCCGGCGCAGTTCCATGCGGACGATTCTAGTGGGGTGCGCGGGCGACCATGATGGATGCCGTGAAGCTCGCCGTGATCGGAGCCGTCCTCCTGCTGGCGGGCGGCGGTGCCGTGCTCGGCGGAGTGCTGCCCGCGGCGGACGCCCTGGCGATCGCCGATCGCGTCTGGCCGATCCTGCTGTTCGTCGTCGCGGTCACCGTCGTGGCGGAGCTCGCCGCCGCAGCGGGCGTCTTCGACGTCGTCGCGGCGTGGCTGGCACGGCTGGCGCGTGGCCGCACCGTCGTGCTGTGGCTCGCCGTGGTGGCGCTGGCCGTCGTCGTCACCGCTTTCCTGTCGCTGGACACCACAGCGGTGCTGCTGACGCCGGTCGTCGTCGTCGTCGCCCGAGCCAACGGCCTGAATCCTCTGCCTTTCGCCTTCACCACCGTGTGGCTGGCCAACACCGGGTCGCTGTTCCTGCCGGTGTCGAACCTGACGAACCTGCTCGCCGCCCACCGGCTCGATGACGGCACCCCATGGGGGTTCCTCGCACTGCTGGGGCCCTCCGCGGTCGTGGCGGTCGCGGTGAGCGTCGCGCTGCTGCTCGCGATCCACCGGCGGCATCTGCGGGGTCGCTACGTCCCCGCCCCGGCGCCGCGGGTCGCCGACCGCGTGCTGCTGCGCGCGGCATCGGTCGTGGTGCTCGTGCTGCTTCCGCTGCTCGTGTCGGGGGTGCCGCCGTGGCGGCCCGCCCTGGCCGCGGCGGCGGCGATGACGTGTCTGTACGCCTGGCGGCGACCCGGCCGGCTGCGGCTGGGGCTCGTGCCGTGGCACCTGGTGGTGTTCGCCTCGGGGCTCTTCCTCGCCGTCGGTGCGCTGCAGGCGGCGGGCGCGGGAGCCCTGATCGCCGCCGTAGCGGGCTCGGGCGATGACCTGGTGTCGCTGTGGCGACTGGCCGGCGCGGGACTGGTGGTCTCCAACGCGATCGACAACCTGCCGGCGTACCTCGCGCTCGAGCCGGTCGCCGACTCGCCCGTGCGGTTGGCCGCGCTGCTCATCGGGGTGAACGCGGGGCCACTGATCACCCCCTGGGCGTCGCTGGCGACACTGCTGTGGCACGATCGCCTGCGCGCGGTCGGTGTCGACGTGCCGTGGCGGCGCTACGTGCTGCTCGGCCTCGTCGCCGCTCCGCTGATCGTCGCGCTCGCCGTCCTGCCGCTCGCCCGCTGAGTCGGCCGCATCGCCACCGCCGTCAGTGGTGAGCGCGTTCGCCCGTGCCGCCGCCCGGACCGTGCACGACGAGCGCCAGCGCTGCGGAGACCGCCAGCACTCCGCCGACGAAGACCAGCGGGCTCAACCCGGAGTCGAGCAGGAACGCCAGCCCGAACAGGTAGAAGCCGAGCAGGAACAGGATCGAGTACACGATGAACATGGATGCCTCCGTCGGTCCGGTTCTCAGATGCTAGCCAAAGAGCGCGGCAAGACGGTCACCCGAGCGCGATGTCGACCTGGATCTCGCCCGCCAGCTTCTCGAGCGCGGTCGTGATGGCCGCGGCATCCACCTCCGCCGGCACCCGCACGTCGACCGTCGCCTCGAACAGTGTGCCGCCGGCCATCGGCGCCTCACGGGTGCGGCTCGCGAAGGAGTCGATGCTCGCGCCGAGGCCGGCCAGTGTCGCCGTGACGTCACGGACGATCCCCGGCCGGTCGTTGCCCAGCACGGTGAAGCCCACATGACCGGTGGCGGCCGCGGACGGCTCGCCGCCGGCGTGCGTCGTGACCCGCAGCAGTCCCGCGAGACCCTCGAGGTCCGCCTGCAGGGCGTCGACCCGGTCGTCGGGAACCGACACCAGCACGATGCCGGCGAAGGCGCCGGCGAGCTCGGCCAGTTCGCTGCGCTCCCAGTTGCCGCCGTGGGCGGCGACGGTGTCGGCGAGGGTGCGGACGAGTCCGGCGCGGTCATCGCCGACGACGGTGAGGACGAGATGTGCCATGCGGTGAGCCTAGCCGTGCCGACACGCGGGGGTGGCTGGGCCATCGCGCGCTCGAAGACAGCGGCCATGACTCAGCGGCGCAGCGGCAGCGGTTCACCCAGCCCGTACAGGTGCAGCGCACCGGGACCACCGGCGAACATCTCCGCGATGCCGTCGATGGCGGGCACCGGGACGGTGTCGAGGGTCACCTCGTCCGGCGCCGTGAACGTCGCATCCTGTGCCCCCGGTGCGTGCGGGTCGCCGCCTTGCGGTGCGGTGCGCACGCGGGCGAGCTGGGTGTGAGCGGCATGCCCGGGGGCGGCTTCGTCGAGATGATCGGCGTAGACGCAGGGCACTCCGCCGACGACGCCCTGCCTGCGCAGGTCCGAGACACCGAGGTCGCCGAGCGGGTATTGGCCGTCGCAGTTGAACGCCCACCCGCCGGCGCCGGCGGCGACCGCCGACGCATGCAGCTGCGCGCCGCACGAGGGCACCAGGTGCAGGTCGATCCGCCCGCGGGCACCGGGCCACGGGCTGCGCGCGTCGCTGCGACGCAGTCGGCGGTCGGTGTGGTCCAGACACACCTCCACCGCGGTGTGCAGCGGATCGCCCGCGGCCGGCAGCGCGAAGACGGCGTACGGATCGAAGGGCGCGCGCTTCAGGTCGCCGCCCGACAGGTCCAGCGCGGGGTACGAGGCGAGCGCCTCGGTCACGACGGCTCTGTCGGCGACGTCCCACAGCACGAAGTCCTCGTTCGAGTCGAAGTACTTCTCAACGGAGGCGACGGTCGCATGCCACGGTTCGAGCACCCCGTCGAGCGGTGTCGTGCCGAGGACGAGCGCTCGATTGCGCACCTGCACGAGTGGCGCGGCATGCGCGCTGCGGATCAGCCCGACCATCGCGCCGAAGTACGCCTCCCTCATCGACCCCGAGGTGGCCCGCCAGGCTTCTGCCAGGCGGCGGACGAGGTCGTTGCGCGTCCGGGCCTCGGGCGAGGAGAGCACGGCGTCGATGTCGGCGACCTCCGCGGTGAGCGCCGACCCCATGACCATCAGGAAGTGCGGGTAGTCGGCCGGGTCGAACTGTTCGCGCAGCAGCGCCGCGATCGTCTGCACCGGGTCGGGGTCGCCGGGCGCGGTCAGGTAGGGCCCGGCGGGCCCATGCCAGAACGACTCCGGTGCGACGAAGACATTGAGCACGCTCGGGTCGCCGAGGTCGTGCAGCTGTGCGCGCGCGAGATCCACCGCGGTCGTGAGCACTCGGCAGCGTCCCCGGATGTCGGCATCCGGATCGTGCAACCCGCGGTACGACCCGGCCATCGCACCGGGACCGCCGGAATAGCCGACCGTGACGATGTCGGCCGGCGAGGTGGGGATGGCGTAGCCCAGGAACCGGACCCGCTCGTACGGGGCAGCGATCATGCGGCATCCTCCCCGCGGCGCCGCCGTCCGGGTGCCGCTGCGTGCGCGGGACGCTACACCCGCCGGCCGGCCGCCGCCACGGGCCCGCTGCCGGCGGCGAGGCACGGGGCGCCGGCGCGCGGAGGAAAGGAAAAAGCCCCCGGTCTCCCGGGGGCTTTCAGTGGTGCGCGATACTGGGATCGAACCAGTGACCTCTTCCGTGTCAGGGAAGCGCGCTACCGCTGCGCCAATCGCGCCCGTCAGGGCTGTTGAGTTGTGAGTGGAGGTGGCGACGGGATTCGAACCCGTGTAAACGGCTTTGCAGGCCGGTGCCTAGCCGCTCGGCCACGCCACCGTGTGGTTTGACCCCACGTGCCAAGGATCCTCCGGAGAGGATCCCTACACTCGAGCGGATGACGAGACTCGAACTCGCGACCCCAACCTTGGCAAGGTTGTGCGCTACCAACTGCGCTACATCCGCATTTCGCACCGGATCGCTCCGGCACTTGAATGACTTTAGCCGACTCCGAGCCGAGTGCAAAACCAGGCGCGCCCCGCGCGTGTCTCGCCCCGATGGTGCGGAGGCGCCTTCGGCATCCGGTATGCTCGTTGAGGCCCCTCGGGGCGACGGGCGATTGGCGCAGTTGGTAGCGCGCTTCCTTCACACGGAAGAGGTCATCAGTTCGAGTCTGGTATCGCCCACCATCAGAAAGGCCCCCGGTGAACCCGGGGGCCTTTCTTGTTCCCGCCCGCCGGGGCCCCGGGGTCGCACCGCGCACAGCCACGATCAGGCCGCGGTCTTCCACCCGTACCGCCGACCCAGCTCCGCCGCGACGCGGTCGAACGCGCCCCGGTCGACGGCAGCGCCCTCGCGTCGCATGCCGGCGGCGTGCACGCTGTAGATCTGGTCGACGTCGGCCCACGACGGTCGGCCCTTCGAATCCCACTCCCCCGCGCCGATCGGGATGTAGTCGCGGTCAGCATCGCGCGGCCTGCTGGTCAGTTTGACCGCGTACACCCGATCGGCACTCTCGCGCGCGATCACCAGCACCGGGCGGTCCTTGCCGCGTCCGTCGCGCTCGGCGTACGGCACCCAGGTCCAGACGACCTCTCCCGCATCCGGCTCGTCGTCGGTCTCGGGAGCGTAGGCGATGCGCAGGGCGCCGGCCCGGGGCGGCGTCACCTCGAGGGTCGCCGTCGCGCCGGCCTGTCCGGGCGACGAGCCGACACCGGGCCGGGACGGTGCCGCGGGGCGCACAGACGCACGCAGGCGGCTCATCAGCCGCCGAATCAGACCGGGGGTACCCACGGACTCACCCTAAGCGCGGCAAGGCCTCAGCGGCCGGTTCCCCCGTCGCGATGCGGACATGCGGAAGGGGCGCCGCGGCCGTAGCCGCGACGCCCCCGATCGTGGGTGGCTTCAACCCGTCAGTCGACGAGCGCGTAGCCCTCCTCGCCGTGCACGACGGTGTCGACACCGGCGATCTCGTCCTCGTTCTTGATGCGGAAGCCGAGGGTCTTCTGGATCGCGAAGCCGAGGATGCCGGCGACGACGAAGGAGTAGACCAGCACGCCCACCGCGGCGATCACCTGGATGATCAGCTGCTCGGCGTTGCCGCCGACGAACAGGCCGGTCTCGGTGGCGAAGAAGCCGAGGTAGATGGTGCCGATGAGGCCACCGACGAGGTGGATGCCGACCACGTCGAGGGAGTCGTCGAAGCCGAGCTTCCACTTCAGCTCGACGGCCAGGGCGCAGACGGCACCGGAGACGACACCGAGGAGCAGGGCCCAGCCCGGCGTCAGGTTGGCGCAGGCGGGGGTGATGGCGACGAGACCCGCGACGGCGCCGGACGCGGCACCGATCGACGTGGCCTTGCCGTCTTTCAGCTTCTCGATGACGACCCAGCCGAGCACAGCGGCGGCGGTCGCGCCGATGGTGTTGATGCCGATGAGGCCGACCCCGGCCATGTCCTCCGAGAGCCACTCAGCGCCGGCGTTGAACCCGAACCAGCCGAACCACAGGATCGCAGCACCGAGCATCACCAGCGGCACGTTGTGCGGCTTGTGGATGCCCTTCTGGAAGCCGATGCGCTTGCCCAGCACCAGGGCGAGGGCCAGAGCCGCCGCACCGGCGTTGATGTGCACCGCGGTGCCACCGGCGTAGTCGATCACCTCGGTGCCGAAGCCCATGCTCGAGCCGAGGTTGAAGATCCAGCCACCGCCCCAGACCCACGCGGCGACCGGGAAGTAGACGATCGTCGCCCAGAGGCCCGCGAACAGCATCCAGGAGCCGAACTTGGCGCGGTCGGCGATGGCGCCGGAGATGAGCGCGACCGTGATGATCGCGAACGTGGAGCCGAATGCCACACCGATCAGCGAGGTGTTGGCGTCGTCACCGGAAGCGAGGCCGCTGAGGGCGAAGTCGCTGAACGGGTTGCCCGCGAACTCCCACGGGCTGCCGACCGCGCTCATGTTGTAGCCGTACAGGATCCACAGCACGCTGATGAGTCCGAGTGCGCCGAAGCTCATCATCATCATGCTGACGACACTCTTGGCCTTGACCAGACCGCCGTAGAAGAAGGCGACACCGGGCGTCATGAAAAGCACGAGCGCGGTGGCCATGATCCCCCAGGCGATGTTGCCGGGTGCGTCCATAGGTGTTACCTCACATTGATCAGTGACAGGGACACGTCTCGGCTGGGTACGGGTTCGCCGCGGCGTGTTCGCCCAGTCTCCTCATGCGCCGTTTCTGACACCGTGCAGGTCGTGTTTCGGGGCCGTTACGCCCGGGCATCCCCGGTAAACATCACGTTTCGGGAAGCCGCGAACGCGCTCCCGGAACCCTCAGGAGTGAGTGAGAGCGACCAGCCGCGAGATCGCGCGGAGGTACTTCTTGCGGTAGCCGCCGGCGAGCATGTCCTCGCCGAACACGCCGTCGAGGGCGACACCCGTGGCGCGGATGGGGATCTGCGCGTCGTACGCGCGGTCGACGAAGGCGACGAACCGTAGCGCCGCGGACTGGTCCTCGAGCTGCACCACATCGCGGAGGCCGACCGTGTCGACGCCCTCGATCAGCCGGATGTAGCGGGAGGGGTGCACGCTCGCGAGGTGCGCCACGACAGCGGAGAAATCGTCGTCGGACACGGTCCCGGCGGCCGCGGCATCCGTCATCGCCTGCGCATAGCCGGCGTCGTCGAGCACGACGGCGTGCCCGTCGACCGCGCGCTGACGGTAGTCGGTGCCGTCGATGCGCATCGTCTGGAAGCTCTCGGACATCGCGTGGATCTCGCGCAGGAAGTCCTGAGCGGCGAACCGTCCCTCCCCGAGCGCATTCGGCGGGGTGTTCGACGTCGCAGCGAGGCGCGTGCCGGATGCCACCAGCTCCCCCAGCAGCCGCGTCATCACCATCGTGTCGCCGGGGTCGTCGAGTTCGAACTCGTCGATGCACAGCAGTTCGGAGCCGCGGAAGAGCTCGACGGTCTTCTGGTAGCCCAGGGCGCCGACCAGTGCGGTGTACTCGATGAACGAGCCGAAGTACTTCCGGCGGGCGGGCACGGCGTGGTAGATCGCGGCCAGCAGGTGCGTCTTGCCGACGCCGAAGCCGCCGTCGAGGTAGACGCCGGGCTTGAGCTCCGGGGTCTTCTTCGCCCGGCGGAAGAACCCGCCGCGGGCTGCGGGCCCGCCACCGCCGGCGAACGCGGTGAGGGTCTCCTTCGCCTCCTGCTGCGAGGGGTAGGCCTCATCGGCGCGGTAGGTGTCGAAGGTGGCGTCGGCGAACTGCGGCGGCGGGACGAGGGAGGCGACCATCTGATCACCGGTGACCTGGGGCTGGCGTTCGCTCAGATGCACGATGCCCGTGCCGGTGGTGGTCATGGGTGTCGATCCTAGTCGCGGGGTGGACAGCGGGAGACCGGATCAGCTGTGCGCTGCAGGCTCCGCGGCGGTCAGACCATGCGCGCGCAGCCACCGGGTGATGCGGTCGTTCCAGCGCTGCTGGTCGTAGTTCCACAGCTTCGCGTGCCGCGCGACCTCGAACACCTCGAACTCCACGAGGTCGGGCCGGGCCACGAGCAGATCGTGCGATGCGTCGGAGGGGACGAAGCCGTCGTCGTCACTGTGGAGGATGAGGATGGGATGCCGCAGCTCGCCCGCCCGTGCGACGACGTCGAGCTTGTCGAACGGGATCGGCCCGCCTGCACGCGTGACCGCACCCGCCCACTCGGTGCCGAGCGCACCGAGGGCCAGCTGGGTGACGGGGCCGGGCACTTTGAGTTTCTTGGCCTGATAGTCCAGCACGATCCGCCAGTCCACGACCGGCGATTCGAGCACGACGCCCGCGATGAGGTCGCCGTGGGGAGAGTTCAGCTCGACCTGCAGGGCGATCGCGCCGCCCATCGACCACCCCATCAGCACCACGCGACGCGCGCCGTGACGGCGGGCGAAGCCGAGCGCGGCATCGATGTCACGCCATTCGGTGGCGCCCAGCGTGTAGGTGCCGGTGCGGCTGCGCGGGCCCTCGCCGTCGTTGCGGTACGCCACGATCAGCGACGTGATGCCGGCGGCGTGGAAGACGGGCACGGCGCGCAGGCATTCCGCGCGGGTCGTGCCACGGCCGTGCACCTGGACGACCCAGGTGTCACCGGGGCCGGCGGCGGGGAAGAGCCAGGCCGGGCACGGCCCGATCGGACCGCCGATGAGTTCGTCGGTGAACGGCAGCTGCAGCTGCGCCGGATCGTCGTAGTACCAACCCGAGAAGGCAGCCTGCGGCGCCAATCGCGACTCCGCCGGCACGTGCGTGAGCAGCTTGCGGGTGACGGTGCCCGCGTCTTCGCCGAGCACCGACCCCAGCTTGAGGTAGGGCGCCGTGCCGCTGGTGAACAGCCCATACCGGCCCGGCAGCTCGGTGTCGGCGGTGCGCGTGAGGGTGATCGTCTGCGCCGCGGCGTCGACGTCGACGATGGTCGTGTCGGGGACGCGACCGGCGGGGGTCACGACGCGGCGCGCCATGCGAACCGCCAGAACGCCCATCGTCGCGAGGACGCCGCTGAGCGCGGTGGCGAGGAAGACGAGAACGCCTCCGACCACGGCGGGGGCGGTGAGAGAGGCGCCGGGCGGGACGGCGCGCCTGGAAGCCATCATGGTGCGCTCACTCTAGTCTGTCGACGTGGATGATCCGCGCCCTCCGGAGGGGCCCCTCACGTTCGCCGAAGCGGTGGACCGGGTGCGTTCGCTGACGTTCCGTTCCGACTTCGTCGTGCGGGAGATTCCCGCGCCCGGCGGCCTCGCCCCCGACGCCATCGCCCTCGCCGGCGACGTGCGTCCGCAGGAGCACGGCGTGGACTCTCCCTACGGCACCGGCCGGTTCATCCTGCTGCACGACGACGCCGGCGTCGCCGCCTGGGGCGGGGCGTGGCGCATCGTCTGCTTCGCGCAGGCCCCGCTGGAGACCGAGATCGGAACCGATCCGCTGCTGGCCGACGTGGCGTGGTCCTGGCTCGTCGACGCGCTGGACGCCCGCGGCGCCCGCTACGACGCGGCATCCGGCACCGCCACCAAGACCCTCTCGAAGGGGTTCGGCACCCTGGCGGACCAGGGCGACGGCGCACAGATCGAGTTGCGCGCCTCCTGGTCGCCGGCCGGCGACGTCGCGCACCACGTGCAGGCGTGGGCAGAATTGACGTGCATGTTGGCGGGACTGCCGCCAGGGTCGGAGGAAATCGCTGTGTTCGGACCGCGCCGGAGCGCCCGTGGCTGAGTATCGGGTCATCGAGGACGCCGAAGGGCTGGCCGCCGCCTGTGCGGCGCTGACCGCGGGTCACGGGCCGGTGGCCGTCGACGTCGAGCGGGCCAGCGGTTTCCGCTACTCGCAGCGCGCCTACCTCGTTCAGGTGTTCCGGCGGGATGCCGGGGTGTTCCTTTTCGACCCGCCCGCGATCGGCGACATGACCCAGCTGCAGCGTGCGATCGGCGGCGAGGAGTGGGTGCTGCACGCCGCCAGCCAGGACCTGCCGTCGCTGCGTGAGATCGGCCTCGAGCCGCCGTCGATCTTCGACACCGAACTGGCGGCGCGCCTCCTCGGCCACGAGCGCGTGGGCCTGGGTGCCGTGGTCGAGGACACCCTGGGCATCACCCTCGACAAGGCGCATTCCGCGGCCGACTGGTCGACCCGCCCACTCCCGCAGGCCTGGCTGGAGTATGCCGCGCTCGACGTGCTGCTGCTCGTCGACGTGCGCGACGCGCTGGCGGCCGAGCTCGACGAGCAGGGCAAGACGGCGCTGGCCGCGGAAGAGTTCCAGGCGGTGCTCGACCGCGCGCCGAAGCCTCCCCGCGAGGACCCGTGGCGCCGGCTGAGCGGCTTGCACACCGTGCGCGGACGCCGTTCGCTCGCCGTCGCCCGGGCCCTGTGGACCGCGCGGGAGGAATATGCCCGGGAGCAGGACGTGTCTCCCGGCCGGCTCGTCCCCGACCGCTCCCTGGTCGCCGCCGTCCTCGCCGATCCCGCGAGCAAGCAGGAACTGTCCAAGCTGAAGGACTTCACCGGCCGCGCCAGCCGCTCGCAGCTGGACCGCTGGTGGGCGGCGATCGAGGCGGGCCGCGCGGACACCGCCCTGCCGCCGGAGCGCGTCACCGGGGACAGCATGCCGCCGCCGCGCGCGTGGGCGGACCGCAACCCGGCCGCCGACGCGCGCCTGAAGGCCGCACGCCCCGCCGTGGAGCAGGTCGCAGCAGACCTCGGGATGCCGATGGAGAACCTCCTCACACCCGACACGCTGCGCCGCGTGGCGTGGTCGCCGCCCGCGGAGGTCGACGTGGCATCCATCGGTCAGGCCCTCGCCGACCTGGGTGCCCGTCGCTGGCAGATTGAACGGACTGCACAGGTGATCACCGACGCATTTGTGCGTTCCGTGCAAGCAGCGTCGGGCGAGCCGGAAAACGCTTCGTAGGTTCAGCCCAACCGATTCCTGCCGGTTCCCGGGTCTTCCTAGGCTGGCGGAAATCCCTATTTTTGGAGGCAGAGTGGCCGAGATTTCGGACGTCTTCTTCGTCGATGGCATGCGGACCCCGTTCGGGCGCGCCGGCGAAAAAGGCATGTACTGGAACACCCGCTCCGATGACCTCGCCGTCAAGGCGACCATCGGGCTGATGGAACGAAACCCGAATGTTCCCGCGGACCGCATCGACGACGTCGCCATCGCCGCGACGAGCCAGACCGGCGACCAGGGGCTGACCCTCGGACGATCGGTGGCGATCCTGGCCGGGCTGCCGCAGACGGTCCCCGGCTTCGCGATCGACCGCATGTGCGCGGGCGCCATGACGAGCGTCACCACCATGGCCGGCTCCATCGGCTACGGCATGTACGACGTGGCCCTCGCCGGCGGCGTAGAGCACATGGGCCACCACCCCATCGGCACCAACGCCGACCCCAACCCGCGCTTCGTGGCGGAGAAGATGGTCGACCCGGGCGCCCTCAACATGGGCGTCACGGCAGAGCGCATCTTCGACCGGTTCCCGCACCTCACCAAGGAGCGCTCCGACCGCTACGGCATGCTGAGCCAGCACAAGCTGCAGGCCGCCTACGACGCCGGCAAGATCCAGCCCGACCTGGTGCCCGTCGCGATCAAGGGTGCCGACGGCGCCTGGGGCCTGGCCACGGCCGACGAAGGCCGCCGTCCGCAGACGACCATGGAGGACCTGGCGAACCTGAAGACGCCCTTCCGTCCGCACGGGCGGGTCACCGCCGGCACCTCGTCGCCGCTGACCGACGGGGCGACGATGTCGCTGCTCGCCGGCGGCCGTGCGGTGAAGGAGCTGGGACTGGCGCCCAAGATGCGCCTGGTCTCGTTCGCCTTCGCCGGCGTGCAGCCGGAGATCATGGGCATCGGCCCCATCCCCTCCACGGAGAAGGCGCTGCGCAAGGCAGGCCTCGACATCTCCGACATCGGGCTGTTCGAGCTCAACGAAGCGTTCGCGATCCAGGTGATCTCGCTGCTGGACCATTTCGGCATCGCCGACGACGACCCGCGCGTCAACCCCTGGGGCGGCGCCATCGCCGTCGGTCACCCGCTCGCGGCATCCGGCGTGCGCCTCATGATCCAGCTCGCCGCCCAGTTCGCCGAGCGCCCCGACGTGCGCTACGGACTGACCGCGATGTGCGTCGGCCTCGGCCAGGGCGGCTCGGTCATCTGGGAGAACCCCCACTACGACGGCAAGAAGAAGAAGTAGGACCCGCGATGACCGATTACGAATCGATCGACTTCTCCCCGATCCTCTCCCCCGCAGCGACCGACGGCGAGGTCGTCACGCACTCGCCCGTGCGCGACATCACGCTGCCCAGCGGCAGGGTGCTCGCCCTGATCACGCTCGACAACGGGCGCGACCACAACCGGCCCAACACCCTGGGCCCGGCCACCCTCGCGGAGCTCGGTGAGACCCTCGCCGGTCTCACGGCGCGCGCGGCCGCCGGAGAGATCCAGGCGGTGGGCATCACCGGCAAGCAGTACATCCTCGCCGCCGGCGCCGACCTGTCCGACATCTCCCGTCTCGGCTCCAAGGACGACGCGCGCCTGGTCGCGCAGTTCGGCCACAAGGTGATCGGCGCCCTGGGCGACCTCGGCGTCCCCTCGTTCGCCTTCGTGAACGGACTGGCGCTCGGCGGCGGGCTCGAGATCGCGCTGAACTCCACCTACCGCACCGTCGACGCGTCGGCCGCGGCGATCGCGCTTCCCGAGGTCTTCCTCGGGATCATCCCCGGCTGGGGCGGCGCCTACCTGCTGCCGAACCTGATCGGCATCGAGAACGCCCTCGAGGTCGTCATCTCCAACCCGCTCAAGCAGAACCGCATGCTCAAGCCGCAGCAGGCGTTCGACCTCGGCATCATGGACGCCATCTTCCCGGCGGCGAACTACCTCGAGAACTCGCTGCAGTGGGCAGACGGCGTGCTCGCCGGCTCGGTGAAGGTCACCCGCAAGAACGAGCCGGGCAAGATGGAGCGCCTCACCAAGTGGCCCATCGCGATCAAGATGGCCCGGGGCATGCTCGAGTCGAAGATCGGCACCGTCCCGCGCTCGCCGTACGTCGCACTGGACCTGCTGGACAAGGCGAAGAGCGGCACCAAGGCCGAGGGCTTCGCCCGCGAGGACGAGGCACTGGCCGAGCTCATCACCGGCGACCAGTTCGCGGCATCCATGTACGCGTTCGATCTCGTGCAGAAGCGTGCCAAGCGCCCCGTGGGCGCGCCCGACAAGCAGCTGGCCAAGAAGGTCACGAAGGTCGGCATCATCGGTGCCGGGCTCATGGCGAGCCAGTTCGCCCTGCTGTTCGTGCGTCGCCTGCAGGTGCCGGTGCTCATCACCGACCTCGACCAGGCGCGCGTGGACAAGGGTGTGGCGTACATCCACGAGGAGATCGGCAAGCTCGAGGCGAAGGGTCGACTCGACGCCGACGCGGCGAACCGGCTGCGCGCGCTCGTGCGCGGCACGACCGACAAGACCGAGTTCGCCGACTGCGACTTCGTCATCGAGGCGGTGTTCGAGGAGCTCGGTGTCAAGCAGCAGGTGTTCGGCGAGATCGAGAAGATCATCGCCGAGGACGCCATCCTCGCCACCAACACCTCCTCGCT
The DNA here is from genome assembly GCF_030246945.1 of Microbacterium sp. zg-Y1090. Classification (NCBI taxonomy): domain Bacteria; kingdom Bacillati; phylum Actinomycetota; class Actinomycetes; order Micrococcales; family Microbacteriaceae; genus Microbacterium; species Microbacterium wangruii. The sequence continues at coordinate 1,576,193 of NZ_CP126742.1, forward strand.
GTCGGTGGAGGAGATCGGCGCGACCCTCGCCCACCCCGAGCGCCTGGTCGGGTTCCACTTCTTCAACCCGGTGGCGGTCATGCCGCTCATCGAGATCGTGAAGACCCCGCACACCGCCGACGCCGCACTGTCGACGGCGTTCGTCGTCGCCAAGGGACTGGGCAAGAACGCTGTGCTCACCGCCGACGCCCCCGGGTTCGTCGTGAACCGCCTGCTCGCCAAGGTGATGGGCGAGGCGGCCCGCGCCGTCTACGAGGGCACTCCCCTGATGACGGTGGAGAAGGCCTTCGCCCCGCTCGGCCTGCCGATGACACCGTTCCAGCTGATCGATCTGGTCGGCTGGAAAGTCGCGGCCCACGTGCAGGACACCATGGTCGCCGCCTTCCCCGACCGGTTCTACGCCAACGAGAACTTCCACGCTCTCGCGCAGCTGGAAGCCGTGGTGGAGAAGGACAAGGGCGGGCGCGTCTCCGGCTGGACGAAGCAGGCTGAGAAGGTGCTCAAGGGCGCCATCGGCTCCTCGCCGGCATCCCCCGACGAGATCCTCCGCCGCGTGCAGGACGGTCTGGCGCAGGAGATCCGCATCATGCTGGACGACGAAGTGGTACCGGAGGTCGAGGACATCGACCTGTGCCTCATCCTCGGCGCCGGCTGGCCGTTCATCGACGGCGGCGCCTCGCCGTACCTCGACCGCGAGGGCGCGTCGGAGCGCGTGTTCGGCGACACGTTCCACCACCCGCCGATCCGAGGCATCGCGCACCGCTGACGCGGCTGCCCGCAGGACGGCCCCGGGCTTCGGCTCGGGGCCGTCTTCGCGTGTGCGCCCCTGTCCCTGTGCTCCCTGCAGGGCGACGGGCTCGTCGCGCCGCCGCGTGCACAGCGGCGGCGGCTCCGCGGGTGCGCGTGCACAACGACGGGGATCGGCGCGGGAACACCCGCGACAGCTGCGGTCGCCAGGCGGAACCGCACGCTCTTCCGAGGTTGTGCACGCGCGGCACGCAAGGGGGCGCGCGGCCGCGTCGGCGGGGCCGTGCGCGGCCGGTCAGACCAGGTCGGCCTGCACGGAACGGACGCGGAGGTCGCGGGCGAGGTGATCGCGCTGCTCGACCACGATGCGGCGGAGCGCGCCGGGAGCGTCGCGGTGCGCGGCGAGCCAGGCGTCCACGGCATCCGTCGTCTCGCCGTCGGGGAACAGACCCCGCACGAGGCGCGCGGCGATCTCGATGCTCCGCGTGGACCAGACCTCCAGGATGCGGTCGAAGTAGCCGTCCGCGACGGACTCGAGGAGGTCGTTCCGCCCGCCCGCCCTGGCGCCGCGGATCGTCGCGCTCAGGTGATCGTTCGTGAGCGAGGCGTCGTCCCATGCGGCGTGCCACGCCGCCACGCGCACGTGCGAGGAGGGACGCGCGGCCAGCGCGGCGATCCGTGCCGTGGCGCCCGTGGCCGTGGCATCGCGGGCGTACTCGGCGACGATGTCCGGCTCCTGCGCGTGGCCCGTGGCCGACAGCGCCAGCCACCAGGACCAGCGCAGGTCCGGATCCAGCCGGAGCCCCGCCGGCGGCGGCGTCGTCCCGGCCAGCAGCGCACGCAGGTCGTCGGCGCGGGCGTCGCTGAACTCCGCCGCCGCGCCGAGCGCGCGCGCCCACGACAGCTGCGCATCAGAACCGGGCTCGGCGGCGAGCATCGCGTCCCAGCACGCCTGAAGCCATGCGGATGCCGCGGCGTCCCGCCGGTCGGCAGGGACGTAATGCGTCAGCGTGAACAGGGCGCGCGCGTGCACGTCGGCCATGAGCGCCGCGTTCGTCTCCCCCGCGGCGTGCCGGACGGCGATCCGGAGGAACCGCTCGGCGGCGAGCTCCCCGTCGCGCGTCGCGTTCCACAGCGTCGCCCAGATCACTCCCCGCGTGACCGCATCCTCGATGGTGGCGAGGCCGCGTTCGACGGCATCCACCGACCGCGCGTCCAGCCGCTCCTTCGCGTAGGAGCGATCGTCGTCGTTCGGCACGATGAGGTCGGCTTCCGAGACCTCCGATGCGGCGATGGGGGTGTGCTCCCCCACGACGTCCACCTCGGCGGCCTCCACGCGGGTGAGCCGTTCGCCCTCGAAGGCATAGAATCCCACCCGCATCCGATGCGGCCGGTCCATGTCCTGCACGACGGCCAACGGATGCCGGTCCACGCGCACCGTGGGCAGTCCGGTGGTCTGCAACCACGCCCGCGACCACGCGCGCAGGTCGCGGCCGGACGCGGCCTCGAGTTCGGTGAGCAGATCGTCGAGCGTGGTGTTTCCGAAGGCGTGCGCGGCGAAGTAGCGCCGCGCACCCTCGAAGAAGGCTTCCTCGCCCACGAACGCGACGAGCTGCTTGAGCACCGCCGCGCCCTTGGCGTAGGTGATGCCGTCGAAGTTGAGCTTGGCCGCTTCGAGGTCGGGGATATCCGCCACGATCGGGTGGGTGGTCGGCAGCTGGTCCTGCTGGTAGGCCCAGGCCTTGCGCCGCGCGGCGAACGTGACCCACGCGTCGGTGAAGCGGGTGACGGCGACGGCCGCGTGGGCGCCCATGTAATCGGCGAACGACTCCTTCAGCCACAGGTCGTCCCACCACTGCATCGTCACGAGGTCGCCGAACCACATGTGCGCCATCTCGTGCAGGATCGTGTTCGCCCTGCCCTCGCGCTGCGCGACGGTGGCGGCGCCGCGGAACACATACGCCTCGGTGAAGGTGACGAGCCCGGGGTTCTCCATGGCGCCGAGGTTGTACTCGGGCACGAAGATCTGGTCGTACTTGCCCCACGGGTAGGGGAAGGCGAACGCGTCGGTGAAGAAGTCCAGTCCCTGCCGGGTCACCTCGATGATCTCGTCCGTGTCGAGGTGCGCGGCCAGCGACCGACGGCAGAGCACACCGAGGTCGATCGTCTGGGCGTCACGCTGCCACGCGCCATCGACCCGTTGGTACGGACCGGCCGCCACGGCGGTGATGTACGACGACAGCGGCGGGGTCGGGGCGAAGCGCACGCGCTGCGCGCCGGCATCCGTCGATGACTCGACAGCAGGTTGGTTCGAGAGGACGTGCCATCCCGCGGGCGCAGTGACGACGAAGGTGTACCGCGCCTTCATGTCGGGCTGTTCGAAGCACGCCATCACGCGTCGCGAGTCGGCGGGCTCGTACTGCGTGTAGAGATAGGTCTCACCGTCGACGGGGTCGACGAACCGGTGCAGCCCCTCCCCCGACCGGCTATACGCTCCGCGCGCGACGATGCGCACCCGGTTCTGCGGTGCCAGCCCGGTGAGGCGGATGCGCGCACCGTCCCAGTCCACCGGCACGGACACGCCGTTGACCTCGACCCGCTCGACGGCTTCCCCGAGGAAGTCGACCCATGTCTCGTCGGTGCGGGCCTCGAACGTCAGCTCGCTGACGGTCGGGAAGCCCGTGCGGTCGGCATCTACGGCGCCCGTGAGGTCGAGCTCGACCCGGATGTCATGCACGGTCACCGCCGCGGAACGGGCAGCGGTCTCGTCGCGGGAGAGGTTGGCGGTGCTCATCCCTCCATGCTTTCACGCCTCGCGGACCTGGCCCGCCGGAGCGCGCGGAGTCATGCGGCGGACCGCTCAGCCGCGGTCGTCGGCCCCCGGGGGCACTCGGTCGTGCGCCGCGGCGGCCTCCGCCGACCAGGCGGTACCCGACTCGGCGTGCGGGCGCGCCACCGGCACCCGGATGCCGAGCACCTGCGACACGACGTCCTGCGCGATCTTCGCCGCGCTCAGTCCGGCGTCGGCGAGGATCTGCTCCCTGCTGGCGTGGTCGATGAACTCGTCCGGCAGGCCGAGCTCATCCACGGCGGTGTCCACGCCCGCCTCACGCAGCACCTGCCGCACGCGCGTGCCGATGCCGCCGACACGGATGCCGTCTTCGAGCGTGATCACAAGACGGTGGGCGGCGGCGAGGCTCACGACCGAGGGCTGCACGGGCACGACCCAGCGCGGGTCGATGACCGTGGCGCCGATGCCCTGCGCGCGCAGCCGCACGGCGACGTCCATCGCCAAGTGCGCCATGGGCCCGATGCCCACCAGCAGCACGTCCTCGGCGCCGTCGCGGGCGAGCACGTCCACGCCGTCCTCGAGGCGCTCGATGGCGGGGAGATCCGCCCCGACGGATCCCTTGGGGAAGCGCACGACGGTCGGTGCGTCCTCGACGGCGATGGCCTCGCGGAACTCCTCGCGCAGCCGCTCGGCGTCGCGCGGCACGGCTATGCGGATGTGCGGCACCAGCTGCAGCATCGCCAGGTCCCAGACGCCGTGATGGCTCGGGCCGTCCGGCCCCGTCACGCCGGCACGGTCGAGCACGAACGTCACCCCCGCCTTGTGCAGGGCGACATCCATCAGCACCTGGTCGAAGGCGCGGTTCATGAAGGTGGCGTAGAGGGCGACCACCGGATGCAGGCCGCCGTACGCGAGACCGGCGGCCGAGGCCACCGCGTGCTGCTCGGCGATGCCCACGTCGTAGACCCGATCCGGGAACCGTTGCGCGAAGGGCAGCAGCCCGGTGGGGCGCAGCATCGCAGCGGTCATCGCGATGATGTCCTCGCGCCGCTCCCCTGCGGCCACGAGCTCCTCGGAGAACACGTCGGTCCAGGAGCCGGATCCGGCGCCGCCGATCGCCTCGCCGGTGATCGGGTCGATGCGGCCGACCGCGTGGAACTGGTCCGCCTCGTCGCTGCGCGCAGGGGCGTAGCCGCGGCCCTTCTCCGTGATGGCGTGCACGATCACCGGTGCGCCGTACGACTTCGCCAGCTCCAGCGTCTCCAGCAGCGACTCCATGTCGTGCCCGTCGACGGGACCGAGGTACTTGATGTCGAGATTGGAGTACAGCGCGACGTTGTTGACGAAGCGCGACAAGAAGCCATGGGTTCCACCGCGGACGCCGCGATAGAACGCGCGGGCGGCGGGACCGAGGCGGCGGGACAGCGATGCCGAGCCGCGGTGCAGCGTGCGGTAGGTCTCGGCGGTGCGCACGCGGTTGAGGTAACGCGCCATGCCGCCGATCGTCGGGGCGTAGGAGCGCCCGTTGTCGTTGACGATGATGACCAGGTTGCGGTCGTTGTCGTCGGTGATGTTGTTGAGCGCCTCCCACGTCATGCCACCGGTGAGGGCGCCGTCGCCGACGACCGCGACCACGTGCCGGTCGTGCCGGCCGGTGCGGGTCAGCGCCCGGGAGATGCCGTCGGCCCAGCTCAAAGAGCTGGATGCGTGGGAGGACTCCACGACATCGTGCGGGCTCTCGCTGCGCTGCGGGTAGCCGGCCAGGCCGCCACGGGAGCGCAGCATCGAGAAGTCCTTGCGCCCCGTGAGCAGCTTGTGCACGTAGGACTGGTGGCCGGTGTCGAAGATGATCGGGTCGTCCGGCGAGCGGAACACGCGGTGGATGGCGAGGGTGAGCTCGACCACCCCGAGGTTGGGACCCAGATGACCGCCGGTGCGTGAGACGTTGTCGATGAGGAACTGGCGGATCTCCCCGGCCAGCTCGTCGAGTTCGGCGGGGGTGAGGCGGTCCAGATCGCGCGGGCCGTCCACCGAATCAAGCAACGACATCGGTCCTCTTCCTGTCTTCGGACGGGGTGCCCACTCTACCCGCGCCTGCCGGGAGAGGGATGGGAACAGGCCCGGAGCCGTGGGGCTCCGGGCCTGTTCCCGGTCAGTCAGACCAGGCTGCGCAGCACGTACTGCAGGATGCCGCCGTTGCGGTAGTAGTCCGCCTCACCGGGGGTGTCGATGCGCACGATCGCGTCGAACTCGATCGTCTGCTTGCCCTCGGGCGAGAACTCGCTCGGCTCGGCGACGACGCGCACCGTCTTGGGCGTGACGCCCTCGTTGAGCTTCTCCAGGCCGGTGATCGAGATGATCTCGGTCCCGTCCAGCCCCAGCGACTTCCAGCTCTCGCCGGCCGGGAACTGCAGCGGCACGACGCCCATGCCGATCAGGTTCGAGCGGTGGATGCGCTCGAAGCTCTCGGTGATGACGGCCTTGACGCCCAGCAGGCTCGTGCCCTTGGCCGCCCAGTCCCGCGACGATCCCGAGCCGTACTCCTTGCCGCCGAAGACGACGAGCGGGGTCTGCTGCGCCTGGTAGTTCATGCACGCGTCGAAGATGTAGGACTGCGGACCACCGGGCTGGGTGAAGTCGCGGGTGTACCCGCCCTCGACCACCTTGCCGTCGTTGACGGCGGCGACCAGCTCGTTCTTCAGGCGGATGTTCGCGAACGTGCCGCGGATCATGACCTCGTGGTTCCCGCGGCGCGAGCCGTAGGAGTTGAAGTCCTTCTGCGCCACGCCGTGATCGGCGAGGTACTGCGCCGCGGGCGTGCCCACCTTGATGTTGCCCGCAGGGCTGATGTGGTCGGTCGTGACCGAGTCTCCCAGCGCCGCCATGACGCGGGCTCCGGTGATGTCCGCGACCGGCGTCAGCTCCATCGACATGCCGTCGAAGTAGGGCGCCTTGCGCACGTAGGTCGACTCCTCGTCCCACTCGAAGATGGGGCCGGTCGGCGTGGGCAGGGTCTGCCAGCGCTCGTCGCCGTCGAAGACGGTCGCGTACTGCTTGATGAACTGCTCGCGCGAGATCGAGGAGTCGATGATCTCCTGCACCTCGTCGGTGGCGGGCCAGATGTCCTTGAGGAACACGTCGTTGCCGTCGCTGTCCTTACCGAGCGGGTCGGTCTCGAAGTCGAAGTTCATCGAGCCGGCCAGCGCGTACGCGACCACCAGGGGCGGCGAGGCGAGGTAGTTCATCTTCACGTCGGGGCTGATGCGGCCCTCGAAGTTGCGGTTGCCCGAGAGCACCGCGGTCACCGCGAGGTCGTTGTCGTTGACCGCCTGCGAGACCTCGTCGATGAGCGGGCCCGAGTTGCCGATGCAGATCGTGCAGCCGTAGCCGACGGTGTAGAAGCCGAGGCCCTCGAGGTCCTTGTCCAGACCCGACTTCTCGTAGTAGTCCGTCACGACCTTCGAGCCCGGGCCGAGCGTGGTCTTGACCCAGGGCTTCTGCTTGAGACCCTTCTCACGCGCCTTGCGGGCGAGAAGGCCGGCCGCGATCATGACGGACGGGTTCGACGTGTTGGTGCACGACGTGATGGCCGCGAGCGTCACCGCACCGTTGTCCAGCAGGTACGGCGAACCCTCCGGGGGCGTCACCTTGACCGGGTTGGATGCCGGGTGGGTGGAGCCGCTGAAGAGCAGGGCGGACTCGGCGTGCTGGTCCTCGTGCTGGTGCGAGACACCGCCGACGGACACGGTCTCGTGCTCGACGCCGGGCGCGGTGCCGGGGTCGGAGGCCGGGAACGTGCCCTCGACCTCGACGGCGTCCTCGACGGTCGTGTCGGTGTAGTTGAGGATGTCCTTCTGGAACTGGTTCTTCGCCTCGGACAGCAGGATGCGGTCCTGCGGGCGCTTGGGCCCGGCGATGGAGGGGACCACGGTGGACAGGTCGAGCTCCATGTACTCGCTGAAGCTCGGCTCGCGGTCGGCGTCGTGCCACAGCGACTGCTCCTTGGCGTACGCCTCGACCAGTGCCACGGTCTCCTCCGGGCGGCCTGTCAGGCGCAGGTAGTCCAGCGTGACGTCGTCGATCGGGAAGATCGCGGCGGTCGAGCCGAACTCGGGGCTCATGTTGCCGATGGTGGCGCGGTTGGCCAGCGGAACCGATGCGACGCCGGCGCCGTAGAACTCCACGAACTTGCCGACCACCCCGTGCTTGCGCAGCATGTCGGTGATCGTGAGCACCACGTCGGTGGCGGTCACGCCGGCGGGGATCTCCCCGGTGAGCTTGAAGCCGACCACCCGCGGGATCAGCATCGACACGGGCTGGCCGAGCATCGCGGCCTCGGCCTCGATGCCGCCGACGCCCCAGCCGAGCACGCCCAGGCCGTTGACCATCGTGGTGTGCGAGTCGGTGCCCACACAGGTGTCGGGGTAAGCGCGCAGCACGCCGTCGACCTCGCGGTCGTAGACGACCTTGGCGAGGTGCTCGATGTTGACCTGGTGCACGATGCCGGTTCCCGGCGGGACGACCTTGAAGTCGTTGAACGCGGTCTGTCCCCAGCGCAGGAACTGGTAGCGCTCGCCGTTGCGCTCGTACTCGATCTCGACGTTGCGCTCGAGCGCGTTCGGGGTGCCGAACAGGTCGGCGATGACGGAGTGGTCGATGACCATCTCAGCAGGCGACAGCGGGTTGATCTTGTTCGGGTCGCCGCCGAGCGCCGTGACGGCCTCACGCATGGTCGCGAGGTCGACGATGCAGGGCACACCGGTGAAGTCCTGCATGACCACACGGGCGGGCGTGAACTGGATCTCGGTGTCGGGCTGGGCGTCGGGGTCCCAGGAGCCGAGAGCCTGGATCTGCTCCTTGGTGACGTTCGCGCCGTCCTCGGTGCGCAGCAGGTTCTCGAGCAGCACCTTGAGGCTGAACGGGAGCTTTTCGTACCCCGGCACCGTCTCGATGCGGAAGATCTCATAGTCGGTGCTGCCGACTGTCAGGGTGCTCTTGGCACCGAAGCTGTCAACACTGGACACGCGTGTCTCCTTCGTCGGCCGCGGGAGGGGGCGTGATCACGCCCGTGCTCCATCTTCCCCCGGGGCGGAGGGCCGGGCTAGTGAGGCCCACCTAACTCTGCCGGGGTGCGAATTTATCTTGATATCAAGATAAATGTATCACTCCGGTGGGCGGCGGTAGAGAGCGCGCGCGGCGAGCCACGTCACCGCCACGAGTGGCGCGAACAGCGGCAGCCCCATGACGAGCTTGAGCGTGCCGAGGGTGGCGACATCGCCGGCGAGGTAGAGCGGGAACTGCACGGCGAGCCGCGCGTAGAAGAGCATCGCCCACGCGATCGCGAGCCAGAAGAACACGCGCCGTTTTCGGGGATCCCGCCGCCAGGCGGCGCCCTCCCCCATCAGGTACCCGGCGGCGAGGCCGATGAGCGACCAGCCGATGAGCGCGGAGACGAGCAGGGCGGTGCCGTACGCGGCGTTGGTGATGAAGCCCGGGATGAAGTTGTCCTCGCCGCGGCCGGTCAGCAGGGCAAGGCCGGCGGCGACCGCGGTCGCGATGAGCCCGCCGATGGCTGCTGATGGCGGGGTGCGCTGCACCAGCCGCACCACCGTGAACACCAGGGCGAGGCCGACGGAGAGGCCCAGACTCAGCGGCAGATTCGCTTCGCCCGTGGCCCGGTCGATGGTGAGGGTGTAGGCGACGACGAAGACCAGACCGGGCAGCACCGATTCCAGCACGCCACGCCAGCCGCCCATGGCGCGCCATACGACGTGGCCCGTGGGTCGGTCATCGGTCGGGTCCAGCCCCGCGCGACGCGCAGCCCCGCTGAGCGCCTGCCCGAGGACGTCGCTCGCGCGCGGCTCCGGAGGCTCGAGCGCGTCGTCGCGCGGATCGTCGGCCGGGGTCGTCACGCGCTGCCCGGCGTCGCCGGCATCTTCAGCGGAATCAGGTCGCGCGGGGGCATCGGTGTTCCGCCGCGCACGACGACGAGAGAGCGGAAGAGGTCCTCCACCCGCGCTGCCGCCTCGGTGTCCGAGGTCGCGGCGCCGCCGATCACGCCGCGCAGGAACCAACGCGGCCCGTCGACCCCGACGAAACGCGCCAGGCGCATGCCCGTCGCGCCGTCGGCCCCGGCGACCACCGGCACCTCGGCGAGCAGTTCCGGCCCGAGGGGACCCTCGCGCTCCTCGACCCGGCCACCCTGCTGACGCACCTGCTGACGGATCTGCTCGCGGGTCTCGTCCCACAGACCGCTCGAGCGCGGTGCCGCGAAGGGCTGCACCTGCAACGTGGAGTCGGCGTAGTCGAGTCCGACCGCGACGATGCGCTTGGTCTGCTCCTCGACCTCGAGCCGGAGGTTCAGGCCCTCGCGAGGCAGCACCTTGATACCGCCCAGGTCGATGTAAGGGCGGACGGGATTGGCCTCGGACTCGTCGAACGGCCCCATCTGCGCCCGGTCCTCCGGTCCCGCCTTGCGCGGCGGCTGCTCCTGCGGCGACTGATCGGTCATGCGTGGGTTCCTGTCTTGTGGTAGCCCGTGGAGCCGAAGCCGCCGTCCCCGCGGACGCTGTCGGGCAGCTCCGCGACGGGGATGAACCGCACCGGCGGCACCGGCATGACGATGAGCTGCGCGATGCGGTCGCCCACGGCGACGTCGTACGCCTCGCCGGCATCCGTGTTCAGCAGCGCGACCTTGATCTCGCCGCGGTAGCCCGCGTCGACGGTTCCGGGCGCATTGACGATCGTGATGCCGTGCTTGGCCGCCAGGCCGCTGCGCGGCACGACGAACGCCGCGTAGCCGTCGGGCAGCGCGATGCGCACACCGGTGCCGACGAGGGCACGGGCTCCGGGCTCGAGACGCACCGCCTCGGCGGCGACCAGGTCGGCGCCCGCGTCACCCGGGTGCGCGAACGCCGGCACCACGGATGCAACAATGGGGACGTCCACGGAATCGGTCACCCCACGAGGCTAATGCAGAAGACAGCGGCCGGCACACGCCCGGCATACGCATACCGCGAGCGGCTCACCCCCTCACTCTGGGCGCTGGTCAGCGCCGCGGTGGTGGGGCCGATGGCGGCGCTGGTGCTCACCGCCTTCAACCCGACCGTCGGCCTGATCGTCGGCGGCATCCTGGCGGTGGCGGTTGTCGCGCTCATGCTCGCGCTGTCCCCCGTGATCGAGGTGCGCGACGGCTGGCTGTACGCCGGCAAGGCGAAGATCGAGCTGCAGTTCCTCGGCGATCCCGACGTCTTCGTCGGCGAAGACGCACGCCGCGCGCGGGGGCCGGAACTGGATCCGCGTTCGTGGATGCTCGTGCGGCCCGGAATAGACGGCCTCGTGCGCGTGCCCGTCGACGATCCTCGCGATCCCGTCCCCTGCTGGGTCCTGTCAAGCAGAACGCCCGACCGCCTCAGCGCGATCATCCGCGCTGCGCGGCCGGGCGTCTGAGCGGCGTCGTTACGCCGAGCACTCCACGCAGACGGCGCCTGCGGCCGTCTCGTGATCGATCTGCGACCGGTGCTTCACCAGGAAGCAGTTCGCACAGGTGAACTCATCCTCCTGCGGCGGGAGCACGACGACGTCGAGCTCCAGGTCGGACAGATCGGCGCCCGGCAGCTCGAACCCCGACGGGTTGTCGGAGTCCTCGACGTCGACAGCGCCGGAGAGCTTGTCGGGAACACGCTCCTTGAGCGCTTCAATCGACTCGCTGTCATCCTCGGTCTTGCGCGGTGCGTCGTAATCGGTGGCCATTCTCGAGCGTCTCTACTTCCAGTTCATGCGGGCGTGATCGCCCATCGGGCGGCGACAGTTTGCATCACGGGATCCCTTTTCGCAAATGCCCCCAGGACATCCGCAGGTCTGCTCCCATCGCGATGCGTGAAACTCGCGGCGCGCCCTGGGTATTCCCGGGTGTGGGGGTCGTGCTGTGACAGCATGGGCGGCACCACGGCAGATTCGGAGGGGTGTTTCGCATGGAACAGCTCAAGGTGATCGGCACCGAAGACGGCACGCTCGTCCTCGCAACCGAGACGGGCGAGCGTTTCGCCCTTCCCGTCGACGACGTGCTGCGCGCGGAACTGCGCAAGGCTCGCCGAGACCGCGACGGTGAACGCCGCGCGCCCAAGGCCAGCCCGCGCGAGATCCAGTCGCACATCCGCTCGGGCATGTCCGCCGCCGAGGTGGCGGAACTGCTGGGCGCACGGCTCGAGGACGTGCAGCGCTACGAAGGCCCGGTGCTCGCCGAGCGCGAGCACATCGTCGGCCAGGCACTGGCGGTCCCGGTGCTCGTGGGCAGTGAGCTCGAGCCCGACGCGCAGCCGACCTTTGGAGCCGCAGTGCGCGCGAAGCTCGCCGAGGCCGGTGCCGCGGGCGAGCGTTGGACGAGCTGGCGCGAGCAGACGGGCTGGATCGTCAAGCTCGAGTTCACCGCGAACGACGTCGACCACGACGCCCGCTGGACCTTCGACCCCCGACGCAGCACGCTCGCCCCGCAGAACAGCGATGCGACGCAGCTGTCACGCCAGGGCGCGCTGCCGGAGGGGCTCATCCCGAGGCTGCGTGCACTGGACCACCCGATGGGCAAGGACGACTCCCGCTTCGACAGCGGCGCGTTCGGTCCGCGACGCCCTGCCGAGCCCGAGGCAGAGTTCGAGGTGCCGGACGTGCGCACCCCGACGGCCCCGGCTGTGCAGTCCGCGGCGATCAAGCGCGCGCCCGACGCGCCGGTAACGACGTCATCCGAGACAGCCGACCTGCTCGAGGCGCTGCGCCGCCGTCGCGGTCAGCGCGAGCCGCTCCCCGGCGCGACGCAGCCCGAGCCGTCGTCGACCTCGCCGTCGCCCATCGCCCTCTTCGACAACGCCGAGCCGTCCCGCCAGGCGCCCGCACAGGAAACCGTGGACGAGCACCCCGCTTCCGGCCCGGCATCCGAGGGGACACGCCGCCGCGGCGGACGGCCGTCGATGCCGTCGTGGGACGAGATCGTCTTCGGCGCCCGCACCGAAGAGTCCTAGGCGGCGTACGCGCCCAACCGGATGAGCGGCACGATCCGCTCCTCCGCGGTGAGCGAGCCGTGCTGCCCGACCATGCGCTGCGATCCTTTGTCCGCCACCCGGTCGTCGTAGTACGCCACGCCTGCGCGCGCCGCCACGAGGACGTCGCCGATGCGCGGGAGCACCTCGGAGTCTGTCGGTCCGAACAGGCCCGCCTGCACGGCGTCATCGCGCCCCATCACCCAGGAGCGTCCGCTCTCGGCCGCCTGCCAGGCCGCCAGCACGGCGTCGGCCCGGCCGGGTTCCGCGTACAGGTGCAGCATCCGCGGCTCGCCGGCGATGACGCGCACATCGTCGACCAGTCCGTCGCCCTCCTGCAGCAGCAGGTGACGGTGCCGGGGGACGTCGACCATGCCGTGGTCCGCGGTGACGAGCACGCCGGTCCCCGATGCCGCCCGCCGCGTCAGCAGCCGGGCCGCGGCATCCACCCGTTCGAGCCCCGCGGACCACTCGTCCGACTCCCAGCCGTGACGGTGTCCGAGCGAGTCGAGCTCGGGCGCGTAGAGGTAGACCAGCGCGCCGGGGTGATCGGCGGCAAGCTCTGCCGCGCGTTCGACACGTTCGTCGAGATCGTCGGCGCCCACGAAGCGGCCGCCGCGGAGAATGGCCTCGGTGAATCCGGTCGCGGCGTACTCGGAGCGCGTCACCACGAAGCACGGCCGGCCGGCGCGGTGCTCCCGCTCGAGGAGCGGCTCGGACCGCTGCCAGGTGAGCGGGTCGAGGCCGTGGGTCTCCCACCCCTTCAGCTGATTCGGCGCCTCGTCGGTGCCGGGGATGCGCAGCCGATACCCGACGATGCCGTGGGTGCCGGGACTCCGACCGGTCAGCAGGCTCGTCAGCGCCGCGGCCGTCGTACTCGGGAACACGGTGTGCGCGATGTCGCGCTTGGCCATCGCGCCGGCAAGGTACCGGGCGTGACCTGCGCGGGCGGCGAGGTTGGCCCGGCCGAGGCCGTCGATGACGAACACGATCGCGCTCGACGCCGGCGGCAGCCAGTCGTCTGCGCCGTCCAGCGAGGCCAGCATGTGGGGCACGACACCGGTGAGGCTTCGGGCGCTCGGCGGGTCCGCGGGTAGGCTGAGAGGCATCGCGGCCAGTCTCCCACACGGGATGCGCGGCCACTTCTCCCGCCCGTCACCCGAGGACGCATCTCCGTACATGGCTGCATCGCGCAAAGACCCCGCCCCCGCCGCCGCCCTCGTCGAACGCATCGAGGATGTGGACGTCTCCACCGAGATGCAGGGCTCGTTCCTGGAGTACGCCTACTCGGTGATCTACTCCCGCGCCCTGCCCGACGCCCGCGACGGCCTGAAGCCCGTGCAGCGACGCATCCTCTACCAGATGGCCGAGATGGGCCTGCGCCCCGACCGCGGCCACGTCAAGAGCGCCCGCGTCGTCGGCGAAGTCATGGGAAAGCTGCACCCGCACGGCGACACCGCGATCTACGACGCCCTCGTCCGCCTCGCACAGCCCTTCGCGCTGCGCGTTCCGCTCGTCGACGGCCACGGCAACTTTGGCTCCCTCGACGACGGACCGGCCGCCGCCCGATACACCGAAGCCCGCCTCGCGCCGGCCGCCCTCGCCCTCACCGAGAGCCTCGACGAGGACGTCGTCGACTTCATCCCCAACTACGACGGCCAGTTCCAGCAGCCCGAGGTGCTCGCTGCGGCGTTCCCCAACCTGCTCGTCAACGGCACCACCGGCATCGCCGTCGGCATGGCCACGAACATGGCCCCCCATAACCTCATCGAGGTGGTGGGCGCCGCCGTGCATCTGCTGGACAACCCCGATGCCACGCTCGAGGAGCTCATGGAGTTCGTGCCGGGGCCGGACCTGCCCGGCGGCGGCGTCATCGTCGGGCTCGACGGGGTGAAGGATGCCTACGCCACCGGCCGCGGCACGTTCCGCACGCGGGCCAAGGTGTCGATCGAATCGCTCGGTCCCCGCCGCACCGGCCTCGTCGTCACCGAGCTGCCGTACATGGTCGGTCCGGAGCGCGTGATCGAGAAGATCAAGGACGCCGTCACCGCCAAGAAGCTCACCGGCATCGCCGACGTCGCCGACTTCACCGACCGCAATCACGGCCTGCGGCTGGTCATCGGCATCAAGACCGGCTTCGACCCGCAGGCGGTGCTGGCCCAGCTCTACCGACTCACGCCGCTGGAGGATTCCTTCGGCATCAACAACGTCGCCCTCGTCGACGGTCAGCCACAGACCCTCGGCCTGCGCGAGCTGCTGCAGGTGTACCTGCAGCACCGCATCCGCGTCGTCACCCGCCGCAGCCGCTACCGTCTGGCCCGACGCCAGGAGCGCCTCCACCTCGTGGAGGGACTGCTGATCGCGATCCTCGACATCGACGAGGTCATCCAGGTCATCCGCGCGTCCGACGACAGCGACCAGGCTCGCACCCGCCTCATGGATGTGTTCGACCTCTCGCAGGCGCAGGCCGAGTACATCCTCGAGCTGCGACTGCGCCGCCTGACGAAGTTCTCCCGCGTCGAGCTCGAAGCCGAGCGCGACCAGCTGAAGACCGAGATCGCCCACCTCGAGGAGCTGCTGGCCAGCGACGTGCTGCTGCGCGCGCAGGTCGCCCGCGAACTCGACGCCGCGGCCGAGACGTACGGCACGCCGCGTCGCACGCTGCTGCTCAACGGCGGTCCGCCCGTGTCGGCGCGCTCGCGCGCGGCCGCCCCGGCCGACCTGCAGATCGCGGATTCGCCGTGTCGGGTGTTCCTCACGGCCACCGGCCGCATGGTGCGCGCCGACCTCACCGAGGACGCCCCCAACCGAGGCATCGTTCCTCCGGCACGACGCAGCAAGCACGATGCGATCCGTTCGAGCGTGGACACCACCACGCGCGGCGATCTCGGGGCCGTCACCAGCACCGGTCGTCTCGTGCGCTTCTCCCCCGTCGACCTGCCTTCGGTCCCGGGCAACTCCGTGCAGCCGGCGGCCGGCACGCGCGCCGACCAGTATCTGGGCCTTGCCGGCGGCGAGCACGTCGTCGCACTGGTTCCGCTGACCGATCAGCCTCCGGTGGCGCTCGGCACCGCGCAGGGCATCGTCAAGCGCGTGTCTCCAAGCGAGATCGGCACGAAGCACGACGTCGAGATCATTGCGCTGAAACCCGGCGACCGCGTCGTCGGAGCCGCACCCGCGCCCGACGACGCGACCCTGGTGTTCGTCACAACCGACGCGCAACTGTTGCGCTTCGACGCGGCCGCCGTGCGTCCGCAGGGGCGGACGGCCGGCGGCATGGCCGGCATCCGTCTCGCTGACAAGCAGCAGGTGGTCTACTTCGGGGCCGTCGCCGCGGGCAGCGAAGACGAGGCCGTCGTCATCACGATCGCCGACACGTCGCAGACCCTCACCGGCACGGATGCCGGCAGCGGCAAAGTGACCGCCTTCAGCGAGTACCCCGCGAAGGGTCGCGCGACCGGCGGTGTGCGCGCGCAGCGCTTCTTGAAGGGCGAGGACACTCTCTCGCTCGCATGGGTCGGTGTCGAGCCGCGCGCGGTCGGACCCGACGGCGCCGTCCGCGCGCTTCCCGACCCCGGCGCCAAGCGAGACGCGTCAGGTCAGCCGTTGGCCGACGTCGTGGGCGCAGTGGGCACCGTCGTCGCCTAACTTCTCCCGGTTCGTTGCGAGACCCCGCGGTGCGTTGAGCGAGCGCAGCGAGACGAAACGCCCGTGCACTACCCTCCCGCGGCCCGTTGAGCGGGCGCAGCGAGACGAAACGCCCGTGCCCACCCTCCCTCGGCCCGTTGACCGAGCGCAGCGAGACGAAACGTCGACACGTGCACTACCCCTCCCGCGGTGCGTTGAGCGAGCGCAGCGAGACGAAACGACGCCCCGAACCCTGTGGAATCCGCGTCTCGCAGCCCACCGCAACCGCGTACCGTCACGACATGCCCCACGTGTACATGCTCGAATGCGCGGACGGCACGCTCTACGTCGGAAGCACGATCGACCTCGAGCGCCGCCTCGCGCAGCATGCGGCGGGCGAGGGCGCCGCCTACACGCGGCGCAGGCTTCCGGTCACCCTCCGTTGGTATGCCGAGTTCGCCCGGATCGAAGACGCCTTCCAATGGGAGAAGAGGCTCCAAGGGTGGAGCCATGCGAAGCGCCTCGCCTTCGCGGCGGGCGGACTTGATGCCGTGCGCGGCTGGAGCGCGCGGGAGCGGCGTGAGCGAAAAGGGTGACCGCGTTTCGTCTCGCTGCGCTCGCTCAACGACCGGTGGGTGCGTCCAGCCGCTTCGTCTCGCTGCGCTCGCTCAACGACCGGGGGTGGAGTGGCCGCGACACGTCACCGGTTCAGCCGCCTGCGGTAGTCCTCCAGCGACTGGACGATCGAGTCGGTGACATCTCCGGGTTCTTCCGCCGCCTCAGCTCCCCCGGACAGGCGCGAGATCAGGTTCTCCTTCGCCGCCCGGCGGTCGACGCCCTCAGGGATCACCCAGGCGAGGACATCGAAATCCCGATGCGCGTACTCCGGCACCGTCGCCCGGACGCGTCCGAGCTGCGGATCGTCGCTCTCCAGGTGCAGATGCGCGCGCAACTCGGGATCGAAGCCGGTAGCGCCGACGTAGGCCACCTCTCCCGTGCGGGTATCGACCCAGATGTAGAGCCACGACCCGGTCGGCTGAACGCCTCCCTGGCGGATAGTGAGGATGCGGGCAGGGCTGAGGGGCATGGACACACCCTATTGACGGATGCCGGCTGGGCGCGGCGCGTTTCGGCTCGCTGCGCTCGCTCAACGACCGGAGGTCGGACACGGGCGTTTCGTCTCGCTGCGCTCGCTCAACGACCGGAGGGCGGACACGGCGCGTTTCGGCTCGCTGCGCTCGCTCAACGACCGATGGTCGGACACGGCGCGTTTCGTCTCGCTGCGCTCGCTCAACGACCGATGGTCGGACACGGGCGTTTCGTCTCGCTGCGCTCGCTCAACGACCGGTGGGCGGGCATGGCCGTTGCTCGCTCAACGACCGGAACGGGTCAGGCGTCGATGCGCTCGCGGGCGAGTCGGTCGCTGGAGTCGACGATGAACTCGCGGCGCGGGGCGACGTCGCTGCCCATCAGCAGTTGGAAGACGTTGTTCGCCGCGTCGGCGTCCTGCACGCGCACGCGACGCAGCGTGCGTCCGGCCCGGTCCATCGTGGTGGTCGCGAGCTGATCGGCATCCATCTCGCCGAGGCCCTTGTACCGCTGGATCGGCTCCTGCCAGCGCTTGCCAGACTTGGTGAGCTTGGCCA
Source organism: Microbacterium sp. zg-Y1090 (assembly GCF_030246945.1). NCBI lineage: Bacteria > Bacillati > Actinomycetota > Actinomycetes > Micrococcales > Microbacteriaceae > Microbacterium > Microbacterium wangruii. The sequence continues at coordinate 1,594,036 of NZ_CP126742.1, forward strand.
GCAGCGCGTGCAGCTCGGCCTCGCTGTACGTGTAGATGGTCTCGTTCGGCTTCGACCCGGGGTTCATCACGATGACGCGGTGCAGCGGCGGCACGGCGGCGTAGACGCGGCCCTCCTCGATCAGCGGACGCATGTATCGGAAGAACAGGGTGAGCAGCAGCGTACGGATGTGAGCGCCGTCGACGTCGGCGTCGCTCATCAGGATGATCTTGCCGTAGCGCGCCGAGGCGAGGTCGAACGAGCGACCGGAGCCGGCGCCGATCACCTGGATGATCGCCGCGCACTCGGCGTTGGAGAGCATGTCGCTCACTGACGCCTTCTGCACGTTGAGGATCTTGCCGCGGATCGGCAGCAGCGCCTGGTACTCGCTGTTGCGCGCATGCTTGGCCGTGCCGAGGGCCGAATCGCCCTCGACGATGAACAGCTCCGACTGCTCCACGTCGTTCGTGCGGCAGTCGGCGAGCTTGGCCGGGAGCGACGAGGATTCCAGCGCGTTCTTGCGCCGCTGGGTCTCCTTGTGGGTGCGCGCCGAGATACGCGCCTTCATCTCCGAGACGACCTTGTCGAGCACCAGCGCGGTCTGTGCCTTGTCATCGCGCTTGCTCGACGCGAACCGGGCGGCCAGCTCGCGGGTCACGACGTTCGCGACGATCTGGCGCACCGCGGGCGTGCCCAGGATCTCCTTGGTCTGACCCTCGAACTGCGGTTCGGCGAGCCGCACCGTGAGCACAGTAGTCAGCCCGGCGAGGATGTCGTCCTTCTCCAGCTTGTCGTTGCCGACCTTGAGGCGGCGGGAGTTCTGCTCGACCTGCGCGCGCAGCACCTTCATCAGGCCCTGCTCGAAGCCCTGCTGGTGCGTGCCACCCTTGGGGGTGGCGATGATGTTCACGAAAGAGCGCGTCACCGTGTCGTAGCCCGTGCCCCACCGCAGAGCGATGTCCACGACGCACTCCCGCTCGACGTCGGTCGGGATCATCGCGCCGGTCGGCTGCAGCACGGGCACCGTCTCGGTGAACGTGCCGGTTCCGGTCAGACGCCACACGTCGGTGACGGCCGCGTCGGGTGCCAGGAACTCCGCGAACTCGGAGATGCCCCCGTCGAAGCGGTAGCTGGTCTCGACCGGCTCCTCCCCCGCGGGCACGGCGCGCTCGTCACGGATGACGATCTCGAGGCCCGGGACGAGGAACGCCGTCTGACGGGCACGCTGCACGAGCTCGTCGAGGTTGAAGGCGGCATCCTTCGTGAAGATCTGCCGGTCCGCCCAGTACCGGATGCGCGTGCCGGTGACACCCTTCGGCGCCTTGCCGGCCACGCGCAGTTCGCTGGCGTTCTGAAACGGCGAGAAGTCGGCGTCGGGAGTCGGGCCGGAGAACACCCCGGGCTCGCCCCGGTGGAACGACATCGCCCACGTCTTGCCGCCCCGATCCACCTCGACGTCGAGGCGCTCCGACAGCGCGTTGACCACCGAGGCACCGACACCGTGGAGGCCGCCCGAAGCCGCGTACGAGCCGCCGCCGAACTTGCCGCCGGCGTGCAGCTTGGTGAGCACGACCTCGACACCCGACAGGCCCGTGCGCGGCTCGATGTCGACCGGGATGCCACGCGCCCGGTCACGCACCTCGACGCTGCCGTCGGCGTACAGGATGATCTCGATGCGGTCGCCGTGGCCTCCGAGGGCCTCGTCGACGGAGTTGTCGATGATCTCCCAGAGGCAGTGCATGAGGCCACGGGAGTCGGTCGAGCCGATGTACATGCCGGGGCGCTTACGGACGGCCTCGAGGCCCTCCAGCACCTGGAGATGATGGGCGGAGTACTCGGCGGTCACAATCCTCAAGCCTATCCGCCGCCCCTGACAGCGCCCTCGCCGACACACACGCGTCGGATGACGAAGGCACCCAATGACGACCCGCATCGTACGCGCACAGCGAAATGTGCCCGGATCTCGGCATGATCCCGGCATCCGCGTGGTTGTATGAGATGAGTCTGCAACCAGTAGCGAGACATCCCGAGGAGGCACCGAGATGAGCATCACATCGACCCCGACCGACCAGACCGCCGTCCTCGACTACCGCCTGACCGCGGCGGACCGGTGCGACTCCTGCGGAGCGCAGGCGTACATCGCCGCCGAGGTCAACGGCAGTGAACTGCTGTTCTGCGCCCACCACGGTCGCAAGTACGAAGAGAAGCTGCGCGCTGTGGCGACCAGCTGGCACGACGAGACGGCCCGTCTGGCCGACGCCCTCTGACCATCGGCCGACACGGCCGCCTGCGGTGCCCCGCCTAGACTGGCGGGGCACCGCTTTCTTCGTCCAGGGAGGACAATCCATGGCCTCTGGTGGCCTCGCGCTCCAACACCGTCTCCGCGTTCTGCTGCAGCGCGCCCGCCGCATCGACGTCTCCTCGGTGACCGATCGGGCTCGCTTCACGGCGAAGGTGCACGGACGCAGCTACCCCGTGATGCTCGCGGACATGCTCTGGTCGGCGGCACGACACCGGGTCGGGTTCAACGACTACCTGGAGTTCGACTTCGCGATCCTCACGAAGGCCGAGCGCGCGACGTGGGTCACCAGCCCCCTCGCTCTGGAACTGTCCAACCGCTACGACGACCCCGCGTACGTGCACCACTTCCACCACAAGGTGGACTTCAACAAGCGGTTCGACCGCTTCCTCGGCCGGGAGTGGCTGGAACTCGTTCCCGGCAACGCCGCCGAGCTCCAGGCGTTCGCCGAGCGGCATCCCGTGCTCATCGCCAAGGTGCCCGTGAGCAAGTCAGGTCTGGGGGTCCGCCGCTTCTACGCGTCCGAGGTGACCGATTGGGAGGCATTCCACGCCGAGCGACTCGCCGCCGGCGAGGTGCTGATCGAGGAGAAGATCGAGCAGCACCCCGACATCGCCGCGACCTGCCCCGGCACGGTGAACACCACGCGCGTCACCACGTTCGTCAAGGATGACGGAACGGTCGAGATCATCAACATGGCGCAGAAGTTCGGGCGCGGCGAGGTCAGCGACCAGGGCGGTTTCGGGGGCTTCTACACGGTGCTCGACGAGAACGGCCATGCCCTCGGCAAGGGGTACGACATCCACGGCCACCTCTACGAGACGCATCCCGAGACCGGTTACCGCATCGCCGACTTCCAGCTGCCACTGATGGACGAGGTGCGGGCACTCATCACCGAGGTCGCACTCGTGATCCCCGAGGTGCGGTACGTCGGGTGGGACATCGTCGTCGGACCGGATGCTCCACTGCTCGTGGAGGGCAACTGGGGCGCGGGCGTGTTCGAGAACAAGCCGACCGCCACCGGCATCCGCCACGGTCACCTGCCGCGCTACCGCGCCGCGATGGGCTTCTGACCCGCGACACGAAGAAGGCGGTCGCGAGAGGATTCTCGCGACCGCCTTCTTCGGTCGGCGTGGTCAGGCGTTGCGGACGATCCCCAGCGGGGTGGACTGATGCCCCTGCCCCAGCGGGTTGTCGCGCAGGATCCGCACGAGACGCGCCTCAGCGGCCTTGTCCAGCGTGGACCCGAGGATGTTGCCGCCGATGTCGTTGATGTCGACCACCGCGACGTCGGCCGTGCCGCCGAGCATCTGCTTCAGGTGTGCGGCGACCTCGCGTGGGCGCTCGGGACCCAGCACGACCGCCTTGTTGTACGGCGGGATCGTGCCGCTCGTCGGTCCGTCGATCGCGCGGGCCTTGTCGCCGGCGATGCGGTAGAAGTCGCCCTTGCGGCCGAACGCCTTGGTCACCGCGGCGACAGCCGCGGCGAACAGGATGCGCGGCGTGCCGCACTCGCGCAGCGCCATCTCCATCGTCTCGGGCATGCCCAGACCGATGCCGTACGAGGTCTTGGTGACGTACTTCGACAGGAACGTCGCGAGCTTGCGCGGCTTCACCGAATCGATGGGATACGACCGGCCCTGCGTGATCGCGACGATCTTCTCCGTGACGAACAGCAGATCGCCTGGGCGCACCACGTCGGCGGCGTACTCCCGCACGAACGTGTCGAGGTCGTCTCCGGGCATCACGACGCGCGTGCGGATCGGGATGCGTTCGAAGGTGCGGCCTTCCACCGTGACGGTGAGGGCCTTGCCGTCGTTGGGCACAGCCGACATCGGAACGTCGCCCATCACTCGAGGTAGTCCCGCAGCGACTGCGAACGCGACGGATGCCGCAGCTTCGCCATCGTCTTCGACTCGATCTGACGGATGCGCTCACGCGTGACGCCGAAGGTGTCACCGATCTGGTCGAGCGTCTTCGGCTGGCCGTCGCCGAGTCCGAAGCGCATGCGGATGACGCCCGCCTCGCGCTCCGACAGCGAGTCCAGCAGCGACTCCAGCTGACGCTGCAGCATGGTGAAGCCGACCGCGTCTGCGGGCACGACCGCCTCGGTGTCCTCGATGAGGTCACCGAACTCGCTGTCGCCGTCCTCACCGAGAGGCGTGTGGAGCGAGATGGGCTCACGACCGTACTTCTGCACCTCGACGACCTTCTCGGGCGTCATGTCCAGTTCGCGGCTGAGCTCCTCGGGCGTGGGCTCACGGCCCAGGTCCTGCAGCATCTGCCGCTGCACGCGGGCGAGCTTGTTGATGACCTCGACCATGTGCACCGGGATGCGGATGGTGCGGGCCTGGTCGGCCATGGCGCGGGTGATCGCCTGACGGATCCACCAGGTGGCGTACGTGGAGAACTTGAAGCCCTTGGTGTAGTCGAACTTCTCGACCGCACGGATCAGACCCAGGTTGCCCTCCTGGATGAGGTCCAGGAACTGCATGCCGCGACCGGTGTAACGCTTGGCCAGCGAGACGACCAGGCGCAGGTTCGCGCCGAGCAGGTGGCTCTTGGCACGCTGGCCGTCGCGGGCGACCCACTGCAGGTCCAGGCCCAGCTGCGACGACTTCTCGGATGCCGACATGTGCGACAGCTTCTCTTCGGCGAACAGTCCCGCCTCGATGCGCATCGCCAGCTCGACCTCTTCGGCCGCGTTCAGCAGCGGCACCTTGCCGATCTGCTTCAGGTAGTCCTTGACGGGATCGGCCGTGGCGCCGGTAATCTGCGTCGAGTAGACGGGGACGTCGTCCTCATCGCTCGAGGAGATGACGATCGCGCCGGTCGGAAGAGGCTCGGTGAACGCCGGCTTCTTCTTCTCGTCGTCATCGTCGTCGTCGTCATCGCTCGCCGTGTCGTCGCCGACCTTGGCCTTGGTGCGCGAGGGCGTGGCCGCGGCGTCGTCGTCCGATGCATCGGCATCCAGTTCGACGTCGACCTCGACCTCGTCGAGCTCTTCCTCGTCGACCTCGTCGCCCGCGCTCTTCGCCTTCGAGGCGGTGGCCTTCTTGGCGGGCGCCTTCGCGGCGGTCTTCTTGGCGGGTGCCTTCGCCGCGGGCGCCTTCTTGGCCGCAGGCGCCTTCTTGGCCGCGGGGGCCTTCTTCGCAGGCGTGTCGGCGGCCGCGGACGTCGTCGTCTGGTCGGTCTCAGCCTCGGCGTTCGCGGACGCCGCGGTTGCGCCGGTGCGCGTTGTGGTCTTCGTGCCTGACGTCACGTTTCGCCTTTCACCGAGGAATGAACATCGGTTGGTTCTCGGACACTAGTAAGACCCTTGTCAAGTCCGCCGGGTCTCCGCGGAGGGAGCCACGATCGGTCGACAACGGGTCAGGTCCTTCATTGTCTCATACGTTCCTGACGCACCCCGACGGCGCGCACAAGAGTCGAACGCCGCCGCGCCGCCGCGCATTCCCGCTCGGACCGGACCCGGTCAGGAGCCGAAGCCGCCGCCGGCGCTCTTGTCGTCGCCGTCGCTGCGCGGCCGCGTGGCGAGGAAGCGCTCGAGTTCGGCGGCGAGCTCGTCCGCGCTGGGAAGGTCGCCGGTGTGGATGATCGGCTGCGCGAGCGTGGAGCCGGCCATGTAGGAGTCGTACCGCTCTTCCAGCCCGTGCAGCATGCGGCTGAGCTCTTCGCTCGCCGAGACCTGCTCGGTGACCTTCTCGACGAACTCCCGGTTCTCCTCCCGCAGCTCGTCGCCGTCGAACACGAGCCCGGTCGCGACGGTGAGGCTGTCGAGGGCGGTCAGCGCAGCGGCGGGGTACTCGGTGTCGGCGAGGTAATGCGGCACCAGCAGAACGAAGCCCGCCACCTGACTGCCGGACTCGGCGAAGCGGTACTCGAGGAGATGGCCGATCGTCGCCGGCACCTGGGTGTGCGGCTTCCATACCGAGTGCGCTTCGGTCAGCTCGCTCCGGGTGCCGCTGACGGTGGTACCCAACGGGCGGGTGTGCGGCACGGGCATCGGGATGGCGTGCACCCAGGTGACGGTGGACACCTCCAGCCCTTCGGCCAGACCCAGCACGGTCTCGGTGAACGCCTCCCAGCCGAAGTCGGGCTCGTATCCGGCCAGCAGCACGAACGGCTGCCCGACGGCGTCGTGGGCAAGCGAGAGCTCCAGCCGCGGCGCGCGGTAGTCGGTGAGGTGATCGCCCTGGAAGGACACGATCGGGCGGCGCGCGCGGTAGTCCAGCAGAGCGTCGTTGGAGAACGAGATGACCGGTGCCGGGTCGAGGTCGGCGCGCATGTGCTCGATCACGCCGGCGACGGCGCCGCCGGCATCGGTGAAGCCGGTGAGCGCGATGACCATCGGCAGCCCCGCGGGCACCGGCGGCGCCGAAGCGACACGCTCATAGAGAGGTCCGGGATAGGGCATGCATCAACTTTACGAGGCGTGCGACCGGGCCCGGCCGCCGCGCCTCCCGCTGACAGCGAACACGACGAACCTAGGATGGGAGGATGCCGTTCCCCGAGCTCGCGCACAGTACCCGCCCCCTGACAGAGGCCGAGGCCGACGCCCTCGTCCTCGCCCTTCCCCCGCTGGACGCCGCCGGCGACGCCCTGCAGACGTGGCCCGGCCTTGCCGACGCCCTCACCGCGTTCGGCTTCACCGGCGCCCCCGGCGCACAGCAGCGCCTCTTCCTTCCACAGATCGCTGCGGTGCCGCTCATCGTGGTCGGCACGGGGAAAGAGCCGGATGCCGCAGCCATCCGCGACGCCGTCGGTGCCGCCGTGCGCACCGCCACCGGCTTCGACACCCTCGCCGTGGCGGCTCCGCTCGCAACCGGTGACCCGTGGCGTGCCGCCGCAGAAGGCGCGGTGCTCGGCGGGTACCGTTTCGCCGGCTACAAGAGCGACGAACCCGCATCGCAACGCGCGAAGCGCGTGGTGCTGCACACCCCCACCGCGCCCGCCGAGGCCGACGTCGCCGCCGTCGCCGCGCTGGGCGAGGCGGTCGCGCTGGTGAAGGACCTCGTCAACATCCCCGCCGAGTGGCTCTCCCCCGCCGACTTCGCCGACCGCTCCATCGATGCCGTCGCCGACCTCCCCGTCACCGTGACCGTGCTCGATGAAGAGCAGCTCCGGGAGCAGGGCTTCGGCGGCATCCTGGGCGTCGGACAGGGCTCGGACCGCCCTCCGCGGTTCGTGCAGGTCGACTACGCCCCCGCGAACGCCGAGCGCCACATCGCCGTCGTCGGCAAGGGCATCACGTTCGACACCGGCGGACTGTCACTGAAGCCCGCCGCGAGCATGGTGGGCATGAAGTACGACATGTGCGGCGCGGCCGTAGCTCTCGCGGTCGTGCGCGCGGCTGCGGCCATGCAGCTGCCGGTGCGTGTCTCGGGCTGGCTGTGCCTGTCGGACAACATGCCCTCCGGCCGGGCGACGCGCCCCGGCGACGTCCTGCGGATGCTGGACGGCACCACCGTGGAGGTGCTCAACACCGACGCGGAGGGCCGGCTGGTTCTCGCCGACGGACTCGTCGCGGCCAGCCGCGCGAAGCCGGACGTCCTCGTCGACATCGCCACCCTCACGGGGGCGATCACCGTGGCCCTCGGCACGCGCCACACCGGTGTCATGGGTGAGGATGCCGCCGTGCAGGCCTTCCTCTCCGCCGCGGAGCGCGCCGGAGAGGCCGCGTGGCCGCTGCCGCTGCCGCCGCACATGCGGGAGGAACTCGACTCCCCCATCGCCGACCTGCAGAACGCCAAGATCGGCGACCCCGCCGGCGGTTCGCTGTTCGCCGGACTGTTCCTGCAGCACTTCGTCGGACGGGTCTCGGATGAGCCTGAGGCGGAGCGCATCCCGTGGGTGCACCTGGACATCGCCGGTGCGGGCTGGAACAAGGGCTCCGGGTTCGGTGCGACCGACAAGGGCCCCACCGGCACGATGGTGCGCAGCCTCCTGGAGTTCATCGCGGCGGGAGGCCGCTGATGGCCGAGCACGCGGCCGACATCGTCATCCTCGGCGGCGGCAGCGGCGGCTACGCCGCGGCGCTGCGCGCGGCAGAGCTCGGCAAGAGTGTCGTGCTCATCGAGAAGGACAAGCTGGGCGGCACGTGCCTGCATCGCGGATGCATCCCGACCAAGGCGCTGCTGCACGCCGGCGAGGTCGCCGACAGTGCGCGGCACGCCGGCGATGTCGGCGTGCGGGCGACGTTCGGCGGTGTGGATATCGATGCCGTGCGCGCCTACCGCAAGGCGATCGTGGCGAAGAAGCACTCCGGGCTGCAGGGACTCATCTCCGCACGCGGCATCACGGTCGTCCCCGGTGCCGGGCGGCTGACGGCGGATCGTGCGGTGCAGGTCGGCGAGGATCTCTACCGGGGCGCCGACGTGGTGCTCGCGACGGGGTCGTACAGCCGCACCCTGCCCGGCCTGGACATCGGCGGCCGCATCCTCACCAGCGAGCAGGCACTCGAACTCGCCGAGGTTCCCGAGCGCGTGATCGTGCTCGGCGGCGGCGTCATCGGAGTGGAATTCGCCAGCGTCTGGCGCTCGTTCGGCTCCGAGGTGACGGTGGTCGAGGCGCTCGACCACCTGGTCCCCACCGAGGATGTCGCTCTCAGCAAGGCGCTCGAGCGCGCCTTCCGCAAGCGTGGCATCACCTCCCGGCTGGGGGTGCGGTTCGCCGGCGCTTCACAGACCGACGATGCGATCACCGTCCGTCTCGAAGACGGCACGGAGCTGGTCGCCGACTACCTGCTGGTGGCCGTGGGCCGCGGTCCCGCCACCGACGGCCTCGGCTTCGAGGAGGCCGGCGTGGGCCTGGATCGCGGATTCGTCGTCGTCGACGACGACCTGCGCACGACCGCGCCGGGCGTGTGGGCCGTGGGCGACATCGTCCCGGGCCTGCAACTGGCCCATCGCGGCTTCCAGCAGGGCATCGCCGTCGCCGAGCGGATCGCCGGTCGCACCGTGCCGAGCATCCCCGACTCGCTGATCCCCCGGGTCACCTACAGCAGCCCTGAGGTGGCATCCGTCGGACTCACCGAGGCGGCGGCGCGGGCGGCGCACGGCGACGCCGTCGTGGCCTACGAATACAACCTCGCAGGCAACGCCCGCAGCGAGATCATCGGCACGGCCGGCGTCGTGAAGGTCGTGCGGCTCGCCGACGGGCCGGTGCTGGGCGTGCACCTCGCAGGAGAACGCGTCGGCGAACTCATCACCGAGGGGCAACTCGCGGTGGGCTGGGAGGCCCATCCCGAGGACATCGCGCCTTTCATCCACGCGCATCCCACGCAGAGCGAAGCGCTCGGCGAAGCCTTCCTGGCTTTGTCGGGCAAGCCGCTGCACGCACGCTGACACCCCGTCGCGTGCCCGGACAACTAAGCTGGTTCAGAATCGCCATCAGAAGGAGACAAAGCTCATGAGCACTTCCGTGGTCCTCCCCGCGCTCGGCGAGAGCGTCACCGAGGGAACGGTCACCCGCTGGCTCAAGCAGGTCGGGGACACGGTCGAGGCAGACGAAGGTCTGCTGGAGATCTCCACCGACAAGGTCGACACCGAGATCCCGTCGCCCATCAGCGGTGTGATCGAAGAGATCCTCGTCCAGGAGGACGAGACGGTCGAGGTCGGCGCCGTGCTGGCGAAGATCGGCGACGGCTCCGGAGCCGCCGCCCCCGCTGACGAAGCGCCCGCCGCGGAGACCCCCGCACCGGCCGAGCAGCCTGCCGCTGAGCAGCCCGCCGCCGAGGCCCCTGCAGAATCGGCTCCGGCCGAGCAGCCCGCACAGCCCGCCGCCTCCGACTCGGGAGACGCCAAGGACGTGGTCCTGCCGGAACTGGGCGAAAGCGTCACCGAGGGTACCGTGACCCGCTGGCTCAAGCAGATCGGCGACGACGTCGCGGTCGATGAGCCGCTCCTCGAGATCTCGACCGACAAGGTCGACACCGAGATCCCCGCGCCGTTCGCCGGCAAGCTCGTCGAGATCCTCGTGCAGGAGGACGAGACCGTCGAGGTCGGCGCTGCGCTTGCCCGCATCGGCTCCGGCGCGCCCGCCCCCGCAGCAGAGGCTCCGGCTCCGGCCGCCGAGTCCGCGCCCGCCGAGGCTCCGGCCCCCGCCGAGGAGAAGAGCGCCCCGGCGCAGTCCGCTCCCGCCGCCGCACCGGCGCCCGCCGAGGCTCCCGCGCCGCAGAAGCAGGAGGCGGCACCCGCCGCGGCCCCGCTCTCCGTCGCCGCGGACGACGACACGCTGACCTACGTCACCCCGCTCGTGCGCCGCCTGGCTCAGCAGCAGGGTGTCGACCTCACCAAGGTCAAGGGCACCGGCGTCGGCGGACGCATCCGCAAGGAGGACGTGCTCGCTGCCGCCAAGGCGCCGGCACCCGCCGAGGCGGCTCCGGCTGCCGCTGCCCCCGCCGTCGAGGTCTCCGAGCTGCGCGGCACCACCCAGCCGATGTCGCGTCTGCGCAAGGTCCTCGCCGAGCGCGCGGTCGCCTCGATGCAGCAGACGGCGCAGCTGACCACGGTGGTCGAGGTCGACGTGACCAAGCTCTCGGCTTTCCGCGACCAGGTGAAGGGCACGTTCCTGGAGAAGACGGGCGACAAGCTGTCGTTCCTTCCCTTCTTCGCACTGGCCGCCGCTGAGGCGCTCAAGACGTACCCCGTCATCAACTCGACCGTGGACGGCGACAAGATCGTCTACCCGGCGACCGAGAACCTCTCGATCGCGGTCGACACCGAGCGCGGGCTGCTGACCCCGGTGCTGCGCGACGCGGGCGACAAGAACCTCGCAGAGATCGCACACGAGATCGCCGACCTGGCTGCCCGGACGCGCAACAACAAGCTGAAGCCCGACGAGCTCGCCGGCGGCACCTTCACGCTGACCAACACCGGCTCGCGCGGCGCGCTCTTCGACACGCCTGTGGTGTTCCTGCCGCAGACGGCCATCCTCGGCACCGGAACCGTCGTCAAGCGGCCCGGCATCGTTCAGGTCGACGGGAAGGATGCCATCTCGGTGCGCTCCTACGTCTACCTCGCCCTGTCGTATGACCACCGTGTCATCGACGGCGCCGACGCAGCGCGCTTCCTGAGCGCGATGAAGGCGCGCCTCGAGGCGGCAAACTTCGAGGGATCGCTCGGCATCTGAACCCGTTCATGGCTGATCCGCGACGTCGTAGGCGTCGCGGATCAGCCATTTCCGCTCCACCTCGACGATGACGAGCAGGCGATCCGGCTGCGCCCCCGGCACCGAGGGTGAGACCCGCAGCACCGCGACGCCACCATAGTCGTCCACCAGCGTGATCCGACGCTCCTCGGGACGCTCCGCCAGGATCCCGTCGACCACCGGCCGCCCCGGCGTCTCGCGCAGCCGGTTCAGGCAGGCTTCGTCGCCGCAGGCCGACGCCGCGTCGAGCAGCGTCCGCCCCCGCTGCTCGGGGTCTTCTGCCGCCCGCGCATCCTCAGCACCGGCGGCATCCGCGCTCCCGCTGGCAGCCTGCGCCGCGGCATCCGCATCCGGCTGCGCGCCGGGTGACTCGAGCGCCGGCGGCGGTCCGGTGGCGGTGCCCGGTGACCCCGGGGTGGGGGACGGCGACCGCCGTGCGTCGATCGTCTGCCCGGTGGGCGCAGCGGGCGGCGCGGATTGCTCCGGCCACATCATGCCCGCGGTCAGCACAGCCGCCGCGACGGCGACCCCGATGAGCGCAGGGCGTCGTCGAGGTCGTGCGGCGGCGCGCGCCGACGCAGGCGGCTCCGCACCCACCCCCGCCGCCGCCGCGGAACCCGCCCCCGGCGCATCCCGTCTCCGGCGCTGCCGGGGGCGCCGAACCCGGGGCTCGCTGCGGCGCCGCGTCCACCACACCCGCACGTCGTCGCGCGCGCGCAGCACGCGGTCGGCGACATCGGCGTCGACGTGGCGCGCGACGGCGGCCCGCAGCGCCGATCGCGACGGTGCCGCCGCGTGGTCGACCGCCGCAGCCACCGAGCGGGCTGCCGCCGGGGCGGGCACGCTCGTGATGAGCGCGGCCGGCTCCGCGGCGGCGAACAGCAGATCCTCCGCCTGCATGATCGCGGACGCGTTGCCACCGATGGCGTCGTGCGCAGCATGCAGCGCCGTGCTCAGCACCGGGTCGGCCGAGGACGCCGCCAACTCACTCAGGAGGTTGCGAGTCTCGGTCGCCGCGTTCTCATCGCCGGTCAGCGCGAGAACCGGTCGCCCGTCCTCGGCGATCCACCATTTCCCGGGCGCTTCGGCGCCCGCCTCCTCCGTGCCACGCAGCAGACTGACCGCCACCGTCACCGCCTCCCCCGCCGTCAACGGCGCCCGCACGCGGTCGCGCTGGTGCAGCAGCACGTCGAGTCGTCCGCGACACAGATCGAACACCGCCTCGTGCCCCGTCGCCGTGCGCACGACATCGGTGGGCGCCAACAGGTGCCCTCCCGTCGGGGCGCGCCACACCTCGCTGCCGGCGAGCAGCGCGGCATCCACGTGCAGCGTGCTGCGGCCGTCATCCTCCCGCACGATCACCCCGGGCCAGGGCGCACCGTCTGCGGCGACCCGCACGACGGTGCCGCCACCGAGGAGAGAGCCGGCGGAGCGCAGGCGATCAGGGGGATTCATGCCCCCGATTGTGCGCACGGGTGAGGACACGGATGCGTGGTGAATGCGGCATCCGGGGATAACCAGCGCTTCCCGTCGGCGGTGCAGGAGACGAGGCGCCGAAAGGTAGGCTGGTGGGCATGGCCGCACGCACTCCCGCACCAGAGAAGCGCCCTGGTCTGATCTCTCAGATCAAGTCGCTGTTCGTCTTCACCAAGAACGTCTACCCGTGGCTCGGGTGGCTCCTCATCGGCATCATCGTGCTGGGCATCGCCCTGGGCGTGCTCGTCGGGTTCCTCATCCCGCCCACGGCGGTGTGGAGCATCATCCTCTGGGGCGTCAGCGGTCTCATGGCCGGCGTCCTCGCCGCGATGATCACGATGACACGCCTGTCGACACGTGCGATGTACCAGAAGATCGACGGCATGCCCGGCGCGGCCGGACACATCCTCTCCACGGGGCTGGGACGCAAGTGGCAGGCGAACGAGATGCCCGTGGGCGTGAACCCGAAGTCGCAGGATGCCGTGTATCGCGTCATCGGTCGCGGCGGCGTCGTCATCGTTGCCGAGGGTGCGCGCGGCCGTCTGACGCGCCTCGTCGCCGACGAGCGCGCCAAGGTGCAGCGTGTCGCGTCCGGCGTGCCGGTGACCGTGCTCTACATCGGTCACGGCGAGGGCGATGTGCCGATCTCGAAGCTGGCATCCACCATCAAGGCACTTCCGAACAAGATCGACCGCTCGACGATGGCGGCCGTCATCAAGCGCGTCGACTCGGTGTCGAAGTCCGTGACCTCGCTGCCGATCCCGAAGGGCATCGACCCCACGAAGGTCCGCGCTCCGCGTCCCCGCTGACGCCGCTGCCCGGCCTCAGGCGCGGACGAGCACCGTGCCGGCTGCCTTGTCGTGCAGGCCGCGGCCGTCGGCATCCCAGATCGCTGCCGGGATCACCAGCACCAGCAGCAGCGTGCGCAGCACGGGACGCCACAGCCCCGGCCAGCCGCCGGTGGCGAGGTTGACCCGCATGCCGAGCAGTCGGTGACCCGGGCTCCCGCCCAGGGTCGGAATGAACACGATCTGCAGGCCGGCGAAGAGCGCCAGGATCAGCAGCGGCGGAGCCGAGTAGTCGCCGACCGTCGCGAGGGTGATCGCGATGGCGACGATGTAGGCGCTGGTGTAGTCGATGAACAGCGCGCCGACACGCCGACCGAGCGGGGCGAGACTGCCGGCACCTGTCGCCGGGAGACCCAGTCGCTCGCCGGGATACGTGTCGTCGAGGGGGGTTTCTGGCACGTCTCCAGCCTATCCGGCCTCGCGTAACATGGCTGAAACATGGGGGATACTGCCGAGCAACTCCCCCCGACTACGGTCGGAAGTGCCCGCCCGCCGGGTCCCGACACCAGCCCCACCTTTGGAGAACGCATGTTCCGTGATTCATCAGAGGTGCTGAAGTTCATCCAGGACGAGGACGTCAAGTTCCTCGACATCCGTTTCACGGATCTCCCGGGTGTCCAGCAGCACTTCAACATTCCCGCCTCCACGGTCGACGAGGAGTTCTTCACCGTCGGCCAGTTGTTCGACGGGTCCTCGATCCGCGGATTCGCGAACATCCACGAATCGGACATGCAGCTGATCCCGGATGTCTCGACGGCGTACCTCGACCCCTTCCGCGAGGCGAAGACGCTGGTGATGATCTTCGACATCTACAACCCGCGCAACGGCGAGATCTACGCCAAGGACCCGCGTCAGGTCGCCAAGAAGGCGGAGAAGTACCTCGCGTCCACCGGCATCGCCGACACCGCGTACTTCGCCCCCGAGGCGGAGTTCTACATCTTCGACGACGTGCGCTACGAGGTGAAGCAGAACTCGAGCTTCTACCACGTCGACTCTGAAGAGGGCGCCTGGAACACCGGCCGCGTGGAAGAAGGCGGAAACCTCGCCAACAAGACCCCCTTCAAGGGCGGCTACTTCCCCGTCAGCCCGGTCGACAAGCAGGCCGACCTGCGCGATGACATCAGCCTGCGTCTCATCGACGCCGGCCTGCACCTGGAGCGCGCCCACCACGAGGTGGGCACCGGCGGACAGGCGGAGATCAACTACCGCTTCGACACCATGGTGCACGCGGCAGACGACATCCTGAAGTTCAAGTACATCGTCAAGAACACCGCGCTCGAGTGGGGCAAGGTCGCGACCTTCATGCCCAAGCCCCTCTTCGGTGACAACGGTTCGGGCATGCACACCCACCAGTCGCTGTGGCGCGACGGCAAGCCGCTGTTCTACGACGAGAAGGGCTACGCCCAGCTCTCGGACACCGCACGCTGGTACATCGGCGGCATCCTGGCCCACGCGCCGGCGCTGCTGGCGTTCACCAACCCGACGTTGAACTCCTACAAGCGCCTGGTGAAGGGCTATGAGGCTCCGGTCAACCTGGTGTACTCGGCCGGCAACCGCTCCGCAGCCATCCGCATCCCGATCACGGGTTCGAACCCGAAGGCCAAGCGCGTGGAGTTCCGTGCGCCCGACGCCTCCGGCAACCCGTACCTCGCGTTCGCCGCTCAGCTCATGGCGGGCATCGACGGCATCCAGAACCGCATCGAGCCGCACGAGCCGGTCGACAAGGACCTGTACGAGCTTCCCCCCGAGGAGGCCAAGAACATCCCGCAGGTTCCGAACTCGCTGCTGGACTCGCTCGAGGCGCTGCGCGCCGACCACGACTTCCTCACGCGCGGCAACGTCTTCACGCCCGAGCTGATCGAGACGTGGATCGAGTACAAGATCGAGAACGAGATCAAGCCGATCGCGGCGCGTCCGCACCCGTTCGAGTACGAGCTGTACTTCGGCGTCTGATTCCGAGGGGTCTTAGGGACCGCACTCCCGGTTCCGAGGCCAGCAATTTACTGAGCCCCAGACAGCAGATGCTGTCTGGGGCTCAGTCTATCTCTGGACGTTTACGGACGGCTACGGGGAGTAAACGGACAGGTTCTCGGACAGTGCGGATGACCGCTTCCGCGCACGCGCAGCGACGGCAAGAGGCACAGGCGAGACGCGGCGGGCCCGCAGCGTGTGGTTCGCTGGTCGGATGGCCGCCGTGATCGCCCCATCTGACGACGACGAACCCTTCGACGAGGGCGAAGAAGAGGCGTCCGCCCACGAGGGCGACGTGCCGGCCGACGACACTTCGGGAGAGACCCCGCAGCACACGCGCATCCGTTTCACGATTCGTGGCGACGACGGCGAGCCGCTGGACCCGAAGGATCTGACCGCGTTCAAGGGGGCACTCCCCTCGGGTTCGCTGGGACGAATCTTCGACGACGACTTCATGCGGTCTGTGACCAGCCCGTTCATGCAGCAGACCGAGACGCTGAAGCTCAGCGACTCCCTGATATGGCTCCTCGGCCAGACGTCCGACCCCGGTGCCTTCGGGTCCGACGGGCTGAAGGTCACAGGCCTTACTAGCAACGCCTTCTTCTTTCCCGAAATGAATGCTTCGACATCGCAGTTGATCTCCTCGGCGATCGACCCTTCCGCGTGGGTGAAGGACTACGAGGGGCTCGCCGGCGCCGCATGGATGGAGAACATTCCGCCACTCATCGACACCGGCTGGATGAAAGACCTGCCCGGACTCACCGGTGTCGGGTCGATCACTGGCAACCTGTTCACGGACGCGCAGATGCGGGCGATACTCCCGGCGATCGTCATGCCAAATCTCGGCTTGGCGTGAGGAACGAACTGGTGACAGGTGCGGTTTAGGCCGCGAGTGTGAGCGGCTCGGTTAGCTTGGCCTCGAACTCGATGGGCGTCAACCCGCCGAGGGTGTCTTGAGCTCGTTGGCGGTGGTACTTCCGCTCGATCCAGACGACGATCGCGAGCCGCAGTTCCTGCCGAGTCGCCCACCTCTGCTGGTTGAGGACGTTCGTTTGAAGAAGCGACCAGAAGCTCTCCATCGCGGCGTTGTCTCCGGCGGCGCCGACGCGGCCCATCGATCCGACCATGTCGTGACGGCGCAGCTCGCGGGCCATCGCTCTGCTGCGAAATTGGCTGCCTCTATCGGCATGCAGAATGCACCCGGCGACGTCACCTCGTCGCGCGACGGCGTTGCGGAGCGCGTCGACGGCGAGTTTCGAGGTCATCCGGTCGGAGATCGAGTACCCGACGATCCGGTCGAATGCACGTCCTTGATCGCGCAGCAATACAACTTGCCCTCGGCCGTGCGGTGCTCCGTGATGTCGGTCAGCCACACCCGGTTCGGCGTCTCAGCACGGAACGCCGGGCCTCGTCGGCCAGGTATCGGTACCCGGACGTGGGGTCGTCGTGGTGCGCGTCATGCAACGCGTTGATCCGGTGCGCCCGGAGCACGTCAGCGTCCCGCACAGGGTCGTTACGCCACCTGTAATAGGGCTGGCGGGCGAGCTTGAGGACCCGACACGACACCGTCACGGGGATCCCCGCGTCGGCGAGCTCGGCAACGAGCGGGTATGTCATTTTGGAGAGCCACCGAGTTTCAGGTTCGCCTGCGACAGATACGCCGCAGCCCGCCTGAGAACCTCGTTCTCCTGCTCGAGCAACCGGATACGTTTCTTCAGCTCGCGCGCTTCCGCAGCATCGGCCGCAGTCTGACCGGGACGATTGCCGTCCTCGACATCGGCCTGGCGGAGCCAGTTCTGCAACGTTGCTTCGCTGATACCGAAGTCGGTGGCGATCTGCTTGATGGTGACGCCACTCTCGCGAGGCCTCTCGACCGCGACAACGTCCTCACCGAACTCCTTGGGGTACGGACCGGGCATGATGACATCCTTCCCGCCAGCGCTCCCAGCACTAACGATCAGTTGTCACCGATTCGTTCCTCACGCCCATCCTCTTCACCCCCGGCGCCTGTATGCGCTGGATGCAGCGCGAGCCGAGGAATATCGCTTTCCGATTCCGGGAAGCGACGACCTCCCTATTCGAGCTAACGCGGCCCTCCGCGGCGACGGATTACCGTCGCGGTTGCGAGTACGCTCACACCACCAAAACCTACGAGCATCATCAGCCCTGCAACCCAGGCGCTCGCGCTGGAAAGCATAAGGACCAATCCTCCAACCGCGGCGATTGCGGCGATCACAGCGAGCGCTTTCATCATTCCTCCGTCAGTAGCATGAGTCGTACACGCCCCAAGCGGACCCTACATATCCCGCGAGAGCGAGCCCCACCATAATCGAGCCGCCCAGCGTCACGGGGGCGGTGAGTATGGCGCCGACCAAGCCCGCAGTCCCCACTAGCGCAAACGTAAACGCCCACCCGCACGACATGTAGCCGGTGGGGTCGGTGTTGTTGATGGGGTCGCATCCGGCGTAGGCGTATCGGTTGGGTCTGCCGCACGGATAGGTGACGGGTTGCAGTCACGCCGCGAGGGCGACGTCGGTGTTCATGATTGCTTCGTACTCGATGGGGTCCAAACCGTGGAGCCGCTTCTGTCGACGGCGCCGGTGGTAAGTGCGTTCGATCCAGGTGACGATTGCGATACGGAGCTGGTCCCGGGTGTCACAAGATCGGCGGTTGAGGACGTTCTTCTGCAGCTTGCGCAACTGATTCCGCATGCAGCTCCCGCAGCCGCAGCCGCAGCCGCCGGCGCCTAGATCCAATCCGATTCCCATGGCGACTCCCCAGCCGGTGCGGCTCAACGCCGACGCATAGTCACGACGATTCCGACTGTCGACGCGAGGAGCAGTAATACACCCAGGACGGGCACCGACCAGCTTGACGCCCACCCGAGAGCGAGAGATCCGACGATCAAGATCGCTCCCAGGATCAATCCAGCTGAGTAGACGATTACCAGCGCGGCCTTCGTAGCGTTCTTTTGCATGGTCATTACCTAACTGAGCGCCTGCGTAACTAGTGATCCGACGAAGCCCCCAATGGCGCCCGAAACAAAGCCCGCTAGAGCACCCGATCCACAGCCAGCTAGAGCCGTCGGCCCGCCTGGTGATGTGGCTACAGCGCCGATGGCACATCCGGCTGCCGCGCTACCCACGCCGCCCGCCAGGCCAGCGACGGACGCGTCTGAGAGGCTAATGCGCCCAGTGGGGTCAACATTGTTGATGGGATCACCGGCGGCGTAGCCGTATCGGTTGGCGTTGCTGGGGTCGAGAGGGCTGTCGAGGGTGTCTTGTTGGGTCCAGCGGCCGAGGGTGGGGTTGTACCAGCGGTTTCCGAAGTGCACCCACCCGGTGGCGCGGTCCTGGATGCCACCCTGGAACAGGAACGGGTTCTGGGAGAGCCCGGTGCCGCCGCTGTTGGAGGTGACGGTCGGGAGCCCG
The DNA here is from genome assembly GCF_030246945.1 of Microbacterium sp. zg-Y1090. Lineage (NCBI taxonomy): Bacteria > Bacillati > Actinomycetota > Actinomycetes > Micrococcales > Microbacteriaceae > Microbacterium > Microbacterium wangruii. The sequence goes on from NZ_CP126742.1 coordinate 1,613,190, forward strand.
TACGGGTCGTACTGGTAGGTGTAGCCGGTGCCGGCGAAGTCGCGGAGGATGGCGGTGGGGTTTCCTGTGCCGTCGTAGACGTACAGGCTGACGGTGCCGGTGGAGGTGCGCAGCATCAGCGGCTGCCCGGTGACCGGGTCGTTGTCGACGTACGCGGTGACCGAACCGATCTTGGCTTGCTCGATGACGGGTTGGCCGACCTGGTTGGTGCGACCGTAGACGAGGTTGTAGGTGGCGGTGGGAGTCTGCTGCTGCAGCACCTCGACCTGGCTGGTGCCGGCGTACTTGTACCCGAAGGTCCCGCTGGCGTTGGTGGCAGAGGTCATCTGCTCGGCGCCGTTGTAGGCGTAGGTGCCTGCGGTGTCGGCGGTCATGTTGCCTGCGCCGTCGAATGTGTACCCGGTGGTGGTGACCTGGTTCGCCGCGTTGAAGGTGAGGGCCTGTGAGGTCGTGGTGCCGCCAGTGGTGCCTGCGGTGAGGCGGTTTCCGCGGGCGTCGTAGGTATAGGTCCAGGTGGTGGGGTTGGTCCCGCCGGTCTGGGAGGCGCCGGTCAGTCGCCCTGCCCCGTCGTAGCTGTAGCTGGTGACCTGCCCGGTGATGTTGTTGCGTTCCCATTGCAGCTTCGCCCGGTCGCCGGATGTCTGCGCTGCGCAGGTGGGGGCAGGAGTCCCGGTGTTGTAGCAGTAGGAGATGTCGCTGATCGTGGTGACGGTGCCATCGTTGGTCATCGACTCCGCGATGGCGCGGCTGACTCGGCCGCTGGCGTCGTAGTCCTGGTGGGTGTGGCCGCGCCAGCTGGTGTTCGCGGCGTTTGCGGCCAGCCAGGAGTCGGTGCGTCTGCCCTGGTCGTCGCTGGCGAAGTTCAGCATCTTCGTCCCCGAGCTTGTCGGGTAGGCGATGCCGGTGGGGGTGCCGGAGTTGTCGAAGTGGTTGGTGACAGTGCCGCGGCTGTCGGTGACGGTGACGAGGTTGGATGACTTGTCATACCCGTAGGTGATGGTTCCGCCGGCGAAGGTGTTCGCGCGGGCGGTGAGGCGGCCGAGCTGGTCGTAGGTGTAGGTGGTGGTGCCGTTCGCGTCAACGCGCGTCTTCGGGCGGCCATTGTCGTCATACGTGTTCGTCACCGTCGCAGTCCCGCCGCTGAAAGCGGTGGACAGCAGCCGGTCCTGCTTGTCGTAGCTGTACGTGACCGTGACACCCTTGCCGTCCGTGGCGGTGCGCACCCGTCCGAAGTCGTCGTACGTGAAGTTCCGGACCCCGAGGGAGGAGCCTGTGACGGGTGTTACTCGCGTCAGCTGCGCGTTGGCGTTGTACGTGTACTTGGTGGTGTTGGACCCGTTGCCGGGGGCGGCGGCGGTCGCGACGGTCCCGTTCGTGTTGTAGGTGAGGGCCGCGGTAGCTGCGACCGCGTCGGAGGTGGTCAGCGGGTTGCCGGCACCGTTGTACGTGTACGTGGTGGCGTTCCCGGCGGAATCGGTCGAAGTCGTCGGCAGGTAGCTTGTCTCTGCGGCGGTGTTGCCGTACGCGAAGGCCTGTGTGGCGCCGGCGGGTGACTGCACGCTCGTGAGTGAGTCGCCGTTGTTGGCGCCGTAGGTGGCCATGGTCGTGGACGCTGCGTTCCCCGTCCCCGACGTTGCTGAGGCGACATCCCCGTTGGCGGTGTACGTCGCGGCGCGGCTGCGGCCCATCTCGTCTGTTGCAGAGCTGACGAGGCGATTCCCGTCGATGCGGTACTGGATGTGGGGAACGGACGCGACAGCAGTGGACTGGTTGGTGTTCGGGCGGGCCACGAGAGTTGTGCCTGCGGACGGGTACGCCAGGCGGGTGATGGAAGCGCCCGGGGAGCCTGCGGAGCTGTTTGCCCGGTTGACGGAGAGGACCTTCCTCGACCCGGACTCGTAGGTGATCGTGGTCACCCCGCCGTCCGGTGCGGTGATGGTTGTGAGGTTACCCCCGGAGTACCCGAAGGTGGTCTGCTTCCCGTTGGCGTCGGTGATCTTCACCAGGTTCGACGCAGCGTCCTTGGTGTAGACCACCGAACGGCTCGAGTACCCGGAAGCCTGCGACACGGTCAGCGTGTAGGTGGCGGCGTTGTACGCGAAGGTCGCGGTCCGCGCCTGGGTGGGCCCGGCTGTGGACACGACAGTGCTGAGACCGCTGGGCCCGTAGGTGAGGGCCGTGGTGTTGCCGTTGCGGTCCGCGATGCTCACCGGCCGGCCGTCGGCGTCGAAGGTGACGACGTTCCAAGAATCCCGGAACGTCAGCCGGTACTGCGAGCCCACTGCCGCAAGGTCAGCTCGCAACCCCGCCGGGGCGGCGAAGGTTCCCCCCGTGCCCGCGGTGAACGTCCACACCCCGCCGTCAGCGGCGACGTACACCACCGCCCCATCCGCGCCGGCTGCGAGGCTGCCCACCCCTTGCACGCCGAGGGTCCAGCGGTGCGCCGCCAGCGTGCCGGTGCTGCCATTCTGGCTACTGAACGAGTTGTAGGCCTGGCTGATAGCCACACTGCTGTTCACACCGGGCAGCTGCAGGGACGCCGTCTGCAGGCGCAGGTTGCCAGTGCCGACATCCACGAACACGGTCGCCTGATCCGAGATCGGGAACTCCAACTCCGTGGCCCCCGGACGGTCACCGGCGCGCACGGTGGAATAGGGCCCGACAGGAAGTCCGGTCGCGGAGAGGGCTGACGCGGGAGGCGCAGGAAACAGCAGAAGCAGGCCGATAGCCGCGGCCGCTGTGCCTCTCGTGAGACGTTCCCGCCAACCATCCGCGCGCGTACGTGCCGACACACAGCCCCCAACCGGTCGTCGTTCCCCAATGAACTCCCGTGTCAGCGGCCTAATCTGCGTGACGGGTGCCTGAAAGCTAGCGCATAGCAATCGGAAAGGTAAAGGGATCCGCCTATGCGAACCTGACGGTCACCCCACCACCCAGCACCGGCCGGCGAGACACCGGCAACAACCTCGCACACCTAGGACAATCCAACGCGCCCGAAAACCGGGCGCGTTCGCATTTTCAAGCCTAAAAGGTGGAGCCCACCTACCCACGCACCTCGGCGAGAGCCCGGGTACCCAGAAAACGAGAAGGGCACCGGCTCGAAGCCAGTGCCCTTCTCGTTTCTCGGCCGTTTTGCAATCAGTATTGCCAACAGCCCACCGGTCGGGATGACAGGATTTGAACCTGCGACCCCTTGGAGGATTCGGGCGATTTCCGAATCTCACCGGATGTCTTGGAAACCCTCGCGTTCCCTTGTGTTGACAGGGAACCGGACGGTTCGAATGGCCCGAGTGTATCCGGTTGGCTCGGGTCGTCCCTGGGTGATTGAGGTGGGAAAGTGATGACCTTCGGGTCCCGCGCTGGACGCGGCGAACTGAATCGGCCTGACTTTCGTTCCGTTCTTCAAGTAAGGATGGAACACGATGAACAGGAAGTATTCGCCGGAGATGCGTGAGCGGGCGCTCAGGATGCTCGCGGAGACGCGGCCGTCGCACCCGACGATGATGAGCGCCGTCCGGCATGTCGCCGGGCTGCTCGGGATGAGTCCGGAGACGCTGCGGTTGTGGCAGCGTCGCTACGAGGTCGACGCCGGGGTGAAGCCCGGCGTCACGACTGAGGCCGCGGCGGAGATCAAGCGGCTGCAGAAGGAGGTCTCGGAGTTGCGGAAGGCGAACGAGATCCTCAAGGCTGCGAGCATCTTTTTCGCGAAGGAGCTCGACCACCCCTCGACGAGATGATCCGGTTCATCAACGAACACCGGGATCGTTTCGGGGTCGAGCTCATCTGCCAGGTCCTCCGACCGGCAGTGAGAGGGTTCCTCACCTCACGCGGCTACCGTGCCGCGGTGAATCGGACTCCGTCCGCGAGACGGCTCCAGGATGATCTGCTGGTGCCCGAGGTCGCTCGGCTGCATGCGGAGAACTACGGCGTCTATGGGCGCCGGAAGATGCACGCGCTGATGCGACGGCAAGGGTGGGAGATCGGTCGGGACCAGACCGAACGGCTGATGCGGCTCGCCGGTGTTCGCGGGGTGCGCAAGTCTAAGCGAGTGTTCACGACGAAGTCTGATCCCGCCCTGCAGCGGCCGACCGATCTCGTCAACCGCCGATTCACCGCCGACGGTCCCCGCCGGCTCTGGGTCTGCGACGTGACCTATGTCGCCACCTGGTCCGGTTTCGCATACGTCGCGTTCGTCACCGACGTCTACTCCCGGCGCATCGTCGGCTGGAACGTGGCGGCGACTTTGAAGGCGGAGATCTTGCCGATGCAGGCGCTCGATATGGCGGCGTGGGACGCCGGCGATGACCTCACCGGGCTGACGCACCACTCGGACCACGGATCGAACTACATGGCGATGGTCTACACCGACCGGATCGTCGAGCTCGGCGCCGTTCCCTCGACCGGAACGGTCGGCGACAGCTTCGACAACGCGATGGCCGAAGCAGTCAACAACCTCTACAAGACCGAGCTCATCCGCCAACGCGGACCCTGGCGCACCGTCGAACAGGTCGAACTCGCGACCCTCGAGTGGGTGTGGTGGTGGAACAACCAGCGCCTCCACGGCGAGCTCGACATGCGCACCCCCGCCGAGGTCGAGCAGGCGTACTACGCTGACCTCGAATCAGCCCAGCCGGCCCCTGCCGGACAAAGCTCCCAATAGGAACGAAAGCCAGGCCGATTCAAACCCTTCCCGTCCCGGATGCTTCGGTTGGGACACGGCCCCCTCCTGAGATGTGGAAGGCGCCTCCTGGGGTGGAGACCCCCTACGTTTGTGCGTCGTCTGGTGGGAGTTCGGCGTCTAGATTCGGAGGGTGGGCGCGTTCGTTCGGTATCAGAGCATCGTTCCTAGTCGCCGCGACCGATTCCCGGGCGTGTTCGCTCTCGTGAACGCCCTGGTCCAGGACTCGCTGCTGTCCAGTGAGAACGCCGTATGGGTCCGTTCATCGAACGATCGCGCCAATGCGGCGTACCCGGATCCAACAACCGTGGTCGCGGACTGCTACGACCCGATCGTGAACCCCGGAGCCAGTTCATGGTTTAGATCGTCGGCGAGGGACTTGCTTGGCCTCACCCGTGAGTATCTCGATCTCCTGGATCGTTACGGGGTGCGATGGGTCGACCTGCGGACGGGCACCCCCGGCAGGATCACATACGAAGATGACGTCAGGTCGTTGCGGTTCCATACGCCCATCCCGATGACTGGCCGTTCGCGCGCTCACTCCCTTGACCTCCGGTCGCCTAGAGGGTGCCGTGACCCGGGTTTCCTTGCTGGCGTCTGTTCCGAGACCGTACGTTGCTCGCATGAAGCGGTCATCACGAGAACCTCGCACACGGCGACTAATACCCTGCGTATTCGCGGCACCGTGAGCGCTCCGACTGCCACAGAAGCAATGCCCCGCACAAACCGAAGTGTGACACGACGACCGAGGATCGTTCCGCCAGCAGCGTTCGCAACGTCCCGCGCAACTACCGCTCGGGATGGCTTTCTGCGGCCACGGAGTCAGACAAACTTCGACGGAGGACAATCCCCCGCGATCTGGAGCTGACCCAGACGACGGCACCTGCGGCGAGGAGGGTGAGTAGGAGTGCCGTGCTGTATCCGATTAGCGACATCACACCGCGCTCGGGGAGGAGAAACCCGTAGGGAACCCATCCGTCGGTCGCTCCACGGATAAGGACGACTCCCAGCCATGCGACCGGGTAGGGCAGGATGATCCACAATGTGCGCCACTGCAACGGGGCGCGGTCGCCGATGAGACCCCAGTCCAGTAACACGAACACCGGGAAGACCACGTGGAGGACAGCACTCACCCACGCAGGCGCGGTACCGGTGCCCGGAACGAGTCCGTTGTAGATGACAGCCACGACGAGCAGATACGCCGTCACGACCCCGCGTGCAATAACCAACCACTGCGGCGCGGGTTGATCGCGGAGTGACAGCGAGCCGGTGGCAGCCAGAACGAGAGCCGCGAGCAGGCTCGTCTGATTCGTGAAGTAACCGAAGTAGTCGAAGGGATTGTCGTCACCTACCGCGATGCGTCCCGCGAAAGTATGCAGCAGAAGGACAACCACGAAGACCGCGGCGCTGATACGCACGATACCGATGCGGAGCACCGCCCTATGGGAGCCGATGGTGCGAATCACATCAGACAGCCTAGATATGCTCCGATCAAACGATGAATGGAGTCGGCAAATGCGAGCACGGCGTTCTCTGCCCGGGGCAGTGGCATTGGCGATCCTCGTCTCGTGCGCCGGATGCTCGACGATCCCGAGTCCTCCAGCCGCGGTCGGGGAGAACTTTCCCGGCACGTGTCTCCCGGCCGAACTGTCGTGGCCAACTGATTTTCTTGAGTCGTTGCCGGACGGCAACATCGGCCGCTTCCTGCAATGCGGCCAGCGCCTCGGGTTCGGTCGCTCCGCTGCCGCTCGGACGACGCTCGCGCCCGTTACCGTCGTAGACGCGTCCTCGCGCGATGACGAGACCGCTCGGCTCAACGGTGTAGGTCACCTTGCCGAGTTCGCCAAGCGCGCGCTTCGGCCGCGCCATCAGTCGCCCGCCCTGTCCATAGGAACCACGATCCGCCCTGCGATGAACGCCTCGATATCCTCATCGCGGTAGCGGACGTTGTGCGCCGAGAGTGCGACGAACGGCAATCCGAGACCTCGGCTGCGCGCGCGCTCCGTCCGCCAGTCAGCGAGCGTCCTGATGGGGATGCCCGTATAGTCGGCAAGCTCCTGCGGAGTCCAGAGGCGAGTGCGGTCGGCGCTCATATCAAACAGGTAGGCGGTACCTCCCGTAGACCCCCAGGAAGACCCGTAGGGCGGCCAAGAATCGGCAAAACGGACAGGTTCTCGGACAGCCGCAGCAGCGACCCACCTCATGCTCAGCATCGCACTTCCCTTAGTTCGCAGGGGAGTACGTTCCTGTGGAACACCCTCCGAATCTCAGATCCTGAAGCCGAGCTGTACTTCGGGGTCTGATCCACTTACGACGGCGCCTCCCGGGCCCCCGACTCGCGTCGGGCCCGGGAGGCGCCGTCGTTGTCAGGGCGGGCGGGTGCGCCTGATCCGTCGCCTGCCCAGCGACAGGCGCGCCCGTCGAGACCGCATCACGGCGAGGCGGCGTGCGGCGCCATCTCGTGCCGCACCCATGCGCACTGCGCATAGCCCGATCCAGGACATGCATTCCACGCACGGGCGTGGCCCGCACGCCGGACGATCGCAGCATGACCTCGACAACACACAAGCCCACGATCGTCCTCGTCCACGGAGCCTGGGCCGACGGCCTCAGCTTCGCGGCGCTCACCGAGCGACTGCAGCGGCAAGGCCACACCGTGCTGCTCTCCCCGAACCCACTGCGGGGTGTCGCACACGACACCAAAGCCGTCTCGGATTTCCTCGCACAGGCGACGACGGGTGCGGTGATACTTCCGGCGCATTCCTACGGCGGGATCGTCATCAGCGGCGCCGCCCTCGGCAACCCTCTCGTCAGAGCGCTCGTCTACATCGACGCCTACGCCCCGGTCGACGGCGAGAGTGCGAGCTCTCTGAGCAATGAACGACCGGGTTCCTTACTGAACGTGCCCGACCCCACCACGGTCTTCGACTTCGTCGTCCCTGCCGCCGACGCGACGCAGGGCGAGTACGACAGCTACATCAAGCGAGATCGTTTCCACGCGATCTTCGCCGACGGCATCCCCTCCCGCGAAGCGGCCGTCCTCGCCGCGGGGCAGAGCGCCACGGCTCTCGCAGCCCTCGGCACCCCCTTCAGCGGCACGCCCGCCTGGCAGTCGATCCCCAGCTGGAGCGTGATCGGCACGGCTGACCGGGTCATCCCGCCCGCGCAGCTTCGTGCCATGGCGTCGCGCGCGGGAAGCAAGACGGTCGAGATCGACGCCCCGCACCTCTCGATGACGGCCGGCCCGCGACGCGTCGGCCACGTCATCGAGCAGGCCGCGGCATCCATCTGACCCCGAGTCCTCCGTTCCCTCTGCCCGCACGGCAGAGGACCACCGAGGGCGATAGCTCCGTCCTCCCGAGCAAAGGAAGTCCCATGAGAACAACGATCCGTCGCGATGAGCGGCGCACCGGCCCGCGTCGTCGGAGGCCGCTCCTGGCGATGCTCGCCGCGATCATCGCCACCGCTCTCCTCGCCCTCGCCGCACCGGCCGTCGTATCCGCGGCGCCCACCTCCTCTCCGTCGGCGGTCTCCGCCGCCAAACCGCGGACGACGGCAGCGAAACCGACCATCGTCCTGGTCCATGGGGCATGGGCGGGGGCATCGAGCTTCGACCCCGTCACGACGATCCTCCAGGCGCAGGGGTACACCGTGGTCAGCGCGAACGTCCCCATGCGCGCGATGGAGGACGACATCAACCAGGTGGTCTCCTACGTCTCCACACTCCACCCGGAACCGGTGGTGCTGGTCGGGCACTCGTACGGCGGTTTCGTCATCACGGGCGCCGCCTCGCGGCTTCCCAACGTGAAGGGCTCGTGTACATCGACGCATTCGCACCGAAGGCCGGAGAGAGCATCGTGAGCCTCGCTCAGGGGAGCGGCTCACTGCTGGATGTCGGCACGGACTACGCGAAGGCGTTCGACATCGTCCCCCACCCCGGTCAGGACGGAGCCGGGCCGGACTTCTATCTCCGTGTCGACCGGTTCAGGGAGATCATCGCTGCCGGCGTACCCTCCGTCGTGACCAAGGTGCTCGCTGCAGACCAGTCTCCGATCGCGGGCAGCGTTCTGGAAACGCCCTTCAACGGCCCGGCCGCGTGGGAGAGCCTCCCGAGCTGGTACTTCGTGGGCACTGACGACAAAGTGATCCCCGCCGCCGGCCAGCGCCAGATGGCCCAGCGCGCGGGAAGCACGATCGTGGAAGGCAGAGCGCCGCACCTCGCCATGTACGGCGCACCGCTGAAGGTCTCCCAGCTGATCGTGAGCGCAGCCCGGGCAGTCGGCTGACGTCCCGACACTCCGGGGAGGGGAACCGGCCGCTGCGCCGCCGGTTCCCCTCCCGTTCGCGCGGGCCTAAAGTGGGCCCCACTCCTACCCGAGCTCTTTCGATCAGCCGCGTCGCCCAGCTCGAACGCGAGCTGGACGTGCGGCTGTTCGAGCGCACCGCGCGTGGGGTCTACCTCACGGACGCTGGCCAGGCTCTCATCGGTCCGGCCCGGCGCACCCTGAACGAATCCCGCTCCATCCGCGGCAGCGTCGCCTCGATGCGCGATGGCGTGCGGGGCACACTGTCGATCGTCGCGAGTTCGGCGCAGAGCGACGGCATCCTCGGCGACTACCTCTCCGCATTCCACGCCGCTCTCCCCCACGTCGAACTCCGCGTCGCGGCGGCGGAGAGCTCTGTGGCCGCGGCCGACGCCGTCGTGGCGGGCGAGTACGACATCGCGTTGGTGGAGATGCCCGTACAGCCCGCGCTGGAGGTCCTTCCCGTCGTGGAGGAGGAGTTCTACGCGTTGTTCGCAGGCGCGGGAATCACCGACCCCACGAAGGGGATCCCCACCATGACCCGCGAGCTGCTGCAGGGGCGCACGATGCTCCATCTCCCGCTCGCGCAGTTCCCGCGCCAGAGGAGCGTCCAGCTGTGGCACCAGTTCGGCGCCGATCCGCTCCGTCACCTCGAACTGGCCGACTGTACGCTGCAGGTGTCCGTCGCCCGGTCCGGGGGTGCCGTCGCCGTCCTGCCCCGTGTCGCAGCCCTGGCCGGATGGGGCGCCGGGCTGGATATCGCCGCGCCGCCACGAGCCATTCGCCGAACCGTCGGGTTCGCGAGGCAACGCACCAACACCTCGGCTCAGGTCACCCGGTTCCTGGGTCTCGCGCGCCGGCTCCGGCCCTCCGTGAACGCCCCCATCAGCCGAGCGGCGACGGATGCCATGCCTCTCCCGCTCGCCTAGTCGCGCGTCAGCGGCGAACCGCGGCGGATGGCCGGCATGAACGGCATCACGGACCGCATCGCGCAGCAGGTTCTGCACGCGGGGTGGACGGGGTGACGTGGCGTGGCTGACCGCGGCCGCCGCGTTGCGCACGCCACGGCGACGAGCCGCGACGTGGCGGCCGCCACCAGGGCCGCCCGAGCCTCACCGCGCGCGGCGCCGGAGGATCGCCATCGCCACCGCGAACGCGACGGCCAGGATGCCGGTGCACCACCCCAGCGCGATCCAGATGTCCCCGCCCACGGGCTGCGCGGTGAGGAGCGCCCGGATCGTGTCGACGATGGGCGTCACCGGCTGGTGCTCGGCGAACCAGGCCACCGGCGCCGGCATCGTGCCGGTCGGCACGAACGCCGAGCTGATGAACGGCAGGAAGATCAGCGGATACGAGAAGGCGCTGGCGCCGTCGATCGTCTTCGCCGACAGCCCCGCGATCACCGCGAGCCACGTGAGAGCCAGGGTGAACAGCACCAGGATGCCGGAGACGGCGAGCCAGGCGCCCGGTGAGGCGTTGCTGCGGAAGCCCAGCAGCAGCGCGACGCCCACCACGATCGCCAGCGACACGATGTTCGCCGCCAGAGACGTGAGCACGTGAGCCCACAGCGGACTCGAGCGCGCGATGGGCATCGACCGGAACCGCTCGTACACGCCGTCCTGCAGATCGACGAATAGTCGGTAGGCCGTGTACGCGATCCCCGACGCGATGGTGATCAGCAGAATCCCGGGCAGCGTGTACGAGACGTACGACGTGCCCGATCCCACGTCGATGGCGCCGCCGAGCACGAAGACGAACAGCAGCATGAGCGCGATCGGGGTGACCGCGGTGGTGATGATGGTGTCGGGGCTGCGCAGCACGTGTCGCAGCGACCGCCCCGTCAGGATTCCGGTGTCGCTCAGCACATGGCCGGTCATGGCATCTCCTCCTCTTGGCATGCCGCCTCGTCGGCGGGTCCCGCTCCCGCCTCTCCGACGAGGGCGAGGAACACCTCTTCGAGGGTCGGCTGCTTCTGCACGTACTCGACCTTCGCCGTGGGCAGCAACCGCCGCAGCTGCTCGAGCGTGCCCTGCTGCACGATCGTGCCCCGGTGGAGGATCGCGATGCGGTCGGCGAGCTGCTCGGCCTCCTCGAGCTGCTGGGTCGTCAGCAGCACGGTGGTGCCGCCCCGCGCCAGCTGCCTGACGGCATCCCATACCTCCCGGCGTGCCTGCGGGTCGAGGCCGGTCGTCGGCTCGTCGAGGAAGATCACCGGCGGGTCCCCGATCAGACTCATCGCGATGTCCAGCCGCCGGCGCATGCCGCCGGAGTAGGTCCCCGCACGGCGGCTCCCTGCCTCGCTGAGCGAGAAGCGAGCGAGGAGGGCATCCGCGATGCCTCCGGGATTGCTCTGCCGCCGCAGCCGCGCGATCAACGCGAGGTTCTCACGACCGGTGAGCACCTCGTCGACGGCGGCGAACTGGCCGGTCAGGCTGATCGCCTGGCGAACTGCGGCCGGCGCTTCGACACATCCGCGCCGTTCACCGCGGCGGTGCCGGCATCGGGCTTCACGAGCGTGGAGAGGATCCGCACCAGCGTCGTCTTTCCTGCGCCGTTGGATCCGAGGAGCGCCAGCACACTCCCCCGCGGCACGTCCAGGTCGACGCCGCGCAGCACCTGCACGGCGCCGAAGGATTTGCGGATGCCGCGCACCGCGATGGCGGGGGCGGCAACCGCGGAGATGGTCATGACATCCGCTCCTCATCACTGAGGGCGGCGTCGATCGCCTGCACGAGACGGGCACGTTCCTTGTCGATCCACTCCTTCGACCGGTAGGCGCGCACGAACTCCTCCGCGAACGCCACGGGGTCGTCGCCGATGACATCGCCCAGCGGCGTGGCGTCGGCGGCGGCACGCTCCCAGAGATCCGCGAAGCCGGCGAACAGGTCCACCAGCGTCGCGCCATCGGGGATGGCGCCGTAGTACACGAAGTACCGCGTGAAGGCTCGCGCCGTGCCCGCGTACGGGTCCGGCAGCCCATCGAGACGGGCGACGATCTCCTTGTACTTCTTCTTCTGCTCCAGCGACCCGGTCAGGGCATCGATCCATCTGACGGACATGGCCATCACTCTCCTTCGATCAGCGTGCTGCGCAGCCGTTCGATGCGCTCGGCGAGAAAACTCCACGTGCTCCAGAACTCGTCCAGCTGCGTTCTCCCCCGCAAATTGAGCGAGTACACCTTGCGAGGCGGTCCCTTCTCCGACGGCACCTTCTCCACATCGACGAGCCCTCGCTGCTCGACGCGCACCAGGAGGGCGTACACGGTGCCCTCGGCGATGTCGGCGAAGCCCTGCTCACGCAGCCATGCGGTGATCTCGTAGCCGTAGGCGGGCCGGCGGGCGAGGACGGCCAGCACCGTGCCCTCCAGCACGCCCTTGAGCATCTCCGTCGCCTGCCTGCCCATCGACTCCTCCGTCTACCTAGCGTTATTGAGTACCACGAGATAGTAACGCTGGGTAGCGAGGGGAGCAAGGGCTCCGATCAGCCGTAGAAGAGCTTCTCGAACACGCGGCGCGCGCGCCGCGTGGCGCCGAGGTAGTCCTCCTCGACCTGCGTGGCCGAGCGCGGCGGATACTCCAGCAGGCGGCCGATGCCGTCGAGCCGGCGACGATCGGTGGGGAGGATGTCGCTGGTCTGGCCCGACAGCAGCGTGTTCGCCGACCGCAGCCGACTCGCCAGGCGCCACGCCTCGGCGAGCCGCTGGGCCGCCGTCTCCCCCACCAGCCCGGCCTCGACCGCCGCGCGCAAAGCGTCCATCGTCGAGGTGGTGCGCAATCCCTCGATGCGGTGGCCGTGCTGCAGCTGCAACAGTTGCACCAGCCACTCCACGTCACTGAGCGACCCCGGGCCCAGCTTCAAGTGCCGCGAGCGGTCGGTGCCCTGGGGCAGTCGTTCGTTCTCCACTCGCGCCTTGATGCGCTTGATCTCGCGGACACCCTGCGGGTCGGCGGTGGCCGGGTACCGCACCGCGTCGGCCATCTCCGTGAACGCGCGGATGAGCTTGACGCTGCCGGCCACGCCCCGTGCGCGCAGCAGCGCCTGCGCCTCCCACGCCACGGACCATCGGCGGTAGTACTCCGCATAGGCCTCGAGCGAGCGCACCAGGGGGCCGTTGCGGCCCTCGGGACGCAGATCCGCGTCGAGGTCCAGCGGCACGCGGCTGTCCTCCGAGTAGGTGCGCAGCCCCGCGACGAGCTGCAGCGCCAGCGCGTGGGCGCGCTGCGGATCCACGCCGTTCGGGCGATACACGTACAGCACATCGGCGTCGGAGCCGAAGCCGAGCTCCGCACCCCCGAAACGACCCATCGCGATCACCGAGAAGTCCAGCGCGTCGTCCTCGGCGGGCACGACCTCGCGTCGCACCGCCCGCAGCGTCGCCTGGATCGTGACCTCGGTCACCGTCGTGAGCGCGTGCGCGATGTCCTCGATCGTGAGGTCCTCGAGCATGGATGCCATCGCCAGCCGCAGCAGCTCCCGGCGCCGCAGCGCCCGCACGGCGCGCATCGCGTCGTCGATGGTGCGGTGCCGGGACTGGATGGCCCGTGCCTCCTCCTCGAGCACGACTCCGGCGCGCGGGCGCAGCTGCTCCCCCGAGTCGAGCCAGGCGACGGACTCCGGGATCCACTCCATGAGCTCGCCCACATAGCGCGAGCCGGAGAGCACATGCGTGAGCCGCTCGGCCGCTCCCGAAGAGTCGCGCAACATGCGCAGGAACCACGGGGTGTCGCCCAGGCGCTCGCTGATGCGGCGGAAGGCCAGCAGGCCGTAGTCGGGATCGACACCGTCGGCGAACCACCGCAGCATGATGGGCATGAGGTGCCGCTGGATCGCCGCTTTGCGACTGATGCCGCTGGTCAGCGCGCCGATGTGACGCAGCGCGCCCGCGGGGTCTTGGAACCCGATCGCCGCGAGACGATCGTGCGCCTGCGCGGGCGAGAGCGTCTGCTCCTCGGGCGGCAGCGCCGCCACGGCCGACAGCAGCGGCTTGTAGAACAGGCGCACGTGGATCTCGCGCACCTCGCGCTTCACCGACTCCCACAGCCGCCACACGGCGTCGCCGCTGTCGGCGAGCCGGGACGCCCGCGCCAGCTCCCGAAGCCCTTCGGGGGTGCGGGGCATGAGATGCGTGCGGCTGAGACCTCTGAGCTGCAGGCGGTGCTCCAGCACCCGCAGCACCCGGTAGTCGCGCGCGAACACCGCGGCATCCGCCCGGGCGATGTAACCCTCCGCCACCAGAGCATCGAGGGCGTCCAGGGTGCCGCGCTGACGCACGGCCTCGTCCGCGAGGCCGTGCACCAGTTGCAGGAGCTGCACGGTGAACTCGATGTCGCGGATGCCCCCGGGGCCGAGTTTGAGCTGGTAGGCCACCTCGTCCCCGGGGATGTGCTCGGTGACGCGTTCGCGCATGCGCTGCACGCTGTCGACGAAGTTCTCGCGCGCGGCGCTGGTCCACACCTTCGGCTGCACAGCCGCGACGTAGCGATCGCCGAGCTCGGCATCGCCGGCGAGAGGACGCGCTTTGAGGAGCGCCTGGAACTCCCAGCTCTTGGCCCAGCGATCGTAGTAGGCCAGATGGGAGTCGAGACTGCGCACCAGGGCACCCTGCTTGCCCTCGGGGCGCAGGTTCGCGTCGACCTCCCACAACGGCGGCTCGATCTCGACGCTGGAGATGCCGCGCATGGTGAGCACCGCGAGGCGTGTCGCGATGTCGATGATGCGGTTCTCCCCCAGCTCCTCGAGGACGTCCGGGGCTCCCCCACCGACGAAGATGACATCGACGTCGCTGACGTAGTTGAGTTCCCGCGCCCCGGCTTTGCCCATGCCGATGATCGCCAGCCGGGTGCCCGCGACGTGTTCCCGGGAGAACAGGCCGGGGCCGGTCGGGCCGCTCACCCGGGCGCGCGCGACGCTGAGGGATGCTTCGAGTGCCGCTCCCGCGGCATCGGCCAGCGCGGCCGCGACCGGTGCGAGCGCGTCGTCGGGTGATGGACTGCGCAGATCGAACACGGCGATGCGCGCCAGCATCCGCCGATAGCGCACCCGCAGCGCCACCCAATCCGCGTCGTCGCCGCCCGCGGCGAAGCCGTCGGCCGCGCCCACCGACTGCAGCAGGCTCTGCGTCAGCTCGGCGGCGGTGGGCAGAGTCCCGGGTTCGGACGGCAGGTGCGCCAGCTCCTGAGGATGCCGCAGGTAGAACTCCCCGAAACCCCGGGACGCCCCCAGCAGGGCCCACGCCGAGCGGCCCGCGCCGCCGGGCGAGAACAGCGCGCGCACCGGCTCCGGGTCACGCCGTGCGATGCGGGCGAACGCCTCCAGCGCACCGTTGGGGTCGGCGGCCACCGCGGCATCCGCGATGAGCGTCTCCCGCGGGATGCCGAGCGTTTCCACGAGTTCGGCGGCGAGCCGGTCTGCCTCGGCGAGGCCGGTGAATCCCAGACGCGCCAGAGCGGTGAGGGCCGACGACCGTTCGCTCGTGGACATACGCGGCTGCCTAGAGCATCTCCAGGTTGCTCTTCAGCTCGTAGGGAGTGACCTGTGTGCGGTACTCCTGCCACTCGCGCCGCTTGTTCAGCAGCACGTAGTTGAAGACCTGCTCACCGAGGGTCTCTGCCACGAGCTCGGAATCCTCCATGCGCTCGAGCGCGCGGTCGAGGCTGGCCGGCAGCGGCGGGTAGCCCAGCGCGCGTCGCTCGGCGTCGCTGAGAGACCACACGTTGTCTTCGGCCTCGGGCGGCAGCTCGTAGCCCTCTTCGATGCCCTTGAGCCCGGCGGCGAGCATGAGCGCATACGCGAGGTACGGGTTGGCTGCCGAGTCGAGTCCGCGGTACTCGACACGCGTGGACTGGCCCTTGTGCGGCTTGTACATCGGCACGCGCACGAGCGCGGAGCGGTTGTTGTGTCCCCAGCAGATGAAGCTGGGAGCCTCGTCGCCGCCCCACAGCCGCTTGTACGAGTTGACGAACTGGTTCGTCACGGCCGAGATCTCGGCGGCGTGCTTGAGCAGCCCGGCGATGAACTGACGGCCGGTCTTGGACAGCTGATACTGCGCGCCCTCTTCGTAGAACGCGTTGGTGTCGCCTTCGAACAGCGACATGTGCGTGTGCATGCCGCTGCCGGGCTTGCCCGAGAGGGGCTTGGGCATGAAGGTCGCGTAGACGCCCTGCTCGATCGCGACCTCTTTGACGACCGTGCGGAACGTCATGATGTTGTCGGCGGTGGCCAGCGCGTCGGCGTAGCGCAGGTCGATCTCGTTCTGCCCCGGGCCACCCTCGTGGTGGCTGTACTCGACGGAGATGCCGAGGTCCTCCAGCATGCGCACCGAGCGCCGGCGGAAGTCGTGGGCGGTCCCGCCGGGAACGTTGTCGAAGTAGCCGGCGGAGTCCACCGGCTCGGGACCATCCGGCCCGTACGACGACGACTTCAGCAGGTAGAACTCGATCTCGGGATGCGTGTAGAAGGTGAAACCGGCATCCGCCGCCTTCGCCAGAGTGCGCTTGAGCACGTGACGCGGGTCGGCGACCGCCGGCTGCCCGTCAGGCGTCGTGATGTCGCAGAACATGCGCGCCGTCGGGTCGATCTCGCCGCGCCACGGCAGCACCTGGAAGGTCGACGGGTCGGGGTGGGCGAGCAGATCGGACTCGTAGGAGCGGGTGAGCCCCTCGATGGCCGATCCGTCGAACCCGAGGCCCTCGTTGAACGCGCCCTCGACCTCGGCCGGTGCGATCGCCACCGATTTGAGGGTGCCGATCACATCGGTGAACCACAGGCGGACGAACTTGACGCCGCGCTCCTCGATCGTGCGCAGTACGAAGTCACGCTGCTTGTCCATCGCTTCCCCTCCGGCGGGTGTCGCCTTCGGCCAGCCTACTGGTCGTCGGCGGGTGCTCCGGTGCGCGACGAACCCGATCCCCAGGCATCGTCGCGTGCCTCTTCCTCGGCCCATGCCCGGGACCGCTCCGCCAGACGCTGAGGGGCGCGCGCGGCCTCTTCCTCGGTGTCGAAAGGACCCGCACGATCGACGGCCGGGGACTCGAACCCGCGCTCGACCTTGCCGGTGGTGAGGTTGTACCAGTACTTCTCGTCGCCGCTCATCATGCTCCCGTCGTCGGTGTGCACGCCCGATCCTACTGAGAGCCCCTGACAGCCTGGATAGGCTGAGGGCATGGCGACTGACACGACCCGCGCCGTCGGGGTGGACATCGGCGGCACCGGCATCAAGGGGGCACTCGTCGACCTGACCGACGGCACCCTGCTCACCGACCGCGTGAAGGTGCGCACGCCCGCCGGCGCCGAGCCGGCCGACGTGCTCGATGCGGTGCGCGAGGTGCTCGACACGCTGGGCGTGACCGACGCCGCCGTGCCGCTCGGCGTGGCCTTCCCCGCGATCGTCAAGCACGGCCGCACGCTCTCGGCCGCCAATGTCGCCGACACCTGGGTGGGTTTCGAGGCGGAAGCCTTCTTCGAGCAGGGACTCGGACGCGAGATCCACTTCGCCAACGACGCCGACGTGGCGGGCGTCGCCGAGCTGCGCTTCGGTGCCGCCCGGGGCCAGGAGGGTCTGACCATCCTCACCACGCTGGGCACCGGCATCGGCTCGGCGATGATCTACGACGGCGTCGTGATCCCCAACTCCGAGCTCGGTCATCTGAACCGCGCCGGAGCGATGGAGGATGCCGAGGTGTACGCGGCCTACTCCGCGATGGAGCGGGAGAACCTCGATTGGGGCCCGTGGGCGGAGCGGCTGCAGTGGTACTACAGCCACGTGGAGTTCCTCTTCAGCCCCGACCTGTTCGTCGTCGGCGGGGGCGTCTCGAAGCACGCGGACAAGTTCCTGCCGCTGCTGGACCTGCGCACCCCGATCGTGCCGGCCGTGCACCGCAACAACGCCGGCATCATCGGCGCCGCCGCCCTGGCGCTCGCCAGCGCCGGTGTGGATGCCACCGGCGGCGCGGCCGGGCCGCTCGCCGACGCCACGACAGCCTGACGGCGGGCGGCAGCACGGCGAGAGCGCGAATGGGCCGGCCTGTACGCCGGGTTCTGTTCGGGGGCCGAAGCCCCGTCGACGGTCATCTCTCTCGGCGACACGTTGCCGTGCCGCTCCAGCGGCCTACCCGGGGACTCGGCGGGCCGCGTCGTCATCCCCTGTCTGGCCTTGCTCCGGACGAGGTTTACCTTGCGGGTCGTGTCACCACGACCCCGGTGGTCTCTTACACCACCCTTTCACCCTTACCGGGACCTGAGTCCCGGCGGTCTGCTCTCTGTGGCACTGTCTCGCGGATCGCTCCGGGTGGGTGTTACCCACCGTCCTGCCCTGTGGAGCCCGGACGTTCCTCGGCGCGGTTTCCCGCGACGCGACCGTCCGGCCGACCCATTCGCCCCTCAACCCTACCGTCGGTGCGGCGGTGCACGCCGACGCGCCGCAGGGACGCATTGCCGACCCCTCGAGCGTGGGGTAGTCTCGCCGCATTGGGGAACGAGCGCTTGGGGGTGCTCGTCATCAGCCTTTGGGGAGGCATGATGTACTTTCGTACGTCCGTTTCGGCGATCGCGCTGGCCGCGCTCGTGCTCATCGGGGTTCCGACCGCCGCGTCAGCGGCATCGACCCCTCCACCGGGAGACGGGGCAGGCGGCAGCGATCTGCCCGTGAGCCCTGACCCGTACACGCCGGATCTGCTGATCCAGCCGAGTCTGGCGGGGTCGTTCGCCGTCGGCGAGTGCCTGAGCGGTGCGCCGTGGATCGACTACTCGCTCGTCTTGACCGATCCCGACGAACAGATCGACGAGACGGCCGCGACACTCGTGCTGACGAACGGCGTGCAGTCGACGGCGCCGATTCCGCTGGGCGACCTGGTCGACGGCCGCCTGGAGGGACGGGTGCTCTGGCCCGGTGCCGCGGTCGGCCCCAGTGGGGCGGGCGTCGGATGGCCCGGCTACGAGCTGGCCGACGGCGAGTGGGTGCGCACGGACGGCAACTTCGCGTGGACGCGTGGCGAGGTCACTGCGGTGCTCCACGTCAACCCGAGCGTCTCCGTGCCGATCTCCTACCCGCAGGCGACGCCGGCGTGCCTCACGGCGCCCTCCGGCGCGGTCGCGGCCGTTTCGGGTGGCCTGGCCATCACGGGCGGCTCCGCCGCCGCAGCCCTGCCGCTGGGGCTGGGGGCCGGTGCGCTCGTCGCCGGCGGTGCAGGCCTGCTGCTGCTCCGCCGCCGCTCGACGCGCTCGTGACCCGCCCGCCTTCAGCGCACCGGACCGATCCGGTGCGCGGGGCGGTGCTGGCCAGTGTCGTGATGCTCTGCCTGGTGGTCGCGGCGCTCGCCTGGGTCGTCGTCCGCATCGCACAGGCGGGGCTCGGGCTGTCCGATGCCGCAGCGGTGGCTCGGGAACTCCCTCCCGCGATCGCCGAGGGCGACCTCGGCGCCGCGACGGACGCCGTGCGGTCACTGTCCGCCTCCGCCGACCGCGCCGCTCAGGCGACGAGCGATCCGGCCTGGGCCGTCGCCGAGGCCCTGCCCTGGTTCGGCGACGACCTCAGCGCCGTCGCCGTGCTCGCTGGACACGGTCGCGCTCTCGCTGCGGCCGGCGTCGAGCTCACGGACGCAGCCGCGGATCTCGCTGACGCCCCCGACGATGACGCGGTCGTCGACGTCGCGGCGCTCGCCGAGATGCAGACGCCGCTCAGGACCGCAGCAGAGGCCGCCTCCGACGCCCGCACGAGCGTCCATGCCCTGGCTCCCGCCGGTCTGCTGCCGCCCATCGCCTCCGGAGTGCGTGCGCTGCGGGTGCTCCTGGACGAGGTGGAGCCGGCACTGCAGAGCGCAGCGGCGGTGATCGGCGTTCTGCCCGGCGTGCTCGGGGCGGAGGGTCCCCACACCCTGCTGGTGATGATCCAGAACAACGCGGAGCTTCGCGCCGGCGGCGGCATCACCGGGTCCTTCGCCCTGCTCGACGCCGATCAGGGGGTGCTCTCGCTGCGTGACCAGGCCGACTCGAGCGAGTTCCCACTTCTCACCGAACCGATCATGCCGGTGCCCGCCGACACCACCGCGCTGTACGGCGACGGCCTCGCGCGCTTCGTGCAGAACACGTCGATGACCGCCGACTTCGCCGTGACCGGGGCGCTGGCGTCCGCCTGGTGGCACGGGCGCACGGGAACGACGCCGGATGCCGTGCTGTCGCTGGACCCGCTGGTGGTGCGCGCGCTGCTCGCGCAGACCGGTCCCGTCACACTCGCCGACGGCACCGAACTGACCGCCGAGAACCTCGTCGACCGCGTGCTGGTGGAGCCGTACACGACCCTCGACGCCCGCGAGCAGACCGTGTTCCTGCAGAGCGTCACCGACTCCCTGTTCACGGCACTGACCGAACGTGGGATGGAACCGCTCGCGTGGATGCGCGCACTGGCGGACCCGGTGGCCACCGGGCGGGTGTCGCTGTGGAGTGCCGACCCCGTCGCGCAGGCGACGCTCGACGGAACCGCCCTCGGCGGTTCCGCGGCACGGCACCGCGCCGCCGAAGCGCTCGCGTTCGCGGTGTACTTCAACGACACGACCGGCGGAAAGATGGATGTCTTCCTCGGCACCGAGATCGACGTCGACGGCCTCTGCCGCACCGACGGTCGCCCCGAGCTGACGGTCACTCTCACACTCGACAGCCGTGCACCCGCCGAGGCCGCCGTGTTGCCGCCGAGTGTCACCGGCGGCGGGCACTGGGGCGTGCCACCGGGAGAGATCGGCACCATCGTCTCGGTCGCCGCACCCGAAGGCTGGTCGCCGGCCGGTGTCCGGCGGGACGGCGCCGCAGAGCCGTCCGTCGAAGCCGTCGAAGCGGGCTTCCCCACGGCAGCAGCGCAGCTGCGGCTCGCACCGGGTGCGTCGGGGTCCCTCGAGTTCCGTTTCGTGGGCCCGCCCGGGGCGGTGTCCGCACCGCGCATCCTCCACACACCGATGGTGCACGCGCCCGTGATCACCTCGACCGCGCCGACGTGCGGCTGAGTCAGTCCTTCAGCGCAGACTCCGAGATCCGCACGTCGAGCGGGAAGTCGATCGGGAACTCTCCGAAAAGCAGGCGCCCGGCGGATGCCGCGGCCTCGGCGACCGCGTGGGCTGCGGCATCCGCCTGCGCCGCCGGCGCGTGCACGATCACCTCGTCATGGAGGAACAGCGCCAGATGGGACCGGCGTGCGAAGGCGGGGCCTGAGCGCGGAGCCGCGTCGCTCGCAGGCACCGGCGGGAGGGCCGCGAGTCGGTTGCGCAGGTCGGCGAGCCAGCACAGCGCCCACTCCGCCGCCGTCCCCTGCACCACGAAATTGCGGGTGAACCTGCCGCGGTCCCCCGCCCAGCGGCGCGCGCGCGACTCGTCGGCCGCGGTCGCCTCCGGTCCGCCCGCCGCGGCCTGCACGGCGTGCCACTGCGCCGGGGGCGGCGGCGAGGTGCGGCCCAGCCGGGTGGCGACGACGCCGCCGTCCTCGCCGGTGCGAGCGGCGTCGTCGACGAGCGCCATCGCCCGCGGGAAGGTGCGCCGCAATGCCGGAACGAGCCGCCCACTGTCGCCCGTCGTGGCCCCGTACATGGCACCGAGCATCGCGACCTTCGCCTCGGCCCGCGTCTGCACGGCGCCGCGTTGCACCACGCCGGCGTACAGGTCGCGCCCGCGCGCGGCATCCGCCAGGACTGTGTCGCCCGCCATGGCCGCCAGCACCCTCGGCTCCAGCTGGGCCACGTCGGCGACCACGAGCACCCAGCCCGGGTCGGCACGCACCGCCGCTCGCAGCTGGCGCGGCAGCTGCAGCGCGCCACCGCCCGACGACGCCCACCGACCCGTCACCACGCCGCCCGGCACGTAGACCGGGCGGAACCGGCCATCGTGCACCCAGGCGTCGAGCCATGCCCAGCCGTTGGCACTGAGGAGGCGTGCGAGCCTCTTGTACTCCAGCAGCGGCTCGATCGCCGGATGCTCGTAGCGGGTGAGCTCCCACTTGCTCGTCGACGACGCGTCGATGCCTGCGCGGTGCAGCGCACGCAACAGCTTCGGCTGCGAGTCCAGGCTCAGCTGGGGGTCGCCCAGCGCGGCGCGCACCCGATCGGCGGCAGCCTGCAGCGCTCGCGGCACTCCCCCGCCGGCGGGACGGGGGCCGAGCACGGCGGTCAGCAGCTCGTCGTGCGCGTCAACGTCCCACGGGAGTCCCGCCGCCCGCAGCTCGGCCGCCACCAGGGCCCCGGCGGACTCCGCCGCCAGCAGCAGCCGCAGCCGTCCCGGATCGCGCGCGGAAGCGACGGCGGCATGCTGGCGCTGCAGCTCCGCGATCGCGTCGTCGAGCCCCTCCGGCAGGCCCGGCGCGGATGCCGCATCGAGCTCGAACAGCGTCGGCGCCGCATCGCTCGGGATCGCGGCAGCGGCGTCCCATCCTTCGGCGGCGCGCAGATCGGATGGGTCCGCCACGAGCACGCTGTCCCGCAGGATGGCGTGACAGAGCCTCAGGTCGCGACAGCGGGCGACCCGGATGCCGCCGGCGAGCAGACCGTCGTACCAGGTGGGGGTGTCGCCCCACACCCATCGCGGTGCGTGCGCCTCCTCCCTGGCAGCCACCCACGCCGGCAGGTCGCCGATCGGCTCCCGGCGCACTTCCGTGCCGGCATCATCGACGAACGCGGCGGCCATTCCGTCGGCGGTGCGGCCGACGACGATCCACGCCGGCGCGGGGTCAGCTGCGGACACCCGCCGTGCCGGTCACAGGCCGGACTCCTCCGTGCGCTCCAGGATGCAGCCGCATTCGGGGCAGGTCACGACGGTGTCGGCAGGGGTGTCGCGGATGGCCTGGCGGTCGGTGCCGGAAAGCACCATCCGGCATCCCTCGCAGGTGCCGCGCCGCAGCAGGGCGGCGCCGACCGCGGAACGGGCGGCGATGCGGTCGTACATCGCGACGAGTTCGGCGGGCAGCTCCCCCACGATGGCGGCGCGATCGCGGGCGGCTTCATCGAGACGTGCGGTCGCCTCGGCGACCACGGCCTTCGCCTCGTCGGAGAGCCGGGACCCCTCGGCGTTGGTCTCGGCGATGAGGGCTTCCTGGGCGGCGACCTCGGCGTCGGCACGCTCGAGCTTCTCCATCACCTCGAGCTCGGCATCCTCCAGCGCACTGCGGCGCTTGCCGAGCGACGCGATCTCGTGCTCGAGGCCCTGCGCCTCCTTGGCGTTCGCGCTGGTCGTGAGGCGCTGCGCGTCGCGGTCGCTGCGGGCCTGCACGACCGCGACGTCCGCCTCGATGCGCGCCAGCTCGGTGCGGGCGTCGTCGCGCGCTCCGAGCAGCTGAGCGAGCTGCTGGTTGTAGGTCTGTCGCTGCGCGAGCAGCTCCTTGACGCGGGCGGCCTGCGGGGGCTGGGCGCGGGTGCGCTCGGCCTGACCGATGCGTGCGTCGAGGTCGGCGATGTCGAGGAGTCGGCGCTGGTCGGCGGGGCTGGCGTTCACGTCTCCAACCTACCTCCCGTGCGCGCCCGCCACCGAGGCTTAGGATGGCGGGTGGCCGGTTGGCGCAGCGGTAGCGCAGCTCCTTTACACGGAGAAGGTCACCAGTTCGATCCTGGTACCGGCCACGACGCGCGTCGCACCCGCATTTCCCCCGGCCCACCCCGCGCCGCGCGCCGCCTGAGTGGGTAGGCTGAACGATGGCGCGTTGTGTGGTGCGAACAAAGCCCCCGCTCCCTGCGCCGCGTGTACCTGGCACGATCTGCCATAGAGAAAGGTCTTCCGTGACTGTCAACGATCAGGATCCGTACTCGCAGGAGGCCCTCGACAGCGACCCGGAGGAGACCTCCGAGTGGCAGGAGTCGCTCTCTCAGCTCGTCGATGCCAAGGGTTCCGGCCGCGGCCGCGAGATCATGCTCAGCCTGCTGCAGAAGTCGCACGAGCTGCAGCTGAACGTGCCGCAGGTGCCGACCACGGACTACATCAACACCATCGCGCCTGAGAACGAGCCCGAGTTCCCCGGCGACGAGGAGCTCGAACGCCGCTACCGCCGCTGGATCCGCTGGAACGCCGCCATCACGGTGCACCGCGCCCAGCGCCCGGGGATCGGTGTCGGCGGACACATCTCCACCTACGCCTCGTCCGCATCGCTGTACGAAGTCGGGTTCAACCACTTCTTCCGCGGGCTCGACGACCCGTCCGGCGGCGACCAGGTCTTCATCCAGGGCCACGCCTCCCCCGGCATCTACGCACGCTCGTTCCTCGAGGGACGCCTCAGCGCCGACCAGCTCGACGGGTTCCGCCAGGAGGCGTCCAAGGCGCCCAACGGCATCCCGTCCTACCCGCACCCTCGCCTCATGCCGGACTACTGGCAGTTCCCGACCGTGTCGATGGGCCTCGGGCCGATCAACGCGATCTACCAGGCGATGACGAACAAGTACCTGACGAACCGAGGGATCAAGGACGCCTCCGACTCCCACGTGTGGGCGTTCCTCGGCGACGGCGAGATGGACGAGGTCGAGAGCCGCGGACAGCTGCAGGTCGCAGCCAACGAGGGCCTCGACAACCTCACCTTCGTCGTCAACTGCAACCTGCAGCGCCTGGACGGCCCGGTCCGCGGCAACGGCAAGATCATCCAGGAGCTCGAGAGCTTCTTCCGCGGCGCCGGCTGGAACGTCATCAAGGTCGTCTGGGGCCGCGGCTGGGATGAGCTGCTGTCGCAGGACGACGAGGGCGCCCTGGTGCGTCTGATGAACACCACGCCCGACGGTGACTTCCAGACCTACCGCGCCGAGGACGGCAAGTTCATCCGCGACCACTTCTTCGGTCGCGACGAGCGCACGGCCAAGATGGTCGAGGACTGGTCCGACGACGACATCTGGGGCAAGCTCCGTCGCGGCGGGCTGGACTACCAGAAGGTCTACGCCGCCTACAAGACGGCGCTGGCGCACAAGGGCCAGCCGACGGTCATCCTGGCGAAGACCATCAAGGGCTACGGTCTGGGTCACCACTTCGAGGGACGCAATGCGACCCACCAGATGAAGAAGATGACCCTCGAAGACCTCAAGCACTTCCGCGACTCCATGCGCATCCCGATCTCGGACGCGCAACTCGAGGAGAACCCCTACCTGCCGCCGTACTACCACCCCGGCATGGAGGACGACACGATCCGCTACATGGTGGAGCGCCGCCGCAACCTGGGCGGCTTCCTGCCCGAGCGCCGCAGCACCCACGTGCCGATCAGCCTCCCCGACGAGAGCGCCTACGCGCTGCCGAAGAAGGGGTCGGGCACGCAGGAGATCGCCACGACGATGGCGTTCGTCCGCCTGCTCAAGGACCTGCTGCGCGCGAAGGACTTCGGCCACCGCATCGTCCCGATCATCCCGGACGAGGCGCGCACGTTCGGCATCGACGCGTACTTCCCGACGGCGAAGATCTACAACCCGCACGGGCAGAACTACACCTCCGTCGACCGCGAGCTGCTGCTGGCCTACAAGGAGAGCCCGCAGGGCCAGATCCTGCACGTCGGCATCAACGAGGCCGGCGCGGTGGCGGCGTTCACCAACGTGGGCACGTCGTACGCCACGCACGGCGAGCCGCTGATCCCGGTGTACGTCTTCTACTCGATGTTCGGCTTCCAGCGCACGGGCGACGCCCAGTGGGCCGCCGGCGACCAGATGGCGCGCGGATTCATCATCGGCGCGACCGCCGGCCGCACCACGCTCACCGGTGAGGGCCTGCAGCACGCGGACGGACACTCGCACATGCTGGCGGCCACCAACCCCGCCACCGTCTCGTACGACCCCGCGTTCGGCTACGAGATCGCGCACATCGTGCGCTCCGGTCTCGAGCGCATGTACGGCGGGTCGCACCCCGACCCCAACGTCATGTACTACCTCACGGTGTACAACGAGCCGCTGGTGCAGCCGGCCGAGCCCGAGGGCGTGGACGTGGACGGCATCGTCCGCGGCATCCACCGCATCTCGGTCGGCGAGGGCGACGGGCCGCGCGCACAGCTGCTCGCCTCGGGTGTCGGTGTGCCGTGGGCTCAGGAGGCGCAGCGCCTGCTGAAGGACGACTGGGGTGTGATCGCCGATGTGTGGTCGGTGACCTCGTGGACCGAGCTGCGCCGCGACGGCCTGGCCGCCGACGAGCACAACTTCCTGCACCCGACCGAGGAGCCGCGCACCGCGTACATCACCGAGAAGCTGCGCGACGCGCAGGGTCCGGTCGTCGCGGTCAGCGACTTCATGCACGCCGTGCAGGACCAGATCCGCCCCTGGGTGCCGCAGCGTTTCGCGACGCTCGGCGCCGACGGCTTCGGGTTCTCGGACACCCGCCCCGCAGCGCGTCGCTTCTTCAAGATCGACGGGCCGTCGATCGTGGTGCGCACGCTGCAGGCGCTGGCCGATGAGGGCGTCGTGGACCGCGGTCTGTCCGCTCAGGCGATCGAGAAGTACCGCCTGTACGACGTCACCGCGGGCACGAGCGGCAACGCGGGCGGGGAAAGCTGATCGAGCGCATGTCCGCCGCCCCCACCGCATCGGAGAAGGCCGAGACGCTCGCTTGGCTGCGGCGCATCTCGGGCGACCTCGCGACGGCGACCATCAAGCGACTGGAGGACACGCTCCCCTGGTACGCGGAGATGCCGCCGGCGCGACGGTCGGCGGTGGGGCTGGTGGCGCAGGCCGGCATCACGTCGTTCATCCAGTGGTACGACGACCCGACGTCCACACCCTGGATCGCGGCGGACATCTTCGCCGCGGCGCCGCGTGAACTGCTGCGCAGTGTCAGCCTGACCCAGACGTTGCAGCTGATCCGCGTGACGGTCGCCGTGACCGAGGAGCGTGTGGCCGGTCGCGACGAGGATCTGCGCGAGGCGATCCTGCTCTACTCGCGCGAGGTCGCCTTCGCCGCGGCCGACGTCTACGCCCGTGCCGCCGAGGCGCGCGGCCTGTGGGATGCGCGGCTCGAGGCACTGGTGGTGGACTCGATCCTCACCGGTGAGACCGACGAGGAACTGCCGAGTCGCATCGCCGCCCTCGGGTGGCACGGCCACGGCGAGGTCGCGGTGCTCGTGGGCACCACGCCCCCGCAGTTCGACGTCGACCAGGTGCGGCGCATGGCGCGCAAGCTCGACGTCGACGTGCTGATCGGCGTGCAGGGCTCCCGCCTCGTGCTGGTGCTCGGTCGCTCGCAGCCGCCCGGCAAGGAGGAGTCCTCCGAGCCGGAGATGCCCTTCCCCGAGATCGCGCAGCGCCTGGAGCCGTGCTTCGGCCCTGGCTATCTCGTGCTCGGCCCGGCCGTGCCCGCGCTGGTCGAAGCGAGCCAGAGCGCCCGCGCTGCCCTCGCCGGGTTCGCCGTGGCGCGCGCGTGGCGCAACGCTCCGCGGCCTGTCGAAGCCGACGATCTGCTTCCCGAGCGCGCCCTCGCCGGCGACTCGGTAGCCAAGCAGACGCTCGTCGAGCGCATCTACCGCCCGCTGCAGGCTCACAGCACCGACCTGGTGGCGACGCTGTGGAGCTATCTCGACAACGGCAGGTCGCTCGAAGCGACCGCACGCGAGCTGTTCGTGCATCCGAACACCGTGCGATACCGGCTCAAGCGCGTCTCCGATGTCATCGGCTGGGATGCCACCGGCCCCCGCGAGGCGCTCATCCTGCAGACCGCGCTCATCCTGGGTTCGATCGGCACGGACGCGGCCCGCCGTCGGCCCGCACCGCACCGCCGCCAGCACGCGTGATGTTGTACGCCGCGCACAAGGGTTTCTTTCATTCTTGTGAGGCGTTCGCCAGAACCCCCCGGGGAGTTGTTGGCAGGATGGTCAAGTGATCATCGCCGTCTTCCCCGGTCAGGGCTCGCAGACCCCCGGGTTCCTCTCCCCCTGGCTGGACGTCGACGGCGCGCGCGAGCGCCTGCAGGCCGCGTCCGACGCGGCGGGCGTCGACCTGCTCGCCGCCGGCACCGAATGGGATGCCGATCGCATCCGCGACACCGCCGTGGCCCAGCCGCTCATCGTCGCTGCGAGCCTGCTGTCCTGGGACGCGCTCGTCGCGCACGCGCCGGCGCGCCCTGCCGGCGTCGCCGGGCACTCGGTCGGCGAGATCTCTGCCCTGGTGGCGGCCGGCGTGCTCACCGAGCACGAGGGTATGCGGCTGGTCGGCATCCGCGGGCGGGCGATGGCCGATGCCGCTGCGGCAGAGCAGTCCGGCATGAGCGCGGTCATCGGCGGCGACCAGGATGCCGTCGTGGCGCGTCTGTCGGAACTCGACCTCGCGCCCGCGAACTACAACGGCGGCGGCCAGATCGTCGCCGCGGGCGCTTCGGCCGCGCTGGCTGAACTCGCCGCCACCCCCGTGGCCGGCACCCGGGTCATCCCGCTGCAGGTGGCCGGCGCGTTCC
The DNA here is from genome assembly GCF_030246945.1 of Microbacterium sp. zg-Y1090. Lineage (NCBI taxonomy): Bacteria > Bacillati > Actinomycetota > Actinomycetes > Micrococcales > Microbacteriaceae > Microbacterium > Microbacterium wangruii. Next base: position 1,641,531 of record NZ_CP126742.1, read on the forward strand.
ACACCCGATACATGCTTCCCGCCGTCGAGACGCTGCGCACCGCTGCGGCCGACGTGCAGCCCGCCGACCCGGCGGTGACACTGTGGACCAACCACGACGGCTCCACGGTCAGCGGCGGCCGCGAAGCGCTCGATCTGCTGGTGGCCCAGGTCGCCTCGCCTGTCCGGTGGGACCTCTGCATGGCATCCTTCGCCGAGCACGGCGTGACCGGCATCATCGAACTCTCCCCCGCCGGTACGCTGACGGGACTGGCCAAGCGGGCGCTGCGCGGCGTGCCGACGGTGGCCGTGAAGACCCCCGACGACCTGGCCGCCGCGGCGGCCATGCTGGGAGCATGAACATGAGCGTGACCCTCCGCCAGGCCTCCGGGCCCGCCCACACCCGCATCTACGCCTACGGCGCGGCCCGCGGCGAGATCGCGGTGCCCAACGACGACCTCATCGGCCCCATCGACTCGAGCGACGAGTGGATCCGCCAGCGGACCGGCATCGTCACCCGCACGCGCGCCGTGGCCGGGACGACCGCCGTCGACCTGGCTGCCGACGCCGCCGCCGAGGCCGTGGCGCGTTCCGGCGTCGACCCGGCTGCGATCGACGCCGTGATCGTGGCGACCGTCTCCAACCCGAAGCAGACCCCCTCGGTGTCGGCCATCGTCGCCGACCGCATCGGCGCCAACCCCGCCGCGGCATACGACGTCAACGCCGCCTGCGCCGGGTTCGCCTACGCCGTCGCGCAGGCCGACGCCCTCATCCGCGCGGGAGCCGCCCACTACGCCGTCGTCGTCGGCGCCGAGAAGCTCAGCGACATCGTCGACCCCACCGACCGCTCGATCTCGTTCCTGCTCGGCGACGGCGCGGGCGCCGTGGTCATCGGGCCGAGCGAGACCCCCGGCATCGGCCCCACCGTCTGGGGGTCCGACGGCTCCAAGGCCGATGCGGTCGGGATGAACCACACGCTCGTGGACTTCCGCGACGGCAAAGCGCCGTGGCCGACGCTCCGCCAGGAGGGGCCCACGGTGTTCCGCTGGGCCGTCTGGGAGATGGTGAAGGTGGCACGCCAGGCCCTGGAAGAGGCCGGCGTCACCGCTGACGATCTCGCCGCGTTCGTGCCGCACCAGGCGAACATGCGGATCATCGACGAGTTCGCCAAGCAGCTGAAGCTGCCGGAGTCGGTCGTGATCGGTCGCGACATCGAGACGACGGGCAACACCTCCGCGGCATCCATCCCCCTCGCCACCCACCGGCTGCTCGAGGAGCATCCCGAGCTGTCGGGCGGACTCGCGCTGCAGATCGGCTTCGGCGCCGGCCTGGTGTTCGGCGCGCAGGTGGTCGTGCTGCCCTGAGCGCGACGACCGCCACCCTAAACTGAACAGCGGCCCGCCGGGCCGCAGCACCTCGAAGAAACCCCCAGAACAGGAGCATCCCATGGCTTACACGAACGACGAGGTCCTTGCCGGACTTGCCGAACTGATCACCGACGAGACCGGCATCTCCGCCGACGAGGTCGCCATGGAGAAGTCGTTCACCGACGACCTCGACATCGACTCCATCTCGATGATGACGATCGTCGTCAACGCCGAGGAGAAGTTCGGCGTCACCATCCCAGACGAAGAGGTCAAGAACCTCAAGACCGTCGGCGACGCCGTCACCTACATCACGTCCAACCAGGCCTGAGTCGGCAACGGTGGGGGCTCGTCCCCCACCCCGCCGGCGTGGAGGAACCACCCGCATGAGCGCTCCCCGCATCGTCGTCACCGGAATCGGCGCCTCGTCGCCGATCGGCGGCACCGCGCCAGAAAGCTGGTCGGCCCTGCTGGCCGGCGCCTCCGGCGCGCGCACGCTCGAGTACGACTGGGTCGAGAAGTACCAGTTGCCGGTGACGTTCGCCGCGCAGGCCGCCGTGCGGCCCGACACCGTGCTCGCTCGTCCCGTCGCCAAGCGACTCGACCCGGCATCGCAGTTCGCCATGGTCGCGGCGATGGAGGCCTGGGCGGATGCCGGCGAGCCCGAGGTCGACCCCGAGCGCCTCGGCGTTGATTTCGCGACCGGCATCGGCGGGGTGTGGACGCTGCTCGACGCATGGGACACGCTGCGCGAGAAGGGGCCGCGTCGGGTCCTCCCGATGACCGTTCCCATGCTCATGCCCAACGCCGCGGCGGGCAACCTGTCCCTGCACTTCGGCGCCCGCGCCTACGCGCGCACCGTCGCCAGCGCCTGCGCCTCGAGCACCGAGTCGATCGTGAACGCCGTCGAGCACATCCGTGCCGGGTACGCCGATGTGGTGATCGCCGGCGGCACTGAGTCGGCGATCCACCCGATCACGATCGCGTCGTTCGCGTCGATGCAGGCGCTGTCGCGTCGCAACGACGACCCCGCGACGGCGTCGCGCCCGGCGAGCATCGACCGCGACGGCTTCGTCATGGGCGAGGGCGCGGGCGTGCTGATCCTCGAGACCGAGGAGCATGCCAAGGCGCGCGGCGCGAAGATCTACGCCGTCGTGGCCGGCGGCGGAGTGACGGCCGACTCGTACCACATCACCGCCAACGACCCGGAGGGCGTCGGCGCGGCGCGCGCCGTGACGATGGCACTCGCCCAGGCGGATGCTTCCCCCGATGAGGTCACGCACATCAACGCGCATGCCACCTCGACGCCGGTGGGCGACCCCAACGAGTACCAGGCGCTGCGAAAGGTGTTCGGCGACCGCGTGGGCGAGATCCCCGTCTCGGCCACCAAGGCGTCGACCGGCCACCTGCTGGGCGGCACCGGAGCCCTCGAGGCGATCTTCACGGTGCTCGCGCTGCGCGACCGCGTGGCACCGCCGACGATCAACCTCACCGAGCAGGACCCGGCCGTGCCGTTCCGGCTCTCCGGCCAGCCGACGCCCCTCGGCGACGGCGACCAGCTGGCGATCAGCAACTCGTTCGGCTTCGGCGGACACAACGCGGTCGCGGCGTTCCGTTCGGTCTGACCGCGCATCACATACGACGCCCCCGGATCCGCGACAGTGCGGCATCCGGGGGCGTCTTGTGTGTCAGGCGGTGCGGACGATGTCCCGCTCCCCGGGGAATCTCACCGAGATGCGGTACCGGCGCCTCGTACCGTCTGAGTTCGTCAGGCGGGCCGGTCAGCCCACCTTGTGCAGCCAGACGACGGGCGCGTCGTCGCTCGCATGCCGGAACGGCTCCAGCTCCTCATCCCACGCCGACCCGAGCGCCACCAGCAGCTCTCGCTGCAGTTCGACCGGATCGCCGCCGGCGACCTCCATCGCGTAGCGCACGCGGTCCTCGCCGATCACGATGTTGCCGGCGGTATCGGTCTGGGCGAAGTGGATGCCGAGGCCGGGCGTGTGCAACCACCGGCCGCCGTCGCTGCGGGGTGTGGGATCCTCGCTGACCTCGAACCGAAGATGCTCCCAGCCGCGGATCGCCGTCGCCAGCGCCGCTCCGGTGCCGGCGGGGGCTTCCCAGTAGAACTCGGCGCGGCGCGTGCCCGAGAGCACGGGCTGCTCCGCCCACTCGAAGCTCACGGCGCGGCCGAGAACCCGACCGACCGCCCACTCCAGGTGCGGGCACAACGCACGCGGCGCCGAGTGAACATAGATCACTCCGCGCGCTTGTGGTGTCGCCATGATCTCTCCTTCGTCAGGTACGTCTTCCCCTACGACCTGATGTGGAGCACGGCGGGCTATTCGCTTGTGTCGCCATTATCGCGGACGGGCGAGCGAAATCACAAGTGTGTAACTCCTGACCGCTTCGGCGCGCCGGCCGGCTCGATGTTCAGCGCTCCGGTGTGCAATGCCTGAGGGCACCGCAGGATTCTTGTAGGGCGGGTGGGACTTGAACCCACGATCGTCGGGTTATGAGCCCGCTGCCTTGACCAGCTTGGCCACCGCCCCTCGCCCAACGAGCATATCGGGCGCTCGGTCAGGCCCGCGGATCCTCGTCGGCGCCGCTGTCGGCATCCTTCGAGCTGCCGCGCAGGAACGGCAGCTCCTGGCTCTCGGAGATCACCTGGGGATGGTAGCGAGCCAGCGTCATGACACCCCAGATCGCGATGGCACCGGCCATGGCGAACATGACGAAGCCCCAGACCGGCACCGCGGCGCCTTCACCCAGCACCAGCAGGCCGATCAGCACGGCGACCATCGGGTCGACCACGGTGAGGCCGGCGATGACCAGGTCGGGCGGGCCCGACGAGTAGGCGGTCTGCACGAAGTAGGCGCCCAGAGCGGTGCCGGCGAGCAGGGCGGCGATGCACAGCACCGTGAGCCACTCGAAGTCGCCGGACTGGATGCGCTTGATGACGATCTTCGCGAGTGTCGCCACGAAGCCGTAGACGATGCCGGCGGCGAGGATGTAGAAGAGGGCCCGGATGCCGTGGCGGCGGCGCACCAGCAGCCACGACGCGACGAGCGCGGCCGCGACGACCGCGAGGATCACGAGCACGGTGATCAGCTGGCGGTTGGTCACGGTCTGCTCCACCGCGAACAGCGCCGCCACGATGACGAACCAGAAGATGCCGCCGACGCACGCGATGATCGCGAGCAGCGAGCGCCTCGTCGGTGCGTGACCGGTGTAGTGCGCGTTGAGCAGGGTCGTGATGACCAGCGCCACCGCGCCGAGGGGCTGCACGACGATGAGCGGGGCGAACGCGAGAGCGCCGAGCTGGCAGACGATCGCCAGCCCGAGCATCAGCGTGCCGACCACCCACGACGGCCTCGCGAGCAGCTGACGCAGCTGCCCGCCCGTCAGGCCCGTCGACCCGTCGGTGCCGCTCAGCCGCTCGACCTTCGCCACGCCGCGGTGCTGGTACTGGGCACCGAACGACATGAAGACCGCGCCGGCCAACGCCAGCGGGATTCCCAACAACAGACCCGGGTTCTGGAACGCGCCGACGAGCTGATCGCCGACGTCCCCGATACCCACCTCCCACATCACCCCTCGACGATAGCGCCATGGTCGGCTCGGTAGGCTCAAGGCGTGGCTGTTCTACCGATTCGCATCATGGGCGATCCCGTCCTGCACTCCCCCGCCTCTCCCGTCGAGGAGATCACCGATGACGTCCGGCGCCTCGTCGCCGACATGTTCGAGACGATGGATGCCGCGCCCGGCGTCGGACTCGCCGCCCCACAGGTCGGCGTGGCGCTGCGCATCTACACCTACAACTACGAGGACGACGAGGGCCGCCCCTGGCGCGGCGTCATCATCAACCCTGAGCTCTGGATGCGCCCCCTCGAGCCCGGCTCCCCCGACCCGGACGCCGAGTCGGAAGGGTGTCTGTCCGTCCCCGGCGAGCGGTTCCCGCTCCGTCGCTCCGATGAGGTGCTCGTCACCGGAACCGATCTCGAGGGTGAGCCTGTGCGCATCCAGGTGGACGGCTGGCGCGCCCGGATCATGCAGCACGAGTTCGACCACCTCGACGGCATCCTCTATGTCGACCGCCTCGACGACGGCGACTGGAAGACCGTGCAGAAGATCGCCCGCAAGCGCGGGTGGGGTCGCCCCGGCGTCAGCTGGATGCCGGGCGTCGACAACCTCGACGCCTGACCCCTACCCTTCCGGACGGCGCGGAGCTATCGTTACTCGATAGATTTCCATCGTTACGCGGAGGTGGATCATGGGTGCGTTCGTGATCGGAGCACTTCGAGTGGTGCTGATGCTCGCGCTTGCCGGATCGCTGTTCGTGCAGGTCGTCATGGTGCCGCTGCTCTGGCGCGATCTCGCCGGGGCGCCCGAGGCCGCGCGGATCGCGGCGGTGGTGATCGTCGTGCTCGGCATCGCGACGCTGCAGATCTGCGCCGTGTGCATCTGGCGGCTGCTGACGATGGTGCGGCGGGGGTCGGTGTTCTCCCGGCGCGCCTTCCGCTACGTCGACGCCATGATCGTGGCCATTCTCGTGGGCGCGCTCCTGATCTTCTCCCTCGCGGTGCTGCTGGCACCGGGAAGCGTGGCGCCCGGCGTCGTCGGTCTCATCTGCGGAGCCGCCCTGGTGGCGGCGGGTATGGCCCTGGTGGTCTTCGTGCTGCGGATGCTGCTGATCCAGGCCGTGGAGCGTGAGACCGAGGCGCGTCGGCTGCGCTCCGAGCTCAGCGAGGTGATCTGATGCCCATCGTGGTGGACATCGACGTCATGCTCGCGCGGCGCAAGATGCCGGTGGCGGTGCTCGCAGAGCGGGTCGGCATCACTCCGGCGAACCTCGCCGTTCTGAAGAACGGGCGCGCTAAGGCCGTGCGCTTCACGACGCTCGAGGCACTGTGCGAGGTGCTCGACTGCCAGCCGGGTGACCTGCTGCGATGGGAGCCCGATACACCGCCCCTGACCTCCCGTCCGGAGCAGCCCGCGCGAGCCGCCGCCGAGCAGCGCTGACTGCACCATCAGACGTCGCGTCGCAACCCCCGTTCGTCGGGCGGCGTCGCTCGGTAGCGTGCTGGCACACCTACGCGAGGAGGGCGCCATGACGCGCTTCGGATACACCCTGATGACGGAGCAGAGCGGGCCGCGGCAGCTGGTCGACTACGCGGTCAAGGCCGAGGCGGCCGGCTTCGACTTCGTCGTGTCCAGCGACCACTACTCGCCGTGGCTGACGGAGCAGGGGCACTCCCCCTACGCCTGGAGCGTGCTCGGGGCCGTCGCCTACGCCACGCATGACGTGGAGCTGATGACATACGTCACGTGCCCGACCATGCGGTACCACCCCGCCGTCGTGGCGCAGAAGGCGGCAACCCTTCAGCTGCTGTCCGAGGGGCGGTTCACGCTGGGGCTCGGGTCGGGCGAGAACCTCAACGAGCACGTCGTCGGCGAAGGCTGGCCGGCGGTGCAGATGCGCCAGGACATGCTCGTCGAGGCCATCGAGATCATCCGGGCGCTGCACACCGGGGATCTGGTCACCTACGACGGGCAGTACTTCCGCGTCGACTCGGCGCGCATCTGGGACTGCCCGGATGGCGGGGTGCCGATCGGCGTCGCGGTGTCGGGCGAGTCCTCGATCGAGCGGTTCGCCGGACTGGCCGACCATCTCATCGCGGTGGACCCGGAGCCGGAGCTGATCGAAGGGTGGGATGCCGCGCATCCGGCGTCGTCGCGCAAGATCGGTCAGATTCCGATCAGCTGGGATCCTGACCGCGACGCGGCCGTCGCGCGGGCGCATGAGCAGTTCCGCTGGTTCGCCGGCGGCTGGGCGGTGAACGCGGATCTGCCGACGCCGGCCGGGTTCGCCGCGGCATCCCAGTTCGTTCGTCCCGAGGACGTGGCGGAGTCCATCGCTGCCGGCCCCGACCTGGACGAGCTCGCCGAGAGCGTGCGCCCGTATCTCGACGCCGGGTTCACCGACGTAGCGATCGTGCAGGTGGGCGATGAGCAGCAGGACCGCTTCGTCACCGAGGTCGCCCAGCCGCTGCTGGAGAAGCTCCGCACCCTCTGACGCGGCTCCGTCGCGCCGAGCCCGTGAAACAGCATCTGGGCGCTGAGACGGTGGTCGTTTACCGCTGTCTCGGCCGTCAGATGCCGTCTCATCGGCAGAGCGGTGGTCGAACCCGCGCGACCGGTGGCCTAAGCTAGGAGGTGAGGATCCCGCGTCATCTGCGCGGCCCTCAACCGAAGGCCAGGGCTTCCACCCCTGGCCTTCACCTTTTGCGGCACCGGTCGCGCAGCAGGCTAGGCGTGCTCGTCCTCGGCACTCGACGGGGGCTGCACCGTCCACGACGGCGGCTCGTCGGTCCCCGCCGCCTCGTCGCGCTCGGCATCCGCGTGGGTCGCCTGCACGATGCCGGCCGCGTGGTGCGACGGCGCGTACACCGTGTAGAGGCGCAACGGCTCATCGCCGGTGTTGATCACGTCGTGCCACGTTCCGGCAGGCACCTGGATGGACCACCCGTCCGCCACGTCGTGCTCGAAATCGAGCTGGTCCTTCGCGGGCCCCATCACGACTCTGCCACTGCCGGCATCGAGACGGAGGAACTGATCGGTGTCAGGGTGGGCCTCGAGCCCGATCGACTCACCGACGGGGATGGACATCAGGGTCACCTGCAGGTGCTTCCCGGTCCACGCCACCGTGCGGTAGTTCTCGTTCTGTCGGGTCGCCGATTCGATGTCGAAGGCGTTCGGCTTCGGGCCGTTGTCGCTGACAGACATTGTCGTGTCTCCTGCTCTCCGCATGCACCGCGCCGAATGGCGCGGGAGTGCCGATCATCGCAGGACACGCCGTCCACCGGAAGGGAGCGCGCGCGTCACCGAGCGGCACGACAGCGTGGCCGGGTGGATGTTCGCCACGTCACGCCCGTCGCAAGAAGAAACTCCCTTGATGAATCAAGGGAGTTTCGGAGCCTGATGGCTCCCCGGCTTGGACTCGAACCAAGAACCTATCGGTTAACAGCCGATTGCTCTGCCAATTGAGCTACCGAGGATCATGTCCGCCTTGCGGCGGGCAACTCGTCAATCCTAGCAAACCCGAAAGGGTGCTCGTGACCTCACGACGCGACGAGATTGCGCGTGTCGTCGTCGCCCGGCGTCCACAGCAGACCCCGGGTGCCGTGGCCGGATGCCACCGTGTGACCGCCGCGCAGAACGAGCACATCCGCGTCGAGTTCATCGGCGGCTGCGGCCTCGTTGGTCACGATCACCGTTGCCATGCCGTACTCGTGCCGGCGGCGCAGCACCGCGTCGCGCGCCGCGACCCGCACCTCGACGTCCAGGTTCGCGTACGGCTCGTCGGCCACGAGCAGACGCGGGCGCAGCATGAGGGCGCGGGCCAGCGCCACACGCTGACGCATGCCGGCACTCAGCTCGTACGGGTACTTGTCGGCAGCACCGAGGGGCAGGTGCAGCTCGTCCAGGAGCGCCGCGACGCGCACCGCGAGGGCGCGGGCGTTCACCCGCCGGTCACGGCTGATCACCGGCTCCCCCACGACGTCGGCGACGGTCAGTCGGGCGGGGAGATCGGCGCCTGCGCGCTGCGGAAGATAGCCGGTGACGTAGGTGTGCACGCGGCGGCTGCGCCCCCGCTTCCCCGCCCGCACCCCCTCGACGACGGCACTGCCGCCGACGATCGTCAGCGTGCTGTCGCCGCGGCCGGCGAGCACCGCGGCGAGACTCGACTTGCCGGCTCCCGTGGGACCCATGACCGCGAGGGTGCCCGCCCGCGGCAGCGTGAAGGTGACGCCGTCGACCACGCGCTGCCCGGAGCCGCCATGGGCGATCGACAGGTCGTCGCACCGGATGGAGATGTCGTCGTCGGCGGCCGATGTCATGTGTTCATCCTGCCCTGTTCCGCGACGGCGGGGCTACTCGGCGACGAGGCGCGCACGCTCGGCATCGAGCTCCCGCAACCGCAGTCGCACCGCCCGGCCGCCGTCGGAGTCGGGAGCCACCCGCTGGATGTGCCCCAGCAGCTGGGTCTTCTCCCGCTCCACCGCGCGCAGTCGCAGTCTGCGGGCGAGGTCGGCGGTGGACGCCAGCGCGTCCGCCTCCGTGCGCGCGGGGAAATCCGCTGTGAGCAGCTCGGCCGCGAGAGTGCGGTACGGCTCCCGCACCGACTCCACCGCGGCAGCCGCCCACCCGATACGGGTGCGGTCCGGATGCTCGGCAACGGCGCGGCGCACGGCCTCCAGCGCGGGATGGTGGAACGGCAGCGCCAACGCGGGGTCGAGCACCGCGGCATCCACCGCATGCCCGTACTGCAACACCCCCATGATCGCGTCGCGCTCGAGGGCGACGTCGGCGGTGCGAGGAAGCCCGGCGAGGGTCACGCGCGGCATCGGCGCCTCGCCGTCGGCGGACGGAGCGGCAACAGGTGCCGCCGGCGTCTCCGGATGCCGCTGCGCGCCGCTGCGCGCAGCACGCTCCACCGCGGGGGCCACCTCGGAGAGGTCCAGGCCCAGCTTGCGCGCCAGCACGCGTGTGTAGCCCGGGCGCAGGGCGGGGTCGCGGATGTCGGCGACGATCGGCGCGGCCGCGCGCAGCGCGCCGACACGTCCTTCGACGGTGGCCAGGTCGTAACCCGCCAGACGCTGCTCGATGACGAACTCGAACATCGGCGCCTTGGCCTCGAGCAGCGCACGCACCGCCCCGTCGCCGCGTTGCACCCGCAGGTCGCACGGGTCCAGACCGCCGGGGGCGACCGCGACGTAGGTCTGGGCGGAGAAGCGCTTCTCCTCCGAGAAGGCGCGCAGCGCCGCCTTCTGCCCGGCGGCATCCGGGTCGAACGTGAACACGACCTCGCCCGACACGTCGCTGTCGCCCATCACCCGGCGCAGCACCGTGATGTGGTCGGAGCCGAACGCGGTGCCGCAGGTCGCGATCGCGGTGGTCACCCCGGCGAGATGGCACGCCATGACGTCGGTGTAGCCCTCGACCACGACCACGCGGTGCTGGCGTGAGATGTCGCGCTTGGCGAGGTCGAGGCCGTAGAGCACCTGCGACTTCTTGTAGATGACCGTCTCGGGGGTGTTGAGGTATTTCGGCCCTTGATCGTCGTCGTAGAGCTTGCGGGCGCCGAACCCGATCACCTGCCCGGTGACGTCGCGGATGGGCCACACCAGTCGACCGCGGAACCGGTCGTAGACGCCGCGCTGCCCCTGCGACAGCAGTCCCGCCGCGACCTGCTCCTCGTCGCTGAACCCCTTCGCCTTGAGAGCGTCACGCAGGTGCGACCACCCCTTGGGCGCGTAGCCGACACCGAAATGGGCTGCCGCGGCCGCGTCGAAGCCGCGGCCGCCCAGAAAGCTGCGGGCGGCCTCGGCCTCGGGGATGGACAGCTGCGAGCGGAACCACTCGGCCGCGGCGCTGTTGGCGGCGTAGAGGCGCGACCGGCCCGAGGTCTCGGGCGCTGCCGCGCCGTCTTCGTAGTGCAGCGGGTAGCCGAGCCGGCCGGCGAGGCGCTCGACCGCTTCGCTGAACGAGACGTGGTCCATTTGGCGCAGGAACGTATAGACGTCGCCCGACTCGCCGCAGCCGAAGCAGTGGTAGAAGCCGGCCTGCGCGCGCACGTTGAAGCTGGGGCTGCGCTCGTCGTGGAAGGGGCACAGGCCCTTGAGTGATCCGACGCCGGCAGGCTTGAGGGCGACCCGCTCGCCGATCACGTCGGCGATGTTGGTACGGGCCTTCACCTCATCGACGTCGGCCTGGCGGATCCGTGCCATCAGAGCCCCTCGAGCGGCTCGGGCAGTGCATACGCGTCGGAGGCGACCACGCGGCTCCCCGGCGCCCACACTCCGAGGCTCGCCAGGTCGACCGGCTCCACCAGCCGCGAGTACCAGGCGATCGCGAAGCGGTCGGTGAGGGTGGCGACCTGGTCGACGACCACGCGGCGGCGCGCGGCATCGGTGTCTGCCCGCTCGAAGTCCCCCGCGTGCAGCAGGTCGAGGTGGTCCGGACGCTCCCACAGCGCGGTCGCGAGGCGCTTGAGCAGGCGGCGCTGCTCCTTGTAGAGCCCCTTGCGTCCCTCGATGGAGACGACGAAGGCGCCGATGATCCCCTTGAGCACCGCCATCTCGGCCTCGATCACCCGCGGCACAATGACACGGCCGCGGTAGCGGGTGAGCACCGGCGTGTCGAAATGCTCGCGGGTCGCGGAGGTGGCGGCGCGGGCGAACCGTCCGATGAGGTCGGACGTGAGGTTCTTCAGCCGAGCCAGCGCGGCGCGCGAGCCGTCGAAGGTCGTGATCCACTCCGGCATCCTCATCAGCCGGAACAGGGCGTCGTCGAGCTCGTCGCGTGCGAAGTCATAGCCCACCCAGGTCTGGATGGCGCTGAGGATCGCCTCGTGCTCGCGGGGATCCGACAGCCGACGGGGGTCGAGGTAGCCGTTGACGATCGCGTCCTCGAAGTCGTGCACCGAGTAGGCGATGTCGTCGGAGAGGTCCATGACCTCCGCCTCGATGCACCGCACGCGGCCGGGCGCGTCCTGGCGCATCCAGCGGAAGACCGCCTCGTCCTCGGGATAGACGCCGAACTTCAACCGTCCGCCGGGATCGGGCACGGGGTGCTCCGCAGTCCACGGGTACTTGCACGTGGCGTCGAGGCTCGCCCGGGTGAGGTTCAGCCCGAAGCTCGTCCCGTCGTCGTCGACCACCTTCGGCTCGAGTCGGGACAGGATGCGCAGCGTCTGCGCGTTGCCCTCGAACCCGCCGATGTCGGCCGCCCAGTCGTTGAGCGCCCGCTCGCCGTTGTGCCCGAACGGCGGGTGACCGATGTCGTGGCTGAGGCACGCGGTGTCGACGACGTCCGGAGAGAGCTGCAGCGCGATCGCCAGCTCCCGGCCGACCTGCGCGACCTCGAGCGAGTGCGTGAGGCGGTTGCGGGCGAAGTCGTAGGGGCTGGCCGGGCTCAGCACCTGCGTCTTGGATGCCAGACGTCGCAGCGCCGCCGAGTGCAGCACGCGAGCACGGTCGCGCGCGAAGCTGTCACGCTGCGAACGATGGCGCTCAGGGTGGAACCGCGCCGCGTCGTCGTCGTCGTATCCGTCGGGGCGCCCGGTCGAGACGCCGACGCCGCTGGCCAGTTCACCCGCCACTGTTGTCGATCTCCGCTTCTGCCAGCATCGCGCCGGCCTCCGCCGCGAGGTCACGCGACGCCAGCCAGCCGTCGGGAAGGGCCGGTCGCTTGGGGGTGCCGGCGCGGCCGCGCTGGCCCTCCGCAGCGGAACCGGGATAGGCCGCGGTGCGGTCGAGCGTGGCGAGGACCTCGTCGATCTCCGCCAGGCTCCCCACCGTCGCCAGTCGCGCGCGCGTGTCGCCGCCGACCGGGTAGCCCTTGAAGTACCACGCGGCGTGCTTGCGGATGTCGCGGCAGCCGCGGTCTTCACTTTCGTAGAACTCCACGAGAAGCTGCGCGTGCCGCCGGAACGCGTCGGCCACGAAGCCGAGCGTCGCGTCGACCGCCGGCGCCGGGGCGGCGTGCGGGGCGAAGGCACGGGCGAGGTCACCGAACAGCCACGGACGCCCGAGGCAGCCGCGGCCGACCACGACGCCGTCGCAGCCGGTCTCGGCCATCATGCGCACGGCATCGTCGGCAGACCAGATGTCTCCGTTGCCGAGCACCGGCACACTCGTGACGGCCTGCTTGAGCTGCGCGATCGCGTCCCAATCGGCGTGGCCGGAGTAGAACTCCGCGGCCGTGCGCGCGTGCAGGGCGACCGCGGCCACCCCGGCATCCTCGGCGATGCGGCCCGCATCGAGGAACGTCAGGTGATCGCGATCGATGCCCTTGCGCATCTTCACGGTCAGCGGGATGTCGCCGGCGGCGCGTGCCGCACGCGTGACGATGTCGCGGAACAGCCCGAGCTTCCAGGGCAGCGCCGCTCCGCCGCCCTTGCGGGTGACCTTGGGCACAGGGCAGCCGAAGTTGAGGTCGATGTGGTCGGCGCGGTCCTCCTCGACCAGCATCCGCACGGCAGCCTCGGTGGTCGCGGGGTCCACGCCGTACAGCTGGATGGAGCGCGGCGTCTCGGACTCGTGGTGCTGGATGAGGCGCATGGTCACCGGGTTGCGCTCGACGAGGGCCCGCGTGGTGATCATCTCGCTGACGTAGAGCCCGGCGCCGTATTCACGGCACAGCCGACGGAACGCGGTGTTGGTGATTCCTGCCATCGGGGCGAGCACGACCGGCGCGTCGAGCTCGATGGGCCCGATGCGCAGCGCGGGGGCGGAGGCGACGGTGGAGGACATCCTGTCCATTCTCCCAGACGATCACCGACCCGCAGGTGTCGGGCGGACCTATCGTGGACAACATGACCGACGAACAGAGCGCGGACATCCGCGAGATCCCCTTCCGCACCGCCGACGGTGAGGAGAAGACCCTCTCAGATCTCGGCGATGGCCCCTTCCTCGTCGTCAACGTCGCGTCGAAATGCGGTCTCGCGCCGCAGTACGAACAGCTGGAGGAGCTGCAGCGCACCTATGGCGACCGCGGCCTGACGGTCGTCGGTTTCCCCAGCAACCAGTTCATGGGGCAGGAGCCCGGCTCGATGGAGGAGATCCTCGAGTACTGCTCCACCACATGGGGTGTCACCTTCCCCGTGCAGGAGAAGATCCATGTCAACGGCCGCCACGCCGCTCCGCTCTACAAGGCGCTGAAGAAGGCGCGCAACGTCGAGGGCGCCCGCGGTCCGGTGATGTGGAACTTCGAGAAGTTCCTGGTGGCCCCGAACGGCACCGTGCACCGCTTCCGCCCCCAGACCAAGCCCGACGCCCCTGAGGTCATCGCCGCCATCGAGGGCGCGCTGGCCGGCTGACCCCGACCGCGTCCGCCCGGCGTGCGAAGGGCCTCACCGCGATGATGCGGCGAGGCCCTTCGTCTGTGCGGATGCGTCAGGCGGCGGGGACGGCGTCGCCGCGCTCGGCCCACACCTGGCGGGCGATCTGCGCGAATGCCTCTGCCGGCTGCGCGCCGCTCACGCCGTACTTGCCGTCGATGACGAAGAACGGCACGCCCGTGATGCCGTACGCCTGCGCCTGCTGCTGGTCGGCGCGCACGTCGGCGAGATACTGCGAGCTCTCGAGCGCGGCGCGGGCGGCCTCCACGTCGAGACCGGCGTCGGCGGCCAGCTGCACGAGGTCGTCGATGCGACCCACGTGGCGGCCTTCGGTGAAGTACGCGGACATCAGGCGCTCGGCCATCTCGTGCTGGCGGCCGTGGGCCTTGGCGAAGTGCAGCAGCTCGTGCGCCTTCACCGTGTTGGTGTGCTTGAGCAGATCGAAGCGGTACTCCAGACCGGCTTCGGCGGCGACGCCGGTCACCCGCTGGAGCATCTCCTCGACCTGGTCGCGCGGCATTCCCTTGTGCCCCGCGAGGAACTCGATCTCGTCACCGTCGAAGTCCACGGGGGTGTCGGGCGAGAGCTCGTACGAGTGGTAGGTCACCTCGACGACGGGCGCGTCGTCGTCGGCGGATGCCGCCGCCAGCCCGTTCTCGAGGTTGCGCTTGCCGATGTAGCACCAGGGGCAGGCGATGTCACTCCACACGTCGATCTTGATGGCATCCGTCATACCGGTGGCCAACGCGACACGGATGAGGCCTATTCCCGTGCGTTCATACGTTCGGTGTGTCGACGGCTCCGCCGAACCGTCGGTCGCGGTCGAGGTAGATGCCGATCGCGCGCCAGAGGTCGGCTCGTGAGAAATCCGGCCACAGCGTGTCGAGGAACACCATTTCCGCATACGCGGCCTGCCAGAGCAGGAAGTTGGACGTGCGCTGCTCGCCGCTCGAGCGCAGGAACAGGTCGACGTCGGGCATCTCGGGCACGTACAGGTGCGAGCGGATCAGCTTCTCACTGACCGCCGACGGTTTGATGCGCTTCGCAGCGACGTCGTCGGCGATCGCGCGCACGGCATCCACGATCTCCACGCGGCCGCCGTAGTTCACGCACATGGTGAGGGTGAGCACGTCGTTGCCGGCGGTGAGCTGCTCGGCGTACTGCAGTTCCTTGATCACCGAGCTCCAGAGCCGCGGCTTGCGCCCGGCCCAGCGCACCCGCACGCCCCACTCGTTCAGCTGGTCGCGGCGGCGGTGCAGCACGTCGCGGTTGTAGCCCATGAGAAAGCGCACCTCCTCGGGCGAGCGCGCCCAGTTCTCGGTGGAGAACGCGTAGACCGAGAGGTGCTTCACCCCGGCCTGGATGGCGCCGGCGACGACGTCGAGCAGCACCTCCTCGCCGGCTTTGTGCCCCTCGATGCGGGTGAGACCGCGACGGTTCGCCCAGCGGCCGTTGCCGTCCATGACGATCGCGACATGATTCGGCACCGCGCCGGGAGGGAACGCCGGCGGGTACTGCTGCGTCCAATCGAGGGGGCGGTACGGCACCGCGTCGCGGTGGGTATAGGGCTTCGGCGTCACCGGTGGGCTCCCGCTCTCGGGGTGGACGGTCTCGGAGTGTGGTCGGACGAGACGTGTGAGAGGGAGCGGATGCCGCGCTCGAGGTGCCACTGCGCGTAGGCGGCCACAAGGCCCGAGGCGGCGCTGGCGCTGCCGGGGGCTGCGGCATCCACCACGTCCCACTCCCCCGACAGCAGAGCGCGCAGCTGCGCTCCGGTCTCCGGGTGCACGCGGGCCGACCCCGCCGGGGCGCAGGCGGCGCAGACCATGCCGCCCAGCTGGGCGACGAACCGCTCGTGGGGGCCCTCGGCACCGCACCGCGCGCAGGCGTGCAGGCTCGGCGCCCAGCCCGAGAGGGCCATCACACGCAGCAGGTAGGAGTCGAGCACGGCGCGCGACGAGTGCTCGGCGCGCGAGAGCGCACGCAGGCCGCCGACCAGCAGCAGGTACTGCTGCGGCGTCGTCTCGGCCTCGTTCAGCCGGTCGGCGGTCTCGACCATCGCGCTCGCGGCGGTGTAGCGATCATAGTCGGCGGCGATCTCGGCGCCGTACGATCCGAGCGACTCCGCCTGCTGCACGATGTCGAGGGAGCGGCCCTGGTACAGCTGCACGTCGGCGACCATGAACGGCTCCAGGCGCGCCCCGAAGCGCGACGAGGTGCGCCGCACCCCCTTCGCGACGGCGCGCAGCTTGCCGTGGCGACGACTGAGCATCGTCACGATGCGGTCGGCTTCACCCAGCTTGTGGGTGCGCAGAACCACGACCTCGTCGCGATAGGTGGGCACCCTCCCATTATCGGTCGCCTGCGCGCCGTATCGCGCGGCGGCGCGACGACCGGGAGAATGTAGCGGTGCCCGAACCCACCTTCGTCATCCCCCTCTGGGCCGATCTGCTCGCCGTGGGGCTCGGCGGCGTGCAGGGGGCGCTGTTCGCCGCCGGATTCACCGGTCGACGTCTCGATCTGCTGGGCGTGGCGATCATCGGCATCGTGATGGGCATGGGCGGCGGCCTCATCCGCGACCTGCTGCTGAACACCACGCCGGTGACGCTGCAGAGCAACTGGTATCTGCTCACGGCGATGGGGGCGGCCCTCGTGGGCATGCTGCTGTCCGGCATCTTCCAGCGGCTCAACAACGTGATCATCGCTCTGGATGCCGTCGTGATCGGGCTGTTCGGCGCCTTCGGCACGAGCAAGGCGCTGGCTCTGGGGCTCCCGATGGTGCCCGCGGTGTTCATCGGGGTCTGCTCGGCGGTGGGCGGCGGCATCCTGCGCGACGTGATCATGGGGCTGCCCGTGGCGATCATGCACGTCGGGTCCCTCTACGCCGTGGCGGCGGCCGTCGGCTGCTTCGCCCTCGCGGGTCTGGAGGCGCTCGGGGTGACGCTGACGGTGGCGGCGGTGGTGAGCGTCGTGGTCACCGCGGTCATCCGGCTGCTCGCCGTGATCTTCGACATCTCGCTGCCCGAGCAGCGGCGGCTGCATCGCCGCAAGGTCGCCGTGGAGACGAGCGCCATCCCGGTCGTCTCCCCAGAGCCGCCCCGCCGCCCGTGGCTGCGCCGGCCCCGCCCCCGCCCTCGCCCCCATCGGTGAGACGAATGCTGACGGCCGAGACGGCGGGTGATACCCACGGTCTCGGCCGTCAGTATTCGTTTCAGCGCGCGGTGCCGCCTTCGGGGGCCCGGCGGGGTTGCGGGTCAGACGGCGGCGAGCTCCGCGGAGCGGGTGCGGGTGCGGATCGCGCGGTTCACGCACGACACGATCGCCTTGAGGCTCGCGGTCGAGATGTCGCCGTCGATGCCGACGCCCCAGAGCCGCTCGCCGTCGACCTGCAGTTCGACGTAGGCAGCCGCCTGAGCGTCGCCGCCGGCGCTGAGCGTGTGCTCGACGTAGTCGTACAGCGAGATGTCGAAGCCTCGCCCGCCCAGCACCGACAGGAACGCCGCAATCGGTCCGTTGCCGGTGCCGGTGAGGTCTTCCGCGGCATCCCCGTCGCGCAGCGTCACGTCGAGTGTCACGTCGCCGGACATGTCGCTCTGCGTGCGGGTGGCGAGCAGCTCGAACCGGCCCCACTTGGCGTCGTCGGCCGCAGCGGGCAGATACTCGTCGGTGAAGATGTCCCAGATCTGATCGCTGGTCACCTCGCCGCCCTCGGCATCCGTCTTCGCCTGCACGACCCCCGAGAACTCGATCTGCAGCTTGCGCGGCAGGTCGAGGGAATGGTCCGAGCGCAGCAGATACGCGACGCCGCCCTTGCCCGACTGCGAGTTGACGCGGATGACCGCCTCGTACGAGCGGCCGAGGTCCTTCGGATCGATGGGCAGGTACGGAACGGCCCACTCGATCTCGTCGACCGAGACACCGGATGCCGCAGCGCGGGCTTCCATCGCCTCGAAGCCCTTCTTGATGGCGTCCTGGTGCGATCCGCTGAACGCGGTGAACACCAGGTCGCCGGCCCACGGGCTGCGCTCCGGAACGGGCAGCTGGTTGCAGTACTCGGCCGTGCGCTTGACCTGGTCGATGTCGCTGAAGTCGATCTGCGGATCGATGCCCTGGGTGAGCATGTTGATCCCCAGCGCGACGAGATCGACATTGCCGGTGCGCTCGCCGTTGCCGAACAGGCATCCCTCGATGCGGTCGGCGCCCGCCATGTAGCCGAGCTCGGCTGCGGCGATGGCCGTGCCCCGGTCGTTGTGCGGGTGCAGCGACAGGATCACGTTCTCGCGGTGCGCCAGCCGGCGGCTCATCCACTCGATCGAGTCGGCGTAGACGTTCGGCGTCGCCATCTCGACCGTCGCGGGAAGGTTGATGATCACCTTGCGCTCGGGCGTCGGCTCGAACACCTCGATCACCTGGTTGCAGATGTCAACGGCGAACTCGAGCTCGGTGCCGGTGTAGCTCTCGGGCGAGTACTCGTAGAACACCGCCGTCTCGGGAATGCGCTTCTCGAACTCGCGGCACAGCCGCGCCCCCTCGAGCGCGATGTCGATGATGCCCTGCTTGTCACTGCGGAAGACGACCTCGCGCTGCAGCACGCTCGTGGAGTTGTACAGGTGCACGATGGCCTGCTTCGCCCCGGCGATCGCCTCGTAGGTGCGCGCGATCAGGTGCTCGCGCGCCTGGGTCAGCACCTGGATGGTGACGTCGTCCGGGATCAGATCCTCTTCGATCAGCTGACGCACGAAGTCGAAGTCGGTCTGGCTGGCCGAGGGGAACCCGACCTCGATCTCCTTGTACCCCATGCCCACGAGCAGCTCGAACATGATGCGCTTGCGTTCGGGGCTCATCGGGTCGATGAGTGCCTGGTTGCCATCACGCAGATCGACGGCGCACCAGCGGGGCGCCGTCGTGATGCGCTTGTCGGGCCAGGTGCGGTCGGGCAGGTCCACGCGCAACTGCTCGTGGTACGGACGGTACTTGTGCACCGGCATGCCGGAGGGCTTCTGGGTGTTGTCCATGATGCTGTCGCTACTACTCTCGTCGAATGATGCGGGCCGACGACAAGCTCCGCGACGAGGGAGGCCCTAGAACGAGGTCTCGTCGCGGCGACTAAGAAGGAGAAGCCGGCCGAAGCGCATGGGCCCAATGTACACCCGTGCCGACGAGCGGGAGAACTCTGAGACGATCGCGCCGGCGGCGACACTCCACGGGCATGACCCCACGACGTCTCATCTTCGGACCCGCCATCGTCGTCTTCGCGGTGATGTCGGCCTCGGGCTGCGCCACCCCTTCGCCCTCGGCGGCTTCACCGGATGCGCCGGTCGGGCACGCGCTCGGGTCACTGTGGCCGGGGGCTCCGGAGGGCGAGGTGATCGGCCAGGGCACGGTCATGGACATCGCCGGGAGTGCCGAGCTGTGCCTCGGGGGCGTCATGGAGTCGTGGCCACCGCAATGCAACGGCATGCCTCTGAAGAGCTGGAGCTGGGAGGGCGTGGAGGGCTGGGATTCGCAGGGCGAGACCCGGTGGGGCACGTACGCGGTGCAGGGCACGTTCGACGGCGCGGAGCTGACGGTGACGCAGCCGCCGATCATGCTCGCGCTCTACGACCCGATGGCGGCGGACGACCCGACCGGCGGTCGCCCAGGCACGGCGAGCGAGGCGGAGCTCAGCGACATGCAGGAGCGCGTTGCGGAGGTCCTCGGTGAGGCGTACCTCGGGTCGTATCCCGAGAACGGACGCCTGGTGGTGGAGGTGCTGTGGGACGACGGCACGTGGCAGGATGCCGCGGACGCCGATTTCGGCCCCGACAAACTCCTCATCCGCTCCGCGTTGCAGCCGCTCGACTGACCTCCCAGCCCTGCACCAGGACCAGCGGCACCGGGCCCTCCGTCAGGGGACGAGGGCCAGCTTGCCGCCGGGGTGCCCGGACAGCAGAACCTGCAGCGCGTCGTGCAGTCGCTCTAGGGGGAAGACGCCCGCGATCGGCACCTCGAGCTCCCCCGCCCCGGCCAGGGCGATGAGCTCGGCCCGTACGCCGTCACGGTAGGCGGCGCTCGCCGGCATCCCGCCGCCGATGCGACGGATGCCGAGGCGCTCCGCCGCGTCGGTCGCGGCGATCGTCACGACGCGGGACGGATCGGCGACGACCTCGAGGGAGACCTGCAGGGCCTCGTCGGTCCCCGCTGCGTCGAGCGCGGCGACCACGGGGGCGTGGTTCGCAGCATCCCGCACCCGATCCAGCAGGCCTTCGCCGTACGCCACCGGCACCCCGCCGTAGCGACGCACCCGTTCGAACGACCCCGGTGACGCCGTCGCGATCACGCGCACGCCGAGCCGCCGCGCCAGTTGCAGCACCGCCACGCCCACGGCGCCGGACCCGCCGTGCAGCAGCACGGTCTCCCCCGGCGATGCGCCCGTCACGTGCAGCAGCTCGGATGCCGTCGTCCCCGCCAGCAGCAGGTTCGCCGCCTCCGGGTGCGTCAGCGACGCGGGCTTGGCGAACACCTTGTCGGCGGGGACCGTGAGTTCGGTCCCGTATCCGCCCGTGACGCGGAAGGCCAGCACCTCGTCGCCCACCGCGGCGGTGCCCGAGGCGATCTGCGTGCCCGGTCCGATCGCCGTCAGCACGCCGGAGACCTCGTACCCGATCGGGACGGGCAGGGACAGGCCGGGGCGCTCGACGGCCACGTGCTTCACATCGGCCGGGTTCATCCCCGCCGCCGCCATCTTGATCGTGACTTCGCCGTGGAGGGGTGCGGGGACCTCGACGTCGGCGAGCTCCCAGCCCTCCGGTCCGCCCCAGCGCGGCGCCTCCCAGCGGCGGGCCATCAGAACCCGAGGCGGCCGAGCTGCTTCGGGTCGCGCTGCCACTCCTTGGCGACGCGCACGTGCAGCTTGAGGAACACCCGTGTGCCGATCAGCGGTTCGATCTGGGCGCGAGCGCGGGCTCCGACATCGCTCAGCCGCGAACCGCGGTGCCCGATGATGATCGCCTTCTGGCTGTCCCGCTCGACCACGATGCTCGCGAAGATGTCGGTGAGGTCGCTGTCCTCGCGCGGGGCGATGTCGTCGACGGTCACGGCGATGGAGTGCGGCAGCTCGTCGCGCACACCCTCCAACGCCGCCTCGCGGATGATCTCGGCGATGCGGTCCTCGAGCGACTCGTCGGTGACGACGCCCTCCTCGTAGAGCGCGGGGCCGGTCGGCATGAGCGAGAGCAGCTCGTCGGAGAGCACGTCGAGCTGGTCGTCGGTGACGGCGGAGAGCGGGATGACGGCGTGCCAGTCCTCGCGCAGCGCGTCGACCTCGATCAGCCGCTCGGTGATCTGCTGGCGGCTGCCGGCATCGGTCTTCGTGACGATGGCGACCTTCTTGGCCCGCGGATACTTCGACAGCGACTCGGCGATGCGGCGGTCGCCCGGACCCACCTTCTCGGTGGCGGGCACGCAGAACGCGATCACGTCGACGTCGCCGAGCACCTGCTCGACGAGGTCGTTGAGACGCTCGCCGAGCAGGGTGCGCGGACGATGGATGCCGGGGGTGTCCACGATCACGAGCTGGCCGCCGGGGCGGTTCAGGATGCCGCGGATCGCGCGCCGCGTCGTCTGCGGCTTGTCACTGGTGATCGCGACCTTCTCGCCGACAAGGGCGTTGGTGAGCGTCGACTTGCCCACATTGGGGCGTCCCACGAAGGTGACGAAGCCGGAGCGCTGGACGTTCTCGTCGATGTGAAGCTCTCAATTCTGCATATGGATCTGCTGCCCCTTGATCAAGGGGTAATCCACCAGTGTAGTTGCGTCGAGATCCTCCTTGTGCATGTCGACGCCCGTGACCTGGCTGTTCTCGTAGGTCGTGTAGTAGTAGATGCCCTTGTCGGTGTTGCAGCACGACGAGTAGATCGTGATCTCGAACTTGCCCGGCTCCACCTCCACCAGGCCACGCTGCTGCGCGACGGAGCCGAGGATCTGGAAGAACTGGCTGATCGATTCCGATTCGGAATCGCCGGACTGCGAGTTCATCTTCGTGAAGACCGCCTTCACGAAGCGGGATGCCGACGACAGGTCGCCGGGCAGGCCGATCGCCCCCATCCCCCGGCTGTAGACGTCGAAGTCGAGCTCGGGAGCGAAGGTGTTCTCCGGGGGGTTCTTCGTCAGATGCATGAAGTTGTTGAGGTTGAAGGACTGGATGTCGAAGGTGGGATTGTTGGTCATGATCCCGTAGGGGTTGTCGTGCACCTTCAGCCCCTCCTTGACGCTCTCGACGGTGATCGAGCCGTCCCTGTCACTGATGATCCAGTGCAGGGGTGACGGCGGGAACTCCGCGCTGAACGCGGCATCGGTCACGACCAGGTCCGCGAGCGCGGCCCGCACCTCGGTGACGCTCTCGAACTGCCCCAGCACCCAGGGGATGAACTCGAACGACGCGACGTTCGTCTTCGCCGGGTCTTCCTGCTTGTAGTCGGCGTTTCCGGGGAAGTTGAGCCCCGCCATGCTGAGGCCCTTCTCATTCGTCGCGTCGTAATACAGCGGGTAGCCGTCGGCGATGGTCGCCATGCCGATGATCGCGTGGTGCGTCGCGAGCGTCGGCACCTTGCGGAACTCGAAGGGGAAGTTGCGGGGCGTGATCGTCACGGTCTCGTGGTACGAGAACTCCAGATCCAGATTGCGCCCGAAGTAGTGGTCCTTGGTCGTGTAGTTGGCTCCTGTGCACATGTGATGACCTCCGATGTCACGGTGTCCGGCTCGCCCGGTCCACGCAACAGTAGGGGGGCCACCCGCGATGCGCTACGGGTCCCGCTGATCGCTACGCGCGGCGGTCGTCGGTGTCGCCTCGGCGCGACACCCGCACCTCGCCGGTGCGCGCGGGGCGCGTGATCTCGCCCGTGCGCGGCGCCCGATCGGCGGTGTCCTCGGCGTCGTCGGGTGAGGCGGCGCGCTCCACGAAGACCGTCGCCAGTCCCCTGCCCCGGCCGCGGGAGGCGCCGCCGGTGAGGACGAGACCGTGGGTTTCGGCGGTGACGCCGGGCATCGGGATGCGTCCGAGCGCCTTGCCGAGGAGCCCGCCGATCGAGTCCACCTCGTCATCCTCGAGCTCCATGCCGAACAGCTCGCCCACCTCGTCGAGGCCCAGGCGGGCGCTGACCCGGAAACGCCCGTCGCCGAGATCGACGACCTCGGCGGCACGCGCGTCGTACTCGTCCGCGATCTCCCCGACCAGCTCCTCGATCAGGTCCTCCAGGGTCACCAGTCCCGAGACCCCCCCGTACTCGTCGACGACGAGGCAGACGTGCACGGCATCCCGCTTCATCTGCTGCAGAAGCGTCTCGGCCTTCATCGACTCCGGCACGAAGACCGCCTTGCGTGCGATGCGGTTGACCGGGGCGTTGCGCCACGCGCTCTCGTCCCGGAACGCGAACTGCACGAGGTCCTTCAGGTAGAGCACGCCCACCACGTCATCGGCCTCGTCGTCGACGACGGGAAGCCGGGAGACCCCGCGGTCCAGGAACAGTTTCATGGCTTCGTGCGTCGGCGTGCCGGCCTCCACCGACACCATGTCGGTGCGGGGCACCATGACGGCGCGCACGAACGTGTCGGTGAAGTCGAAGACCGAGTGGATGAGGTCGCGGTCGTCCTCTTCGATGAGGTCCTGCGACGCGGCCTCGTCGACCATGCTGAGCAGCTGCTCCTCGGAGGCGAACGACGCGTTGCGGTTGAGGCCGGGGGTGAACCGGTTCCCGAGGATCACCAGCAGGTGGGCGAGCGGACCCAGCACGATGCGGGCGCCGCGCACCAGGGGGGCGGCGCTGCGCAGCAGCCCTTCGGCGTGTTGACGACCGACGGCGCGCGGGCTCGCACCGACGAGCACGAACGACACCACCGTCATCAGCAGCGCCGCCGCCAGCAGCGCCCACCAGATGTTGTCGAACGCGAGCATGAAGGCCGCCGTCACCAGCACGGCGGCGGTGGTCTCGGCGAGGATGCGGATGAACACCACCGCGTTGTTGTGCGCGTCGGGATCGTCGGCGATGCGGCGCAGCGCCGTGCGGGAGCGGGCGGTCACGGCCAGCTCCGCCAGGCCCTGGCGCGAGGTCACCGACAGCGCCGCGTCGAGGGCGGCCATGAGACCCCCGAGTGCCACCAGCAGCGCCGCACCGACCAGCAGCAGGACCTCGGTCACGGGCGGGGTCGACGACGCTCAGCGGCGGCGAAGTCGAGGATGAGCTGCTTCTGCAGCCCGAACATCTCCCGCTCCTCCTCCGGCTCGGCGTGGTCGAAGCCCAGCAGGTGCAGCAGACCGTGCGTCGTGAGCATGATCAGCTCATCGAGGGTGGAATGCTGTGCGACGAGCGCCTGAGCCTCGGCCACCTGCGGGCACAGCACGATGTCGCCCAGCAGGCCCGCGGGGGTGGGCATGTCCTCGGTGCCGGGCCGGAGCTCGTCCATCGGGAAGCTCAGCACGTCGGTGGGGCCGGGCTCGTCCATCCACTGCACGTGCAGCGCCTCCATGGCGCCCTCATCCACGAGCAGGATCGCCACGTCGGCGTCGGGGCTGACGTGCAGCTCCGCCAGGTTGTGCTCCATGAGCCGCAGGAGCACGGTCTCGTCGACGGGGACGCCCGACTCGTTGTTGATCTCGATCGTCATGAACGTCCTCGTTTGGGCAGGTGGTCGCGGGGTCCGGCGGGGCGCGGCTTGCCGCGTCGCTCGGCCCGGTTGGCGAGTTCGGACGCCTCGTCGCGTTCACGGCGGTGGGCCAGGCGCTGCTCGTCGTACTCGCTGTAGGCGTCGACGATGCGCCCCACCAGGGTGTGGCGCACCACGTCGTCGCTGGTGAGGCGCGCGAAGTGGATGTCGTCGATGTCCTTCAGCACCCGGGTCACCAGACGCAGCCCCGACGAGCCCTGCGGCAGGTCGACCTGCGTGATGTCGCCGGTGACCACCATGCGCGTGCCGAAGCCCAAGCGGGTGAGGAACATCTTCATCTGTTCCGGGGTGGTGTTCTGCGCCTCATCGAGCACCACGAAGGAGTCGTTGAGGGTGCGACCGCGCATGTAGGCCAGCGGCGCGACCTCGATGGTGCCGCTCGCCATGAGCTTGGGCACGAGTTCGGGGTCGAGCATCTCGTTGAGGGCGTCGTAGAGCGGCCGCAGATAGGGGTCGATCTTGTCGGTCAGCGAACCGGGGAGGAACCCCAGCCGCTCCCCCGCCTCGACGGCGGGGCGGGTCAGGATGATGCGGGTGACCTCTTTGCGCTGCAGCGCCTGCACGGCCTTGGCCATCGCGAGATAGGTCTTGCCGGTGCCGGCGGGGCCGATGCCGAAGACGATCGTGTTCTCGTCGATCGCGTCGACGTAGGCCTTCTGGCCGGCGGTCTTCGGGCGGATGATCTTGCCACGGGAGGTCAGGATCGCCTCGCCGAGCACCTCGGAGGGACGCAGGCCCTCGTCGCGCATCATGCGGCTGGACGCCGTCACGTCGACCGGGTCGAGCCCTTGCCCCGCACGGGTCATCGAGATGAGCTCGTCCACGAGGGCGCGGGCCGCCGCGACCGCGTCGGCCTCGCCGGACAGGGTGATCTCGTTGCCGCGCACGTGCACGTCGACGCCGGGATGCTCCCGCTCGACCACGCGAAGAAGGCGGTCCTGCGGGCCCAGCAGCTGCACCATGGCCACGCCGTCCGCCCAGATGCGGTCGACCGTCGTGCCCTCGCGCGCCTCGGAATCGTCAGCCACCGAGACCCGCTTCCGAAAGGTCGCCGGCGAGCACATGGGCGTGCACGTGGAAGACCGTCTGCCCGGCGCTGGGACCGGTGTTGAAGACCAGGCGGAAGTCGCCGTCACCGTGCTCGGCGGCCAGGCTCGATGCCAGCCCGACGAGCTCGGCCAGCAGGGCGGGGTCACCGGCGGCGAGTTCCGCGACGTTGCGGTACTCCTCCGTCTTGGGGATGACCAGCAGGTGCACGGGCGCCTGCGGCGCGATGTCGCGGATCGCGAACGCGTTCTCGGTCTCCGCCACGATCTCGGAGGGGATCTCGCCGTTGAGGATGCGTGTGAACACGCTCGGTTCGGTCATGGTCTCCAGTCTACCGAGCCGCGGCATCCC
This sequence comes from Microbacterium sp. zg-Y1090, assembly GCF_030246945.1. Taxonomy (NCBI): domain Bacteria; kingdom Bacillati; phylum Actinomycetota; class Actinomycetes; order Micrococcales; family Microbacteriaceae; genus Microbacterium; species Microbacterium wangruii. The sequence goes on from NZ_CP126742.1 coordinate 1,667,876, forward strand.
CGCTCCGGTTGCGGCCGGGCGCGTGGGCGACGTCACCAGCGGCCGATGGTGGCGTTGACGAGGGCCAGCGCCGCCGGTCCGGCGGTCGACGTGCGCAGCACCGTGTCGCCCAGTCGCACCAGGGTCGCACCGGCGTCGGCGAGGACCCGCAGCTCCTCGGGGGCGATGCCGCCCTCCGGGCCCACGACCAGCAGCACCTCGGCGTCGTCGGCAGCAGGGCGCCATGCGGTCAGTGCGACGGATGCCGTCGGCTCCAGCACCAGCATCCGCGCGGTCGCCGCGCGAGAGGCCAGCTGCCGGGTGGTGACGAGCTCGGTGACCTCCGGCAGCCACGCGCGGTGCGCCTGCTTCGCAGCCTCCCGGGCGATCGTCCCCCAGCGCGCACGTCCCTTCTCGGCCTTGCCGGCATCCCAGCGCGACACGCTGCGCGTGGCCTGCCACGGCATCACCTCGTCGACCCCGAGCTCGGTGGCGGCCTGCACGGCGAGCTCGTCCCGGTCGCCCTTCGCGAGCGCCTGCACGAGACCCACCCTCATCGCGGGAGCGGGTACCTCGGTGCGCTCGGTCACCTCGATGACCACCTCACGCGGCGACACCGATGCGCAGGCACCCGTGAGCCAGGCGCCTCGGCCGTCGCCGAGCGTGACGATCTCCCCTACGCGCACGCGGCGCACCGCTGCGGCGTGGTGGGCCTCGGCGCCTGTCAGCGTGATGCGGTCGCCGGGTCCGGCGGCGCCGGCCGCCGCGTCGACGAAGTGCAGCGCCATGTCAGCCCCGGAAGCGGTCGCGGAGCTTCGAGAACAGACCCTGGTGGAACTCGGCCAGCCGCGGTGCGGGAGCCTTGGTGCGCTTGGCGAAGTCCTCGATGAGCGCGCGTTCCTTGGCGTCGAGCCGGGTGGGGGTGACCACCTGCACGCCGACCCTGAGGTCGCCCCGCTGCGAGCCCCGTAGCGGCGTGATGCCGCGGCCCTTGATGGTCAGCACGTCGCCGGACTGCACGCCGGGACGGACCTCCAGTTCGACCGGCCCGTCGAGGGACTCGATCGTGGTGCTGGTGCCGAGGATGGCATCCGGCATCGACACCTCGAGGGTCGCGAGCAGATCGTCGCCGTCGCGGCTGAACGCCTCGTGCGCAGCCACCGTGACCTCGATGTACAGGTCGCCGTTGGGGCCGCCGGCCGGTCCGACCTCACCGGAGCCGGGCAGCTGCAGTCGCAGGCCGGTCTCGACGCCGGCAGGGATGTCGAGCGACACCGTGCGGCGGGCGCGCACCCGCCCCTGGCCCTGGCAGGTCGTGCAGGGGAAGGGGATGGTGGTGCCGTACCCCTGGCACACGTTGCACGGCTGCGAGGTGACGACGTTGCCGAGAAGGCTCCGCACGGTGCGCTGCACATGGCCGGTGCCGTGACAGATGTCGCACGTGGCGGGCTGGGTTCCGGGCTGGCAGCACGAGCCCGAGCAGGTCTCGCACAGGACGGCCGTGTCGACCTCGATGTCGCGGTGCACGCCGAAGATGACGTCGCCGAGCTGCAGCGTGACGCGCACCAGCGCGTCCTGGCCGCGCTCGCGGCGTGAGCGGGGCCGTCCGCCCCGACCACCGCCGCCGCCCGCGGCGCCGAAGAACGTCTCGAAGATGTCGCCGAAGTTGCTGAACCCGCCGCCGGCGCCGGCGAACGCGTTGTCGCCGCCCATGTCGTAGCGGGCACGCTGGTCGGGGTCGCTCAGCACGTCATACGCATGGGTGACCAGCTTGAAGCGCTCCGAGGCGTCGGCACCCGGGTTGACGTCGGGGTGCAGCTCGCGCGCCAGGCGACGATACGCCTTCTTGATCTCGTCGGGAGTCGCGTCACGCGACACGCCGAGTACGTCGTAGTGGTCAGCCACATTCGCCTTTCGTGCCGCGCGGACGCGGCGTCGGAACCGTCAGCGGTTGCTCTCGTCTTCTTCGAGCAGCCGGTTCAGATAGTGGGCGACGGCGCGGACGGCCGCCAGGTTCGAGGAGTAGTCCATGCGGGTGGGGCCCAGCAGTCCCAGTCTCGCGCGCGAGCCGGTCACGTCGTACTCGCCGGTGATGACGGATGCCTCCGCCAGCCCGAACGGCTCGTTCTCGCGCCCGATGCTCGCGGCGAGCCCCTGGTCGTCGGCGACCATCTCGGACATGAGCTTCAGCAGCGTGACCTGCTCCTCGATCGCCTCGAGGAGCGGGTAGATGCTGCCGCGGAAGTCCTGCTCGCGACGGGCGAGTGTGGCGCTGCCCGCGAGCACCAGGCGATCCTGCCGGAACTCCTCGAGCTCTTCGGCCACCACGCCCGCGATCGCGCGCACGGCGCGGTCGAACGCGTCGGGCTGGGCGGGCGCGGCCAGCAGGTCGGCCACCGCCTGCGCGCCGTCGCGCACGCTGCTTCCGGTGAGGAGCTCCGCCAGACGCGCGCGCACCCGCGTCATGCCGTCCTCCCCCAGATCGGTGGGAACCGACGCGATGCGCTGCGACACACGCCCGATGTCGGTGACGACGATCACGATGACCCGGCCGCCGCCGAGGTCGACCAGCTCGAGATGGGAGACGTGCGCCCGCGCGAACGACGGGTACTGCACGATCGCGACCTGCCCGGTGAGCCGCGTGAGGGCGCGCACCGTGCGCGCGAGGAGGTCGTCCAGATCGCCGGCGCCGTCGAGGAAGGATCCGATCGCGGTGCGCTGGGCGGGAGTGAGGGGGCGCAGCTGGGCGAGGTGGTCGACGAAGACGCGGTACCCCTTGTCGGTCGGCACACGCCCCGACGAGGTGTGCGGCGCGACGATGAGCTCCTCATCCTCCAGCTGGGCCATGTCGTTGCGGATCGTCGCCGCGGAGACGCCGAAAGCGTGCCGGTCGACGATCGCCTTGCTGCCGACGGGTTCGTTGGTGTCCACATAGTCCTGGACGATCGCCCGCAGCACCTGCAATCCGCGTTCGCTGACCATGTCACTCCCTCCCCGTTGGCACTCTTCTCTCGCGAGTGCCAATTCTACCGCGGTGAGGTCGTTGCTCGCGTCAGGCGGTGAGGGCGCGCACGACCGCGTCGGCCAGCAGCCGACCGCGGCGGGTGAGCACGAGGGTTCCGTGCACGGCCGCGGCCCCGTCGACGAGGCCGTCCGCGATGAGCCCGGCGACCGCGCCGCGGCCGGCGGGGGTGACCTCGGCCAGCGCGAGGCCCTCACGGATGCGCGAGCGCAGCAGCACGTCCTCCAGCCGGCGGGATGCCGCGTCGGGGCGTTCCCGCCCGGCGGCGGGCGACTCTCCGGCGGCGAGGCGCTGCGCGTAGGCGGCGGGGTGCTTCACGTTCCACCAGCGCAGACCGGCGACATGACTGTGCGCGCCCGGACCGTAGCCCCACCAGTCGGTGCCGCGCCAGTAGGCGAGGTTGTGCCGCGAGCGGTGGGACTCGTCCCGCGCCCAGTTGGACACCTCGTACCACTCGAAGCCGGCAGCGGCGAGCGTCTCGTCGGCGAGCTCGTACATGTCGGCCTGCAGGTCGTCGTCGGGCGCGGGCACCTCGCCGCGACGGATCTGACGATGCAGCTTCGTCCCCTCCTCGACGATGAGGGCGTAGGCCGAGATGTGGTCGGGAGCGAGGCCGACCGCGGTCTCCAGCGATCGCTCCCAATCGGCGAGGGTCTCCCCCGGCGCGCCGTAGATGAGGTCGACGCTGACATCGAGTCCCGCCTCGCGCGCTGCGGCGACGGCGGTGGCCACGTTGTCGGGGTCGTGCGTGCGGTCCAGCGCCGCCAGCACGTGCGCGACGGCCGACTGCATGCCGATGGACAGCCGGGTGACGCCCGCCCGCGCGAGCTCTGCCACACCGGCGGGGGTCACGGTGTCGGGATTCGCCTCGACGGTGACCTCTGCCCCGTCGGCGATGCCGAACGTGTCGCGCACGCCGTCGAGCATGCGCGCCAGGTCGCCCGACGGCAGCAGCGTGGGCGTCCCACCGCCGAAGAACACCGTCTGCGCGGGGCGCAGCGGACCCGCGGCCGCGAGCACACCGCGCGACAGGGAGATCTCGTGCAGCAGCGTGTCGGCGTACTGATCCTGTCTCGCCCCGCGCAGCTCACCCGCTGTGTAGGTGTTGAAGTCGCAGTAGCCGCAGCGCACACGACAGAACGGGACGTGCAGGTAGACGCCGAAGTCGGTCCCGGCATCCGTCTGGAGGTCGGCGGGCAGAGCGCCGTCGGCCGGCGCGGGCTCACCCACGGGCAGAACGGAGGGCATCAGGATCCGGTGGTGTACAACGGCGAGATCGCGCGCAGGTAGCCGAGGAACAGCTCGCGGCGGCGGCGGCGCACGAGCGGCGGCATCAGACGGTACAGCGCGGCGGTCGGGGCATCGAAGGCGCGCACGGTGAACCAGACCTCGTCGTTCTCGCGCCACTCGACCATGAACGATTCCTCGCCGCTGACGACGGAGCCTCCGACGGTGCCCAGGGCGAACCCGACGCGGCGGGCCTCCTCGACGCAGAAGATCACGCGCAGCTCGGCGTCGGCCCGATGCCCGCGGATGCGGCCGTGCACGCGCACCGTCGTCCCCGCGCCCACGTAGGGGGTGCCGTCGGCGTCGTAGCGCTGCTCGGCCTCACGCCGGCTCGGCGCGACAGGGGTTCCCTCGGCGTCGAACGCGACACCCGCGTAGCCCGGCCCGGACGCGGGCCGCACATCGGTCAGCTGCAGGCCGGCGCCACGCTGCGCGCCCCACGACAGCAGCGCGTCGCCGGCGGAGCGGAATCGCGCTTCGCCGCTGCCGATGCGCCACGACTCATGGGCGGGGATGCTGCGCTCCGGCGGGTACTGCAACAGGTCGGACGCCTGCGTCGCCCCGACGGCGGCGTAGTCGACCGTCTCATCCCTGAAGGTCCCGCGGCGCATGTCTCCAGCCTACTTCGTGCGTGTGTGCCCGACGGCGGCCAGGCTACTTCTTGCCGTCGACGTCGCCCGACAGCGCGGCGATGAACGCCTCCTGGGGCACCTCGACGCGTCCGACCATCTTCATGCGCTTCTTGCCCTCCTTCTGCTTCTCGAGCAGCTTGCGCTTTCGGGTGATGTCGCCGCCGTAGCACTTGGCGAGCACGTCCTTGCGGATGGCGCGGATGTTCTCTCGTGCGATGATGCGCGCGCCGATGGCCGCCTGGATGGGCACCTCGAACTGCTGACGCGGGATCAGCTTGCGCAGCCGCTCGGTCATCAGTGTGCCGTAGGCGTAGGCCTTCTCACGGTGAACGATCGAGCTGAAGGCATCCACCTTCTCGCCCTGCAGCAGAATGTCGACCTTGACGAGATCGGCGGTCTGCGACCCTGCCGGCTCGTAGTCCAGGCTGGCATAGCCCTGCGTGCGGCTCTTCAGATGGTCGAAGAAGTCGAACACGATCTCGCCGAGCGGCATGTTGTACCGCAGCTCGACACGGTCCTCGCTGAGGTAGTCCATGCCCAGCAGCGTGCCGCGGCGCCCCTGGCAGAGCTCCATGACCGTTCCGACGTAATCCTTGGGCAGCAGGATGCCGACCTTGACGACGGGCTCGGACACTTCGGCGACCCGCCCGTCGGGGTACTCGCTGGGGTTGGTGACCGTGATGGTCTCACCGGTGTCGGTCAGCACCTCGTAGGTCACCGACGGGGCGGTGGTGATGAGGTCGAGCCCGAACTCGCGCGAGAGGCGCTCGGTGATGATCTCGAGGTGCAGCAGCCCGAGGAACCCGCAGCGGAAGCCGAAGCCCAGGGCGACCGACGTCTCGGGCTCGTACTGCAGGGAGGCGTCGGACAGCTTCAGCTTGTCCAGTGCTTCCCGCAGCTCGGCGTAGTCGCTGCCGTCGATCGGGTAGATGCCGGAGAACACCATCGGCTTCGGATCGGTGTAGCCCGGCAGCGCCTCGGTGGCGGGCTTGCGGTGGGTGGTGATCGTGTCGCCGACCTTCGACTGGCGCACGTCCTTCACACCCGTGATCAGGTAGCCCACCTCGCCCACACCCAGGCCCTTGGTCGGCACCGGCTCGGGGTTGGAGACGCCGATCTCGAGCAGCTCGTGCGTCGCCCTCGTCGACATCATCTGGATGCGCTCACGCGGCTCCAGCTTGCCGTCGATCATGCGCACGTACGTCACGACGCCGCGGTAGGAGTCGTAGACCGAGTCGAAGATCATCGCCCGGGCCGGCGCGTCGGGGTCGCCGACGGGCGCGGGGATGTCGCGGACGATGCGGTCGAGAAGCTCCTCGACGCCCACACCGGTCTTGCCGCTGACGCGCAGCACGTCTTCGGGGTTGCCGCCGATGAGGCCTGCGAGCTCGGCCGCGAACTTGTCGGGGTCGGCGGCAGGCAGGTCGATCTTGTTCAGCACCGGGATGATGTGCAGATCGTTCTCGAGGGCCAGGTACAGGTTCGCCAGGGTCTGCGCCTCGATGCCCTGTGCGGCATCCACGAGCAGGATCGCCCCCTCGCAGGCGGCGAGGGACCGGCTGACCTCGTAGGTGAAGTCGACGTGCCCCGGGGTGTCGATCATGTTCAGCGCGAACGTGTCGCCGCCCGCAGCCCAGGGCATGCGCACGGCCTGCGACTTGATCGTGATGCCGCGCTCGCGCTCGATGTCCATGCGGTCGAGGTACTGGGCGCGCATGTCGCGGTCCGACACCACGCCGGTGATCTGCAGCATGCGGTCGGCCAGCGTGGACTTGCCGTGGTCGATGTGGGCGATGATGCAGAAGTTGCGGATCTGCGCGGGCGGCGTGGCAGCGGGCGCGAGCGGCGTGAGGGCACGGGGTGACATGTCGCGTCGAGTCTACCGGGGTGGGTGGTGACTCGCGGGCGCGCCGCGAGCAGAGGCGCGGGCGCGGGCTCACGTCGCCTGGGCGCGCGATGGTAGGGGCTCGCGGTGGCGACACGCCAGGCGCCGTCAGATGAGAACAAGTTAACCCGGATGTCGCCGATCTGACACCGGGAATGAGCCCTTCGCTCAGTAGCGTGGCCCAGGTCTGCGCGATTCCCCCACGCGCCCGACCCATCACAGGAGATCGATCGTGACGCAACGCCCTCTTCCCGATTCCGCGCGCCGGGCGCTGCGGCGGCCGCTGGCCGCCCTCACCGTGGCCGCGACCGTCGCCGCAGGCATCGCCTTCGCGCCTGCCGCGCACGCTGCCGTGAGCGTCGACGCCCCCGTCGTCATCGCGGAGGTGTACGGCGGCGGCGGCAACTCCGGTGGCGCGTACCAGCGGGACTTCATCGAGCTCGCCAACCGTTCCGGTGCGGCGGTGGACCTCTCCGGCTACAGCGTGCAGTACGCCTCGGCCACCGGCGGCACCTGGCAGGTCACGGCCCTCACCGGACAGGTGCTTCCCGCCGGCGGCCGGCTGCTGATCGGCCAGGCCACCGGAACCGACACGACCCAGCCGGCGTTCGAAGCCGACGTCAACGGATCCATCCCCCTCAGCGGCAGCCAGGGCAAGGTCGCCCTGGTGTCCTCCCTCACCCCGCTCTCCGGCGCGAACAGCCTGGTCGATCTCCCCCAGGTCGTCGACTTCGTCGGCTGGGGCGGCGCCACGCACTTCGCCGGCAGCGCAGCCGCACCGGGAACCACGAACGCGCAGAGCGTGAGCCGCGACGAAGCGGCCACCCACACCGCGGACAACGCCGCGGACTTCGCCGCAGGTGCGCCGACCCCGCAGGGACTCGGCACCGGCGGCGGCGACCCGGAGCCCGAGCCGGAGCCGGAGCCGGAGCCCACCGTCGTCGCGATCGCAGACATCCAGGGAGCGCAGGCGGAGTCCCCGCTCGTCGGCCGCACCGTCACGACGACGGGCGTGGTCACCGCGCACTACCCGACCGGCGGTTTCGGCGGCTACGTCATCCAGACCCCGGGAACCGGCGGTGCCCTCGACCTCGCCTCCCACAGGGCATCCGACGCCGTCTTCGTCCGCGCACCCGAGGCCGTGTCGGAGGTCGCCCTCGGCGACACCGTCGACGTCACCGGCGTCGTCGGCGAGTACCAGGGCCTCACCCAGCTGAGCGTCTCCCCCGGTGACGCGGCCGTGGTGGCTCCTGCCGCCCCGCCCGTGCCCGCCACCGTCGGCTGGCCCGCCGACCCCGCCCAGCGCGAGGCGCTCGAGTCGATGCTGGTCGCCCCGCAGGGACCGTTCACGGTCACCAACACGTACTCGACCAACCAGTACGGAGAGGTGGGGCTCGCCGCCGGCGACGCCCCGCTGCGCCAGCCGACCGACGTCGCCCGCCCCGGCAGCCCCGAGGCCGCCGCCATCGCCGCCGACAACGCCGCGCGCGCCGTCACACTCGACGACGGCACGAGCATCAACTTCCTGAGCGCCGCCAACAGCGCACTGACCCCCGCCTACGTCTCGCTCGGCGAGCCGATCGTCGTGGGCGGAGGCGTGGAGTTCAGCGAGCCGGTCATCGTCGACTTCCGCAACGGCTCCTGGAAGCTCAACCCCATCGTGCCGCTGACGGCCGACGGCTCCGGGGCCGACGGGATCCTCTTCACCAGCCCTCGCACCGCGGCGCCGGAAGACGTGGGGGGCGACCTGTCGATCGCGTCGTTCAACGTGCTCAACTACTTCACCACCCTCGGCACCGACACCCCCTCGTGCGTCGCCTACACCGACCGCTTCGGCGACGGCGTGACGGTGCGCCAGGGCTGCGATCAGCGCGGCGCGTGGGACGCACAGGACCTGCAGCGCCAGCAGGACAAGATCGTCGCGGCGATCGAGCAGCTCGATGCCGACGTCGTGGGCCTCATGGAGATCGAGAACTCCGCCGCCCTCGGCGAAGAGGCCGACGAAGCCACTGCGACCCTCGTGGACGCGCTCAACGCCGCGTCGGAGCAGGAGAAGTGGGCGTACATCGCGTCCTCCGAGGACCTGCCCGACCTGTCGCAGCAGGATGTCATCACCAACGCGATCATCTACCAGCCCGCGGCCGTCTCACCCGTGGGCGCTGCGATGGCGCTGGGCGACCAGAGCGGCGCGGACCAGGCGTTCGGCAACGCCCGTGAGCCCATCGCGCAGGTGTTCGAGCCCTCCGACGGCGGCGAGCCGTTCCTGTTCGTCGTGAACCACTTCAAGTCCAAGGGCTCCCCCGGTCCGTGGCCGGGCGACGCCGACACCGGCGACGGACAGGGCGCATCGAACGAATCCCGCGTGCGCCAGGCGACCGCGCTGCGCGACTGGGTCGCCGACGTGCAGGGCGACGTGGATGCCGTCGCGCTCGTGGGCGATTTCAACTCCTACGGCGCGGAGGACCCGCTGCAGGTGCTGTACGAGGCCGGTTTCGCCGGCGCAGAGGCCGCGTTCGACGTGGCCACGCAGTCCTACAGCTTCTCCGGTCTGTCCGGCTCGCTCGATCATGTGCTGCTCAACGACGCCGCTCTCGGCCGCGCCACCGGCGCGGACATCTGGAACATCAACTCCGGCGAAGCCCTCGCCCTGGAGTACAGCCGGTTCCGCTCCCACGGCACCGAGTTCTACGCGCCCGACGTCTACCGCTCCAGCGACCACGACCCGATCAAGGTGGGTCTGAGCGCCGAGGCGGCCCCGACGGTGCTGACGCTGCTCGGGATCAACGACTTCCACGGCCGCATCGACGCCAACACGGTGAAGTTCGCCGGCACCGTCGAGCAGCTGCGCGAGGGCGCGGCCGGTGACGTGCTGTTCCTCTCGGCGGGCGACAACATCGGCGCATCGCTGTTCGCCTCCTCTGTGGCCCGCGATCAGCCGACCATCGACGTGCTGAACGCGCTCGACCTGGCATCCAGCGCCGTCGGCAACCACGAGTTCGACCGCGGTTACGACGACCTCGCCGGTCGCGTCAGCGACGCCTTCGACGCGCCGCAGCTGGGCGCGAACGTCTACCTGGTGGGCACCGACACCCCGGCCCTGCCGGAGTACTCGCTGCACGAGCTCGACGGGCTCACGGTCGGCGTCATCGGCACCGTGACCGAGGAGACCGCGGCGCTGGTCTCCCCCGCCGGCATCGCCGACCTCGAATTCGGTGACCCCGTCGAGGCGGTCAACCGCGTCGCCGCCGAGCTGAGCGACGGCGACCCCGCCAACGGCGAGGCCGACGTACTCGTGGCGCTGTACCACGAGGGTGCCGGCGCGGGCACTCCCGAGGGCGCGACCCTCGAAGAGGAACTCGCCGGCGGCGGCGCCTTCGCCTCGATCGTGAACGACACCGCCGCTGAGGTCGACGCGATCTTCACCGGTCACACGCACAAGGAGTACGCGTGGTCGGCCGCCATCCCCGGCACCGATCGCACGCGCCCCATCGTGCAGACAGGTTCGTACGGTGCACGCATCGGCGCGATCACCCTCACGGTCGACGCCGAGACCGGCGAGGTCGCTGCGCACACCGAGCGCAACGTCGAGCGGACCACCACCGACGACGCCACCCTGATCGCGCAGTACCCGCGTGTGGCGGAGGTCGCCGAGATCACCCGCGCGGCCCTGGCGGCCGCCGCCGAGATCGGCAACACGGGCGTCGGCGAGGTCGCAGCCGACATCACCACCGCGTTCTCCGGCGGATCGTTCGTCGACGGCGTGTGGACCGGCGGCACCCGCGATGACCGGGCATCGGAATCGACGCTCGGCAACACCGTCGCGAACATGCTGCGCGACTCGCTCGCCGACCTGCCGAACGGCGCCGTCATCGGCGTCACCAACCCGGGCGGGCTGCGGGCGGACCTCTGGGACACGCAGGCGGAGTTCGGTGCCGCCGCGGTTCCGGGACTGCCCGACGGCACGGTGTCGTTCTCGCAGGCCAACGCGGTGCTGCCGTTCAACAACACGCTGGGTCTGGTGACACTGACGGGCGAGCAGTTCATCACGATGCTCGAGCAGCAGTGGCAGCGCGACGCCGACAACGAGATCCCTTCGCGCCCGTACCTGCAGCTGGGTCTCTCGGACAACGTGTCGTACACCTTCGACCCCGCCCTTCCCGAAGGAGAGCGCATCACCTCGGTGACGGTCGACGGTCAGCCCATCGATCCTGCGGCCGAGTACCGCATCGGCACGTTCTCGTTCCTGGCCAGCGGCGGTGACAACTTCCGGGCCTTCACAGAGGGCACCGGCTACGTCGACACCGGCCTGCTCGACTACGAGGCGTGGGTCGACTACATCGCCGACAACTCGCCGCTCGCGCCCTCGTACGCCAAGCAGGCAGTGCAGGTCAGCGGGGTGCCCGAGACGGTCGAGCCCGGTGCTCAGGTGCAGTTCGCCGTCGCGGGGCTCAACCTCACCAGCCGCGGCGCCCCCGAGAACACCACGCTGACGGTCGCGCTCGGCGACACGGTGCTGGGCGAGGTGCCGGTCACCGCGGGAGCCGCGACGGTCGCCGTCACCCTGCCCGCGGGCCTTCCCGCAGGCGCGGCGACGCTGACCCTCACCGCGCAGCCCTCCGGCACCGTCGTGAGCGTCCCGCTGGACGTGGCACCCGCCGTCGTCCAGGCGAAGACGTCGACGCAGCTCATCCCGCTGCTGCCGGTGCACATCAACCGGTTCCTGCCCACGACGCTGCTGGCGTACGTGCAGCAGGACGGCGCGCGCGCGAACGGCGTCGTCGAGTTCCGCGAGGGCGGCGCAGACGGCGCGCTCGTGGGCACAGCCACGGTGCGCAGCGGGCTGGCGAGCCTGCGTCTGGGGAACCTCAGCCGCGGCATCCACACCTATACGGCGGTGTTCGTCCCCTCCGACGCCGCAACGGTCGCCGGCTCTGCCAGCGCTCCGGTCAAGGTGCGGGTGATCGGCTGATCTGCTGAGAAGCCGTGAGGTCGGCCGGTGGGAGGCGTTCGCGCCCCACCGGCCGACTGCTCTTCTAGGGTGGGACGATGACGGTGCAGGTGGTGCTCGTGCACGGCATCCGCACGTCCGCGACCATGTGGCGCGCGCAGGTGGCGTTCCTCGCGGAGCACGGCATTCCGGCACTCGCCCTGGATCTGCCGGGCCATGGCACGCGCATGGCGGAGACGTTCACCCTCGAGGGTGCGTTCGCCACGATCGACCGCGCGGTGCGCGATGCCGCCACACGCGGGCCGGTGCTGCTGGTGGGCCACTCCATGGGCGGGCTGCTGTGCACCGAATACGTCGGTGGTGAGCGGCGCCCGCCGGTGGCGGGCTTCATCGGGGCGTCGTGCACGTCGATCCCCCGCGGTGTCGGCCTGGCCGCGTACCGCCTCATCGCGCGCGGGTTCGACGCGCTCCCCGGGCACGGGCTGTGGTTCACCCAGCAGATGCTCGCGCGCACGCTCCCGCCGGAGACGCGCGCGGATTTCGGTGCCGGCGGTTACGCCTTCAGCGCCCAGGACGTGGCCCTGCGGAGCCTGTCGGTGCTCGACCTGCTGGCATCGCTGCGCCGGATCGACGTGCCGACCTGGTTCGTCAACGGGCAGTACGACCAGCTGCGCGTGAACGAGCGCCTCTTCACGCAGCTCGTGCCGGACGCCGAGCTCATCGTCGTGCCGCGCACCACGCATCTGGTCACGGCGATGCGGCCTGCTGTGTTCGACGCGGTGCTGCAGCTCGCTGTGGCGACACTCGAGCGGGATGCCGCCGCGTCGGGGCCAATGGGCTGAACCTGCTAGACTCTGTAGTCGGCTTGCGTGTGGGTTTCCTCCTCACACGACCGCCGGGGGCACCCCTCTACTGCCGCTCGGCACTTCCTATCACTCCGAACGAAAGATACGTCGACGTGGCGAACATCAAGTCGCAGATCAAGCGCAACAAGACCAACGAGAAGGCGCGCGAGCGCAACAAGGCCGTCAAGAGCGAGCTCCGCACCGAGGTGCGTCGCACCCGCGAGGCCATCGCAGCCGGCGACAAGGCCGCCGCTGAGAAGGCTCTCGTGAAGGCGGCCAAGAAGCTCGACAAGGCCGTCAGCAAGGGTGTCATCCACGCGAACCAGGCAGCGAACCGCAAGTCGGCCATCGCCAAGAAGGTCGCTTCGCTCTGACGCGCAGCCGAACGTCACGGCCCGTCCCCTCGTGGGGCGGGCCGTTTTCGTTTCCGGGGTGACGCCGCCGCGGTGCCGCGCCGGGCTGCGCCGGCGTATGGCTGCGGTGCCGCGTGTCGCCAGGCCCGGGCTGCTCGAGTGTCGCGAATGGCGGGTGACCGCGTCGCAAAAGCGCCATTCGCGACACCGGAGCCGCTCACCGCGCCTGCGGGGCACGCGTGCCCGTCGGCGACGCACCGCGGCGCGAACACGGGGCCTGAGCGGCGCGAGCGCGACCGGGCGGTGCGACCGGCGGGTCAGGAACCGAAGGGCTGCCGCGTCGCGATCACGGTCACGAGACGCTCCAGCGCGAACACGGGGTCGCGCGAACCGCCCTTGACCTCGGCGTCGGCGCGTGCCGCGGCCTGGATCGCCATGCCCAGCGACGACTCGTTCCAGCCCATCAGGTCGCGTCGAGCCCGGTCGACCTGCCAGTCCTTCAGGCCGAGCCGCCCCGCCAGAGCCGCGGACGGCTCGCGGTGCCCAGCGACCTTGGCCATCGTGCGCAGCTTCATCGCGATCGCCGCGACCATGGGCACCGGGTCTGAACCGGATGCCAGTGCCTGCCGCAGCGCCAGCAGCGCTTCGCCGTAGCGCCCGGCGATGGCCGTGTCGGCCACGGTGAACGCCGAGGTCTCCACGCGTCCGCCGTAGTAGCGGGTCACGATCGCCTCGGTGATGTCGTCGGGAACGTCGACGATGAGCTGCTGACAGGCGGCGGCGAGCTCCGTGAGATCGTCGGCGAAGGCGGAGACGAGAGCGCGCAGCGCAGCCGGCGCGATGCGCTTGCGCGCGGCGGAGAACTCCCCCGCCGCGAAGTCGTACCGGTCGCTGTCACGTTTGACGGCGGGGCACGCGATCTCGACGCCGCCACCCGTGCCCGCACGGATCGCGTCGAGCAGCTTCTTGCCCCGCACGCTTGAGGACGTGTGCCGCAGCACCACGGTCGCACCGTCCTGCGGGTGGTCGAGGTAGGCGATCGCCTCGGTGAGGAACGTGTCGGAGCACTTCTCCACGCCCGAGACGCGCACGAGCCGGGGCTCGCCGAACAGCGACGGCGACGTCACCCCGAGCAGGGTGCCGGCGGCGTAGTCGTCGGCGCGGATGTCGGTGACTTCGAGGCTCGGATCCTCGGCGCGCAGGTAGTCCCGCACGCCGGCGATCGCGCGCTCCGCGCAGACCTCCTCGGGACCGGAGACGAGGACGATGGGCGCCGGTTCGGGGTTGCGCCACGACAGCTGCCGGATCTTGCTCGCCGCGGCCTTGCCTGCGGGCTTGCGCGCGGTGGGTCTGCGCGCGGGGGATGCCATGGCTCCAGCCTATCCCGGGGCGTCGACACCGTCGGAGGCGTGTTCCCGCCAGACCGCGAGCTCGCCGTCCCTCACCGTCACGGTGACGATGCCATCGCGGTCGGTGCGCGCGATGACCGCTCCCCCGTGCTCGAGGAGATCCAGGATCTCGGCCCGAGGGTGCCCGTAGTCGTTGTCCCCGACGGTGACCAGCGCCAGCGCCGGCCGCAGCTGTCGGTACAGCCGCTCGGCCTGGTCGGCGCTGCCGTGGTGGGCGACCTTGACGACGTCGTACCGCGGCAGCAGGACACCGGAGGCGGCGAGGGCGTGCTGCGGCTGCTCCGACAGATCGCCGAGGAACAGCGCGGATGCCGTCTGGGGCACCGTCACCTCTATCACCACCGAGGCGTCGTTGCCGGAGGGGAAGGCGACGGAACGCGCGGGCGGCCACAGCACGCGCCACGACGCGTCGCCCAGCTCGCCGCCGACACCGACGGAACCGACGGCCACCTGGGCGCCCCCAGCGGCGAGCACCTGCAGCACCTGCGAGGCCGCGGCATCCGGCACCGGCCCGTGCACGACGGTGTCGACGCGGCCCGTCACCGCCGACACGCCCGCGACGTGATCTGCGTCGAAGTGGGTGAGCACGAGCAGGTCGACCCGGTCGACGCCGAGGCGGCGCAGACACGCCGTCAGCGGCTGCGGATCGGGTCCGGCGTCGATGAGCGCCACCGCGCCACCGGATCTCACGAGCACCGCGTCCCCCTGTCCGACGTCGCACGCGGCGATGGTCCACCCGCCCGGCGTGGTCGCGGGGGCCGCGACCCCCGCGAGCAGGGCCGAACCGATGCCGACGCCCGTGAGCCCGGCCAGCCCGACGGCCGCCACGCGTCGCCCCACCCGGGCCCGCGCGGTCGTCCCCGGCACGAGGCATACGGCCACCACCGCAGCACCCACGAGCGCCAGCGCGCCCACCCCCGCACCGCCCTCGATCCACGGCACGGCGGCACCGGGCAGACCCGAGAACGTCGACGCGGTCCCCGCGATCCACGAGGCCGGCACCCACGCGATCGCCGCGAGTCCGGCCTGCAGCACGGGCAGCGGCGCGGCCAGACACGCGGCGAGCCCCACCACCGTGGCCACGGGCGCCGCCGGTGCCGCGAGCAGATTGGCGACGACGCCGTAGAGCGGCACGGTCGGCTCCACGAGGATCAGCAGCGGTCCGCAGGCCAGCTGCGCCGCCAACGGCACCGCCAGCGCCAGGGCGAGCGGGCGCGGCATCCATCGTGCGATTCCGTCGGCCAGCGGCCCCGACAGCAGCAGCAAGGAACCCGTCGCGGCCGCCGACAGCGCGAACCCGATCTCGCCCGCCAGCCACGGGTCGGCCACGAGCAGCACGATCACCGCGAGCGACAGCACCGACATGCCCGCCCCGACACGTCCGAGCAGCACGCCGAGCATCGCGATGGCCGCCATGACCGCCGCGCGCACGACACTGGGTTCGGGTGTCACGAGCACGACGAAGCCCGCCAGGGCGCCCAGTCCGCACCCCACCCGCACGCCGCGGCGCACGCCGCACGCCGCGGCCGCCGCGAAGGCGATCCCGACCACGAGCGCGCAGTTCGCCCCGGAGACAGCGGTGAGGTGCGAGAGGGACGACGCCTTCATCGCGGCATCCAACTGCTCGCCGACCGCTGCCGTGTCTCCCACGGCCAGCCCAGGTACGAGGCCGCCGCCAGGCGGGGGCAGCCCGGATGCCACGCCCACGAGACTTCGCCGGAGATCGGCGGCGGTCTGCAGTCCCCCGCGCGGCGGATCGATCACCCGCATCCCGTCCGCCGCGCGCACCACCAGCACGGCACGCTCCCCCGCGTCGGCGCGGAAGGCGGTCCCCGTGATCTCCACGCGCGCGCCGGGAGCGAGCGCATCCCGACCCTCCACCGCCGCGCCGGTGCTGCGCACCGTGACCGGCAGCGACACGATGTGCGTGTCCCGCCCGATCATGATCCGCTCGGCGATGGCGTCGAACCCGAGGCCCGCACCGGAAGGCTCCACTTTGCCCGTCACGATGGCCACGACGCGCAGCGCCCGGCCACCGTCGACCTCGAGGTGCGCCACACCGCGCCCCGGTTGCGCCAGCGCCAGGTGCGAGAGCACGGCAGCGGCCGCCGCGCAGCTGAGAGCCGCGACACCGGCCGTGGCACGGATGCCGGATCGAGGTGACCGCGCCGCCGTCACGAGCGCCGCCAGGCACAGCGCCCACACGATGAGCGCCGACACTCCCGCAGCGGATGCCGCGGAGGCGCCGCCGAGCGCGGCCACCCACGCACCGACGGCAGCGGGCACGAGGCGAAGATCGCGGCGCCGCGCCCGCCGCAGGTTCACAGCGTCACCAGGTCGCGCAGCGCGGCGAGCATCTTCTCGCCGATCCCCGGAACGGCCAGCAGGTCCTCGATGCTCGTGAACCGACCGTTCTGCTCACGCCAGTCGAGGATGCGCTGCGCCAGCGCCGGGCCGATCCTCGGCAGGGTGTCCAGCGCCGTCAGGTCGGCGGTGTTGAGGTTGACCCGGCCGTCGCCGCCACCCGCCGGCCCGGCCGGTCCCGCAGCGCCGGCGGCTGGCGCCTCGCCGACGACAGGCACGTGCAGCTGCTCGCCGTCACCGACCGGCCGCGCGAGGTTCACCGCGGCCCGGTCGGCGTCCGCACCGAACCCGCCGGCCGCAGCCACCGCGTCGACGACGCGGGCGCCGGACTCCAGCACGTAGAGCCCCGGCGCGGCGACCGCTCCCGACACATGGACGTACACGGCCGACGCGTCCCCGAGCACCGACGGCCCGGCGTCGGCGCCCGCCGGCGTCTGCGCGATCGTCACCGTCTCGACCGGGGCGGTCGACGTGCGCAGGATGCCGATGGCCACCGTGACCGCCAGCGCGAGGATCACGACGACGGTCACCGCGCCGACGCCGAGACGTCGACGGGCGGACGGTGGGGAGCTGTCGCCGATCACCCCGCCACGCTAGGGACCACCGGATGGCGGCGATCCGCCCGTCCGGCGAGTCGTGGAGATCCCGCTCGGCCGCGCGCCGGTGCAGAAGACGAGGTGATGGATGCCGCCGCACGGATGCCCCGTCGTCGGCGGCTGCCGCCGCACAGCTCCCCGTACCGTGACTGAACGAGCACGCACCCGACCCCGTGGCCACGACATACGCGCGAAACCTCGCCGTGACCCCGACGTCGCCGCCCTCTGCGATCCTGTCAGCAACCAGACCCGGAAGGCCCCCGATGCACCACCGCCCCACCGTCCTGCTGCTGCACGTCCGCGACGCGCGACCGCACGCCCCGCAGTTCCAGCAGCAGCTGACGACGCTCAACGACGCCACCGTCGCCGCCGTCGAGGCGCTCGGTGGGACGGCCGAGCTCGTCGCCGCCGCCGATGTCGCGGAGTCGACGGTGCGAGAGCGCGCGCGGCGCGCCGACGCCGTGGTCGTGCTCGGCGGCGAGGACGTGGATCCGGCGTTCTACGACGGCCCGCGCGACTACCCCGGGTCGGGCTTCCACGAGCCGGTCGCCGACCGCGTCAGCATCGCCGTGATCCGGGATGCCGTCCAGCACGGCATCCCGCTTCTCGGCATCTGCCGCGGGCTGCAGCTCATGAACGTCGCGCTGGGCGGCACCCTCGTTCCCGATATGCACGGCCACCGCTCCCTCGACGGCGACCCGTTCGTGCAGACGCGGGTGACGGTCGAGCGCGAGGGCGCCGCGGGATCGGTCGCCGGGGCGGGACCGGTGCTGTGCACGCATCACCAGGCGATCGACCAGGTGGCTCCCGGCCTGTCGGTGCTGGTGCGCGCCGTCGACGGCGTCGTGGAGGCGGTCGCCCACGACACCGCCCCGATGCTGGGCGTGCAGTGGCATCCGGAGCACCCCGACACCGCGCTGACGCAGGTCGGGATGCTCCTTCGCGATGTGATGAGCCGGGGCTCCGCGGCGAGGTGAGGGGCGATCCGCTCAGCGGGTGCTGAAGCTGACGACCTTCGGTGCCCGCACGATGGCGCGGGTGATCTCCCGCCCGTCGAGCGAGCGGACCACACGGTCGTCGGCCCGGGCGAGCGCCTCGAGTTCGGCGGCGTCGATGCGGGCGGAGACCTCGAGCGTCGCCCGCACCTTGCCGTCGATCTGCACGGCGACCTTGACGGTGTCCTCGACCAGCAGAGTCGGGTCGGCCTGGCGCCAGGGAACGAGGCCGACCGACGGCGCGTAGCCGAGGATCTCCCACATCTCCTCCGCGGTGTGCGGGGCGAAGAGGTCCAGGATCAGCGCGGTCACCTCGGCGGCTTCGCGCACGGCGGGGTCGGCCGCGCCGGCCCCGGCGTCGATCGCCTTGCGGGTCGCGTTGACCAGCTCCATGAGGCGTGCCACCACGACGTTGAACTTCGTCTGCTCGAGCAGCCCGGGCGCATCGGCGAGCAGGCGGTGGGTGATGCGGCGCAGCGCGACGTCGCCGTCGGCCCACTTCACGTCGGGGCTGCTGGTGACATCCCGAGCCACGCGCAGCGCGCGGGCCAGGAACTTGGCGGCGCCGACGGTCGAGACGTCGGCCCAGTCCTTGTCGTCCTCGACCGGCCCCGCGAACGCGAGGCCGACGCGGAGGGCGTCGGCGCCGTGGGCGTCGAGCTCCTCCTGGAAGAGCACCAGGTTGCCCTTGCTCTTGGACATCTTGGCGCCGTCGAGGATCACCATGCCCTGGTTGATCAGGCTGGAGAACGGCTCGGTGAAGTCGACGTGCCCCATGTCGTACAGCGCCTTGGTGATGAAGCGCGCGTACAGCAGGTGCAGGATGGCGTGCTCGACGCCGCCGATGTAGAAGTCCACCGGACCCCAGCGGTCGGCCTCGCGCTGCGAGAACGGCTGGGTGGTGTCGCCCGGCGAGAGGAACCGCAGGAAGTACCACGAGCTGTCGACGAAGGTGTCCATCGTGTCGGGGTCGCGGCGGGCGGGCTCACCCGTCTCGGGATCGACAGTGGTGACCCAGTCGGTCGCGGCACCCAGGGGCGACGAACCCTTGGGCGTGAGGTCCAGTCCCTCGCGCGAGGGGAGTTCGACCGGCAGCTGCTCGTCGGGCACGGGCACGATGCGCCCGTCCTCGGTGTGGATCATCGGGATCGGCGTGCCCCAGAACCGCTGACGGGAGATCAGCCAGTCGCGCAGGCGGTAGGTCTTCGCGGCACGGCCGGTGCCGGCGGCCTCCAGCAGGTCGATCGCGCGGGCGATGGCGTTGCGCTTGCTCAGGCCGTCCAGCGGTCCGGAGTTGATCATGCGGCCTTCGCCGGTGAGCGCGACCCCGGTCTTCACCGGGTCGGTCTCGTCGGCATCCGCGCCCGGATCGATCGGCACCCCCTCGTCGTCCAGCTCGATGACGGGGATGGCTCCGGTGACCGGGGCCGAGGTGTCGACGACCACTCGCACGGGCAGGTCGAACGCGCGGGCGAAGTCCAGATCACGCTGGTCGTGAGCGGGCACGGCCATGACCGCACCGTGGCCGTAATCGGCCAGCACGTAGTCCGCGGCCCAGATGGGCAGGCGCTCGCCGTTGATCGGGTTGATCGCGTAGCGGTCGAGGAAGACACCGGTCTTGGGGCGGTCGGTGGCCTGCCGATCGATGTCGGTGGCCTTCTGCACCTTCTCCAGGTAGTCCTGGAAGCGCATGCGCACCTCGGCCGAGGCGCCGGCGGCCAGCTCCGCGGCCAGGTCGGAGTCAGGCGCCACGACGAAGAACGTCGCGCCGTGCAGCGTGTCGGGGCGCGTGGAGAAGACGGTGACCTTCTCGGCGCGACCCTCGATCTCGAAGTCGATGTCGGCGCCGATGGAGCGTCCGATCCAGTTGCGCTGCATCTGCAGCACCTTGTGGGGCCAGAAGCCCTCCAGCTGGTTCAGGTCATCCAGCAGCCGGTCGGCGTAGTCGGTGATGCGGAAGTACCACTGGGTCAGCTTCTTCTTGATCACCTCGGCGCCGCAGCGCTCGCAGTGTCCGTCGACGACCTGCTCGTTGGCCAGCACCGTCTGGTCGACGGGGCACCAGTTGACCGGACTCTCCTTGCGGTATGCCAGGCCCCGTTCGTACAGCTGCTGGAACAGCCATTGGTTCCAGCGGTAGTACTCCGGGTCGCTCGTGTGCAGCACCCGGCTCCAGTCGAAGGAGACGCCGTACTGCTTGAGGCTCGCCTTCTGCTGGTCGATGTTGGCGTAGGTCCAGGCCCGCGGGTCCGCCCCGCGCTTGATGGCCGCGTTCTCGGCGGGCAGGCCGAACGAGTCCCACCCGATGGGGTTGAGCACGTTGTAGCCGCGGTGGCGCCAGAAGCGGGCGACGATGTCGGAGTACAGGTAGTTCTCGGCGTGCCCCATGTGCAGGTCGCCGGACGGGTACGGGAACATCGCCAGCACGTACTTGCGGGGGCGCGTGTCGTCGTCGCCGCCGGCCCGGAAGGGGTCGTCCTGCTCCCAGCGGCGCTGCCACTTCTCCTGGATCGCGTGCACGTCGAACGCGCCGGCGTCGCCGGCGGTGTCGGGAGGAAGAGTCTGAGACACGAGGAAAGAGCCAATCGTGGGGGTCGGGTCGGCGCGGTGCGCGTCGACCCAGATTACCGGAACGCGCTATGACCAGCCTGGAGGCAGGGTCGCGCCCAGCGCCGCCAGCGGTGCGCGGGCCTTCAGCCCCACTTCCGCCACCTCGGCGGAGGCGTCGGACCCCCAGGTGATGCCGCCGCCCGCGCCGACGTACGCGCCGCCCGGATGAAGCACGATCGAGCGGATCACCATCGCCAGATCCAGCGCCCCGTCGGCCCCCACCCAGCCGAAGCATCCGGCGAACACCCCCCGCGGGCCGCCCTCCAGGTCGTGCAGGATCGTCATGGCCGACCGCTTCGGCGCCCCCGTCATGCTGCCGGCGGGAAAGGCCGCGGCCAGCAGGTCGCCGACCGTCGCCTCGGGCCGCAGGCGCCCCGCAACGGTGCTGACCAGCTGGTGCACCGCGGGGTACGACTCCACCTCGAGCAGCCCGTCGACCGCGACCGTCGCCGGCAGGCACACCCGCGACAGGTCGTTGCGCATCAGGTCGACGATCATCACGTTCTCGGCGCGCTCCTTCACACTCGCGCGCAGTTCGGCGGCACGTGCCTCGTCGTCAGCGGCGTTGCGCCCCCGCGGGCGCGTGCCCTTGATCGGACGCGTGCGCACGACCCCGCCGGCCGCCTCGAGGAAGCGCTCGGGGCTCGCGGAGACGAGCGCGACGTCCCCGCTGCGGATGAGACCTCCGTGGTGCGCGGATGAGGTCGAGCGCAGGCGGCGGTGCACCGCGACGGGGTCGAAGGGCGTGGATGCCGGCACGTCGAATCGGGTCGTGAGGCACAGCTGATAAGCATCGCCGGCGCGGATGGCAGCGCGGCAGCGGCCGATCAGGTCGGCATAAGCAGCGGGGTCCACCCGCGCCGACGCGGTGGCGGGCGCGGCGTCAGACAGCGGCGCAGCGGATGCCACGGCGTGCGCGGGGGCCGCCGACGCTTCGGCATCCGCCGCCCAGCCGGACGCCTGCAGGGCGAAGTCGTCGAGGTCCGATGCGGGGGCCACGGCCCACATGCGCCGTCGGGAGTGGTCCACGGCGACGAATCGGCCCGCCCGCAGCCACATGCGGTCCGGCACGGTGGCGTCGGTCACGGCGGGTGCGCCCGCACCTGCGGCGGCGCCGTCGTAGCCCAGCCAGCCGACCCATCCGCCGTGGAATGGCCCCCACTCCCCGGCGGGAGACGCTGCGGGAGTGGGCGCGCCCAGCGCCAGGGCATCGACGACCGCCGGGTCTGTCTCCGGTTCTCCCACCCCCAGCCAGCTCCACCCCTCGGTCGCGTCGGGGCCGGCGTCCAGCCAGAAGGCATGCGCGGCCCGGGACGGCCCGGCGGCGAACAACGCGGCGGGGTCGACCCACGCCAGCGGGCGGGCGGCCACGGCGGGGAGCATCTTCTCAGGCTAGGGGTGGCGGGGCGGCTCTAGGCTCAGAACGTGAACGAGATCCTCACCTGGCTGCTTGACGCGGTTCAGAGTGTCGACCCCGTGCTGCGTACCGTGCTGGCGGGTGTCGCGATCCTGCTCGAGACGAGCGTGCTGGTGGGTCTGGTGGTCCCCGGCGACACCGTCGTGATCGTTGCGGGCACCGCGGTGGGGTCGCCCGTGGAGGGCGTGCTGCTGGTGATCACGGTGATCCTCGGCGCGCTGGCCGGCGAAAGCATCGGATTCTGGCTCGGACGGGTGCTGGGGCCGCGCATCCGCTTCTCTCGCTTGGGTGCGAAGCTCGGGGAGCACAACTGGCAGCGAGCCGAACTGTACCTGCGCCGACGCGGTGGACCCGCGATCTTCCTGTCGCGATTCCTGCCGGTGCTGCACTCGCTCGTGCCGCTGACCGTCGGCATGAGCGGCTTCGCCTACCGACGCTTCATCGCGTGGACCCTGCCGGCCTGCACCCTGTGGTCCGTGCTGTACGTGGGGGTGGCCGCCGCGGCTGCGGGCACCTACCGCGAACTCGCCGATCGTCTGCACTTCGCGGGGTACATCTTCGTGGGCATCATCGTCGCCTTCTTCGTGCTGGCGTACCTCGCCAAGCGGATCATCGCGCGTCGGGAGCGCCGCCATCTGCACGTCGACGGAGCGACGGACGCTTCGCATGCCGAGGAGGGCATGCGAGACTGAACAACACGATGCCTGGCACCGACCCCGCACCCCCACGCCCGAAGACGCTCTGGATCGCACGTCTGGAGTACAGCTTCCATTCCTGGCGCGAGCGCCGAGCGCGACGTCGGGGCAACCGCGCCACCGTCGCGGCTTTCCCCGGCTACGCCGGCCCTGACTGGGTGCGCGTGCTCGGGCGGGTGCTCATCGTTCCGGCGGTGCGCACCGACACCCGCGGCGAGTATGCCGGTGTGCGCGGCTGGCGCAGCTTCGCCAGCGTGCCGGTCGGCTTCGCCCAGGTGACGGTGGAGATCGACGGTGTGGAACACGAGGTCGTCGCCGATCGCGGGGGTGTCATCGACGCGACGCTGCCCGCCACGCTCGCCGCGGGATGGCAGCCGATCAGGATGTCCGTCGAAGGCTGCGATCCCATCGAATCTCGCGTGTTCGTCGTCGCGCCCGAGGTGCGCTTCGGCGTCGTCTCCGACGTCGACGACACCGTCATGGTCACCGCCCTCCCCCGCCCTTTCGTGGCGGCGTGGAACTCGTTCGTGCTCGACGAGCACGCCCGCCAGCCCGTCCCGGGCATGGCGGTGCTGCTCGAGCGCATCATGCGCGAGAACCCCGGCTCTCCCATGATCTACCTCTCCACCGGAGCCTGGAACGTCGCCCCCACCCTCATGCGATTCCTCCGCCGCCACGTCTTTCCGCCGGGGGCGATGCTGCTCACCGACTGGGGCCCCACGCATGACCGTTGGTTCCGCAGTGGCCGCCTGCACAAGCAGCAGAACCTCGACCGCCTGGCGCGGGAGTTCCCGCACATCAAGTGGCTCCTCATCGGCGACGACGGTCAGGCCGACGACGCGATCTACACCGCCTTCGCCGCGGCGCACCCGGACCGGGTGACCGCGGTCGCGATCCGGCGGCTCTCCCCCACCGAGGCCGTGCTCGCCGGCGGCCGCACGGTGGTCGACGACCACTCGGCGGCGGGGGTGCCCTGGGTGACCGACTCCGACGGCGCCGGCCTGCTCGACCGACTCAACGACGTCGGAGTGCTCAAGCCCGAGCCGCCCGCCTGAGGACGCCTGGCCGCGACTACCCTCTACCGCGCGCGGATGGCCTCCGAGAGCACACGCCCCTCGGCACCTGCGGGCGGCGCATAGCCGAGAAGCGCCGCGATGGTCGGTGCCACGTCGATGTGCCGCGGGTCGACCGGCACGCCGTTCGGGCGCACACCGGCTCCGGCGAGCACGAGCGGCACCTCGAGGTTGCGACTCGTCCCATGGAGTCCGGAAGCATCGGCAGGAGTGGCGCCCAGCGACCATCCCTCGACAGGCTCGATGACCAGCTCGCCGTATTTCGGCGACATCTTCAGTTCTCGTTGCTCCGACTTGTCGTACACAGCGGCGATGTGGGGCAGCGCCGACACGGCGCGGTCGATCCTGCTCGCGGCGACGGGGTCGGCAGCAGCCTCACCGATCAGATGCAGCGATCCGACCCCTCCCACGACGACGACGACATCGGTCTGCGGCTGAGGTGAGCGCCCGGCAGCGAGCATCTCCACGTCGTATCCGAGCGCCGATATCGCTGCGAGCAGTTCCTGCTGCATCCCCTGCGTGAACGTGCTCATTCCGTGGTCACCGGTGATCACGAAGGCCGTTCGCCCGTAGATGCCGGCATCCTTCACCGCTTGCGCGAGTCGACCGATCTGCTCGTCGACGTCGGCGAGGGCTGCGGGCAGACCGGCGGCAGCGGAGCCGTCGGCGTGACCGAGCACGTCGAGGGTGTCGCAATACACCGCGATCAGGTCGGGGATCCCGCGGGCTCTGGTCATCTGCCCCCCACTGTCGACCGCTTCGCCCCGCAGCACGGCGACCGCATCGTCCGTTCGCTCGCTGCACGCGCCGCCGGGCTGGGTGTAGAGGCCATCCGGGTCGCCGTACGTGACGCCATAGCTCTGGAGGATGAACCATTGCGCAGACATGACCGTGCCGCCCTGTTCCCGGATCGCCTGAGCAATGGTCGGTACTGCGAGGTCGCGCTGCTGGCTGCGCGCGGTGCCCGTGTCCGCATCGAACCAGTAAGCGGTGTTGAGGTGACTGGCAGGCCATGCACCGGTCGCGATGGACGCCCAGGACGGGTTCGTGATGGAGGTCATGACCCCCGTCGACGTGGTGAGGCTGCCGCGCTTGGCGAGATGAGTCAGGTTCGGCATCTGCGCGTCCTCCAGGTACGCCGCGTCGAAGCCGTCGAGGGCGATCAGCACCACATGCTCAGCGGGCGGCGGGGGTGCCGCGCTGGCTTGGCCGCCGCTCAGTCCTGCCACGGTGACACCGGCGATGGCCAGCATCGAGAGGGAACGGGATCGGATGCGCATCGATCTGACTCCTGTACGTCTGCCGAGACACCGGGGGAACCGGATGGCCCGACCGTGACGTCCGTTGTGTCGGGGGTCAACCCGCTGCGGTCGGCGTGCAAGGAATCGCGATCGTTGCCGCGACGAGTGACGGGAAGCGCCACGCCCGACATCCACCGCACCCCATGGCGGTTCCTTGCGCAAGCACGGCCACGGGTGGCGATCCCTCTCAAAGCGTCCACCGGGCCTGGTCACCCGTGCGGCCTGGTCGGTTGGGTGCAGGAAGGCGATCGGCGACGAGGCGGAGTGTGGCGATGGTGGAACCAGCGGTCGGGACGAGCGGCGAACAGCGCGGTGTGAGCAGGCGGGGCTTCCTGGGGCTCTCAGCGGTCGGTCTGGGGGCAGGCATGGTCGCGGCCGATGCTGGCCTCTGGCCGGGTACTGCCGTCGGCGCATCACCGACCGGCGCAGGCGCCAGCCCCTTGAGGTTCGTGGTGCTGACAGACACACACGCCAACGACGAAGAAGCCGACAGGATGGCCAACCTCCGGCGGGTCTTCGCCGCCGTTGCCGCGGAGGACCCGCAGTTCGTTCTGCATTGCGGGGACATCACCGACTTCGGCGACGATTCGGGATTCGAGGCGTATCGCGCATCCATCCCGGCCGCGCTGTGGGATCGGATCCGTCATACCCCGGGGAACCACGAGATCCGCTGGGACGTCACGGCCAGGGAGCGGTTCCGCCGCTGGTTCGGGCCGACCAGCTACAGCTTCGATGTCGGCGGCGTGCACTTCCTGGCGCTCGACCCGACTCAACTCCTTCAGGAGCCCGGCCTGTTCGGCGATGACCTCGAAACGATCCGGCGCGACCTCGAGGGCGCGGGCGCGATGCCGAGCATCATGTTCCTGCACTACCCGCTGTCCGGGCGCAACCACTACGTCAACGATGCCGATGCGCTGCTGCGCACCATCGAGCCCTACCCGGTGCGTGGAATCTTCGCAGGTCACATCCATCGCAACGAAGTGGACCGCTTCAACGGGCTGACCCAGGTCGCGGCGATCAACACCCGCAGTGGTCCGTTCTACCTGCGCGTCACCGAGCGGGCCGACGGGCTGGCGCGGGTCCTGGTCGTGGAACAGGTCACCCTCGGAGCTTCGGATGCCGATGCGCCCACCGCTGATCTCCTCGCTGAGATCCCCCTGAACGCCGGACCGGGCGAGACGGCAGGACCGGTGCGCGCGGGAGCACGTATCGAGCACGACCGCGTCGCTCTCAGCGCCATCGCCGGCCCGGGAGCGGTGGACGTCTCCGCTCAGCTGTACGCGCAGGAGCTGTTCGGCGCTGTCGGCGACCGCGAATGGGTTCCCCTGAACCGCACCGGCGGGTCATGGAGCGGCGCCCTCGACGCGACCGCACTGCCGCCAGGGGTACATCGCATCAGATTCCGAGCCGCTGATGCGAGCGGCGCGTTCTGGCACGAGACGGTCACGGTGGAGCGGCGCGGACGATCGATCTCGATGCCCAAGTGGGAACTCGCACTCGGCGGACAGATCCAGGGTGCGCTCGCCGCCTTCGGCACCACCGTCGTCGCCGCGTCCACGGCGGGGAACGTCACCGCCCTGCGCATCACCGGTGCTGCCCGGCACGTGATGTGGGAGCGCAACCTCGGAGCGGTCCACCGCGCAACGGCTTTCACCACGGATGGGTCCATGGTGATCGTGCCCTCGGCGGACCACACGCTGACCGCACTGGATGCCGCCCGCGGCACCACCCGCTGGCGAACGGACCTCAGCCGTCCCGTGATGTCCACGCCGGCGGTGTTCAACGTCGGCGGCGCTGACCGCGTCGTCGTCGCAGCCGGTGATCGCCTGTTCTGCCTCGACGCCCGAGGTGCGGTGCTGTGGGAGTCCGAGGTGCCACGACTCTCTGCTGGGCGCGCCGGGTCGGACGGCAGCCGCGTGTACGTGGGAGCGGGCGATGGGCGAGGCTACGCCTACGATCTCAATACCGGGGCCCCGTTATGGTCGGTGCTCACGAACACCAGGCCAGACACCTACCGGCAACTGATCTACGGCCCGTGGGACGACTGGATCGAGGTCCTTCCGACCGGAGCCGTGCTTTTCAGCACCGTGACGAACGCGATCGCCGTGGACCCCGTCACCGGCGCGGAGCGATGGCGCCTCGACGGAAGCTACATTTACGCACCGGGTGTCGCCCTTCCCGACGGAGGCCTGCTGCTGACGACGGAATGGGGCGTCGTGGATCTCATCGACCCGGCGACGGGAGTGAGGCTCTGGAGTGCACAGGCTGTGCCTCGGGCGGTGAACGCCGGACCGGTGCGAGACGTGCGGAGCGGGCGGGTGTGGCTCGTCGGCGTCGGCGGACAGCTCACCGCCATCGACCCGGCGACCGGCGATGTCACGGTGGATCGCCAGCTCTTCACCGCGAACACCTTCTCGACGCCGGTCATCGTCGGCCGACAGCTCATCGTCGGGGCGCAGGACGGTGTGATCCGCGGCATCACGGTCTGAGCTCTGCGCGTACGTCGCCTGGCGCCGTCCTCGCCAATCCCGCACGCTTGACGGATTGCAGCGCGACCGCGACGTCGGCATGCTGCAGACCGGGCAGGCTGCCGACGGTGTCCGAGATGAACGTGTAGAGGGAGGCATCGGAGGGCAATGCGACCTCCCCGCACAGGTTGCGATCCCCCGTCGTCGCCGCCATCATCAGCACCGCAGGATGCTCCGCGAGGAGCTGTCCGGCGTGCCCGAGCTGCGTCGGGTTGACGTTGAGCGAGACGAAGGCGTTGACGGGCAGCCCGATCCGATCGGGTTCCACGACGGTGCGCATCCGCAGCGCGCCGGACGCCATCATCGTCTCGGTCCGCCGCCGCACCGTGACGGGGTTGGCGCCGCACAGCTCGGCGAGCCGCTGCCAGCCGAGTCGTCCGTCGCGCGCGAGGAACCCCGCGATTCGCTCGTCGAGGGCGTCCGTCGTGGCCGTCCGATCCGGAAGCGGATCATGCCAGGGGTCCAACCGCTGACTGCGCAGCCGTTCGACGAGCTCGTCCGCCAGGAGAGCGGGCAACCAGCTGTGAGGAGTCGCGAACCGACGAATCACCTGGTTGCTCCAGACGGCGAGGACGCCGTCGAGTGCAGGCAGCTGTTCCATGGTGATCGCGAGGAGGTGCTCGTTCGTCGCGTAGCTGATCTCTGCGATGCAGTCGACGCTGCCGCTGAGAAGCTTCACCGAGCCGCACTCCGGCCAGACGGCGAGGCTTTGCGCTGATCGGTAGGCCTCGCCCGGACGGCAACGGAGCCGGACGAACAGCGATCGGGTACGCCGGGTGGCTTCCCCGTCGAGCACGCCGACGACCCGCACCGTTCCCTCGCCGAGCAATCTCGCCACGCGGCGAGAGACCGTCGCCTCCGAGCTGTAGACCACCTCGCTCACCTGCGCGTTGCTCGCACGGGGGAACGCCAGTAGCGCTCCAACGATGCGCTTATCGAGATCATCCACGGATGCACCTTTGACTCACGGATAGGGTGAACAGGACATATATCTTGCAACGTAGTCGCAAATGTCGTCGATCGCCGTCATCCATCGCCAAGATCGGCGTAATCGTGCAGTGGCGATCTCCGCCGCTCACATCTGCTGCGGCGCCAGCGCCCGACACGAGAGTGACAGATATGACCCACACGTTCCGGCCGCGCACCGCGGCACCCCTCGCGGCCGTCGCCGCGCTTGCGCTGCTCGTCGGATGCTCCGGCGGACAGGATCAGGAACCGGCCGCCGAGCAGTCGGTCACGTTCTGGACTCCCCAGACCACGCCTGAGCGGCTCGCGGCGCAAGAGGCAGTTGCAGCCGCCTTCACGGAAGAGACCGGCATCGATGTCGATGTGGTTCCGATGGCGGGAGCTGACCAGGATCAGGCTCTGGTGACCGGCGCCGCGTCCGGGAACGTCCCCGACGTGATCCTCCACACCTCGACGCAGGCGGGCGCCTGGACGTCACAGGGCCTCCTCGATACCGGCGCGGCCTCTGCCGTCGTGGAGACGCTCGGCACAGAGACGTTCAACGAGCGCGCGATCGACGCGGTCACCCTTGAGGGCGAAATCTCCGCCGTTCCCAGCGACGGCTGGACCCACGTCATCGCCTACCGCGCCGACCTGCTCGACAGTGCCGGGGTGGAGGTCCCGACAAGCCTTTCCGAGCTGGCGGACGCCGCGACGGCGATCAAGGACAAGCTCGGCATCACGGGCCTCGCGTTCGGCACCCAGGCCGGCACCGCGTCGGCCACCGAGGGGATCCAGTCGCTGTTCCAGAGCGCCGGCTGCGAGCTGGTGGTCGACGGTGAGATCGCCATCGACTCCGCCGAGTGCACGGACGCAGCGGAAGAGTTCCTCACCCTCCGCAACTCCTCCGTCGCCGGCGACTTCGATGTCACGAGCGCCCGCGCGACCTACATGAATGGCGACGCGGCGATGCTCCTGTTCTCGACGCACATCCTCGATGAGCTCGCAGGTCTCGACTCCGCGACGCCCGCCACCTGCCCGGAGTGCGCGGCGACCCCGACGTTCCTCGCTGACAACACCGAGTTCATCACCGTGCTCGATGAAGACCAGCCCGCGCAGTACGGCGCGATGCTCGCCTACGGCATTCCGACCGGCGCGAACGTCGAGGCAGCTCAGCGGTACATCGAGTACGTCATGAGCACCGGCTATGTCGACACGCTCGGCGTCGCCACCGAGGGCCGCATCCCGCTGCGAAACGGCACCGCCGAGGACCCGACCGCATTCGTGTCCGCATGGGGCGGCCTGGGCATCGGCCCCGGTCAGGAGATGACGTCGGTGGACCTGTACGGCGAGGACTTCACCACGGCTATCGAGCAGGGCATCAACGCAGTGTCACTGTGGGGCATGGGGACCGAGGACGCCACGCTTGCGGGCCTCGTCTCCAGCCAGGGCGTGCTCGCCGCGCAGATCGATCAGCTCTACACGGGGACCCCCGCGGCGGACGTGACCGCCGCCATGCGCGCCGCCGTCGAAGAGGTCCAGGCCGGGCTGTGACCCAGGCCCCACCCGCAGTTCGTCCGACCCGGGGGCGGCAGCTCAGCCGCCCCCGGCGGGAGAACCGCAATGGATTGATCCTCACAGCGCCGACCCTGGTCGTCATCCTGTTCGCGTCGATCCTGCCGCTGCTGCTCGTCTTCGTCTTCGCGTTCAGCGAGATCAGACTCGTCGACATCCCCCGTCTCGGCACGCAGCCGATCGACTGGACGCTCGACAACTTCACCCGTGCTCTGCGCAATCCCTCGTTCTGGAATGCGCTGGGAACGACCTTGCTGTACGCGACCCTCACGATGGTCGGGTCGGTCACCGTGGGCCTGGTGCTCGCGCTGGCCATGCGCCGGCCGTTCCCCGGACGCGGGATCGTGCGCGCATTGCTGCTCGTCCCCTACGTTCTCCCGCTCATCGCTGCGGCAACCATCTGGCAGACCATGCTCAACCCGCAGTACGGGATCGTGAACGCCTTCGGGCGCGAGGTCCTCGGCTGGGACACCGCGATCGGATTCCTCAACACCGCGCGCTACGAGGTCTTCGGCGTCGAGCTTCCGCTGGCGCTGCTCGTCGTCGTGCTCTTTGAGATCTGGTCGTCTGCGCCGCTCGCGTTCCTCTTCATAACCGCACGTCTGCAGGGTGTCGCTCCCGGCATCGAGGAGGCCGCCGCGCTCGATGGCGCGAACGGCTTCCAGGTCATCACGCGGATCATCCTGCCCCAGCTCAAGGGCGTCATCCTGCTCCTCTGCCTGTTGCGCTTCATCTGGACATTCCAGAGTTTCAGTGAGATCTACCTGCTGACAGAGGGCGCAGGCGGCACCCAGGTCATGGCGCTGAAGGTCTACACCGAGCTCGTCACCCGCGCCGACATCGGCAGTGCCGCGGCCTATGGCCTGCTCATGTCGGTGGTCCTGGTGGCGCTCCTCGTCGTGTACGTGGCCCTATCGCGTAGGAAGGTGGACGTCGAATGAGCCGCCCCCGATCCCCGCTCGCTCCAAGTCGAGCCGCCATCACAGGGCGCTTCATCCTCATCGGGGTCGCGCTCGTGATATCGATCGGTCCCGTCGTCTACGGGTTCCTTCTTTCGCTGCGGCCGTACTCGGCCATCGTCCAGGCTCCGTTGGATCTGCTGCCGTCGTGGGACGAGCTGGATTTCAGCGCCTACTCGACGGCGATGCTCGATCAGTCGCAGGGCGGGTTCGGACTCGGCCGCTTCGTGCTCAACTCGCTCGTGGTCGCCGCAGCCACGGTCGTGCTCTCGATCATCGTGTCGATCCTCGGTGCCTATGCCGCCGCGCGCCTGCGCTACCGCGGACGCAACGTCGTCAACGCCATCATCCTGGGGATCTACCTGTTCCCCGGCATCGTGCTCTCCGTCCCCCTGTTCGTGCTGCTGGCAAGGGCGGGGCTGACGGGCTCGCTCGTCGGCCTCTTCTTCGTGTACGTCGCAACGACGGTGCCGGTGTCCATCTACATGATGCGCAACTACTTCCTGGCGCTGCCGGAGAGCATCGAGGAAGCCGCCACCATCGACGGCGCCACCCTGCCCCAGATGCTGCGGAGCGTCGTGCTCCCGGTCGCCCTCCCGGGCGTCGTGGCAACGGCGATCTATGTGTTCATGATCGCGTGGAACGAGTACTTCTACGCCCTGCTCTTCCTGGTGCAGGACCGTGCACTGTGGACGGCACCACTCGGCATTTCGCAACTGGCCGACTTCAACGTGCCCGTTTCGGTGCTGCTGGCCGGATCCATAGCGGTCACGGTGCCGATCGTCATCCTCTTCTTCGTCGCGCAGCGGTACCTCGTCGACGGTCTGACCTCTGGAGCGGAGAAATGAGTCCAACCCCTCAGCGGATCGTCATCATCGGAGCCGGTGGTCGCGGTCGCGACGCGTACGGCCGGTGGGTGATCGACCACCCTGAGCGCGCGCAGGTCGTCGCCGTTGCCGACACCGATGAGACGCGACGGCGCGCGCTGGCCACCGCCGCCGGCGGCGCGGTCGAGTACGGCGATTGGCGCGAGGTCATCCCCGACCTCGCCCGTCTCGAGGCGGACGGCGTGGTGATCGCCGTCCCCGACGCCATGCACGTCGATGTGGCCATCGCCGTCGCGGACGCCGGCCTGCCCTTCCTCCTCGAGAAGCCGGCAGCGCCCACGCTCGTGGAGCTGGAACGCCTGGCGATCCATGCGGGCAAAGTCTCGGCTCGTCTCGCGATCGGACATGTGCTGCGCTTCACACCGTTCTGGCGCACGATCAAGCAGATCATCGATGCCGGCACACTCGGTCAGGTGATGACGATCGAGGTGAGGGAGAACATCGGCTTCTGGCACTTCGCGCATTCCTACGTGCGCGGCAACTGGCGCAACAGCGCGACGTCCAGTGCAATGGTCCTCGCCAAGACCTCGCACGACCTCGACCTCATCCGCTGGATTGCGGGTGGTCCTCCCGAAAGCGTGTACAGCATCGGCGGGCTGTCCTGGTTCCGACCCGAGAACGCGCCGGAGGGCGCCCCGGCCTTCTGTCTCGACGGATGCCCCGTGGCGGACACCTGCCCCTTCTTCGCCCCGCGCTATTACGTCGACGCTCTTGCCGGCGTTCACGGGCATCCGGTTCATCTGCTCGGGGACGACACGTCCGTGGCCGGTCGACTCAAGGCGCTGCGCACAGGCGACTACGGCCGCTGCGTCTTCCGCAGTGACAACGATGTGGCCGACCACCAGCAGACGACGATGCTCTATCCCGGCGGGCTGACAGCCACCCTGACCGCGTCGGCCTTCACCGCTGAGAACACGCGCGTGGTGGCCATCACGGGTTCAGCCGGGCAGCTCACAGGGCACATGGAGAGCGGTGAACTCGTGGTCGACTTGTTCTCACCGCAGGCGACCTTGCCGCCGGACGTCGTGTTCGCCCACCAGGAGACCACCGTGATGAAGCCGATGGGACACACGCGCCACGCGTTGACCGTCGTCGTGCCGGGCGCGGACCTCGGGGATCATGCCGGTCACGCCGGAGGGGACGCGGGCTTCATGGCGGAGTTCGTCGACGCACTCGGGAACGGCACGGTCGGGGCGGGAGAACTGTCGTTCCACACCGCGATGGACAGCCACCTCATCGCCTTCGCGGCAGAGGAGTCTCGGGTGAGCGGTGCACCGGTCAGCTTCGCCGCCTGGGTCGATGCGCTCGGTCTCGGCCTCACCGCTTCTTCAGCAGAGTGAGTCCTCACGCGATGACGGATGCCGGCGATCTCACCGAGGCGCTGCGCGGCATCGTTCTGCGCATCGGCGGCGACGCCGAACGCGTACGCGTCGAGCGGGTCCCGGTGCGCCCCGGTGACGCGGCGACCGCGGAGTACGAGGCTGCCGGCGGCGTCCTGACCATCCGCGGCAGTGATGCGGTCGCGGCGGCAACCGCGCTGGCGCGATATCTCCAGCATCACGGTCGTCGCATCACGTGGGAGTCGCCGCGCCTGCAGCCGACGCTGGACGCCTGGCCAGATGCCCCTCTGATAACCCTGAGCACGCCGTTCCGGATCCGGTACCACCTCAACGTCGTCACCCACGCGTACTCGACCCCCTTCTGGCACTGGGACCGCTGGGAGCAGGAGCTCGACTGGATGGCGCTGCACGGCATCACCCACCCGTTCGTCCTCACGGCGTACGACGTCGTCCTCGAGGAGACGCTGGCTCGCTCGGGAGTGCCACGGGAGGAAGCGCGGGCGTGGGTGGGCAGCGCCGCCCACACGCCATGGATGTCGATGGGTGGAATGCATGACTTCGGCGGGCCGCTGCCCGCCGATTGGGCGCGGCGTCGGGTCGAGCTGGCCCGGCGGATCCTGACGCGGTGTCGTGAGTTGGGCATGACCCCCGTGCTGCCGTTGACGGGCGGACACGTGCCGCGTTCGCTTGCCGGCCCCGATGCGGACCAGATCGAGTGGCAGGGCTGGAGCACGCCGATGCTCGAGCCGTCTTCTGCGGAGTACGCCGATCTGGTCAGAACCTTCCTCGGCGTGCAGCGCGATCTGCTCGGAGATCCGGGAGCTCAGCCGGTGATCGCCGTCGACCCGTACATCGAATCGCTTCCCCCGTCAGCCGAACCCGAGGCCCTGGCCGCAGCGGGCCGGGGTGTACACCGAGCAATCTCGAACGTGTACCCCGACGGGACCTGGCTGCTCCAGGGCTGGCCGTTCCACTACCACCGTGGCTTCTGGACCCCCGAACGCGTCGAAGCGTATCTCTCCGGGGTCCCGCACGATCGTCTCCTGCTGATCGATCTCTGGGGCGAACACGCCCCCATGTGGCGGGGCGGCATGCACGGCCGGCGCTGGATCTGGACGGCCATACACAACTTCGGAGGAAGATTCGCTCTCTTCGGCGACCTCGCAGGGGTCGTTCGCGACGTGGGCGAGCTCACGCAGGAGCAGCCGGAAGGACTCGAGGGCATCGGGCTGGCGCCGGAGGCCATCGAGAACAACACGGTGTTCTACGAGCTCGTCAC
This sequence comes from Microbacterium sp. zg-Y1090, assembly GCF_030246945.1. Lineage (NCBI taxonomy): Bacteria > Bacillati > Actinomycetota > Actinomycetes > Micrococcales > Microbacteriaceae > Microbacterium > Microbacterium wangruii. Next base: position 1,702,800 of record NZ_CP126742.1, read on the forward strand.
CGACCTCGCGTGGAACCAGGAAGGGCTCGAGCATTGGCTCGGCGCATTCGCCGTGCAGCGCTATGGCCTCGACGATGCTCGGGCCAAGGAGGCATGGCGCCTCCTGTCCGAGACGCTGTATGCCCCCGGTCGGACGCGGTCGATCCCGTCACCGGTGTTCGCGCGCCCGTGGAGCGGAGGTGCTCCGTTCGCCACGCAGCGGCTGGCCGGCGAGGCACTGCCGCCGGAGCCGTCGCGCATGTCGGCCAACATCGATGCGGAGAACGACCCTGCGGTCCTCGGTGATCTGCCGCGCGTGTCGCGGGCGGCGCGGCTGCTGATCGACCTCGCCGGGGCGTCGCCGCCTTGCCCGGATGCGCTGGAACACGACCTCGTCGAGCTGGTCGGGCACGTGATCGCGCAGCGGACGCGCGTGCACATACGCGAGATACTCGCGGCGTCCGCCCGTCATGACGCGGGCGGCATCCGCGCCCACGCCGCACGCCTGCGGAGCTCGTTGCTGGATCTGGACGCGCTGGCTGCCACCCGCGGCGAGTCGCGCGCGTCGACCTGGATCGACGCCGCGCGGTCGTGGGCGGGCACAGCGGAGGAGGCAGACGTCATGGAGCGCGATGCGCGCAGCCTGGTCTCCGTCTGGGGCCACCAGACCAGCGGGCTTCACGACTACTCCGGGCGCCACTGGTCCGGACTGATTCGCGACCTGTACCTGCCGCGGTGGGAAGCCTGGGTGCGGTGGCTGGCGGCAGCGGCTGAGAGCGGGACCGAGCCGCGCGTCGCGTCGCTGCGCGCCCAGATCGTCGGCATCGAAGAGGCGTGGCGAAACGCCGTCGGCAGCGATGACGCGTCGTCAGTATCCCCTGTCGCCGCGGCGACGGCGGCGCTCGACAGGCTGGACGACTGACTCGCGTCGGAGCCCTCGCGTACGCTGACTGTCATGTGTGGTCGCTTCGTCGTCGCCAATGTGGCATCCGAACTGGTCGGCGTCCTGCGCGTCGATGTCGAGGGCGACAGGCTGCCCCCACCCTCGTTCAACATCGCGCCCACGGCGCGGGCGGCGATCGTGCTCGACTCCGCCAAGACCGAGCCCGCCACGCGCCGGCTCGAATCCGCCCGCTGGGGCCTCGTGCCCGGGTGGGCGAAGGATCCGTCGATCGGCTCCCGTGCGTTCAATGCCAGGGCAGAAGAGCTCGAAGACAAGCCGATGTTCCGGAACGCCCTCATCAAGCGCCGAGCCGTCGTGCCGGCATCCGGCTACTACGAGTGGAAGCAGGTCGACGGCGGCAAGGTGCCGCACTACATCCACCCTGCCGATGACGAGCCGATGTTCTTCGCCGGCCTCTACGAGTGGTGGAAGGACCCGGCCAAGGCGGACGATGACCCCGAGCGGTGGCTGCTGAGCTTCACGATCCTCACGCGCGACTCCATCGGGCACCTCGGTTCGATCCACGACCGCATGCCGCTGTTCATCGACGGTGACTTCGCCGACGCCTGGCTCGACACCGACACCGACGATCACAACGTCCGCGATCTGCTGGATGCCGCCATCGATGCCGCTCCCGCCCTCGCCGACACCCTGGAAGATCATCCGGTGTCCGCGGCGGTCGGCAACGTCCGGAACGACTCCCCCGCACTCATCGAACCGGTCGACTGACCCGCGGGGCGGTGGCGAGTGGGCGCGTAAGCGCCTTCTGGCGTTGCGCGTGTTCGGGCGCTCTCGGTTACGGCCGCTCTCGCGCACCCGATTGCGGCCGCTCTCGCGCCCGAGATGCGGACATCCGCCGAAACGCGGACCGAACCAGCCGCAACCGTCCGCACCCGGGCGGATCTCCGCATCCCGGAAACGGATGCCACGCCGCACGGGCGGATCTCCGCATCCCGGAAACGGATGCCACGCCGCCTGGGCGAATCACTGCATCTCGGCAACGGATGCCACGCCGAGATGCGGACATCCGCCGAAACGCGGACCGAACCAGCCGCAACCGTCCGCACCCGGGCGGATCTCCGCATCCCCGCAACGGCCCCCGGCAACCGATGCGACCCCGCGTCCGCGCGTAGGCTCGAAGGATGACCACGCTCGCCGCGCCCACCGCAACGGTGCTGCCGCGGGCGGAATGGGAGCAGCGCGAGCGCGCGCACCAGGATCGCGCCGACGCGCTCACCGCCGGCCGCCGGGCCCGCGTCGCTCGCGGCGAGACCCACCCGGTCGACGACTTCCTCTACACGTACTACGCGTACAAGCCGGCCGTGCTGCGTCGCTGGCATCCCGGAGCCGGCGTCGAACTGGCGGATGCCGCCGACACCGAGCGGGCCGGGTGGCGCTGGTACGCCCCCGGCGCCGACGCGGGGAGCCTGCGCGTGGACGCCCGGGGGTTCGAGACGGAGAAGGCGCAATTGGCGACCCTCTGCGAGCGGATGCTGCGGCTGACCGCCGCGCGCCCAGGCCAGTTCGGATGCTTCGGGCTGCACGAGTGGGCCATGGTCTACCGCGCCCCGCACCCGCGTCACGCCGTGCCGCTGCGCCTCGGCTCGAGCGGGACCGATGCCGTCGTCGAGGCGCACGAGTTGCGGTGCACCCACATCGACGCGTTCCGGTTCTTCACCGACGACGCGGTACCCCGCAACCGCTTCACACCCACGCGCGCCGACCAGCCGCAGCGCGAGCAGCCGGGGTGCCTGCACGCAGGCATGGACGTGTACAAGTGGGCGGTGAAGCTCGGCCCGCTGGTGCCCGGCGAGTTGCTGCTGGACGCCTTCACCCTGGCCCGCGAGATCCGCGAACTGGACATGGCCGCCTCACCGTACGACCTCGCCGACTGGGGTGTGATGCCCGTCGCCATCGAGACCGCCGAGGGCAAGGCCGAGTATGTCCGGCGCCAGCGCGGGTTCGCTGAGCGCGCGAATGCGCTGCGTGCGGCGATCCTCGCGGCGTGGAAGCCGGCTCAGCCGACCGCCTGACACGACGGACAGGGAAGCAGACCGCCCGGCGCGAGCTGCAGCCGCAGCAGGGTGACGCGGGTCGCTGCTTCCTCCAGCCGCTCCGCCGCGAGCGTCCCGTTGTCGACGGCGGCCGCGATGCCGTCCACGATGCGCCCGGCTGTCCCGGCATCGGAGAGCATGACGGCCATGACCATGTCGTTGCCGGCGGCAAGGGCGGCGACGGCATTGGCGACCGGGTCGGCGTACCGCGCCTCTCCGGTGTTCTGCAGCATCCCGAGGTCGTCGGTGATCGCCACCCCGTCGAAGCCGAGGTCCTCGCGGGCGATGCGGTGCCACTCGGCCGACATCGTGGCCGGTTCGGCATCCACCGCTGTGTAGATGAGGTGCCCGAACATGAGCAGCTCGGCTCCCGCATCGATGCCGGCCCGGAACGGCACGGCATCCGCCTTCTCCCAGGCGTCACGGGAGAGATCCGTCGTCGGCAGCATGTGGTGTGAGTCCCCCGGTGCCGCACCGTGTCCGGGGAAGTGCTTGAGCGTGCTCGCCGCGCTCCCTCGCTCGCCCTGAACGGCGGCTGCGACCCGCTCGGCGCTGCTCTGGGGCGTCGTGCCCAGCGCACGGCGGAAGATGAAGCTGCCGGGGTCAGCGGTGAGATCGGCGACGACGCCGAAGTTGACGGTGGCACCCGCGCGCTGCAGCAGCGCGCCTCGTGCCGTGAACGCCTCCTCCGTCACCGGCGTCGGAGCGTCCTTCAGGGTGGCGGCTCCAGGCAGGTCGTCCCACGGGAGTCGGGTGACGTCGCCGCCTTCCTCGTCGATGCCGATGAGCGGCGGCAAGGCAGGGTCGGTGACCAAGGCGTCGGTGACCGCGCGCAGCGCGACTTCGTCGGCCGGGATGTTCGCCCCCATCAGGATGAACCCGCCCAGCCCTGTCGCCGTCATGTACTCGCGCAGCGCGGCTGCATCCGTCGTGGGGATGTGTCCCATGACCACGGATGCCGCACGCTCGCGTGTCGACATCGCCGACACCAGCCGCTGCGCGTGCGCGCTGGTCGCCGCCGCGTCCGGGGGCGCGACCCTCACGCCCGCGGACGCGGGGTCGGGATCGGGGGTGGCGGCGGCAGGCGCGGCTACCACCCCGAGTACTGCGACGGCGGCGGCCGCGATCGCCAGAAGTCTCACGGCGCGCGGCATGCGGCCAGTGTACGGGTGGCCTCCGACAGCGGGCTGGGCGGCTGCTGTCAGACGGGGACGACGGGTTGGCGCAGGATCGTACGCAGCTTCGCGGGCTCGACCCTGCGGAAGTCGCTGAGGTAGATCTCGTGGTGCCTGCCCGTCATGCGCAGGCCCTCACCGGGGATGAACTCATCGTGCATCCGCGCGAGCACGTCCCCCTCGTCGTCGAACGAACCGATGTGCAGGGTCTGCACGCACCTGCCCTCCGCGATGGTCTCCCACCGGAGCCGCTCGAGAGCGGTGGGCGCAGGCGACTTGGCGGCGACCGCCGCGACGGCATCGTCGATCATCTCGCGGTCGATCCATTCGGGCACCATCATCAACGCCGTCCACCGCCACGCCGACTTGTCGCGGCGCTCGGTGAAGGCCGCCATGTCGTCCGCCCACCACTGCGCCTCGAGCGGTGGCACGACGTAGTCCCGGTCAAGCCGCCCCTTGCTCGCGAACTTCAGCTTGTAGGCCACCGGGTAAAGGGCGGCGATGGCGTCGCCGAACCCGGCGGAGGTGTTCGGATCGCCCTCCCCGTCGATGGCGAGGTAGCGCAGGGGCGGCACGTCGACGATGCGGAAGACGCCCGCCTTCGCCCGGTAGGCATCGATCGTCTTCGTGAAGTCGACTTTCATCGTGCCCTGATCCTGGCACGCGACGGCTTCGCGCGCTCCCCTGATAGCCGCAGGCAGGCGCGGCCGATCATCCCGCGCGTTCGGTCGCGCCGCTCCTGTCCTCGGGCACGGCGAGCACTCGGCCCATGGCGAGTACGGCGCCCCGTTGCAGCACGTCCAGCTGGGCGGGGTTGTAGAGCTCCGGCACAGCCTCGCCGAGCGCCTGCGCAACCACCGCTCCCCGGCGGGTGAGCCCCGCCGAAGGCAGCTCCCTCAGCCACGGATAGTCGTGGAAGTTCTGTGTGAAGACCTCCGCGTATCGTGCGACCAGGGCGTCCCGCGCCCGCTCGTCCGCGTCGGCCGGCAGCTGCTCGAGCGCTGCGCTGAGATCGTCCGGGTCGTCCTCCACCATCTTGCGCACGTCGTCCAGCGCGTCTTCGTCGAGCAGCCGCGTGTAGAGGTGCAGGACGGACCGATCCGTCTCCGAGACGCGGGATGCCACGGATTCGAACCCCGCGGGGGCGTCTGCGGGAGCCTTGTCCCGCAGAATGGCGGCGATGCTCGCGCGCGCCTGCTCGAGCCGCTCGATGCTCGCCTGCAGCTCGGCGTCGAGCTCGCGCAGCGATTCGGTGCTGGTTTCCTCGCCCGCGCTGACGGCCGGGATCTGCGAGAGCGCAAGACCCAGTGCGACGAGCCGACGAATGCGCAGGAGCCGGACCAGGTGCTGCACGTCGTACTGCTTGTAGCCGTTGTGGGTCCGCTCGGGTTGCTCGAGCAGCCCTACGCGGTGATAGTGGCGAATGGTGTTCACCGTCGTCCCGGCGATATGGCCGAGCTCACTCGTGCTCCACGGCATCCCTACTCCCCTCCTCTTCCCTCGTCGATCACGCTACTGGCCGGCCGAGGGCGGGACGCGTCCTCGAACAGCGGCAGCCCGACGTCTCCCGGCGACAGTTGCTGCGCGGCGGCCGGACCCGACGACGACCGCAGAAAGTCCCACGCCGTCGAAAACTCCCCGTTGCGGAGGGAATCGTCCGGCTCACGAGGCGACGAGGAGCTGTGAGACGCGGTCGAGCGCGCCAGGCACCAACTTGTAGTACGCCCATGTGGCTCGCTTGCTCCGCGTGAGGAACCCGGCGGTGGTGAGAATCTTCAAATGATGCGACACGGTCGGCTGACTCAGGCCGACCGGCTCGATCAGGTCGCAGACGCATGCTTCCGAGTCTTCGGACGCGGCCACGATCGACAGGAGACGCAGGCGGGCAGGGTCAGCGAGTGCCTTCATGGTTGCAGCGAGCTGCTCAGCCTCCTCGGCTGTCAGCGGCTCCCGCATCAGGGGCGTGCAGCACGCCCCGGCGGCGATGTCGGTCACGTCGAGCGTCGAGGTCATACATCGAGGATAGTCGATATTGACAGATGTCGATAGATGCTCGAAGATTCAAAATATCGAAGTTCATCGATATCTGTTGGAGGATGTTGTGACCCTGCTCGACCTGACACCCCGCGTCACTGAGGACAGTCGACTTTTCACTCTGCCCGTGGCGATCATCGGCGGTGGGCCCATCGGGCTCGCCGCCGCGGCGAACCTGGCCGAGCGCGGCATCGACTTCCTTGTCTTCGAAGCGGGTGGTGACGTGGCGGCGAGTGTCCGCTCGTGGGGACACACCCGACTCTTCTCTCCGTGGAAGCACCTGGTGGATCCCGCCTCCCGTCGGCTGCTGGAGGAGCGCGGGTGGCAGCTGCCCGACCCGGAGCGTGCACCGACCGGTGCGGAGCTGGTGGAGAAGTACGTCGTTCCGCTCGCGGCGCTGGACGAGCTCGCCTCCCGCATCCGCCTCGGGGTTGAGGTGATCGGCGTATCTCGCGAGGGGATGGACCGCACCCGCACAGCGCGCCGGGCGGCGACCCCGTTCGCCGTACGGATCCGGACCGCAGACGACGAGGTGCAGGACATCGCCGCTCGCGCGGTGATCGACGCATCGGGCACCTACCTCTCTCCCAACTCGCTGTCTTCCAATGGCCTGGAGCTACTGGGCATGGGCGACATCACCGACCGAGTCACGCCTGCTCTCCCCGACGTGCTCGGCAGGGACCGGGCCATGTTCGCGGGCCGGCGGATCACCGTCGTGGGCGCGGGGCACTCCGCCGCGAACACACTGCTCGCCCTGGTGAAGCTCGCGCGCGAGGAAGCCGGCACCACGGTGACCTGGATGATCCGCAACGCGAAGGCAGTACGCGTCTCCTCCTCGCCGGATGACCAGCTGGTCGGACGCGCGGACCTCGGAAGCCGCGTGGACCGGGCCGTCGACCGCGGTGACATCGCACTCATCGACGGATTCGAGATCATTCGCGCGCGTCGCGGCGGCGAGGCCGTCGAACTGGTCGGTCACCGCCGCGGCGAGGTCGTCACCCACGACACCGACATCGTGGTCAACGCCACCGGGTTCCGCCCGAACCTCGAGATGCTGCGCGAGATCCGCCTCGACCTCGACGAGATCGTCGAGGCGCCCAAGCGGCTCGCTCCGCTCATCGACCCGAACGTCCACTCCTGCGGAACCGTCGAACCGCACGGGTTCCGTGAGCTCACCCACCCCGAGCAGGGCTTCTTCATCGTCGGCATGAAGTCATATGGGCGCGCGCCGACCTTCCTGCTCGCCACCGGCTACGAGCAGGTTCGCTCCGTCACGGCATGGCTCGCCGGAGACACCGCCTCAGCATCCCAGGTCGACCTTGTCATTCCCGCAACGGGTGTGTGCTCGACCGACGCCGGCAACGGGGGTGGATGCTGCTCGTGATCCGGGTCCGTGAGATGACGCCCGCGGATTGGCCGGATGTCGAGCGGATCTACGCGCAGGGCATCGAGGAGGGCGAGGCGACGTTCGAAGTCGCCTCGCCCACCTGGCAGACCTTCGACGCGGGCAGACTCGCGACCATGCGGCTGGTCGCCACCGACGAAGCGGGCCGGGTGATGGGATGGGTGGCGGCATCCCCGGTCTCCGCGCGGCCCGCCTACCGCGGCGTCGTGGAGCACTCCGCGTACATCGATCTTGCATAGCACGGATCCGGGGTGGGGCGGCAACTCCTCGGCGAGTTCATCGCCGCGGCAGAGACCGCCGGAGTGTGGACCATCCAATCGAGCATCTTCCCGGAGAACGCCGGGAGCCTGCGGCTACACGAAGGGATGGGGTTTCGCGTGATCGGGCGACGCGAGCGGGTCGCCCGATCCGAGATGGGCGCCCATGCGGGGCAGTGGCGCGACACGGTCCTGGTCGAGCGGCGCAGCGCACGAAACGGCATCGGCTAGCCGATGGACGACACGCAGATCCGCAGGCACCTCACCAGTGTGCGGCGACTCATTCTCGACATCATCGCCACCGAAGGGCCGGTCGCGCCGGAACGCATCGTGACCGCCTGGGCAGCCGCGCGCTCCACCGCGAGTCCCCGGCACCGCCAGGCGCTTCCTCGCATGGCGGCCGAGACTCTGTGGCGGCTAGAGAATCTCGAATGGGTTGCGGCGGGTCCGGACGGGTACCGCCTCACGCCCCTCGGTGACCATGCACGGAGAACCGGGAACTTCGCCCGCTGACTGACGTCGTGCGCTCACCCTGCGTTCATATCAAGAGCCTTCCCTGTGATCTCGGATAGAGATTCATGTACCTGACGCACAGCCGGGTTGGAGAAGCTATGACGCCTCCAGAGCTGCAAGTTGAACATTGGGTGACCAACGCTCGGTGAGCTTGGCTGCTGATTCGAGATCCTTCAATATAGAAGCATGTCGAAACAAGAGGCGGAGCTGGTCACCATCGGGTCTGGCCCGGCAGGACACACGGCCGCGATCTACGCTGCTCGCGCGAACCTGCCGCCCGTGGCGATCGCGGGATCGGTGGCGACGGGCGGTGCCCTGGTGACGACGACCGAGGTCGAGAACATCGAAGCTGCTTACCCGACCAATGCTCAGGAGGTCTTTGCGTGACCGCTCTCACCGTCACCGACGCTACGTTCCACGACGAGGTCCTCAACTCCGATCTGCCCGTTGTGGTGGACATCTGGGCTGTCTGGTGCGGACCGTGCCGCCAGGTCGCGGCATTGCTCGACCAGCTCGCAGCCGATTATGACGGGCGTGTGAGGATCGTCAAGGTCGACGCTGACCAGAACCCCGACACCATGATGTCCGCCGGTGTCACCTCGATCCCGACGCTCGGGTTCTATCGCAACGGGAAACGGGTCGACGTCCTCATCGGCGCGCACCCGAAGCCCGTCATCGCAGCGAAGATCGAGGAGTTGCTCGCATGACCGCCGCGCCCGTCGCCGCAGCCCGCACTGCGCCGAAGCGGCTCTCCACGCTCGACAAGTGGCTGCCGCTCTGGATCGGCCTCGCAATGGTCGGGGGGCTACTGCTCGGCCGTTTCGTCCCTGCGCTGTCGGATCTGCTCGGCCGGCTGGAGGTGGCCGGGATCTCGGTGCCGATCGGGCTCGGATTGCTGGTGATGATGTATCCGGTGCTCGCGAAGGTCCGATACGACAAGGTCGCTGCCGTCACGGGCGACAAGAAGCTGCTCGTCTCCTCTCTGATTCTGAACTGGCTCGTGGGGCCGGCGGTGATGTTCGCCCTGGCATGGATCTTCCTGGCCGATGTGCCCGAGTACCGGACGGGCCTGATCATCGTGGGTCTCGCGCGTTGCATCGCGATGGTCGTGATCTGGAACGATCTCGCCTGCGGCGACCGTGAGGCTACCGCCGTGCTCGTCGCGATCAACTCGGTCTTCCAGGTCGTGATGTTCTCCGTGCTCGGATGGTTCTACCTCACCGTCCTGCCCGGTTGGCTCGGTCTGGACGCTCAGGGGCTGGATGTGTCAGTGTGGCAGATCGCGCTCAACGTGCTGGTGTTCCTGGGCGTCCCGCTCGTCGCCGGGTTCGCGTCGCGGTGGATCGGTGAGAAGCGTCGAGGCCGCGTCTGGTACGAGGAGACTTTCCTTCCGGCGATAGGTCCGTGGGCTCTGTACGGGCTGCTGTTCACGATCGTGCTGCTCTTCGCGCTGCAGGGCGACGCAGTCCTGGCCAACCCGCTGGATGTCGCGCGGATCGCACTGCCCCTGCTGCTCTACTTCGGGTTTATGTGGTTCACCGGCTTGCTGCTCGGCAAAAGCATCGGCCTGGGGTATGCGCGCTCCACGACGCTCGCATTCACCGCCGCAGGCAACAACTTCGAGCTTGCCATCGCTGTCGCGATCGGCACCTTCGGAGCCGCCTCCGGACAAGCACTCGCCGGCGTCGTCGGACCCCTCATCGAAGTCCCCGTCCTGGTGGGCCTCGTCTACGTCTCGCTCTGGGCAGCTCGGTCCTGGTTCCACACCGACCCGTACGAAGGGAGCGCCTCATGACGGGTGTGATCGACACGGAGACGTGCTCACCGACGATCAGCCACGCCATCGGCCTGGACGCCGCAACGACCGTCGCGGGCGCCCTGAAAGCGATCGCCGACCCGCTGCGGCTGCGCATGCTCTCCGCGATCGCGACCGACCCGCGCGGTGAGGCCTGCGTGTGCGACCTCACCGAACTTGCCAACGTTTCCCAACCCACGATCTCGCACCATCTGAAGGTGCTCAAAGAGACCGGGATGCTGCTGTCCGAGCGGCGCGGCACATGGGTCTACTACCGCATCGCCCCCGCTCGCCGGGGCGCCGTCACCGCGCTGCTGGACGCGTTCGCACCGGCCGCGGCACTCGACACCGTGGAAGACGAAACCGAGCGCACCAAAACCCTGCAGACTATGGACGCGCGCGTTACACGTCTCGCCGAGGAACTCGCAGACGAGCTGCCCGACCTGAGCCGGGACCTCGTCATCGCCATCGTCCGGGAGTCCTACGCAGGCCTGGTCCGGTCGGCCAAGCTGACCCGGCACATCATCCCGCTCACCGAACGATTCGCCCGCCAGCGTCTCGCCGACCTGACCCGCGACCGAACGACCGGTCGCCCCCAGGTGCTGTTCGTGTGCGTGGCGAACGCTGGCCGCTCCCAGCTCGCCGCGGCGCTCGTGAACCGGCTCTCCGACGGCAAGGTCGTGGCACGCTCGGCAGGATCGACGCCCGCGGCGGACGTGCACCCGCACGTCCGCGCACTCCTCGCCGAGATCGAAGGAGAGCGGCCAGCCGAAGCGGCGTTCCCGAAGCCGCTCACCGACGACGCCGTCCGCGCCGCCGACGTGGTGATCACCATGGGGTGTGGCGACGTGTGCCCGATCATCCCCGGTGTCCGCTACGAGGACTGGGCCGTCGGCGACCCGGCACTGTCCTCGCCCGAAGGCGCGGCCGCCATCCGTCACGACATCGAGCGCCGCGTTCGCGCACTACTGACCACACTCACCGACTGAAAGAAACACATCGCACATGGCCGTCCACAAACCGTCCGTCCTCTTCGTCTGCGTCCACAACGCCGGCCGCTCCCAGATGGCCGCCGGCTGGCTCCGCGACCTCGCCGGGGACCGCGTCGAAGTCCGCTCCGCCGGATCCATGCCCGCCGACCGCATCAACCCGGTCGCCGTCGAGGCGATGCGAGAAGTGGGCATCGACATCACCCTCGAACAGCCCAAGATCCTCACTACCGAGGCCGTGCAGGCGTCAGATGTTGTCATCACGATGGGATGCGGTGACGCCTGCCCGTTCTTCCCGGGTAAGCGCTACGAAGACTGGAAGCTCGACGACCCGGCCGGGCAGGGTATCGATTCCGTGCGCTCGATCCGCGACGAGATTCGCGTCCGCATCGAGCAGCTGGTGTCAGAGCTGGTGTGACGGTCGCTCAGTTTTCTCTTCCCATCTGCGCTCTTCGAGGTCAGTGACCGGCGCCAAGATTCCCGGTCAATCGACCGTGAAGCGCCGCTGCGGTGTCGTTGAGGCCCTCAATAGTCACGGTCTTGCCGCGGTTCTCGTACTTGGTGACGATCGCGTCCAGTGCGGCGACGGTAGAGGCGTCCCAGACGTGCGATCGGCTCATGTCGATCACCACCGTCTCGGGGTCGTCCGCGTATTCGAACTGCGTGGTGAGGTCGTTGCTGGACGCGAAGAACAGTTCACCGTCCACGGCGTAGTGCGCTGTAGCGCCGGTGTCGTCGATGGTGCGGGTGACGGTGACGAAGTGGGCGACGCGGCGGGCGAACATGATCATCGCGGCGATGACTCCGAGAATGACCCCCACGGCCAGGTTGTGGGTCCACACGGTGGCAATGACGGTGATGAGCATGACGGCCGTCTCGCTCTTCGGCATCCGCTTGAGGGTGCTGAGACGGATGCTGTGCCAGTCGAACGTCGCGATTGACACGAGGATCATCACGGCCACGAGGGCGGCCATCGGGATGATGGCGACGACATCTCCGAGGGCGAGGATCAGCACGAGCAGGAACACGCCGGCGAGGAAGGTCGAGATGCGGGTGCGGGCACCGGAGGCTTTGACGTTGATCATCGTCTGCCCGATCATCGCGCAACCGCCCATGCCCCCGAAGGCACCGGAGAGAACGTTCGCTGCGCCCTGGCCGAGCGCTTCACGGGTCTTGCGGGAGTGAGTGTCAGTGATGTCATCGACGAGTTTCGCGGTCATCAGGGACTCGAGCAGTCCGACGACGGCCATGGCGAGGGCGTAGGGCGCGATGATCTGGAGCGTTTCGAGCGTGAGGGGCACGTTGGGGATGAACAGCTCCGGCAGGCTCTTGGGCAGTTCGCCCTGGTCGCCGACGTTCGGGACATTCCAGGCGAACACCACGACCGCGGCGGTGAGCAGAACGATCGCAACCAAAGGAGCGGGGATCACCTTCGTCAATCGCGGCATCAGGTACATGACCAGCAGCCCCACGACAACGAGCGGGTAGACGAGCCACGGGACGCCGATGAGCTGCGGGAACTGGGAGGTGAAGATAAGGATCGCGAGCGCGTTCACGAATCCGACCATCACCGAGCGGGGGATGAAGCGCATGAGCTTGGCCACGCCGAGCAGAGCGAGGATGACTTGGATGAGCCCGCCGAGAAGGACGGTGGCGATGAAGTAGTCCATGCCGTATTCGCGGGCGACAGGGGCGATGACGAGCGCGATCGCGCCGGTCGCGGCGGTGATCATCGCGGGACGGCCGCCGAGGAACGCGATTGCGACGGCCATGACGAACGAGGAGAACAGGCCGACGCGGGGGTCGACGCCGGCGATGATCGAGAATGCGATTGCTTCCGGGATCAGTGCGAGGGCGACGACAAGACCAGCGAGGACTTCGCGGGTGAGCAGGCGGGGGCTGCGCAGCGCCTGCATGACGGTGGGTTCGGTGCGATAGCGCGACGCGGCATCGCGGGTGGGGGTGACGGCAGTCATATGCCCTCCGAAGGTTGGGCTCTCTCGTGAGAGCGGGGATAACGAGTGGAGGCGCGCAACGGCACGCAGGCGTCGGTCAGTCCGACGCGGGAAGATGGGAGTTCGAGCGCGAGAGCCGCGCCGATCTCGACTCTAACGTAACGTGAGTGTTGCGAGGAATCGCCAGGAGGCTGACCTGTGACCAACGAGGAAACCATGCGGATCGGTGAGGTTACCGAGCGCACGTCTCTGTCGTTGCGCACTCTCCGGCACTGGGAGGATGCGGGACTTGTGGCGCCGTCCGCGCGCACCGAGGGCAACTTTCGGCTTTACACCGAGAAAGACGTTGAGCGGTTACTGCTCATCCGGCGGATGAAGCCACTCGGATACACCCTCGATGAGATGCGCGAGCTCCTGGACATCGTCGACGCACTCGCCATCACTCCGCACGACGCTCTACTGCGTGCCCAACTCGATGACATCCGAAAGGCTGCCGCGCTGCGACGCGAGAAGCTCACCGAGCAGCTCGCCATGGCGGACGAGTTCGTGGAGCTGCTCGACCGCCTGTGACGTGGATGAGCGGGGAAATGATGGGGTGCGAATCGAGGGTTCCCGGGGCGGAGACCTCCTAGCTGAGCCTCAATCACGAATCGGGCGCTGCCAGGGGCTCTAACCCGGCCGCGCCGGTAGGCGATGCGGGCGCAGGCCACGGCCTCGTCGGCAGGTACTGTCTTCGGGCTCGGCCCGCCACTCCTTCTGGCGCTCGATGAGATCGGCAACCTCGCGCCGCTGCCGTCTTTGCCCGTCCTGATGGCGGAAGGCGGCGGCACGGGGATCACCACGATGCGCTCGAGTCAGCGATCAACGCGCCGGGTTCCGATCATGCCGCCCGACGTCATCCGGACGCTGCCGTACGGCACCGCGCTCCTGATGCTGAGAGCCGCACCGCCGATCGTCACTCGCATGCGGGAGTGGGGCTCTCGCTAGCTATGTCACAACGGCATATGAATGCCAGCTCTTGGACGATGGCCGACGGCGACATGACGATCACCGAGATCGCCGACCTCTGCCAGATCGGCCGCTCCAGCGTCTACCGGGCATCAGAACGACACGCTGCGCGGACGGCTCGCGTGAGCGGTCCGCTCCCCTAGCTGGAGTACCTCTGGCGCCGGGGGTCGGCTCTCCATGAGCGCTTCGGTTGCATCCGCCGGTATCTTGCGTAGCAATACAGTGCACTGCTACCTTGTGCCGCATGATAGCCATCAGCGATCCGGTGCCGCAGCTTCGCCGCGGGGTCGTGGAGCCGTGCATCCTCGGCCTTCTTTCGAAGGAGCCGATGTACGGGTGGCAGCTCGCGGATCGCTTGATCACCGACGGCGGGATCATCGGCAGTATCGGGACCCTCTACCCCGTGCTCACGCGCCTGCGAGAGCGGGGCCATGTCACGACCTACGAGGTGCCTTCGGAGAACGGCCCAGCACGCCGCTACTACGAGCTGACCCCTGCCGGTGAGCAATCACTGGATCAATTCCGACAGGGCTGGGCCGCGTTCACGGCCTCAGTCGTCCGCTGTATCGAACCTGGGACGGACTCATGAACAACACCACCGTCAACGCGTACCTGCGGGAGTTGGACTCCCTCCTGGAAGACGTCGATGCTGAGACTCGCTCGAGCCTCGTCGACGGCATCCGTGAGGAGCTCGCTGGGCTCAGCCCCAGCGAAGCAGCCGATCGGATCAGGCTGATCGGCGACCCCGCCTACGTGGCGGCCAGCGCCCGGGTTTCCGAGCCTGCACGGCGGAACAGCGATCATGGCCAGGTGCCTGTCACCGAGCGCAGCTGGTACGTCGCCTTGACAGCCGTACTCATCACGATCGGGGGTTTCATCGTCCCTTGGGTCGGCTGGATCGCGGGCATCGTCATGCTGTGGATCTCGCGAGCGTGGACCACGCGGGAGAAGTGGATTGGGATGCTCGCGCTTCTCGCCACCGCAGCAGCGGTGGTCGCAACAGCGATGCCGGGCGTGGTGCCAGGGCTGGATCCGACGGGCAACGCACTCATCTGGCCGGCCATCGTGACGCTCTACGTGCTCGCGGCGCTGCTGTACTCGCTCACAGCAGCCGTGCTCATAGTGGGCCCCCTCCGGCGGCGGAGGCAGATCCGACGGTCACTGGTTTGAACCGTCGGCCACTGTGGGCAGGGCGTCATGCATGTCGCGGTCTGTCAAGCAATCATCCTTGGTAGCGACCCACAAGCCCGACTCATAGCTTCATCCTCAAGGGGCTGCCATCAGGTGCACCCATGGAGGAGGAACAATGAAGTTTCGGGACAAAATGCGCAAGGCAACCGTGGCCGGCGCTGCAGCCGCGCTCATCGTGGGGATCTGCTCGTTCGCTTCGCCAGCGTTGGCGAGCACGACCACTTCCCCGGCCGACCAGACCGCCGAGATGGAGGCGAGCATCACCACCTTCCTGACGGAGCGCGGCGTGCCCACCACCACTCAGGACGCCCTGGTCGACAAGCTGCTCAGCGGCGAGCCGCTCGACTCCATGACGGGCGCCGCGCCGGTGTCCACGAACACGACTGTCGAGTCGGGGTTCGAAGTCACCGAGAACGTCTACGCCGACGGATCGGTGAGCATCAACCGCATCGAGATCGCCAAGCCGGCACCAGCACCCGGCACGATCACACCCTTCGGCGTCAGCGGGTGCAGCACCAGCAATGGCAGCGGCGTGGTCCGCAAGACGAACTGCCTCATCGACCGCTGGGACGGTATCGTCCAACAGAACTTCCGGGCGGACTTCACCTTCGTCAACAACGGCTACGACCGGATCGACTCGATCTACAGCCAGAGCTCCGTCGTCTACGGGGCGCGATCGTGGAAGCAGGAGTCCTTCTCGATCGGAAAGAGGTACGAGAACGCTTCCGGTCCTGCGCGCGCGGAGTACCGGATCAGCGCCGACACGGTCCTCGGAACGTTCAGCTACGGTCTGGGGCTGCGCGTCGGCGCCAACATCGGCGGACAGCAGTACACCTTCTAGGTCGCTGCAACACCCCGAGGGGTGCGCCCTGCGCCGATACCGGGCGGAGCGCACCCCATCTTTATTTGGGCGTTGAGCCTGGATGAGCGCGCTCTCGGAACACGAGTACCGCGAGATCCGCATCGAAGCTGCCCAACGGCTCGCCATCCTGCTTCGGCACTTCCGTCAGGCACGCGGACTGTCCCAAGAACGCGTCGCTCAGGAAGCGGGACTTGCCCTGTACACGTACAGCTGCTTGGAGCGGGCCACGACCCCATCGGGCGGGGTCGCAAACCCGACGCTCGACACCCTCATCAGGGTGTTGCACGCGCTCGAGGTGCCGGAGGTGAGACTCGACTGGGTGATCGAGCCTGCCGATGGGATCGACGCGGCATGAGCGACACAGAAGTGCAGTCGATCCCCACGCGATCGTGTCCGTAAGGGGATCCCGAGCTCGGCATCGTCGCCACCGCGATCAGCCAGCGCAAGCGGGTCTGGCTGGAGGACGACGGCCGGCTCATGACGGACGACTAGAGCCGCAGCGCTGGCAGACCGGCGCACCGCGGTCTCGCCCGACCCCCTCCGAGCGGAGCTTCAGTAGCCGTGCTCGCATGTCCGAGGGCAGGCCCGCACCGTCTCCGCCGACCATCATCAGAGGCTGCGCTTAACCCCCCTGCGCCGCCGATGGTCTTCGTCGCGTCGGGCGTCGAGGCAGTCACGGCCGCAGCGGGGTGGCGACACGCGGCCTATCTGCGGCTCGTGGTGCTCGTCCTGGACGCCATGTCTCAGACATACACGGCGATCACCAACCGGGCTATGCATGGCCTGGCCCACAAGTCTTTGTGCGTTGCGAGTGCAGACGCGATGCCTTCTGGGCCTTCGTCAGCTCCAAATCCTCTGCCACCGCGTCGGAAGCAGCAGGCCGCGGCTTCCGGGGCGGCGGGCGCGGAAGGGCGCGGCACGGGCACACCGCAGGCGGGGCGCTGCGGCCAGGAGCGCCTGGGGCCATATTGTGGCGGGGCATCAGGCGGCGGCGGCTTCCAGCTCGAGCGTCCACGCACGCACGCGCTCCTTCGAGTAGCGCAGGTGCTTGCCCATCTTCAGCGGCGTGGGCCCGATGCCCTTCGCCTTCCACTCGTAGAGGGTGTTGACGGGAATCCGCGCCCAGATCGACAGCTCCTTGATCGTGAGGAGGTCAGGGAGTTCGTCGAGCGTCATCGAGCGCAAGAGAGTCTCGACTCGGAGAGGGACGGGGTCTGGGAGGCGTTCGTGCTCATGGGACCCACATGCACGGTATTGCGCGATCTTGGTGGTCGCATCGATTTGCCCCCCAGTCCCTCACGGTCATTACGAGGGAATAACGGGGACTTGGCATCTCATGCGGGCGCCGGAGAAACGAAAAACCCCCGGTAGACCGGGGGTTTTTGGTGGACCTGAGGGGACTCGAACCCCTGACCCCCTGCATGCCATGCAGGTGCGCTACCAGCTGCGCCACAGGCCCAGACGATGCTCGCGCTTTCGCGCGGCAACTCGTTAAGCCTACAACACGTCGGCACAGGGAACCGAATCCGCTGCGATGTCCGGGCGTGTCCGTAGAGTGACCCGCATCCGACCGGAAGAGGTGCCACATGGCAACCCTGGGCAACATCACCTTCTACGCGGACGACCCCGCGCGCTCTCCCATTTCTGGGCGGGCGTCTTCGGCTATCCGCTGCTCGAATGGGAGGACCCGATGCGGCGGCAACTGCTCGACGCCGGGCTCACCGAAGAAGATCTTGGCACGCGCGCTCTCGCCGAAGACCCGGCCGGCGTCGGCCCCAGCTCTTCTTCCACCACGCCGATGGCCCGAAGCGGGGGCGCAACCGGATTCACCTCGATGTGCAGACGGTCGCCGAAGGGCGACCCACCCGCGCGCAGCTGGATGCGGAAAAGGATCGCCTCGTCACGCTGGGCGCCGAGGTCGTCAGACTCGTCGATCAATCGTGGGGACCGTGGCCGGAACTGTATTACCAGCTACGCGATCCCGAGGGCAACGAGTTCTGCCTGCAGTGAGCCTCAGTCGGCCGATGTCGTGGCGGGGAGCTCGACCGGGATGACCGGGCAGTCCTTCCACAGCCGCTCGAGGCCGTAGAACACGCGCTCCTCCTGGTGGAAGACGTGCGCGACGAGGTCGCCGAAGTCGAGGAGGATCCACCGAGCCTGCTCGCGCCCCTCACGACGCAGGCGCTTGTGTCCCGCTTCGAGCAGCTTCTCCTCGATGCGGTCGGCGATCGCGGCGACGTTGCGCTCGCTGTTGCCCGAGACGATGAGGAACGCGTCGACGAGAGGCAACGGCTCGGAGACGTCGAGTGCGACGATGTCCTCTCCGCCGGTGGCATCGGCGGCTTGCGCGGCGATCTGGACCATGTCGATCGACTGGGCGCTGGCGGTCATGAGAAGACTCCTGTGGTGATGGCGAAGATGAAAACGCCCACGACGGTGATCAGAAGCGCGCCCGCGGTGATGGCGAGGGCCATCATGAGACGGCCGCCCCTCTCCGGGGCAGGCGGCTGGATGATCTCTCCGGCGCTCTTGGACGTGCTGATCGCCGCGCTCGCGGCGATCGGGGTGGGTGAGGATGCCGGCGGCAGTTCCCCGTCGATGAGGACGGCATCGATGTCCTTGCCGTCGGCGACGCCCGGCGCGTGACCCCGTGATCCGAGGCCCTCGGGCAACTCGAAGGTACCCGTGATCAGCACCTCGCCGGTCGCGGTGACGGGGCCGACCAGGGGGCCGGACGTGGGCGTCTGCGAGAGGATCAGCGCATTGGATGCCGTGAGCGATCCGGCGCCGGAGCCGCGACCGAGCAGGTTGTCGAAGGATGCCGGCAGCTCAACGGCATCGGCCTGGCCCTCGAGCAGCTCGGCTCCGAGCGCGCTGTTGACGACGGGGCGCTCTTCGACCACGTCGAGGGCGGGGTCCTCGGCGGCGGGCGCTGCGGTGGCGGGCGCCTCGACAACGGGCGCTTCTTGAACAGGAACCTCGACGACAGGAGCTTCCTCGACGACAGGAGCGTCCTCGACAACGGTTGCCTCATCGACCTCCGCTTCTGATGCGGCGGTGTCGGCCGCGGCGGCCTCTTCGCTCTCTTCCGCAGCTGCCTGATCCGCCTGCACGTCGGGGGCGGCCATCAGGTCGGGAGTGATGACGGGCACCGACGCCGTGCGGATGCGCTCCTGCTGCCGCGCCTGGCGGCGGGTGAGCGGGCTGGCTGCGAGGTCGACCTCGGAATCGGGCTGGGGCGCGGGAGGAACCTCGGCGGGGGGCGCCGGCTTCGGCAGCGGAGCCGCCACGACCGCAGGCTCGACAGAGGGCTCATCGCCGGTGATGATCGGTGTCGCCGCCGTGTTGCGCAAGTCACGCAGCTGCTTGCGCGTCAGCGGCGGAGTGGGCTGCTCGGGTGTGCTCATGCCTGGCTCCGATAGAGGTGGTGCTTCGCAATGTATTGGACGACGCCGTCAGGGACCAGGTACCACACCGGGTATCCCCGATGTACGCGGTCGCGGCAGTCCGTGGACGAGATCGCCAGTGCCGGCACTTCCAGCTGGCTGACGCCCTCGGCGGGCAGGTCCTCGATGTCCAGCACGTGGCCGGGACGGGATACGGCGACGAAGTGCGCGAGACTCCACAGTTCTTCGTGGTCGCGCCACGTGAAGATCTGGGCGATCGCATCGGCGCCGGTGATGAAGAAGAACTCCGCGTCGGGGCGCTGCACTTTCAGATCCCGCAAGGTGTCCGTGGTGTACGTGGGACCCCCGCGGTCGATGTCGACGCGGCTGACGGTGAACCTCGGGTTGGATGCCGTCGCGATCACCGTCATGAGATAGCGGTGCTCCGCGGCCGACACCTGGTGCTTCTGCCAGGGCTGCCCCGTAGGCACGAAGATCACTTCGTCGAGGTCGAGCGACTGGGCGACCTCGCTGGCTGCGACGAGGTGGCCGTGATGGATCGGGTCGAACGTCCCACCCATCACACCGATGCGCGGCGCACGCGGAGAAGTCATGCACCCGGCCTAGTGGTGGCCGTGCCCCGCCTGCGTGAGTTCCTCGCGGTGCGCCCGCGCGTAGGCCTCGGCCTTCGGGGCGTGCCGGTTGGCGACGTTGCGGTACGAGAGCGTGACCAGCCCGAGCAGCAGGAAGATCGCGAGGGCCACGATGCCGTAGCCGACGTTGTCGAAAAGGCCGACGTGGTGTTCCGTCTCCGCCGCGGCGAAGGCGGTGATAGAGGCGAGGTTCATAGGGGCTCCGTTCAGGATGCTTGGGGGCGCGCGCTCTCCAGCTTATTGCGTCAGGAGCGCACCTGCCCGCCGCCACGGGCGAGCCACTTGACACTGGTCAGCTCAGGAAGGCCCATCGGGCCCCGGGCGTGCAGCTTCTGGGTCGAGATGCCGACCTCAGCGCCGAACCCGAACTCTCCGCCATCCGTGAAGCGCGTCGAGGCGTTGGCCATGACGACAGCGGCGTCCACCTCGGTGAGAAAGCGCTCGGCGCGGGCCTCATCCGCCGTGATGATCGACTCGGTGTGCTGGGTGGAGTAGCGCCGGATGTGGGCGAGGGCCTCGTCGAGGTCGGGCACGACGCGCATCGAAAGGTCGAGGCTCATGTGCTCGAGCGCGTATTCGTCCTCGGTCACGGGCACCACGTCGGGCGCCAGGCTCCGCGTCGTGTCGTCCCCGTGCACGGTGACACCCGCCTGCTGCAGCGCCGTGACGACCGGCGGGATCAGCCTCTCGGCGGCGTCGGCGAGCACCAGCACGGTCTCGACGGCGTTGCAGACGCTCGGGCGCTGCGCCTTGGCGTTGACGACGATGTCGCGGGCCCAGTCGGTCGGCGCGGTGGAATCCAGCACGATGTGCACGACCCCGGCGCCGGTCTCGATCACCGGCACCGACGACTCCGTCACGACCGTCTCGATCAACTGGGCGCTGCCGCGCGGCACGAGCACGTCGACCAGGCCGCGGGCCTGCATGAGCTCCCGCGCACCCTCTCGTCCGAAGTCGTCCAGCGTCTGCACGGCCTCGGGATCGATGCCGCGGGAGGCGAGAGCACCGCGCATCGTGCGCACGAGGGCGGCGTTGGAGTGCTCAGCAGCCGTGCCGCCGCGCAGCACCACCGCGTTGCCGGCGCGCAGCGCGAGCGCGGCGATGTCGACGGTCACATTCGGTCGCGCCTCGTAGATCGAGCCGACGACGCCAAAGGGCACCGACACCTTCTGCAGGCGCACCCCGCCGCCGATCACGCGCTCATCCAGCACACGGCCCACCGGATCAGGCAGCGCCGCCACCTGGCGCACCGCCTCGGCGAGGGCGCCGATGCGCGCGGCATCCAGCCGCAGCCGGTCCTGAAGCCCCGGCGCCATCCCCGTCGCGCGGCCGCGTTCGAGGTCTTCGGCGTTGGCTGCGACGATCTCGTCGACAGCGGCGTCGAGGGCGTCGGCGATCGCGTGCAGCGCGGCGGCCTTGTCCTCGTCGCTCAGCAGGGCGACGCTGCGCGAGGCATCCTTGGCGAGCTGCATCCGCTCGCGCGCCGTCGTCGGCACGGTGAGGGTGGTCATCGGCTCAGTTTAGTCGTGGGCGGCGGTGGTCGGGACGGCGCCGGTCCTCGGCGCGGACCCGCTCGGGTCGGGTGCGAACCAGGTGCCGATGTCTTCCCCCATAAGGGCGGCACCGACGAGGTCCGCGCTGGTGACCAGCACCCCGATCCCGGATGCCGCGGCCAGCCGGGCGGCGGAGACCTTCGTCGCCGCTCCCCCGGTTCCGACGCTGTTGACGACCACCGACCCGAACTCGAATCCGCTCAGATCGTCGTCGAAGGCGACGTGCCGGATGGGCTCCGCCCCCGGCTCCGAAGGCGGACGCGTGTAGAGGCACTCGATGTCGCTGAGCAGCACCAGCGCGTCGGCACCGACCAGACTCGCCACCAGTGCCGCCAACCGGTCGTTGTCACCGAAGCGGATCTCGTGCGTCGCCACGGTGTCGTTCTCGTTGACGATCGGGAGGATCCGGAGCCCGAGCAGGCGATCCATGGCACGGCGCGCATTCGAGCGCGGCGTGGGGTTCTCGAGATCGCCCGCGGTCAGCAGCACCTGGCCGGCGACGACGCGGAATGCCCGCAGCGCCTCCTGGTAGCGGTAGATGAGGATGTTCTGGCCCACCGCCGCTGCCGCCTGCTGCGTAGCGAGGTCGGCGGGGCGTTCGTCGAGGTCGAGGAAGGGCATGCCCGTCGCGATCGCACCGGACGACACCAGCACGACTTCCACGCCGCGCGCGTGCGCGGCCGCGAGAGCCTCGACGATCCCCTGGATCTTGCCGGCGTTGTCCCCGCTGATCGACGACGAGCCGACCTTGACCACGAGCCGGCGGGCCGTGCGGATCCCGGAGCGATCCCGCGCTGTCACCGCGAGGTCTCCTCGTTTCGCTCTGCGCGGCGCTCGGCCTCGAGGTCTGCGCGGGCCTCAGCCTTGGCATCCATGCGCTCGTGATAGCGCTCGCGACGCTGCGACGTGGTGCGGCGCGGGTTGAGGTCCAGTCGCGGATCGGTGCCTCGCGGCGCTGTCATGAGCTCCGCAGCGGAGGTCATGGCCGGATGCCAGTCGAACACGATGCCGTCGCCCTCGCCGATGACGACGGTGGATCCGGCCTGCGCGCCCGCCTTGAACAGCCCGTTCTCGACGCCCAGCTTCTCCAGGCGGTCCGCGAGGAAGCCCACGGCCTCCTCGTTCTGGAAGTCCGTCTGCTGCACCCACTTGACCGGCTTCGCGCCGAGCACCCGGTAGATGTTGCCGTACGTGCCGCCTTCGACGCGGATCTCGAACTCCTTCTCGGAGCCCTTCGGGCGGATGACGATGCGCTCCGGCGCCGGGGTCGCCGCCAGGTGCGCGCGGTGCTGCGCCACCACGTCGCCGAGCGCGAAGGTGAGCTGACGCAGACCCTCGTGGCTGACGGTGGAGATCTCGAACACGCGGTAACCGCGGGCTTCGAGGTCGGGACGCACCAGATCGGCGAGCTCCTTCGCCTCGGGCACGTCGATCTTGTTCAGCGCCACCAGCTGGGGGCGCTCGAGCAGCGGGATCTGTCCCTCGGGCACCGGGTAGGCGGCGAGCTCGGCGAGGATGACGTCGAGGTCGCTCAGCGGGTCGCGACCCGGCTCGAGCGTGGCGCAGTCCAGCACGTGCACGAGAGCCGTGCACCGTTCGACGTGCCGCAGGAACTCCAGGCCCAGGCCCCGCCCCTCGCTGGCACCCTCGACGAGACCGGGCACGTCGGCGACGGTGAACCGCACCTCGCCCGCCTGCACGACACCCAGGTTCGGGTGCAGCGTCGTGAACGGATAATCGGCGATCTTCGGTCGCGCGGCGGAGACCGCGGCGATGAGGCTGGACTTGCCGGCGGACGGGAAGCCCACCAGGGCCACGTCGGCGACCGTCTTCAGCTCGAGCTGGATGTCGCCTTCCCACCCGGGCGTGCCGAGCAGGGCGAACCCGGGGGCCTTGCGCTTGGGGTTGGCCAGCGACGCGTTGCCCAGACCACCCTGACCGCCGGGGGCGACGACCACGCGGGTGCCGGGCTCGACCATGTCGACCAGCGTGTGGCCGGCGGCGTCTTTGACCACGGTGCCCACCGGGACGGGCAGCTCGAGCGATTCCCCGTTGGCGCCCGAGCGGTGGTCGCCCATGCCGAACCCGCCGTTGCCGGCGGTGCGATGGGGCGAGTGGTGGTAGGACAGCAGCGTCGTCACCTGCGGGTCGGCGACCAGCACGATGTCGCCGCCGTTGCCGCCGTTGCCGCCGTCGGGACCGGCGAGCGGCTTGAACTTCTCCCGCTTGACCGAGACGCAGCCGTTGCCGCCCTTTCCGGCGCGCAGATGGAGCGTCACTCTATCGACGAAGGTGACCATGGACTGCTCCTCAGCTGTCGGTACAAACAGGCGAGGGGCGAGCCGTAGCCCGCCCCTCGCCGAGATTCAGTGCGTCTCGCGGTTACTCCGCGGCCGCGACGATGTTGACCACCTTGCGGCGGCCCTTCGAGCCGAACTCGACAGCGCCGGCGGCGAGGGCGAACAGGGTGTCGTCCTTGCCGCGGCCGACGTTCGCGCCCGGGTGGAAGTGGGTGCCGCGCTGGCGGACGATGATCTCGCCGGCGTTCACTTCCTGGCCTCCGAAGCGCTTGACGCCGAGGCGCTGGGCGTTGGAGTCACGACCGTTACGGGTGGAGCTTGCGCCCTTTTTGTGTGCCATCTCTGCGTCTCCCCTGGCCTTACTTGATGCCGGTGACCTTGACGCGCGTGAGGTCCTGGCGGTGCCCCTGGCGCTTCTTGTAACCGGTCTTGTTCTTGAACTTCTGGATCACGATCTTCGGACCGCGCGACTCACCGAGCACCTCAGCGGTGACGGTGACCTTCGCCAGCTTGTCGGCGTCCGTCGTGACGGCATCGCCGTCGACGAGCAGGACGGCGGGAAGCTCGAGGGACTCGCCGACCTTGGCCTTCTGACGATCCAGGACGACGATCGTGCCGACCTCGACCTTCTCCTGGCGGCCACCGGCGCGCACAACTGCGTAAACCACTTCACACCTGTTTTCGTTCGGGAGCGCGAGGCTCCGGTTGTCTTTGCGAGACTCGCTCTGTGAAAGATAAGTCTGGGTGCCGACCGACGGCTGAAAGCCGACGTCGCCATGCACGTGCTGCCCGAAGGCTGGAGACGCGCCGCACCAAAGGTCGAGTTTAGCCGATGCCGGGCAACATGCGCAAAAGGACGGGATGCGTGTCGCGGGCGAGCCGTAGCATCGACGGGTGGCGATCCTGATCGACGACCCCCGCTGGCCCGCTCATGGACGGCTGTGGGCGCATCTGGTCAGCGACAGCACGCTCGATGAACTGCACGCCTTCGCCGCGGCGAACGGCGTGCCGGCTCGCAGCTTCGATCTGGATCATTACGACGTCCCCGAATCCAGCCACGCGCGCCTCGTGGCCGCCGGTGCGCAGCACGTGGACGGCCATGAGCTGGTGCGCCGGCTGATCGCCTCCGGCCTGCGCGTGCGGGCCCGAGACCGGACCCGCACGCAGCGCTGACGGCAGCGGCGGTGTTACTCGCCGTCCTTGATGTGCGGCACGGGGGTGCCGGTGAGCGCGGCCGTCGACACGCGGCGCCGGCCTCTCCCCTGTCCCGGGGCCTTCGGCTCGGGAAGGGCCTGCAGCACGGAATCCAGCAGCAGGTCCTTCTCGGTCTTCGGCGCGGACGACTCCGACTTCTTCTTGCGGGCCTTCTTCGGGCGCTCCGCGCGGTCCGGGCGGTCGCCTCGGTCCGCGCGCGGCTCCCTCGCCTCGGTCCGGTCGGCGCGGTCGATGTCGACGGCTGCGGCCGGCTCAGCGACGGGGAGGTCCAGCGACCCGGCCATGGCCTCCTCGGGCGCGTTCTGGATGGTGGATGCCGCGATCTGCGCGAGGGCCGACTTGACGCCCTCGGTGATGACGTGGGTGCCCCCGGTGGGCGCGGGCGCAGGGGGCGCCTGGCGCGGGCGGCGCGCCGACGTGTTGCCGCCGCCGTTGCCGCGGTGCTTGACGACCGGATCGTGGTGCACGATGACACCCCGGCCGGCGCAGACGTCGCACGCCTCGCTGAAGGTCTCCAGCAGCCCGAGGCCGAGCTTCTTGCGCGTCATCTGCACGAGGCCCAGTGACGTGACCTCCGCCACCTGGTGCTTGGTGCGGTCGCGGCTGAGGCA
The DNA here is from genome assembly GCF_030246945.1 of Microbacterium sp. zg-Y1090. Lineage (NCBI taxonomy): Bacteria > Bacillati > Actinomycetota > Actinomycetes > Micrococcales > Microbacteriaceae > Microbacterium > Microbacterium wangruii. Next base: position 1,728,678 of record NZ_CP126742.1, read on the forward strand.
CTCCACCAGGCGGCGCAGCACCAGATCGCGGTTGGACTCGAGCACCATGTCGATGAAGTCGACGACGATGATGCCGCCGATGTCGCGCAGCCGCAGCTGGCGCACGATCTCTTCGGCCGCCTCGAGGTTGTTCTTGGTCACCGTTTCTTCGAGGTTGCCCCCGGAGCCGACGAACTTGCCGGTGTTGACGTCGATGACGGTCATCGCCTCGGTGCGGTCGATGACGAGAGAGCCGCCCGAGGGCAGCCAGACCTTGCGGTCCAGCGCCTTCTCGATCTGCTCCGTGATGCGGAACTCGTCGAACGGATCGTGGTCGCCCTCGAACCGCTGCACGCGGTCGAGCAGGTCGGGCGCAACGCCGGCGAGGTAGCTGGTGATGGTGTCGTAGGCGTCGTCACCCTGGATCAGCATCTTGGTGAAGTCCTCGTTGAAGACGTCACGCACGATCTTCACCAGCAGGTCCGGCTCGGAGTGCAGCAGCGCCGGGGCGCCCACGGTCTCGACCTGCTTGCTGATGTGCTCCCACTGGTTCGTCAGACGCTGCACGTCGCGGGTCAGCTGCTCCTCGGTGGCACCCTCGGCGGCGGTGCGCACGATCACCCCGCTGGACTCGGGCAGCACCTCCTTGAGGATGCGCTTCAGCCGGGCGCGCTCGGTGTCGGGGAGCTTGCGGGAGATGCCGTTCATGGCGCCGCCCGGGACGTACACGAGGTAGCGGCCGGGAAGGGAGATCTGGCTGGTCAGGCGGGCACCCTTGTGACCGACCGGGTCCTTCGTGACCTGCACGAGCACGCGGTCACCCGACTTGAGCGCCAACTCGATGCGGCGGGGCTGGTTGCCGGTCTCGACGGCATCCCAGTCGACCTCACCGGAGTACAGCACCGCGTTGCGGCCGCGCCCGATGTCGACGAAGGCCGCCTCCATGCTGGGCAGCACGTTCTGCACGCGGCCCAGGTAGACGTTGCCGATGAGCGAGGCGTCCTGGCTGCGGGCGACGTAGTGCTCGACCAGCACGTTGTCCTCGAGCACCGCGATCTGCACGCGGCCGTTCTTGGACCGCACGATCATCTCGCGGTCCACGGCCTCGCGCCGGGCGAGGAACTCGGCCTCGGTGACGACGGTGCGGCGCCTGCCGGCCTCGCGTCCGTCGCGACGGCGCTGCTTCTTGGCCTCGAGGCGGGTGGAGCCCTTGATGCGCTGCGGCTCGGTGATGAGCTCGACGGCACGCTGGCGCGGGGCGGGTGCCGACGCTGGAGCCGAGTCGTCGTCGTCATCGCCACCACGGCGCCGTCCGCGACGACGCGACGACGAGCGGCTGGGCTGCTCGTCCTCGTCGTCCTCCGGCCGGCGACCGGGGCGCGGGGGCAGCGGTGTGATCTCCGGGGCGTAGAAGTGCAGCTCGGTCGACACCGACGAGACGAAGTTCTCCGGCAGCAGGCCGAGGCTCACCGCCGTGATGGGGCCCTTCGGTGCAGCGGGCTCCTGCGGAGTCGTGGCTTCGGCGGGAGCGTCCGTGGCCGGCTCGGCGGCGGACTCGACCGGCGCGGCATCCACCTCGGGGGCCATGTCCGTCTCGGATGCCTTCTCCGCCTCGGGTGCCGCGTCCGTCTCGGTCGAAGCCTCCCCCTCGGGTGCGGCGTCCGTGTCGGCGGGGCCGGAGGGCGCGGTGTCGCCGGAGGGCGGGGTCACCGTCTCTTCGGCATCGGTGGCAGGGGTCGTGGGGGTGTCATCGGTCATCACCGGCGTACTCCTTGCGGGCGACACCGCGCGTCGCCCGGCGAAATCTCGTGCGGGGCCGCTGTCGTCTCGTCTTTCACGATGCGGCTCGCGAACTCTCACTCGGTCTGCAGCCGGCTCGTTGGCGGCTGCGCTGGGCGTTCATCGCCCGAAGTCTTCGGTGATGCGGTCGCGGCGCGGCCGCGGGTGCATCACCGACCATTATCGCACTATCGGTGCATCTTGTGTTCGCGGAATGCCCGCCGGTCCCGTCGTGTCGTGAGGGGGCGCCGCGGCGATGGAATAATCCGGACATGGCAGAGACCCGATCGCAGCGCCCGTCCATCCTCGCCGTGTGGCTGATCATGGCGGGTCTGATCGGCTGGTGGGCGTCCTTCTCGCTCACCATGGAGCGGTTCGCGCTGCTGGCCGACCCCGAGGCGATCGCCTCGTGCGACTTCAGCCTGCTGGTGCAGTGCACGGCCAACCTGGAGTCCGCACAGGGCAGCGTCTTCGGCTTCCCCAACCCGATCCTGGGCCTGGCCGGGTGGGTCGCGCCGATCGTGGTGGGCTTCGCCCTGCTGGCGGGGGCGCGCTTCGCGCGGTGGTTCTGGTGGTGCTTCTGGGCGGGTATGGCGTTCGCGTTCGGGTTCGTGATCTGGCTCATCGCGCAGAGCGTATTCAGCCTCAACACGCTGTGCCCGTGGTGCATGGTGACCTGGGCGGTGACCATTCCGTCGTTCTACGCCGTGACGGTGCAGACGCTCCGGGAATCCGGCGTGCGGTGGGCGGCGAAGCTGGGCGCCTGGGTGCCGCTGATGACGATCGTGACCTATGCGGTGGTCGCTCTGATCGCCCAGCTGCGCCTGGACTGGATGGCGCAGCTCTGACGCCGCGTCGGTCTTCCCGAGGGTGACCGGGGAAGGCCGGTCGCGCGGACGAAGAACCGGCATCCGCCACGGATGACCCGGGAGCGGATGCCGGTTTCGGTACCGCGCGACGCCGGGCTCAGCGCGTGCGCTTGCCTGCCGACGTGTCGCGGGAGGTCAGAACCAGATCGCGAGTTCGCGCGCGGCGGACTCGGGGCTGTCGGAACCGTGGACGAGGTTCTGCTGCACGGCGACGCCCCAGTCGCGGCCGAAGTCGCCGCGGATGGTGCCCGGTGCGGCGGTCGTGGGGTCGGTCGTGCCCGCGAGGGAGCGGAACCCCTCGATCACGCGGTTGCCGGCCAGCCGGATCGCCACGGACGGGCCCGACATCATGAACTCCACCAGCGGCTCGTAGAACGGCTTGCCGGCGTGCTCGGCGTAGTGCGCCTCGAGGCGCTCGCGATCGGGCTCCACGAGCCGCAGGTCGACGAGGGAGTACCCCTTCGCCTCGATGCGGGCGAGGATCGTGCCGGTGAGGCCGCGGGCGACGCCGTCCGGCTTGACGAGGACGAGGGTTTCTTCGGTGGCCATGGTGTCAGTCTCCGTTTCGCTGTTCGGCTCCGCCGGCCAGGCGCGCGTTGCGCCGGTCCAGCGAGGCCCCCTTGATGGTGGCATACGCCCACATGCCGCCGAAAATGAGGGCGACCAGCAGCAGCGCGGGCACGAGGAGGGCGCCGAGCGCCACGACCACCTGCAGCACCCACCCGAAGGCGATCGCCCAGGGGTGGCGCACGAGGCCGGCCGTCACGACCATCAGCACGGCGACCACGCTGCCGGCCACCACGCCCCACCAATCCTCGATGCCGGCGGGGAGCACCTTCAGTCCGAAGATCACCAGCCCCGCGAGGAAGGCGATGACCGCCTCGAACACCAGCACGATCGACGCCAGGGACTCCTGTGCTCCGCGCGGCCGGCGCGGCCGCGGCGTGCGTGTCGCTGCGGTCATCCCTGCCACCCGCCCTTCCAGTCCTCGGCCGCCGCAAGCGCGATGGCCTCACCCGCCAGCAGCACGCTGCCGGCGATGACGACGGCGCGGCGATCGGATGCCGCTGCCCACGCCCGTGCCGCCTCGGTCGCCTCGGAAAGGTCGCCGTGCACGGTCACGGCGGTGCCCGCCTCCTCCACCAGGTCGGCCACGGTGTCGGCGTCGGCGGCACGCTCGGACAGCGGAGCGGTGGCGAACACGTGCGCCGCTGCCGGCGCGAGTTCGGCCACCACCCCGGCGACGTCCTTGTCCGCGAGCACGCCGAGCACGATCCCCCACTGGTCGAAGTCGAATGCCGACCCCAGCGCCCTGACGAGAGCTGTCGCGCCGTGCGGGTTGTGGGCACTGTCGACGAAGACCGTCGGCGAGATGCCGAGCAGCTGCAGGCGCCCCGGAGACGTCGCCTCGGCGAGGCCTTCGGTGATGACGTCGGGCGCGATCGGTCGGTCTCCTGCCCCGATGAGGGACTCGACCGCAGCGATCGCGAGCGCGGCGTTGTGCGCCTGATGCTCCCCGTACAGCGGCAGGTACAGCCCGTCGTAGGTTCCCGCCAGACCGCGCACCGAGATCTGCTGCCCACCGACGGCGAGGCGGTCATCGGTCAGCGCGAAGCGTTCGCCCTCGAAGGCGACGGAGGTGTCATGGGATGCCGCGGCGGCCCGCAGCACCCGCTCCGCGGCGGGATCCTGCCGCGCCGACACGACGGCCGAGCCGTCCTTGATGATCCCGGCCTTCACCTGGGCGATCTCCGCGATGGTGCCGCCGAGGCGGTCGGCGTGGTCCAGGGCGATGGGCGCGAAGACGGCGACGTCGGCGTCGGCGTTGTTCGTGGCATCCCACGAACCGCCCATGCCCACTTCGATCACCGCGACGTCGACGGGCGCATCGGCGAAGACCGCGAAGGCCAGCGCCGTCAGCAGCTCGAAGAAGGTCAGCGGCTCCTCGCCGGCGGCGGTGAGCTCGGCGTCGACGATCTCGACGAACGGGGTGATCTCGTCCCACGCGTCGGCGACGGCGCCATCGGTCGCCGGCTCGCCGTCGATCATCATCCGCTCGGTGAAGCGCTCCAGGTGGGGGCTCGTGAACAGCCCGGTGCGCAGCCCGTGGGCGCGCACCAGGCTCTCGACGATGCGACTGGTCGACGTCTTGCCGTTCGTGCCCGTCACGTGGACGACGCGGTAGGTGCGCTGCGGGTCGCCGAGGTAGTCCAGCAGCCGACCTGTGCGCTCCTTGCGCGGCTGCACCCAGCGCTCTCCCGCCCGCGAGAGAAGCGTCTCGTAGACGGCGTCTGCCCTGCTCCGGTCACTCATGCGCTCACCCGGCTCACTGCGACGAAGATCCCGCCCTCATTGGCGTAGGTGCCCGCCGGCACGTAGCCGACGTGGTCGGGCATGCCGCCGAAGACCTCCGCGTGCCACTGGTCGCTCTGCGTGTCCGCGGGCAGTGCGATGTCGCGTCCGGCGACGCGTGCGGCGAAGTCGACCGCGAGGGTCTCTCCCGCGACGTCGGCGGCATCCGCCCCGGTCTCCAGCGCGTCGGCGTCAGCGGTCGATTCCAGCAGCAGCTGCAGGCGGATGCGGTCGCTCACCTCGAACCCGGCCGCCTTGCGGGTGTCCTGCACGGCGCGAACGATGTCGCGGGCGAAGCCCTCGGCCTCGAGTTCCGGGGTCGTGGTGGTGTCCAGCAGCACGAAGCCCGCACCGGGAAGCAGCGCCAGCGCCTCGCCCTCGGGGCGCCCGCTGGTCTCGAGCACCAGGTCGTACTCACCCGGCTCGAGCGCGACACCGCCGGCGGTCACGACACCGTCGTGCTGCGACCAGTCGCCGTCCTTCGCCGCCCGGATGACCTGCTGCACCTGCTTGCCGAGGCGCGGCCCGGCAGCGCGGGCGTTGACCGACAGCCGGTGGGTGATGCCGTACTCCGCCGCCGTCTCGTCGCGCAGCGGCGCCAGCTTCACGGCCTTGACGTTCAGCTCGTCCCGCAGGATGTCGTCGAACTGCGCGAGTCCGTCGGCGTCGGCGGTGACGACGGTCAGCAGCGGCAGCGGCAGGCGCACGCGCTTGCCCTCGCGCTTGCGCAGCGCGTTGGCGACACTGGTGACCTCGCGGACCGCGTCCATCGCGGTGCGGATGTCGGATGCCGCGGGGAACGCGTCGGCATCCGGCCAGTCCTGCAGGTGCACGCTGCGTCCGCCGGTGAGACCCTGCCAGATCTGCTCGGAGATGAGCGGGATGAGCGGCGCCGCCACTCGGGTGACGGTCTCGAGCACCGTGTAGAGCGTGTCGAAGGCCTCGCGGCTGGCCGGGTCGTCGGTGACGCCCGTCCAGAACCGGTCGCGCGAGCGGCGGATGTACCAGTTGGTCAGCGCCTCGGCGAACTCCCGCAGCTTCGTCGCAGCCGTCGTGGAGTCCAGCGCATCGAGCTCCGTGGCGACATCACGCACGAGGTCGCCCGTGAGCGCAAGGATGTAGCGGTCGAGCACGTTGGTCGAGTCGGTGCGCCACGATGCCTGGTATCCCTCACCGTCCGCCCCGCCGGCGGCGTTGGCGTAGGTGGCGAAGAAGTACCACGTGTTCCACAGCGGCAGAAGGAACTCGCGCACACCCGCGCGGATGCCCTCCTCCGTGACGATGAGGTTGCCGCCGCGCAGCACGGAGCTGGCCATCAGGAACCAGCGCATCGCGTCGGAGCCGTCACGGTCGAACACCTCGGACACGTCCGGGTAGTTGCGCAGCGACTTCGACATCTTCAGCCCGTCGCTGCCGAGCACGATGCCGTGGCAGGCGACTCCGGTGAACGCGGGACGGTCGAACAGCGCGCCCGAGAGCACGTGCATGACATAGAACCAGCCGCGGGTCTGCCCGATGTACTCGACGATGAAGTCCGCCGGCGCGTGCTCGTCGAACCACTCGCGGTTCTCGAACGGGTAGTGCACCTGCGCGTACGGCATCGATCCCGAGTCGAACCACACGTCGAACACGTCCTTGATGCGCCGCATCGTGGACTGGCCGGTGGGGTCGTCGGGGTTCGGCCGCGTGAGTTCGTCGATGTACGGGCGGTGCAGGTCGACCTCGCCCTCGGCATTGCGCGGCAGGCGTCCGAAGTCGCGCTCGATCTCCTCGAGCGAGCCGTAGACGTCCACGCGCGGGTGCGCGGGGTCGTCGCTGCGCCACACCGGGATCGGCGAACCCCAATAGCGGTTGCGGCTGATCGACCAGTCGCGCGCGCCTTCGAGCCACTTGCCGAACTGGCCGTGCTTGACGTTCTCGGGCGCCCAGGTGATCTGCTCGTTCAGCTCGATGAGGCGGTCCTTGATCGCCGTGACGCGCACGAACCAGCTCGAGACGGCCTTGTAGATGAGCGGGTTGCGGCACCGCCAGCAGTGCGGGTACGAGTGCTCGTAGCTGGCCTCGCGCAGCAGTCGTCCCTCGGCCTTGAGCAGGCGGATGAGCGGGCGGTTGGCATCCATCCACAGCTCACCGGCGACGTCGGAGACCTGCGGCAGGAACCGCCCGCCGTCGTCGAGGCTCATGATCAGCGGGATGCCGGCGGCTTCGGTGATGCGCTGGTCGTCCTCACCGTAGGCCGGCGCCTGGTGCACGATGCCGGTGCCGTCGCTGGTGGTGACGTACTCGTCGACGAGGATGCGCCACGCGTTCTGCGTGCCCCAGGCCTCGGCGTCGGCGTAATAGTCGAACAGCCGGTCGTACTGCACGTCGGCGAGATCGGCGCCCCGCACGGTCTGCTGCACGGCGGCACGGGCGTCCTCGGCGCTGTCGTAGCCGAGGTCCTTCGCGTAGCCGGCCAGCAGGTCCTCGGCCAGCAGGTAGCGGTGAGACTCCCCCTCGGCACGGTCTTCGTGCACGTCGGCGGCGCCGTGGGGGCCCCCGGGGACCACGACGTAGGTGATGTCCGGCCCGACGGCGAGCGCGAGGTTGGTCGGGAGGGTCCACGGGGTGGTGGTCCAGGCGAGCGCGCGCACGGCGGTGAGTCCGAGCGTCTCGGCCTTCACGCCGACGAGCGGGAAGGTCACCGTGACCGACGGGTCCTGACGCATCTTGTAGACGTCGTCGTCCATGCGCAGCTCGTGGTTCGACAGCGGAGTCTCGTCCCGCCAGCAGTACGGCAGCACGCGGTGGCCCTCATAGGCGAGGTCCTTGTCGTAGAGGCTCTTGAAAGCCCAGAGCACCGACTCCATGAAACCGGTGTCGAGGGTCTTGTACCCGCGCTCGAAGTCGACCCAGCGGGCCTGGCGGGTGACGTAGTCCTCCCACTCGCGGGTGTAGGCGAGCACCGACGAGCGCGCCTTGTCGTTGAACGCGGCCAGACCCATCTGCTCGATCTGGCTCTTCTCGGTGATGCCGAGCTGCTTCATCGCCTCGAGCTCGGCGGGCAGTCCGTGGGTGTCCCACCCGAAGACGCGATCGACCTTCTTGCCGCGCATGGTCTGGAACCGCGGGAAGAGGTCCTTGGCGTACCCCGTCAGCAGGTGCCCGTAGTGCGGCAGGCCGTTGGCGAACGGCGGGCCGTCGTAGAACACCCACTCCGGGGCGCCCTCCCGCTGCGCGATGGAGGCGCGGAAGGTGTCGTCTTGGCGCCAGAAGTCCAGGACGTCCTTCTCGATGTCGGGGAAGCGCGGGTTGGGCACGACACCGGCGGCGGGGCCGAACGAGGCGCCGGGGGCCGACGCGGCGTCGGTCGATGCGCTCGTCGAGGGGCGAGGGTAGGTCATGTCACTCCAGCAGGTTGCGATGCGTCCTGCGAGGACGACCCGTAGGCCGCGGTACCACCCCGCGTGATCCCCGGCTGGCGCCGTGGACCCTCTCTCACTGCGGCTGTCACGGGCCTGCCCCGCTCGGTTCTACTGGCGGTTTCCCGCGTTCTTCCGAGAGCTCCCCGGTGATGGCCGGATCGATGCTGGTCGTCCGATTGTACGCGTCCGTAGGCTGGAGCGCATGCCGCCCCGCGACACCCGCCCCCGCCCGCCCCGCCAGGCGCTCCCCGATCTGCCGCCCCGGTTGACGGCCGGCACGGCGCTCGGCCGCCGCAGCGATGTGTCCCAGACGCGGTTGGAGGGTTTGACCGCAGACGTGGATGCCGCCCATGCGCGCCTCGTGGAGTGCGTCCTCGCCGCCAGCGCCGTGGGCCGCCTCGACCTCACCGGAGCGACGCTGATCGATGTGGCGATCGAAGACCTGCGGGCCACGACCGTCGCCGCCGTCAGCGGCACCTGGCGCTCGGTGGCGGTCACCGGCGGGCGCATCGGCACGCTCGATCTCTCCCGCGCGCAGGTGGATGCCGTGGAGGTGCGCGGCGCCCGCATCGACTACCTGGCGCTCGGGCAGGCGGTCGTCGCGGACGTGCTGATCGCCGACTGCGTGATCGGCTCCCTCGATCTGCCGGGCGCGTCGCTGGAACGGGTGCGGTTCGAGGACAGTCGCGCCGATGACGTCGACACCCGCGAGATGCGGGCGACGGACCTCGACCTGCGCGGGCTGCAGGCGCTGGGGTACACCGATCCGGCGGCGCTTCGCGGCGCCACGCTCTCTGCGCACCAGGCATCCGCTCTGGCGGAGTCGTTCGCCGCGGCGCTCGGCGTGCAGGTGCGCGACTGAGACCGACCGCTCACCGCCCGGTCACCGCCCGGCGGCGAGCAGCTCCCGCGTGAACGGATGCCTCGGGGCGGCGAAGACGTCGGCGACGGGCCCCTGCTCCACCACCGCGCCGTCCTGCATGACGAGCACGTCGTCGGCGACGGCGGCCACGACGTCGAGGTCGTGCGAGACGAAGACCATGGTGAGGTCGCGGTCGGCGCGCAGCCGGCGCAGCAGCGCCAGCACCCGCTCCCGCACGGTGGGATCCAGTGCCGAGACCGGCTCGTCGAGCACGAGCACGTCGGGGTCGACGGCCAGCGCCCGCGCGATCGCGGCGCGCTGACGCTGCCCGCCCGACAGCTGAGCCGGCCGTCGTCGCGCGAGGCCGGCATCCAAGCCCACCTCGGTCAGCAGCTGCGCGGCCCGGGCGGCGCGCTGTGCCCGCGGCGCTCCGCCGGCGGCGAGCGCTTCGCGCACCGACCTGCCGATGGTCCAGCGGGGGTCGAACGCACCCAGGGGGTTCTGATGCACCAGCTGCACACGGCGGCGCAGCGCCTGCTCGTCGCGCCGGGACCAGGTCGCCTCCCCGATGCGGACCGAGCCCGCGTCGGGGCTCTCGATGCCGACGATCATCCGGGCGAGCGTGGTCTTGCCCGAACCCGACTCCCCCACCACCCCCAGCGTGCGACCGCGCGCGAGATCGAAGGACACGTCACGCACCGCGGGGCGATCGAACGCCTTCGACAGCCCCCGCACGCAGACGAGCGACTCCTCATCAGCGGCGCCCGCCTGCGCGGCGGAGGGCGCGTGGTGCGTCGCAGCCACGAGTGCGCGTGTATGCGGGTGCTGGGGCGCACCGAACACCTGGGCGACGGTGCCCTGTTCCACGAAGCTGCCGGCCTGCATCACCGCGACACGATCGGCGACCCGGCGCACCGCGGCGAAGTCATGGCTGACGAAGACGACGGCCGTGCCGCGGTCGGCGATCGCGCGCAGCAGGTCGAGCACGCGGGCCTGCACGGTCGCGTCCAGCGCGGTGGTGGGTTCGTCGGCGATGAGCACGGCCGGCTCCCCCGCGAGCGCCGACGCGATCAGCGCGCGCTGCCGCAGGCCACCGGACAGCTCATGCGGGTACTGCCGCACCCGGCGCGCGGCGTCGGGCATGGCGACCTCGGTCAGGAGCGCCCTGACGCGGGCGGCGCGGGCGGCGCGTGACATTCCGGGTGCGTGGATGCGCAGCGGCTCGGCCACCTCGGCGCCGATGCGACGCAGCGGGTCGAGGGAGACCAGGGCGTCCTGCGAGACCAGGGCGATGCGCGACCCTCTCAGCCTGCGCCACCCCCGCTCGTCCAGACGCAGGGTGTCGACGCCGTCCACGGTGAGCGCGTCGGCCGTCATGCGGGCGCCGTCGGGAACGAGACCCATCAGGGAACGCGCGGTCAGCGACTTGCCGGCGCCGGACTCTCCCACGATCGCGAGGCACTCACCGGGAGCGACGGTGAAGGACACCCCGGCCACCGGAGTGGCTCGGCCGAACGAGATCCGCAGCCCGGACACCCGCAGCGCACTCATGAGAACCTCCCGTCCGCGCGGGAGCGCAGGGTACGGCCGACGACGGTGGCGGCGATCACGGTGAGGGTGATGGCCGCACCGGGGAACACCGACACCCACCACGCCTGACCGATCACGTTGCGACCGCCCGAGAGCATCAGTCCCCATTCCGGAGTGGGTTCGGTGGGGCCGAGGCCGAGGAAGCTGAGACCCGCGGCGGCGAGGATGCTGGAGCCGATGCCGATGGTGGCGAGCACGCTCAGCGACCCGACCACGCCCGGTGCGACGTGACGGACGAACGCCCGCGGCGCCGGCACCCCGAGGATGCGGGCGGCCTCCACATGCTCCGCGGTGCGCAGGGTTCGCGTCTGCGCTCGGGCCAGGCGCACGTAGACCGGCACGGCGGCGATGGTCACCGCCAGCGCCACGTTGGTCGGCCCCGGGCCCAGCACGGCCACCACCACGAGGGCGATGAGGAACTCGGGGAAGGCCAGCAGCACGTCGGTGGCCCGCATCGCAACGGCATCCACGACCCGGGGCGCGATGCCGGAGAGCGAGCCGACCAGAAGACCGACCGTGAAGGCGAGCGCGGTGGCCAGCAGCCCGATGCCCACCGAGCGGGCCGCGCCGTGGACCACGCGGGCGTACACGTCGCGGCCGCTCTGATCGGTGCCGAACGGATGCTCCGCCGAGGGCGCGAGGAGCGCCTGCCGCACATCGGTCTGCAGCGGGTCGATCGAGGTGAACAGCTGCGGGACGAACGCGGCGGCGGCCACGACCGCCAGCACCGCGACCGCGGCGGCCAGCAGCGCACGCTGCGCGGGCCTCACGCCGGCACCCCCGTACGCGGTGCCACCGGCGACGGCCGGCGGCGCAGGCGCGGGTCGATCAGCGGATAGACGAGCTCCACGATCGTGTTGACGACGACGAACACCAGCGCACTCAGCAGGATGATCCCGGTGATCACGGGTAGATCGCGGTCGGCGATGGCGGCGAGGGTCACCCGGCCGATGCCGGGACGGGCGAAGACCGTCTCGACCAGCACAGCACCGCCCAGCAGCGAGCCGACGAGGTAGGCGGCGAGCGTGAGGGCGCCCGTGGCGCCGTGGCGCAGGGTGTGATGCAGCGTCAGCCGCGTGGGGCTCGCGCCGCGTGCGCGCACCGTCGTGGCGAACGGCTGCCGTTCGGCCGCTTCGATGCCATCGCGCAGCACCTGTCCGAGGAGCGCCGCCACCGGGAGAGCCAGCGTGACGGCGGGAAGCACGAGAGTCGCCGGGTTGCGCGACCCCGACACCGGGAACCAGCCCAGCCCGAAGGCGAAGACGCTCAGCAGCACCAGGCCGATCCAGAACACCGGCGATGACAGCACGACCAGCTCCGCGCCGGCGACCACGGTGCGCGCGACCCGGCCCCGGGCGAGCAGGGCGACGGCGAACGCGATCGCGACGGCGATGAGCAGGGCCAGGGCGGTCAGCTGCAGCGTGGCGCCGAGCTGACGCCCGATGACCTCGGCCACCGGCATCCGCAGCTGGTACGACTCCCCCAGCTCGCCCCGCAGCAACTGTCCGAGGTAGCCGACGTACTGCTCGAGCGGTGGGCGGTCGAGTCCGAGTTCGGCGCGGATGCCGTCTTTCACGGCGTCGCTCACCTGCGCCTGCGGCCCGAGCATCACGTCCACCGGGTCGCCGGGGATCACCCGGAAGGCCAGGAACGCCACGGTGGCAGCGCCCCACAGCACGATGACGACGGATGCCGCGATGCCGGCGGCGCGCAGAGCGATGCCCCGGGCGCGCTGCACCGCTGGCGTCATGGTGACCTCCGCGCCCCGAGGGCGCTCGTTCACCCGACCGTGACGTCGTAGAAGAGGGGGCGTCCGTACAGATCGTAGGACAGGCCGTCCACCCGCTCGCCCACCGCCGTGATGAAGGCAGGACTGTACAGCGGCACGATGGCGACGTGCTCGGCGTTCCACTGCTGCACCTCGCGGTACAGCACCGCACGCTCGTCGGCATCGGTCTTCGCCACGGCATCCTCGAGCAGCAGGTCCATCGCCGGATCCTTCACCTGCGAGGCGTTCTGGAAACCCTCGCTGTGCAGGTGGCTGCGCAGCAGGTCGGGGTCGACGCCCGAGAAGCCCCAGTCGGTGAGGTCGAACGTCTTCGGGCCGTACTGCTCGTTGTAGGCGCCGGGTTCGAGCACCTCGCGCACGATCCCGAAGCCGACCGCTTTCAGGTCGGACTGGATCGCGTTCGCGAGCGCCGCGCGGTCGTCGGGCACCGGGGTCCACGCGATCCAGCGGGCCGAGAGTCGGTCGCCGTCCTTGGTGCGGTAGCCCTCGGCGTCGCGCTCGGTCCAGCCGGCCTCGTCGAGCAGCGCGTTCGCCACGGCCGGGTCGAACGGCCAGGTGCCCTCGAGCGACGCGTCATACCCCGGGGTCGTCGAGCCGAGGATGCTCCACGCCCGCGGGAACTGCCCGGAGTAGATCTGCTCGACGGCGGTGTCGATGTCGATGGCGCGGCTGAGCGCCTGGCGCACGCGCTCGTCGGCGAGCACGCCGTACGCCTCATTGAGGTACAGGGAGTACGGCAGCCCCGGGTACTCCAGCGAGTCGACCGTGAGGGGATCGCCGAGATCGGCGGCCAGGTTCGGGGGCAGCTGGCTGGCGAGGTCGGCCTCGCCGCTTTCGACCACCCCGACACGGACGGCGGCCTCGGGGAGGATGCTCACCCGCAGCGTCTCGAACGACGGGGCGCCCTGCCCGTCGGGACCCCAGGCGTAGTCGTCGTTGCGGGTGTAGACGATCTCCTGGTCGGGCGTGTAGTCGGTCAGCTCGAACGGGCCGGTGCCGACGGTGACGCCCGGCCCGCCGGCCTTCAGCCGATCGGCGGACTCTTCAAGCACGGCCGGCGAGTAGAAGCCGAGGTGCGCGGTGCTCGCCGCCTGCAGGAACGGCGCGTAGGCCTGGGTGAAGTCCACGCGCACCGTGTGGTCGTCGAGCACCTCGGTTCCGGCGTAGAACTCCGCTCCCATCATGCTCGCCGCCTGCGCGGAGGCGGTCTCGGGGTCGACGATGCGGTCGAAGTTCGCCTTCACCGCGGCGGCGTCGAAGGGCTCACCATCGTGGAACATCACGTCGTCACGCAGCTCGAATGTGTAGCTGGTGCCGTCGTCGGAGATCTCCCACGATTCGGCCAGCCACGGCGAGAAGGTGCCATCGGCCTCTTGGAACACCAGCGAGTCGAGCACCGCCCGCTGCACGAGCGACGACACATCGAGCTGGCTGGTCTGCGGGTCCATGTGCCCGGCGGAGAGGTTCGCCCCCTCGATCGCCCACACGACTTCGCCCCCGTCGGCGGTGTCGTCGCCGGCCCCGGCGCAGGAGCTCAGGACGAGTGCGGCCGCCACGGCGACGGCGGATGCGGACAGGAAGCGGCGAAGCGAAGGCATGGCGAAACCTCGGGTGTCAGGGGTGAGCCGTTCCACGCTACCCCGTTTCTGGACGGGGTGGATCTATTCGGCGCGCCCCCACGGAATGAGGGAATCCTCCCCGGCGAGGGGCACATCGCGGCTTCCGCCCCTCAGTTCGCCGGATCTCCTCACTTCGGCTGTTGCTCCCTTCTCCCGATCTCATCCGACCTCGCGCCCTCGCTTCGACGGAATGAGGGGGTCCTCCCGGGTGAGGGCACATTGCCGGCATCCGCCCCTCTGTTCGCCGGATCTCCTCATCTCGGAGGCGCGGGCGACTCCGGGGGCGCGGGCGACTCCGGGGGCGCGGGGACTCCCGAGGCGCGGGCGACTGAGCCGCAAGTCGGCCGCGTGCCCAGCACTGCGGCGGACTAGTGCGATCCGGCGCTGCGACCGGGTACCGCGAGGGGGCAGCTTGGTCGCGCCTCACCGGGCGCGGTGCAGCCCCTGCGCAATCGCGCGCTGGATGAGGTCCTGAACCGATGGCCAGTTATCGACGACCTGGACGTAGTCCACGCGAATGACGTGGTAGCCCCGCAGCATGAGCTCTGCGTCATGTGCGATGTCGGCTCGCCTCTGGGCGCCGACATGATGGGCGCCGTCGATCTGCAGCACCAGCCGGTCGCCGATGAGAAAGTCCACGCGGTGTCCGGCGATCCACGCCTGCGGAACGATGGGCAGCCGCAGCCACCGCAACCGTGGCGGCACGAAGCTCTCGAGTCCCGAGTCTGCGAACGGGTTCGCCGCCTCGAGCAGCCGGCGCGCCGCCCTCGTCAGCGGGAGCCGCTGCAGGGTGGCGCGCTCGACCAGACCGCGACGCAGCGCGGACTCCCACACGGCCAGCGCAGGCTCGACGGGCTGACAGGCCGCGACCATCGCGAGCACGTTCTCCAGAGGATCGACCAGGGCATCGGGATGCCGTGCGAGAACCGGCTCCGCCCAGTGCACCCGCGCCCCGGCTGCACGTATCTCCCCGGCATGCGGCCTCGCCGCCACGTGCGCCTCGGTTTCACCCAGCACCCAGAGCCCGAGCCGACGAGCCTGGGTGACGCAGGTCAGCACGACGCGGTCACGAGCGGCCGCCACGAGGTACGGGTCGGCGTCCGGCACGGCGACCCACAGCCGCTGCACCGCGACGAGATCGCCGCGCCGGACCGCCTGTGCGATGTGATGCGCGCTGAATCCCGCCGCGCGGAGGGTGGCGCGGCGCGCCACGCCACCACGGGCGATGACCGGTGCGCCGACGTCCATGGGCCCAGTGTCGCGAGGCCGGCGCACGCCCCGCGGCCTGCGACGCGGTTTCCGGGATACATCGCGTCGTCGCGAGGCTGGGGAGAAGCGGCCGCACGGGTGCGTCCCGGCGTCCCCGCTGCCCGAATGAGGGGATCCGGCCGACTGAGGAGGGCATCGCGGCATCCGCCCCTTTCTTGGTCGGATCTCCTCATTTCGGTCGCGCGGGGGTGGGAGCGGCCGACGCAGGGGGCGCGACCCACGCCGGGCGGCTCGGCCCGGACGCGAATCGCCCGCCCGCGCCGGTAAACTGTGCGGACGGTCCACACTCAGGCACGCTCACACAGTGCCGCACATATCGCTCGAGGAGTCACCCATGTCGCAGATCCCTGACAAGCCCGCACTGGAAGGCCTCGAGCAGAAGTGGGATGCCGCGTGGAGCGAGCAGGGCACCTATCTGTTCGACCGTGATGCCGCCAAGGCCAAGGGCCGTGCGGGCGTGTACTCCGTGGACACTCCCCCGCCCACGGCATCCGGAAGCCTGCACATCGGCCACGTCTTCTCGTTCACGCACACCGACGTAAAGGTGCGCTACGAGCGCATGCGCGGCAAGACGGTGTTCTACCCGATGGGCTGGGACGACAACGGCCTGCCCACCGAGCGCCGCGTGCAGAACTACTACGGCGTGCGATGCGACCCGTCGCTGCCGTACACCCCCGACTTCACTCCCCCGTTCGAAGGCGGCGACAACAAGAGCAGCAAGGCCGCCGATCAGGTGCCCATCAGCCGCCGCAACTTCATCGAGCTGTGCGAGCGGCTCACCGTCGAGGACGAGAAGCACTTCGAGGCGCTGTTCCGCCAGCTCGGCCTGAGCGTCGACTGGACCCAGACCTACCGCACCATCTCCGACGAGACGATCCGCACCAGCCAGCTGGCGTTCCTGCGCAACGTCGAGCGCGGCGAGGCCTACCAGGCGATGGCGCCCACCCTGTGGGACATCGACTTCCGCTCGGCGATCGCCCAGGCCGAGCTCGAGGACCGCGACCAGCCCGCCGCGTACCACCGGGTCGCCTTCCACCTCACCGACGGAACCGGTGACATCGAAATTGAGACCACCCGTCCCGAGCTGCTCCCCGCCTGTGTCGCCCTCGTGGCCCACCCCGACGACGAGCGGTACCAGCCGCACTTCGGCTCGACCGTGCGCACGCCTCTCTTCGACGTCGAGGTGCCCGTGCTGGCCCACCCCCTCGCGCAGAAGGACAAGGGGTCGGGCATCGCCATGATCTGCACCTTCGGCGACGTCACCGACATCATCTGGTGGCGCGAGCTGGACCTGCCCAACCGCACGATCCTCGGCAAGGACGGCCGCGTCGTGGCCGAAGCCCCCGACGTGATCGCGACCGACGCCGCGCGCACCGCCTACGCCGAACTCGCCGGCAAGACCGTCTTCAGCGCCAAGAAGCGCATCGTGGAGCTGCTGCGGGAGTCGGGCGAACTCATCGGCGACCCGAAGCCCTTCACCCACCCGGTGAAGTTCTACGAGAAGGGCGACCGGCCGCTCGAGATCGTCTCCACCCGCCAGTGGTACATCCGCAACGGCGCCCGCGACGCCAACCTGCGCGAGAAGCTCATCGCCCTGGGCGCCGGCATGGACTGGCATCCGGACTTCATGCGCGTGCGCTACGAGAACTGGACCAACGGCCTCACCGGCGACTGGCTCGTTTCGCGTCAGCGGTTCTTCGGCGTGCCGATCCCCGTCTGGTACGCCCTCGACGAAAACGGCGAGCGTGACTACAGCCGTGTGCTCACGCCCGACCTGGCGAGCCTTCCCGTCGACCCGACCGTCGACGTGCCCCCGGGCTACACCGAGGACCAGCGCGGCGTGCCCGGGGGCTTCGACGCCGAGCGCGACATCTTCGACACCTGGGCGACCTCATCGCTCACCCCGCAGCTGGCGGGCGGCTGGGAGCGCGACCCCGAACTGTGGGACCTCGTCGCCCCCTTCGACATGCGCCCGCAGGGCCAGGACATCATCCGCACCTGGCTGTTCTCGACCATGCTGCGCAGCGCCCTCGAGGACGACCGCGCGCCGTGGACGGATGCCGCGATCTCAGGCTTCATCGTGGACCCCGACCGCAAGAAGATGTCGAAGTCCAAGGGCAACGTGGTGACCCCGGCGGACATCCTCGCCCAGCACGGCACGGATGCCGTCCGCTATTGGTCCGCCTCGAGCCGCCTGGGCGCCGACGCGGCGTTCGACCCGCAGAACCCCACGCAGGTGAAGATCGGCCGGCGCCTGGCGATCAAGGTGCTCAACGCCGCCAAATTCGTGCTGTCGTTCCCGGTTCCCGAGGGCGCCGAGGTGACGCACGCCCTGGATGCCGCCATGCTCGCCACCCTCGACAACGTGGTGCGTGAGGCGACGAAGGCCTATGAGGCGTACGACCACGCGCGCGCGCTGGAAGTGACCGAGGCGTTCTTCTGGACGTTCTGCGACGACTACCTCGAGCTCGTCAAGGAGCGCGCCTACAACCAGGCCGACGTCGGCCAGCCTTCGGCGGCGCTCGCGCTGCGTCTCGCGCTGTCGACCGTGCTGCGCCTGCTGGCGCCCGTGCTGTCGTTCGCGACCGAGGAGGCATGGTCGTGGTTCGAGGAGGGTTCGGTGCACACCGCCGCGTGGCCCGAGCCTCTCGGCATCGAGGGTGACCCCGCGGTGCTCACCGCCGTCGGCGAGGCCCTCATCGGCATCCGTCGTGCGAAGACCGAGGCCAAGGCGTCGCAGAAGACCGCGGTCGAGCGCGCGACCATCGGCGCCACCCCCGCCACCGCGGCTCTGCTGCGGCTGGCCGAGGGAGATCTGAAGGCGGTCGGACGGGTCGCCGAGATCACCTACCAGGACGCCGAGTCCACTTCCGTGCTCGACATCGTGCTCGCACCGCAGGAGGCCTGACATGCAGCTCGGAACACGCTGGACCTCCGGTGACGAGCCGCCCCGCTCGGTGCCCGACAGCATCCGGGGCCAGATCCTGGCCGTCGACCGGTCCATTCCCGGCGACGAGTTGGGGCAGCCGCGGCCGCGCTGGACGCTGACCTTCCTCGAGGGGCGTCCGGTCGCGGAGCTCGAGACGGGTGTCGTGGTGTCGCTCGACGCTGACGGCAACGCGGTGGTCGGGCACGACGCCGACGACGATTTCGCCTGACGCCCGCGAGGGTCAGCGGGGCGGCATGCCCCACATGTGCATCGCGACGGCGCGCTCGCGCTGCCGGATGCCGGCGATGAGCGCGCGCTCCTGATCGAGCAGGCCGGCGATCGCGGCACGGGCGGCGAGGCGATCCGCGCGACGCTGCATACGCCGCGCCACCGCGTCCTCGGCCCGCAGCGCGAGCCGCAGCAGGGCGCGCTCGGTGGCGGTGGGCTCGATACCGGTGATGGATCGGCCGGGCGAAGCGACGTACGCACTCATGAGGGGTCTCCTTCGTCGAGGGGGAACAGGTCCGCCCGGATGGTGACGGGGCGCACATCATCGCCCTGCTGGTCGCGGTAGCGGTCGACGGTCTCGTCGATGAGGGCGCTGATGCGCTCGGACAGGTCGGCCCGGCGGACCCGCTAGAAGCGGCGCGCCGTGATGTCCACCCGGGTGGCGGCACCCAGCGCCTCGCGGATCTCCGACGCCGGGGTCGGCGCGGGCGCGGCATCCGCCATCTGGTCCTCGGGCAGCGACGGGTCGCTGAAGTAGATGCGCCCGTACACCGGGGTCTCGGGCTCGGATCGCCAGCTCTCGGCGAGGGTGCCCGCGTCGACGGTGTCGAAGCCTAGCCGGCTGATGATCTCCGCCGCCTCGGCCTTCGCCTGGGCGTCGTCGCCGGCGATGGGCAGGGCCGTGCGATCGTCCGCGTCGGCCGGGCGAGCCAGGGCCGGGATGTGCGCGGCGAGGATGTTGTTGAACGCCTTCACGTAGCGGGTGGCGCCCAGCTGACGCTGCACCAGCTCACCCGTCGTCACACTGTTGTCGCGCAGCTCCGCGATGCTGCCGTCGCGCGACGGGTAGTAGTTGCTCGTGTCGATGACGAGAGCCTCGGAGAGCAGCCCGGCAGGCAGGTCGGGCACGGCCTTGAGCGGGATGGACAGCACGACGGCGTCGCCGCGCTCGGCGGCCTCGGCGACCGTGCCGGCCTGGGCGCGCGGGCCGAGTTCGGCGACCAGGTCCTGCAGCGTCTCCGGTCCTCGGGAGTTCGCGATGATCACGTCCATGTCCGCAGCGACCGCCAGCCGCGCGACGGCCGATCCGATGTGTCCGCTTCCGATGATTCCCAGCGTCGTCATTCTGCTTTCCCTTCGGTCGGCTCCGGCGTGATGTCCGCCGCAGGGCCGCGGTGGCGACCCTTGCCGAGGGCGAACCGCCCGCGCCCGCTGAGCATTCCCCGCCGGCCCGTTCAGCCGATCGAGCACGTCCCGCCGATCGGACACGTCCCGCCGTCCGGCGACCGCCCGCGCCGTAGGCTGAGACGATGACCGACGAGACCAACCCCCTGCTGCAGCCGAGCCCCCTCCCCTACGGACTGCCGGACTACCCGGCGATCCGCGCCGAGCACTACCTGCCGGCGTTCGAGGCCGCTTTCGCCCAGCAGCGCGCGGAGGTCGACGCCATCACGGCGAACCCGGAGCCGGCGACATTCGACAACACGATGACCGCTGTGGAACTGTCCGGTGACCTGCTCGGCCGCGTCGCCCGCACGTTCTACACCGTGTCCTCGGCGGATGCCACGCCCGACATCCAGGCCGTGGAAGAGGCCCTTGCCCCGCTCATGTCCGCCCACCAGGACGCGATTCAGCTCGACAGCGCCCTCTATGCGCGCGTGCGGTCGCTGTTCGCGCGCCTGGATGAGCTCGACCTGACCCCCGAGCAGCGCTATCTCGTGCAGCGCCGGCACACCCAGATGACGCACGCGGGCGCCGGACTCTCGGATGCCGAGAAGGAGCGCCTGACCGCCCTCAACCAGCGGCTCTCGGTGCTGACGAACACCTTCGAGAAAAACCTCCTCGCCGACACCAACGACCTCGCGGTGGTGTTCGAAGACGCGGCGGAGCTCGATGGGCTGACCGAGGGCGAGCTGTCGGCCGCAGCCGAGGCGGCCGCCGACCGCGGTCTCGACGGCTCGTACGTCGTGACGCTTCCGCTGTTCACGGGGCATCCCTACCTCTCCTCGTTGACGAATCGGGAGTCGCGCCGACGCCTCATGGCCGCCTCGCGCGCACGCGGCTCCCGCGGCAACGCGTACGACAACCGCGGCGTGCTGCAGGAGATCGTGAAGCTGCGTGCGGATCGCGCCGAGCTGCTGGGCTACGCCAGCCACGCGGCGTACGTCACGTCCGATGAGACCGCCGGGTCGCCCGACGCTGTGCGCGACCTGCTGTTCCGCCTCGCCGCCCCGGCGGCCCGCAACGCCGAGCGCGAGCGAGCGGCCCTGCAGGAGATCATCGACGGGGAGGCTTCGCCGTTCCCGCTCGAAGCACACGACTGGGCGTTCTACACCGAACGCGTCCGCGAGGCGCGCTACGCCCTCGACCGCTCCGCGCTCCGCCCCTGGTTCGAAGCCGAGCGGGTGCTGCGCCACGGTGTCTTCTTCGCCGCGACAGCGCTCTACGGCATCACCTTCACCGAGCGCGAGGACCTTCCGGCCTACCATCCCGACGTGCGGGTCTTCGAGATCCACAACGCCGACGGTTCGCCGCTGGGGCTGTACGTGCTCGACCTCTACACCCGCGACACCAAGCGCGGCGGGGCGTGGATGAACTCCATCGTGCTGCAGTCGCAGCTGCGCGGCACGGATCCGGTCGTCGTGAACAACCTCAACGTCTCCCGCCCCGCTGCGGGGCAGCCGACGCTGCTCACCCTCGATGAGGTCAACACGCTCTTCCACGAGTTCGGGCACGCACTGCATGGCCTGTTCGCCACCGTCACCTACCCGAGCTTCGCGGGGACGAACGTGTACCGCGACTTCGTGGAGTTCCCCAGCCAGGTCAACGAGATGTGGATCTACTGGCCCGAGGTGCTGGCCAACTACGCCCGACACATCGAGACGGGTGAGCCCCTGCCCGACGACGTGGTCGACAAGCTCGCGGCATCCGAGACCTTCAATCAGGGCTTCGAGACCAGCGAGTACCTGGCGGCCTCGTGGATCGACCAGGCCTGGCACCGGCTGAGCGCCGCCGAGGCGGCCGAGAGCATCGACGTCGCCGGGTTCGAGGCTGCCGCCCTGGCCGAAATCGGACTGGACTCCCCCGCCGTTCCGCCCCGTTACTCGTCGACGTACTTCGCGCACATCTTCTCCGGCGGCTACAGCGCCGGCTACTACTCCTACATCTGGAGCGAGGTGCTCGACGCCGACACCGTCGAGTGGTTCCACGAGAACGGCGGACTCACGCGCGCCAACGGCGACCGCTTCCGCCAGCGTCTGCTGGGCGTCGGCGGGTCGAAGGATCCGCTGGAGGCCTACCGCGACTTCCGGGGCCGCGATGCCGACATCGCGCCACTGCTGAAGCGCCGCGGTCTGGCGGACTGAACCTCACCGCCCTGTCGTGGGTGTCGGCGCATCGCCGGCACCCACGCTGAGGCCGGCGCTACCGATCCGCGCTCGCGCGTCCGGATTCGTTCGGTCGGGTGAGCTGCGGGGCGAGCCCGGTCGGCTGGGTCCTTTCCACTCCGGCGCGCCACATCGCGGCCTCGATGGGGTCCACCGAGAGAAGCGCGCAGCGAAGTCCGCTCGCGAGTTCTGCGGCGATGGTGCTCTTGCCCACCCCCGGAAGACCCGCCATCACGATCAGCATGGGGTGATTCTGGCATCGCGAGCCCGGGCGAGGCGCGCGATTGCGAGAGCCTGCCTCCTCGGCACAGACGCGCCCGGAAGAGTCCGTGGACGACTCTTGTCCGCGCTCGCCGCGTGGCTAGGCGCTCTTGCGCTTCTGGCGCAGCAGGAGGGTCGGAGGGGCTCCCTCGACGACCGCGGGCGTGATGACCACGCGCTCGACATCTTCCGTCGACGGGATGTCGAACATGATCGGCCCGAGGACGTCTTCGAGGATCGCGCGCAGACCGCGCGCGCCGGTCTTGCGCAGCACGGCCAGGTCGGCGATGGCGCGCAGCGCGTCGTTCTCGAACTCCAGCTGCACGCCGTCGAGCTCGAACATGCGCTGGTACTGCTTCACCAGCGCGTTCCGCGGCTCGGTGAGGATCTCCATGAGGGCGTCCTGGTCGAGCGGCGCGACGGATGCCACGACGGGCAGCCGGCCGATGAACTCGGGGATCAGGCCGAACTTGTGCAGGTCTTCGGGCAGCACCTCGCTGAAAAGGTTGAGGTTCTCGCCCTTGTCGTGCAGCGGGGCGCCGAAGCCGACGCCGTGCTTGCCGACGCGGGACGAGATGATCTCCTCGAGGCCGGCGAACGCGCCCGCCACGATGAACAGCACGTTGGTCGTGTCGATCTGGATGAACTCCTGGTGCGGGTGCTTGCGCCCGCCCTGCGGCGGCACCGAGGCGACGGTGCCCTCGAGGATCTTCAGCAGCGCCTGCTGCACGCCCTCGCCGGACACGTCGCGCGTGATCGAGGGGTTCTCGGCCTTGCGCGCGATCTTGTCGACCTCGTCGATGTAGATGATGCCCGTCTCGGCGCGCTTGGTGTCGAAGTCGGCCGCCTGCAGCAGCTTGAGCAGGATGTTCTCGACGTCCTCACCGACGTAGCCGGCTTCGGTGAGGGCCGTGGCATCCGCCACGGCGAAAGGCACGTTCAGCCGCTTCGCGAGCGTCTGGGCGAGGTAGGTCTTGCCGCAGCCGGTGGGGCCCAGCAGCAGGATGTTGCTCTTGGCGATGTCGATGTCGTCGACGCGCTGCTCTGCGGGCTGCAGGGTGCCGTGGGAGCGGATGCGCTTGTAGTGGTTGTAGACCGCCACAGACAGGGCGCGCTTGGCGGGCTCCTGGCCGACGACGTATTCCTCGAGGAAGGAGAAGATCTCGCGGGGCTTGGGCAGGTCGAAGTCGGCGACCTCGTCAGCGCCCGATTCGGCCATGCGCTCTTCGATGATCTCGTTGCAGAGCTCGACGCACTCGTCGCAGATGTAGACACCGGGCCCGGCGATCAGCTGCTGGACCTGCTTCTGGCTCTTGCCGCAGAAGGAGCACTTGAACAGGTCGGCGCTTTCACCGATGCGAGCCATCAGGGCGTCTCCTCACTGCTCCCGGTCAGGAACTCTTCGAGCCTAACCGCTGCGTGCGACATCGGTCGGCATTTGGCGCGCTCCATGTCGGCCGCCGATTCTGGGCTCTGCACGGGCGCCCGCGCGGCGGCCGCGCGAGCCCCCGCACCGCGCCCCGACGACGACGCCCCGCCCTCGACTTGCGAGGACGGGGCGTGACGGCATCCGCTCGTCAGCTGGTGATCGCCGGCTGGTGACGCTTGCGCGTGGTCAGAACCTGGTCGACCAGGCCGTACTCGAGGGCGTCGTTCGCAGACAGGATCTTGTCGCGGTCGATGTCCTTGTTGACCTGCTCCTGCGTGCGGTTGGAGTGCTTGGCCAGCGTCTCCTCCAGCCACGTGCGCATGCGCAGGATCTCGGCCGCCTGGATCTCGATATCCGACGCCTGCCCGTGACCGGCCTCGCCGACGGCGGGCTGGTGGATGAGGATGCGGGCGTTGGGCAGCGCAAGACGCTTGCCGGGGGCGCCCGCCGCCAGCAGCACGGCGGCGGCGGATGCCGCCTGGCCGAGCACCACGGTGGAGATCTCCGGCGACACGTACTGCATGGTGTCGTAGATCGCCGTCATGGCGGTGAACGAGCCACCGGGCGAGTTGATGTACATGATGATGTCGCGGTCGGGGTCCTGCGACTCGAGAACCAGCAGCTGGGCCATGACGTCGTCGGCCGACGCGTCGTCGACCTGCACGCCGAGGAAGATCACGCGGTCTTCGAACAGCTTGTTGTACGGGTCCTGGCGCTTGTAGCCGTAGGCCGTGCGCTCCTCGAACTGCGGCAGGATGTAGCGGCTGTTCGGCATCTGCAGGCCCTGAGGGGCGCCGCCGAAGGTGGGGGTGTGCATCTGTTCTGTCTCCTTCGGAGGACTCAGTTGGCGGTTTCGTCGGGGATGTCGCCGTCCGTGGCGGTTCCGCCGCCACCGGTCACGCCCGCGGCGTGCTCCCGGATGTGGTCGACGAAGCCGTACTCGAGCGCCTCAGCCGCGGTGAACCAGCGGTCGCGGTCGCCGTCGGCGTTGATCTGCTCGACGGACTTGCCCGTCTGCGCCGCGGTGATCTCGGCCAGGCGGCGCTTCATCGACAGGATCAGCTGAGCCTGCGTCTGGATGTCGCTGGCGGTGCCCCCGAAGCCACCGTGCGGCTGGTGCAGCAGCACGCGGGCGTTGGGCGTGATGTACCGCTTGCCCTTGGTGCCGCTGGTCAGCAGCAGCTGGCCCATGGATGCCGCCATGCCGATGCCGACGGTGACGATGTCGTTCGGCACGAACTGCATGGTGTCGTAGATGGCCATGCCGGCCGTGATCGAGCCGCCGGGCGAGTTGATGTAGAGGTAGATGTCCTTCTCGGAGTCCTCCGCCGCCAGCAGCAGGATCTTGGCGCAGATCTCGTTGGCGTTGTCATCACGCACCTCCGACCCCAGCCAGATGATGCGGTCCTTCAGCAGCCTGTCGAAGACGCTCGTGGCGACAAGTGGTTCGGCCATGTTCACTCCTGTTTCCGTGGTCCGTCGCCATCGAATCTACCGGCGCGTCGGTGAGGACCCGGCCGTGTTCGCCCTGGGCAGATCGTGTGTCCTCCTCCGGCACCGGTTCGGGGCGCCAATCGGCCCCCGAACCCCCGGCATCCCCGGTTCGGGGCGCGAAACGGCTCCCGAACCCCCGACCTCCCCGGTTCGGGTCGCGAAACGGTTCCCGAACCCCCGACAACCGCGGTTTGGGTCGTGAATCGGTTCCCGAACCCCCGACCACCCCGGTTTGGGGCCGCGGTTTGGGTCGTGAAACGGTCCCCGAACCCCCGGCCTCCCCGGTTTGAGTCGCGAAACGGCTCCCGAACCCCCGGCTTCCCCGGTTCGGGTCGCGAAACGGCTCCCGAACCCCCGGCCTCCCCGGTTCGGGGCGCGAAACGGCTCCCGGACCCCCGGCACCCCCCGGTTCGGGTCGTGAAACGGCTCCCGAACCACCGGCCTCCCTGGTTCGGGTCGCGAAACGGCTCCCGAGGCCGCGACAACCGCGGTTCGAGGCGCGAAACGGTTCCCGAACCCGGAACACCCCGGGCACACAGAAGGGGTGGATGCCGCGGCATCCACCCCTGCTGTTCGGACTAGCCGACCTCGGTCACTCCGAGTCGGCGGCCTTCTTCGTGGTCTTCTTGGCCGCGGGCTTCTTCGCCGCGGGCTTCGCCTCGTCGGCGGCCTCCGCGTCGGCCTTCTTGGCCGGAGCCTTCTTGGCGGCGGGCTTCTTCGCGGAAGCCTTCTTGGCCGGCTTCTCGGCCTCCTCGGCAGCGATGATCTCGTCGGCCTCGGCAGCCGCGTCGGCGATCTCCTCAGCCTCCTCGACGACCTCCTCCTCGGCGGCCGGCTCGTCCTCGAGGGCGATGAAGCCCGAAAGGTCGACGGGCTTGCCGTTGGTGTCGACGACGGTGACCTTGGCCAGAGCCAGCGCGAGCGCCTTGTTGCGGGCGACCTCGCCGATCATCGCGGGCAGCTGGTTGCCCTGCTGCAGCGCGTTGACGAACTCCTGGGGAGCCATGCCGTACTGCGCGGCCGACTGGATGAGGTACTGGGTCAGCTCGTCCTGCGAGACCTGGACCTTGAACTCCTCGGCGATCTTGTCCAGCACCATCTGGGTGCGGAACTGCTTCTCGCTGGCCTCGGTCACCTCGGCGCGGTGCGCGTCGTCCTCCAGACGGCCCTCGCCTTCGAGGTGCGCGTGCACCTCGTCCTCGACGAGCTTGGCGGGGACGGGGATGTCGGCCAGCTCGATGAGCTTCTCGACGAGCTTGTCGCGGGCGGCCGTCGCCTGGGCGAAGCCGGCCTGCTCGTTCGCCCGCTCGGCGAGGCTGTCGCGCAGCTCGGCGATCGTGTCGAACTCGCTGGCCATCTGCGCGAAGTCGTCATCGGCCTCGGGGAGCTCGCGCTCCTTCACGGCGACGACAGTCACGGCCACCTCGGCCTCGGAGCCGGCGTGGTCGCCGCCGACGAGCTTGGAGCGGAACGTGGTCTCCTCGCCGGCGGTGAGGGACTCGATCGCCTCGTCGGTGCCCTCGAGCAGCTCGCCCGATCCCACTTCGTAGGAGACGCCCTCGGCACGGTCGATCTCGTTGCCGTCGATGGTCGCGACGAGGTTCAGCTCGACGAAGTCGCCCTTGGTGGCCGGACGGTCCACGGTGACGAGCGTGCCGAAGCGGCCGCGCAGGCGGTCGAGCTCGGCGTCGACGGCGGCCTCGTCGGTCTCGACCGCGTCGACCTCGATGGTGACGTCGTCATAGGCGGGGAGGTCGAACTCGGGACGCACGTCGACCTCGACGTCGACGACCAGGTCGCCGGAGAAGTCCTTCTCGTTCGGCCACTCGACGACCTCGGCCGACGGACGGCCGACGACGCGAACCTCGCTCTGGGCGACGGCGTCGCGGTAGAACCCGTCCAGCCCCTCGCTGACGGCGTGCTCGATGACGGCGCCGCGACCGACACGCTGGTCGATGATGGGCGCGGGCACCTTGCCCTTGCGGAAGCCGGGGATCTGGATGTCCTGGGCGATGTGCTCGTACGCGTGCGCGATGGCGGGCTTGAGCTCATCCGGGGTGACCGTGATGTGCAGCTTGACCCGAGTCGGGTTGAGCTTCTCGACGGTGGCGTTGACCATGCCTGTTGCTTCTCCTTGGGTGATCCGCGCAGACGCGCGGAGGCGGAAAGTCTGGATGTCTGGGAGGTCGTGACGTCGGGGCGACAGGATTTGAACCTGCGGCCTCCCGCTCCCAAAGCGGGCGCTCTACCAAGCTGAGCTACGCCCCGGGCTGTGCGCACGCACGCGTGCGCCGAAACGACCCCGGGAAGTCTAGCCGACCGGGCCGTGTCCGCGCTGTGCCGACGGTTCGACTACACTGACTGAGGCCGCGGAGCATTCCGCCGCGGGGATGTAGCTCAATGGTAGAGCCTCAGTCTTCCAAACTGATGGTGCGGGTTCGATTCCCGTCATCCCCTCCACCTCCTGATTCTTGTTCGCCGCTGTCGCGCGGACGGCGATCGTGCCGTGGCATCCGCCCGTGCGCGGCCGCGTCCGTTCACCCGGATGCGGAGATCTGCGCGGGCAAGGATCGGATGCCGCTCACACCGCCGCATCCGGGCAGATGTCCGCATCTCGGCGAAGCCCGACTCACCAACGAAGACCCGGTCGGGAATCGTTCGGTCCGGTCTTCCCGATTTCTTTCCGCGACGGCTGCCGATTCGCGTGCAGACCCGCGCCACCGCGCACGCATTCCGATTGCATCGCGACAATTCCATTCCCGACTGCGGCTTGTCTCCATTCCCGACTGCGGCTTGTCGCCCTCTGCAAGGGCGAATGGATGCTGTTCACGGCGCGCGCCGGAATGCGGCATACACGGAAAACGGACGCTCCGACGGATATCACCGCAGAGAAAGCACGACGGCCCTCCCGAGGCGGATGCCGCCAGGAGGGCCCGTCGTCACGGGGTGCCGCTATTCGCAGCCGACTCCGTCGCCATCGCGATCGAGCTTCCTCGAATACCCCGGGTCACCGGAGTGGATCGGCGCCGCCCCCGCCTCACGGACTGCCGCGCAGTTCTGGTAGAAGACGTCGGGCGCGGGTGCAGGCGCCGGAGCGGGAGCAGGAGCAGGAGCAGGAGCAGGAGCAGGAGCAGGAGCAGGAGCAGGAGCAGGAGCAGGAGCAGGAGCAGGAGCAGGAGCAGGAGCAGGAGCAGGAGCCGGTGCAGGAGCAGGTGCAGGTGCCGGAGCGGGTGCGGGCGCCGGAGCCGCTGCCGGCGGCACGGCCGCGAACGCGGACGTGAGAGCGGGCTGGTCGGGGCACTCCGCCAGGACGCGGGAGATCGCGTCACGCTCCGCCTGCGTCACCCACAGGCCGTACGTGGCCTTGACCGACACCTGACGCGCCACGTAGTCACAGCGGAACGCCTTGTTCTTCGGCAGCCAGGTGGCGGCGTCGCCGTCGCCCTTCTGGGCGTTCGCCCCACCGTCGACCGCCAGCAGGTTGAGCGGGTCGTTGGCGAACGAGGCGCGCTGGTCCGCCGTGAGCTGCTGCGCCCCCTTCTGCCACGCGTCGGACAGCGCGACGACATGATCGATCTGCACCCGCGCGGAGGTGTCCTGGCCACGGACGAACTCGATGGTCTGCCCGGTGAACGGGTCGGCGAGAAGACCACCCATGACCTTGCAGGGTCCCGAGAGCACGATGTCGGTGAGGTCGCGGGCGAGGACGTCGTTGCGCGTGTCGCAGCCGTTGCGGTCGACATCCAGCCACCGCTGGCCGAACTGATCGCGGTCGTACCCCGTCTTGGGCGCACGACCCTTCACTTCGAGAGTGGCGAGCACCGTCAGCGCCGTCCGGTCCGCCGTGGCTGCACTGTCGGCCGTGGTCGAGACCTCACCCGCGAATGCCATGTCTGTGACGTCGTCGTCGACCGGCTCGAGATCCGCCGTCGGCTCGGGGCTCGGGGTCGCCGTCGCCGTCGCGGTCGGTGCGGCTGAGGGCGTCGCAACCTCCGCGGCGACCGGTTCGATGCCGCCCGGGAAGATTGTGGACGTGATGCTCCCCGTGACCAGGAACATCACGGCGGCGGCCGCGGTGACCGCCCACGCGGCGTTGCGTGAGGGCAGCCGCAACCAGGTCGGCGAGTTCTTGACCAGCGCCACGATGCCCGTGATGAGGACCGCCAGCGAGACCAGCGCGAAGAGCGGCGAGAGCAGGATGCCGATCAGCACCCCCACCAGCCCGATCGCCACCCAGAGCCACACCGGCAGGCGCCGGGCGGCCTTCACCGGCTGCGGGGCCGGCGGCGGCGTGATCGCGGGTTCGCCCTGCTCCGCGCGCGCCGGAATTGCGGACTTTTCGCCCCAGATGCCCATGAATTCCCTTTTGTTCGATTAACGCCTTCAAGCCTAGGGAGGCCGAAAACCGCGCATGACCACGGGCGTAACGAATCCATCTCATTCGCTTTCATTGCGAAGAGGCCGATTCACCACAATGGGAAGACCGCTGAACACCCGGGAAACCCGGTCGACACACATGAGCCGGCCGACGCGACGGAGCAATTCGAGCAAAGCCGCCGGACAGCTCGCGGACTCAACGCGTGATCAGTTCCCCGATCGCGCGCTCGCGTGCGCCGCCGAGTGCCCCAGATACACGGCGGCATTGCGCAGCAGCTTCGCCCGCTCCTCCTCGGTGAGTTCCCGGCGCACCTTCGCCGGCACACCGGCCACGAGCGACCCCGGCGGCACGATGGTGCCCTCCAGCACCACCGCTCCGGCGGCCACGAGGGAACCCGCGCCGATCACCGCGCCGGACAGCACCACGCTGCCCATCCCGATGAGCGAGCCGTCCTCGACCGTGCAGCCGTGCACCACCGCGTTGTGGCCGATGGAGACGTTCTCGCCGATGACGGCGGGCGAACCGGCATCCACATGCACCGAGACGTTGTCCTGCACATTGCTCCCGGCGCCGACGGTGATCTGCGCGCTGTCGGCGCGCAGCACCGCGTTGTACCAGACGCTCGCCCCCTCCCCCAGGGTCACCGCGCCGATCAGCCGCGCTCCCGCGGCGACGAACGCGGATTCCGGCACCTGGGGCGCGAGGTCGGAGACGGACAGGACGGAGGCATCGTCGGCGATGGTCATGGCACGACTCTAGGGGCGCCGCCTGCCGTGATAAGCCCAGGCTCAGCTTGCTTGCGGAGCAGGCCTGCCTGAGTACCGTGGGAGAAGGTGGGGCGACTCCCCGCCGAGAGGAGACGACCGCATGACGAAGCACCAGACCATTCCCGCGACCGCCGCAGACCCCACCGTCGCCGCCGGAACCGCACAGTTCCTCACTCCCGTCGTCGTCGGCCTGCAGGCCCTCGTGGTCAACGGCAAGCAGGCGCACTGGAACGTGCGCGGAGCGAACTTCCAGTCCATCCACGAGCTGCTCGACACCGTCGTCGAACACGCGCAGGCCTGGTCCGACGAGGCCGCCGAGCGCATCGTCGCGCTCGGCCTGCCGATCGACGCACGGCTGACCACCGTCGCAGAGAAGGCCAAGCCCACCGCCGTGCCCGCCGGTTTCGCGCAGTGGGATGCGGTGGTTCGCAACGTGCTCACCGACATCGACGCCGTGCTCGTCGACCTGCAGTCCGCGATCGACGGACTCGACGAGGTCGACCTCACGAGCCAGGACGTCGCGATCGGCATCAAGGCCGGGCTCGAGAAGGACCGCTGGTTCCTCTTCGCCCACCTCGCCGAATAACCACACGCACGATGCCCCGGTCCATTCCGACCGGGGCATCGTCATGTCCGGCGGCGGCCGGTGCGGGCTATCCGATGTGGGTCAGGCGGCCGGCGATGAGCGTCGCCGCCACGCGGGTGCCGCGCATCGTCGCCTCGTCGGCGGTGAGGGGGTCGTGCGAAGCCACAGCCAAGTCGGCGACTCCCCCGATGCGCAGCGACGACCCGCCGGCGGTGCCGTCGGCGGTGGATGCCGCGAGAGCGGTGGCGGCATCCACGGCCTGTCCCGGCTGCCACGGTGCACGCCCGTCACGGGTGCGGTGCACGGCGGCCGCCATCGCCGCCCACGGATCGAGCGGCGACACGGGCGCATCCGAGCCGAACAGCAGGGTCGCCCCGGCATCGGCGAGGGCACGCAGCGGATACGGCTGGGCGGTCTGATTCGCCCACACACTGTCGGTGAGGTCGCGATCGTCCATGGCGTGCTCGGGCTGCACGCTGGCGCCCACACCGAGAGCGGCGAAGCGCGGCACGTCGGCATGAGCGACCAGCTGGGCGTGCTCGATCGTGCCCGTCGCCCCCGAGAGGGCGAACGCATCGAGGGCGTGCGTGTTGGCGACATCGCCGATGGCGTGGATGGCGCACGACAGCCCGGCCCCGGTCGCCCGGGTCATCAGGGAGAGCAGTTCGTCCGGTGGCACGGTGAGCATGCCGTGGTTGTACGGATCGCCGGGATAGGCGTGTGAGCAGGCGGCCGTGCGGGTGCCCAGGGATCCGTCACTGATGACCTTCAGCGACCCGACGCGGAACATGCCCCCGGGGTCGACCGCGTCACCGGTCTCGAGCCCGAGGTCGATCGCGCGCTGCAGGTCGGCGGGATAGACGCCGAAGCGCACCCGCAGCAGATCGAACCCGCCCGCGGCGCGTCGCGCCCACGCCTCGGCGTTCCAGGCCATGTCGAAGTCGACGATGCCGACGACGCCCCGGGAGGCTGCATCCGCGGCCATACGCGCGATGGCGCGGTCGACCACGTCGGCGGGCACGAGGTTGAGCCGCCGGGAGATCTCGAATGCGGGCTCCTCGCGCAGGAGACCGGACCCCGACACGGGGTGACCTTCCCGGCGCAGCGCGGCGCTGTTGAGCCACACGCTGTGCACGTCGGCGTTGATGAGGTAGGTGGGGGCGTCACCGGTCGCCGCGTCCAGCACCTCGAGCGAGGGGGCGTCGGGCCAGAGCAGGTGACGGAAGCCGGTGCCGATGCGCCGGCCGTCGTCGAGCACGGGCGCATCGCCCATCACCCGGGCGGCGTGCGCCGCGCTCTCGGCATGCCCGAGCGGCACCCGCTGCGCCGCCAGCGCCCACTGCACGGCGTGCACGTGATGGTCCCAGAGGCCCGGCACCAGCACCCCGCCCTCGGCGTCGAGCACGGCACCGGTGCGCGGCAGGGCGCCCGCGGGGGCGATGTCGGCGATCGCACCGGCGCGCAGGTGCACGTCGACGTGTTCGTCTCCGAACGGGTCGGTGCGCTGGGCTCCGCTCAGGCGGGCGTTGGCGATGACGGCGACGTGGTCGCCGACGGCGTGGGTCACGGCTGATCCCTTCGGGCGGGGCGGGCACGGCGCATCTCGTCGGCCAGGCGGGGGTCCGCGTACGGCGACGAACCGGCATCCAGTTCGGCGATGATCGTCTCCACCACATCGTCGGGGCGGTTCTGGCTGAGCTTGCGCTTCGCGACCACTTTCGCAGGGGTGAGCCGGAAGCCCACGGTCCCCTTCTCCAGCCGCTCGATGAATCCCGCGTCGTTGGGACGCTCCCACATCCGTCGGGGGTGCGGCATGCCGCTCTCGAATCGGGCGACGAGGCGGTCGAGCACCGCGAGGTTCTCCTCGGTGGTGAGCAGCTCGGGCACGCCGCTGAGGTGGGCGGAGACGAAGTTCCAGGTCGGCACGGCGGGGCCGTCACCGTACCAACCGGGCGAGATGTAGCCGTGCGGACCCTGAACGACCATGAGCAGCTCGCGGGAGCCCAGCCCGTGGATCAGGTCGTCCGGCTTGCCGACGTGGCCCACGACCGTGAGATCGTCGCGGGTGTCATCCAGCAGCACCGCGTAGTGCGAGGCGACCAGTCCGTCCGGCGTGTCGCTGACGAGCGTGACCCACGGGTTCTCCTCGATCAGGCGGCGCAGCTCGGCGGTGTCGCCGAGCACGAAGCTGGGGTTCTGGCGCATGCTCAACCTCTCCTGCGGGCGTCGCCGGGCGGGCCTGGCCGGCACACCGCGTCGACGACGGTCATGCCTGGCAGCGCGGGCACCAGTACAGCTTCCGTGCGGCCATCTCCTCGAGCACGATGGCGGTGCCGCACACGCGACAGGGCAGCCCCGCGCGGTGGTACACCCAGTGCCGGTCGTCGCGACTGGCCATGGCGCGCCGGTAATCATCGGGAGCCAGGTCGTCCATCGTCATCATCTGACCGGTCTCGACACCGATCGTCAGCAGCCGCACCCAGTCGCGCCAGAGAGCACGTACCGTCTCCTCCGGCACCTGCCGGCCCGGGGTGTGCGGGTTCAGCCGCGCCCGGAAGAGCATCTCGGCGCGGTAGACGTTGCCGATGCCGCTGACGACGTTCTGATCCATCAGCAGCAGGCCGATGGCGGTGGGCTTGCGCCGCACGACCGCCGTGAAGCGCTCCTCGCCCTCTGCCGGGTCGCCGACGAGCGGATCGGGGCCGAGCTTGGCGACGGTGGCGAGCATCTCGTCCGGTGTCTGCAGTTCGCAGGCCGTCGGACCCCGCAGGTCGGCGCAGGTGAGCTCGGTGAGCAGCCGCAGGCGCACCTGCCCCACCACCGGCGGCGGCCACTCGAGGTCGCCGGCGAGACCCGTGGTCTGCTCCGACATGCGCACGTGCACGCGGGTGCGACGGGGCGCGCCGATCGAGGACAGCGAGTTCTCCCCCGCGCCATCGAGGATGGGGTCCAGGTCCGTGCCGCGCTGGTTGGTCTGACCCATGCGCCCGTTGGCCGACGCGATGGTCGGGTCGACGAGGATCTCCCCGGCGAAGTCCCACGCGCCGTAGAGCCCCAGGTGCACCCGCAGCCACAGATCCCCTTCGAACGCGAGGAACATCTGCTTTCCGACAGCCTGCGCCTCGGTCACGACGCGGCCCTCGAGCACGGCCGCGCCCTCGGCGAACCGGCCCTGCGGGCTGGATGCCGACACCGCCCGCCCGACGAAGTTGCGGTCGAACTGGCGCGCGATGCGATGGACGGAGTGGCCCTCGGGCATCAGCCCGCTTCCGGGTCGAAGCTGCTGTCGGCGGCGGCCAGCACGTCGGGCTGCAGCCCCGGCGCGCGGGGGTCGGGCTCGAGCGTGCCGTCGGTCTCGTACGCCGCGATCTGCGCGATGCGCCGTACGTGACGCTCGTCGCCGGAGAACGGCGTCTGGATGAACCGGTCGATGAACGCGGCGGCCTCTTCGAACGTGTGCTGGCGTGCCCCGACGGCGATGACGTTGGCGTCGTTGTGCTCGCGGGCGAGTTCCGCGGTCGCGATGCTCCACACCAGAGCCGCGCGCACGCCGCGCACCTTGTTCGCAGCGATCTGCTCGCCGTTGCCCGAGCCACCGAAGACGACACCCATCGCCTCGATGCCCGCCTCCTGGTCTCGCACGACAGCCTGCGCGGCGCGCACGCAGAAGGCGGGGTAATCGTCCTGCGCGTCGTAGTCCAGCGGCCCGTGGTCGACGAGGTCGTGGCCCTCGCCGGCGAGGTGATGCTGCAGCTGGGTGGAGAACTCGAGGCCTGCGTGGTCGGTCGCGATGTGGATGCGCATGGTTGAGATCCTAGGGTCGTCGCACTGCGGGGACGGGGACGGTCAGGGGGCGATGCCGGCGGCGGCGGGCTTGAACCCGGCGCGCACGTTCTCGCAGCAGGCCGGCCGGCAGACGTCGAACCAGGGGCCGAGCGCGGTGCGGTGCGGACGGTCCGCCGCCGGGGTGCCCTCCAGCCGCTCCACGATGAGGTCGACCAGTCCCGACACGTAGGCCGGGTCGACGCCGGGGGTGGGCGTCCGCACGGCGCGCAGGCCCGCTTCCCCGGCGGCTTCCATCGCCTCGGTGTCGAGGTCCCAGAGCACCTCCATGTGGTCGCTGACGAACCCGAGCGGCACGATCGCCACGGCCGTCACCCCGGCATCCGGGAGCGTCTCGATCACGTCGCAGATGTCGGGCTCGAGCCAGGGCTGCGACGGGGGTCCCGACCGCGACTGGTACACGAGGTCCCACACCACGTCGGCCGCCTCGGGGCGCTCGGCGGCGATGTCGGCCATGATGACCTCCGCGACGGCCCGATGCTGTGCGGCATACGCCCCGCCCTCGCCCCAGTCGACGTCGCGGGGGCCCGACCGCTTCGCGTCGTCCATCGGCACGCTGTGCGTCGAGAACAGCACCCGGATCTGCGACGGCGCGACGCCGTCGTCGAGAAAGCCGGTGATCGCGTCGCGGACGCCGGCGCTGAAGGGCGCCACGAACCCCGGGTGGTCGAAGAACTGGCGCACCTTGTCGATGGTGACGGTGTCGCCCAGCCCGGTCTCGGTCAGCACGCGGGCGAAGTCCTCGCGGTACTGCCGGCAGCTGGAGAAGGAGCTGTAGGCACTGGTGGCCACCGCGATCAGCCGGGTGTCGCCGGCGTCCGCGGCATCCTGCACGGCCTGCTCGAGGTAGGGCGCCCAGTTGCGGTTGCCCCAGTAGACCGGCAGGTCGATGCCGCGGCGGGCGAGCTCGTCCTCGAGCGCCGACTTCAGCGCGCGGTTCTGGTCGTTGATGGGGCTGACGCCGCCGAAGTGACGGTAGTGGTGGGCGACCTCTTCGAGGCGCTCGTCGGGGATGCCGCGCCCCCGCGTGACGTTGCGCAGGAACGGGATCACGTCGTCCTGACCCTCCGGCCCGCCGAAGCCCGCGAGGAGGATGCCGTCGTACGCGACGGGCACCTCCACGTGCGGTGCGCCGCTGGCGGCGGCCGGGGAGGCGAAGGGGACGCGGGTGTCGTCGCGCTCGGTGACCGGGGCGATGTCGTCAGTAGCACTCACCGCTCCATCTTCCCATCGGAGCGAAGCAGGTCGGGTCGGCGGCGGGACCCCATCGTGGGCACCTCGGGCCCCACCGCGTAGGCTGGGCGATGCTCGGTGACACCGGGCAAGCCACACACCCGAAGACCTTGGGAGAACAGCCGTGCCCGGAGAGAACCTCACCCGCAGCGAAGCTCAGGAGCGCCGCGCCGTCATCGACGCCGCCGCCGGGATCAGCTACGACGTCGTCCTGGACCTCACCCGCGGGGCCGAGGTGTTCGGCTCGCGCACCACGCTGCGCTTCGCCGCCACGCCCGGCGCCAACACCTTCATCGACCTCATCGCGCGCGACGTGCGCGAGATCACCCTGAACGGCCGCAGCATCGACCCGGCGACGGCGTTCGCCGATTCGCGGATCGCCTTGACGGGTCTGGATGCCGACAACGAGCTCATCGTCGATGCCGACTGCCTCTACACCAACACCGGCGAGGGCCTGCACCGCTTCGTCGACCCCGTCGACGGCGAGGTCTACCTGTACTCGCAGTTCGAGGTGCCCGACTCCCGCCGCGTGTTCGCGGTGTTCGAGCAGCCCGACCTGAAGGCGCGCTTCACCTTCACCGTGACGGCCCCCGAGCCGTGGAAGGTCGTCTCCAACTCCCCCACGCCCGAGCCGAAGCGCCACGGCGACGGCACGGCCACCTGGTCGTTCGAGCCGACCCCGCCGATCTCGTCGTACATCACCGCGCTCATCGCCGGTCCGTACGAGGCGACCTTCTCCGAGCTCACCAGCTCGTCGGGCCGGGTCGTGCCGCTGGGCGTGTACGCCCGCAAGAGCCTCTGGCAGTTCCTCGACGCCGACTACGTGTTCGACAAGACCCGCGAGGGGTTCGCGTACTTCGAGGAGAAGTTCGACTACCCGTACCCGTTCGCCAAGTACGACCAGCTGTTCGTCCCGGAGTTCAACGCGGGCGCCATGGAGAACGCCGGTGCGGTCACTTTCACCGAGACCTACGTCTTCCGCAGCAAGGTCACCGACGCCGTCAAGGAGCGTCGCGTCGTGACGATCCTGCACGAGCTGGCCCACATGTGGTTCGGCGACCTGGTGACGATGCGCTGGTGGAACGACCTGTGGCTGAACGAGTCGTTCGCCGAATGGGCGTCGACGATCGCCACCGCCGAGGCCACCGAGTGGACCGAGGCGTGGACGACCTTCAACGCGATGGAGAAGACCTGGGCCTACCGTCAGGACCAGCTCCCCTCGACCCATCCCGTCGTGGCTCAGATCAATGACCTGGAGGACGTGCAGGTCAACTTCGACGGCATCACCTACGCCAAGGGCGGGTCGGTGCTGAAGCAGCTGGCCGCCTGGGTCGGCATCGAGCAGTTCTTCGCGGGTGTCGCCGCGTACTTCAAGAAGAACGAATGGTCCAACACCGAGCTGTCCGACCTGCTGGTCGAGCTCGAGCGCACCAGTGGACGTGAGCTGTCGAGCTGGTCGAAGAAGTGGCTCGAGACCGCCGGCGTCAACACGCTCTCGCCGGAGATCGCCACCGCCGACGACGGCACGATCACCCGCTTCGCCATCGTGCAGACCGCTCCGGCGGACTACCCCACGATCCGCCCGCACCGTCTGGGCGTCGGCTTCTACGAGCTGCAGGGCGATGCCCTCGTCCGCGTGCACCACGAGGAGCTCGACGTCGACGGCGACCTCACCGAGGTGCCGCAGCTCAAGGGCCGTCGTCGCCCCGACCTGGTGCTGCTCAACGACGCCGACCTCGCCTACGCGAAGATCCGGCTCGACGAGCAGTCGCTGCGCACTGCGATCGCCCACCTCAAGGACATCAGCGACCCGCTGGCCCGCTCCCTGGTGTGGGGCGCCGCCTGGGACCAGACGCGCGATGGTGAGACCGCCGCGAGCGACTACGTCGACCTGGTGCTGCGCAACATCGGCAGCGAGACCGAGTCGACCACGCTGCGCACCACGCTCTCGCAGCTTCTCCTGACGGCCAACAGCTACGTCGTGCCCTCCACGCGCGAGGCCACCCGCGCCCGGGTCGCCGACGCGCTGTGGACGCTCGCGCAGCAGGCGGAGCCGGGCAGCGACAGCCAGCTGCAGTTCGTCACCGCCTTCGCCGGCGCCGCCAGCACCCCCGCCCACGCGGATGCCGTGCAGGCACTGCGCAGCGGCGAGACGGTGCTGGAGGGTCTCGCCGTCGACACCGACCTGTCGTGGCAGCTGCTCGTCTCGCTGGCGGCCGCCGGCCGGGTGACCGCAGCGGAGATCGATGCGGCGCTGGCCGCCGACAACACCGCCAAGGGCGGCGAGTTCGCCGCACAGGCGCGGGCCGCCCTGCCGACGGCGGATGCCAAGCGCGCCGCGTGGGCCTCGCTGGTCGACACCGCCGACGCCCCCAACACGATCGTCCGGGCTGCCGCGGCCGGCTTCGTGCACCCGGCCGGGCGCGACCTGCTGGCGGACTTCGTGCCGGCGTACTTCGACATGCTGCTGCCGATCTGGGAGTCGCGGACCTACCAGATCGCGCAGTACCTGATCGTGGGGCTGTACCCGGCGCCGCTGGCCGATGTCGCGCTGCGCGATGCGACGCGCGCGTGGCTCGCCGAGCACCAGGACGCCCCGCCGGCGCTGCGGCGCCTTGTGGCCGAGAACCTCGCGGGCGTCGAGCGCGCCCTCGTCGTGCAGGAGCGCGACGCGGAGTAGGTCACTCTCGACTCCTCCCGATGCCCCGGTGCCCACGGCGCCGGGGCATCGTCGTTCCCACCGGCATCCAGGCCCCGCAGAGGCGCCCTCACTAGGATCGATCCGATGGACGACCCGACCTCCCCCACCTTCTGGGAAAAAGTGCTCAAGTTCCTCATCGAGGCGGGCTGGAACGCGCTCGCCGTGGTCGCGATCATCGCCGCCGCGGTGCTGACGACGTGGGTGCTGCGGCTCGTCATCCGACGCACGGTCAACCGCATCGTGTCCGGCGCGAAGTCGAAGGCGCGCGTGGATGACACGCAGGCGCTGGAGAGGTCACCGCTGGCGCAGGTGCGACTGGTGCAGCGCACGCGCACCCTCGGGACCATCCTCCAGAACATCGTCAACGTCGCGGTCGTCATCATCACCGTGCTGCTCATCGTGCAGGTCCTCGCGCCCAACGCGCTCGGCTCCTTCGCATTGCTGTCGGCCGCCATCGGCGCGGGACTCGGTTTCGGTGCCCAGAACATCGTCAAGGACGTGCTCAACGGGATCTTCATCGTGGCGGAGGACCAGATCGGCATCGGCGATGTGGTCGATCTCGGACTGGCGACCGGCGTGGTCGAGTACGTCTCGGTGCGCGTGACGCACGTGCGCGACGTGAACGGCACCCTCTGGTACGTGCGCAACGGCGAGATCCTGCGCATCGGCAACATGTCGATGGGGTGGGCCCGCGTGATCATCGATATGGCCGTGCCGGCCGACGCCGACGTCCCCGCGGTCGAGAAGCGCATGCTCGAAGCGGCCCAGAGCCTGCAGACCGACCCGAAGTGGCGCACCCGCGTGCTGGAGAACCCGGAGGTCTGGGGCCTGGAGTCCGTCAGCGGCGACGCGCTCGTGATCCGCCTCGTGATGAAGACGCGGGCCAATGCCAAGGACGACGTCGCGCGCGAGCTGCGCATGCGGCTGAAGGAGACCGTCGACGACATGGG
This sequence comes from Microbacterium sp. zg-Y1090, assembly GCF_030246945.1. Taxonomy (NCBI): domain Bacteria; kingdom Bacillati; phylum Actinomycetota; class Actinomycetes; order Micrococcales; family Microbacteriaceae; genus Microbacterium; species Microbacterium wangruii. The sequence goes on from NZ_CP126742.1 coordinate 1,768,375, forward strand.
CCTGGCCCTCCCCCACCTCAACTCGATCACCCTCACCGGGCTCGAAGGCGCGCAGCGCGTGCGCGGGGCGAACCCGCCCGTCACCCGACCCACGCAGGTGGCCACCGAAGCGCGCCCGGTGTGGAAGCCCAAGCGCACCCCGAAGTCGACACCGGCGGATGCTGCTCCCCCCGCATCCGATGATCAGGAGAAGAACACATGACCGACCCCGCGCCCCGTGCGTTCTACGACGAGGTCGGCGGTCACGACACCTTCGTGCGCCTCGCCGCCGCCTTCTACCGCGGCGTCGCCGACGACGAGGTGCTGCGGCCCATGTACCCCGAGCAGGACCTCGAGCCGGCCGCGCGACGCCTGGAGATGTTCCTCGCGCAGTACTGGGGCGGCCCGACCACCTACAGCCAGGAGCGCGGCCACCCGCGCCTGCGGATGCGCCACGCCTCTTTCCACGTCAACCCCGATGCGCGCGATCGTTGGCTCGCGCACATGCGCGTCGCCGTGGACGAACTGGGCCTGTCGCCGCTTCACGAGGCCACGCTGTGGGATTATCTCGAGAGGGCGGCACACGCGATGGTGAACACGTTCGAGCCGACCGGCATCGGCCCCGCACCTGCCGGCCGCGATCGCAGCGGACTGTCCATCGTCGCCCGGCCGCCCCAGGCGGACCCGCCCGCCTGACCTCACCCCCGGCCACGACGAAGGAGTCGCGATGCCCCCCACTTCTCTGACCACGGATGTGCTCGTCATCGGCTGGGGGCTGTCGGGCCTCGTCGCCGCGACGGAGGCGCTCGCCGCAGGGCGTCGGGTCGTGATCGTCGACCAGGAGCCGCGCGTCGACCTGGGCGGCCAGGCGTGGTGGTCCTTCGGCGGCCTGTTCTTCGTCGACTCCCCCGAGCAGCGCCGTCTCGGCATCCGCGATTCGCCTGACCTCGCGCGGCAGGACTGGTTCGGCACCGCCGGTTTCGATCGGGAGGAGGACCTCTGGCCGCGACGCTGGGCCGAGGCGTACCTGGACTTCGCCCATCACGAGAAGCGCGCCTGGCTGCGCGAGAAGGGCCTGTCGTTCTTCCCCATCGTGGGCTGGGCGGAGCGCGGCGGCTACAGCGCCACCGGGCCGGGCAACTCGGTGCCGCGGTTCCACATCACCTGGGGCACCGGCCCCGGCGTGGTGGCGCCCTTCCAGACCGCCCTGGAGCAGGCCGAGCTCCAGGGACGGGCCACGATCCTCCCCCGCCACCGCGTCACGGACCTCACCGTCGCCGACGGGGCGGTCACCGGTGCGCGCGGGGACGTGCTGGCGCCCTCAGGGTCGGCGCGCGGCACCGTCAGCTCGCGCGAGGCGGTGGGCACGTTCGAGATCACTGCGGGCGCCACGATCGTCGCGTCCGGCGGCATCGGCGGCAACCACGAGATGGTGCGGCGGCGGTGGCCCGAGCGCCTCGGCACGCCGCCGGCATCGATGGTGGCCGGGGTGCCGGCCTACGTCGACGGGAGCATGCTCGCGGTCGCAGAGGCGGCCGGGGCGCGCGAGATCAACGGCGACCGCATGTGGCACTACGTCGAAGGCATCCGCAATCACGACCCGGTGTGGCCGCAGCACGGCATCCGCATCCTGCCCGGGCCGTCATCGGTCTGGCTGGATGCCACCGGGGCGCGACTGCCGGTGCCGCTGTTCCCTGGCTTCGATACGCTCGGCACCCTCGCGCACCTGCGGCGGACCGGCCACGACCATTCCTGGTTCGTGCTGTCGCACAAGATCGTCGAGAAGGAGTTCACCCTCTCGGGCAGCGAGCAGAACCCCGACCTCACCGGCAAGGACGTGCGCCTGCTGCTGTCGTCGCGCCTCGCGAAGGGGGCATCCGGCCCCGTGCAGGCCTTCCTCGATCGCGGGGAGGACTTCGTCGTGCGCGACACGCTCGACGAGCTGATCACCGGCATGCAGGAGCTGCCCGGGGGCGATGCGCTCGATGCCGCGCGCGTGCGCTCCGAGCTGATCGCCCGCGACCGGGAGATCGCCAACGACTTCACCAAGGACGCCCAGATCGCGATGCTGCGCTCGGCGCGTGCCTTCCGCGGGGATCGCCTGGTGCGCACGGCCGCCCCGCACCGGATCCTCGATCCCGCGGCGGGGCCGCTGATCGCCGTGAAGCTGCATGTGCTCACCCGCAAGTCGCTGGGCGGCTTGCAGACCGATCTGGATTCACGGGCGCTCGGCGCCGACGGCACGCCGGTGCCGGGGCTCTACGCGGTGGGCGAGGCGGCCGGGTTCGGCGGCGGGGGCCTGCACGGCTACCGGGCATTGGAGGGGACGTTCCTCGGCGGCTGCCTGTTCTCGGGCCGTGCCGCCGGAAGGGCGGCGGCCGCCGCCGTGTGACGGCGTCCGCGTCAGCCGGCGCCCGTGGTGCGCACCGCTGTCAGACCGGTCTTCACCGGCCCTCTGACGAGCACGTGGCCACGGCGGAACGTCAGTCGGGTCCAGGGCCCTGCGACGCGCACCGCCACGGGCTCCGCACCGCCGATGAACCCGAGCCCGAAGGCGGCGAACGCCGCACCCAGCGGGAGGCCGGCCAGTGCGTCGTCGGGGGCGCCCCACACCGCGGCCCGCACGGTGCGCACGACGTCCTCGCCGGCGTCCCGCGGAACCGTCTCCGCGACCGCCGCGATACCCCACTGGGCGCGCGCAGCGACCGTCGCGGCATCCAGATCGGCGGCGGGGGACCAGCCCTCCCTCGGCGGCGCGATGCCCGCCCACGGCGCCGAGACCGCCACGTCGGGCAGGGTGAGGGCGGCCGGGTCATCGGAGGGTGCCACCGCCGCAGCGTCGACGACGACATCCGTGACCAGTTCGGCATCCACCGCCGAGGCGCGGATTCCCAGCACCGTGGGCGTGGCGTCGAGCAGGCCGCGGGGCGAAAGAGGGGCGCACGACATCAGCAGCGTGCCGGATGCCGCTTGCAGCCGCAGCGCGCCGTCGCCGAGACGCGCCGCGCGAGAGGCGAAGGTGGCGGCGTCGGCGGCCGCTCGGGCATCGGGGAATCGGAGCAGGTGCGGCATCCGCTTTAAACTACCAAGCGGCGCTGACCGCGCCGTGTGGACAGGAGACCCGTGACCGATCCGACCCCCGATCCCGTGGCGATGATGCTCTCGGTCCTCGACCTCGCCGAATCCGGTGCGCGCACCACCGAGGACATCTTCACCGGCGTCTCGCACCCGATGCCCAGCGGCCGCGTCTTCGGCGGCCAGGTGCTGGCTCAGGCGATCTCCGCCGCGGCGCGCACCCTGCCCCCCGAGCGGGTGCCGCACTCGATGCACGGCTACTTCCTTCGCCCGGGCGACGCCACCAAGGGCATCACGTTCTCGGTCGACCGCATCCACGACGGCCGCTCGTTCTCCACCCGGCGCACCCAGGCCTACCAGGAAGGCGTGCCCATCTTCTCGATGATCGCGTCGTTCGAGAACGAGGACCCCGGCATCGAGCACCAGGCACCCATGCCCGACGGCGTGCCCGACCCCGACGACCTGCAGGGACCCGACGCCCTCGCCGCGCACGTCCACCCGCTGTCGCGGCGCGCTCTGACCGACGGACCGATCGAGCTGCGCTACGTGGCCTCGCCCATCTACGACGTGGTGGAGGGCGAGCGGACCCCTCGGCAGGCGGTGTGGATGCGCAGCCGCTCCCCGCTGCCGGACGACCCCGCCGTGCACCGTGCGGTGCTGGCCTACCTCAGCGACCTCACGATTCAGGAGTCCGTGCTGCGCGCCCACGGCGTGCCGTGGGCGACGCCGGGGCTGAAGGTCGCCAGCCTCGACCACGCGATGTGGTGGCATCGTTTCGGTCGCGTGGACGAGTGGGTGCTGTACACGCAGGAGTCTCCGAGCGCCCGGGCGGGGCGTGGCCTGGCGACCGGCCGCATCCACAGCCGCGATGGGCGCTTGCTGGCCACCGTCGCGCAGGAGATCATGATCCGCGTGCCCGGGCACCGCTGAGCCACGCGGACGCCGGGGCGCCCCGGCTCGGATGCGGAGGGGAAGCTCTCAGCGCCGGTGCGCGTAGACGATGGGCTCGTCGAGGTACGGCTCCCAGGCCGCCCGCATCTCGCGCGACAGGCGGGCCGGCCGGCCGGTGGCCGTGTCGACCAGCACGATGACGGCGGTCGAGCGGGCGTAGTGCACGCGCGGGGTCTCGCCGAGCGGGCTGTACACGTCGTAGCAGACGTCGATGCTCGATCCGCCGAGGCGGCCGATCCACAGCTGCACGTCGAGCGGACGCTGCTGATACGGCACCGGGGCGAGGTACTCGATCTCCTGGCGGGCGATGAGGGTCACCGTCTCGGCCGCCGTGCTCAGCCCTGACTCCAGCACCGCGGTGGGCGGCCCCTCCATGCCGGCGTCGGGGCGCCAGAAGGCGCGCAGGCGCGCCTCTTCCAGCAGCTTGAGCATGGAGGTGTTGTTGACGTGGTTCAGCGCGTCGAGGTCGCCCCAGCGCAGGTGGATCGGCACATGGATGCGCCGCCCGCCGGGCTCAGTCACGCGTGAGCTTGCGGTACGTGGACCGGTGCGGGTTGGCCGCGTCGGGTCCGAGCCGCTCGATCTTGTTCGACTCGTAGGCCTCGAAGTTGCCCTCGAACCAGTGCCACCGGTCGGGGTGCTCCGCGGTCCCCTCGTACGCGAGGATGTGCGTCGCGATGCGATCGAGGAACCACCGGTCGTGCGTGATGACGACGGCGCAGCCGGGGAACTCCAGCAGGGCGTTCTCGAGCGACTGCAGCGTCTCGACGTCCAGGTCGTTGGTCGGCTCGTCGAGCAGCAGCAGGTTGCCGCCCTCCTTGAGGGTGAGGGCGAGGTTCAGACGGTTGCGCTCACCACCGGAGAGCACGCCGGCCTTCTTCTGCTGGTCGGGTCCCTTGAAACCGAACTTGGAGACGTACGCGCGCGACGGGATCTCGACCTTGCCGACCGTGATGTAATCGAGGCCATCCGAGACGACCTCCCACAGCGTCTTGTTGGGGTCGATGTTGGAGCGCGTCTGGTCGACGTAGCTGATCTTGACGGTCTCACCGATCTTCAGCTGGCCGCCATCGAGGGGCTCGAGCCCGACGATCGTCTTGAACAGCGTGGTCTTGCCGACGCCGTTGGGGCCGATGACGCCGACGATGCCGTTCGGCGGCAGGCTGAAGCTCAGTCCGTCGATGAGCGGGCGGCCGTCGAAGCCCTTCTTCAGGTTCTTCGCCTCGATCACGATGCTGCCCAGGCGCGGCCCCGGCGGGATCTGGATCTCCTCGAAGTCGAGCTTGCGGGTGCGGTCCGCCTCGGCGGCCATCTCCTCGTAGCGTGCGAGGCGAGCCTTCGACTTCGCCTGGCGCCCCTTCTGGTTGGAGCGGACCCAGTCGAGCTCTTCCGCGAGGCGCTTGGCGAGCTTGGCGTCCTTCTTGCCCTGGACGGCCAGGCGCTCCGCCTTCTTCTCCAGGTAGGTGGAGTAGTTGCCCTCATACGGGATGAGGCGGCCGCGGTCGACTTCGGCGATCCACTCGGCGACGTTGTCGAGGAAGTACCGGTCGTGGGTGATGGCGATGACGGCGCCGGTGTACTTCTGCAGGTGCTGCTCGAGCCAAAGCACGCTTTCGGCGTCGAGGTGGTTCGTCGGCTCATCCAGCAGCAGCAGGTCGGGCTTCTGCAGGAGGAGCTTGGCGAGCGCGACGCGGCGACGCTCACCACCGGAGAGGTTGGACACGGCGGCGTCGGCGGGCGGGGTGCGCAGCGCATCCATCGCCTGCTCGAGTTGCGAGTCGAGGTCCCATGCGTCGGCGGCGTCGATCTCCTCCTGGAGCACGCCCATCTCGGCGAGGAGAGCGTCGAAGTCGGCGTCGGGGTCGGCCATGAGCGCCGAGATCTCGTTGAACCGGTCGAGCTTGGCCTTGATGGCGACGCCGTCCTGGATGTTCTCCAGCACCGTCTTGGAGTCGTCGAGCTCCGGCTCCTGCATCAGGATGCCGACGCTGAAGCCCGGGGAGAGCTTCGCTTCGCCGTTGGACGGGGTGTCGAGCCCGGCCATGATCTTGATGATGGTCGACTTGCCCGCGCCGTTGGGGCCGACCATGCCGATCTTCGCGCCGGGGAGGAACGACATCGTGACGTCGTCGAGGATCAGCTTGTCACCCACAGCCTTGCGGGCGCGGACCATCTGGTAGATGTATTCAGCCAAGCGGATTACCACCTTTGGAGTAGAGATGAGGGCCGCGCAGGGCCAGCCATGTGCCGATTCGTGCCGAGGGCTGGTCGGGCGGAAGTCGGTCCAAGCCTACCAACCGAAGGGCCGCGCATCCGGCGAGCGCCGAACGGCATGCCTACCGCATGTCCCTCAACATCGTCCCCCGGCTCGCATCCCACGGCCGGCCAAGTGTCCGCCGGCGGTCACCAGTCGATCGGTCGGGTCTCCCCCAGCAGGCAGCCTCCACTGGCCAGCGCCGGCCCGACCGTCGTGACGACCCTCCCGGTCACGGGCCCCGCCTGACCCAGCAGGCACTCGTCGCCGAACTGCACGGAGAACTGCAGCGCTTCCGCGGCGTTGCCGATGGTCGACAGATCCTCACTCACCTGCATGTCGGACTTGTCGAACCCCGCAGCCGCGAGGGCGTCGACGTAGGCGCGACCCTCTCCGCTCTGTGGCGAACCCCACACCTGCGCGGCCACCTGGGTGAACAACGGCAGGTTGTCCGCCGCCGTGCCCCGCGGGTCGTACTTGGGGGGCCCCGGCGGCGTACTGGCGGCAGGAGTGGGCGCCGCTTCACTCACCGAGGGCGCGGGAGACGGTCCACCGTCACCGCTGCACGCCGCCAGAAGCAGGATGGTGAGGGTCACTCCCCCGACCGCCGCCACGGCGCGAGCCGGCGGAGACGTGCGCGCGAGAGGGAAGGGACGGACCACGCGGAAAGTCTAGACGGGCGATCCGCGCATGCTCAGAACGGTGTGGGCTCCCCCTCGGCCGCGCCGCCCGCTGCGGCGAGCGCAGGCTCGCGGCCGGCCTCCCGTTCGGTTCGCTCCCTGGCGGGCGCGACCTCGGCACCGCCCGATCCGGAGGCCTGGTCTCCTTCGCCGCCCGGCACCGCCCACCCGTCGGCATCCACCGCCGCACGCGAGGACTCGCCACCGGCCGCGGCGTCGTCCGCCTCTCGCGACCGCGCACTGCGCGTGAACACCGTCGTGCCCCACCGCAGATCCGGCCCGACGGCGTGGGCGTCGATGTCCGCGGTCATGCCGCTGCGTGTGTCGTTCTCCCACGAGCGCAGCCGCAGCGTGCCCGTGACGATCACCCGGTCGCCTCGGCGCAGCGACCGCAGGCAGTGCTCCGCGAGCGCCCGGAACGCCGAGACGTGGAACCAGTTCGTGTAGGCGTCCACCCAGGTGCCGGAGTCCTTGTCGAAGCGCCGCTGCGTGCTGCCGACGCGGAACGACACGACGGTGTCGCCGCCGCCGGTGGTGCGGCGTTCGGGGTCCGCGGCGAGGTTGCCGGTGACGCTGATGATTTCGCTCATGATGGATGTTCCTCTCCTGTGGCGCGGGCACCGTGCCCGCCGCTCCGGCACCCGCGTGCCCGTCGAGTGCCGGAGCACCTCCACCCTCACGAATCCACCGGCAGCGCGTGGCGGGATGACGGCGTTCCGTGGATGAATTCCGCGAACTCGTCCCTGTGGAGACGGCGCACACCGCCCGGAGGGTCGATGTCGGTGGTCGAAGCTATGTTCGACCGCGAGGAGGCATCATGATCGCGACGGACCACCCCGCGCTGCATCGACAGCGCCGTACGATGCGCCTGGTCGGCGCCGGCCCGCACCTGTGGCGTGTGACCGACGAGCGCGGCCGCATCATCGGCCACCTGCAGCGCATCGGCGGCGACGCCGAGCTCCGCTACCGCGCGCTGCGCTATCACCGCGCACAGGCACGGCTCCTGCCTGTCGGCGACTTCTGGACCCCCGACGATGCCGTGGCCTGCCTGGTGAACTCGGCCTGAACCGCGGGGGGCCGGTCGCCTCGTCTGTGTCCTTGCGCGGCAGGCGATCCCCACCCAGATCCCCGAACCCGTCGTCATGCGGTTGACTGAGCCGGTGACGAGACGCGTGATCCAACTGCTGGTCGGCCTGGTGATCTTCGGGGCCGGCTGCGCGCTGATGGTGCAGGCGCATATCGGCCTGGACCCGTGGACCGTCTTCGCCCAGGGCATCGCCTTGCAGACCGGCATCGGCATCGGCTGGGTCACGATCATCATCGGTGCCGTGGTGCTGCTGCTGTGGATCCCCCTTCGTCAGCGCCCCGGCATCGGCACGCTGGCGAACATCGTGCTGGTGGGAACGAGCATGCAGCTCACCCTCGAGGTGCTGCCCGATGTCGAGGGTTGGCTAGCCCAGGCCGGAATGTTCATCGCAGGGCTCCTGTGCGTGGCGGTCGCCTCGGGGCTCTACATCGGCGCGCGCTTCGGACCCGGGCCGCGAGACGGGCTGATGACCGGGCTGCATGAGAAGTGGGGCTGGCCCATCTGGGTGAGCCGTTTCGGCGTGGAAGCCTCGGTGCTCGTGGCGGGGTGGCTGCTGGGCGGCACCGTGGGAGTGGGCACCGTGCTGTTCGCCGTGTCGATCGGGCCGCTGGTGCAGCTGGCGCTGCGCGTCTTCGACACCCGACCCCGACTCGCGACTGCCCCCGAGGCCGGCTCGCCCCGCCTGGTCTGACGGGCGAACCGTCGGAGTCCGATCCGGCATTGCGGTGTCGCCGATCCGTCGCGGCGCGTCCCGCGTCAGTGCTCCCGGAACTCCGGCCACTCGGCGCCGGGGGCCATGTGAGCGTGCAGGGCGCCCTTGGCCGCCTCCATCGACGGGTAGGCGCCGAGCTCTTCATCCGCCCCCGCCATCGTGACCACGTATGCGCCGTCGCGCTTGCGGATCGTGCCGGCTACTCCCCCGGCCCCGTAGGCGACCCACAGCGCCGAGTGATTCTCGGTCGTGCTCATCCCGAACTCCTTCCGACACCTGCACGGTACGCCCCGCGGCACGGCTTGGCCACCGTGGGGACGCGCCGAACGGGGGCAGTAGCCTGGAGAGGACCCCCCGTAGCTCAGTGGATAGAGCAGGAGCCTTCTAATCTCTTGGTCGGGCGTTCGAATCGCCCCGGGGGGACAGAGCTCGCATGTCCGAGCCCGTCGTTAGGATGGAGTCATGGTGGGGGCTTCTGAGAACGACCGGCTCGTCTGGATCGACTGCGAGATGACGGGTCTCGACCTCGCCGTCGATGAACTGGTCGAGATCGCGATCGTCATCACCGACTTCGAGTTGCGTGCTGTCGATCCGGGCTTCCAGATCGTCATCAAGCCCGACGCATCCGCGCTGGCGAACATGAACGACTTCGTCACGAAGATGCACGAGTCGTCGGGTCTGCTCGCGGAGCTGCCCTCCGGCGTGAGCCTGGCGCAGGCGGAGCACGAGGCACTGGAGTACATCCAGCGATTCGTCCCGGTCCAGGGCAAGGCGCCGCTGGCCGGCAACACGATCGGCACCGATCGCATGTTCCTGGCCAAATACATGCCGCAGGTCGACCGGTGGCTGCACTACCGCAACGTCGACGTCTCCAGCATCAAGGAGCTGTCCCGTCGCTGGTATCCGCGTGCCTACTTCCAGGCTCCCGCGAAGGAGGGGGGCCATCGGGCGCTCGCCGACATTCGCGAATCCATCCGCGAGTTGGCGTACTACCGTGACGCGGTCTTCGTGCCCGAGCCGGGACCGACGAGCGATGAGGCACGCGCCGCCGCGGAGTCGGCCGTGTCGTCATTCGCCTCGGAGATGTGAGAGAATCGAGAGGTTGCCCGCTGAGGCGGGAGACATGGTGGGTATAGCTCAGTTGGTAGAGCACCTGGTTGTGGTCCAGGGGGCCGCGGGTTCAAGTCCCGTTACTCACCCCAAGACGTGCCGGAAGGCACCGTGATCGAGATGGATGCCGCGGAATTCGAGCGGCTGGTCGTCGATGAACTCGATCTGCTGCCCGATGACATGGTGGCCGGGTTGGACAACGTCGTGTTCGTCGTCGAGGACCGTCCGGAGGACGGCAGCCTCGACCTGTTCGGGCTGTACGACGGCCTCGCCCTCACCGAGCGCGACCGGTACGGCATGGGAGAGCTGCCTGACCGCATCATCGTGTACCGGGAGCCGCACCTGAACGCCTGCGAGACGCTCGACGCGCTGCACGACGAGGTGCACACGACGCTCGTCCACGAGATCGCCCACTTCTACGGGATCGACGACGATCGCCTGCACGAGCTGGGGTGGGGCTGATGAGCATCGCGCTGCCCGACATCGACGAAGCCACCCGCCGCGAACAGCGGCCGGCGGCTGACCGCCCCTGGCAGACGGTGGTGTGGAACGACCCCGTCAACCTCATGAGCTACGTGGTGCACGTCTTCCGGGAGTACTTCGGACACTCCCCCGAGGTCGCGACCCGGCTCATGCTCACTGTGCATCACGAGGGTAAGGCCGTCGTGGCCGAGGGCGCACGGGAGCAGATGGAGCTGCACACGCAGGCCATGCACGACTACGGCCTGTGGGCGACCGTGCAGCAGGCGCCCACATGACCGGCGCACCGCGCGTGACACTCGAGCTCACGATGATCGAAGGCGCCCACCTGGCCGACCTCGTCTCCCAGCTGCTCGAGCTGCTCGACGATGGGTTCGCCCACTCCGGCGACCTCGACGACCCGGCGCTGGCGCGGCTCGTGCCCGATGCGTACCGAGACGATCCGGATGCCGCGCGCGAGTTCCGCGAGCTGACGGCATCCGATCTGCTCGGCCGCCGACGAGACGACGCCCGGGCGGTCCTGCAGCACCTCTCCTCCGCCGGGGTGCCTCTCGACACCGACGGAGTCTCCCCCGGAGCCCTGACCGACACGGTCGGGCTGCCGCTGTCGGCGGACGGCGTGCGCGCATGGCTGCGCATCCTGAACGCGCTGCGTCTCGTGCTGGCATCCCGCCTGGGCATCGACGTCGTGGACGACCACGATGCCGACGACCCGCGCTACGCGATCTACGACTGGCTCGGGTACCGCCTCGACGTTCTCGTCACCTCGCTCGCCGACTGACGCGACACATCCCCACGGCTGTCGCCGGTCACGGGATGTCGAACACCAGCGACGCCCGCGCCTGCGGGTCGTGCCGGGCGATGTGCCGCTCCTCCTGCTCCGCCCAGCGCACCCAGTGCGGCCGGTAGGTATCACCGTCGCGGGCCAGCGCCCGGGCTTGCCGTGACGCCGTGGGCGACGTCATCCACACGCGCACATCCGCGAGCCGTGCCGTCTCCGGGGTGAGAGCGCCCGAGCCTTCGACGATCAGCGGAAGTGACGGATCGACGGCGTGCGCCTCCGCGCGTTCGTCCGTCTCCCAATCCCAGCGCTGCCAGACGCCGACCAGGCCGCGGGCGTGCGGCCGGAGAATCTGGTCGCGCGCATACTGCGCTCCTTCCAGCAGTCCATCCCACCCGGGGTAGAGGGAGTCCAGTGCGACCAACTGCACCCTGCCGCGCAGCGGCCACCGCGCGACCAGCTCACGGGCCAGCGTCGACTTGCCCGCCCCGCTGCGGCCGTCGATGAGCACGACCGGATTGGGAGCGCCGACGGCACGAACCGCGGCGACCAGGCGCGTCGCCGCCGCCTCCAGCGCAGGGGAAAGCGGAACCCGACTACTTCTTGAGCGCGCGGATGACACGGCTGAGGGCGCGCCCGGCGACCCACACGAACGGGATCGCGACCGCGAGGAAGGACACCACGTTCGGTTCGAATCGCAGGTCGTCGCCCTTGCGCACGTAGGCACCCAGCGGCACCGCGTAGCCACCGCCGCCGCCACCGCCGTTGCCGTCGACATCCGCCCCGCCGCCGAACCCGCTCCACGCGAGCGCGACGGGGACGAGCGTGATGCCGTCCAGTTCCTGCTTCTCGCCATAGGCGCTGGAGACGCCGAACGATGCGGACTGCTTGCCGAGGTCCAGTGCGATGTTGGCCATGCCCCCACCGTAGCGTCACGGACTCGTTCGGCCCAGAGGTTGTGGCCAGGTCAGTGATCGTGCGATCGCGGAGGCCGGGGATTGGTCGGGAGGGCGCCGACGTCGCGCGTGCCACCCAGCAGTGTCGCCCGCGTGACAGCGGCGCGACCGAACCGCTCGCGCGCACCGTCCAGCGCCTCCTCGACGCGGCGCCAGTCCTCATCGTCGTCCCACAGCGCGGGCGGCCCTCCGCCGGCCGGACGCAGGTTCTCGGCGCGCACGCCGATGAGCCGAACCGGCATGCGCAAGTCGATCTGCGCGAACAGATCCCACGCGGCGTCTCCGATGCGCTGGCTCACCGCGGTCGGCTCGGGAAGCGTCTGCGAGCGGGAGAGCGTCGTGAAGTCCGCGAACCGCAGCTTCAGCGCGATCGTGTGCGCCTCCCAGCCGTTCGCCCGCAGGCGCGCTCCCACGCGGTCGGCCAGGCGTCGCAGTTCGGTGCGGAGCACCGCGGGATCGGCGATGTCATCGTGGAACGTCTCCTCGTGACCGACGCTCTTCTCGATCCGCTCGGTCTGCACCTCCCGGGCGTCGATGCCGCGCGCCAGATGCCACACCCGCTCGCCCATCGCCTTGCCCAGCGCGCGATCGAGCACGCCGGGCGGGGTGGCGAGGATATCGGCGACGGTGTGGATGCCACGACCCTCCAGCGCAGCCGCCGCCTTCGGGCCCACGCCCCAGAGCGCGCCCACGGGGCGCGCAGCGAGGAACGCCTGGGTCTGGTCGGCCCGAACGATGAGCAGACCGTCGGGCTTCGAGATCGTCGACGCCATCTTCGCGACGTGCTTCGTCGCGGCGACTCCGACGCTGCAGGTGAGGCCGGTCTCGGCCAGCACGCGGGAGCGCAGCATGCGGGCGATCTCGGCCGGGCTCCCCCAGAGCCGGCGGGCGCCGTGCACGTCGAGGAACGCCTCGTCGATGGACAGCGGCTCCACCAGCGGCGTGACGGAATGGAAGATGCCCATCACCTGGCGCGACAGCGCGAGGTAGCGGTCGAAGTGCGGCGGCACGACGATCGCCTGCGGGCACAGGCGCAGCGCCTGACCGACGGGCATGGCGCTGCGCACCCCGAAACGGCGCGCCTCGTAGGACGCGCTGGAGACGACCCCCCGGCCCTCGGCGCCGCCGATGATGATCGGCCGCCCCTTCAGCGCCGGGTTGTCGAGCACCTCGACGGCGGCGTAGAAGGCATCCATGTCGACGTGGAGGATGCGCGTGCCGGTGTCGTCGGCGTCGTCGGGTGAGACGATGCGTCCCGTCCCGTCTCCACGTCCCATTCCTCTATTGTCCCTGCATCCGCCGACACACCGCCGAGTGGGCGCCCGTCACCGGGATGCCCACTCGGTGGCGCGCAGGCTCACTCCGCAGCGCGGGCGAGGATGAGTTCGCGCACGCGTGCGGCGTCGGCCTGGCCCTTCATCGCCTTCATGACCGCGCCGATCACGGCGCCGGCCGCCTGCACCTTGCCGTCGCGGATCTTCGCCAGCACGTCCGGCTGGGATGCCAGGGCCTCATCGATCGCAGCGATCAGCGCCCCGTCGTCCGAGACGACGGCGAGCCCACGGGCATCGACGACCTCCTGCGGCGTGCCTTCGCCGGCGATGACGCCCTCGAGCACCTGGCGCGCGAGCTTGTCCGTGAGCGTGCCGGCATCCACGAGCGCCTGCACGGCGGCCACGTGCGCGGGCGACACCAGCTCGCTGGGCTCCCGGCCCGCGGCGTTGGCGATGCGGGTGATCTCACCCGTCCACCACTTGCGGGCCGCCGCCGGCGACGCGCCCGCGGCGACGGTCGCCTCGACCTCGGCGAGCAGACCGCCGTTGGCGACGTCCTGGAACTCCAGGTCGGTGAAGCCCCAGTCGGCCTTCAGCCGGCGTCGACGGGCGGCCGGGGGCTCCGGCAGCGCCGCGCGCAGCTCTTCGATCAGCTCGGCGGACGGCACGACGGGAAGCAGGTCGGGTTCCGGGAAGTACCGGTAGTCGTCGGCGTCGGACTTGGGGCGCCCGGGCGACGTCGTGCCGGTGTCCTCGTGCCAGTGACGCGTCTCCTGGATGATCGTGCCGCCGTCGGCGAGGATCGCCGCCTGCCGCTGGATCTCGTACCGCACGGCACGCTCGACCGAGCGCATCGAGTTGACGTTCTTCGTCTCGGTGCGCGTGCCCAGGGGCGGCGTCGGCTCGCCGGGCGCGACGCGCGGCCGCAGCGACACATTCGCGTCGCAGCGGAGGTTGCCGCGCTCCATCTTCGCCTCGGAGATCCCGAGACCCCGCACGATGTCGCGGATCGTCGCGATGTAGGCCTTCGCGATCTCGGGCGCACGGTGGCCGGCGCCGATGATCGGCTTGGTGACGATCTCCACGAGCGGCACGCCGGCGCGGTTGTAGTCCACCAGCGAGTACTCCGCGCCCTGGATGCGGCCGGTCGAGCCACCCATGTGGGTGAGCTTTCCGGCATCCTCCTCCATGTGCGCGCGCTCGATCGGGACGGTGACGATCTCGCCGTCGGAGAGCTCGATCTCGACCTCGCCCTCGAACGCGATCGGCTCGTCGTACTGCGAGATCTGGTAGTTCTTGCCGAGGTCGGGGTAGAAGTAGTTCTTGCGGGCGAACCGGCTGGACGGCGCGATCGAGCAGCCGAGCGCCAGGCCCAGGCTGATCGACGACCGCACGGCCTGCGCGTTGACGACCGGCATCGACCCGGGAAGACCCATGTCGACGGGGGCCACCAGGGTGTTCGGGCCGGCGGCGTGGTTCTTCTCGTTGGCGGGGTTGGCCGCCGAGGAGAACATCTTCGTCTCGGTGTTGAGCTCGACGTGCACCTCGAAGCCGAGCACGGGCTCGAACAGTTCGAGGGCCTTGTCGAAGTCCATGAGCTTTGCCTTGGCCATCAGCGGTTCCCTCCCAGGATCGGTGCACGGTCCAGCAGCGGGCCGCCCCAGCGGTCGACGAGCACGGCCTCGACCGCGGCGCCGACCCGGTAAAGGCGGGCATCCTCGCGGACAGGGGCCAGGAACTGGATGCCGACAGGCAGTCCGTCCTCGGCGGCGAGCCCGGACGGTACCGAGATGCCGGGGACGCCGGCGAGGTTGGCGGGGATCGTGGTGACGTCGTTGAGATACATCTGCAGCGGGTCGTCGATCTTCTCCCCGAGGCGGAACGCGGTCGTCGGCGCGGAGGGCGTGGCGATGACGTCGACCTGGGCGAAGGCCTGGTCGAAGTCCTGCTGGATGAGGGTGCGCACCTTCTGCGCCGAGCCGTAGTAGGCGTCGTAGTACCCGGCCGACAGCGCGTAGGTGCCGAGGATCACACGTCGCTTGACCTCGGGGCCGAAGCCGGCGTCACGCGTGGCGGCCATGACGTCTTCGACGGTGCCGCCGGGGACGTCCACCCGCATCCCGAAGCGCACGGAGTCGAACTTCGCCAGGTTGCTGGATGCCTCGGCCGGAAGGATCAGGTAGTAGGCCGCAACCCCGTACTCGAAGTGGGGTGCGCTGATCTCGACGATCTCGACGCCCTGCGCCTCCATCGCCGCGAGTGCCTCACGGAACGACGCCGAGACCCCGGCCTGGAAGCCGCTGTCCGGGAGTTCGGTGATGACGCCGACGCGCAGCCCCTTGAGCACATCGCCGCGGGCGCCCTCTCTGGCAGCCTCGGCGAACGAGGGCCAGCGGTCGGTGAGCGAGGTCGCGTCGTGCGGGTCGTGCCCGCCGATGACGTCGTGCAGCAGCGCCGAGTCGAGCACGGTGCGGGATACGGGACCGACCTGATCGAGGCTGGATGCCAGGGCGATCGCGCCGTACCGGCTCACCCCGCCGTACGTGGGCTTCATGCCCACCGTGCCGGTGACGTGCGCGGGCTGGCGGATGGATCCGCCGGTGTCCGAGCCGAGCGCGATCGGCGCCTCGAACGCGGCGACCGCCGCGGCCGAGCCGCCACCGGAGCCGCCGGGGATGCGGTCGAGGTCCCACGGGTTGTGGGTTGCGCCGTAGGCGGAGTGCTCGGTGGAGGAGCCCATCGCGAACTCGTCCATGTTGGTCTTGCCCAGCGGCACGAGGCCGGCGGCGCGCGAGCGGGCGACGACCGTGGCGTCGTAGGGCGACATGAAGCCCTCGAGGATCTTCGACCCGCTGGTGGAGGGCATGTCGGTGGTGACGAGCACGTCCTTGATCGCCAGCGGCACGCCGGCGAGCGCGCCGAGCTGCTCGCCCGCGGCACGGCGGCGGTCGATGTCGGCGGCGACGTCGAGCGCGTGGTCGCTGACGTGGAGGAACGCGTGCACATCCCCGTCGACGGCGGCGATGCGGTCGAGGTGGGCCTGCGTCGCTTCGACGCTGGAGACCTCTCCGGCACCCAGCGCAGAGGCGAGGTCGGCGGCGGTCAGGCGGGTGAGATCGGTCACTGCTCTTCTCCCAGGATCGCGGTCACGCGGAAGCGCCCGTCGGCGGCGTCGGGTGCGTTCTGCAGCACCTGGTCGACGGTGAGCATGTCGCCCGGGACGTCGGGGCGGAACACGTTCTGCAGCGGAACGGGGTGACTCGTCGCGGGGACATCGGCGGTGGCGACCTGCGACACCTTCGCGATGTTGTCGACGATCACGTCGAGCTGGCCGGTGAGCTGCTCGACCTCCTCGTCGCTGAGCTGGATCCGGGCGAGCACACCGAGGTGGCGGACGAGATCGGGGGTGATTTCTGACACCCCGCAAGTCTAGTTGCGCCGTCCGGGTGAACCGTGCGGGTGACGGGAGCACACCCGGCTGCGCCGTAGGCTGAGCGGGTGATCGATGTCGACCCGCCCCGCCCCTGGATTCGCAGCTACGCCGAGGGCGTGACCGCTGAACTGCCACCGCTCACGGGTTCTCTCGTGGATCTGGTGGCCGCCTCCGCGCGCGACTTCCCCGATGCCCCGGCGCTGGAGTTCTTCGGCCGGGAGACGACGTACCGCGCCCTGCAGGACCAGATCGATCGGGCCGCCGCAGCGCTGCACGCGCGAGGCGTGCGCGCCGGCGACCCCGTCGCCATCGTGCTGCCGAACTGCCCTCAGCACATCGTCGCGTTCTACGCCGTGCTCCGCCTCGGCGCGGTCGTCGTGGAGCACAACCCGCTCTACACCGCGCGTGAGCTGCGCAAGCAGTTCGAAGATCACGGGGCCCGCCACGCAATCGCGTGGAGCAAGGTCGTCGCGACACTGCAGGACTTCCCCGACGACCTCCCCGTTCCCGACATCATCTCGGTGGACATCACCACCGCCCTGCCGGCCACCAAGCAGATCGCGCTGCGTCTGCCGGTGGCGAAGGCCCGCAACTCGCGCCGCGCCCTCACCGAGCCTGTCGTCGACGCCACCCCGTGGCAGCAGATCGTCGCGCACGAGCCGCTCCCGGCATCCCACCCCGGCCCCGGCACCGACGACCTGGCGATCATCCAGTACACCAGCGGCACGACGGGCAGCCCGAAGGGCGCTGCGCTCACGCACCGCAACCTGCTCGCCAACGCCGTGCAGGCGCGCTCATGGGTGCCCCACCTCGAGCGCGGCAAGGGCTGCGTCTTCTACGCGGTGCTGCCGATGTTCCACGCCTACGGACTGACGCTGTGCGTCACCTTCGCGATGTCGATGGGCGCCCGGCTGGTGCTCTTCCCGAAGTTCGACCCCGACCTCGTGCTGGCGGTGGTCAAGAAGCGCCCTGCCACCGTCTTCCCGCTGGTGCCGCCCATCGCCGACCGCCTGCTGGCGGCTGCGCGCGAGCGCGGTGTCTCGCTCCAGGGCATCCAGATCGCCATCTCCGGCGCGATGGCGCTGCCCCACGAACTGGTGGTGCCCTTCGAGGAGGCCACCGGCGGCTATCTCGTGGAGGGCTACGGGCTGTCCGAGTGCTCTCCCGTGCTGATGGTGAACCCCATCGCCGCGAACCGCGAGCCGGGTACCGTGGGGCTCCCCCTCCCCGGCACGGAATGCCGCGTCGTCGATCCCGACGAGCCGACCGTCGATGTCGCCCCGGGCGAACGTGGCGAACTGGTCGTGCGCGGCCCCCAGGTGTTCAGCGGCTACTACGGGCACCCGGAGGAGACCGAGCGCGCGTTCGCGGACGGCTGGTTCCGCACCGGTGACATCGTGACCATCGACGAGGGCGGCTTCGTGCGCATCGTCGACCGCATCAAGGAGCTGATCATCACGGGCGGCTTCAACGTGGCGCCCACCGAGGTCGAGATCGCCCTGCGCCAGCACCCGCAGGTGCTGGATGCCGCTGTCGTCGGCCTTCACAGCCCCCACTCCGGCGAGGAGGTCGCGGCCGCGATCGTGGTCGACGGCGCCACGGACGTCGACGTCGACGCGGTGCGCGAGTTCGTGCGTGGCATTCTCACGCCGTACAAGGTGCCCCGGCGCATCTTCGTCGTGGACGAACTGCCGCGCTCGATGCTCGGCAAGGTGCTGCGACGTCAGGTGCGCGAATCGTTGGAGAAGCTCATCGCGCACGAGTGAGCGCAGCCGCCGTGCGGCGAAGCCCGGGTCAGGCGTTCCGCGTCGGCGGCACCCTCATTCCGCGGCGGGCGGCGGCCCCAGCGCGTCCGGTCCCTGCTCGACGAGGATCTTGAACTGCGCCGCATCGATGATGCGCACGCCGAGCTGCTCGGCCTTGGCGAGCTTCGACCCCGCCCCGGGTCCCGCAGCGACGAAGTCGGTCTTCTTCGACACACTGGATGCCGCCTTGCCGCCGGCGGCCATGATCGCCTCCTGCGCCCCCTCGCGGGAGTAGCCCTCGAGCGATCCGGTGGCCACGACCGTGACGCCCTCGAGCACCCCGCCGGAGGATGCCGCGGCACCGGGGCCCGGGTGACCGGGCGTGGCCAGCTGGGCACCGGCCGCTTCCCAGCGCTCGACGATCTCGCGATGCCAGTCGACGGCGAACCAGTCGACGAGAGAGTCGGCGATGATGCCGCCCACCCCGTCGACGGCGGCGAGCTCGTCGCGGGAGGCCGCGCGGATCGCGGCGATCGAACCGAACCACTGGGCCAGGGCGCGGGCTGCGACCGGGCCGACGTGGCGGATGTTCAGGGCCACGAGGAACCGCCACAGCTCCTTGGTCTTGGCCTTCTCGAGCTCGTCGAGCAGGGTCAGCGCCTGCGCGGACGGCTGCGGGCCGGTGAGGCCCTGCTTCTTCTCGGCCGCGCTGGGGTTGCGCCGGAAGGGGGCGCGCCGCACCGGCTCGCCCGTGGTGTCGTCGACACGCGGCTCGCCGGTCTCGGCATCGCGTACCATCACCTCGATGGGCACGAGCTGCTCCAGGGTGAGGTCGAACAGTCCCGCCTCGGTCTGCAGCGGGGGCATCTCGGGCACACTGGGTTGGGTCAAGGCGGCAGCGGTCACCTCGCCCAGCGCCTCGATGTCGAGGGCGCCACGCGAGCCGATGTGCTCCACGCGCCCGCGCACCTGCGCCGGGCACGCGCGGGTGTTCGGGCAGCGCAGGTCGATGTCGCCCTCCTTCGCGGGCGCCAGCGGCGTACCGCACTCGGGACAGTCCGCAGGCATGACGAACGCGCGCTCCGAGCCGTCACGCAGCTCCACGACCGGGCCCAGCACCTCGGGGATGACGTCGCCCGCCTTGCGCAGCACCACCGTGTCGCCGATGAGCACGCCCTTCGCCTTGACGACATCCTGATTGTGCAGCGTCGCCTGGCGCACGACGCTCCCCGCCACCTGCGCCGGCGCCATGACCGCGAACGGGGTGGCCCGACCGGTGCGACCCACCGACACCACGATGTCCAGCAGCTTCGTGTTCACCTGCTCCGGCGGGTACTTGTAGGCGATCGCCCAGCGCGGCGCCCGGCTGGTGGCGCCGAGTTCGCCGTGCAGGTCGAGCTCGTCGACCTTCACCACCACGCCGTCGATCTCGTGCTCGACCGCGTGCCGGTGTTCGCCGTACTGCTCGACGAACGAGGTCACCCCAACGACGTCGTCGTACGTGCGGAAGTACGGGCTCGTCGGCAGCCCCCAGTCGGCGAGCAGTGCGTAGACCTCGCTCTGCGTGCTCACCGGCGGGTTCTCCCATGCCCCGATGCCGTGCACGAACAAGCGCAGCGACTGCAGGCGTGCCTGACCCGCCTTGAGCTCCAACCCGCTCTTCTTCTCCAGCTGCTGACGCAGGCCACCGCTAGCGGCGTTACGGGGATTGGCGAAGGCCGGGAACCGGCGCGCGGCGCTGCGCGCGGACTTCTCCTCGTCGACGCCGCGGGCCAGCGCCTCGGCGAGCACACGGTCGCGCAGGCGCGCCTGCAGGGCATTGAGCTCGTCGAACGCGGCGACCGGGATGAACACCTCGCCGCGCACCTCCACCAGCGACGGATGCCCGCTCCCCGACAGCTGCGAGGGGATGCCGGTCACGCGCAGCGCGTTGACGGTGACGTCCTCGCCCACCCGCCCGTCGCCGCGTGTGGCGGCAGAGGTGAGCACCCCGTGCTCGTAGCGCAGGCTGATCGCGAGGCCGTCGATCTTCAGCTCCGTCAGCCACTGCACGCGGCGGCCGGCCGAGGCCTGCGTCTTCATGCACCAGTCGCGCAGCTCCTCGACGCTGAAGACGTTGTCGAGGCTGAGCATGCGCTCGGCGTGCTCGACCGGCGCGAACATCGACGACTGGGCGGCGCCGACGGTCTGCGTCGGCGAATCCTGACCCTGCAGCTCGGGGTGCTCGCGCTCGAGCTGCTCGAGGCGCCGCATCCATCCGTCGTACGTCGCGTCGTCGACGATCTCGGCGTTCTCGCCGTAGTACGCGTCGCGCGCGTTCAGGATGCGCTCGGTGAGATCACCCGCCTCGGCTCGGGCTTCGTCGAGGGGCGCGGGCGTGAAGTCAGCGGCATCCGTCACCCCGCAAGTGTAGGACGAGCCGTCGACGTCACGCCGGGACGGGAGCCGCCGACACCGTCCGATCGATGGTGAACTGCCCGAGCACGCGCGTGCCGACGTACAGCACCGCGGTCTGCCCCGGAGCCACCCCGTCGAACGGGGTCTGCGGGGTCACCGTCAGCAGCCCCCCGGCGATCTCCGCGCGCGCCGGCACCGGGTCGGCGTGTGCGCGGATCTGCACGTCGCAGTCGAACGCGTGCTCGGCGGGCGGGCGACCCGCCCAGGTGAAGCGCTCCCCCGCGATCTGCGCGGTGGCGAGAGCCTCTTTGGGACCCACGACGACGGTGTTGGTGACCGGACGCACCTCGAGGACGAACCGCGGTTTGCCGTCCGGCGCCGGCACGCCCAGCTGCAGGCCGCGCCGCTGCCCCACGGTGAACGCGTGCGCGCCCTCGTGGGTGCCGACGACGGCGCCGCTGCGGTCGAGGATCTCGCCCTTCTCGGCGCCGACGCGCTCGGCCAGCCACCCGCGGGTGTCGCCGTCGGGGATGAAGCAGATGTCGTGGCTGTCGGGCTTCTGCGCGACGGTCAATCCCCGCGCTTCCGCCTCCGCGCGCACGATCGCCTTGGAGGGGGTGGTGCCCAGCGGGAAGTAGGTGTGCGCCAGCTGCTCCGCGGTGAGCACGCCCAGGACGTACGACTGGTCCTTGGCCGCGTCCGAGGCACGGTGCAGCTCCAGGCCGTCCTCTCCCTCGACGAGGGTGGCGTAGTGGCCCGTGCAGACGGCGTCGAAGCCGAGCTCCAGCGCGCGCTCGAGCAGCGCGGCGAACTTGATCTTCTCGTTGCAGCGCATGCAGGGGTTCGGGGTGCGACCGGCCTGGTACTCGGCGATGAAGTCGGCCACCACGTCGTCGCGGAAGCGCTCCGAGAAGTCCCAGACGTAGAACGGGATGCCGAGGCGATCGGCCGCGCGCCGGGCGTCGAGGGCGTCCTCCACGGTGCAGCAGCCGCGGCTGCCCGCCCGCAGTGTGCCTCCGGCCCTGGAGAGCGCCAGATGCACGCCGACCACGTCGTGTCCCGCCTCGACCGCGCGTGCCGCGGCCACGGCGGAATCGACGCCGCCACTCATCGCCGCAAGAATCCGCATCCTTCCAGTCTACGAGCGCGCCCGCGCCCTGGCATCGGCCGCGGCGGCCCGGGCATGCGCCTCGGGCAGCGCCGCCAGCAGCGCGCCGACATCGGCGGCGGTGCTCGTGCGTCCCAGGGTGATGCGCAGCACGCTGCGCGCCTCGGCCTCGGTGCGCCCGAGCGCCAGCACGACGTGGGAGGGTTCGGGCACCCCCGCCTGGCAGGCCGACCCGGTCGACACGGCGATGCCCTGCTGATCGAGCAGGAACAGCAGGGTCTCCCCCGCGACCCCGGGGAAGAGCATGTGGGCGTTGCCGGGAAGCCGCCGCTGCGGGTCGCCGAGCAGCTCGGCGTCGGGCACGACGGAGCGGATGCCGGCGACGAGCCGGTCGCGCAGGGCCGCGAGCCGCGCCGCCTCGGCCTCCCGCTCGGCCAGCGCGCTCTCGGCGGCCACGGCGAACGCGGCGGCACCCGCGGCATCCTGCGTGCCGGAACGCAGCCCGCGCTGCTGCCCGCCGCCGTGCAGCAGCGCAGCCGGCGCGGCGTGCCGGGACACCACGAGCGCCCCCACCCCGACGGGGCCGCCGAGCTTGTGGGCCGAGACACTGAGGGCGCAGAGCCCGGCCGCCGCCGGGGCATCCCCGCGCCAGCGCGCGAAGTGCACCGGGAGGTGACCGAATGCGCCCACCGCGTCGAGATGCAGCGGCACGCCTGCGGCGGCCGTGGCTGCGGCGAGCGCTGCGACGTCGTTGACGGTGCCGATCTCGTTGTTGGCCACCAGCGCCGTGGCCACCGCGGCGTCCTCCAGCGCGGCGGCGAAGGCGACGACGTCGATGGCACCGTCCGGCCGCAGCGGCACAGACCGCACCGGCGCGCCCTCGTGCGCGTGCAGCCAGCCGACGGTGTCGAGGGTGGCGTGGTGCTCTCCGTCCGGCAGGACGATCGCGTCGACGCCCGATGTCCGCGCCCACCACAATCCCTTCAGCGCCAGGTTCACCGACTCGGTGCCCCCCGAGGTGAAAACGATCTCGATGGGGTCCGCGTTCAGGGCTGCCGCGAGGCGCTCACGGGCATCCTCGAGCACCCGGCGCGCGGCCTGCCCGCCACCGTGGATCGACGACGGATTGCCGAGCGTCTCGGTCGCCTGCAGCCACGCCTCGCGGGCCTCGGGGCGCAGCGGAGTGGTGGCCGCATGATCGAGGTAGACGCTCACCCCTCCACTCTCGCCCAGGCGCGCACGCCGCGCCAGTCGGCGGCAGTTAGTGTGGTCGCCATGGACAGCCCGGGTCCGACACGCTTCCCCGCCTCCGCCGAGGGCCTCCTCCGCACAGACCTCGACGGCCTGGGCGTGACGCTGCACGCTGACGGCGGCACGCTGCGGGTGTGGTCCTCGCGCGCCACATCGATGGACCTGGTCGTGTTCGACGACGACGACCTCGACTGGGCGATCGACGTCGTCCCCCTCACCCGTGGGCCGGGGGACGTGTGGGAGGCGACCTCGGCCGCACTGCGCCCCGGTACCCGCTACGCCGTGCAGGCGGACGGACCGCGCGGGGCAGGCGACATGTTCAACGCCGCCACCCTGCTGCTGGACCCCTACGCGCGCGGCCTCGTCGAGGGCGGCATCGACGATTGGCGCGCCGTCGCGGTCGACGGCTCCTTCGACTGGCAGGGCGTCGCCAAGCCCGCCGTGCCGCTGGATCGCACCGTCCTGTACGAGGCGCACCTGAAGGGACTCACGAAGCGGCATCCCGACCTGCCCGGGGCGCTGCGCGGCACCTACGCGGGGCTGGCCCACCCCGCCATGATCGACCATTTCCACAGCCTGGGTGTGACGAGCATCGAACTGCTCCCCATCCACGCGTTCACGACCGAACCGCACCTGCGTCGCCTCGGCCTGCCGAACTACTGGGGCTACAACACGCTGGGCTTCTTCGCACCGCATGCGCCCTACGCCACGGAAGCGGCCCGGCATGCCGGCCCCGAGGCGGTGCTGTGCGAGGTGAAGACGATGGTCAGAACCCTGCACGAGGCAGGGCTGGAGGTGATCCTCGACGTCGTGTACAACCACACCTCCGAAGGTGAGATCGGCGGCCCCCGCACGAGCCTGCGCGGACTGGACAACCGCGCCTACTACCGCCAGCGCGACGACGGGCAATACCTCGACGTGACGGGCTGCGGCAACGCCGTGGACACCGCGACGGATGCCGCAGCACGCCTGGTGCTGGACTCGCTGCGGTACTGGGCGGATGAGGTGCAGATCGACGGGTTCCGCTTCGACCTCGCCGTGACCCTCGGCCGCGATGCGCGGAACGAGTTCACCGCCGACCACCCGCTGCTGCGGGCCATCGTCGCCGATCCGGTGCTCGCCGGCGTCAAGCGCATCGCGGAGCCCTGGGACATCGGCATGGGCGGATGGCAGACCGGCAACTTCGGCGAGGGCTGGCACGAGTGGAACGACCGCTACCGCGACCGGGTGCGCAACTTCTGGCTCAGCGACATCGACTACGGCCGCCGTGCCTCGGCGCCGCCGGTCGGGATCGGCGGCTTCGCCACGCGGCTGGCCGGATCCTCCAACACCTTCAGCCGCGAGCGGGGGCCGATCGCGAGCATCAACTTCGTCACCGCACACGACGGGTTCACCCTGCGCGACCTGGTGTCGTACGACGTCAAGCACAATTACGGCAACGGCGAACAGAACCGCGACGGTGCCGACACGAACCGCTCCTTCAACCACGGCGCCGAGGGTCGCACCGATGACCCGGGCATCCTCGCCACGCGCCGCAAGGCGATGCGCAACCTGCTGGGGACACTGCTGCTGTCGGCGGGCGTGCCGATGCTCACCGCCGGCGATGAGTACGCGCGCACGCAGCGCGGCAACAACAACGCCTACTGCCACGACTCGGCCCTCACCTGGGTGTCGTGGCAGCACGAGAACTGGCAGCGCGACCTCTTCGCCCACGCTCAGCGGCTGATTCGGCTGAGGCAGGCCAACCCCGCACTGCGGCCCACGCGGTTCGCGCAGGAGGATCGCACCGTCCCCGGCGCCTCGCAGATGGAGTGGTACGACGAGCGCGGCCACACCATGTCCGGCGAGCGGTGGACCGACCCCCGCCACCGCACCCTGCAATACGTCGCCTCCTCGACCCCTGAGTTCGAGGAGCCCAACCGCATCCTGCTGATCGTGCACGGCATCGAAGTCCCCGTCGAGGTGACCCTGCCGAGGATCGCCGGGGTGAGCCGGTACGTCTCGGTGTGGTCCAGCGCCGACGAGCATCCCGTCGACGACGAGGCCGTCTTCGCGCCGGGCGATGTCGTGGACGTTCCCGGCACGTCGATGAGACTGTTCCGCGTCGAGTGAGGCGCAAGTGTGGGTGCGCGTCGACCGATGCGCAAGTGCTGCGTGCCGGTTCGTGCCGAGCGGTAGGTTCGAGACGTGGCCACCCCGAAAAAGACCGCCCCGCCGCGCCCCTGGCGGAGCACCGCAGACCTGCCCATCCGTCCTGCCGCCGCGTGGCAGCCCGATCCCGACACGGCGGCGGGGCGCATCCCGCTCGCGCTGCCACGGCCGAGCACGCCGGACCCGGGCTTCAGACCCACGGCCTTCTCCGGCGAGGCGGTGCCCTTCCAGGTGACGGCGTTCCGCGAAGGTCATGACCTCATCGGCGTGCACCTGCGTCTGTTCTCCCCCTCAGGGGATGAGTCGCTGCACCGCCTGACCCCGCGCAACGACGGGTTCGACCGGTGGAGCGTGCTCGTCTCTCCGCTGGAGCAGGGCACCTGGCGCTTCCGTTTCGAGGCGTTCGGCGATGAGGTGGCGACGTGGGCGCACGCCGCGGACGTGAAGATCGCCGCCGGCGTCGACACCGCTCTGATGCGCGAGTCGGGCGCTCTGCTGTTCCAGCGCGCCGCCGCAGAGAAGTCCCGCCCCGCCGCCGAGCGCCGGCGGCTGGAAGCGGCCGCGAGCCGCCTGCGCAGCCCGGACGTCGCCGATGCCGACGCACTCGACATCGTGCGCGACGGGGAGATCGCCGCAGGGTTCGCCGCGCGTCCGCTGCAGTCGCTCATGACCGTGGGCCCCACCTACGAACTGCTCGTCGAGCGCGAGCGGGCCGGGGTGGGCGCCTGGTACGAGTTCTTCCCCCGCTCCGAGGGCGCCCGTCGCCAGGCCGACGGCACCATCGCGAGCGGCACCTTCCGCAGCGCCGCCGAGCGCCTGCCCGCCGTCGCGGCGATGGGCTTCGACGTGCTCTACCTGCCGCCCATCCACCCGATCGGCGAGATCAACCGCAAGGGCCGCAACAACACCCTCGATCCGCAGCCAGGGGACCCCGGCTCACCCTGGGCGATCGGCTCCGCGGCCGGTGGCCACGACACCGTCCACCCCGACCTCGGCACGATGGACGATTTCCGCGCGTTCGTCGCGGAAGCCGGCCGCCACGGTCTGGAGGTGGCGCTGGACCTCGCCTTGCAGGCCGCCCCCGATCACCCGTGGGTCACCGAACACCCGGAGTGGTTCACCACGCTGCCGGACGGCTCGATCGCGTACGCCGAGAACCCGCCGAAGAAGTATCAGGACATCTACCCCGTCAACTTCGACAACGACCCCGAAGGCATCCGGACCGAGGTGCTGCGCGTCGTCCGGCACTGGATCGCCCAGGGCGTGAAGATCTTCCGCGTCGACAACCCGCACACCAAGCCGCTGCAGT
Organism: Microbacterium sp. zg-Y1090; assembly: GCF_030246945.1. Taxonomy (NCBI): domain Bacteria; kingdom Bacillati; phylum Actinomycetota; class Actinomycetes; order Micrococcales; family Microbacteriaceae; genus Microbacterium; species Microbacterium wangruii. The sequence continues at coordinate 1,795,108 of NZ_CP126742.1, forward strand.
TCTGGGAGTGGCTCATCGCCACCGTCAACGACGAAGACCCCGACGTGGTGTTCCTCGCAGAGGCTTTCACCCGCCCGGCGCCCATGCAGCGACTGGCGATGGCGGGCTTCCAGCAGAGCTACTCGTACTTCACCTGGCGCAACACCAAGGCCGAGCTCGAGGAGTTCCTGACCTCGATCAGCGAGGAAACGGCCGATTTCATGCGCCCGAACCTCTTCGTCAACACCCCCGACATCCTCACCGAGTACCTGCAGTACGGTGGCCGCCCCGCCTACCGCGTGCGCGCCGCGATCGCCGCGACCGCGGGCGCCTCATACGGGGTCTACGCCGGCTTCGAGCTGTACGAGAACGTCGCGCGGCCGGGGTCCGAGGAGAACATCGACAACGAGAAGTACGAGTACAAGCTGCGCGATTGGGCCGACGCCGAGCGCCGCGGGGACTCGCTGGCGCCGTTCCTCACCCGCCTCAACGAGATCCGGCGCGCGCACCCGGCGCTGCGGCAGCTGCGCGACCTGCGCGTGCACTGGAGCGACGACGACGCCGTCCTCGTGTACGCCAAGCATCTGCCGGCCGCGCTGACGCCCACCGGCGAGTCCGACACCGTGATCGTGGTCGCCAACGTCGATCCGCACTCCGCCCGCCAGACCATGGTGCACCTCGACACCACCCAGTGGGGAGTCCGACCCGGTGACCCGTTCGAGGTGGTCGACCTCATCACGGGCGCCGAGTGGACATGGACCGACCACAACTTCGTGCGGCTGGACGCCTTCCAGGAGCCGGCACACATTCTGCATGTGAAGGAGAAGCGATGACCGCGCCCGATGACCGCGTGATCGACACGATCGCCACCGGGTCGTACCACGCCCCCCACGACGTGCTCGGCCTGCACGCCGACGCAGCAGGCTCCTGGGTGGTGCGCGCGCGGCGCCCCCTGGCGGCGACCGTGTCGGCCGACCTCGACGACGGTCGCTCCGTACCCATGCGGCACCTGCGCTCGGGCATCTGGGAGGGCTCTTTCGAGGCCCCGAAGGCCCCCGCGTACCTGATCAGCGCCACCTACGACGACGGCTCGGGCTACGCGGCCGAGGACCCCTACCGGTTCCTCCCCACGATCGGCGAACTCGACCTGCACCTCATCCGGGAGGGACGCCACGAGCAGCTCTGGCATGTGCTGGGCGCCCACGTGCGACGCCTCGGCGACGTCGAGGGCGTCGCCTTCACCGTGTGGGCACCGCACGCCCAGGCCGTGCGCGTCGTGGGCGACTTCAACGGCTGGGACGGTCAGGGCCACGCGATGCGGTCGCTGGGATCCAGCGGCGTGTGGGAGCTGTTCGTCCCCGACGCGGGGGTGGGCAGCGTCTACAAATTCGAGATCCTCACCCGTGCCGGCGACTGGATCCTCAAGGCAGACCCGATGGCGCGTCTGGCAGAGATCCCGCCCGCCACGGGCTCGGTCGTCACCGCGTCCGAGTACACCTGGGGCGACGGGGACTGGGTCGCGGCCCGCGCCGCCGGTGCACCGTACGCCGCGCCGATGTCCGTCTACGAGGTGCACCTCGGCTCCTGGCGCCAGGGCCTGTCGTACCGCGACGCGGCGGATGAGCTCATCGCCTACGTCACCGACCAGGGGTTCACGCACGTCGAGTTCATGCCGCTGGCCGAGCACCCCTTCGGCGGCTCGTGGGGCTATCAGGTCAGCGGCTACTACGCCCCGACCAGCCGGTTCGGCCGCCCCGACGACCTGCGCTACCTGATCGACCGCCTGCACGGCGCCGGCATCGGCGTGATCATGGACTGGGTGCCCGGCCACTTCCCCAAGGACGCCTTCGCGCTGGCCCGCTTCGACGGCGAGCCGCTGTACGAGCACGCCGACCCGCGGCGCGGCGAGCACCGCGACTGGGGCACCTACATCTTCGACTATGGCCGCAGCGAGGTGCGCAACTTCCTCGTCGCCAACGCCCTGTACTGGTTCGAGGAGTTCCACGTCGACGGCCTGCGGGTGGATGCCGTGGCATCCATGCTCTACCTCGACTACTCGCGCGAGCCGGGCGAATGGGAGCCGAACATCCACGGCGGGCGCGAGAACCTCGAGGCCATCGGCTTCCTCCAGGAGGTCAACGCCACCGCGTACAAGCGCTTCCCCGGCATCGCGATGATCGCGGAGGAATCCACGAGCTTCCCGGGCGTGACGGCCCCCACCAGCCAGGGCGGGCTCGGCTTCGGGTTCAAGTGGAACATGGGCTGGATGAACGACTCCCTCCAGTACATCAAGCGCGACCCGATGTACCGGGCGCACCACGAGGGCGAGCTGACCTTCTCGTTCGTCTACGCGTTCAGCGAGAACTACGTGCTCCCCATCAGTCACGACGAGGTCGTCCACGGCAAGGGCAGCCTCATCGCCCGCATGCCCGGCGACCACTGGCAGAAGCTCGCCAACATGCGCGCGTACCTGTCGTACATGTGGGGTCACCCCGGCAAGCAGCTGCTGTTCATGGGCCAGGAATTCGGCCAGATGTCCGAATGGTCCGAAAGCCGAAGTCTCGACTGGTGGATGCTGGATCAGCCGCCGCACCAGCAGCTGCACGCGTTCGTGGCGGCCCTGAACCGCGTGTACCGCGAGCAGCCGGCACTCTGGCAGCGCGACTCCGACGCGGGCGCGTTCGCGCGACTGGGGGCGCCGCGCTGGGACCCCAACGTGGTCGCCTTCGCCCGTCACAGCTACGAGGGCGAGACGGTGGCCGTGATCTGCAACTTCTCCGGCGTGCCGATCCACGGCTTCGAACTGGACCTGCCTGCCGCCGGAACCTGGCGCGAAATCCTCAACTCCGACGCGCAGGAGTACGGCGGATCGGGCGTCGGCAACCTCGGAGCGGTGCACGCCGCTGACGGTGGGCGCGCCACGATGGCGCTGCCGCCGCTGGGCGTGCTGTGGCTGCGCCACGAGGGCAGTTAGCCCCGGCCGCTCCCGGCCGGCGCGACGGATGTCGCGTCCGGCCGGGGGCGGATCAGAACATCAGGCTCGCCAGGGAGCGGCGCGCCTGCAGCACGCGGGGGTCGGCGTCGCCGACCAGGCCGAACAGCTCCAGCAGACGCTCACGCACGGGTGCCCGCTCGTCGGTGGGGAGCGCCTGGAACAGCTCCAGCAGACGCAGGAACGCGTCTTCCACATGGCCGCCGGCCAGGTCGAGGTCGGCCACCGCGAACTGGGCGGCGACGTCGCGCGGGGCGGCAGCGGCAGCGGCGCGGGCGGCCTGCAGGTCCAGCCCCTGCACGCGGGCGAGCAGACGCACCTGGCCGAGGCCCGCGCGGGCGTCTTCGTCGTGGGGGTCCTCCGCGAGTGCCCGCTCATAGGCGCTGACGGCGCGGGCATAGTCCCCCGCCTCGATCGCGTCGAAGGCTTCCGCGTGAAGCGGCGGGATCTGCGGCTCCTCCTCCTCGGCGGCCGGCGCGCCGGCGTCGACCGTGCCGGTCACGCCGTTCTGCGCCGCCAGCTGCAGCAGCTGGGCGAACACCTCGCGCACCTGCGCCTCGGGCACGGCGCCCGTGAACAGCGGCACCGGCTGGCCGGCGACGAGGGCGACGACCATCGGGATGGACTGGGCGCGGAAGCCCTGCGCCAGCTGCGGGTTCGCGTCGACGTCCACCTTGGCCAGCACCAGCCGGCCGCCGAGCTCGGTCACGACCTTCTCGAGCACGGGGCTGAGCTGCTTGCAGGGCCCGCACCACTCCGCCCAGAGATCCACCACGACCGGCACGGTGCGGGAGAGCTCCAGAACGGCGCCGAACGTCGCATCCGTGACATCCATGACCAGCGACGGCACCGTCGGGGCGTCCGAAGCGGCCGCACCCGAGGCTGCGGCACCGCCGGCGGGAGGCTGCGGGCGGTTGCGCAGCGAGGACAGATCGACGGCGCCGCGCAGCACCGCGCTTGTGGTGGGGTCGGTCACGGGATCACCTTCGCGTCGAGGATGTGGGAGGAGTACCCGAGCAGCTGGATGCGCTCGGAGGAGGACTTCGCAGGCACGTAGAAGAACAGCTGGTCACCGAATGTCGTGGTGAACCCGGTGGCCGACTGGGTCGCGCCGGTCAGGGTGGCGACAGTGGGGTTCGGGGAGTCGGCGTCGAGCTTGATGACCGCCTCTTCCGTGGTGGGCCTGACCGTCTCGTTCTCGTTGACCGTGACCGCCACGATCGCGCCGTTCTCCAGCGTCGCCAGCGACACGGGCGCCTGCGAGCCGGGAACCGACTCGAAGGTCAGGCTGCCCGTCTCGGCGCCGGTCTGGTTGAACGCGTCCAGGCGCGCGGCGCGGTCGTTGGCGACGCCGCTGCGGAACTGGTCCGCGGCCTCGTCGAACAGGCCGGCGTATTCGCTGGAGTCGCCCTTGTTGAGAACGTCGGCGTACGCTGCGGCGAGCTTCTCCGGTGCGATGGCCAGGAACGCGTTGTCCGGGGACACCTGTGCTGCACCGACGTAGGCCGGGGCGAGCGGCAGCTCGGTGGTGGCATCCAGCCCACCGACATAGGACAGCTTGTAGCCGCTCCAGGGGTCGTCCTGCGTGACGAACATGATGGTGTTGCCGGCCTCCTCGTCGCCGACGACCGCCATGAAGGTGCGCGGCCAGCCGTCGTAGGCCTGCGGCAGGAGGATCGACACCGGCCCGGAGGGGATCGCCGGAAGCGGCTTCTGCTCCGCGATCGCCGCGCGGAGGGTGTAGTTGGTGCGTCGCTCCGCCAGGGCGGGTCCGGTCAGCCGCTTCGCCGCGGCATTCGCGTCGAGGGCTTCATCCGCCGCCGCGACCTGCTCGGAGATGCGGGCGAGGATCTGCGCCGCCTGCGCTTCGGTCACGGCGGGGGCCTGCTGGCTCTCGGGCGCGATCACCGTGGCGGTGGGAGTCGGAGTGGGCGACGAACTGAACTGTGGCCAGGCGTCGGACGTGCAGCCTGCCAGCAGCACGCTCAGGCCGATGGCGGGCACGACGGCGAAGCGGCGGCGGCGCGTGCCGAGCGAGCGACGCGAGGGGCTTGCGGCGATCACGCCCTTCTCCTCCTCCGCGGTCGCCAGGTCGATGGGCTCGGTGACCGGCATCGGCAGGCCCTTCCGGCGCGGCCCGCGAGAGCGGCGGACGTGACGGATGCCGAGGATGTACAGCACGATGCCCACAGCGAGCAGCACGGCACCGCCGACGACGAGCGGGCCCGCCCAGGGGGTGGCGTTCACGACGGGCCAGGTCATCGTCAGCTTCGCGGGTGCGGGCGTGGCGCCGTCGGCGGCGACGAGCACGCTCATGTCCTCGGGCAGCTGGAGGGTCTCGATAAGCAGGTCCTCATCGGCGAACTCATCGAGCCAGAGGTCGGACCCGGCGGGGTTCAGCGGTGCGGGCGACGCGGCATCCTCGCCGGCTGCGTCCTCGGCCGCCGCGTCGTCTCCGGCGGGTTCCTCGGCCGCTGCCTCGGGCTCCACGATCGTCGTCGTGATCGCGCCTTCATCGTCCACCTCGACGTGGGCGTACTGCCACGGGCTCAGCCAGGCGGCGAGATCGTCGGTGCGGCCGTAGGCGGCGAAGATGGGGCCATCGCCCTGGGCGCGCAGCGTCTGCGCGCCGGGGTGGCTCGCCAGCGCGGCACCGTCCACCAGCACGTAGGGCACATCCTGGGTGACCTCGATCGACTCGCTGTACGAGGTCGGGCCCTGGAAGACCGTCCGCTGGGCAACGCCGGCGCCGATCATGAGGGCGGCCAGCACGAAGGCTGCCACGGCCCATACGAATCGCACGAAGAACACCTCTCTGCACCCGAACTCGGGACGGCCGGGCGCACCATCGACATTTCAGCCTAGCGACATCGACCTGAATATGCGTTGGGAGGGCGCGTCCGCACGCGGCAGACCCGCGCGTGCGTATCCTGACGGAACCGGTATCCACAGGAGGCGCACGTGAAGATCCAGCACCCTTTCCGCACGGCGCTGATCGCGACGCTGGGCGTGGGCGTGGGGCTCCTGATCATCTCCAGCGTCTCGACGCTGCAGACGATCCTGCTCTACGTCGGAACGGCGCTGTTCCTGTCGCTGGGCTTGGAGCCGGTGATCTCCTGGCTCGTCCGGCGCGGCTTCCGTCGCTGGGTCGCCGTGCTGACGACGATCATCGCCGTGCTGGCGGCGTTCGCGGGCATCGTCCTGATGGTGGTGCCGATCATCGTGGGGCAGGTCTCCCAGCTGGTGAAGCAGATCCAGCGGCTGATCGACCGGGGCGACCTCGACGACCCGGTGACGACCGTCAAGGACTGGATGCACGAGGTGTTCCCTCTGCTGAACGTCGACGAGGTGTTCGGGTATGTGCAGGACTGGTACGACACCCTCGACCTGGGCACGATCGGCACGACCGTCGGCGAGAGCCTCATCGCCATCGGCGGCGCGCTCATCGCCGGGTTCACCGGAGCGTTCATCGTGCTGATCCTCACGATCTACTTCACCGCCTCCACCCCGTCGCTCAAAGCGGCCGTGTACCAGCTCGTTCCGGCATCCAAGCGGGAGCGCTTCATCGACCTCTCCGAGCAGATCACCGATTCGGTGGGCTTCTACGTGATCGGGCAGGCCAGCCTCGGCGTCATCAACGGCGTGCTCAGCGCGATCTTCCTCTCGATCATCGGTGCGCCGTTCCCGGCCGTCCTGGCGGTCGTCGCCTTCTTCTTCTCGCTGATCCCCCTGGTGGGAACCCTGACCGGTTCCACGATCATCGTGCTGGTGTGCCTGATCCCCGGCCTCGGGTCCCCCGGCACCGCGCTGACGGCACTGATCTACTACGCCATCTACATGCAGCTGGAGGCGTACCTGCTCTCGCCGCGCATCATGAACCGGGCCGTGTCGATCCCCGGCGCCGTCGTGGTGATCGCCGCCCTGGCCGGCGGCTCGCTGCTGGGCCTGCTGGGCGCGCTCATCGCGATCCCGGTCGCCGCCAGCATCCTGATCATCTACCGGCAGGTCGTCATCCCACGTCAGAACGAGCGGTGACGGATGCCCCTCAGGCCGCCGGCCCGTCCCACACCGTGGGGAGAGGCAGTGCGTCGGGATTGACCGCCGCGACGATCTCGGTCAGCACCCGGCGGGTCTGGTTCTCCCCCACCCACAGGTGGCGTCCCCCGGTCACCGGGATCATGACGGCCTGCGGGATCGACGCGAAGCGCTCCGCCGCCTCGGCGGGGCGCAGGTAGTCGTCGAGCTCGGGCACGACGATCACGACGCGGCGTCCGTCACCCGCCCAGGCGGCGACCTCGTCTGCGGTCGCGCGGTGCAGGGGCGGCGAGAGCAGGATCACACCCTCGATGTCGTGATCGCGACCGTACTTCAGCGCCAGCTCGGTGCCGAACGACCACCCCAGCAACCAGGGCCGGGGCAGGCCCCGCTCATGCACGAACGCCATCGCCGCGGCCACGTCGAACTCTTCGGCCTGTCCGCCGTCGAAGGTGCCTTCGCTGGTGCCGCGCGGCGACGTGGTGCCGCGCGTGTTGAAGCGCAGCACGGCCAGGTCTGCCAGCGCCGGCAGCCGCCCGGCGGCCTTGCGCAGGATGTGCGAGTCCATGAACCCGCCGGCGGTGGGCAGCGGGTGCAGGGTGACGAGCGTCGCCACCGGGTCGTGCTCGAGCGGCGTTGCCAGCTCGCCGACCAGCGTCAGCCCGTCGAGGGTGTGCAACTCGATCTCTTCGCGATGCGCGGGAAGCTGCACCGGTCCACGGATCTCCACGTCAGCCGATCCTCCAGCAGGCGTTGTGCCAATGACGGCGGTCGGCCAGCGCCGCCGCCTCGCCCAGGATGCCGTCCGCGCGCCAGACCACGACGTGCGCCACGCCTGGATCGACCGTGCGCCCGCACCCGGGGCAGATGTACGTCTTCTGGGCCTGCGAGGCGGCCACGGGCTGCACCGTCCACTCCGCGCCGCGACGCACCTCCGTGCGCTTCCAGCCGGCGATGAGACGGTCCAGCGAATCGTCGCGTGGCCGTTCGGGTCGACGGCGTCGGGAACGGGGCATGACGGCGGAGGTCACCACCAGTGGTTGCTGAGCCAGAAGTCGTAGGCCGCCGCCCAGCTTCCGTAGCGACCGGTGGCGTAGCCGTTGCCCCAGCGGAGGTTGTCCACGGGGTCGTAGCCGTTTCCGGGCACCTTGCTGCACGGGTACGCCTGCACGAGGCCGCACGCACCCGAGGAGCGGTTGGTGGCGTTGGGGTTCCAGCCACTCTCACGGCCCACGATGTAGTCGACGTAGCCCCAGTCGCCCTCAGCGATGCCGGCAGCGGACATCCACTCGGCGGCGCTGCCACCGCCGGTGTAGAAGACGGGGCCGGCAGCAGCCGCGGACGAGCCCGTGGACTCGGCGGCAGCGGGCTCCGGCTCCGGCGTCGGGGTCGGCTTGGGCGTGACGTACACGCTGTAGCCGCTGCGCTCGAAGGTGACGGGCTCGGGCGTGGCCTGCGCGGCGTCTCCGGCGAGGGCCTGGGCGTCGCTCAGCGAATCGGCGTACAGCGACACGGGCGCCTTGTCCTCGGCCACGGCCTGCGAGAGCGACCCGCCGAGCGGGCCGATGTAGGCGCCGGCGAACCCGGCGACGGCGAGGGTGGCGAAGACCGACAGCACCCCGCGGCGACGCGACCAGCGCGGCTGCTGGGCCTCGCGCATCGAACGGCGGGTCGGTGCCGCGCCGCGCAGTGCGGGCGGCCGAGTGGCCGGGGCGGAGATCTCGTTGCCGGAAGTCACAGTGTGCGAGAGTCTACCGGCTCGGCCGACCGACGGCATACGCGGCTGGTCGGTGCCGCTCAGCCGATCGCGAGCATGACTTCGACGACGGCGTCGAGCACCGCGTCGACCTGCGCTTCACGGTAGCCGCCACGCTGCATGCGGAAGGCGACGGTGCGCACCTGATCGGTCGTCAAGGGAGCGCCGTCGGCGAGGTAGGCCGCGAGCCGGTCGGCGACGATGTCGACCTCGTCGACCCGGTAGCCGTAGCGGAGCGCGGAGACGCGATCGAACCGGCGGCCGCGCGGTCGGGCCAGACGGTCGAGCACCTCCTGTGCGAGCTCACGCGAACGGCCGACCCAGGCCCGCGCGCCGGCCCGCGACAGCGCGTACTCCCGCTCGCGAGCGGCGAAGGCGTCCTCGATGCGGCCGAGGGCGGCGTCCACGGCGGCGATGACGTACCCGTGGCGCACGAGCGGGAACCCGGCGCGGCGCACCTCGGTGCTGCCGAGCGTGGCTTCGGCGGGGTCGGATTCGAACGCCGCCCGCGCCTGCTCGAGGAACGCGTCGACCGCCTGAACGTCATAGCCCTTCTCACGCCCCCGGGTGAGGGGGAAGGGCGCCGCGGGCGCCGTCTTCTCGGTGGCCTCGTCGCCGGCGGCATCCGCGTCGATGTCGGCGCCCAGAGGCTCCGCCGACGGCGCGTCGGTCTCGTGCGCGTGAGAGAGGGTCATGCCGCCACCAGGGGGAAGAAGACGAAGTACAGAGCCAGGGCCGGCACCGTGGAGGGCAGGATGGAGTCCAGTCGATCGAGCACCCCACCGTGTCCCGGCAGCCATGAGCTCATGTCCTTGATGCCGAGGTCCCGCTTGATCATCGACTCGCCGAGGTCACCGAGGGTCGCCGTGGCCAGCACCGCGAGACCGATGACGACGCCGGCCCACCAGGGCACCTGCAGCAGGAAGATGCCGAACAGCACGCCGGCGGCCACCGCGGCCAGCACGGCACCGCCGAAGCCCTCCCACGTCTTCTTCGGGCTGATGCGCGGGGCCATGGGATGCTTGCCGAGCATGAGCCCGAATGCGTAGGCGCCGGTGTCGGCGGCCACCGCGGTGCCGATCATCGCCAGCACCCACCACTCCCCCTGGTCCTGCCGCAGGAGGATGAGCAGCAGGCTGCCGAGGAACGCGACGTACAGCTGCACGAATCCCGAGATGAGGGTGTCCGAGAGCACATCGCCGTACGTCCGGCCGTCGTTCGCCGCCATCTGCGCGACCAGGCGCCAGACGATCACGAAGGCCACCGCCGCGAAGGCGACGGCCCAGTGCGTGAAGTAGTCCAGGAAGTAGCCCGACAGCACGAGCGCGAGCGCGGCGATGAGCTGCGGCACCACGTCGACGCGTCGTCCGGCGCTCTGCAGGGCGCGGGAGAACTCGAACACACCCAGCAGCGCGACAGGGATGGCGAACACCAGGAACAGCTGCTTGAAGAACATCAGCGAGCCGATGACCACGACGCCGAGCGCCAGTCCGATCAGGGTCGCGACGATCAGGTCACGTCCGGTGCGCTGCTTGATCTTCTCGTTGGCCAGGTCGAAGTCCGCGCGGGCGCGTTCCACCTGATGCTCGAACTCGGAGCGGGCGGCCCGCAGATGGGTGCTGAACTCGACCCCGGGGTCGCCGGGGGTACGCCGACCGTCCGAGCGCCGAACGGGGGGATCGAGCGGGCGCTCCGCGTCGTCGGAGGGGTCGGTCATCGCCTGTCAGACCTCGAGCAGCTCGGTCTCTTTGCGCTTGAGGGCCTCGTCGATGGCGTCGACGTGCGACCGGGTCAGCGCGTCAAGGTCCTTCTCGGCGCGGACGAGCTCGTCCTCGCCGACATCGCTCTTGAGGGCGTCCAGGTCGTCCTTGGCCTTGCGGCGGATGCCGCGGATGTGGACCTTGTGGTCCTCACCCTTGGTGCGCACGAGCTTGACGTACTCCTTGCGGCGCTCCTGGGTCAGCTCCGGCATCGTGACCCGCACGATGCTGCCGTCGTTGGACGGGTTGACGCCGAGGTTCGGGGTGTCGCGGATGGCCTGCTCGATGGCCTTCAGCGCGGACTTGTCGTACGGCGAGATGACCAGCGTGCGGGCCTCGGCGTTGTTCAGCGAGGCCAGCTGCGCGAGCGGGGTCGGCGTGCCGTAGTAGTCCACCAGGATCTTCTGGAACAGCTGAGGGTTGGCGCGTCCGGTGCGGACGGTGGCGAAGTCATCCTTCGCGGCCTCCACAGCGCGGTCCATGCGTGCTCCGGCATCGGCCAGCACATCGGCGATCACGGTCACTCCATTCGTCGGGGCAGGTCGTTCAAGTCTAGTTGAGGGTGGTCCTCACCCAGGGGCGCTACGCCGCGTGGGCGTCAGGCGGTCACGAGGGTGCCGATGGGCTCGCCCAGCAGCGCCCGCGTCACATTCCCCGCCGGCTCCATGCCGAACACCCGCATGTCCATGCGGTTGTCCATGCAGAGGCTGAACGCGGTCGAGTCGACGACCTTCAGCCCGCGCTGCAGCGCGTCGGCGTAGGTCAGGCGGTCCAGGCGCGTCGCGGACGCGTCCAGACGCGGGTCGGCGGTGTAGACGCCGTCGACGCCGTTCTTGGCGACGAGCACCTCGCTCGCGCCGATCTCGAGCGCACGCTGGGCAGCGACGGTGTCGGTGGAGAAGTACGGCAGCCCCGCGCCGGCGCCGAAGATGACGACCCGGCCCTTCTCCATGTGGCGCTCGGCGCGGCGCGGGATGTAGGGCTCGGCGACCTGCGTCATCGAGATGGCCGACTGCACGCGGGTGGCGGCGCCCGCCTGCTCGAGGAAGTCCTGCAGCGCCAGGGCGTTCATCACCGTGCCGAGCATCCCCATGTAGTCCGCTCGCCCGCGGTCCATGCCGCGCTGGCTCAGCTCCGCGCCCCGGAAGAAGTTGCCCCCTCCGACGACGATGGAGATCTCCACGCGGTCCACAGCGGCGGCGATCTCGCGCGCCATCTGGCTGACGACGTCGGGGTTGACCCCCAGCTGGCCTGCTCCGAATGCTTCTCCGGACAGTTTCAGCAGAACGCGGCGGCGTCCCGTGGCCTCATCGATCACGTGTGGTCCTCTCGTCTTCTACAACCTAGCGTCGGGCATGGGAAAGGCCCGCACCGAAGCGATGCGGGCCTTTCTCGCGACTTACGCGCCGACCTTGAAGCGGGCGAAGTCGGTGATCATGATGCCGGCGTCCTTGGCGACCTGGGCGACGGACATCTTGTTGTCCTTCGCGTAGTCCTGGTCGAGCAGGGCGACCTGCTTGAAGAACGCGTTCACGCGTCCCTCGACGATCTTCGGAAGTGCTGCCTCGGGCTTGCCCTCGTTGCGGGAGATCTCCGTGACGATCTCGCGCTCCTTGTCCACGTCGGCCGCGGGGACGTCCTCGCGGGAGAGGTAGGTGGGGTTGGCGAACGAGATGTGCTGCGCGATGCTGCGAGCGGTCTCGGCGTCGTCACCGGAGTAGGCGACGACCACGCCGATCTGCGGGGGCAGGTCCTTGCTGGTCTTGTGCAGGTAGACCTCGAAGTTGTCGCCGGTCAGCGTGCGCACGCGGCGCAGTTCGACCTTCTCGCCGATGATGGCGGCCTCGTCGTCGATGAGCTGCGCGACGGTCTGACCGCCGGCGTCGGCGGCGAGGGCGGCCTCGACGGAGTCGGCGTCGACGGCGGCGGCCGCGTCGGCCACCTTGTCGGCCAGCGCGATGAAGCGGTCGTTCTTGGCGACGAAGTCGGTCTCGGTGTTCAGCTCGAGCAGCGTGACCTTGCCGTCACGCTCACGGGCGACGACGAGGCCTTCGCTGGTGGAGCGGTCGGCACGCTTCGCGTTGCCCTTCGCGCCCTTGAGTCGCAGGATCTCGACGGCCTTCTCGAGGTTGCCGTCGGCCTCCTCGAGCGCCTTCTTGGTGTCGACCATGCCCGTGCCGAGCTGGTCGCGCAGCGCCTTGATGTCGGCGATGGTGAAGTTTGCCATGGGTGGTGGCTCCTAGGTTCGGTGGCTTTGTCGGTGGTGCCGCGGCGGGCGCACGCGCCCGCCGCGGCGGAAACCGTGCGGAGTTACTCGGCGGCCTTGTCGGCGGCGTCGGCCTCGGCGACCGGGGCCCCCTCGGCAGCAGGAGCCTCCTCGGCCGGAGCCTCGGCGGCGATCGCGTCGTGAGCCTCAGCGCCGGCCTTGTCCGCGTCGGACTCGGTGGCGATGGTCTCGACCTCGGCGACGTCGGTGACGACGGGGGTCTCGAGCAGCTCGCGCTCCCAGTCGGCCAGCGGCTCGGCGTCGGCAGCCTCACCGGCGGGCTGGTGACGCTGGATGAGGCCCTCAGCGGCGGCGTCGGCGATCACGCGGGTCAGCAGACCCACGGCGCGGATCGCGTCGTCGTTGCCGGGGATCGGGTACTGGAACTCGTCCGGGTCGGCGTTGGTGTCGAGGATGCCGATGACGGGGATGCCGAGCTTGCGGGCCTCGTCGATGGCGAGGTGCTCGCGCTTGGCGTCGACGACCCAGATCGCCGAGGGGGTCTTCTGCAGGTTGCGGATACCGCCCAGCGACTTGTGGAGCTTGTCCAGCTCGCGCTTCTTGAGCAGCAGCTCCTTCTTGGTGAAGCCGCTGTTGGCCGGGGTCTCGTAGTCGAGCTCCTCGAGTTCCTTCATGCGGGCGAGGCGCTTGGAGATGGTGCTGAAGTTGGTCAGCAGACCACCGAGCCAGCGCTGGTTCACGTAGGGCTGGCCGACGCGGGTCGCCTGCTCGGCGATGACTTCCTGCGCCTGCTTCTTGGTGCCGACGAAGAGGATGGTGCCGCCGTGCGCGACGGTCTCCTTCACGAATTCGTAGGCCTTGTCGATGTACCCGAGCGACTGCTGCAGGTCGATGATGTGGATGCCGCTGCGCTCGGTGAGGATGAAGCGCTTGACCTTCGGGTTCCACCGGCGGGTCTGGTGTCCGAAGTGCACGCCGCTGTCGAGCAGCTGGCGAATGGTGACGACGGCCATGGCCGTTCTCCTGTTCTCGGCGCAGTGCGCCGTTGTTTCGGTTGTCCACGCCTGGTCGAATGACCGGCGAGCCTGGTGCCCGGCGCACACCCGCCACCCGCTGATGCGGGAGGACCTGGGGTGTGGATGCCGCGTCGCGCCCGCCGGAGCGGGTGCAGTGCTGTGGGCACGCGGAGTCACCCCGCCGAAGCGGAGTGCGACCTCCATGCTATCAGTCACCGCCTTCTCCCCGGTGCGGAAGCCTGCGCGCGTTGTCCACGGACCGCCGGTGTGCCGGACCGCGTGCGGGACGCGGCGTGCACCATGGCGGAATGAACCGGACCAGACGCGCGTGGGCAGCGCACGCCGTGATCCTGCTCGCCCTGCTGGTCGGGTCGGGTGTGCCCGCACCGGGCGGCGCCCGGGCGCTCGAAGCGACGGCATCGCCGGCGATCGACTCCCCCCTCGAACGCGAGCTCCCCGGCGACGTGCCGTGGCTCTGGCCGCTCCCCGGCGCGGGCGTGACCGACCCGTTCCGCGCGCCCCCTCACCGCTACGGACCGGGTCACCGCGGCATGGATCTGGCGGGCGCGGTCGGCACGGCGGTGGTCTCCCCCGCCGATGGTGTCATCGCCTTCGCCGGGCCGGTCGCCGGCCGCACCCTGCTGACCGTCGACCACGGCTCCGGTTTCGTGACGACGCTGGAGCCGGTGGCACCGGTCGTCGCCGCCGGCCAGTCGGTCGTGCGCGGCGAGGTGCTGGGCACGATCACAACCGGCGGGCACACCCGGCGGGGCGAGGTGCACATCGGAGTGCGGCGCGATGGCGAGTACGTCAATCCGATGCTGCTGTTCGGCGACGTGCCGCGGGCGGTGCTGCTGCCCTGCTGTCAGTCGTCCCGCTCGATGCGGTTGCGGTCGCCCTCGTCGGCGACGGCATCCAGCTCGCCGGCCTCGACCTCGTTGTCGTTGCCCGCGATCACCACGGAGCCGATCGCGTCGCGCACGTCGACCGTGTTGCGGTCCCCGCGCACCGCGAGGTCGTCGACGGCGGTGGCCTCCACGTCGTTGTCCTGTCCGGCGATCGTGACCGAACCGACGTCACCCGCGTCCACCTCGTGCCGGTCGCCGGCGATGAGCAGCTCCCCCACGGTGGCGGTGGTGAGGTCCAGCTCGACATCGGTGCCCTCCACCGTCACCTGCGGGCACGACCCGGTCAGCACGCGGTCGCCGCCCGCCGAGACCGTCACGGCCGATCCGCCGCAGTCGTGGCCGGGAAGGGTGGTCGACGAGGGCGACGGGATCGCGGACGGCGTCGCCGGGACGGGGGCCGCGGGCGATGAGTCCGCCGGGGAGGTCGGGCGAACCGTCACGGCAGGGCGCGCGCCGTCGGCCGGCACCGGCGAGCACCCGCTGAAGGTGATCGCCATCGCGGCGGCGGCGAGGACGACGGAGGCTGTCAGACGGTGACGGGACATGGCTCAACGGTAGGCGGCGCGGTGAGACGTCGCCACACGACCCGTCGCGTCAGGCTCGGGGGTGCGCCAGACGATAGGCCGCGGTGAGACGTTCGCTCGAGACGTGGGTGTAGATCTGCGTCGTCCCGAGGCTCGCGTGGCCGAGCATCTCCTGCACCGCGCGCAGGTCCGCTCCCCCGTCCAGCAGGTGGGTCGCCGCCGAGTGGCGCAGGGCATGAGGCCCCACGGTCTCCGCGCCCACCAGGGGCGCGATCTCCCGCGCGACGACGTCGTACACCGCCCGCGGCCCGATGCGCGCCCCGCGGAGGCCGAGGAACACCGCCGGGGGCGGGGATTCGCCGCGAGCCGCGAGCGCGGGCCGCCCCCGCACCAGGTAGGCATCGAGAGCGCGCGCAGCGGGGGCGCCGTAGGGCACCACCCGCTCTTTCGAGCCTTTGCCCAGCACCCGAACGGTGGCGGCGGAACGGTCGAGGTCGCCGACGTCGATGCCGCACAGCTCCGACACCCGCAGTCCGGCTCCGTACAGCAGCTCCAGCACCGCCGCATCGCGCAGATCCCGGGGGTCTCCGGCGGCAGCACGGGCGTGCACGCCGTCGAGCACGTCGGCGAGACCGTCGGCCGCGGCGACGCGCGGCAGTGTGCGTCCCCGCTTCGGAGCGACCAGGCGCAGACTGGGGTCGGTCGGCAGGTGGCCGTACTCGACCGCCCATCCGAACAAGCCGCGAGCGGCGGCCGTGCGCCGGGCGAGGGTGGCACGTGCGTCGCCCCGGCGGGTCGCCGCCCACAGCCATTCCCGCAGGGCCTCGAGGTCCACCTCGGTCAGCGGGAGATCGCCGACGGAGGCGGTCATGTCCGCCAGGTCGGAACGATATGCCCGCACGGTGGCCTGCGACAGGCGGCGCACATCGACGAGGTGCCGCGTGTAGACCTCGACCGCCTCGGAGATGCGCATGTGTCCAGGATGCCGTCCGCATCGATCGTTGCGCCGCCGACCCTCCGATCACCGCCGCGTCACCACGAGCCGCCACCCGGCAGGTCCGTGCTGCGCCCGCCCGTGCAGGAGCAGCAGGCCGAGGCCCCGTTCGACCTGCGTGGTGCTCTGGCCGCACCTGCGCGCGATGTCGTCCACCGGCCGCCAGGCACGGGTGCTCAGCGCATCGCGCAGGGCGGTGGCCTCGTCGATCCACTCCTCCGCCCCCGGCAGCCGGTCGTCGTGCATGCCGAGCAGCTCGCGCACATCGTCCGCATCCGTGATGCAGCGGGCGTCGTACTCGCGCAGCAGGCGGTGGCACCCGGCCGAGGAGGGACTCGTCACCGGGCCGGGAACCGCGCCGAGCCCCCGACCGAGCGACGCCGCGTGCCCGGCCGTGTTGAGCGATCCGCTGCGGTGGCCCGCTTCGACGACGACCACCGCATCCGACAGCGCGGCGATGAGACGGTTGCGCGCCAAGAACCTCCACTTCGTCGGTGCCGCGCCGCAGGGCAGTTCACTGATCACCGCACCCGATCGGGCGACGCGGCGCAGCAGATCTTCGTGGCCGGACGGATAAGGGCGGTCCACTCCCCCGGCGAGGAAGGCGTCCGTGTGCCCACCAGCGGCGAGGGCGGCGCGGTGCGCGGCGCCGTCGATGCCGTAGGCGGCGCCGGAGACGATGCGCACCCCGTCCCCGGCGAGATCCGCCGCCAGCTCCATCGCGACGTGCTCGCCGTACGAGGTCGCGGCGCGCGCGCCGACGATCGCCACGGCCAGGCCCCGCTGCTCGGGGAGTGCGCCCCGCACCCACAGCGCCAGCGGCGCGTGGGGGCCGAGGTCGTCCATTCGGGCCGGCCACCGCGCGTCGCCGGGCACGACGAGACGGGCCGTCACGCGGCGCGCGGTGTCGAAGGCGGCCCTCAGCGGGCCGGGTGCGAGTCGCGGTCGCCAGCGGTCGAGCGCATCCTGCGCGCGGGCGGGATCGATCCCTGCGGCCGCCGCGATGCCCCGGGCGTCTCCGGTGACGACGGACCCCAGCGCGGCGGCCGCACCCACCTCGCCGACCAGCAGCCCGGCGTCGCCGTCGCCCGGCTCGCACAGCGCCGACCAGACGGCGCGCGCATAGCGCTCGACGACGACGCCGTCGTCGAGCTCGCCCGGCACGAGTCCGAGCAGCGCCGCACGAGCGGCGTTCGCGGAGAGAGGGAGGGTGGAGTTCACAGTGGGGTCGCCCCTTTCTTCAGATACAGCGCCCGGCCGATGTCGTCGATCTCGAGGCGGTCGCGCCCGGCCAGGTCAGCGTGCGTCCACGCCACACGCAGCACACGGTCGTACCCGCGCAGCGTGAGCGCGCCGCGGTGCAGGGCCGCGTCCAGCGGACGGCGCACCAGCGGCGGCGGCGCGCACGGACCCTGCCGCAGCCACGCCCCCGAGACCTCCGCATTGGTGCGCCAGGGCGTGGCGCGCAGTCGACCGGCCGCGAGGTGGCGGGCCGCCGCGACCCGTGCGCGCGCCTCTGCGGTCGTGATGCCGCGCTGCCCTGCGGCCTGCGTGTGCGCGACGGAGACGCGCCTCACCGACAGCTCGATGTCGATGCGGTCGCGGATCGGTCCGGACAGCCGACCGAGGTAACGGCGGATGCCGGCCGGCGGGCAGACGCAGTCGCCCCCGGGCACCCCGTAGGAGCCGCAGGGGCACGGGTTCGTCGCGAGGTTGTATCCGTGGTTTAGTCGCTGCCCACTATCCACAAGATCGAATGTTCCGTACCTTGCACTCATGAGTCAGGAAGATGTCGAGAGCGGGCTAGATGTCTGGACGCTTCACTACGCGTCGGATCACTACGCCAGCCTCGACGCGGTCGGCTTACCTCTATTCGCCGACTGGGAGGGTTGGCGACGCGATGTCGGGATCCCGCGCGGCACGCCGTTCCTGCTGTCGCCGGAGCTGCATTACGACGTGGCGCTAAACAAGTTTTTCCATTCGACCGAGATGTTGCCGGCCGCACTGTCGACGCGACAGGGCTACGCGCGGGATCTTCGGAGCTTCCTCGACTTCCTCGAACGAGGACGCGGGCGGCGACCCTGGACCGAGGCGACGGTGGATGACCATGCCGCATATATGGCATGGCGACGTGAGAACGCGCTGGGCCCGCTCATTAGCGACTCGACGTGGAATCGGGAGGTTGCCGCTATCGACCGCTTCTACAGATGGCAGGTCGCTGAGGGCAACTGTGTCGCCTCACCTGTGCCACAACGTCAGCGGCGTTCGAGCTCGCGGCGGCACTCTGAGCACACGCAGCCTGCGACCTACGCGCACGGAGCTCGACGTGGGCGAGTCGGTTGGCTTCCCTCACGGTCCTATCGCCGCTGGAGGGACATCGGCCTACGAGGATACGAGACCTCCGGGCTCGCGTCAGAGAAGTTCAGGGGGCGCTGGTCGGATCGCAACGCGCTGTTCGCCGACCTGATGGTTCGGACGGGCCTCCGGCTTACAGAGCAGAGCTCCCTCTTGGTCCAGGAGCTTCCGGCGCTGATGACTTTGGTCGGCTACCACCGGTTCTGGCTACCCAAGTCCATCGCGAAGGGCGCCTCGGCGCGATACGTTTACGTGCCTTCCGCGATCCTTCGCGACCTTCACCACTACATTGACGTGGATCGAAGTGCGGCACTTGCGCGCGGCCGGGCTGCGGGGCGCTACGACCCGCAAGATCGGTCGAGAATCCTCATCGAGGCCCCTGCCGGCTCACCAGCGGGTCGCCGAAAGCTATCGCAGCTCGGCCCAGAGGACCGCGCTCGCGTGCTGGTGAAGGGCGATGCTGGGTGGGAGCCGGCGTCTCTTTGGCTGGGCGAAGGGGGTGACCCGCTGTCCCGCAAGACCTGGCAGGACCTCTTCAGCAAGGCGGATGCCCGATGTCGAGCTGCCGGGGTGGGGTTATCGGCTCACCCTCACCTCCTTCGACACACATACGCCGTGAACACCTTGGAGCTCATGTACCGAGGACATCTCGATGACCTGGCGAGGTTCACCTCGACCCAGAGGTTGCATTACCGGATGATCTGGGGCGAGCCGATCCGCTGGGTCCAGGCGCGGCTGGGACACAAAAGCCAAACGTCGACGGAGATCTACCTCCACACCCTCGAGCGCCTCGAGATGGAGACAAGGATGACCCTCGTCGACGAAAACTGGGACGATGCGAGAGCTCTGGTCACCCATCTGGATGACTACGGATCGATGGAAATAGGCGGTGACCGCCCGTGAGCCCCCGAGGAGACACACGCCTAGGCGTTCCCTCGCGTATGCCGAGCTCCTATTACGAACCACCTCCCAAGACTTCAGGAACGGTCATCCACTTCCGCGGGGAGGACGGCCGCACGGCGGACCTCGACGTCTCCACGCTCGCATTACCTGGATGGCATGAGGCCTTACTGCCTTGCGTGACTGCGCGAGTTGGACCGACCGGCCAACTCAGGACGTTGGCGTCAGTACAAGGCTTCTGGGGAGCGCTTGGACGGGCCCTGGCCGCGATGAGCGCACTCCTTGCACACCCCCGGACGCCTCAGGACTTGCGCCGCCACCATGTGGAGTCGTTACTACGTGTTCAGGCTGACCGAGTCGGCGAGACTCAAGCGAGACTGGAGATGAGATCGCTGGCTCTGTGTTTCGACAACGAGCCGCTCCGGTCTGTCTTGGATGGCGAGGCGGTGGCCGCCATGCGGCCGCGCGTGCGAGGTCGCTATAGCCCACGGAGCGGCTACTCCGACGGCGAGCTATCGCGCATCGTTACGGCGGCTCGAGAAGACGTCGCGAGGATGGTTCACCGCCTCGAACAAGCTGGCGACGCCACGCCGCCGCCTTCGGACATGCTGCCGACGCGGCGCGCCGAAGCGGAGCTAGTGTTCCTGACCCAGCGCGATCTGACACCGATGCTCGTTCTGTTGATTGCCAACACAGGCTGGAACGTCGAGTCGATCAAAGAGCTCCCGAGTAGTCACAGAGTCATCGAGGGTTTGGCAGTCGAGGTCGACCTCCAGAAGCGTCGACGTGGGAGCGGAAACTGGCATCACACCGAGACGTGGGAGATCGGACCACCCGGCAAGGAGCTACTCACGCCCGGGGGTACATACCTGCTCCTCCACCGCCTCATGAGCGCGGCGCGAGCCCAGATGGCGGAGCCCGCCTTCTGGGCACTATGGCACGCAACGGGTAAGGGGCCCCGATGTCGAAACCCGTTCGCGCGCTCACTCCGTGGAGGCCCACACTCGAGTCGTTGGGTCGAGCGAGCGAACATTCGTTCCGATGGTTCCCTGGACGGCGCTGACACTCTGTTGCAGCTTGACTTCAACCGGTTGAAGACCAGCGTGGATGTGCGGCGAACTCGTCAGATGGGTGGTCACATGCCGTCCTCGCCTCTTAGCAATGGCATGGAGGTTCTGTTCCGCAACTATCTTGCCGGGGACGCGTCGACCATCGACTGGTCAGGCGACGTCATGTCTGAGGCGATGAATGATCTCCTCGCCACCGCTCGGAAGAACCACCGGGACGCGCTTGCGATGCAAGGTCGTACTCAACTGAAGGTAAATCCCACCCGAGTGGCGGCGACCCAGCCGGATGAAACCGTGGACACGGCCTGGGCCGCGTGCGTCGACCACGAACACCACCCGCTCACGGGGCGGCGCTGCACTAAGTCCTTTCTGTCGTGCTTCCAATGTGCCAACTGCGTCGTGACAGGCGAGCATCTGCCACGTCTGCTGTCGCTCCTAGACGCACTTGAGCGCAGGAGGCGCGAAGTCTCCGAAGCGGACTGGTGGAGCCGGTACGGCGCCACATGGGCGACCATCCGATACGAAGTCCTCCCAAAGTTCACTGAGGCGGAGCTCGCACACGCTGACCAAGCGAAACCCGGCGACAGCTACTTGGACCTCGTTGAGCCGAGGTGGGAGCGAGGATGACCGGCCCACAGAAGCGGCGCGCGCTGGGGGCTGAGCAGAGCTTCGTGCTCCGGGAACGCCCCCTGCGTGACGGCTATGAACTGCGCGACACAGCCCGCTACGCGGATGCTGAGTGGCAGCTCGCTCCCGCATCGGTCCAGAAGCAGGCTCGCGGGCTGACACTTCGCTTCAACCGGGTTCCAGAACAGTTCCGAGGGATGCACCGATGGCTCATGTTCACCATGCTGTCGGGCGTTCTTCCCCCGGGCGAAGACCGCGCAAGCATCCCAACGATCATCGCGACCCACTACAGCTTGATCACCTTCTACCGTTGGCTCGACCTCGAGAACGGAGGTCGGCCGATGTCGACCGTCACGGGCTCAAACCTCGAGAGGTACCAACTCCACCTGCTTCTCAAGTACCCCGGAAGCTACGGACGACGGCACGCGCTTCGCGCCGCGGTGCGCTATCTGTGGCGCTATCGACAGTGCCTCGGCAGTGACGGCTTGACGAGCGACCCGATACGAGTGCGCGGTTGGGGCGAGGCGCACTCATCGTCTGGCTCGGGTGAGAACTCGACGCCTCGCATTCCCGAACTCGTGCATAGTCGGCTTCTCGTATGGGCACTGAGGTTCGTCGACGACTTCGCAGATGACATCCTGCAAGCTAGCGACCGATGGGAAGACCTACGCGTTATAAGACGGCGCAGCTACACCCCCCAGGGAGTGACTGCCAGCAAAATCGCGGCCTACCTCCAGGACCGAGTGGACGCTGGCCGACCACTTCCGGGATTCAACGGGCACGTCAACTACGCGGCCATCGCTCGATCTGTCGACTGCACTCGTCGTGCGCTGGACCTCCATGATGAAGCTATTCACAACGCCGTCGATGCTGTCGGCGTCTCCGACTTCGCGTACCTCGGCGTCAGCGTGAGGGGCAAACTCGACGGGGCAGCCTGGACTGAGGGTGTTTCGCTCGATCCCAGTCGGGATGACTCCATCGCCTCGCTAACGCAGGTACTGCAGGCCGCGTGCTACATCGTCGTCGCGTTCCTTTCCGGCATGCGGGACAGCGAGGTGAAGCACCTCCGCCGAGGCGCCTGCGAAGCGAGACTTGATGCGAACGGGGAACCCTACCGTTGGTTCGTCCGTAGCACCGCTTTCAAGGGCGAGCTGGAGGCGGAGGGCGTGCCCGCAACCTGGGTGGTCGCGCCCCCAGTGGCGACGGCGTTGGCAGTGCTGGAACGCGTCCACGACAACCGCGCCCGAGGTCGCAATGAATGGCTGTTCGGGCCCATCAAGTCAGGACCGGGCGCAGGCTCGGCGGGGCGCGGTGGGAACGTCGCAATGACGACGGCCGGAACGAATCGGCAGCTCAACAGATTCATCCAATGGGTGAACGCATACTGCACAACTCATAACCGTGCGGATCGAATCCCCGATGTCGATGGCCGACCGTGGAAGCTCAGCACCCGTCAGTTCCGAAGGACTCTCGCGTGGTACATCGCGCGTCGCCCCGGAGGGTCCATCGCGGGCGCCATACAGTACCGCCACCACAGCATCCAGATGTTCGAGGGCTACGCCGGCACAAGCGACTCAGGGTTCCGTGCCGAGGTCGAGGCCGAAGAGGCGATCTTGAGAGGCGAGACGCTTCAGGCCCTCATCGACCAACACGAACACCTCGATCTGTTCGGTCCGGCGCGAGCCGACGCAGCCTCGCGCCTGGCCGCGCTCGCGCAGGATCCGGGCTTCGCTGGGCAGGTGACGACAGATCGACGGCGACTGATCCGACTCGCATCCGCGAAGGGCGCTGAGATCTATCCAGGGAAGTACGTCACGTGCGTGTACAACCCGGACAAGGCCCTCTGTCGAGCTGGCAGACAGCCGACGACCGGTCCAGACCTCAATGCCTGCAAGCCGCTCGCTTGCAAGAACGTCGCGCTCGACAGCGCGAACATCTCGGCCTGGCTTGAGGAGCTCACGGAACTCGATGTGGCCCTCTCAGCCCCCAGCGTGCTGCCTCCCGCGCTGCTGGTCTCACTGCAGGCTCGTCGCGACCAAGTTCAACGGCTCCTCGCAAACTCACAGAACGGAGCTGGACATGACCCGGCGCGTGAACTTGCCGACTGACGAAGATGTTCGCCGCGAGCTGTCGAAGCTGCAGTTCGAGGACGCCGTCATTCCAAGCGCAAAACGACTCGCTGAGAAGCTCGGCCTGGCGAACTCGACCTTCTGGCGCTATTTTCCGGAGATCGCGCAACAAGTGGCTGACGCGCGCCGGGAGACGCGCGCCACCACCCCGCCGAAGACAGTCCAAAAAGCAAGTGAGGAACCGGCGCTTCGCGCTGAGAATGCACGGCTCCGGAAGCGCCTTGAACTTGCCATTGCGCACATTCATCGACTGTCGGTTGAGAACGAAGCCTTGCGCGAAGCGGTGGGCACTTCAGGAAATATCATCAAGTTCCCGTCGCGCTAGCAAGCCGAGACTCGTACCCGCCTCCCGTCGTCGTCGCGCGGCTACCGAACTTCCTCGGGCAGGCGGGTCTCATGGGACACGCGCAGGTACGCGATCCCGTCGTCCTTCGATGGTTCGATCTCCAGCCCGTGCTGTACGAACTTCATCCTGTGTTTGGCGTTTTCGATGATCTGCGCCCAGGTGACCGCACGAATCGGCATGTTCCCGGACTTCAGCGTGGATGCCCAGGTAGCCGTCTTCGTCCAGCTGGTTCTTCGCTTCGAGCATGATGATGTCGCCGATGATCCAGATCTCCCACGAGACGTCCACGGCCTCGAAACCCGGGTCGCGTCCGACGGCCACGGCACACTTGTTGGCCTGCAGCAACCCGTCGTCGTTGATGTGCACGATGGGTCTTCAGCTCGATGACGAGATGTTCCCGCCGGCTGGCGCTCTGCGGCACAACTGAACTCAGGATGAGGTCGACCACGACCCTCTTCCCCTCGGCATCCAAGACCTCTGCACCGGTGTCGGCCACAGTGATGTCTTCCCGGTCGAAGGGCGCCCAGGTGGTCCCGCAGCGCCTCCGTGAGGCTCTGGTCGTTCACGGTGAGCGCGTACTCCTCACGGAGGATCCAAGTCTCCTCGGCGAGGATCTTGTGCAGTTGACTTCGCTCGCGAACGACCTTCTTCGTCTGCTTTTCGAATACGAGGTGCTCGAGGCCGCGGATGAAGTCGAGGCGGTCTGCGACGGTCTTCGCCATAGAGACGATGGAACTGAGCGAGGTTCGTTCCAGCAGCGCGGTTAGGTCGCGCAACTCCTTCTCCGGCATCTCAAGGACGTCGTGGAGGATGGAGTGCTCTCTGCCAGATACCCTGCGGTGACGGAGGGGCAGCTCCCGTGCCCTATGCGCGAGGTCCCAGGGCACGTGCCGCCCATTTGTGCAACGGCGCGTTGCGGGATTGTCGGGGGGCCGTCGCTATCGTGGGTCCATGCCTCGCAGCGAGTCCGCCAGCGCGTACGACCTTGCCGTTACGGCCGCATCGACGCTCGAAGCGCTCGACGCCGCACTGGGACCGCGTGGGGCCCTGCCGCCCGAGCTGGCACACATCCCGGACCTCCTGGCCGTCGCCGTGTCCGACCTATACGCGCTGGCGGCCGCGCTCGAGAGCGGCGCCGACGCCGGAGGCGGCGACCAGGTGCGCTTCAGCCACGAGCGCGGGTCGTGACGTACTCGCGCAGCCGCGCGATAGCCTCATCGTCGTCGCCGGTGGTCGCGGTGCGCGCGATGTCGTAGGCGGCGATGAGGGGGTCGGCGACGCCGGCGCCCCAGGCTGCAGCCGTTGCCCAGATGGTCTTGTCTGCGGGTACGACGACTGCGGCGGTGTAGTCGTCCGCCGTCGCCAGGGCGAACCCGTGGCGGGCCAGGTCGATGGGCTCGGTTGAGTAGCCGATGACCTTCTCGGGCACCCGCCACGCGCTGATGGCGTCTGCGGCGTAGTCGCCGGAGAGGAGGGCGCCCACCTCCTGGAGCGTGCGCGCCTGGTCTACGAGCTGTTGGTCCGACCACCAGTAGTAGGTCTGGCCGCCCGGGCCGGGGTAGGTGGCGAGGAACTCGTCGAACAGGGCTCCTGGGTCCGGTTCGGCGGGGAGCTTGCGGAGGGCGGCGGAGACGGAGCCCTGAGTGGCGCCGGCGAGGGAGGCGAGGGTCTTCTGATCGGGGCGGTCCCGGAAATGGCGCAGGAGAGCGCGGGTCACCGCGAGCCGCGCGTAGGGCTTGGGTCCGCGGCCGGTGCTCTCCGGCTCGTGGGCGTTGCCGCCGAGCGGGTGCAGGGTCCCCTCGTGGATGAGAGCGTCGTCCAGGATGAGGGTGAGCTCCGGGTGCGCCAGGGCGAAATCTACGGCGGATGGGGATGCCCGGTGGGAGCACACCACGACGTGCTCCGCTCCTCGTAGTGCCGCGTGCAGCTCGGCAGGTGACGGGGAGCGTCGACTCTGGATGACCCGCGCGTCCTTGTCGTTCACGCGGATGCCGGGGCCGGCGATCTCCACGTTCGCACCGAGGGCGCGCAGGAGCCTAATGATTCGTCCAGCGTCCACTATCTCCCCTTAGCTCGGGCGGCACCCATTACCTCTCCGTATCAGAGTCCGCGGAATATCTGCCAACTCTAATACGCGCGGGGCTCAGGCAGCACCGACCCTCAGCAGGCGTCGCGCGAGGCCGGTGCCCCGGTCGAGGAGGGCCGGGAGCGCGGCCGCGGCGGCGCCGGTCGCCGCGATCAGCTTGTCGTCGTTCAGCCGAGGGTGCCGGTGTAGTTGTCGACGATGACGACTGCGCGGCGGGCGGGATCCTCACCGGCCCAGGCCTGGGCAGCGGCGACCGCTTCCTCCTTTGAGGAGTACACCCCGATGGGCCCGGCGATGTCGATACCCCACATTGGGGGCCAGTCGGGAGCCGGTGGCGTGTTCATGGCCATCAGCCCGACGTACACGATGGTCTTGCCCGTCGCCTGCGACTGGGCGGCGACGGATTCCGTCAGTGCCACGTAACCGGCGATGTAGCTGTCCGTACTGTTCGCCCCGGAGATGAGGTTGCCGGTGGCAGCGAAGATGGTCCGCCCTGCCGCTTCCAGCACCTCGGGCGGGGCGGGAGCGTCACCGGCGACGAACACGAAAGCCCCGTCAGGCATGGGGTAGGCCCGGTCTTCGAACATCGCGGGGCCGGCGTTGATCTTCTCCGCCACGTCCGCCGGCACGACATCCCCGGCAACCAGCTCCGCGCTGGGTGCCGCGGTGGGTGTGGGTGTGGGTGTGGGCTCCGCAGTGTAGACGGGAGGCTGCATGGGTTCCGGTGAGCTCTTCGGCGAGCATCCGGCGATGCTGAGGGCGGCGACGATGAGGAACGCTGCGGCCACCGGAGTGGCGCGGCGGGCTGCGAGTGTGGGCAAGGGAGGCCTCGGTTCGTGTCGGCGGGTGGTGATCGCGGTCTGTACTGGGTCGGCTACCAGGTGGACATGATGCCGAGCACGACGAGGGTGAGCACTCCGGTGAGCACCCCAAGCCGGGACAGCCAGATGCCTGTCTCCCCCGCGGACCGTGCGGACGTGAGCCCGAGGGCGATGGCGACGATGCCAGCGGAGAGGACGAGGAACGTCGGGGCGGGGGTCGTGCCGACTGCCAGCAGCAGCGCAATGAGGCCGGTCACGAGCGCTGCAATGCTCAGACCGCTCGTCGTGGGCGGTTTCGTGTTGGTGGTGTCGCTCATGTTCATGAACCTACTTCGTCGCTGAATGGGCGTTGTCCGCCCAGGTGAGTAGGGACGAGGAGGCGGGACGACCCACTGGCCTTCGAGGCCGCGCACCGCCCCCGGCGACGCGAACAGGGGCCCGCGACCTGCACACACATCGGGGGCTGTGCGCCAGCGCGCCCTCGGGCCAAACGATGCGAGCCCGGTCGGTACCGGTCGGCCAACCGTTGGCCCGAGGTCTCCGACTACGTCACCCGTTCACAATCTGCCGGGGAAGCGCAACTAGCTGCGTCGCCGCGCGAGCCTCCGCCGCATGCTCCCGGCACAGTGTCGTGCACCAGGCGCCGTCAAGCACGGTCCGCGCCGGCGCGCCGCACTCCTCGCAGGCGTGCAGTGAGTCGGCGCGGGCACGGAGGATCGCGGTCCTGAACGCCGCCAGGGACCCCTCGTCGAGGTCCTCGGTGAGCTTTGCGACGACGTCCATACCGCCGCCGTCCTGCTTGACCTGCCAGATCACGTAGCCCGGGGCGAGCGCTGCGAGCTCCTTGTCGAGGGCGAGCAGCAGCCCGTGCCAGCCGGGCCCGATCCCGATGCGGCCGTGCGACGGCATCCGGGCGGTGATCGGTGAGAGGTCCACGTTCCCACTATGCCGGAGCCCGGAAACTAGGGCCCTGCCCCTCATGCTGTCCGCCGCGCTTGCCGTTCGCGCGAGCGCTCCCGGAACAGAGGTCCTGTCCGCAAGCTGCGTTCCACGCCCGGACTCCAGTCCAGCCACCCTCGACGCTTCCACTGGATGGCCACAGTGAGGCGAAAGTGCTGGCGGGCCCTAGACCGCGCGGCGTTATTCATCCCCTCGGGCCAACGCGGAAGCGCACCAGCATCCTCAGGGACGACCGCGCGGAACAGTTCACTGAACGTCGGCCCTCGTCCGGTACGTCGCCGGACGCGCGCGACGTACACGGCGGCCGCTAAACCCCATTCATCGACGGCCTCGTCCCCCGTAAGGGCGACGAAAGCGTCTAGCCACGCTTCGGGCGGCCGGGATCCAGCATCCCGCCACCAAGTAGGAATCGATTCGATGGTCACGAGTTCTCAACAATCAGGGCCAACGCGTACACGGGGCTGCGTATCGACTGTCGGCCCGGGAGACGATACGCAGCAGCACACGTGCAGGCCGAGTAGCGCGGTGCGCATCTCGAGGCGTGAATGTTTCGTATGGCCATCCAAATTATGCCATACGGACTAGGCAGTACCGAAAACGCTCGCTAGCCAGGCTTGTCGAGTGACCCGGAGAGACGACCGCACCGATGCCGATTGGAGCGTCTACGCAGAACGTCTCGGGACGGAGTTGCAGCGGGCCCGCCTTCGTTCGGGACTCAGTCAGGAGCAGGTCGCCTACCGCGCCGGAATGTCGCGATACACCTATCAGAAGTACGAAAAGGGCGAGTCACGACCCGGTACGGCGGCCAACCCCACTCTGCGGTCAATGCTCGCCATTGCCCAGGTTCTCGAAATCCCACTTCACGCGATGCTGCCCGACGAAGCGCCTGATCTTCGTGTTCGCTGAGTCAGCGAACCACCGAGCTGATGCAGACAACTTCCAACCGTCCGGCCACCCCCTAGTAGGACCAGTCAGCTATTGAACCGGCCCACCGGCGATGTGTGACGGGGGCGCTCAGGATGCTCGCAGAGTCCAGGGGCCGGTCACCAAGGATGACGAGCGCGAGCCGTCACGTCGCCGGAATGGTGGGGATGGCCCCGGAGACCCTGCGGTTGCCGCAGCGCCGTTAGGTGATGGACGCCGGCGTGAAGCCCCTTGTGACGACCAAAGCGCCGCCTACGCGCAAGCGGTCGCGGTCGCAGGAGATCGTCGGGGTGCGTATGGCCAAAGGGACCTTGAGTGCTGCGAGGGCGCTTTTCGCGTAGGAGATCCGTTGGGGCGAGATCACCCGCGAGTAGCGGCGGACCAGACGGGGGCGCTGCTTGACGGTTCAGGCGTTTCCGGGTCGGCGCTCGTTAAGCGAGGACCTCCACACTGCGCCCCGATCCGATGGCCTTCTTCGTAATCTTGATTCGACCCGCCTCTTCGAGGCGCTTGAACACGGTGTCGATGGACGGAACGTTCCCGGGATAGTCGAACTTCGAGCCGGGTCCTTCGGCAAGCTTGTCGTAGGGGGTTCCGAGGGCGACGAGAATCTCGACAACGCCAGCCGGAGAGAGATCCTTTGCCGAGAGCACCAGCTGGCGCATGACAGCGCCCGCAGCCTTTGTGACGCGCGCAATCCGCTGAACCTCGTCGAGCGGCAGCTTGACTGATTCCGCACGGGCGAACTCGCCGGCGGCCCGGAGTGCCGGCGCGTCATCGTCTGGGACGTACTGCGCAAGCCCGTCCACCACCATGCCCCTCAAGCGCTTAGGCGTTGTCCCGCTGAGGAACTCGGCGACGAAGCCCTGCAGGATCGCCGGCGACATGAACTCTGAGACGTTCTTCGAAGCGTCGAAGGCCTCGGACATGGCCTTCCACCCACCAGGCGCAAAATGAGAGAAAGTCGCCAGGTCATCCACGAATAGCCCTGCTTCTAGGCCCCGAGCCAGAAGCTGATCCTGACTGGGCGCGACGGAGACCAGGTCGAAGCCGTCGGCGGGCGACACTTGAGCGGCCAACGCCACTCGGGCTTCTGCCGTCAAGTGCTCATAAGCATTCAACAGGCTGACTGCGAACCCAGCCCGCGCATCGTCGTCCAAGTCATCGACTGCCTGCAGTTCGACGGGCCCAGCAGCGCCTGGCGCCAAGAGGCCAGCAAGATGCTGATCGACGCCGTATGCACCCTCGTACGCTACTGCGTTCGCGGCAGACGGCGAGATAAGTCGCGACTCCGCCAGCATGGGCCAGCAAGATTCCGGAACATCCTGGAGGTCAGCGATCATCACGCCGACAGCGCTGCCGTCGATGACCGTCTGCAGCTGCTCGTCCGTCCAAGAGTTCACCTGCTCGTTGAGGACGTCGATGAGCACCCGCTCTGAGAGGACCAAGCTTCCGTCGGACTTGTCCGACTGCATCGCCTGGAGGTAGTCGTCGATCCGCGAGCGGCAGTGCGACCACACGTGCTCGTTCTTCCTAACCTCGTCGAGTGTTGGAGCGTTGTCGATGCGAAGCGCTAGCTTCAGGTTTGGGACGCTGATTTCGTACATGTGCGCGGTCACAATGCGCTCGCGTAGCGGCCTGGCCATCGGGCTCAGATCGGGGATGACGAGTTCGACTGCCTCGAGGATCTCGAAGACCCGCTCGGTTTGAGCTGACGCGTGCGACGCGGTGATGGCCTCCATACGTGGGTGATAGAGGTCAAGGAGCTCCGTTGCTGCCTCGCCGAGCTCGTAAGAGTCGACGGACCGCGCCCCCAAAAGAGCCACGTCGAACATCCTCAGCCGTGTCTCCACGTCTGGCATCGCGGGATGCCCAGCCAAGTGCTCGAACAGGGAGCGCCATGGGTGCGCAGCGAGGTGCCCGACGAGCGCCGAGTGCTGTGCGTCAGGCGTGTTGAAATAGGCGTCCAGGAATGCCTTCACATCCTCGTGCGTCTCGTGGGACGCCAAGTACGCCGCGACCTCCTTCGCCCCCTCGGGTCGGTGGGTCAACAGGTAGTCGACCACCTCGATATTCAGCGCGCTCACGGTGCTCGTGAAGTCGGAAGGCACTTGCTCGAGCAGATTACGTACGGCGTTCTTCGATGTGAAGTGGTAGTCGAGATACATCTCGTTCGGCTGGACGCTGTGGTTGTAGAAATAGGCCACGTCGACCCCAACAAAGCTGCCATAGAAAATCGCTGAGTACTCGGCGTAGTTCCGTGTGATGAAGCCCCGACGAACGAGATCACAAGCGAGCTTGGACTGGAGTTCGTCCGTAATCCGCTGTTCGAACCGCATCAGGTCCTTCGGAACGCGCTCGTATCCGGCGAGCTCAACAAAGTCGGCACCACGCAGCGTCGCGATGTCCTCGTCGTAGCGTCGACGGAGACGCTCGTGCTCTGCCGGATCCGGGGCGAGCCAGGTGGCGGGACTGTCAAGCTCCGGGAAGAGGCGTTCAATCTGTTCGGCGGTGGTGGTCACGGATCCGACGTGCAGCTCCTGGATCGTGATCGACTTCGTTTTGGCCACGTTAGCCCAGAACTCGACCGTGTCGACATCATCGAATACACCGCTCCATTCGCCAACGCTGAGCGTGAACGCCCGTCTCCGCTGGTTGGGAAACACGCCGTTCATGTCGCGCAGACGGCGGCCCAGGATCGCCGCTGTTTCATTCCTGCGCTTGCGTAGCTCCTCAACCCTTGCGCGGTCCCGGCGAGCAGCCTGCAATCGCTCAATCAGGGAGCGGACGTCGTCCCGATGATGCCGTTCAAGTACGTCCAAGGTGCTCGTGGACTGTGCGATGTCCTCAAAATCGGCCATATGAAAGTTCTTGTACGCAACGAGCGCGAAGAGGTGGTCGGCGGTCATGCCTGGTGCAGGCGTTCCGGTCCAGAGGAGACGCTCGACGAATACTGCGAACTCGTTGCAGATGTTGATCATCAGGCGCATGTCTGTGGTGTCGCGTGCGACCAGATCGAGCAGCGGACGGGAGACGAAGTCCTTCGGGAACCCAAGGTCGCGCAGCGCGTCAGCCAGGTGATCGCGCGCGTTCCGGTGAGAGAGGAACGGCACGATTGGGATGACTAGTTCGAAGAATTTCGTGCGGTTTGCTCGACGAACAGCCTCGGCGGCGACGTCCAGTTTTGCCTTGACCGCGGTCCTCGCAGCAGAAGTCTCCTTCCCCTCCGCCGCGTTCCGGTCTGGGCCCGTCTCGTCCAGCAAGTTCCGGGATTCGGATTTCCCTTCTTTCGGGTCCTCGTCCTCGGGCCCTGGCTCCGCGCCAAGCTGCTCGAAGAGACTGTCCTTGATCGCATAGATGAAGCGGAGCGGTTTCGCCCTGTCCTTCCAATGCGCCGAGGCGTTGATCAGTGTGTTGAGTTCACGCAGGGAGTCGAAGATCTGCGGGTCATCGAATCGGTCGAGATCCTCGAAGATCACGAAATCTGGCTCCACCGCGTCGAAAAAGGCGACGATCTCGTCGAGGAAGCTGTCGAAATAGGTCGTCGGTCCATCGCCGAGCGCAATCTTCGTGCTACCAGTGGTCACCTCGGAGACGATCCTGTCGCCGATCACCCATCGCAATCCCCACGCCCCGCAGAGAACGAAGCAGAAGAAGGCCAGCCCCAGCAAGACCTGAGCCTCGGTCGTCAGCCCATCCCCCGGCCAGCCGTTCGCAGGGCGCACTCCGAGCAGCCAGAGCAACGAAAGGCCGATGACTGTGACGCTCAACGCTTGGGCGAAGGCTCGCCACCGTGTGAGCGGCTTGGGGCGTGCGAACCTGGAGCGGCGGACCTGGCCGGGCCGGAGGCGGTAGACGAGCTGCTTGACGAGCTCCTTCTGTATTCGGTTCGTCAGGTCTTCATCATCGTCGTCCGGCCCGAGCGTACTAATGCTGATGCGGACGGTCTTGTCGCGGTGATTTCGTTCGAACTGGTCGAGCACGCTCGACTTACCGGCGCCGTAGCGGCCGGTGAGGGCGATGTTCCGGTTCCTCCTCTCCTGAACGGCATTCTCGAGGTGCCGCACGTAGACGCTGTGGTGCGCGTCTTTGTACTCGGGAGCGAGCGTCCGGAGCTTGAGGTCCTTATTGGGCGAGCCTGCACCGGGTGTTGCGTTGATGGCGGCGCCAGGTGCCTCGCCGGATGCGGCACGACCTTCCGTGCCGAAGCTCAGTTCTCTTGTGTCACTGCTCACCAGCGGTCGCCTCCGCCTGCTTGAGGATCAGTTCGGTCGCGGTGACCTCCTGGTCCGGCGGATAGCCGTGCTTGAGCAGGAGCCTCTTGATGCGCGTGCGCAGCTTAGCTCGCACGGTCTCCTTGAGGTTCCAATCCGTCTTTGCATCGTTACGCACGATCTCGGTCAGCTCGTGGGCGATCTGCTTCATGAGGCCCTCCTCCATCACGAGCTTCGCAGCTTCGTTGGAAGACAGCGCGTCGTAGAACGCGAGTTCGTCCTCGGAGAGGCCGGTGCGTTCACCGCGCTCGCGCTGCGCCTTGATCTGCTTGGCGATCTCGACGATCTCCGCAACGACCTGCGCCGCGTCGATGGCGCGGTTCTGGTAGCGGTTCAGCGCCTCGGCAAGCATTTCCGAGAACTGACGCCCCGCGACGACGTTGCGCTTGGCGATGACCTTCACTTCCTGGTTGATCAGGCGCCGAATCATCTCTAGCTGAAGGGTCTGGTTGTCAGCGGTCTCGAACTGCTTCGCGAAGGCGTCGTTGATCAGCGAGATATCGGGCTTTCCGAGTCCGGCCTCCGCGTATATATCTATGACGCCGGACCCGGCCATGTGATGGCTGACGATCTGGCGGACCGCGGTGTCGAGCGCTGCGTCGTCGTCCGCCGAGGGCCGGTCGGCGCCCTCGATCTTGGCAATCGACTGGCGGACTGCGTCGAAGAAGGCGACGTCGTCGCGGATCGCCTCGGCCTCGTCCGAGGTCGGCACCAGTGTGTAGAGCTGCTTGAGTCGGCGCATGTGCGCCATGAAACGCTGCTTGAGCGAATGCCCCTCCTCGCCTTCGAACTCGCCGGCGTCGCCGTGCGAAGCGTCGATCTGCTCGCGCTCGGACTCGAGCAGGTGGTCAACGATTGCCGCCACCGCGTGCAGGAAGGCTTTCTCGCTGCCGGAGCCCAGGATTGTCACCCAGTCGATGCCGTGGAGCATGTCGGACACGACGCTGTGCTCGGCGAGCATCTCCGGGATCGCCGAGCGGCGCACGTCGTCGCCAATCGCTCGGCCATCCTTGTCGCGCTTGGTGTAGGTCTGCAGGGCGTCGCGCAGGTTCTCCGCGATTCCGATGTAGTCGACGACCAAGCCGGCCGGCTTGTCCTTGAACGTACGGTTCACGCGGGTGATGGCCTGCATCAGCGACGCGCCGCGCATCGGCTTGTCCACGTACATTGTGTGCATAGGTGGCGAGTCGAAGCCAGTGAGCCACATGTCGCGCACGATCACAAGCTCGAGCGGGTCTTCAGCGGCACTAGCGCGGGCCTTCATCGAGTTGCGCATCTTCTTGTTGCGGATGTGCGGTTGGAACTCGGCGGGGTCGGTCGCATTGCCGGTGATGACGGTCTTAATGACGCCCTTGTCGTCGTCGTCGTCATGCCAGTCCGGGCGGATCTTCACAATCGCGTCGTACAGGTCGACCGCGATGCGCCGAGACATCGTCACGACCATGGCCTTACCCGTGAGCACGTCGCGCCTGGCCTCCCAGTGCTCGACGATGTCGGCGGCGAGCTCGGCGATCCGTTTCTCGGAGCCGACGATGGCCTCGACCTTCGCCCACTTGGACTTCAACTTCTCATCGACGCCCTCGCTAGCCTCCTCGATAATCTCTTCGAACTCCGAATCGATCTCCTCGCGGGCAGCCTCGGGCAGCTCGATCCGCGCGAGGCGGGGCTCGTAGTAGACCTTGACCGTCGCGCCGTCCTCCTGGGCGTCGGTCATGTCGTACACGTCGATGGTCGTACCGAAGATCTCCATCGTGGAGCGGTCGCGCTCGTCGATGGGAGTGCCGGTGAAGCCGATGAACGACGCGTGTGGGAGTGCGTCGCGTAGGTGCCGCGCGAAGCCGTCTATGACGTCGTAGTTCGAGCGGTGCGCCTCGTCGACCATCACCACGATGTTTTGGCGATCCGAGAGCAACGGGAACTTCCGACCAGCATCGCGGTCGGCCTTGGAGAGCCCGAACTTCTGGATCGTCGTGAATACAATGCCGCCGGACTCTCGACCAGCCAGCAACTCCTTGAGATGCGCGCGGGAGTCGGCCTGGACCGGCGCTTCCGGCAGGGGGGAACCGATCTTGGAGGAGGCGAAGGTGTCGTCAAGCAGCTGGTCGTCGAGGTCATTACGGTCGGTCAACACGATGATCGTCGGATTCTGCATACCCGGGGCGCGCATGACTTTTCCGGCGTAGTAGGCCATCTCCAGCGACTTGCCTGAGCCCTGGGTGTGCCAGACGACACCGATGCGGCCGTCACCGTCGACGGCGCGCAGCGTCTCGTCAACGGCCTTCTTAACCGCCCAGTACTGGTGGTACTTCGCGACGGCCTTGCGGGTGTGCTCGCCGTCGCCATAGGTCGCGATGTAGTTGCGGCAGAGGTCGAAGAACACCTCCGGGCGGAAGAGTCCCTTCGTCAGGACCTCGATTTCCGGCAGCTTATAGCCTGCGGGGTGTTTCGGGTCCTTCACGACACCGTCGATGGTCTTCCACGGCGCCCAGTGGTTCCACGGGGCCGAGAAGGAGCCAGCCTTGGCGAACAGACCATCTGAGACGACCGTGATCTGGTTCCACTTGAAGACATCGGGGATCTGCGCGCGGTATGTCTGCGTCTGGCGGTACGCACCCTTAACGCTGGCGTACTCCTTGCCGGGGCGCTTGAGCTCGAAAAGGGCCATGGGCAGGCCATTGACGAACAAGATCACATCCGGCCGGCGCTCGTGCTTCGGCCCCATAATCGTGAACTGACTGACCGCGATCAGATCATTGTTCTCGACGTCTTCCCAGTCGACGAGCCAAGCACGAACGGTGCGCAGGGCCCCTTCGTCGTCACGGTACTCGACCGGCACCCCCTCGAGGAGGTACTTGTAGGCCCGCCAGTTTTCAGTCTCGACGAGCGGTGACTCGGCACGCTTTATGGTGCTGACGACATCCTGGACTGCGGACCCAGCCAACTCGGGGTTCAGCCGTCTGACAGCCTCGGCGACGCGACCTTCGAGGATCGTGTCGCGGTAGTCGGAGCGCTCCGCGTGCGGCTCGCCCGGGGCGATGGCCGGACCGTGGACGGTCACCCAGCCCAACTCGCGCAGATCGCTGAGGACGATCTGCTCGAGGTCGTACTCGGTCATGCCCGCCATCACCCCACCCCAGAGCTTTCGCCGACTCGGACCTTGCCGGACATCAGGAGTGGTAGCAGCTCATCGCGCGTGCGGGTGACGTCAACGGCTTCGGAGGCAAGATCCACGCTGGCCCGCCAAAGCTCCTCCAGTTGTGCCTCCACCCGTCCGCGAAGCTCCGCAGGAGGGACCGGGGTCGGCATCGAGCCCACATGCGCCCAACTGGCGCGTGGCATGCGGGTTCCGCCGCTACCTGCCATGGCGAAGTCAGTGAACTCAGGCCGAGCCACGAGAGCATTCACCGTTGCCGCACCCCATCCTTCTTGAGGGCGGAGCACCCAGATTTCCGTCGAGCAGACCCCGTCAAACCCAGGTCGATCAAACTTGCGAAAATACGGACGCAGCTTTCCATATAGAACGTCGCCAGACTTGAACCGAGACTTGCCGCTACTGATACCCGCAGACCTTCCCGATCCAGTCAGACCCTCACCGTCAGTGCCGAAGTGCTCAAGTGCGACATACGGCGCCGCTGCGTCCAGGTCCGCAACCTTCACGGCCTCGCGACTCAGTCGAGCTACTTCCTCGAATGGGACCCACTGTGGGCTTCTGGTGGCGGCGGCGTAAAGCGCGGCCGAAAGCTCCCTGATTCTGGCGATTTCAGACCTGTTGTGATCCGCCAGCTCATCGAGTGAGCTGAGCAGATCAGCGACTCGCCGTTGCTCATCAATCTCCGGATGAGGAACTGCCAGCCGAGAAAGATCCGTTGCCCTGATGCCCGCTGCGGCAACCTGCTCGACGATGGACTCCATCAAGACGCGCCCGGGAGCCGAACGGAAGAAGTAGTAGTAGAACCGGCTGTCGGCGACGGTCGGATCGAGACGAACGCGAATGAGGTGGCTCTCGAACGTCATCGGTTCCGGGGCATCCTTGATCATCGATACTTTCCCAGCACCTGCCAGGGTCAAGGACTGGCGAGCAAAGAGCAGGTCGCCGGCTTGAAGAAGCCACAGGCCAGGGTTTCGAGCGGGCAGTGGGGCGCGCTCCATTTTCTGATCAGAGATGAGATCGAAGGCGAAGATCTCTTTCATGTTGACGAGGAGCGCGCCAGAGCCTCGCGTCTTTGCGGGAGCCATGAGGCCGTTCTTGGATGGGACGCCGTACAGATCCCCGAAAGCGACTGTGGGCCACTCAGTCATGAGCGCTGCCCAGTGAATCGAGAAGCGAGAGCACTCTTTCCTGCGATTCCTGCCGCTTCTCAAACCCAGCGCGGAGCGCAGACGCCAGCCGCACGATTTTTCGATCCAGCGGCTCGCCATCCTGTTCCCCGTCCTCAGCGCCAACGTAACGGCCGGGCGTGAGGATGTACCCGTGCTTTGAGATCTCCTCTGTGGTGGCCGAGTAGCAGAATCCGGGGATGTTCTTGTAGGGCTCACCGTTGCTTGTTTGACTACCCCGCCACGCGTGATACGCGTCGGCGATCCTGTTTAGGTCGGCCTCATCGAATGCACGTCGAGTACGGCTCTCCATGAACCCGACCTGACGGGCATCGATAAAGAGGGTCTCTCTCTCCCGCTTCCGGGTCTTCGAGCCGTTCGGGATCCCCTTCTTGTTCTTAGTCAGGAACCAGATGCACACAGGAATCTGTGTGCCGAAGAATAGCTGCGGCGGGAGCGACACGATGCACTCCACGACATCGCCGTCCACGAGCGCCTTTCGAATGTCCCCCTCGCCGTTCTGCATGCCGGACAGCGACCCGTTCGCCAGAACTGTGGCCATTGTTCCGGTCGGTGCGAGATGGTGCATCATGTGCTGGATCCAGGCGAAGTTCGCGTTCTGCACCGGAGGGACGCCGTACTGCCAACGACGGTCCTGGCGAAGCTTCTCGCCCTTCCAATTGTCGTCATTGAATGGCGGGTTCGCGATGACGAAGTCTGCGCGCAGGTCGGGGTGCTTGTCCGCATGAAACGAGTCCCCCCACTCCGGGCCGAGGTTCGCCTCGATGCCACGAAGGGCGAGATTCATCTTCGCAAGGCGCCAGGTGGTCGGGACCGACTCCTGGCCATAAACGGAGATGTCCGCGTGCGTGCCGCCGTGCGCCCGGACGAACTTGTCAGCCTGAACAAACATGCCGCCTGAGCCGCAGGCGGGGTCGTACACGCGCCCGTGGTACGGCTGGAGCATCTCGACGAGCAGCTGCACGACCGAGCGGGGCGTGTAGTACTGGCCCCCGCGCTTGCCTTCCCCACCAGCGAACTTGCCAAGGAAGTACTCGTAGACACGTCCAAGGACATCCAGGTCCTTGTGTTCCTCGGCCGTCAGATCGTTGCGCGAGAAGACGTCAATGAGACCGCCAAGCATCTCGGGAGTGAGTTCCTGGCGCGAGAACGTCTTCGGCAACACGCCCTTAAGGCTCGGGTTCTCCCGCTCGATGGCTTCCATGGCCTTATCGATCCGGCCGCCGATGTCCGCCTGCTTGGCAGCCCTCTTCAAGTCGGCCCAGCGGTGACCCTCCGGGATCCAGAAGACACCTTCGGCCGTGTACTCGTCCCGGTCCTCGAGGATTGACAGCTTCGCCGCCTCGTTGGGCATGAAGTAGTCCGAGGACTCGTCGTTGACGAGGCGCACGAGCTCGTCGTGGCGGACCATGAAGGTGTCCGAGACATACTTCAGAAAGATCAGTCCAAGAACGACGTGCTTGTACTCAGCCGCGTCCATCGACGACCGCAGCGCGGTTGCTGCCTCCCAGAGGGTCTCCTCGAGTGACTGCGTCTGCTTGTTCTTCGGGGGCACTGCGCTCCTCAGGCTTTGACGAAGCCAAAGTCGGCGTCGTACTGGTGTCCTTCACGCCGTCCGCGCCGGAAGTCCTCCAGCGCGTCGACGTATTCTCATGCTATCTAGCGGCCCAGACATCGAACCTGAATACGAGTCGACTAGCTCTCTACTTGGCCACTAATCAGGCCATTTGTATGGACGTCCGCTCGGTCGTGAAATCCACTCCGTCCAACACGAATCGGTGCCGTCATGTCTGGCCCCCAACGGGCTCGCTGCTTCGCATACTGCTGTTCGTTCAAGGCACCGAGCATGGCATGAGTCCTCACGTGGGCTGGGCTTGATGGTTCGATGATGGATCGCCCCCCAGCTTGAAGGACGACGCCGAGCCGGGTTAGGCGCCGCCGGGTCACCGTCGGCTCCTCATCGAGGAAGGCCACCGCCACAACCGCGTACCGGAGGGTGTTGGAGCGATCCAGCAGCGGCTGGTCACCGCTCACGACCGCAAGTCGACGACCCGTAGCCGACCCCGTCCTGCGGTTGCATGTGGGCGCTGTCTCTTCTGCGACGCACCAAACACTGTCCAGTCGTACACAAAGCACCACGAGCTGGAATCGTGCGGGAAAGACCGCGCTCGCACCGGCCCGCTGAATCTGGATGACCCCGTTCTCCAGCGGCTCGCGCAGTGCGTCGAGGGCGCCGCCGGCGAACTCGCCCGCCTCATCGAGGAACAGCACGCCACCGCTGGCCCGCGCGATCGCCCCGGGACGGATCACACGGCTTCCCCCGCCGACGAGGGCGGCGACGCTGGCGGTGTGGTGCGGCGCCTCAAACGGCGGTGTGCGCTCCAGCCGCACGACCCCGGCACCACTGAGCGAGCGCACCGACGCCGCCTGAAGTGCCGCAGCGTCATCGAGGTCGGGCAGGATGCCGGGTAGCCGACGCGCCAGCATGGTCTTTCCCGCGCCCGGCGGCCCGCTCATCAGCACGTGGTGGCCACCGGCGGCGGCGAGCACGATCGCGTCGACCGCATCCCGCTGCCCGATCACCTCGGCCAGCTCGAGCACCGGCGCGGGCGCGTCGGCGGGTTCGGCGGCGCCGACCGGCACGAGGTCACGGTCTTCGACGTCGAGGCCGTGCCAGCGCAGCACCTGCAGCAGGCTGACAGCGCCGAGCACCTCCATCCCCTCGACCAGCTCCGCCTCGGCGCGGTTCGCGTGCGGCACGGCCACGCGGGTGATGCCGGCGCGCGCCGCGGCGAGCACGGCCGGCAGCACCCCGGGGACCGGTCGCAGCCGTCCGTCCAGCCCCAGCTCCCCGAGGTGCACGGTGGCCCGAAGCGATCGGGGGTCGAGGCTCTGTTCGGTGGCCAGCGCCGCGACGGCGATGGCCAGGTCGAACCCGGCGCCCTGCTTGGGCAGGCTCGCCGGTGAGAGGTTCACTGTGATCCGCCGCCGCGGCAGCTGCACGCCGCTGTTCTCGCAGGCATTGTGCACGCGCTGGTGCGCCTCACCGAGCGCCTTGTCCGGGAGTCCGATGATCTTGAAGTCCGGCGTCTGGCGTGACAGGTCGGCCTCGACCTCGACGAGTGCGCCGTCGAGCCCGGTGAGGGCGACGGACCAGGTGCGCGCGACGGTCATCGCAGGTCCTGCAGATGCTCGAGCACCGCCGTGGCCGGATCGTCCCCCGTGATCGCGATCACATCGAGTCGGAGCATCCGCCCCTGCACGACATCGGGATGGGCGGCCATCCACGCGTACGCCACCTGCCAGAGGCGCCGGCGCTTGCGTTCGTCCACCGCTTCCAACGGGTGCCCGAAGGCGTCGGAGCGCCGGGTCTTCACCTCGACGAGGATCAGCTCGCCGCCTCGGGCTGCGATCAGATCCAGCTCGCCCTGCGCGCACCGCCAGTTGCGGTCGAGCACCTGCCACCCGGCATCCTGCAGGTGCCGCGCCGCTCGCGCCTCACCCGCTCGCCCACGCTCGTCCTTGGCTGCCATGCAGCGATCGTGGCGCGCTGTGGCCGGCCGCGCGGGGGCGCATCGGCGCGCCGTGGACGCTCAGGTCCGATCGGCGCCTGAGGAGAAGGCGCCGGCCTCAGGAATCGAGCGAGAGCTCCTCGGGCAGGTGGAAGTCCCGCCGCGTCAGCTCCTCGACGTTGACGTCCTTGAATGTCAGCACACGCACCGACTTCACGAACCGGTCGGCGCGGTAGATGTCCCACACCCACACGTCGGTCATCGAGATCTCGAAGTAGAAGTCGTGCTCGGTGTCACGACGCACCACGTTCACCTCGTTGGCGAGGTAGAACCGGCGCTCGGTCTCGATGACGTACGCGAACTGCGACACGACATCGCGGTACTCGCGATACAGCGCCAGCTCAAGTTCGCGGTCGTAGTCCTCGAAGCCCTCGTCATCCATGGTGACTCCATCCTAGGCCCGGGTCAGAACAGCGTCGGCGCTTCCGCGATCGCCCACGACGCTCGGTGATGGGAGCTCAGGCCGATGGCACGGATCGCCTCCCGGTGTTCCAGGCTCGCGTAGCCCTTGTTGCGCGCCCACTGATAGTCCGGCCACTCGTCGTGGAGGGTCGTCATGTGCGCGTCGCGGGCCACCTTGGCGATGACGGATGCCGCGGCGGCGCTCGCACAGTCGCGGTCGGCCTTCACCACCGGTCGCACGTTCAGTCCGGTTCCCCCGGCGGGGGTGATGTAGTCGTGGTTGCCGTCGAGCAGCACCAGCGCCTCCTCTGCGACGACGCCGTGCGCGGTCAGCTGCGTGATGGCGCGCAGTGCCGCCAGGCCCAGGGCGCGGATGATGCCGACCTGGTCGACCTCGGCGGGACTGGCCCAGCCCACGGCCGAGGCCTGCACCCAGCCGGCGGCGCGCGCGGCGACGTCGGCACGGCGCGCGGCGGGCACGAGCTTGGAATCGCGCAGCCCCTCGGGGATGCGACGGCGGGCGCGCGCCGCATCCATCGCCACGGCACCGACGGCCACAGGACCGGCGAGGGCACCTCGGCCGACCTCGTCGCACGCGATCACCAGCGGGTGCTCGCGCAGCAGACGTCGCTCGAGGGTCAGTCGGGGCTCGACGACGGTCACGGCTCGGTCGACTCCGGATCAGAGCTCGGGATGCCGGCGAACACGTCGTGCTGGCCGTCGATCAGCCCGAGCCGGTCCAGCGGCCACGTGATGAGGAACGCCCGGCCGACGACGTTCTCGATCGGAACGAAACCCTTGCCGGGCTGGTCCACGTTGTACCGCGAGTCGCGGGAGTGGTCGCGGTTGTCGCCCAGCACCCAGAGAGATCCTTCGGGCACGACGACGTCGAACTCCACCACCTTCGGGGCGTTCTCGCCGGCGAGCAGATTCAGGTAGGGCTTCTCGTCGATCGGCACGCCGTTGACGGTCAGCTGCCCGAGCACGTTGCAGCACACCACCCTGTCTCCGGGAAGCCCGACGATGCGCTTGATCAGGTGATCCTTGCTATCGGGCGCAGAGAGGCCGATGAAGCCCATGGCAGCGTCCACCGCAGCCGCCAGCGGAGCGCGCTCCGGTTCCGGCGTGACGGGGAGCCAGCCGCCCGGGTCGCGGAAGACCACGACGTCGCCGCGGTCGTAGCCGCCGAACCGTGGCGACAGCTCATCGACCAGGATGCGGTCCTCGATCTGCAGCGTCTGCTGCATCGACCCCGACGGGATGTAGAACGAGCGGACGACGAAGGTCTTCACCAGGAACGACACGACGACCGCGATCAGCACGATGACGAGCACATCGCGCAGGAACGGCCACCATCCTCGGCGGCGATGCGCCGCAGGTTCCTGTGGCGGCACCATCTGCTCAGCCGTCATCGACATTCCTCTTCCGCCGCCCGCCGACCACGGGCGTTCGCGCGCTCAAGCGTCGCACATTCCACCTGGACCCGCGGTGTACGACGCGGGCGGAGACGACGGATGCCCCGGGCACGAGACCCAGGGCATCCGTCGTGAGAGCACGATCAGCGGTCGCGCTTCTCCTTGATCTTGGCCTTCTTGCCGCGGAGGTTGCGCAGGTAGTACAGCTTCGCGCGACGCACGTCACCACGGGTGACGACCTCGATGTGGTCGATCACCGGGCTGTGCACCGGGAAGGTGCGCTCCACGCCGACCTGGAAGCTGATCTTGCGGACGGTGAAGGTCTCGCGCACACCATCTCCCGAGCGACCGAGCACGACGCCCTGGAAGATCTGGATACGCGAGCGGTTTCCCTCGGTGATGTTGACGTGCACCTTGACGGTGTCACCGGGGCCGAACTGGGGGATGTCCGAGCGCAGGGATGCTGCGTCGACAGAGTCGAGGATCTGCATGATCGTCACTTCCTGCAGCCGCCACAGGTCGACCGCGAGATAGAGGAGTAAAAGAAAGTCGGTGCCCCGGGACCGACTGCGCGGTCCGCTCCCCTGAGGCAGAGACCTTCAGGGCACGAAGATCCATTCTGCCATGCCGCGACCCCCCGGCCAAACCATCAGACGCTCGGGGGCGTGCGCTTCTCCTCGATGACGACCACCTCGGGGGCCTCGGGCTCCACGCGCTCCTCCGGAGCAGGGATGAACGCGGCGCCGCCCTGGGTGCGCATCAGCGTGATGCGGGGGCCGCTCTCGGACCACAGCTGCCACAGCAGCAGCC
The DNA here is from genome assembly GCF_030246945.1 of Microbacterium sp. zg-Y1090. Classification (NCBI taxonomy): domain Bacteria; kingdom Bacillati; phylum Actinomycetota; class Actinomycetes; order Micrococcales; family Microbacteriaceae; genus Microbacterium; species Microbacterium wangruii. The sequence goes on from NZ_CP126742.1 coordinate 1,838,325, forward strand.
AGAACAGACCGACCGCGAGGGCGGCGGAGCCGAACGCCTGGGCGATCCACGCCGGGCCGTACCAGCCGAGTGAGATCACCGACAGGTGCCAGAGGCCGAAGCCGAGCACGTCCCACCACGACACCGCCCGCTCCGCGCGCACCGTCCCCCGCGCCCGCACCAGCAGCATCAGGGCCAGTTCGACGAGGAAGACCGCGGGTACGGCGATGAACAGGGCCCACACGAAGGCGAAGCCGCCGGCATCGAAGACGCCCCAGCCGACCAGCAGCCACAGCGGCAGCACGAAGGCCGCAGGCAGCAGCCAGAGAAAGAACGCCCGTCGCAGCCACATGTCTCCGATGCTACGCCTGCCCCGCATGCCGGGCACCGTATGCGCCCGCGGCGTGCGCATCATCGGCGAGAATGGAAGACGACGGAAGGAAACCGATGATCGAGCTGCGCACACCCGCCGAGATCGACGCGATGCGCCCCGCCGGCCGATTCGTGGCCGAGGTGCTCACGACCCTGCGCGACGAGACGAAGGTGGGCACGAACCTGCTCGCGATCGACCGCCGCGCCCACGACATGATCCGCCGCGCCGGCGCGGAGTCCTGCTACATCGACTACCACCCCTCGTTCGGCGCCAGTCCATTCGGCAAGGTCATCTGCACCTCGGTCAACGACGCGGTGCTGCACGGTCTCCCCCACGACTACGCGCTGCGCGACGGCGATCTCGTGACGCTGGACTTCGCCGTCGCCGTCGACGGCTGGGTCGCCGATTCGGCCGTGTCGTTCGTGGTGGGCACGCCGCGCGACGAGGACCTCGCCCTCATCGACACCACCGAGCGGGCGCTGGATGCGGCGATCGCCGCCGCCACCGTCGGCAACCGGGTGGGCGACATCTCCCACGCCGTGGCCCAGGTCGCTCACGGCGACGGATATTCCATCAACACCGACTTCGGCGGGCACGGCGTCGGGCGCACCATGCACGGCGACCCCCACGTGCCCAATGACGGCAAGCCCGGTCGCGGCTATCCGCTGCGCCCCGGGCTCGTGCTCGCGCTGGAGCCCTGGTTCCTGCAGACCACCGACGAGCTCATCACCGACCCGGACGGCTGGACGCTGCGCAGCGTCGACGGTTCCCGAGGCGCGCACTCCGAGCACACCATCGCGGTCACCGCGGAGGGTCCGATCGTGCTGACTGACCGCTCCTTCCTCGGCGTCGACTGAGAGCGGACGCGCCGCGCCTCAGGCGGCGACCGCCATCCGTCCGTAGCCGAGTGCGATCAGCAGGCTGAGCGCGGCGAGCACGGCCGCGACGGGCACCATCGTGTAGCGCTCCGGCCGGCTGCGTGAGACGCCGTTCATCACGATCCCGACCGCGAAGTACGCCGTGATGACCCACATCGCGATGGTCGAGAACGTCGAGGGCACCACGTCGATCATGTCGACGCGGTCGAAGGCGATCACGACGATGACGGCGTAGATCACGATCGCCACGATGCTTCCCATGCGCAGCCGCGCCGGCAGGACCCGGTGCTGCCCGCCCCAGGCGAAGCGCCCGATCGGCGCGCCGAGCGCGAGTGCGAGCTGGAACAGGGCCAGCGCGGCCAGCACGATCGTCAGCGCAAGGGCGAAGGGCATTTCGCCACCCTAGCGGGGCGGCGGGTCGGACCCCGTCAGGCGAGCAGGTCCGGGCGCCGTTCGCGCGTGCGCTCAACCTGCTGCTCGTGCCGCCAGGCGGCGATGGCGCCGTGGTTGCCGCTGAGCAGGATCGGCGGGACGGTGCGCCCGCGCCATTCAGAGGGCTTGGTGTACGACGGGTACTCCAGCAGCCCGTCCTCGTGGGATTCCTCCACGAGGCTCTCGGGGTTGCCCACGACGCCGGGGATGAGCCGGCCGATGGCCTCGATCATGGCCATCGCGGCGACCTCGCCGCCGTTGAGCACGTAGTCGCCCAGGCTCACCAGCCGCACCTCGCCGAGGGTCGCCGCGTAGTCGAACACCCGCTCGTCGATGCCCTCGTAGCGTCCGCACCCGAACACCAGCTGCGGCTGCTGCGCGAATTCGCGGGCGGTGGCCTGCGTGAACCGCTCGCCGGCGGGCGAGGGGAAGACGAAGACGGGACGGATGCCGGCTTCGGCGGCCTCGGCGGCGATGGCATCGAGCGCCTCGCCCCACGGCTCGGGCTTCATGACCATGCCGGCGCCGCCCCCGTAGGGTGTGTCGTCGACGGTGCGGTGACGGTCGTGCGTGTGCTCGCGCAGGTCGTGCACGCGCACGTCGAGCAGTCCCGCGCCGCGGGCCTTCCCCAGAAGGGAGACCTCGAGCACGTCGAAGAACGCCGGGAAGATCGTGACGACGTCGATGCGCACGTCAGCCCTCGGAGCGCGGCGCCTCAGGAGCGTCCGCCTCGGGCGCGGCGATGTCGGCGACCGGCGCAGCGCCGGCGGCATCTGCGGCGGCGTCGACATCGGCGGCATCCGCCTCAGCGACGGTATCCGCGTCGGCGGGCTCGGGCTGCGCCTCGGGTTCGGCGGGCAGGTCCTCGAGCAGTCCGGCCGGCGGCGTGACGATGACGCGGCCGGCAGCGAGGTCGACCTCGGGGACGATCGCCTTGACGAAGGGGACGAGGATCTCGGCGTCGTCGGAGCCCGTGGGACGCACGATCAGCAGGTCCTGCGCGGGGAGGTGGTCCACGCGGACCACGCGACCGAAGACCTGGCCGTCGCGGACGACGTCGAGGCCGACGAGCTGATGGTCGTACCAGGCGTCGGGCTCGGGAGCCTCGTCGGTGTCGTCCTGGTCGATCCAGAGGATGGCCCGCACGAGGGTCTCCGCACCCTCGCGGTCCTCGACATCGTCGAAGAACACCACGGGGTGGGAGTTCATCCACCGGAACTCACGCACGGTGACGGTCTTGCCATGCCAGGGCGACGTCTCGGGCACCTGCAGCGTGAACTGCGCGCCGGGGACGAAGCGCCGGTCCGGGTCGTCGGTGTACAGCTCCAGCTTCAGCGCACCCTTGAGGCCGTGCGCCTTGACCAGGCGCCCGACCCGCAGCTGGGCACGCGGGGTCTTCGCAGCGGACACGTCAGTCATCCGCGACGTCTACCCGCACGCGGCGCCCGTCGGCCAGTGCCGACACGACGGTGCGCAGCGCTTTGGCCGTGCGTCCGCCGCGCCCGATGACGCGCCCCCGGTCATCCGGGTGCACGCGCACCTCCAGCACATCACCACGGGGCGAGGTGGAGGAATGGATCTTCACGTCGTCCGGGTGATCGACGATCCCCTTGACGACGTGCTCGAGCGCGGCGGCCAGCAACGGATTACTCTGCGTCGGTCGAGGCGGCCTCAGCCGACTCGTCGGACGCGGCGTCGGCGGCAGGCGCGTCGGCCTTCTTCTCCGCCTTCGGCTTGACGACGGACTTCTTCGCGGCGTCGATCTCGAACGGCGCCTTCGGCTCGGCCGTCTTCACGGTCGAAACGGCGTTCTTGTCGCCCTTGAAGGTGCCCCAGTCGCCGGTCAGCTTGAGGATCGCGGCGACCTGCTCGGTGGGCTGGGCGCCCACGGAGAGCCAGTACTGCGCGCGCTCGGAGTCGACCTCGATGAACGAGGGCTCCTCGGTCGGGTGGTACTTGCCGATCTCCTCGATGACGCGACCGTCACGCTTGGTGCGCGAGTCGGCGACGACGATGCGGTAGTACGGGGCACGGATCTTGCCGAGCCGCTTGAGACGGATCTTGACAGCCACAATTCTCCTGAATGTGTCGGAAGGATGAACGTCGCCTGGAGCGTGGGGTGCACACCCGGCAAAAGCTCTGAGGGTGGATCGTGGGCTGGATAGAGGGTCGAGCACACGGTCCGACCTTCTATTTTGCCAGATGCCGGGCCATGCCGCGAACCACCCTCCTGTGCGTGCCAGACTGTGCGCATGACGGTGCCCTTCGCGACATCCGCCCGCTCGTCCGTGGGACTGGAATGGGAGCTGATGCTCGCCGACGGCGAGACCGGCGACCTCGTCCCCCGCGCCCCGGAGGTGATCGCCGCCCTCGAGGAGTCGACAGCCCATGAGCGCTTCACGGTGACGGGCGAGCTGCTGACCAACACCCTCGAAGTGACCAGCGGCATCGGCAGCACGGTCGCCGCCGCCGTCGACGACATCGCCGACGCCATCGCGGCGGTGCGCAGCGTCACCGACCCCCTCGGACTGGAGCTGCTGTGCGCGGGCAGCCACCCCTTCGCGCAGTGGTACGACCAGGGCGTGACGGACAAGACCCGCTACAACACGCTCATCGAGCGCACGCAGTGGTGGGGGCGCAACATGATGATCTGGGGCATCCACGTGCACGTCGGCGTCGACCACGTCGACAAGGTGCTGCCGATCGTCAACGCCCTCGCGACCTACCTGCCGCACCTGCAGGCGCTGTCGGCGTCGAGCCCCTTCTGGGCAGGCGAATCCACCGGCTACGCCTCCAACCGCGCGCTGGTCTTCCAGCAGCTGCCGACCGCGGGCCTCCCCTGGCCCCTGCAGAACTGGGCGGAGTACGAGGCCTACCTCGACGACATGGTCGCCACGGGCGTCATGGCGGATGCCACCGAGGTGCGCTGGGACGTGCGCCCGGCGCCGCGCTGGGGAACCGTAGAGGTGCGCGCCTGCGACGGCATGTCGACCCTGCCGGAGCTCGCCGCCGTCGCCGCGCTGGTGCAGGTGCTGGTGGAGCACTTCTCCCGGGAGCTGGATGCCGGGCGCGAGCTGCCCATCCTGCAGCCGTGGTTCGTGCGCGAGAACAAGTGGCGCGCGGCCCGGTACGGCTTGGACGCTCGTCTGATCGTCGACCGCGAGGGCACCCAGGCGCCCGTCGCCGAGCACCTGCGCGAGACGCTGGACCGCCTCGCCGACATCGCCGTCGAGCTGAAATGCGCGCGGGAGTTCGCCGAAGTCGACACGATCCTCGCCGGCGGAGCGAGCTATGCCCGGCAGCTGACGGTGGCCGAGGCGGCCGATGGCGACCTGCGCGAGGTCGTGCAGCACCTCATCCGGGAGTTCCGCAACGGTCCGACCCTGCGCGAGCACCTGCGCCAGCTGCGCACCTGACGCGACCTCCCCCGGACACCGCCGCCGACGGCGGGGCGGGGGTACGCCGGCGCGCCGAGCCGAGCGGATGCCGCCGGTCGCGTTCGAGCGATCAGGCCTTGCCGAACAGCTTCTGGATCTCGGCGAGCTCCGCCTCGGTGGGCGGGGTCTGCGGCGCGCCCAGGCCGAAGCCCGATCCCGACGCGGCCGGGGCGGCCGCCGCCAGGCCCGCGGCCTCGGCGGCACGCTTGGCGGGGTTGCCCGAGCGAGGGACGTTGCGCTTCTTCGCGGCCTTGTTCCCGCGCTTGCTCGATGCGCCGGGCTTGCCGCCGACCGCGCCCATGCCGGGGATGTTGGGGACACCGCCGCGCGCGACGGTCTTCATCATCTTCGCGGCCTGCTCGAAGCGCTGCACGAGCTGGTTGACGTCGGTGACCGTCATGCCCGAACCCCGCGCGATGCGCAGGCGGCGGGAGCCGTTGAGCAGCTTGGGGTTGCGTCGCTCAGCGGGGGTCATCGAGCGGATGATGGCCTCGGTGCGGTCGATCTCGCGCTCGTCGAAGTCGTCGAGCTGTTGCTTCATCTGCCCCATGCCCGGGAGCATCCCGAGCATCTTCTTCATCGAGCCCATCTTCTTGAGCTGCTGCATCTGCTCGAGGAAGTCTTCGAGGGTGAAGGTCTCGGTCGCGAGCTTCTGCGCGACCTTCTGGGCCTCTTCCTCGTCGAACGCCTGCTGCGCCTGCTCGATCAGGGTGAGGATGTCACCGAGGTCGAGGATGCGGCTGGCCATGCGGTCGGGGTGGAAGGCCTCGAGGTCGTCCAGACCCTCACCGGTCGACGCGTAGATGATCGGGCGGCCGGTGACCGATGCGACCGACAGCGCGGCACCACCACGCGCGTCGCCGTCGAGCTTCGACAGCACGACACCCGTGAAGTCGACACCCTCCTGGAAGGCCTTGGCCGTGTTGACGGCGTCCTGACCGATCATCGCGTCGATGACGAACAGCACCTCGTCGGGGTCGGTCGCCTTGCGGATGTCGGAGGCCTGCTTCATCAGCTCGGCATCGACGCCCAGCCGTCCGGCGGTGTCGATGATGACCACGTCGTGCTGCTGGCGGCGGGCGGTCTCCACGCCGTCCCGGGCGACCTGCACGGGGTTGCCGACGCCGTTGCCCGGTTCGGGCGCGTAGATGGCGGCACCGGCCTGCTTCGCCACGACCTGCAGCTGGTTCACGGCGTTGGGGCGCTGGAGATCGGCGGCCACCAGCAGCGGCGTGTGGCCGTCCTTCTCGAGCTGCTTCGCCAGCTTGCCGGCGAACGTCGTCTTACCGGAGCCCTGGAGCCCCGCGAGCATGATGACCGTCGGCGGGTTCTTCGCGAACTGCAGGCGACGCTGCTGCCCGCCGAGGATCGCGACGAGCTCCTCGTTGACGATCTGCACGACCTGCTGCGCCGGATTCAGCGCGCGATTGACCTCGTCGCCGAGCGCCCGCTCACGCACCTTGGCGGTGAACTCCTTGACCACGGGCAGCGCGACGTCGGCATCCAGCAGCGCCCGGCGGATCTCGCGGACGGTGCCGTCGACATCGGCGGCGGTGAGCTTGCCTTTGGTGCGGAGGTTGCGGAAGGTCTCTGTGAGACGATCTGAGAGCGTGCCGAAGGTAGCCATGATTCCCCGATTCTACGCGGACGCGCGACCCACCCGCCGACCCTGCTAGGCGGTCGGCTCCTGGAAGAGGGTCAGCTGCAGTCCGGCGGGTGCGCGCAGCCGCGCGTTGACCGAGCGCCACGGCGTCACGCGGGCGGATGCCTGCAGCTGCGCGCCGGCACGGACGAGCGCGGATGCCGCGGCGTCGGCGTCGCCGACTTCGAGTCCGATCCGCAGCGGGTCACTGGGGGCATCGCCGTCGGTCTCGACGGCGTCGATGTACCCCACCTGCGCCGGGTTGGCCAGCTCCAGCGTGGCGCGGCCGGCGTCGAGGATCGCCACGCGCGCACCGCCCTCCGCTTCGTAGGCCGCCGCCTGCGGCATTCCGAGGGCATCCCGGTAGAACTCCAGCGCCTCGTCGAACCGTTCGGCCCGCACCACGAGTCGCAGCTGCCGCACCGGGCCCGCCGCGTCGGGCACCGCCGACAGCGCTGATTCCAGCAGCGGCGCGAGCGCCGCTCCCCCCGGCCCGTCGCCCGCCCACGCCCAGACAGCCGCGAAGACCGCGCCCGCGTAGGCGCTTCCGGTCACCTCGGCCTGCAGGGGCGCCCGGCCGTCGCCGACCAGCCTGCCCGTCACGGCCGTTCCCAGGCGCAGCTGACGCACGGCGCGCTCACGGTGCAGCTCGGCAGCCAGCCCCATCGCGGCTTCGTGGATGATCGCCAGCGCGAGGTGATCGGGAGCGAAGTCGTCGCCGATCGCGGCCAGCGTCTCGCGCACCGCCGCACCCGCGCCGAGCGCTGCCGTCGCGGCATCCAGTCGTTCGTCCAGCCCCGACCAGAGCACGTCCGCCTTCGAGGCGAAGTAGTTGAAGAAGCTCGACCTGCTCACGCCGGCGCGCCTGGTGATGTCGGCGACCGACGTGGCGTCGTAACCCTGCTCCAGGAACAGCTCGCATGCCGCCTCGGCGAGAGTGTGGCGCGAGGAGGCTCTGGGTCTACCCACCCGGTTCATATGCTCAGCGTACGGATCTCTCCGCGCCGTCGCGCACGCGGTGCCGCCTGGGCTATTCGGCGCTGGTGACCGACTGCACGTGACCGTCGGATGCGAGGTTCACCAGCAGCACGTCGTCGGTGGCATCCGGATCGAGCGCGTACTCCAGCACGGCGAACGGATCGCTGCCGCCGTGCTCGTCGGCCAGGATCGTCATGCTCATCAGCTGCAGCGACCGGATGACGTCGACGTGGACGTCGCCGGAGATGTCGACGAGGTACTCCTCGATGTCCTCGCCCAGACGGTCCTGCTGCTGCAGGATGTACTCCGTCACCTCGCTGGTGCGATCGTCGAGCTCGGTGACCATCGCGTTGCGGGAGGTGAGGTCGATGCTCTCGAGCGCCGTGATCATGGCCGCGGCGATGTCGAGGGCAGCCGTCGACACGTCGTCCTGATCGGGCGCGGTGAGATCCACCGTCACGACCTGGTCGGCGAACTCCACGTTCTCGGACCAGAAGATCGACCCGTCGGGGCCGGTCTCCAGGAGTCCGAAGTAGTCGTGCTCGATGGCCATGTGTCTATGAAACCAGTCCCGCCGGTGTGGCGATAGTGCGGCGACCCATGCCCGTCAGTCGACCAGCGAAGCGGCGAAGACGTGCGGGGTGAAACCGGTGAGGTCGTTGATGCCCTCGCCCTGCCCGAGGAGCTTGACGGGGATGCCGGTGCGCTCCTGCACCGCGAGGACGAATCCGCCCTTGGCGGACCCGTCGAGCTTGGTCAGCACGAGGCCGGTGACCCCGGCATGCTGCAGGAAGGCCTCCGCCTGCATGACACCGTTCTGGCCGGTGGTGGCATCCAGCACCAGCAGCACCTCGCTGATCGGCGCCTGCTTCTCGATAACGCGGCGGATCTTGGTGAGCTCATCCATCAGTCCGCCCTTGGTGTGCAGGCGTCCGGCGGTGTCCACCAGCACGATCTCGGTGCCGGTGCGCTTGGCGTACTCGATGGTCTGGAACGCGACGGAGGCCGGGTCCTGACCCTCCTGCTGCGGGCGCACGATCGCCGCTCCCCCGCGCTCGGCCCACGTGGCCAGCTGGTCGACGGCGGCGGCGCGGAAGGTGTCGGCTGCTCCGACGACGACGCTGCGACCGTAGCGCTGCAGGAACTTGGCGAACTTGCCGATCGTGGTGGTCTTTCCCACGCCGTTCACGCCGACGACCAGAACCACGGCGGGACGCTCGGTCAGCCGCAGCGTCGTGTCGAACTTCGCGAAGTGCTCCTCGAGCGTCTCCTTCAGCATGCGCTGCAGGTCGCGCGGATCCGTCGTGCGGTAGCGCTCGACCTTCTCCTGCAGCTCCTCGACGATGCGCTCGGTGATGTCGGGACCGAAGTCGGCGGTCAGCAGCGCGGTCTCGAGGTCCTCCCACGTGTTCTCATCGATCGTGGGCTTGACGAACATGCCGCGCAGGGCGCGGGCGAGCGACCAGGAGTTCTCCGCCATGGCTCCAGCCTAGGCCGACTGCGCGCTCTCCCTGTCCCGCACGCGCTGCCCGACCACCGCGGAGACGCCGTCCTGGCGCATCGACACGCCGTAGAGCGCGTCGGCGATCTCCATCGTGCGCTTCTGGTGGGTGATGACGATGAGCTGGCTGGATTCGCGCAGCTGCTCGAACACGCCCAGCAGGCGGCCGAGGTTGGCGTCGTCCAGCGCCGCCTCCACTTCGTCGAGGATGTAGAACGGGCTGGGACGGGCCTTGAAGATTGCGGTCAGCAGCGCCACGGCTGCGAGCGAGCGCTCCCCGCCGGACAGCAGCGACAGCCGTTCGATCTTCTTGCCCACCGGCCGAACGGTCACCTCGATCCCGGTGGTGAGCGGGTGCTCCGGATCGGTGAGGGCGATGTTGCCCGTCCCGCCGGGGAAGAGGATGGGGAACACCTCGCCGAACGCGGTGCGGGTGTCCTCGAACGCGGCGAGGAAGATCGTCTGCATCCGCTCGTCGAGCTCATCGATGATGGTCATCAGATCGGCCCGGGTCTGGGAGAGGTCGGCGAGCTGCTCGGTGAGGAACCGGTGGCGCTGCTCGAGCGCGGCGTACTCCTCCAGCGCCAGCGGGTTCACGCGCCCCAGCTGTCCGAGCTTGCGCTCGGCGTCCTGCAGACGGCGGCGCTGCGCGGCGCGGTCGTACGCCTCGACGCGCGCGTCATCGTCGGCCGTCGGCGCCGGAACGGGCTGATCCGGGCCGTATTCCGAAATGAGAATGTTCTCGTCGAGTCCGAGTTCTGATGACACCCGCTCAAGCAGGCTCGTGACGTGCAGGCGCTTCTCGTGGATCTGCAGTTCGAGACCGTGCACGCTCTCGGTCAGCCCCGCGAGCCGTTCGCGCACGGTGGCCTCCTGCGCGCGCAGGTCAGCGAGTTCGGCGGTGACGGCCGTGCGCGCCGACTCGGCGGCGGCCAGCTCCACGCGGGCCTGCGACACCGAGCGGTCGACGGAGTCCAGCAGCGGCGGCAGCTGAGCGGCGACCTCGGCGGCGACGGCACGCTGCGCCCGGCGGATCACGGTGCGCCGCGCGGTCTCTTCCGCCGCCGCCCGCTCGCGCTCGCGCTGGCGCTCCAGCTGGACCACCTGCTGCTCCCCCGCCCGGATGCGCTCGCGGAGCGTCTCCACGTCCAGGCGCGCGCGCATCTCCGCCTCCCGCGCGTGCTCCAGTGCGGCGAGCATCTCCTCGCGCGCCGAGGCGTCGAGGATCGGCCGCGGCGTCTCGAGCGCCTGCTGCAGCGCTTCCTCGGCCGTGCGCACCCGCACCTCGGCTTCGGCCACGGCCGACTGCGCCGGGCGCAGACCCGCCTCGAGCCGCTCGCACTCGGCCACGGCGGCCTCGAGCCGCACCGTGGCACGGTTCACCTGCTCGGAATGGGCGGCCAGGGCCGCGTCGTGAGCGCGCAGCGTCTCGAGCGCGGTCTTGGTGCGATGACGCGCCGCCTCCAGTTCGCTCTTCGCATCGTGCAGGGCGTCGCGCAGCGAATCGGCGACCACCACGATTTCGCTGAGCCGGTCGACGGCGGCGTCTCGCTCGGCCGCGAGTTCCAGTCGCGAGCGACCGCCGCCGCTGCCGGCGCGCACTGTGTGGGCGGTGACGACTTCACCGGACCGCGTCACGACGGTGACCCCGGCGGGGATCGACGGCAGAGCCGCGGCGGCGTCGAGATCGTCGACGATGACCGCGGAGGCGAGGAGGCCGAGCACCCCCGCGGGTGCGGTGACCACCTCGGCGGCGGCGACCGTGCCGGGCAGGGAGACGGGGGTGGTCTCGGCATCCACCTCGGCGATCGCGATGTCGACCGTGCCGAGGTCGGATTCCCGCGCGACGCGCGCGACGGCGTACGCGTCACCGGCGCTGGTCGTCAGTACGCCTTCGGCCAGCGCCCCCAGCGCAGCGGCGATGGCCGCCTCGTACCCCGCGGTCACCTTGACCGCGTCGCCGACGAGGCCGACGATGCCCTCTCCCCCGCGCATGATCAGCTCCGCCGCGGCGTTGCGCACATCCAGGGCACGACCGAGGGCAGCCGTCTGCGCGGTCAGCGCCTCCACTTCCCGCTCGGCGGCGTGGAGACGTTCGCGAATGCCGGCGACAGCGGTCTCCGCATCGTGCGCGTCGCGCTGGGCGCGTTCATACAGGCCGGCGTACTCCGCCGACGAACCCTCGGGAACCAGATGGGGGTTCACGCCCTCGAGGGCCTGCGCCGCCTCCGCGCGGCGGGCCAGCGCTGCGTCGAGGGCTTTCTGCTGGCGCTCCACGGCGGCGCGGCCGGCTGCCAGACCGGAACGCGCGGCATCGGCGGCTCCCCGCAGCTTGGTCAACCGCATGTCGTGCTCGGATACCAGCGCGCTCTGCGCGGAGATGTCGGCGTCGAGGGCGTCGAGTTCGGCGCGGGCGCGGATCACGTCGCGCCCCGCGGCCGCTGCGGCATCCTGCGCCGCGCCCAGCCCTGCGGCGACCTCGTCGATCTCGGCACGGGCATCGTCGATGGTCGTCTGCGAGACCGTTGTGCGGTCGAACAGCGGCTCCTCGTCGCTCGAGAGGAGCGCCAGTCGTTGACCGGTCAGCGAATACAGTCCGCGCAGGCGCTCCTGCACCTGCTCGAGCGCGAAGGCGGTGCGGCGCGCGCGGTCGACGGACTCGGAGCGCTGCTCGGCCTCCAGCTTCTCGATGCGGGCACGCACCTGCTCGGCCTGGTCCTGCAGCACGAGACGCTCGGAGTGGCGCTCCTGCTCGCTGCGGGCGTGGTCGGCCAGCTGCGTGCGCAGGGTGACCAGGTCGTCCGCGAACAGGCGCGCCTTCGCGTCGCGCACGACCGCGGCGATGGTCGCGGCTTCGCGGGCGATCTCGGCCTGCTTGCCGAGCGGCTTCAGCTGGCGGCGCAGTTCACCGGCGAGATCCGACAGCCGGGTGAGGTTCGCCTCCATCGCGGCGAGCTTGCGCAGGGTCTTCTCTTTGCGCCGGCGGTGCTTGAGGATGCCGGCGGCCTCCTCGATGAAGCCGCGCCGTTCCTCGGGCGAGGCCTGCAGCACGGTGTCGAGACGGCCCTGCCCGACGATGACGTGCATCTCCCGCCCCAGGCCGGAATCGCTGAGCAGCTCCTGCACGTCCAGCAGGCGGCAGCTCTGGCCGTTGATGGCGTACTCGCTCGTGCCGTTGCGGAAGAGGGTGCGGCTGATCGTCACTTCGCTGTACTCGATCGGCAGGGCCCCGTCGGAGTTGTCGATGGTCAGCTGCACCTCGGCGCGGCCGAGCGGACCACGCGTGGCGGTGCCGGCGAAGATGACGTCTTCCATCTTGCCGCCGCGCAGGGTCTTCGCGCCCTGCTCCCCCATCACCCACGCGAGGGCGTCGACGACGTTGGACTTCCCCGACCCGTTGGGGCCGACGATGCAGGTGACCCCGGGTTCGAGGGCGAACGTCGTCGGCTGGGCGAACGACTTGAACCCTTTGAGCGTCAGGCTCTTCAGGTGCATGGGCACGCCCTCCGTCACGGGTTACCCCGCCCACGCTACTGTGACCCGGTCTTGACGTGCGCACCGGCACGCGCTAAGTTCCTTGATCGCGTCAGAAGTTGAGAGGAGGTTCCCACGTGTTTTACATCAGCAACCCAGCTTTGACCCCCGCGTTCACCGCGCCCGCGTCGCTGCGCTGCCCCATGGGAACCGCCGTCTCCTTCGGAGCCGGCTCCGCCGGCAGCACGCCGGCCGCCGCCTGACCTGAGCCTGCGACGACTCTGCCCTTCGGCAGATCTTTGTGCACTCCTCGGCCGCCCCATCTGCAGGGCCGCCACTCCCATCCCTCGTGCCCGGCACGATTCCGCCGTTGCCGCGGCCACCTCTCTCGGAGAAACCATGAACACCCTCACCGTCTCGCGTGCCGCCCGCGCGCTGGACACCGTACGAACGACAGATCGCCAGTCGCAACCCTCGCTGCCGGACCGCGTCGCCATGCGCGTGGCGCTGGCGCTGCTGCTGTGGAGCACCCGGCCCCGACGGTCGAAGCCCACCTTCCACGACCTCGTCCGACGCGAGCGTCTGCTCGCCGCCGCTGAGCGCGAACGCGCGTGGCTGCTGCTGAGCCACGTCACCTCCTCCCGTTGAACCTCTCTTCTCAGGCCCGTCACGACGGACCGGATCGGATCACCCCATGAGCACCCTTCTCGCCGATGTGCGGCTGCGGCCCCTCACCGTGCCGGCGTCGATGCACGCCGCGGATGCCGCAGACTTCGCCGCCATGGTCGACGTGCGCAACCGCGTGTACGAGCAGATCTCCGGACACGCGGATCACTCGATCACCGCGCCGGAGCTGCTGCCCAACTTCCAGGACACCGAGGACGAGGAGCGCTTCATGTGGCTCGTCGAGGCCGACGGTGCTCTGGTTGGCCGCGTCGGCGTCGACCTGCCCCGCGAACGGGGCTCACGCACCGCGTACTGGCTGATCGAGCTGCTGCGCGAGGCGTGGGGGCGCGGCATCGGATCGCACGCCTATGAGCTTGTCGAGCGCACCGCCCGCGAGCACGGGCGCACCGTGCTGCAGGCATGGGCCGAGCAGCCTGCGACCGGGGAGGGCGAGGTGCTCGCACCGCCCACCGGGTTCGGAGAGGTGCCGCTCGATCACATCGCACGGTTCTTCCTGCGCCACGGCTACACCCTCGAGCAGGTCGAGCGCGCGAGCGCCCTGGATCTGACGAGGCCACTGGACCGCGTCGAGCAGCTCCACGCCGAGGCGCAGGCCGCGGCGAAGGACTACCGCGTGGTGCAGTGGCACGCTCCGACACCGCCGGAGTTCGTCGAGGGCTACGCCTGGATGAAGTCGCGGATGTCCACGGATGTCCCCGCGGGCGCGTTGGAGTTCGATGAGGAGACGTGGGATGCCGCGCGCGTGGAGCGCCACGACCGTCGCTACCTCGACGGCGGCCGCGCCCTGCAGGTGACCGCCGCGCAGCACATCGCGACCGGCGAGCTGTGCGCGTTCAACGAACTGGTCATCGGTCAGGACCCCACCGCCGCGTCGCATCAGGAGGACACCCTCGTGCTGAAGGAGCACCGGGGGCACCGGCTCGGCATGCTCGTGAAGTGCGCAGGGCTGCTGTCGTGGCGGGGTCTCCACCCGCGGTCCCCGCGGGTGATGACCTACAACGCCGAGGAGAACCGTCCGATGCTCGACATCAACGAGGCGATCGGCTTCGTGCCGATCTCCTACGAAGGCGCCTGGAAGAAGACGCTGCAGGAGTGATGCCGCCCCGCGGCCGCGGACTCAGCTCCGCGGCCGCGGCGGCTTCTGGCAGCGCGGGCAGAAGTGGCTCGAGCGGTTGGTGAACGACACCCGCACGATCGCCGCACCGCACCGCGGGCACGGCTGCCCCGTGCGACCGTAGGCGTTGAGCGAGTGCGCGAAGTACCCCGCCTGGCCGTTGACGTTGACGTACTGGGCGTCGAAGCTCGTGCCCCCCTCGGCCAGCGCCTTCTCGAGCACGAAACGGATCTCGTGCAGCAGGCGGTTCGCCGTGCGCGATGACAGCGCCGTCGCGGGCGTCTCGGGGTGCACCCGCGCCGCCCACAGTGCCTCGTCGGCGTAGATGTTGCCGACGCCGCTGAGCACGGTCTGGTCCAGCAGCACCCGTTTGACCGCAGACGCCTTGCGGGCGAGCGTGCGTCGCAGCGCCGCGTCGTCGAAAGCCGGGTCCAGTGGATCGCGCGCGATGTGCGCCACCTGGGTCGGCACCTTGGCGGCATCCGTCCCCCACCCGCCGGGCGCGCCGTCCGGGGTGGGGATCAGCGGGTCGACGGCGAGGGATCCGAACGTGCGCTGGTCGGCCAAGACCACGGCCAGGTCGCCGTGCGTGGGGTGGGCGATATCGAGACGGATGCGCTCGTGCCGTTCGTGGGGCGCGCCGGGTTCGCGCAGCAGCAGCTGCCCGCTCATGCCGAGATGGGCGATCATCGCATCGGCATCACCCTCTAGCGGAAGCCAGAGGAACTTGCCCCGACGGGCCGCCGTGACGATGCGGCGTCCGAGCAGGGCGGCTTCGAACGAGGCGGCATCGCCGCGGTGGCGGGTGAGTGCACGGTCGTCGGCGACGGTGACCCCGGTGATCCGTGCACCGGTCACCGCGGGAGCCAGGCCCGCGCGGACCACCTCGACTTCTGGAAGCTCAGGCACGGGCGCTGAGCTCGCGCCACGCCGTGAGCGCGGCCGCCATCTCCGCCTGCTTCTTGCTGGTGCCGGACCCGGTCGCGCTGAGGTCTCCCACGGTGACGGTCGCCGTGAAGACGCGGTCGTGATCGGGACCGGACGCCTCGATGGCGTACACCGGCGGATCGAAGGAGTTGCGCGCGGCGAGCTCCTGAAGACTGGTCTTCGGATCCATCGCGGCGCCGTAGCGATCGGGGTCCTGCAGCAGCGGCTCGACCAGGCGCAGCACGAGGTCCGTCGCCGCTTCGGGTCCGGCGGAGATGTAGGTGGCGCCGATCACGGCTTCCATGGTGTCGGCGAGGATCGAGTCCTTGTCGCGACCGCCGGTCTGCTGCTCGCCCCGGCCCAGCAGGAGATGATCGCCGAGGCCGATGCCGCGGGCGACTTCCGCCAGAGCCACCGTCGACACCACGCTCGCCCGCCGCTTGGCGAGGGATCCCTCGTCGAGCTCGGGGTGCGCGGTGAACAGCCGCACGGTGACGGCCTGTCCCAGCACGGAGTCGCCCAGGAACTCGAGGCGCTCGTTGTGCGGGATGCCGCCGGCCTCGTACGCGTACGAGCGGTGGGTCAGTGCAAGCGACAGAAGCTCGGGGTCGATCTCGACCCCGAGCTTGTCGACGAGCGTTGCCCGCTCGCTGGTGACGTCCGTCACGTCATCCGCCGATCGCGGATCAGACGTCGGCGACCTTGCGGCCCTTGTACTCCAGGAACAGCTCGGTGCCCTGCGAGTCGGTGACGACCTTGGCCTGGTGGGGACGGCTGTAGACGACCTTGCCGTTCTCGATGGTCTTGACCAGCGCGGGGGCCTCGGCCTTCCACTGCGCACGGCGCGAGCGGGTGTTGGAACGCGAAACCTTGCGCTTCGGGGGGTTGCCTGCCATGGCTAGCTCTCTTCTGTGGTCTCGGCGCCGCGGTCATCCGCCGCGTCGTCGTGGGTAAAGGTCCTCAGGGCGGCCCAGCGCGGATCGACGGGTTCGCGAGGCTCATGCGACGCTTCCGCAGTCAGCCTCTCACCCGTGATCGGGTCGAGCCCGGGGCAGTCCGGCTGACACACCGGCTGGAACGGAAGCGACAGGACGATTGCGTCCCTGATCAGATCCTCCGTGTCGACATCGTCGCCCTGGAGCTCGAAATCAATCGCTTCCTCCCCAGGATAACCGAAGAGCTCCTGAAACTCGACTTCGACCGGCTGAGCGATGTCTCGGAGGCACCGGCCGCACACGCCGCGATAGGTGGTGTCGGCTGTGCCGGTGACGAGGATGCCCTCGTGGACGGACTCCAGGCGCACGTCCAGGTGGACGTTCTCGCCCTTCTCGACGGCGACGAGGGACTCGCCCCATCGCTGCGGTGCGGGTGCATCGACGACGAACTCGCGCATCTCCCCCGGTCGGCGCACGATGTCGCGCGCGGGGAACACGAAGGGGCCGCTCACATGCTTTTTCACCACGGTCGTCAATCGTACCCGCGTGACGGGCGGCAGGCGCGACCGGTCAGATGTCGCGGGCCCCCGTGTCGAGGAACCGCGCGACCGGTCCGGGGACGAAGGGGGCCACGTCTCCGCCGAGCGCGGCCACCTGGCGCACCAGCGAGCTGGAGACGAGGGCGTGCGCCGGGTCGGGCAGGAGGAAGACGGTCTCGATCCGCGCCAGGTGGCGGTTCACGATGGCCATCGGCGTCTCGTAGGCGACGTCGACCTGCGAGCGGATGCCCTTCACCAGCACTCCGGCGCCCACATCGGTCGCATAGTCCACGAGCAGTCCCATGCTCCAGCTGGCCACCACGACGTCGCCGGGAATCTCGGCCTCGGCGATGGACTGCTCAAGCAGGCTGAGGCGCTGCGCGATGGGGAGCATGGCTTCTTTGCCCGGGTTGTGCACCACGAGCACGTGCAGTTGGTCGTACAGCGCGGCGGCTCGCCGGATCACGTCGAGGTGACCGAGGGTGGGAGGGTCGAAGGAACCGGGAACAACGGCGATCCGAGGGTTCATGGATCCAGCGTATCGCCGCTCGGAAGCCGCTCCGTACGCCGGTCAGCTCTTGGCGAGGGCCGCGCGCTCCTGCTGCCCCAGACGGCGCTCGATCGCGGCGGCCAGGCCGGGGTGCGCCTGGAGCTGGGGATCCGCCGACAGCACCTTCTCGGCCTCCTGGCGGGCGACCGCGATGAGGTCGGCGTCGGTCACCACGCGCAGCAGGCGCAGCGACGAGCGCGCCCCCGACTGCAGGTCGCCCAGCACATCGCCCTCGCCGCGCAGCTCGAGGTCGACCTCGGCGAGTTCGAATCCGTCGGTCGTCGCGGCCACGGCCTCCACACGCTCACGCGCCGGAGTGCCGGCAGGCGCCTCGGTCACGAGCAGGCACAGGCCCGGCACCCCGCCTCGGCCGACGCGCCCGCGCAGCTGATGCAGCTGCGAGACGCCGAACCGATCGGCTTCGAGGATCACCATCGTCGAGGCGTTGGGCACGTCCACCCCCACCTCGATGACCGTCGTGGCCACCAGCACGTCGATCTCGCCGCGCGCGAAGGCCTGCATGACGGCGTCCTTCTCGTCTCCCGGCATGCGCCCGTGCAGGATCGACACCCGCAGGTCCGCGAAAGCGGGATGCCCGGCCAGCAGCTCCTGCACCTGCACGACTCCCCACCGGGTGCGCTCGGGTGCGCCGTCGGCCTCCGCCACGGGCTCGTCGGCGGTGTCGTCCTTGACGGCGGCCTCCGCGTCGATGGCGGCGCACACGACGAACGCCTGACGCCCGAGCGCGACTTCCTCGGCGATGCGCTCCCAGACCCTGGCGAACCAGCCGGGCTTCTCCGCCAGCGGTGCGACGAAAGTGGAGACGCCGGCGCGACCGGCCGGCATGGTGCGGATCGTGGAGACGTCGAGGTCGCCGAAGACGGTCATGGCCACCGTGCGCGGGATCGGGGTTGCGGTGAGCACGAGCACGTGCGGCGCCGTGCCCTTGGCCCGCAGCGTCTCGCGCTGCTCCACGCCGAAGCGGTGCTGCTCATCGACGACGACGAGTCCGAGGTCGGCGAAGGTGGTCGATGCGCTCAGCAGCGCGTGCGTGCCCACGATGATGCGCGCCTGACCGGACGCGGCGCGCAGCGCGGCCTTGCGGCGCTCGGCGGCGGGCATCTGGCCGGTGAGGAGCGTGGGCATCAGCTCCGGCGCCAGGCGGGGTCCGAGCATGCGTGCGATGGAACGCAGGTGCTGCGCCGCGAGCACCTCGGTGGGTGCGATGAGGGCGGCCTGACCGCCGGTCTCGGCGACCTGCAGCATGGCCCGCAGCGCCACCAGGGTCTTGCCCGAGCCCACTTCGCCCTGCACCAGCCGGTTCATCGGCCACGCGCCTTCGAGGTCGGCGGCGACGCGCTCCCCCACCGTCACCTGGTCGTCCGTCAGCGCGAACGGGAGCGCGGCGTCGAACTGCGCCAGCAGGCCGTCGGCGGCGGCGGGGCGCGATGTCGCCGCCAGCGCCCGCACCTCTGCGCGCTGCTGCAGGAGGGCCGCCTGCAGCACGAACGCCTCATGGGTGCGCAGCGTCTCCTGGGCCTGGCCGATCTGCTCGAAGGTCTCCGGGCAGTGGATGCGCTCCAGCGCGGTGCGGGCGTCGAGCAGGTCGCGGGCGATCCGGAACTCCTCCGGAAGCGGGTCGGGCACCTCGTCGAGCATGTCGAGCACGGTGTCGACGGTCTTCTTCACCTGCCAGCTCGCAACGGTGCCCGTCGCGGGGTAGATGGGCACCGGCTCGGTCGAGCGGGTCTGCGCGGTCACGCGGGCGACCGCTTCGTCCTCGAACAGCTGGTAGTCGGGGTGGGCGAACTGCTGCGCACCCCGGTAGATGCCCACCTTGCCGGAGAAGATCCCCCGGCGCCCCGGGGTGAGCTCGTTCAGACGCCAGGCCTGGTTGAAGAACGTCAGGGTCAGGGCGCCCTGGCCGTCGCTGATGACCACCTCGAGGATCGAGCCTCGGCGGTTGCGCATGCGCCGCTCGGTGGCGGAGCGCACCTCGGCGACGATCGTGACCTGCTCCCCCAGCGGCAGCGAGTCGATCGGGGTCAGCTCGCCGCGCTTGGCGTAGCGGCGCGGGTAGTGGACCAGCAGGTCGCCGACGGTCTGCATCCCGAACGCGCGCTCGAGCGCACCAGCGGTCTTGTCGCCGACCGCGGCGCGCAGACGCGTCTCGAGCGACACCATGAGGGAGATTCTAGGCGGCACGGCGGACACGCCCGGCGTTCGTGGAGGCGGCGCCGCCGTATCGTGGAACGGTGACCCGACGCACACTCGCCCGCATCTACTGGGCCCTCAGCCGTTGGCGCCTGGACACCGCACCGGCGCCGGAGCGTCCCGGCGTGCTCATCGGCGCCCCGCACACCTCCAACTGGGACTTCGTCATCATGCTCGCCATCGCGTGGCGCCTGGGCATCCCGGTGCGCTGGCTGGGCAAAGACAGCCTGTTCCGCGGCTGGCGCGGTCCGATCATGCGCCGGCTCGGCGGCATCCCCGTCGACCGCGACAACCCCGCCGGCCTCGTCGCGGACGTCGTCGCGCGCGTGCAGGCGGGCGAGGTCTTCGGCCTCGTCGTCACTCCGGAGGGCACGCGCGGGGCAGGAAACCACTGGAAGTCCGGGTTCTACCGGATCGCCCGCGAAGCCGGCCTGCCGGTGACCCTCGGCTACGTCGACCGCACCACCATGACCGCGGGTCTCGGCATCACGGTGGAGCTCACCGGCGACGTCCGCGCCGACATGGACCGCATTCGCGCCTTCTACGCCGACAAGTCCGGCCTGCGCCCTCATCTGCGCACCGAACCCCGACTGCGGGATGAGTCGTCGACGACGGTAGCGTGAGCGTGTGACTCGCATCATCGCCGGTGCCGCCGGCTCGCTGACGCTCGTGGTCCCCGACGCGGGCACCCGCCCGACCAGCGACCGCGTGCGCGAGGCGCTGTTCAGCTCGCTCGAAGCCGCCGATCTCGTGCGCGATGCCCGTGTGCTGGACCTGTACGCCGGTTCCGGGGCGCTGGGACTGGAGGCGCTCAGTCGCGGCGCGGGCTCGGTGGACCTCGTCGAGAAGTCGCCGCGCGCGGCGGCGACCGCCCAGCGCAACGCCGTCGCGGTGGCGAAGGCCGTGCGCGCGTCGTCTGCCGCCTGGCGGGTGCACCGCTCCTCGGCCGACGCGTTCCTGCGCACCGGCGGCGTGCCCTTCGACCTGGTGTTCCTCGACCCGCCGTACGACGTGGGCGAGGCGGAGCTCACGCAGACCCTCGCCCTGCTGGTTCCGCTGCTGGCCCCCGACGCGACCGTCGTGGTGGAGCGGGCGCGCCGCTCACCGCAGCCCACGCTCCCCGACGGGCTCGTCGCCACACGGGACAAGCGCTACGGCGACACCACGCTGTGGTGGGCGACCACCGCCTGACTCAGCCCGCCTGACGATCCCAGTCGCGATAGGGGTCCCACCCGCCGGGCGCGTCGTACGGCGCACCGTCGAGCTGCACCGCCGCCGCGCCCGCCTGCACGACACCGCCGATGACGCGGAAGCCGTCGGGAAGGGGCGCCCCGGGCGGGAAGGTCGCCAACAGCGCATGGTCTTCGCCGCCCTCCAGCGCTGCGACGGGATCCGGGCCGAGCGCGGCGGATGACAGCACCAGGGTGACCCCGGATGCCGCGGCCAGCCGCCGCGCGTCCAGAGCCAGTCCGTCGGAGACGTCCATCATCGCCGTCGCACCCGCGGCGGCGGCCTGCGGGCCGAGCGCGATCGGCGGGTGCGGGCGCAGCTGCGCGTCGAGGGCGAGGAGTTCCCCCGCCGTGAGCGCGCTTCTGTCCACCGGCAGCGCAGCGCCCGCGTCGCCGCGGAAGCGGGAGAAGAGCAGTGCCAGACCCGCCGCGGCCAGGCCTGCATGGCCGGCGAGGGCGACGACATCGCCCGGGCGGGCGCCGCCCCGGCGCACCGGCTCCACCCCGTCGAGCACGCCGACGGCGGTGACGGCGATGGTGAGGGTGTCCGAGATGGTGAGGTCGCCGCCCTCGACGGCGCACCCGGGCGCGAGCGCGTCGCACGCTTCGCGCAGACCCGCGGCGAGGTCGGTCACGAAGTCGACGGTGGTGTCTGCGGGCATCGCCAGGGCGACGAACAGCGCGGTCGGGCGCGCGCCCATCGCCGCGACGTCGGCGAGGTTCACTGCGGCCGCCTTGAAGCCGAGATCGACACCTCCCGACCACGCCAGACGGAAGTCCGGCCCCTGCACGAGCGTGTCGGTGGTCACGACCGCGCGGCCGCCGGGAACGGCGAGCACCGCGGCATCATCGCCGGGGCCGATGACTGCCGCCGACGAGCCGGCGAGCACCTTCAGCAGCGCCTGCAGCACCACGCTCTCCCCCACGTCTCCGACGGTTCCGCCTGGTGCACTGCTCACCCGTCCACCGTACGGGACGCTCCGGCGGCGTGACCCGAGGCCGGGCCCGCACGCGCGCTCGATTACGCTGGAGGGGTGTCCCGCCTCCGCCCTTCCGCCGCGCTCACGGCCGTCCTGGGGCTTCTCCTCCTCACCGGCTGCGGCACCTCGTCCGTGTCGCTCACCGCAGCCCCCGACGCGAACGACCCGCTGTGCGCGGAGGTGACCGTGCGGCTTCCCTCCACCGTCGACGGCGCCGACCGGCGCTGGACCGACGCGCAGGCGACCGCCGCGTGGGGCGATCCGACGGCTGTCATCCTCACCTGCGGCGTCACGCCGCCGGGACCCACCGAGGCCCGCTGCATCACCATCGGCGGCGTGGACTGGATCGTCGACGAGTCGCAGGCGCCGCGCTACCGCATCACGACGTACGGCCGCACTCCCGCGGTGGAGGTGTTCGTCGACAACGAGCAGGTCTCGCCGAACGAAGTGCTCTCGCGGTTCGCCCCGTACATCGTCGACACGCTCCCGCGTGAGCGGCAGTGCACCGAGACGGCCGAGCTGCTCAGCTGACCCGGTCGCCCGCCAGTTCGATCAGCTCGGTGATCAGCTCGGGATAGGTCATGCCCGACGCGATCCAGCAGCGTGGGAACATCGAGATCGGCGTGAACCCGGGCATGGTGTTCACCTCGTTCACGAAGAACTCGGTGCCGGTGTAGAAGAAGTCCACCCGCGCGAGCCCTTCCCCGCCCAGCGCCTCGAACGCGCGCGCCGCCACGCGCTGCATCTCGGCGAGCTCGCCCTCGTAGAGCTCTGCCGGGCAGACCAGGTCGACACCCGCGGCGTCGAGGTACTTCGCCTCGAAGTCGTAGAACGCGCGACCGGTGACGACGATCTCACCGGGCACGCTCACCCGCACGGGGCCACCGTCGCGCCCGGGCAGCACGCCGCATTCGACCTCGCGGCCCACCACCGCCTGCTCGATCAGGGCGGTGGAATCCTCCGCGAACGCCACCTCGAGGGCTGTGTCGAGCTCGTCCCAGCTCTCCACCTTCGACACTCCGACGCTGGAGCCGGCGCGGTTGGGCTTGACGAACACGGGAAGCCCCAGCGAGCGCACCTGAGGCATCCACCGGGAACGGTCACGGTCGTACTCGACGCGGCTCAGGTGACGCCAGGGAACGACCGGAACCCCGGCAGCCTGCAGCACGCTCTTGGTGACGTGCTTGTCCATGCCGATCGCGGACATCAGCACGCCCCCGCCGACGTAGGGAAGGCCCAGCAGCTCCAGCATCCCCTGGATCGTGCCGTCCTCGCCGAAGCGGCCGTGCAGGATCGGGAACACCACATCGACGTCGCCGAGGCTCTCCTCGGTGCCGTCCGGGCGCACCACCCGCAGCTCGCGGGACAGCGTGGAATCCGGCCACCGGATGCGGGTGCCGTTGTCGGCGACCACGGGCAGGGCGCCGTGGGTCAGGGTGAAGCGGTCGGGGTCGTCGTGCTCGAGCACGAACGCGCCGTCGTGCGTGATCCCGATCGGAATGACCCGGAAGCGGTCGCGGTCAATCGCCCGCAGCACTCCTCCCGCCGTTGCGCAGCTGATCGAGTGCTCGCTGGAGCGACCTCCAAAAAGCACCGCCACTGCCGGCTTGTCCATGCTGCGTCCTCTCGCCCTGGGGCTGATCGTCGTCGGTGGTGAGGTGGGGGGCGATGTCGCGCGGCTGCATCGTGCCGTCGAGCACCATCTTCACCTGTTCCACGATGGGCATCGGGATGCCCGCCTCGCGGGCCAGCTGCAGGACCGGCGCGACCGAGCCGAGACCCTCGGCCGTCTGATCCATCTGCCTGACCACGTCCTGGAAGCTGTACCCCTGGCCGAGCAGTCGCCCGGCGGTGTTGTTGCGGCTCAGCGGCGACTGGCACGTGGCGATGAGGTCGCCGAGCCCCGCCAGTCCCTGCAGCGTCTCGGGCTGCGCCCCCTGCGCCACCGCGAAGTCGGTCATCTCGACCAGTCCGCGCGTGATGATCGACGCCTTCGTGTTCTCGCCGTACCCCACGCCGTCGACGATGCCGATCGCCACGGCGATGAGGTTCTTCAGCACGCCGCCGAACTCGGTGCCGATGACATCGGTGTTCACGAACGTGCGGAAATAGCGGTTGCGGGCACGGCGGGCCACCGCGTCGGCGGTCTCCCGGCTGATGGAGGAGATGACGGCGGCCGTGGGCTGCTCACGGGCGATCTCGAGGGCGAGGTTGGGGCCGGATGCCACAGCGATGCGCATCGGGTCGCAGCGCAGCTCCTGCTCGATCACCTGGCTCATCCGCAGGCCCGTGCGCTTCTCGACGCCCTTCATCAGCGAAACGATCGGCACGTCGGTGCCCGCGACGAGCGGGCGCAGCGCCTTGAGGTTCGCGCGCGCCGTCTGGCTCGGGATCGACAGGTAGACCTGCGTCGCCCCGTCCAGCGCCTCGGCGAGGTGGTGCGTGGCCGACATGCTGCGGGGCAGGTTGATGCCGGGGAGGTACTGGCTGTTGCGCTTGGCCTCATCGATCTCATGCGCAAGCTCGGGCCGGCGCGCCCACATCACGACGTGGGCGCCGCCGTCGGCGAGGATCTTGCCGAAAGTGGTGCCCCAGCTGCCGGCGCCGATGACCGCGACGCGCGGCGCGGCATCCGTTCTACGACTCAAGGCGACCTGTCTCCTTCTGCCCGTGGATCGCCGGATCCCACCGTTCGGCGGGCGGGGTCTCCCCGCGCAGGCGCCCCTGGAGCTCGGCGATGTCGGACATCACGACGTCGGTCGCCTCGACGAGGGCGGTGTGCTGAGTCGCACGCCCGGCGTAGGCGCTGAGGTCGACGGGCGGGCCGACCAGGATGCGCACGCGCTTGCGCGGCGGCCAGAGGCTCAGCTTGCCGTACCGCGGCAGGATGCGCTGCACGCCCCAGGTGGCCATCGGGATCACGGGGAGCCCACCGGCCAGGGCCACCCGCACTGCGCCGGTCTTGCCGCGCATGGGCCACAGGTCGGGGTCTCGCGTGAGCGACCCCTCCGGGTACACGATCACGCCGTTGCCCTCGGAGATGAGCCGCTCGGCCGTCTCGATCGTCTGCTTGGCGGTGCTGGCGGAGCCTGCTCGCGAGACCGGGACCATACCGGTCGCGCGCAGCGCCCAGCCCAGCACCGGGACGCGGAAGAGTCCTTCCTTCACCATGAAGCGCGGCGCGCGGCCCAGTCGCCAGGTCGCGACGGCCACGACGACCGGGTCGAACTCGCTGTAGTGGTTCGGGGCGAGGACGTAGGCGCCTTCCATCGGGAGGTTCTCGCCTCCCTCGATCTCGATGCGCGCCATCAGCCCCGCGATGGGCACGACGACGCCCGCGAGCGGCCAGAAGACGCTGGGACGCGTCTTCTCCGGCGATGCGCGACGTGTACGGGCCACGGTCATCCGATGACGTCGAAGTCGGCGCCCAGCGCGCGCAGCTTGTCGAAGAGGTTCTCGTAGCCGCGCCGGATGATCCCGACGTTGTGCACGATCGACTCCCCCGAGGCGGTCAGGGCGGCGATGACGTGGCTGTAGCCCCCACGCAGATCGGGCACCACGATCTCGGCGCCGTGCAGGGGCGTCGGACCGGTGATGACCGCGGCCTGCTCCAGCGCCCGGCGCGGCACGCGACGGTACTCGCCTTCCAGCCCCTCGGGGTGCACGACGATGTCGGCGCCCATCTTCACCAGGGCGTCGGTGAACCCGAACCGGTTCTCGTACACCGTCTCGTGCACGACCGAAGTGCCCTCGGCCTGGGTGAGCGCCACGATGAGCGGCTGCTGCCAGTCGGTCATGAAGCCGGGGTGCACGTCGGTCTCGACCACGACGGGCTTGAGGGGTCCACCGCGGTAGAAGCGGATGCCCTCCTCGCCGATGTCGAACGCGCCGCCGGCCTTGCGGAAGATGTTGAGGAACGTCAGCATGTCCTGCTGCCGGGCGCCGCCGACGAAGATGTCGCCGTCGGTGGCCAGGGCGGCCGCCGCCCACGATGCGGCCTCGTTGCGGTCGAAGATGCAGCGGTGGTCGTAGCCGGTGAGCGTGTCGACGCCCTCGATGAAGATGACCCGGTTGGGCTCGTACGAGATGATGGCGCCCATCTTCTGCAGTACGCCGATGAGGTCCATGATCTCGGGCTCGATGGCGGCGTTGCGCAGCTCGGTGGTCCCCTTCGCACGCACAGCCGTCAGCAGCACCTGCTCGGTCGCGCCCACGCTCGGGTACGGCAGCTCGATGTCGGCTCCGTGCAGTCCGTCCGGAGCGGACAGGCGGATGCCGCTGGGCAGCTTCTCCACGACTGCGCCGAAGCGGCGCAGCGCGTCGAGGTGGAAGTTGATGGGACGGTCGCCGATACGGCATCCGCCGAGGTCCGGGATGAACGCCTGCCCCAGCAGGTGCAGCAGCGGCCCGCAGAAGAGGATCGGGATGCGCGAGGACCCGGCGTGCGCGTCGATCTCCTCGAAGTGCGCGGACTTCGCCGCACTCGGGTCGAGAACGAGACTGCCCGCCTCTTCGCCGTCCTCGACGCGCACCCCGTGCACCTCGAGGAGCGAGCGCACGACCTGCACATCGCTGATGTCCGGCACGTCGCGCAGGACGCTGACGCTCTCCCCGAGCAGGGCGGCGACCATCGCCTTCGTGGCGAGGTTCTTCGCCCCGGTCACGTCGACGCGTCCCACCAGCGCGCGTCCCCCGCGGATGGCGATCGTATCGCCGGTCACTGCCTGCAACTGTCCTTCCGACTCCTCTGTCGCCGACCGGTTCTCGCTGCGGAGTGACTTCATGCGGTGGACCTCACTTGGTAGCTACCGGACCGGAAGGGTCCGTGGGCGCCACGCCTCGCGGCGGGCTTCGAACTGTGCGATGGCTTCTTCGTCGCGCAGCGTCAGCCCGATGTCATCCAGACCTTCGAGCAGGCGCCATCTAGTGTAATCATCGATGTCGAACGCGAGCTCCAGGTCACCGATGGTGGCCGTTCGCGCCGTGAGATCGACGGTCATGGTCGCTCCGGGCTGCGCCTGGGCGACCGCCCAGATCGCCTCGATGCCCGCCTCGTCGATGACGCCCGTCACCAGTCCCTGCTTGCCCGCGTTGCCGCGGAAGATGTCGGCGAACCGCGGGCTGAGCACGACGCGGAACCCGTAGTCGCGCAGCGCCCAGACGGCGTGCTCGCGACTCGAACCGGTGCCGAAGTCGGGCCCGGCGACGAGGATCGATGCGCTGCGGTACGCGGGCTGGTTGAGCACGAAGTCGGGGTCCTGCCGCCAGCTGGAGAACAGCGCATCCTCGAAGCCGGTCTTCGTGACCCGCTTGAGGTAGACCGCGGGGATGATCTGGTCGGTGTCGACGGCGGAGCGCGTCAGCGGGGCGACGATACCGGTGTGGGTGGTGAACTTCTCCATGTCAGACCTCCACTGACTCGAACGCCGGCAGATCGCTGGGGCTCGCGAGGCGACCCAGCACGGCGGTGGCCGCGGCCACCAGGGGCGACACCAGGTGGGTGCGTCCGCCCTTGCCCTGCCGTCCCTCGAAGTTGCGGTTGCTGGTCGAGGCGCAGCGCTCGCCCGGAGCCAGCTGGTCGGGGTTCATGCCCAGGCACATCGAGCAGCCGGCGAAGCGCCACTCGGCGCCGAAATCGAGGAAGATCTGGTGCAGTCCCTCGGCCTCCGCTTCGAGCCGCACCCGTGCGGACCCGGGGACGACCATGACGCGCACTCCCTCGGCCTTCGTCCGGCCCTGCACGACCGAGGCGAACGCGCGCAGATCCTCGATGCGGCTGTTGGTGCAGGAGCCCATGAAGACGGCATCCACCGGCACCTCCTTGAGCGGAGTGCCGGGGACGAGGTCCATGTACTCCAGCGCACGGCGCGCGGCGGCCTGCTCGTTCGGGTCCGGGAAGTCCTCGGGCGCCGGAACGACGTCACTGAGCGACACGCCCTGACCAGGGTTGGTGCCCCAGGTCACGAACGGCTCGAGGGCATCGGCGTCGAGGAAGACCTCGGCGTCGTAGACGGCGCCCTCGTCGCTCGGGAGCGTGCGCCAGTAGGCGACCGCATCCTCCCAGTCCTGGCCGGTCGGAGCGTGCTGCCGGCCCTTCAGGTAGGCGAACGTCGTCTCGTCGGGAGCGACCATGCCGGCGCGGGCGCCCGCCTCGATCGACATGTTGCAGATCGTCATGCGGCCCTCCATGGAGAGGGAGCGGATCGCGCTGCCGCGGAACTCGAGCACGTAGCCCTGTCCCCCGTTGGTGCCGATCTTGGCGATGACGGCGAGGATGATGTCCTTCGCCGTGACGCCGGGCTTGAGCTCGCCCTCCACGGTGATCGCCATGGTCTTGAACGGCTTCAGCGGCAGCGTCTGGGTGGCCAGCACGTGCTCCACCTCGCTGGTGCCGATGCCGAACGCCATCGCGCCGAACGCGCCGTGGGTCGACGTGTGCGAGTCGCCGCAGACGACGGTGATGCCCGGCATGGTCAGCCCGAGCTGGGGACCCACCACGTGCACGATCCCCTGCTCCTTGTCGCCGAGCGGATGCAGTCGCACCCCGAACTCGGCGGCGTTGCGCCGCAGGGTCTCGATCTGGGTGCGGCTGGTGAGGTCGGCGATCGGCTTGTCGATGTCGAGCGTCGGGGTGTTGTGGTCCTCGGTGGCGATGGTGAGGTCGAGGCGGCGCACCGGGCGCCCCTCGGCGCGCAGACCGTCGAAGGCCTGCGGGCTCGTCACCTCGTGCACCAGGTGCAGGTCGATGTAGATGAGGTCGGGTCGACCGTCCTCGCCTTTGACCACGACGTGGTCGTCCCACACCTTCTCGGCCAGGGTGCGGGGGGTGTCGGGGATCGACGGGGCGGCTGTGCTCATGACTGCGCTGCTCTCCTTGCGAAGCGGATCAAGCCCACCATGGACTCCGCGACGAGGAAGGGCTCAGGACGAGGCCTCGTCGCGGCCGCTAAGGAGAAGGCGAGCGATCCGCACGGGGCCACATTAGCACCGTGCGGATCGCTCGCCGCGTCATGTGTCAGCGCTCCGTGCGCTCCGTGCGCTCGTCGGTCGTCGGGTCGGCCGGTTCCGCCGGCTCCTCGACCGTCGGCGGCGTGCGGTGCTCGGCCGCCACGGCGGCGGCGGCGTCGACGGGGGTCTCCGCCTTGCGCTCCCGCGACGACGCGATGAGGCTCGCGACGGTGGCGACGGTCATCGAGGCGACGATGACGCCCAGCGACATCCAGGTGGAGATGTCGGGCACCCACTCGATGTGCTCACCGCCGTTGATGAACGGGAGCTCGTTCTCGTGCATCGCGTGGAAGATGAGCTTGACCCCGATGAAGGCGAGGATGAACGCGATGCCGTAGTGCAGGTACTTCAAGCGGTCGAGCAGGCCGCCCAGCAGGAAGTACAGCTGGCGCAGGCCCATGAGGGCGAAGATGTTCGCGGTGAAGACGATGAACGGGTCCTGCGTGATGCCGAAGATCGCGGGGATCGAGTCCAGCGCGAAGAGCAGGTCGGTCATTCCGATCGCGACGAAGACGATGATCATGGGCGTGAAGATGCGCTTGCCGTCCACGACCGTGCGCACCTTGGCGCCGTCGTACTCGTCGCTGATGGCCACGCGCCGGCGGACCAGCCGCACGACGAAGCTCTCCTTCTTCTCCTCGTCATCGTGGTCGCCGCCCGGGAAGGCCTGCTTCCACGCGGTGTAGATGAGGAACGCGCCGAACAGGTAGAAGATCGGCAGGAACTGCTCGATGATCACCGCACCGAGCAGGATGAAGATGCCGCGCAGCACCAGCGCGATGATGATGCCGACCATCAGCACCTTCTGCTGGTACTGCCGCGGGACGGCGAACTGACCCATGATCAGCACGAAGACGAAGAGGTTGTCGATCGACAGGCTGTACTCGGTCAGCCAGCCGGCGACGAACTGCCCGGTGACATCGGGGCTTCCCGTGACGCCGAACAGGATGAATGCGAACACGATCGCCAGCGCGACGTAGAAGACGACCCAGAGGGTGGACTCCTTCGTCGAGGGGATGTGCGGCCGCTTGATGATCAGCAGCAGATCGGCGATGAGGATCGTGAGCAGCACGACGAACGCGCTGATCTCGAACCAAAGGGGGATCTCGAAGCCCATGGAAGCCTTTCGGAGGGTGCGGTGGATGCCGAAAGTCTCTCCCCCGCAGAATGCGGCGCGCACCCGGGGCCACTCGATCGGGGCCCGTGATGACGGAGGCGCGAGGACGGGATACTCCCTCTCGTTCGCACAAGGATACAGCCGTGTCGCATCCGGCATCCCCCATCTGAGACGATCGGCGCACGGCCGACACTGAACCGGTGAGAGACGAGAGGGTGCGCATGGGCGACGAACGCGACGACGCGGCGCTGGTGGCCGCCGCCGCAGGGGGGGTCGGAAGAGGCGTTCCGCGCGCTCTACCGCGCCTATGTGCGGCCGGTGTACTGGCTCGCGCACGGCCTGGTGGGCAGTGTGGCCGACGCCGAAGACGTCACGCAGGAGACCTTCCTCACGGCCTGGCGCAAGCTCCCCGAGCTGCAGCTGGCCGGCGACTCGCTGCTGCCGTGGCTCGTGACGATCTGCCGCTTCCAGTGCGCGAACCGCGTGCGACGACTGCGTCGCGACCGCGAGCGTGCCGCCGGCACGGTCGACGAGACGCTTCCGGACACGGTCGACGTCACGGAGCTGGTGATCGGCCGCGACCTCGCCGAGCGCATCGTCGGCGCGGTGGCCGGGATGTCGGCGCTCGACCGGGAGATCTTCCGGCTCTGCGCTGCCGAGGGACACGCCTACCAGGCCGCGGCGCAGCAGCTGGGCGTCGGTCACGGCGTCGTGCGCAACCGTCTCTCCCGCATTCGCATGAGACTGCGGACCGAACTGGGAACGGAGAGCGCATGACCCCCACGACACCCCCCGGGACGGATGCCGCCCCGGGCCTGCCCACCCTGGATGACGCGACGGTGGCACGCATGGAGGAGGACCTGTTCGCGCGGATCCACGGCGAACCCCGCGTAGAGGCGGGCGTTCGCCCCGCCGCAGGCGGACGCACGGCCGCGCAGCGCCGGCGAAGCTGGCTGGTCGCCGGCGGAGCCGCGGCGGCCGTCGTGATCGTGGCCGCGGTGATCGCACCGGGCGTGACCGGTCTGCTGCGGGGCGACTCGGCCGCGGACAGCGGGGCGATCGACGGCGCCTGGTCGACGACGACCGAGAGCGATGCGGTCATGCCCGCTCCCGGTGCGGTCGACGACAGCGCGGAGGTCGCGCGCGACGACGCCGCCGGCGCCGCGGGCGAGGCCGCTCAGGGGCGCGAGGTGATCGCGACTGCCTCGGCGACGCTCGAGGTCGGCTCGGGCGCGAGGGCCGCCGCCGACGCGCTCGCGGCGATCTCCGCCGGGGCCGAGGCCTCCGGCGGCTTCGTGGAATCGCTCAGCGTGGGCCGCGCCGGTTCCGTCATGGAGTCCGACGGCGGGTACGTCGACGAGTACGGCGATGTCGCACGGTACTCCGACCCGTACCTGCCGGTCGTGTCGGACACCTGGATCACGGTGCGGGTGCCTGCGGCGGAGCTGACCGCCACGATGGAGGGCCTCGACGAGCTCGGCGAGGTCACGGCATCCCGCGTGTCGCGTCAGGACGTCACGACCGAGGCGGTGGACCTGCGCGCGCGGGTGGCATCCGCCGAGGCGTCGGTGGAGCGCCTCACCGCGCTGTTGACCGAGTCGGGGTCGCTGGCGGATCTGATCGCCGCGGAGGACGCGCTCGCCGAGCGCCAGGCGGAGCTGGAGTCGCTGCGGGGCCAGCTGGAATACCTCGACGCCCAGGTCTCGCTGTCGTCGCTGACGGTCAGCATCGTGACCCCCGCCGAGCGCGTCGAAGCCGACCCGGCGGGGTTCACCGACGGCGTGCTGGCGGGGTGGAACGGCCTCGTGGCCGCGCTGAACGGCCTCGTGCTCGCGCTGGGCTTCCTGCTGCCGTGGCTGGCCGTCATCGGGGTGGCCGCCGTCGCGGTGTGGCTCATCCGTCGCGCTGTGCTCCGCCGGCGTTCCCCCACCCCACCCTCCGCCGAGCGCTGAGCGCTGAGCGCTGAGCGCCGAGCGCCGAGCGCCGAGCGCTGAGCGCTGAGCGCTGAGCGCTGAGCGCTGAGCGCTGAGACAGCATCTGGCGGACGAGACCGCGGTCATTACCCACGGTCTCATCCGCCAGATGCAGTCTCACGGTGCGCGGGGCGGGGCGGCGGTGGGCGTCGGGGCGTCGGAGGATGCCGGTATGCCGGAGGCGGGGGCGCGCAGGGCGCGGAGGGCGTAGAGGATCGTCGCGAGGTCGACCAGTTCCTGCACGAGTGCACCGACGACGGCGGGGATCACCCCCGTCATCGCGACGATCATCAGTGCGACGCTCAAGCCGATGCCGATCCAGATGGCGGTGAGCGCGACGCGCAGCGTGTGGCGGCCGATGACGACCGCCTCCGCCACGCGCGCCAGCGAGTCGACGGTGATGACCACGTCCGCGGCATCCCCCGCCGCCGTCGCGCCGCGCGCCCCCATCGCGACGCCGATGTCGGATGCCGCGAGCGCCGGGGCATCGTTGATGCCGTCGCCGACCATCATCGTCGGACGCGGGGTGAACGAGGCGACGAGGTGCACCTTCTCGGGCGGCAGCAGGTCGGCGTGCACCTCGTCGATCCCCAGCCGGTGCGCGATCGCCTCCGCGGTCGGCGCGGCGTCCCCCGTCAGCATCGCCACGCGCTCGATGCCGTGCGTGCGCAGCCACGCCACGACGTCGCGCGACTCCTCCCGTGCCGCGTCGGCGAGCAGCAGGGCGCCGGCGAACCGGCCGTCGACGGCGACGTACGCCGCCACCTGGCCGGGTTGCAGCTGCGGGCGCTCCACCGCCCCGGCGACGCCGGCCACGAACGCGGCCTTGCCCACGGCGACCTGGCGACCCGCCAGCACCGCGGACACGCCGTTGGTCGCGACCTCGCTGGCCTCCTGGGCGGGGAGCAGGGCCAGCCCGCGGGCGTCGGCGGCGGCGCGGATGCCCTCGGCGAGCACGTGCGAGGAGTACTGCTCCGCCGAAGCGGCCAGCTGCAGCACCTCGTCCGCGGTGAATCCCGGCGCCGGGAGCACGTCGACCAGCTCCGGGCGCCCCGCGGTGAGCGTGCCGGTCTTGTCGAAGCACACCGAGCGCACCCGGGCGAGCCGTTCGATCTGCGCCCCGCCCTTCACGATGATCCCGGACTTCGCGGCGCGCGACAGCCCGCCGAGGAACGCGATCGGCGCCGCCAGCAGCAGCGGGCACGGGGTCGCGAGCACCAGGACCTCTGCGAAGCGGGTCGAGTCGCCCGACAGCGCCCACGCGGTTCCCGCGAGCACCAGCGACACCGCGGTGAACGGCACGGCGAACCGGTCCGCGAGGCGCACGATGGGCGCCCGCGAGGTCTGCGCCGCCTCCACGAGCGCCACGATCTGCTGGTACTGACTGTCGGCGCTGCGCCGCACGGCCCGCAGCCGCACCGCCCGCGTGCCGTTGACGGCGCCGGAGTACACCTCCTCGCCGTCGGCACGGGTGACCGGAAGGCTCTCGCCGGTGAGCGAGGATTCGTCGAACGTGCCGGCATCCCCCACCACCACGCCGTCGACGGGGACGACCTCCGAGGGACGAACGACAAGCAGATCGCCGATCTCCACGTCGTCGACCGGGACGTCCCGTAGTTGCTCGCCATCGGTCCCGGCCGCGCCCGTGACGATGTGCGCCGTCCGCGGCGACCGGTCCAGCAGCGCCGTCAGGTCCCGCTGCGCGCGACGTGCGGCGAACTCCTCGAGCGCCTCGCCGCCGGAGAGCATCAGCACGATGATGAGCGAGGCGACGTACTCCCCCACCGCGAGGGTCGCCACCATGGCGACGACGGCGAGGATGTCCAGTCCCACGTGGCCCTGCAGCACGTCGCGCACCATGCGCACGAGGGTGAAGACGACGAAGGCGGCCACATAGACGGTCGCGACGACACGGGCCGCGCCGTCCGCGCCGCCCGCGGCCAGCGCCAGCACGACCCCGAGCGCCACGACGGAGAGCACGATCGCGCCGTACCGTCCCACCGTTCGCAACGTCATGCCGTCAGCATGCTCCGCGCGTGCACCGGCCGCCAGTGCGCACACCCGTGGAAAACCCGCGCGGGGAGGAGTCGCCTGCAGCCGGAGACGACAGAACCCCCCGGCGGTGACCGGGGGGTTCTGGGTGTTGTGACCCCAGCGGGATTCGAACCCGCGTTACCGCCGTGAGAGGGCGGCGTACTAGGCCGCTATACGATGGGGCCGTTTCGACAACCGTTAAAGTATGCCACGGACTGAATGTCCCGGCCAAATCGAGGCGCGCCCCGTTGCCCCCGGGCGTGTCGCACGGTTGACTGCCTGCATGCGAGTGACCAAGCACGAACACGCCTGCCTCCGCCTCGAGCGCGACGGGAAGACCCTCATCATCGACCCGGGCTCCTTCACGCTCCCCCTCACCGACGTGCGCGACCTCGTCGCGATCGTGCTGACGCACGAGCACCCCGACCACTGGACCCCCGACCACCTGGACCGGCTGCTGGCCGACGCTCCGGGAACGCCCATCCTGGCCCCGCAGGGGGTGGCGGCCGCCGCTCCGGGCTACGACATCACCGTCGTCTCCCCCGGCGACACCGTCACGGTCGAGCCGTTCCGCCTGACCTTCCACGGCGGCCGCCACGCGGTGATCCACGAGTCGATCCCGGTCATCGACAACGTGGGGGTGATGGTGGACGACGAGTTCTACTACCCGGGCGATTCGTACGCCGTGCCGAAGGGCGCCGACGTTCGGCTGCTGGCAGCGCCCGTCGGTGCGCCGTGGCTCAAGATCGGCGAGGCGATGGATTTCGTCCTGGCGGTGAAGCCGCACCGCGCCTTCGGCACGCACGACATGACCCTCTCCCGCATCGGTCTGCAGATGGGCCGCGCCCGACTGCAGTGGGCGACGGAGCAGGGTGGCGGCGAGTTCCTCGAGCTCGATCCAGGCGGCACCGCCGACCTGTGACAGCCACGGGCGGCTGACGCACCGCCCGTAGACGACGGATGCCGCGGGGTCTCCCCCGCGGCATCCGCATGTCCGGCGCGAGCCGGTGTCAGTGAGACATCACTGCGCGTCGAGATCCGTCTCCAGCAGCTGGACGAGCTCGTCCAGCGCCTGCTCGGCGCCGTCACCCTCTGCCTTCAGCGTCACGACGGTGCCGTGCGAGGCGCCCAGACCCATGAGCGACAGGATGCTGCCGGCGTTGAGGTCCGGTCCGCCCTCGACCGCGATGGTGACCGGGACGCTCTTCTCCTGCACCGCCTGCACGAAGAGCTTCGCGGGGCGGGCGTGCAGTCCGGAGCTGCTGGCGATCGTGGCCTGGCGTTCTGCCATGGGGTCCTCCTTGTGGGTGTCAAACGGTCGCCGGGACCCGGGCGGCAGGAGCAGCCTCGGCCTCGGCGTACTCCTTCGGCGCGACCCACTTCTTGAGGGCCACGACGATGAGCGCACTCACGACGGTACCTGCCGCCAGGGCGACCAGGAACCCCCAGATGGGGTCGATGGCGAAGAAGACGAAGATACCGCCGTGCGGGGCCCGCGACTCCACCGCGAAGAGCATGCTCAGGGCACCGGTGACGGCACCGCCGACCATCGTGGCGGGGATGACCCGCAGCGGGTCGGCCGCCGCGAACGGAATGGCTCCCTCGGAGATGAACGACGCGCCCAGCAGCCAGGCCGCCTTGCCGTTCTCCCGCTCGACCGGGGTGAACAGGTTGCGCGCCAGCACGGTCGACGCCAGCGCCATGGCCAGCGGCGGAACCATGCCCGCACACATCACGGCGGCCATGATCAGGTACGGCGTGGTGTTCGTCGCCGACGCGGTGCCGAGGCCGGCGACGGCGAACGCGTACGCCACCTTGTTCACCGGTCCGCCGAGGTCGAAGCACATCATGAGACCGACGATGACGCCCACCACCACGATGAGACCGGTGGCGGCGAGATCGTTGAGGCCGTTGGTCATCTGCTCCATCAGCCACGCGATCGGCCGGCCGAGGAACAGCACCATCAGTCCGGATGCCACGATCGAGCCGAGCAGCGGGATGATCACCACCGGCATGAGGCCGCGCAGCCAGCGCGGAGCGTCGAGACGCCCGAGCCACCACGCCACACCACCGGCGAGCAGACCGCCGACGATACCGCCGATGAAGCCCGCGTTCATGAGCACCGCCACCGCACCGGCGACGAAACCCGGCGCGATACCCGGCCGGTCGGCGATCGCGAAGGCGATGTAGCCGGCCAGCGCGGCGACGAGGAAGCTCATCGACGTGTTGCCGATCATGAAGAAGACCGAGCCCAGATACTGCCCGAGACCCCCCGCGGGAAGCTCCCACAGCGAGTTGGCGATGATCACGTTCGCCGCGTCGTTGCTGACCTCGTACCCGCCGAGGAGGAACCCGAGGGCCATCAGCAGACCGCCGCCGGCGACGAACGGGATCATGTAGCTGACGCCGGTCAGCAGCCACCGCTGGATGCTGGCGCCGGCGCCGGGGCGCTCGGCGGAGCCGCTGTCTGAGGAAGAGGAGGAGGCGGCGGCGCTCGAAACGCGGGAGGCGTTCGGATCCTTCGCCGCGGCGACGGCCTCTTCGATCATCTGCACCGGCTGCTCGATGCCGCGCTTCACGCCGGAGCGCACCACGGGCTTGCCGGCGAACCGCTGCGGCTCGCGCACGTCGACGTCGGTCGCGAAGATGACCGCGTCGGCGTTGTCGATGACGTCCTTGGGCAGTGCTTTGTAGCCGCTGGAGCCCTGCGGCTCGACGACGAGGTCGATGCCGGTCTTCTTTCCGGCGGCGCTGAGCGCGTCGGCCGCCATGAAGGTGTGGGCGATGCCTGTGGCGCACGCGGTGACCGCGACGATGCGGGCGGGCCGCCCGTCGACGGTGAGCTCGGGCGCGACACCGGAGTTCTGCGGGGCGGGGGGAACGGCGCCCTCCGCCTGGGGAGCGGTCGCCGGGGCGGCCGTCGACGACGCTGCTGCAGACGCGGCGACCGGTGTCGGCTCCTCAGCGGCCTCCTCCCCGATCGCACGACGCACGATGTGCACCACGTCCTCCGCGCTGGCGGCGGATCGCAGCGCCGAGGTGAAGTCCTCCTGCATCAGCGAACGGGCGAGCTTGGACAGCACGGCCAGGTGCGCCTCTGCCGCCCCTTCGGGCGCGGCGATGAGGAACACCAGATCGGCGGGACCGTCGGGGGCGCCGAACGGCACGCCCGGGTTCAGCCGGGCGAATGCCAGCGATGCCTGCGTCACCGCGGCGCTCTTGGCGTGCGGGATGGCGATGCCGCCGGGAAGCCCGGTCTCGTCCTTCTGCTCACGGGCCCACGCGTCGGCCGCGAGGGCGTCGGGGTCGGTCGCGCGTCCCTGCGCCGCGACACGCGCGGCGAGGGCTTGGATGACGGCGCGCTTGTCGTCGCCCAGCGGTTCGTCGAGGCTGACGAGGTCGGCGGTGATGGTATCGGTCATGATGACCTCCAAGGGTCGGAAGGTGGGTCAGTCGTCGATGGTCCGCACCGGCACCTCGCCGGTGGGAAGGTCGGAGGGCCGGGGCGCTTGCGTGCCCGGCAGGGAGGCGGCGGCGGCGCCGTAGCGGATCGAGCTGCGCAGCCGCTCGCCGGGTTCGGCGCCGCGGGAGTCGGCGATGAGATAGCCCGCCAGCGAGCTGTCGCCGGCGCCGACCGTGGAGTGCACGCGGATGCGCGGCGGCCGCCCCGCCCATGCCCCTTCGCCGGTGACGAGCACCGCACCGTCGCCGCCGAGCGTCACCAGCGCCGCGCCGACCCGCTCCGGGACCAGTCGCCGGGCGACCGGCAGCACGGCGGTGACGAGATCGGCCTCGGGGTCCAGGGCGATGCCGGCGAGGTCGGCGAGCTCGTGCTCGTTCGGCTTGATGAGATCGGGCCGACCGTGCGCCACGACCGCGGCCAGCGCCGGCCCCGAGGTGTCGACGGCGATGCGGGGTGCGGCATCAGCCCAGCGCCGCCGAACGGCGTCGATGACCTCCACGTAGAAGTCGTCGGGAACCCCGGGGGGAAGCGATCCCGCCAGCACGAGCCACTGCGCGCCCGCCGTGGCCTCGACGACCGCGTCGACCACGGCCGCGCGCTCGTCGTCACGGAGCGAGGCGCCGCGGAGGTTCACCTTGGTGGTCTCGCCCTCCGGGTCGGTGATCGTGATGTTCGCGCGGGCATGACCGACGACGGGCACCGTGACGACGGGGATCCCGGTGCCGTGGAGCGCGACCGCGAACGGGTCGTCGGCCGCCAGCGGCAGCAGCGCCAGAGTGGGCACATCGGATGCCGCGGCCACCCGCGAGACGTTGATGCCCTTGCCGCCGGCATCCTCCCGAGCGCCCCGTGCGACCTGCACGCCCCCGACCTCGAGCGGGGCGGCGAGCTCGACGGTGCGGTCCAATGAGGGATTGGCGGTGAGTGTGACGATCATGCGGTCCACACCTCCGTTCCCGCTTCCTCCAGCGCCGCGCCGAGCGCGGCGCCGGGGGTTCGGTCGGCTACGACCACGTCGATGTCGTCCAGACCGGCGAAGGCGACCAGCAGCTCGGCGTCGAACTTCTGGGCATCGCTGACGACGACCACGCGGCGCGCGCTCTGAACGATCGCCCGCTTGACGGCCGCCTCCTCGGGGTCGGGCGTGCTGAGCCCGAACCCGGCGGAGATCCCGTTGGTGCCGATGAAGGCGACATCGGGCCGCAGCCCTTCTACGGCGCGCACGGTGTGGGAACCGACAGCGGCCCCTGTCAGGCCGCGCACCCGACCGCCGATGACGGTGAGCGAGAGACGGGGTGAGCCGGCGAGCACGGCGGCGATGGTCATCGCGTGGGTGACGACCTCGGCGGTGCCGTCGGTCTCGGCCAGCCGGGTGGGCAGGAGAGCAGCCAGCGCGGCGGTGGTGGTGCCTGCGTCGAGGTAGATCGAGCCACGGAACCCGTCGCCCAGCACGTCGAGCGCGCGTTCCGCGATCTCCTGCTTCGCCGCACCTCGGACGGACGCCCGCTCGGCGAGTGACGGCTCGGCCAGGCTCATCCGCTCGCGGGCGACCGCGCCGCCGTGCACCCGCCGCAGGGCACCTGCCCGCTCGAGCTGGTCGAGGTCGCGCCGCACCGTCTCGGTGGTCACGCCGAAGCGCTCCGCGAGATCGACCACGGCGACACGGCCGTCCTGCGAGACCATTCGCTCGATGAGCTGGTGGCGTTCCATCGCGTACACGGCGGTCCTTTCGAGGGGCTGGCCACACGTTACAACACAACCACAGACAGTAACAAGAGCATCCATCTGTGTTTATGTGGGAGTTTGCTGGACATCTCTGGACGGCTCCGCACGGTCCCATCCGCGACACGCGGCGAGGTTTGTACATTTCCTCTAAGCAACTGAGTCCCGGCATCTGTGGAACTTAGTCCCAGCGTGCAGATCCTCACAGATGGAGTTCGCGTGCGACACCGCACTGCTACGTTCGGGCCACCCTTACGGGCGAACCAGTGTCGGTCGTCCTTCGTCCCGCCTGTCCTGCAGGCGCACACACCCGGAGTCTCAATGTCGAGAACCTCACAGCACACCCATGGCCTGGGGCTGCGCATCAGCGTCGCGGTCCTGGCCTTCCTCCTGGCCGCCATGACCGTGCTCTACCTCGTCACGGTCAACAAGCTCAGCGACGGCGCGATGCAGCTGGCATCCGGCGCATCGCAGGCCGACGACGGTTCGCGTCAGCTGAGCGAAGGCGCGACGACGCTTTCGCAGGGCGCGCGCACGCTGGCCGACGGCGCCTCAGAGCTCGATGCGGGTGCGGCCCGCGCCGCCGCCGGCGCGAAGTCGCTCGCCGACGGCGCGACCTCGGCGGCAGAGGGCGCCACGACCCTCGCCGACGGTGCGTCGTCGCTGTCGACCGGCGCCGCCACCGCCGCCTCCGGCGCCTCCCGAGTCGCCTCCGGTGCCGCGAACGCCGCGGCCGGGGCCGCTCGTCTGCAGGCAGGGGCCGGCGACGCCGCCGTCGGGGCGAACACCCTCGCCACGGGCGCGGACGACCTCGAGACGGGCGCCCAGCGCCTGTTCAACGGCGCGGCGGATGCCGTGGCCGGCAGCGAGGAACTGCAGGTGGGCGCGGCAGAGGCCGCAGTCGGAGCCGGAGACCTGGCAGCGAAGAGCAAGGACCTCGCCGCCGCCGTCGTCGGTGCCCAGTCCTATGCCCAGGGGATTCTGGACGTGTCGACCCCGCTCCGTGGCAACGTCGGCAGCGCGAAGACGCTCGCGAACGAGCTGGCCACGCTGCTCGCGGCCAGCCCGAGCGACCCGGCGGCCATCAACAGCACACTCACCGCCCTGCTCACCGAGATCGGGACCGCCGACGCACGAGCCACAGGCGTTGCGGGCACGGCACATCTCCTGGTCAACGGAGACTCGGCAACACGCTTCCCGGGCACGGCCGACCTCGCCCACATCGAGCGCGGTGCGCCCGCGCTGGCGACCGGCGCAGAGCGACTCTCGGTCGGCGCGGGTCGGGTCAGTGCGGGTGCGACGAAGCTGAACGCGGGAATCGACCAGCTGCACGCGGGTGCCGCCGCTCTGGCTACGGGGAGCGCGCGGGTCAGCGCCGGCGCGGACACTCTTGCGGCGGGCGTCCGCACCCTCGCCGACGGCGCCTCCGCCCTCGCTACCGGAACCGGCACCCTCGCCTCAGGCGCCGCAACGCTGGATGCCGGCACGCAGAACCTGTGGACGGGAGCCGATCGTCTGCTCGCCGGTGCAGGAAACCTTGCGACCGGCACGGACACGCTCGCCACGGGCGCAGGAAGCCTCGTCGAGGGCGTCACGACGCTTGCCGACGGTTCCACCGCGGTGGCGGACGGTGCCCAGTCGCTGGCGTCGGGCAGCGCCGAGCTCACCACCGGCGCGGGCGCACTCGCCGACGGCAACGGGCGGCTCGCCGCCGGCAGCGACGAGCTGCACGCCGGAGCCTCGGGCGCCGTGCCTGGCCTCATGCCCTGGGTGCTCGGCATCGGCCTGGCGGGCCTCGTCGCCCTCGGCTTCTGGGTCGGGCACCGCCTCACCTACCGCGGTCGCATGACCGCGACCGCGTAACCCGTCCCGGGGTGCCGGCCCGCATGCGCCGGCACCCCGGGAGGAGCTGACCGTCGACCGGCGGGTGCCCGATTCGGGGCGCCCGCCGGTCGACGTGCCGGCGGGGTCACCGCCCCCGGTCAGGGCTGCTCGAGCCACACCTCGACGGTGCCGTCCCGGGCAAGGAGGCGAGCGAACGAACCGTCGACAGATCCGTGGGCGGGGCCCGTCGGGCCTCTCCGCCCCAGCATCAGATCGACCGTCGGGTGCACCCGTCCGCGGCCGCATCCGAAGTCCACGAAGCCGTGCTCCCCGCCCACGATCAGGCACTCATCACCCCGGGAGCCGGTGAACGTGTAGACCTGCATTCCGCGATAGACCTCGTAGGCGACCAGATCCGTGCTGCGGCCGAACCCGAGGAAGTCGAGGATGCCGGTCTGCTCGATCTCCTCCGACATCTCGGCGTGCGCCCCGGGCAGGAGGACCGCGTCGGGACCCGGCGGCGTGAACTCGACCGACAGCCCGCCACCGATGAGCGCACAGCCGAGCACCGCGGCGGCTGC
This sequence comes from Microbacterium sp. zg-Y1090, assembly GCF_030246945.1. Taxonomy (NCBI): domain Bacteria; kingdom Bacillati; phylum Actinomycetota; class Actinomycetes; order Micrococcales; family Microbacteriaceae; genus Microbacterium; species Microbacterium wangruii. The sequence continues at coordinate 1,879,916 of NZ_CP126742.1, forward strand.
GATCCCTCCGCTCCGACGCGAAGGTCGCACGGAACGAGGCGCCGGCGCGCCCGCCGGCGGACCCGCCTCCTCTGCGGGCGCCTCGGCCGGGACGGGCGTCGGAGGTTCCTCCGCCCGCGGCTCACCGGGTGCGCGGGGCGGCGCCTCGAGTTCGCGCAGGCGCGCCAGGCCCGCGGCGTCTAGCGCTTCGGCGGCGGGACCATAGGCGCGCCGCTGGAGGGCGAGCAGCTCATCGGGCTCTTCGGGCAGCGTCGTCCGGGCGGGCACGTGCCCATTATGGCGGGTCGGCACCCACGGCGCAGAGGCCACGGGCACAGGTTGTACGTTTCTACGATCTCCCGTACGTTGGCAGCATGGATGACGACCCCGCGGACCTCCGCGACACGGTGACCGAGCTGATGGCGCGCGTGACGGCGCTGGAGGCGCGGCTGTCGCGACGAGACGAGCCCACCTCTCCCCCGCCCGATCCCGACAGCGCAGACGCCTTCTGGGCACTGCGCGGCGTTGAGGCCGAGCGCGCCGAGAATCCCTCTCTGGCCGACGGCATCGTCATGATCGTCGGGTCGCTGACCCTGCCCACCGGCGCCCCGGTCGCCTGGCAGCAGGGGGTCGCCACCGAAGGGCTGCTCGAGGCCGACTGGTCCGAGCATGCCGCCGCCTTGCAAGCGCTCGCGCACCCCGTGCGCCTGGAGCTGCTGCGCCGCATCCTCACCGGCACGACGACGACGGCGGAGCTCGCAGGCATCGACTCCCTCGGCACCACCGGCCAGCTGCACCACCACCTGCGTCAGCTCGTCTCCTCGGGATGGGTGCGCCAGAGCGGGCGCGGCAGCTACGAAGTGCCGGCGGCGCGCGTCGTGCCGCTGCTGTCGAGCCTGCTCGGGACCGGACGATGACCGCCGTCGGGCGTGCGCTGTATCGCGTGCGCGGACCGCTCTACTACGCCGCGGCACTGGTGCTGATCAGCGGCGTGGTGTGGGGTCTCCTCGTCGATGAGGGACCGGCCGATCGTGTGCGCCGCGCTCTCATGGGCATCGCGCTCGTGGTGGGCGTCGGGTGCGCCCTGCTGGCCTGGCTCGGCCCTCGCCTGCTGGTCGAGCAGTCCCCCCGCCGCGTGCGGGCACCCGTACGGGGCCGATGGGTCGCCGTCAACAGCCCCGCCTCCGCCGTCCCCAGCCACGGGGTGCGCGCATACGGCCAGGCGTATGCGATCGATCTCGTCTTCGACCCGCCCGAGCGGCCGCGGCCGGCATTCGGCGGCCCGCGGGCGATGCCCCCGGCATCGGACTACCCCGCCCTCGGCGAACCCGTGCACGCAATGATCGACGGGGTCGTCGTGCGGGCATCGGACTGGCGGCGCGACCACCGCGCCCGCGCGAACACCGCCGGGCTGGCGTACATGATCGCCGAAGGGATGCTGCGGGAGATCGGCGGCCCGGGATTCATCGTCGGCAACCACGTCACCATCCGAGGCGATGACGGCGTCTACGCACTCGTGGCCCACCTGCAGCAGGACTCGGTGACCGTTCGCCGGGGTGAGCGCGTGATCGCGGGGCAGCAGATCGGCCGCTGCGGAAACTCGGGCAACACGAGCGAGCCGCACGTGCACGCCCAGCTGATGGACCGCGCGTCGCTGTGGACCGCGCAAGGTGTGCCCCTCGCGTTCGCCGGCATCCACACCTCAGGCGCCTCGGAGCCGTTCGACGGTGTTCCCGCGAACGAGGAGTACCTGCTGGCGAGATGACGGCGTGAATCCGAAAGGGCGGTGCGCGACCGGCGCGCACCGCCCTTTCGGATTGTTCAGAGGGTCCACCTCCAGTCGTGCTGCCACACGCGGATCCGCTCATCGATGAACGTCTTCGATGGGAAGGGCAGCTTGAACTTCCAGATCTCGAGCTTTCCGAACACGCGCCCGGTGGCCCCGACCCCCATCTCCACGTGCAGGTCCACCATGCGGCCCGACGGCAGCATGTTGGTGTGGGTGAGCGTGCCCCGGGCGTCGGCTCGCGGCTTGAACTCCAGCTGCGGTCCGAGGTAGCCGTAGATCATCGAGCTGACCAGCACGGTGGGACCTGCGCTGAGCGACCCGCTCAGCTCAGCCGTGCCCGCAGCATCCACTCCGTCCACGATGGGCGAGAGCGTCTGCGAGCCGTGACGGGTGAGGTAGACGTACGAGTCGAGCCCCCGATAGCGGAAGCCCACTTCGTCCTGGCGCCGGAAGCCCACGTCCGTCACGTGCACGTTCGCCTGCAGGTCCACCTCCATGTCCACCGTCACGGTGATGGTGTTTTTGAAGACGACCGGCACCGGCCCGATCCACACCGTGAACTCACCGAGCGACACCTTGTCCAGCGGCTTGGCCAGCTGCAGCTTGCGCTTGACCGAGCCGTTCGCGGCGAGCTCGACGTCGACCGAGGTGTCCGCCACTGCGCTGACGGACAGCTCGCGCACGTCCACCCCCTTGGGGATGTACTTCCACTTGTACGAGACCCGGATGTCGACCACGGTGTGGATGTCGACCGTCAGGTCGAGCTCGACGTGCAGGAACGCCTCGAACAGCTGCGGGACGTTCTGCCTGATGACGCGCTCACGGACCGTGTCGATCTGCGCAGGCGTGTACTCGCCGGTCGACTGCACAACCACGTTGCCTGAGCCTGACCCGGAGCCCGCGATGATGTAGAACCCGGGGGTGGCCCGGTACCGCACCTTCTTGTCGCTCACGCCCTGCAACGGCGGGTCCTCGACCAGCACGCCGCCGCCCGAGGCGTCGTCGCGCACCTCGACGTCGAGCAGCTCGCCCGTCGCGGGGTCGGTCGCCGTCGCGGCGAGGGGCTCATCGAGCGCGGTCAGCGAGGGAGCGGTGTCCTCGGTCGCCGTCATGGGCGTGGTGGCGACGTGCTGCGCATCGAGGATGGCATCGACGATCTGCGCCGCCACGGTGGTGACGACCCACACGTCGTCGCGTCGTTCGATGCGCTGCACCTCACCCAGGAAGCCGTCCGTGAAACCGGGGGCGACCGGCGATACCAGGATGGCGCCGGGGAACACCTCCTCGGGGAGCTCGGCGAACTCGACGACGAACGGCTGCGCGGCGTTCGGGCGCGTCATGACGGGCACGCCGCTGTCGCCGGTGTTCACGATGAGCACGTCGGGGTGCACGGTGACGGTCGCGTCGCCCTCCACGATGGCGGAGATCCGCAGCGTCGCCGATGCGGCGTGCGAGGCCCCCGAGCGGTCGAAGACCGTGGCGGTGTAACGGTAGGTCCCATCCACGGGAGCACCGATCGTCGCCTCCCAGAGCAGGTCGCTCTCGCCCGCCGTAGCGGTGAGGTCGGCGTAGGTGATGAAGCCCCCGTCGGCGAGCTGGGAACGCTGCTCAGCGGTGATCGCCGGGGCATCGAGGATGTCGACCGCGATCTCGACCCGGTCGATCGCGGTGTCGCCCGGGGTGACCGTGCCGGCGAACGTGAAGAACCCGGTGGCGTTGAGGTCGACGCTCGCGTCGTCGGCGTGCGAGACGATGGCGATGGATGCCGCTTCGTCGCCCGCGGCGGGTTCGCCGAGGATCTCCCCCACCACGGTGACGGTGGCTGATGCGGCGCCGCGGCTCATGGTGAGCTGGGCCGGCGCGTCGGCGGGGATGAGCGCGAGCTGCGGGAGCGCACCGGCGCGCGGGTCGACCGCGATGCCGGCGGCTCGGCCGGAGACCCGGTCGCCGACCGAGATCGCCCCGAGCTTCGTGGCGGCCTCGGCCTGCACCAGCGCGACCGTGTAGGCCACGTCCGCACCGGGATCCACCTCCAGCGGCACGCCCACCCCGGCACGCACCGCGACCTGCTCCGACGAGCAGTCGCACACGACCTCGAGCCCGCCCGCGGTGCTGACGGAGTCATGGTCGTCGTCGGCATCCGGTACCCAGCCGAGCGCCCAGACGCCCAGCGCGGCCTCGCCGGCGGTGACGGACGCCGCCACCGAGCCGAGCAGGTCGGGGGTGGCGATCGTGGTGAACACCGACATGCCCGCCGGAAGGTCCATCGCGACGTCGTCGAACGTCAGGGTCGTCGCCTCGCTCAGACCCACGGAAACCGTCACGTACGCCGCGCGCACGTTGTCGGCGGGGATGCCGCCGATGCCGGTGAGCGTGATGTGCGCGGGGTCCCCCGGCGTGATGACGCCGCCCCCGCCGCCCGTGCTCGCGTCCGCCAGGGCGACGGGACGGTCGAGTGTGACGGTCGAACCTGGAAGCCCCGGTGTGAGCAAGGTGTCGTCCTCGTCGTACACGGCGCCACGGCCGGAGACGCCGGCGATGAGCTCCACGCGCGCATCGACGGGCGTCGTCGCCCACAGCGGCGCCTCTCCGCCCGAGACACGTACCAGTGTCGTGGTGGAGCGAACGAGGCCGGGCTCCACGGACAGCACGGGGATCGAGTCGCCGGCGCCGCCGGTGAAGACCGTCACCGGATCGGTTCCTGCGGCCACGGTGATGCGCACGAGCGCGCCGGTGTGGCCGTGCACGCCCGCACCGAGCGCGACGCGCCCGGTGTCGTCGGTCGCCAGGGCCGATCCGAGCCCCAGAGCGGGCTCGACGGCGGGAAGCGTGCCGGTGTGGGCGGAGAAGACGACGGGGCCGACGCCCGTCGTCGCCGACGCCGGTGAGGCCGCGCCGCCGATGACGAGGGCGCCGGCGGCCGCGACGGCGAGAAGCCGCCTGATCGAGCGGGTGCGGGGAGCGCTCATGCCTGCGCCTCCCCTGTGCGGGCGCGGCGGGCACGGGCGACGAGGGTCGCCGCTCCGGCCGCGATGGCGCCGGCGCCGAGCGCCAGCCAGCCCAACGGCGCCTCGCCGCCGGTGCGCGCGAGGTCGCCCGTCGCGGCCGCCGGAGCGGCGCCGGAGGACCCTCCGTCTGCCGAACCGCCCCCGGAGCCGCCGTCGGTGGAGCCGCCCCCACCTCCGCCGCCCGAACCGCCGCCGTCGGCAGGCAGCTCGTGCCGGGTCTGGCCGATCACGGCTCCGGCGGCGTCGACGAACGTGAACGCCAGCGAAGCCGAGTCGGCCTGCGTGCTCACCTGAACCCCCACGCGCGCGGAGGCCACCGGCGTGATGACGGCGGACCGCCCGTACGGGGTGACGCCAAGGCTGAGCGGCGTGAGCGCGTCGTCATCGCGCCAGCGCAGCGCCAGTGCGGAGGTGGCCGCCGGCGCACCCTCCAGATCGACGATGATGCGCTCCGTCCCGGCGGGGACGGCGTCGACGACGATCTCGTCGACCGGCGCCGCAAGCGCGGCGGCCGGGGCGGCGACCGCGAGGCCGACCCCCAGCACGAGCGCGCTCGGCAGACAGATGTTGCGAGCCACGGTTCTCCTTTGCAGCGGTGAGGGACGACTGTGCCGATGCACTGCATCCAACTTTGGACTATACCCACTTTTAGCAACCGCTGCGTGGCAGGGACTCCGAGCACCGGACGTCCGCGCCGTGCTGACCATCCGCCCCCCTCGCGGCCCGACGACGTGCGGAGGCCGCGGCCACGGCACGTTGACGTGGCGAGGTGCAACGGACGGAGGCGGAGAAGCGGAGGCGCACTCGACACGGGCGTCACGAAGGAAAGCAAGAAGCCCGGTACTCCGCTAAGACGCGGATTCCCGGGCTTCTATTTCTTGCTGGGGTACCTGGACTCGAACCAAGAACAACGGAACCAGAAACCGCCGTGTTGCCAATTACACCATACCCCATCGGTGTGAAGTCGCCCTCGCACCGAAGATCAAGCATAGCCGATTCCGGACGCTCGCACGAACCGGCGGGGCTCCGGGCGTGGCGGCGACCGTCCGGCTCAGGCGCGGCGCTCGACCAGCGCGCCCAGGCGGCGGAGGGTCTCGGTCTTGCCCAGCAGCTCCATCGACTCGAACAGCGGCGGCGAGATGCGCCGGCCGCTGAGGGCGACCCGCAGCGGGCCGTAGGCGACGCGCGGCTTGAGTCCCAGGCCTTCGATGAGCGCCTCGGCCAGGGCCTCCTGCACGGCGGCGGCCGTGAATCCCTGCTCGGGCACGAGCTCGAGCGCGCCGACCGAGGCGACGAGCACCTCGTTCGCGTTGGCGGGAAGGCCGGCGACGGCATCCTCGTCGTAAGCGACGTCATCGGTGAAGAGGAAGCCGAGCAGTCCCGGCACCTCCCCCAGCAGCTGCACGCGCTCCTGCACGAGCGGGGCCGATGCCGTGATCATCTTCTGCTGCTCGGGCGTCGGCGGGTCGGAGACGACACCGGCACCCACGAGGTACGGCACGATGCGCGCAGCGAAGTCGTCAGCATCCAGCATGCGGATGTGGTCACCGTTGATCGACTCGGCCTTCTTCTGGTCGAACCGGGCCGGGTTGGGGTTGACGTCGGCGATGTCGAAGGCGGCGATGAACTCCTCGAGGGAGAACACATCGCGGTCGTGCGACAGCGACCAGCCCAGCAGCGCCAGGTAGTTCAGCAGCCCCTCGTGGATGAAGCCCTTCTCGCGCTGCAGGAACAGGTCGGCCTTCGGGTCGCGCTTGGAGAGCTTCTTGTTGCCCACCTCTCCCAGCACGAGCGGCATGTGGCCGAACCGGGGCACGAACGTCGTGACGCCGGCGTCGATGAGTGCGGCGTAGAGCGCCAGCTGACGGGCCGTCGAGGGCATGAGGTCCTCGCCGCGGATGACGTGGGTGATGCCCATGAGCGCGTCGTCGACCGGGTTGGTGAAGGTGTACAGCGGCTGTCCACCCGCCCGCACGACGACGAAGTCGGGGAACGACCCGGCGGGGAAGGTCACCTCGCCCCGGATGAGGTCGACGTAGGTGACGTCTTCGTCGGGCACGCGCAGGCGCCACGCCGGTTCGCGACCCTCGGCGCGGAAGGCCGCCTTCTGCTCGTCGGTGAGCGTGCGGTCGTAGTTGTCGTAGCCGAGCTGCTTGGCACGCCCGTTGGCCTCGTTGCGCGCGTCGATCTCCTCGGCCGTCGAATACGACTCGTACACGGCGCCCGCGTCGATGAGCTGCTGCAGCACCCCGGCGTAGATGTCGCCGCGCTGAGACTGCCGGTAGGGCGCGTGCGGGCCACCCTTCTCGACGCCCTCGTCCCAGTCGATCTCGAGCCAGGTGAGCGCGTCGACGAGCTGACGGTAGCTCTCCTCGCTGTCGCGGGCCGCGTCGGTGTCCTCCACCCGGAAGATCATCTTTCCGCCGGTGTGACGCGCGTAGCCCCAGTTGTACAGGGCGGTGCGCACCATGCCGACGTGCGGAAGACCGGTCGGCGAGGGGCAGAAGCGGACGCGGACGTCGGCGCCGGAAGCGGTCGTGGTCAGGGGGTGCGGTGCAGAGGACATCGCTGTCCATTCTAGGTGCGCGCCCTCGCCCGCCGCGGGTCACCGGTGTCGGGCGGGCTCAGCGGCGCCCGAGGGGCGCCAGCACGACTACCACCGCGACCGCCGCCAGCGCCACGAGGGCCAGCCCGCCGTAGCCGATCGCCCCGAGCACGGCGCCGGCGCCGATCGCGCCGGCGGCGCCCACGAGGTTCATCGCGAGGTCGCTGCGGCCCTGCCGCGCTGTGCGGTGCTGCTCGTCGCTGGCCTCGGTCAGCAATGCCGCTCCGGCCACGGTCGCCGCGCTCCATCCCAGCCCCAGCAGCACGAGGGCGACGGTCACGGCCACGGCCGAGTCCTGGCCGACCGCGGCCAGCAGCAAGGCGGCGGTCAGCAGGGCCTGCCCGACGAGCACCGTCGGCACCCGACCGAGCCGATCGGCGAGGATGCCGAAGACCGGCGACAGCGCGTACATGCCGGCCACGTGCAGGCTGATCGTGAATCCCACGACCGACAGGTCGGCGCCCTGATGCAGCAGGTGCACGGGAGTCATCGCCATGACGGCGGCCATGACGCCGTGGCCGGCGGCGATGGCCGTGATCGCATAGCGGGCGGCGACGGGGCGGTCTGCGCGGGCGATGGCCCGCCCCGCCGTCGCGGGCTGCCGCGCCAGCCGCTGGGCCACCAGCAGCGGATCGGGGCGCAGCGCGACCAGATACAGCGCGATCCCCAGCGCCTGTGCCACCACGGTGAACACGTACGCACCGGTGAGCTGCGGCATCCCGAGCGCCGCGCCGACCGACTCGCCGGGACCGACCAGGTTGGGGCCGAGCACCGCACCGACGGTCGTCGCCCACACCACGAGGGACAGATCACGGCCGCGCGACGAGTCGGTGGCCAGGTCCGCGGCGGCGAAGCGCGACTGCAGGTTGGCCGCCTGGCCCGCGCCGATGAGGGCGAACGCGCACAGCAGCAGGGGGAAGAGCCCGATCGCGGCAGCGACCACCACCAGACCGACACCGACGAGGGCCACAGCCATGCCGCCCGCGAGCGCCGGCCGTCGCCCGTGCCGGTGCGCCAGCGCCGCCAGCGGCACCGCCAGAGCGGCGGCGCCGAGGGTGACCGCCGCCGTGGCGAGTCCCGACAGGGTCTCGTCACCCGACACCTCGGCCGCCAGCACGGCGCCGAGCGAGATGGTCGCGCCGAACGCGATGCCGCCGAGCACCTGGCCGGTCGCGAGCACGCCGACCGTGCGGCGCCGCAGCCGATCGAGGTCGAGGCCGCCAGGCGCCTGGGGTTCAGGCATCCCGTGCGGTGTTGCGCAGGATGCCGAGTCCCGAGATCTCCACCTCCACCACGTCGCCTGCGGCGAACGGGCCGACACCGGCCGGGGTGCCGGTGAGGACCACGTCACCGGGAAGCAGCGTGAAGGCCGCGGAGGCGTAGGCGATGACGTCGGCCACCGCGTGCACCATGTCGGCGATGGCGCCGTCCTGGCGCACCTCCCCGTTCAGGCGCGTCACCACGCGGGCGTCGCCGGTCGGGTCGAACTCGGTCTCGATCGCGGGGCCGAGCGGGCAGAACGTGTCGAAGCCTTTGGCGCGTGCCCACTGTCCGTCGGAGCGCTGCAGGTCGCGGGCGGTGACGTCGTTGGCGATCGTGTAGCCGAAGACGTAGTCCAGAGCGCGCTCGGCGGGGACGTTCTTGGCCACCCGTCCGATCACGGCGGCCAGCTCACCCTCGAAGTCGGTCTGCTGAGACTGCGCGGGACGCACGATCGTGTCGTCCGGTCCGATCACGGAGGTGTTCGGCTTGAAGAACAGCAGCGGCTCCGCCGGTGCCTCGCCGCCCATCTCTGCGGCGTGGTCGCGGTAGTTCTTGCCGACGCACACGATCTTCGAGCGCGGGATCACCGGCGCGAGCAACGTCACCTCCGCCAGCGGCACACGCTCGTCCGTGGTCTCGAAACCGACGAACAGCGGATCGCCGGCGAGCACGACGAGCTCGGGGCCGTCGACGATGCCGAAGGAGATGGTGTCCTGGTGACTGAAGCGCGCGATTCTCACGCCCTCAGCCTAGACGGGCGGCGCCGTCAGGCGTCGAGGCGCGTGAGCCACCCGTGGCGGTCGGGCGTGCGGCCGTACTGGATGTCGGTGAGCTCCTGGCGCAGCGACAGCGCGAGCTCGCCGGTGGGCTGCTCGTCGATGAAGTCCGCGCCCTTGAGCCACCCGATCGGGGCGACGACCGCTGCGGTCCCGCACGCGAACACCTCGACGATGTCGCCGGATGCCACGCCCTGACGCCATTCGTCGATCGGCACGTGACGGCCCTCGACCCGGTGGCCGCGGTCGGCCGCGAGCTGCAGCAGCGAGTCGCGCGTGATCCCCTCGAGGATCGACGGCGACTGCGGCGTGACGATCGTGCCGTCCTTGTAGACGAAGACGATGTTCATGCCGCCGAGCTCCTCGACGTTGCGGTCGGAGTCGAGGAAGACCACCTGGTCGCAGCCCTCCTCCACGGCCTGCGCCTGCGGCAGCAGGCTGGCGGCGTAGTTGCCGCCGGTCTTGGCCGCCCCGGTGCCACCCTTGCCGGCGCGCGCATAGTCCTCGCTCAGCCAGATCGACACCGGCTTCGCCCCGCCCTTGAAGTAGGAGGCCACCGGGCTCGCGATGACGTAGTAGGCGACCTTCGTGGCCGGGCGCACGCCGAGGAAGGCTTCCTTGGCGAACATGAACGGCCGCAGATACAGGCTCTGGTCATCGCCGGAGGGCACCCACGCCCCGTCGACGGCGATGAGCTCGCGCAACGACTGCAGGAAGTACTCGACCGGCAGCTCGGGCAGCGCCAGGCGCCGGGCGCTGCGCTGCAGACGCAGGGCGTTCTGCTCGGGACGGAAGGTGTGGATCGAGCCGTCGGCGTGACGGTAGGCCTTGATGCCCTCGAAGACCTCCTGGCCGTAGTGCAGCACCGCGGCAGCCGGGTCGAGCGAGATCGGGCCGTAGGGCTGCACGCGCGGCCGGTGCCAGCCGCCGCGCGCCGACCAGCAGATGTCGACCATATGGTCGGTGAAGACGGTGCCGAAGGACGGGTCCTGCAGGATCTGCTCGCGCTGGGCGGAGGTCTTGGCTGCGAGGTTGCGGGTGAGCGCGAACTCCAGGGGGGCGAGTCCGGCGTCGGGTTCGAGAAGGGTCATATCAGGTCCTGTCGCGTGGGGCGCTGCGGCGCCGGTCATCAGCGTACGCCCGACCTCAGACGAGGCGGGCGGCGATCGCGTCGCCGATCTGCGTGGTGGTGCGGGCACGGCCGTCGCGGGTGGCGATGTCGTCCTCGGCCGCGCGCACGACACGCTGCGCGGCGTCTCCCAGCCCGAGGTGGTCGAGCATCAGGGCGACGGAGAGGATCGCAGCGGTGGGGTCGGCCTTCTGCTGCCCGGCGATGTCGGGTGCCGAGCCGTGCACGGGCTCGAACATCGACGGAAAGGCCCCGTCGGGGTTGATGTTCCCCGAGGCCGCCAGGCCGATGCCGCCGGTGACGGCTCCCGCCAGATCGGTGAGGATGTCGCCGAAGAGGTTGTCGGTGACGATGACGTCGAAGCGATCAGGGTTCGTGACCAGGAAGATCGTCGCTGCGTCGACGTGAAGGTAGTCTACGTCCACCTCGGGGTGCTCCGCCGCCACCGCGTCGACGATGCGCTTCCACATGCCGCCGGCGTGCACGAGCACGTTGGTCTTGTGCACCAGGGTGAGGCGCTTGCGCCGACGCTCGGCCAGGTCGAACGCGTAGTGGACGACCCGCTCCACGCCATAGGCCGTGTTCACGCTCGTCTCGTTGGCGACCTCGTGGGCGGTGCCGGTGCGGATCGACCCGCCGTTGCCGACGTACGGACCCTCGGTGCCCTCGCGCACGACGACGAAATCGATGTCGCCCGGGTCCGCCAGGGGTCCGGCGGCGCCGGGATAGAGCTTCGAGGGGCGCAGGTTCACGTAGTGGTCCAGCGCGAAGCGCAGCTTCAGCAGCAGGCCGCGCTCGATGTTGGCATCCTTCAGTCGCGGATCGCCGGGCACTCCCCCGACCGCCCCGAGCAGGATCGCATCGTGCGCGGCGATGGCGGCGAGGTCCTCGTCGGTGAGCGTGTCACCCGTGGCGAGGTACCGGCCGGCGCCGAGCGAGAAGCGCGTCCGCTCGAACGTGACGCCGCTGCCGGCGGTGGCGGCGTCGAGCACCTTCTCCGCCTCGGCGACGACCTCCGGACCGATGCCGTCACCGGGGATGACGGCCAGGTTCACGACGCGCGACATGGCACTCCTTCACGTCAGGGCCGCGCCGGCAGGTCAGCGGTCGACGTGCTCGGGCGCGGGGCGGGATGTTCCCAGGGTAGTGGCCGCGACCACGGCGGCGACGACGACGAGCCCCGCGCCGATGAGCGAGGTCACCCCCACCCCCGCGTCGAAGGCGGCGGCCGCGGCATCGCTCAGAGCCTCGGCGACGGCAGGGCTGAGCCCCTGGGCGGCCGACACGGCGCCGGCGAGGGTCTCCCTGGCCGCGGCGGCGACGCCCTCGGACAGCCCGTCGGGCAGCACGATGCCGCCGCGGTACAGAGCGGTGAGGATGCCGCCCAGCACGGCCGTCCCGAGCACCGCGCCCAGCTCGTACGCGGTCTCCGACACGGCGCTGGCCGCACCGGCCTTGGCCGGAGGGACGCTCGCGAGGATGAGGTCGTTGGAGACCGTCTCGGCCGCGCCGATGCCGATCCCCAGCAGCACGAAGGCGAGGACGATCGGCTGCAGGGCGTCGGGGGCGGCCGTCAGGCCGACCGTGACATACCCGGCGACCGAGAACAGCAGCGCCACGCTCACCACCAGGCGGGCGTCGACTCTGCGGGCGATGGGGACGACCAGAAGTCCCGCGACGATCATGGCCGCCATGCCGGGCACCAGCGCGAGACCGGCATCCAGCGGCGACAGCCCGATGATCAGCTGCAGGTGCTGGGAGACGAAGAAGAGGAATCCGACGAGGGCGACGACGCTCAGCAGGTTCACCACCAGCGCCCCGCTGAAGGTGCCGCGGGAGAACAGCCGCATGTCGAGCATCGGCGAGGACGACCGCAGCTGCCGGCGCACGAACAGCACGCCGAACAGCACCCCGGCGAGCAGGAGCACGAGGGGCAGGACTCCCGCACCGTGCACCGCGAACTCCTTGATGGCGTAGACGATCGGCACCATCGTCGCCAGCGAGAGCGCGATGCTCAGCGGATCGATGCGGCCGGGGTGCGGGTCGCGGCTCTCGGGGACGAGCAGGGGCGCCAGCACCAGCAGCGGCACCAGCACGGGCACCGACATCAGGAAGACCGAGCCCCACCAGAAGTACTCGAGCAGGATGCCGCCGACGATCGGGCCCAGCGCCGCGCCGGCGGAGAACATCGACGCCCAGACGGCGATGGCGAAGCGCCGCTGGTTGCGGTCGGTGAAGATGCTGCGCAGGAGCGAGAGGGTCGACGGCATGAGCATGGCGCCGAAGACGCCCATGCCGGCGCGCGCTGCGATGAGCAGTCCGGCGGTGGGCGCGAAGGCGGCGATGGCCGACACCGCGGCGAACCCGGTGGCGCCGATCAGCAGCATCCGTCGCCGTCCGAATCGGTCGCCCAGCGTGCCCATGGTCACCAGCAGCCCTGCCAGGACGAGGGGATACGCGTCGATGATCCACAGCTGCTCGGCGCTGGTGGGCGCCAGGTCGCGGGCGATGTCGGGCAGCGCGAAGCTCAGCACCGTGTTGTCCACCGAGACCAGCAGCACGGGCAGCATCAGCACGACCAGCGCGGCCCAGCCGCGCCAGCCGACCCTGCGCCCCCGGCTGTCGGCGAGAGCAATCTCCTGAGTGAGTGTCATCATGTTTGTTTACCGTCCAGCCGGTATAGTAACAGGCGCCGACGGCGAGAGGACACCCGCATGAGCCGCCCACCCCGCGCCCGCGAGAGCGTGCTGGATGCATTCGAGACGCTGCTCATCGACGACGGCCCGCGCGCGGCGACCATGGAGGCGGCCGCGTCTGCGGCCGGGGTCTCCAAGGGCGGGCTGCTGTATCACTTCGCCTCGAAGGACGCCCTCGAAGCCGGTCTGCTGGAACGCATGGAGCAGCTGGCCCACGACGACGTGGCGCAGCTGGTCGCCGCACCTGAGGGCCCGGTGGCGGCGTTCCTGCGGTCGAGCATCATGGACGACTCGGCCCTCGATCGCGCGCTCATCGCCGGATCGAGGCTCGCGCAGGGCGGCTCCCCCGCCGCGACCGCCGCACTGCGGCGCGTGCGAGAGATGTGGGAGCAGGCGCTGCGCCCCCACACCCGCGACGAGACCACCCTGCAGCTCGTGCTGCTGGTCAGCGACGGCCTCTACTTCAACAATGCCCTCGGCGCCGGCGCCGTGCCCGGCCCGGTGCCGCGCGGCGACGACATGGACGCGCTCATCGCGCTCGTGGAGCGAGCCGTCGCCCCGTGACGATCAGGACTCGGTGATCTCGATCTGGCGGAACAGGTCGGCCTGGATCGCCGAGCTCACCGCGTCGAGCACGTCATCGCCGACGGGAGAGTCGACCGTCAGCACCGACAGCGCCTGACCACCGGCCGCGCGACGCGCGATCTGCATGCCGGCGATGTTGATGCCGGCCTCGCCGAACTTCTGCCCGTAGACCGCGACGATGCCGGGACGGTCGGTGTAGAGCATGACGATGTGGTGGCGCTCGATGGGCAGCTCGACGGCGTAGTCGTTGATGCCGACGAGCTTCTCGATCTGCTTGGTGCCGGTGAGTGTCCCCGAGACCGACAGCTGGGAGCCGTCGGAGAGGGCGCCGCGCAGCGTGATCACGTTGCGGTATTCGTCGGACTGGTCGTCCACGATCAGCCGCGCCTCGACCCCGCGCTGCTCGGCCAGCAGCGGGGCGTTGACGTACGACACGCTCTCGCTGACGACGTTGGTGAACACGCCCTTGAGCGCCGCGAGCTTGAGCACGCTGACGTCGTAGCCGCTGAGGTCGCCGTGCACCTCGACATCGAGGCTGGTCAGCGGCGAGTGGGCGAGGGCGCTGAAGATCTGCCCGAGCTTCTCGACCAGGGGGATGCCGGGACGCACGTACGGGTCGATGACGCCACCCGCGACGTTGACGGCGTCGGGCACGAGCTCGCCGCCCAGGGCGAGACGCACCGACTTCGCCACCGAGACGCCCGCCTTCTCCTGCGCCTCGTCGGTGGAGGCGCCCAGGTGAGGGGTCACCACCACGTTGGGCAGGTCCAGCAGGGCGTGGGCGGTTCCGCCTTCGACAGGCGGCTCGGTCGTGAAGACGTCGAGGCCGGCTCCGGCGATCTCCCCCGTCGTCAGGGCGGTGTGCAGCGCCTCCTCGTCGATCAGTCCGCCACGGGCGACGTTGACGATGTAGGCCGACGGCTTCATCAGGCGGAACTGCTCGGTGGAGATCATGCCCGTGGTCTCGGGGGTCTTGGGCATGTGGATCGTGATGAAGTCGCTCTGCTGCAGCAGGTCGTCGAGTGAGAGCAGCTGCACGCCCAGCTGCTGGGCGCGCGCACTCGTGACGTAGGGGTCGTAGGCCACCACGTTCATGCCGAACGCCTGCAGCCGCGCGGCGATGAGAGCGCCGATGCGGCCGAGGCCGATGATGCCGACGGTCTTCTCGAAGAGCTCGACGCCGGTGTAGGCGCTGCGCTTCCACTGTCCGGCCGCGAGCGAGGCGTGGGCGGCGGGGATGCGACGGGCCAGGCTCAGGATGTGCCCGATGGTGAGCTCGGCCGCGGAGACGATGTTGGAGGTCGGGGCGTTGACGACCATGACGCCGGCGGTGGTGGCGGTCTTGATGTCGACGTTGTCCAGGCCCACCCCTGCCCGGGCGATGACCTTCAGCTGCGGCGCGGCGGCGATCGCCTCGGCATCCATCTTCGTCGCCGAGCGGATGAGCACCGCGTGCGCGTCGGCGAGGGCCGGCAGCAGCTGCGCCCGGTCGGCCCCGTCGACGTGCCGCACGTCGAAGTCGGGCCCGAGGGCGTCGATCGTGGCGGGAGAGAGTTCTTCGGCGATGAGCACGACGGGCTGAGGCACGCTGGATCCTTCGGGGCGGCGGCACACGCCGAGCGCGTTCCGCGACTGAGGGGAAGCCCCGTCGCAGCCGGTGCACGGGGCCTGCTCAGCCTATCGCGCGGTCGCAGCGCGCCCTGACCGTGTGACGGCGTGCGACGGCCGGCGCGATGTGGCGACGTCAGGCGCCGTAGAGGGCGGGGGTGGCGGCGGCGTAGGCGAGCACATCGAGCCAGAAGACCGCGACGAAGGCCAGACCCGCCAGCATGACGGCGGTGAACGGCAGCGCCGGTCGGCGCCATCCCACCGCGAAGGCCGCGGCGAACACCAGCGGGGGGACGATCACGGGCAGCAGCAGCACGAACCAGCCGAGCCCGGTCAGGCCCGCCATGCCCCCTGCCTGCTGCAGCAGGAAGCCCAGCGCCGTCCAGAAGACGAAGGCGTAGAGCAGCAGGAACCCGCCGGCGATCACGGCGATGAGCCAGGTCGGCAGGGCGGTGCGCCGCGGGGCGGCCTCGGACACGGTCACAGGGTCACCCCCGCCAGCACGAAGGGCCACGGCACCAGCAGCACGGCGCCGGCGGCGAGCAGCACCATGCGCACCCACACGCGCGAGGCGCGGGTGAGGAGGAAGACGGTGCCGAACCAGATCGGCGGGGCGAGCACGGCCATCCAGAGCGTGATCTGGAAGGCGACGGGGTCGAGGAAGAGCTGGGCGACCAGTTGCAGCCGCGCACCGCCGAGGAGCCACCCGATCGACAGCAGCAGGTAGACGCCGGCGAACACCCCGACTCCGACGAGCGCCGCGTTGCTCATGCCGGGCGCGGCCGCGTCAGCGGTGTCGAGCAGACCCTCCGCGGCATCAGCGTCGGAGTCGGCGCCCACCTGCTCGCTGCCCTTGCCGACGGCGCGGTAGCCGTCGGGAAGCGCGGGGGCGGCGGGGCCGGGCGCAAGCGTCGGATCGTCGTCGCCCTCCCAGGAGAGCGCCTCGTCGTCGGTTCGGGCCATGCCCTCAGAGTAGCGTTCTTCGCCCCGCCGCTCCCCTGGTCGCCGTGCGACGCGCACCTCGATCCCTCGTGACGCGTGAGCGCGGTCAGACGCCGTCGCGGGCGCGTCGCAGCCACTGCTCGACGCCGGCGATGTGGGCGGTCGCGAGGGAGGTGGCCAGCTCGACGTCGTGGGCGGCGATCGCCGAGACGATGGCCGCGTGCTCGCGCAGCGTGCGCTCGACCGCGTCGGCCTCGGTCAACCCGCGCCAGACGCGGGCGCGGACGGTCTGGCTGGTGAGACTGTCGACGAGACTCGCGAGATAGCGGTTGCCCCCGAGCGCCACGATGGCCCCGTGGAATCGCAGATCGTGCGCGACGAGCGTCTGCACGTCGGTGTCGCTGGCGACGGTGCGCAGCTCCGCCTCGAGCGCGGCGATCTCGTCGTCGTCGGCCCGTTGCGCCGCAGCGCCGGTGGCGTGGGCTTCGAGGATGCGGCGCACCTGGAAGACCTCCAGCAGCGAATCGTCGTCGTGCATGTCCATGGCGAAGGACGTCGCCTCCAGCAGCAGCCGCGGTTCGAGGCTCGTGACATACGTCCCGTCGCCGCGTCGCACATCGAGCACCCGGATGACCTCCAGGGCCTTCACCGCCTCGCGCATCGAGTTGCGCGACAGCCCCAGCCGCTCGGCCAGCTCCTTCTCCGGCGGCAGCCGGTCACCCGGCGCCAGCTCGCCGGACACGATCATCGCCTTGATCTTCTCGATCGCCTCGTCGGTCACCGCCATGGCGCCATGCTAGGCGCAAAGACGCAGACATCCCATGTTCTGGCGCGGCTCGGCCAGAATGAAGAGGTGCGCATCCTCGACAGTCACCTGCATCTGTGGGACCCCGAACGCCTCGACTATCCCTGGCTGACGGGGCGACTGCTCGGACGTTTCGGAGTAGCGCAGTGGCAGGACGCGACGGCAGAGGCCAGCAGCGCCGAGCGCGCCGCCGTGTTCGTGCAGGCGGAGGCGGTCGCAGCGCAGAGCATCGATGAGGTCGACTGGGTCAGCGCGTCCGCCGCGGCGGCCGGTGTGCGGGGCATCGTCGCGCGGCTGACGATGGAGGATGCCGCCGCGGCCCGCCGTGAACTCGCGCTGCTGCGCGCGCGCCCGCTCGTGGTCGGCGTGCGCAGGCTCCTCCAGGGTGAGGAGGCCGGGTTCGCGACCTCGCGTGACTTCCTCGCCTCCGCCCGCGCCGTGGCCGATGCCGGGTACGTCTTCGATGCGTGCGTGCGCTCCGGGCAGCTGCGCGAGCTCGCTGCCCTGGCCGAAGCCGTGCCGTCGCTGACGATCGTCCTCGACCACCTCGGCAAGCCCGACGTGTCCGGCGCCCCCGCCCCGGCGTGGCGGGCGGATCTTCAGCGCCTGGCCGACCTGCCGCAGGTGTCGTGCAAGCTCTCGGGTCTGCCCGCCGAATCGCCGGAGGGCTGGACGTCGCTGCAGTTCACGCCGTTCCTCGACGCCGCCCTGGAGGCCTTCGGCCCGGAGCGCCTGCTCTTCGGAGGCGACTGGCCGGTGTCGTGGCCGTACGCGTCGTGGGAGCGGTTCGTGCGGGACTGGGCGACGTCCGCCGCCCCGTCCCACACCGCCGCGATCCTCTGGGACAACGCCCAGCGGACGTACCGCCTGCGCTGAGGCCTCAGGCCGGGCGCAGCCGGAGCGCCGACATGCCCCCGTCGACCTCGATGTACGTGCCCGTCGTCGAACCCGCCTGCGGGCCGACCAGGTAGCGCACCGCGGCGGCGACCTCGTCGGCGGTGACCAGCCGCCCGTGCGGCTGCCGCGCTTCGAGGGCGGCACGCTCCGCCGCAGGATCGTCGGCCGTGTCGAGCAGCCTGCCCACCCAGGGGGTGTCGGCCGTGCCGGGGTTGACGGCGTTCACCCGGATGCCCTCGCGCAGGTGGTCAGCGGCCATCGCGCGGGTCAGCGAGAGCACCGCGCCCTTCGAGGCGCTGTACAGGGCACGCTGCGGCAGTCCGGCCGTAGCGGCGATCGACGAGGTGTTGCACACCGCGGCGGCCGGCGAGCGGCGCAGCCACGGGAGCGCGGCGGAGGTGACCCGCGCGATCCCTGTGACGTTGACCGAGAGCACGCGCCCCCACTCCGCGTCGTCATTGGCGGCGATGTCGCCCTGCGCGCCGATCCCGGCGTTGTTGACCACGATGTCGATGCGACCGAAGCGCTCTCCCACCGCGCTGATCGCCGCCGTCACGCTGTCGCGGTCCGACACGTCGGCGGCGACGGCCAGGAAACGCTCGTCGGCGGCGGAGGGGTCGAGGTCGAGCACCGCCACCCGCGCGCCGCCGTCGTGCAGGTGCCGGGCGATGGCGGCACCGATCCCGGACGCGCCTCCCGTCACCACGGCCACCAACGAGTCCAGTTCGCGCGTCATCGCGTCGCCTCCCATGCCCGGAACGTCTGGCGCTGACGGCCGAGTCCCTCGATCTCCACCTCTACCACGTCTCCCGGTGCCAGATACGGGAATCGGCCGGACAGCGCCACCCCTTCCGGCGTGCCCGTGAGGACCAGATCACCGGGCTCGAGGGCGAGGTACTGCGAGAGATGCCAGATGATGTGCTCGACGGAGAAGATCATGTCGGCCGTCGTGGAGTCCTGCCGCGGCGCGCCGTTGACCCGGCTGCGCAGCCGCAGTCCGGTGTGGTCGACGTCGTCCGGGGTGACCAGCCACGGTCCCGTGGGGTTGAAGCCCGGCGCGCACTTGCCTTTGGACCACTGGCCTCCCGAGACCGCCATCTGGAAATCACGCTCGGAGACGTCGTTGGCCGTCACGAATCCCGCGATGTGGGCACGCGCCTGGGCCGGCGAGTCGAGATACGACGCACGCCGCCCGATCACGACGCCGAGCTCCACCTCCCAGTCGGTCTTGGTCGAGCCGCGCGGGATCTGCACGTCGTCGTCCGGGCCGACCACCGTGTTGGGCGTCTTCAGGAACATGATCGGGATCTCCGGCGGGGCCGAGCCGGACTCGGCCGCATGCGCGGCGTAGTTCATCCCGATGCAGACGACCGCGCTCGGTCGCGCGATCGGCGCCCCCACCCGCAGCTCCGAGACATCGCCGAGGTCGGGCAGCAGCTCCGCCGCCATCGCCTGCGCGGTGCGACCGACGGGGTCATCGGCGAGGAAGGCACCGTCGACATCGGAGGTGATCGGACGCAAGTCGAGGTGCCGATCTCCGTCGATCACGACGGGGATCTCTTGGCCGACGGGCCCGAGACGCGCGAACTTCATGTTTCTCCTGTCCTGCCGGACCGTGCAGCCCCTCGGCCGCCGCGGCATCCCGACGCGATTGACAGTATAAACATCGGATGTTTAGTGTGGGAGATCCACGACACCGTGGCGCGGAAACAAGGAGTGACAGTGACCCGCATCGTCGCGCTCGAAACGGCCGACATCCGTTTTCCCACCTCGCTGAGCCTCGACGGCTCGGATGCGATGAACCCCGACCCGGACTACTCGGCGGCGTATCTGCGAATCACGACCGACGCCGCGGACGACCTCGAGGGCCACGCGTTCGTGTTCACCATCGGGCGCGGCAACGACGTGCAGGTCGCAGCCGTCGACGCCCTCGCCGGACACCTGGTCGGCCGCGAGCTCGAACCGCTCCTCGCCGACATGGGCGCGACGAACCGCACCCTCATGGACGACTCGCAGCTGCGGTGGCTGGGGCCGGAGAAGGGCGTGATGCACATGGCGATCGGCGCCGTCATCAACGCCCTGTGGGATCTGAAGGCCAAGCGCGCGGGCCTGCCGCTCTGGCAGCTGCTGGCACGGATGACGCCCGAGGAGCTCGTCGACCTGGTCGACTTCCGCTACCTCACCAACGCCCTCACCCGCGAGGATGCGCTGGAGATCCTGCGCGCTGCGGTGCCGGGACGCGCCGCGCGGGAGGCGGAGCTGCTGGCGACGGGCTACCCCGCCTACACCACGACCCCCGGCTGGCTCGGCTACTCCGACGAGAAGCTGGCCCGTCTCTGCCGCGAGGCGCTGGCGGAGGGCTTCGGTCAGATCAAGCTCAAGGTCGGCGCCGACCTCGACGACGACATCCGGCGCATGCGCATCGCCCGCGAGGTGTGCGGTGAGGGCTTCCCCATCGCCGTCGACGCGAACCAGCGCTGGGAGGTCGCCGAGGCCATCGAATGGATGCGGGCGCTCGCCCCGTTCGACCCCGCGTGGATCGAGGAGCCGACGAGCCCCGACGACGTGCTCGGTCACGCCGAGATCGCCCGCGCGATCGCGCCGGTCCGGGTCGCGACCGGCGAGCACGCCCACAACCGGGTGATGTTCAAGCAGCTGCTGCAGGCCGAGGCCATCGCGGTGATGCAGATCGACGCCGTGCGCGTGGCCGGCGTCAACGAGAACATCGCGAACCTGCTGCTGGCGGCCCGCTTCGGCGTGCCCGTGTGCCCGCACGCCGGCGGCGTGGGTCTGTGCGAGGCCGTGCAGCACTTGTCGATGTTCGACTTCGTCGCCGTCAGCGCCACCCGGGAGGGTCGGATGATCGAATACGTCGACCACCTGCACGAGCACTTCACCGTCCCCACCGACGTGCGCGAGGGCAGCTACCGCGCCCCCCTGGCGCCCGGGGCGGGCATGGAGATGCGCGCCGAGAGCCGGGAGCTCTACGCCTGGCACGGGGAGGCCGTCGGTGTCTGACCGCGCGACGGCGGCGACGCCCGCACTCACGCCGCTCGGCTACGGCGCGGCGAACCTCGGCAACATGTTCCGCCCTCTCGGGGACGATGAGGCGTGGGAGATCCTCGAAGCGGCATGGGATGCCGGCATCCGCTACTTCGACACCGCACCGCACTACGGTCTCGGTCTCTCCGAACGTCGGCTGGGGGCGTTCCTGCGCACGAAGCCGCGGGACGAGTACGTGCTGTCGACGAAGGTCGGGCGGCTGCTGCGCCCCAATCCTGACGACGACGGCGGACTCGACACCGCCAACGACTTCCACGTGCGCACCGACCTGCACCGGGTGTGGGACTTCTCCGAGGACGGCGTGCGCGCCGGGGTCGCCGAATCCCTCGAGCGCATGGGCCTGGACCGGGTCGACGTGGTGTACCTGCACGACCCCGAACGACACGATCTCGACCTCGCCCTGGCCGAGGCCCTGCCCGCCCTCACGGCGCTCCGTGACGACGGCACCGTCACTGCTGTCGGAATCGGATCGATGGTCAGCTCCGCGCTGGCGGCGTGCGTGGGCGCCGCCGACCTCGACGTCATCATGATCGCCGGCAGGTACACGCTGCTCGAGCAGCCGGCCGTCGCCGACACCCTGCCGGCGTGCCGCGCGACCGGCACCGACGTGGTCGCCGCCTCCGTGTTCAACTCGGGATTGCTGGCCCGGCCACGTCCCGACCGCGAGGGTCGTTACGAGTACGGCCGGCTGCCGGACGCACTGTGGGAGCGCCTGCAGGCGATCATGGCGGTGTGCGATGCGCACGAGGTGCCGCTGCCGGCGGCCGCGGTGCAATTCCCGCTGCGCGAGACGACCGTGCGGTCGGTCGTCGTCGGCGGCAGCCGGCCGAGCCAGCTGCGCCAGAATGCCGAATGGATGGCGCAGGATCTGCCCGACGACTTCTGGGCGGAGCTCGCCGAGCGCGAGCTCATCGCCCCCTGATCCGAAAGGACCCCCTCTCATGCTCGAAGGGATCGATCCGCTGCTGACCGGTGAGCTGCTGTGGCATCTCGATGCGATGGGCCATTCCGACGCGGTCGTGATCGCCGACGCCCATTTCCCCGCCGCGTCGTTGAGCACGCGGCTGATCGATCTGCCCGGGGTCGGCACTCCCGCGGTGCTGGCGGCGGTGCGCAGCGTGCTGCCGCTCGACGACGCGCCGGCGCTGGAGCTCATGACCTCGGCAGACGGCACGGTGCTCGACGTGCAGCGCGAACTGATGACCGCCGCCGGCGTCGACGAGTCGGGCACCCGGTTCGTCGACCGCTTCGCCTACTACGAGCGCGCCAGAGGTGCCTTCGTCATCGTCCGCACCGGCGAGACCCGCGTCTACGCCAACGCGCTGCTGCGCAAGGGCGTGGTCGGCCGCGCCTGAGGCGCCGACCGCACGCTAGCGGACGCCGGGGCGCGCGGCGGCGACGGCGGCCGCGACGATCGATGCGTCGGTGACGTCGTGGCCACCCGCACCACCGCCGGGCCCGGCCGGGGCATCCAGACCGGCACGCGCACGCGCCGACAGGTGCACGGCGCCCACGCCCGATGCCGCGAGGACGGCGATGTCTTCGGGCCGCACTCCCCCGCCGGCCGTGATCTCCATGGCGCCGCCGACCCGGCGGACGTAGTCGGCCAGCCGGGCGGCACCATCGATGCTGCGCACGGCGCCACCCGAGGTCAGCACGCGCTCGACGCCCTCCTCCCTCAGCGCGTCGAGCACCTCGTCGCCGCGAGGGCTGGCGTCGATCGCACGGTGGAAGACCAGGGTCGCGTCGCCTGCGGCATCGCGCCACCGCCGCAGTGCCTCACGGTCGACACGGCCGTCGGGGTCGAGCGCGCCCACCACCACGCCTCCGACACCGCGGGCGACGACGGCGCGAACGTCGGCCGCGACGAGCGCGACCTCGTCGTCGTCGTAGACGAAGCCGCCGCCCCGCGGGCGGACGAGCACGTTGACGCGGTCGGCGCCCACGGCCTCGCACACCGCATCGACGAGCCCGATCGACGGCGTCAGGCCACCGACCTCGAGCGCCTCGCACAGTTCGAGCCTGTCGGCGCCGGCGCTCATCGCGATGCGGGCGCCGGCTGCGGACTGCACGGCGATCTCGACGATCACACTCACGGGTTCATCGTAATCGACACCGCCGCCGCAGCATCGCCGCGGAGCGCATCGGGGATCACGACGTCGACACCGCCGTCGGCGCGCCGCTCGAACCCAGCCAGACTGCCGTCGGCCCAGCGCGCCGTGCCTTCGGCGAGGTCGACGGGCAGGTCGAGCAGGCCGGCCGCGGGATCGAGGGCGATGACGTTCACGATGCCCGGACGGGCCGTGTAGGCGCGGGGCGCGCCGGTCTCCTCCGCCGCGCGCACCCAGGGACGGGTGCCGTAGACGGCGTCGCCGTCCCGGCGCAGCCACGCACCGAGTTCGCGCATCGCCGCCAGCTGCAGGTCGGGGATCGAGCCGTCGGCCCGGGGACCCACATTGATCAACAGGTTGCCGTTCTTGCTCACCACGTCGGCGAGCAGCCGGATGAGCGCCGCGCCCGACAGGGAGTGGGTGGCATCCTCGGCCTGGTTGTAGCCGAAGGAGTAGCCGAGACCGCGGGTGGACTCCCACGGGGTGTCGAGCACCCCCTCGACATGCGTGTACTCGCGGGTCAGGTACCCGTGCCGCGGCACGCCCCAGCGGTCGTTGATCGCCCCGTCGGGGACGGCCTCGAAGTAGCGGCGGAAGAGCGCGGCGAGGCCGTGCTCGTGCGCGCCCTTGCCGCCGTCGGGCCACTCGATGTCGTTCCACAGGACGTCGGGGCGGAAACGCGTCACGAGCTCCTCGAGCTGGGCGGCGGCGTACCGCGCGAACGCGTCGTCGTGACGACGGAAGCGGAACAGGTCGGTGTCGGACTCGATCGGCGGGAAGTCGCCCACGTGCCAGTCCAGCGCCCCCGAGTAGTACACCCCGAACCGCGCCCCTGCGCGGCGGGTGGCGTCGTGGAATTCGCCGATCAGGTCGCGACGAGGTCCGCGCCGCGCCGCGTTGAACGTGGTGGTCGCGGTGTCCCACAGGCAGAAGCCGTCGTGGTGCTTGGTGGTGGGCACGACGTACCGTGCGCCGGCCCCCACGAGCTCGCCCACGAAGGCGTCGGCGTCGAAGCCACCCGCGTCCCACCGATCGGCGAGGTCCTCGTAGCTGCACCCCGGTCCGTAGATCTCCTGGTGGCGGCGCCACGTGGGGCTGCCGGGGATGCGCACGGTGTTGGCGTACCACTCCGCATACTGGTGATGCGCATAGGCGTCTTCTGCGGGCACACCGCCCGGCGGGTGGGCGGGAGCCCAGGCGGGCACGGAGTACAGCCCCCAGTGCACGAAGAATCCGAGCTTGGCGTCGCGGTACCACTCGGGCACGGTGGCGGCCGGGTACACCGGCGCCGCGTCGCCCAGGTCCGGGCCGGTGCGGGTCTCGAAGTTCATGTGCGGGCCTCCGTGGCGGTGCGGCGGGTGATGACGGGGGCGAGATCGGGCGTCGCGCCGTCGTCGTCGAACGGATACACCCCGGGACGCAGCCGGCGATGCCCGAGCCGCAGCAGGTCCTGGTCGACGCCGCCCGGGGTGAGGGCGATGGTCCAGCCTGCGGCGAGGTCGTACAGCTCCGGCTCGAGGTAGCCGATCTTCACGATCACGATGTCCGCCGCCTCGGGGTCCAGGCCCAGCATGCGGAAGTCGTCGAGGTGGTGGAACGGCTTGCGGCGCTCGGTGACGATCGCATGCACGCCACCTGCCCGCAGCACGACCTGCGTGCCGGCGACCGGATCGCCCGGTGTCACCGACACCACCTCGCCGGTGATGCGCACGGGTCCGCGGGGCCCGGCATCCACCCGGGCTCCGACCGGCAGCGTGACCGTCTCGCCCACGCCGGCCGCCGCAGCCGCCGCGACGGCGTCGGGGTCGAACACGGAGGCGACGAGTACGGTGACCGACGGATCGGCGAGGTCCGCCCGCTCCAGCAGTCGTCCGAGCGTCCATGTGACGTCGCCGGCGCCGCCGGCGGTGGGGTTGTCGCCGGAGTCGGAGATCACATACGGGCGCGGGGCGCCGGGAGCCAGCGCGGTGTCGAGGGCGTCGTCGAGTGTCGCGGTGGGGCCGACGAAGGCGAAGTCCGCCCGCGCGTCCCAGTAGGCGCTCGCGAGACGCGCCGCTTCTTCGGCGATGGCCGACTCGTCGTCGCCCGTGACGATCACCGTGGCATGGCAGCGGGGCTCGTCGGCCCAGGCGTAGCCGACCCAGATCGCGGCATCCACGACGCCGTCGCGATCCTCGGCCTCGGGGACGAGCGCGTACACCGAGCGCGCGGGGTCGATGCGCGTGCTGGTCTTCTCCCCCGGCAGCAGCACCGGCACCCGCACCCATGCCTTCAGCGGCCGTCGTGCGAGAGGGTCGGCCCCGGAGGCGCCGCGCAGCCGGGTGAGCAGATTGTGCACCGCGCGCTGCTTGGTGTTGAGCCAGTCCTCGTGCGGAGCCATGCGGTAGCAGGTGATCAGGTCGACCGCGTCGAACAGGGCATCGGAGACGTTGCCGTGCAGGTCCATGGATGCCGACACCAGCGTGTCCGGGCCGAGGGCCTCGCGCACCGCGGCGGCGAGGTCGCCCTCGGCATCGTCCATGCCGACGACGCTCATCGCGCCGTGGATGTCGAAGAAGAATCCGTCGAACGGGCCCTCGACTCGGATCCCGGCGACGATCGCGGCCTTCATCCGCTCATAGGTCTCCCGCGCGACGGCGCCGCCGGGCAGCGACCGACCGTGGGTCAGGGGGACCCAGTCCGCGGCTTCGCCCAGATCCTCACCTGCGTCGAGGAACGGGTAGTACTCCCGCAGTGATGCGCCCGTGCGCACCGTGAACGCCTCGTCGCCGGAGATGTGCGGCGAGAAGGTGCTCGATTCGATCGAGATGCCGCCGATCCCGATGCGAGGGCGGGCGATGCCCTCGGGGTGGACGGGATCCAGCGCGCCCTTCCAGACGCGATCGGGGTCAGGACGCGTCGTCACGGCGCGGCTCGCTTTCTGCGGGGGGAACGGAAACGGGATGGGCCACCAGCGCCGCGGCGCCGAGGACGACGGCGTCGGCGCGGAGGGTGCCGGGAACGATGCGCAGCGGCACCCCGGAGACCGGCGGGTCGCTGGCGAGCGTCGCCTGCACCGCCGGAGCGAGCAGGTCCCACGCCTCGACCACCCCGCCGCCGACGACGACCAGCGGAAGGTCGACGAGCGTTGCCGCCGAGACGCAGGCCAGGGCGACCGCCTGACCGGCGTCCGCGAACACCGCCCGCGCCGCCGGGTCGCCGCCGCGCGCACGCTGCGCCACGATCCGCGCCGGCTCGAGCGGCCGGTCCGTGGCCTCCGCGTAGCGGCGGGCGATGGAGGTGCCGGATGCCAGGGTCTCGAGGTGGCCCGTGCGGCCGCACGTGCAGCGCAGCTCGCCATAGCCCGGGGTGTGGCCGATCTCTCCCGCGGCCCCGTGCGGTCCGTGGCGCAGCCGGCCGTCCATCACGAGCGCGCCGCCGACACCGGTGCCGAGCATGACGCCGAGCACGTCGGAACCGCGCGCAGCGCCCCAGGCCGTCTCGCCCAGAAGGAACGCGTTGACGTCGTTCTCTACCTGCACCGGCAGCGACAGGCGCTCGGCGAGCCGCTCCCCCAGCGGGAAGCCGGTCCATCCGACGAAGGTGGCGGATGCCGCGCGGATCGTGCCGGTGTCATGCTCCACGACACCGGCTGCGCCGACGCCCACGGCGTCGGCGCGCACGCCGGCGCGGCCGTAGAGCTCCTCCACGACCCGCGCGGCGGTCTCGGCCATCGCGGCGCCGCCGTCGCGGGCGGGGGTCTCCCGCGACGCGCGCGCCAGCACCGTGCCGTCCGCGGCGACGAGCGCCCCGGCCGTCTTGGTGCCTCCGATGTCGACACCCGCGACGACGCGGGACGAAGCGTCCGCGCTCATCGGCCGCCCAGCCCGGCCATCGCGATGCCCTTGATGAGGTGCTTCTGCAGGACGATCACGAGCAGCGTCGTGGGGATCATCGAGATGATCGCCGCGGCCATCTGCAGATCCCAGCGCGTACCGGTCAAGCCGGAGAAGCTGGCCAGACCCACCGGCAGCGTGCCGAGCGTGGCGTAGTCCACCGTGACGATCAGCGGCCACAGGTAGCTGTTCCAGAAGGAGAGGAACGTGAACACGGACAGCACGGCCACGGCGGACTTCGACAGCGGCAGGATGATCCGCAGGAAGGTGCGCACCGGCCCCGCGCCGTCCATCCGGGCCGCTTCTTCCAGCTCGAAGGGGATGCCGCGGAAGAACTGCCGCATGAGGAAGGTCCCGAACGCGCCGAACGCGAAGGGGAAGATGAGGGCAGGGTAGGTGTTGACCCAGCCGAACCACTGCATCACCTGGAACATCGGGATCACGAGCACCTCGGCGGGCACCATGAGGGTGGCCAGGAACAGCACGAACACCACGTCGCGTCCCTTCCACCGCAGGCGCCCGAAGGCGTAGCCGGCGGCGGTGGACACGATGAGGACCACGAGCGTTCCCGCCACGGCGACGAACAGCGAGTTGCCGATGTAGGTCCAGAACGGGCCGTAGGCGAACACCTCGGCGAAGTTCTGCCACTTGATCTGCGACCCGATGAGGGTCGGCGGCATCGAGAAGATCTCGATGTTGGGCTTCAGCGCCGAGAAGAACGCGTAGACCAGCGGCGACACGAACACGAGCGCGGCGAGGTAGATGAAGACATGGGCGATGACGAGGCGCATCCGCTCGCCGCGGGTCTTCGGGGCGACACGGCGGCGGCCCGAGGGGTCGGGGGTAACGGCGTCCTCGCCGAGCACGAGCGTGCGGGTCGCGGTCACGGACTCAGTGCTCATAGTGCACCCACTTGCGCTGGGCGGCGAACTGCGCGCCGGTGATGAGGATGATGATGGCGAAGAGGATCCACGCCGCCGCCGCGGCCAGACCGAGGTCGCCGAAGGTGAAGCCCTGCTCCCAGATGAACATCACGAGGGGCTTGGTGGCGTTGCCCGGTCCGCCGCCGGTGAGCAGCTGCGGCTGCGCGAACACCTGGAGCGACGTGATCATGGTCATGATCGAGGCGAAGAAGATCGCGGGCGAGATCATGGGGATCATCACGCTCCACACCAGCCGCATCCCGCGGGCTCCGTCGATGCTCGCCGCTTCGAGCACACTGTCGGGCAGCTGCTCGAGGGCGGCGGAGAAGATGAGCATGTTGTAGCCGAGCCCCTGCCAGACGCTCATGGCGACGACCATCATCATCGCCCAGAACGGGTCCGCCAGGAAGTTGGGCAGGGTGACGCCGAACCAGCTCTGCGCGATGCCGTTGAACAGGCCCTGCGGCTGCAGCATCATCTTCCACACCAGCACGTTGGCGACCATCGGCACCACGACGGGAATGAAGAAGAGCACCCGCAGCGCGCCGCGGCCGCGGATGCGCGGCCCGAGCCCGATGGCCAGGACGAGCGAGAGCGCGACGCTGAGTGGGACGTACAGCACCGTGAACACCGCGGAGTTGCGCAGCGCCGGCCAGAAGTCGGGGCTGGAGGTGAACAGCGCGGCGTAGTTGTCGAGACCGGTGAAGGTGCGGGCGCCGAACGTGGGCCAGTCGAAGACGCTCATCACGATCGACAGCCCTACGGGCACGATCGTGAACAGGGCGAGTCCCACCAGGGCCGGGCTTGCAAAGCCCAGCGCCTGGCGGGCCTCGGCCCTGGCGAGCGACCCGCGACGTTTCGTCGTGGTCGTCATTGTGTAGCTCTCTTGCTCAGGAAAGGGTGTTCCGAACGGAACCGATCAGTTGCCGAACTGGGCCTGGGCGGTCTCCAGGAGCTCCGCCATCGTCATCTGTCCGTTGTAGACGCTGACGAGGTTCGGCTGGATGTAGGCCTCGAGCTTCGCCCAGTTCTGGGTCATGTACAGCGGCACCGTGCTGGAGAACGCAGCTTCGAAGACCGTCTGGACGTGCTCGCGGTACTCCTCGTCGATCGACTCGAAGTACAGCGGCTGCGACACCGACAGGGCGGGGTACGACCGGCCGGACGACGCGATGTAGTCCTGCGCGTCCTTGCTCAGCAGCGACCCGAGCACCTTCAGCGCCTCTTCGGGGTGCTCGCAGGTGGCCGAGATGCCGTAGCCCGAGCCGAGGATCGGACCGGCGTTGCCGTGGGGTCCGGTCGGCAGCGGCGCCATGCCGGCGGCGAAGCCGGACTCGTTGTCGAGGTAGCCCACGGCGTTCCAGGTTCCGTCGACGGCCATCGCCGCGTTGCCGCCGGTGTACTGGGTCTCGCCCCAGCCGGTGTCCGAGGCCGATGCCACGGGGGCGGCCACGCCCAGGTCCGTCACGAGGCCCGAGAACCACGATGCGGCATCCACGAACTCGGGGTCATCGATGCGCAGCGAGCCGTCCTCGTCGGCCGGCTGGGTGCCGGAGAGGGCGATCGGAAGCGACATCCACTGGTACGCGCCCATGCCCATGCCGAACCCGAAGCTGCCGTCCGTGGTGGCGGCGGCGGCGGTCTGCTCGAAGTCGTCGAACGTCCAGCCGATGCCGGGAGCCTCGACGCCTGCGGCGTCGAGCTTGTCCTGGTTGTAGTACACGAGCATCGTGGCGACGTCGAACGGCAGGCCGTACAGCTCACCCTCGAAGCTCAGGATGCCCTCGGCACCGGGGTTGAAGTCGGCGAGGTCGAGTCCGGCGGTGGCGAGGTCCTCGTCGCTGAGGGCCCGGAAGCCGTCGGTGTAGCCGCCCAGCTGAGCGCCGCTCATGCCGGTCACACACGCCATGTTGCCGCTGGCCATGTTCGTGGTGAGCTTCGTGAAGAAGTCGCCCCACGGAGCTGTCTGCAGCTTGACCGTGACATCGGGGTTCTGCTCCTGGGCGATGGCGACCTGGGCCTCCAGCGCCGCGATGTCGGACTCGCTGCCCGCCCACATGTCCAGGACGATCGTGGGCTTGTCGCCGCCGGCGTCGCCTGCGTTGCCGCCTCCCGCGCAACCCGTGAGCACCATCGCGACGCCGGTGGCCGCAGCCACACCGCCGATGCGCATCTTTTTCATCGAATGCCTCCTATGGCAATGCTGTGTCCTCACCACTTATTTCGAGGGGCGAATCAAGTGTGTAAGGTTCTGTTTCAAGTCAAGATGGCAGAGATCTCGCATCCCTGCAACACGAACATCCGATGTTTATCGATCAGTGATCTCTCGTAACATTCCTGACACACACGCCGACCGAGAGCTGGCCATGGCCCCGCAGAATGCACGCACTCCCAGTGACGACGATGTCAGCCGGAGCATCCTCGACCTCGTGGCACGCGGCGAGGCACGATCGAGGGTCGACCTCGCCACGGAGCTGGGGGTCGCGGCGTCGACGGTGGGCGTGCGGGTGAAGGCCCTCACCGACAGCGGGCTGCTGCATGAGCGAGGCGACGGTCCTTCCCGCGGCGGGCGCCGTCCGCGCATCCTCGCGGTCCCCGATGACGCCGGCGTCGTGCTCTCCGCAGACCTCGGCGGGCAGCACGCGAGGATCGGCATCCATCGCCTGAGCGGAGCGCTCGTGCGCACCCGCGCGATCCCGGTGGAGCTGGCCGCGGGCCCCGAGCCCACCCTCGCGGCGATCGCCGCGGTCTTCGACGAACTCGCCGCCGGCGACACCGTGCGCGCGATCGGCATGAGCCTGCCCGGACCGGTCGACATCGCAGCCGGGACCGTGCACCAGCCGTCCCGCATGCCCGGGTGGCCGGGCTTCGGTGTGGGCGCGCACCTGCGCGATCGATACAGGGTCACCGTCGCCGTCGACAACGACGCCAACCTCGCCGCGCTCGGCGAGCACCGCGCCCGCTTCGGGGCCGCGGGGCACAGCATCACGGTCAAGGCGGGCACCGCGATCGGCAGCGGCATCATCGTCGGCGGCCAGGTGCATCGCGGCGCGACCTCAGCCGCCGGTGACATCACCCACACCCGCATCGACGGCAGCGGCGACATCCCCTGCTCCTGCGGCAACACGGGATGCCTCGAAACCGTGGCCAGCGGGGCGAGCCTCGTGCGTCAGATGCGCGAACGGGGACGCACCGACATCACGAGCACCACGGACGTCCTGGCGCTGGCGCGCGACGCCGACCCCGAGGCGACGACCCTCGTGCGCACGGCGGGGACGCACCTCGGTCAGGCGCTGTCCGGTGTCGTCAACTTCTTCAACCCTGCCGCGGTCTTCCTCACCGGCAGCATGAGCGCATCCGAGCCGTTCCTCGCCGCGGTGCGCAGCCGCGTCTACGAAGCATGCCATCCGCTGGCCACGCAGCGCCTGCGCATCGAGGCGGCGCAGACGGGCGCCGATGCCATCCTGCTCGGCGCGGCCCGGTGGGCGCTGGACAACCTCGAGCTGCCCGCGCCCACCGGCTGACGCTCAGCGGTCGCCGACGAGGGTGAGCTCGACCACGGGCAGCACGACGTCGGGACGGGTCACGGGCAGATGCACCGTGAGCGTGCCTTCCGCCTCCCCCTCGGGTGTCATCAGATCCGCCACCTGCTCGGGATCGCTCACCGACGTGCGCAGCCACGACCCGTCGTGCAGCAGGCGAGCGTACGCGACCTTGCCGGCGAGCCCGGGCAGGTGGACGAAGCCGAGCGGCCACGAGAACAGGTGGAGGTACAGCTTGTCGCCGCGGCGGGTGTAGACCCCTTCGCGAGGCGGCTCGGCGTCGGCGTGCCCGGCCCCGACGATCGCGTCGCGGTGCAGCTGCATCCATTCGCCGATCCGCTCCAGCGCCTCCGCGTCGCGGGGGGCGATCGCCCCCCGCCCGTCCGGCCCGATGTTCAGCAGCATGTTGCCGTCCATCGACACCGAGTCCACGAGCATGCGCACCAGCAGTCCCACAGACTTCTGGTCGCTGTTGTCGCGGTGGTAGCCCCAGGAGCCGTTCATGGTCTGGCAGGCCTCCCACACCAGCGGCCGGCCGTCCCGGGTCAGCGGCGATGTGGGCTGGTACTGCTCGGGGGTCACGAAGTCGGCGGGAATGCCCAAGCGATCGTTGACGAGCATCTGCGGCTGCAGCTCCCGACACATCGCCAGCAGGGCGTGCGCATCCCAGTCCTCCGGGCCCTTGCCGGGCAGTCCGTCGCGCTCGTGCGGATAGGTGAAGTCGAAGAAGAGGTAGTCGATGGGTCCGTACGCGGTGAGCAGCTCCCGCACCTGGCCGTGCAGGAACTCCCGATAGCGCTGCATGTCGCGCCCGGCGTTGAGCGCGGCGACGTCCGCGTCGCCACGGCGCGGGTGGTTCCAGTCGACGGTGAAGTCGGGGTGGTGCCAGTCGATCACGGAGTGGTAGAAACCCACGCGCAGCCCTTCGTCGCGCAGCGCTTCGACGTACTCGCGCACCAGGTCGCGGCCGCACGCCGCCACCGCGTTGAAGTCGCTGAGCGCGGTGTCCCACAGGGCGAAGCCCTCGTGATGCTTGGTCGTCAGCACGACGTACCCCATGCCTGCGCGCTTGGCCTGCCGTGCCAGCGCGCGTGCGTCGAACCGGTCGGGATCGAAGTGCTCGAAGTACTGTCGGTACTCCTCGTCGGTGAGGCGCTCGTAGTTCTGCACCCACTCATGCCGGGCGGCTCCGCTGTACAAACCGAAATGCACGAACATGCCGAATCGCGCCTCGTCGAACCACTGCTGTCGCATCATCGCCTTTCCCTCGGGTGTCGACTCCATCCTGACACAGACATCCGATGTCTAACCACACCGCGGGCCCGGCACTCGATCGAGGCCGGGCCCGCGGGGGCGATGCGATCAGCGTGCCGACTTCTTCCGCGGCGGGCCCGCGGGCGCAGCCACCGGCTCCGCCTGTTCGGACACCGGCACGACCGCCGACTCCGCCGCGGCGGCCGCCTGGGCCCGCCGGGTGCGGACCGCGTCGTACGACGTTCCGTAGTAGGCGGCTTCCATCAGCGTGCGCATGTCCGCGAGCAGCGGCATACGCGGGTTGGCCGGGGCGCACTGGTCGCCGTACGCGGCCATGGCGAGCTCCTCGAGGCGCCCGATGAAGGATTCCTCCGGCACTCCCTGAGCCTGGAACGAGTCCTCGATGCCCACCGCGGCACGCAGCCGCTCGACCGCGCGGGCGTAGGACTCGACGCCCTCGTCCGGCGTGGCGGCCGGCAGTCCCAGGTGGGCGGCGATCTGCTGGTACCGCTCGGGGGCCACGTAGCGCTCGTACTTCGGCCACCCGGTGACCTTCGCCGGGACCTGGCCGTTGTAGCGGATCACGTGGGGCAGGTAGATCGCGTTGGTCCGCCCGTGCACGAGGTGGAACTTCGACCCGGTGACGTGGGCCATCGCGTGCACGATCCCGAGGAACGCGTTGCCGAACGCCATGCCGGCGATCGACGCGGCGTTGTGCATCTTCTCCCGAGCCTCCACGTCCGCGGCGTTCTTGCTGCCCGGCTGCGCCTGAGAGCTGCGCACGATGTTCTCGAAGATGAGCTTGATCGCGTGCAGGGCCAGCCCGTCGGTGAAGTCGTTCGCGTAGACGGACACGTAGGCCTCCGTCGCGTGGGTCAGAGCGTCGAACCCGGCATCCGCGACGAGGAACGCGGGAAGCGCCGCCGTCAGCAGCGGGTCCACGATCGCCACGGAGGGGGTCAGCGCGTAGTCCGCGAGCGGGTACTTCATGCCGGTCTCGTCATCGGTGATCACCGCGAAGGGCGTCATCTCCGATCCGGTTCCCGACGTCGTCGGCACGCACACGAGCTTGGCCTTCGCGCCGAGCTCGGGGAACCGGAACGCACGCTTGCGCACGTCGAAGAACTTCTCCCGCATGTCGGAGAAGTGCACGTCCGGGTTCTCGTAGAGCAGCCACATGACCTTCGCGGCATCCATCGGCGACCCGCCGCCGAGCGCGATGATGGTGTCGGGCTGGAACTCCCGCATCTTGGCGGCGCCGCGCTGCACGCTGACGACCGTCGGCTCGGGGAGGACGTCGTCGATGATCTGCAGGTGCACACGGCGGGGACGGCGGCCGAGCACGTCGAGCACCCGGTCCACGAAGCCCATCTTGGTCATCGTCGCATCGGTGACGATCGTCACCCGTTCGATGCCCTTCATGTCGATGAGGTACCGCAGCGCGTTCGGCTCGAAGTAGGTCTTGGCCGGCACCTTGAACCACTGCAGGTTGTTGTTGCGACGCCCCACGCGCTTGATGTTGAGCAGGTGCACCGCCGAGACGTTGTCCGCGACCGAGTTGCGCCCGTACGAGCCGCACCCGAGGGTCAGCGAAGGCATGAAGGCGTTGTAGATGTCGCCGATGCCGCCGAGCGCCGCCGGAGCGTTCTCGATGATGCGCACGGCCTTCACGCGGTCGGCGAAGTCGGCGATGACGGCAGGATCGCTGCTGTGCACGGCGCCGGAGTGCCCGAGTCCGTCGAAGGCGACCATCTGCTCTGCCAGGTCGATGCCCTCCTGGGCGTCGGCCGCGTGCAGCACCGCCAGCACGGGAGCCAGCTTCTCGCGGGTCAGCGGCTCGTGGGGTCCGACCCCGCTGACCTCGGCGAGCAGGATCGACGTGTCCTCGGGCACGGTGAACCCGGCCATCTGCGCGATCTTCGCCGCGGGCTGCCCCACGACGGCGGCGTTGAGCTTGGCTTCGGCGCACGAGGCGTCCTGCGCGCTGACGCCGAAGATCAACTCCTCCAGCATGCGCTTCTCGTCGGCGTTCACGAGGTAGGCGTGCAGCCGGACGAACTCCGCCATCGCCTCCTCCGCGATGGGCGCGTCGAGGATGACCGCCTGCTCGCTGGCGCACACCATGCCGTTGTCGAACGACTTCGACAGCACGACGTCGTTGACGGCGCGGCCGACCTTGGCGCTGCGCTCGATGAGGGCCGGCACGTTGCCCGCGCCGACACCGAGGGCGGGCTTGCCGCAGGAGTAGGCGGCCCGCACCATGCCGTTGCCACCGGTGGCGAGGATGAGGGCGACCCCGGGGTGGTTCATCAGCTCACCGGATGCCGCCAGTGACGGCTCCGTGATCCATTGGATGCAGTCGGTCGGCGCCCCCGCGGCGATGGCCGCGTCGCGCACGACGGTGGCGGCAGCCACAGAGCAGCGCTGCGCCGACGGGTGGAAGGCGAAGACGATGGGGTTACGTGTCTTCAGCGCGATGAGGGCCTTGAAGATCGTCGTGGAGGTGGGGTTGGTGACCGGCGTGATGCCGCACACGACCCCGACGGGCTCGGCGATCTCGGTGATCCCGGTGATCTCGTCCACCGAGATGACGCCGACCGTGCGCTGCTTGATGATCGAGTGCGTGACGTGCTCGCAGGCGAACATGTTCTTCACGGCCTTGTCTTCGAACAGGCCGCGTCCCGTCTCTTCGACGGCCATCACCGCGAGGTCCGCGTGCCGGCTCAGTGCCGCCACCGATGCCTTGCGCACGATGTGGTCGACCTGCTCCTGCGTGTAGGGCGCGTAGGCGGTCAGCGCAGCCTGTGCGCGGGCGACCAGTGCGTCGATCTCAGGGGACATCTCTCTCCAACCCGGCACGGGCGCAGTACCCGCGCCTTTGCTCTTGGCCTCAGCATAGACCTGTGGTCAGACCACAGGAAGGGGCAAAGAGAAAACCCGGTCGCCGCTCCCCCGTTTCCGGGGGGCGACGACCGGGTCAGGGTCGGCGGGGATCAGCGCGCGGCGCTGCCCTCGACGTAGTCGCTGTCCTGCTGCTTCCACGAGAACAGGGCGCGCAGGTCCTTGCCCACGGCCTCGATCGCGTGGGCGGCGGCCTTCTCACGCAGCTCGCCGAACTCCACGGCACCGGCGTCCTGGTCGTTGATGAAGCGCTCGGCGAACGCGCCGGAGCGGATGTCGGCGAGAACGGCCTGCATGTTCTCCTTGACGTGCGGGTCGATCACACGCGGCCCCGAGACGTAGTCGCCGTACTCGGCGGTGTCCGACACCGACCAGCGCTGCTTGGCGATGCCGCCCTCCCACATGAGGTCGACGATCAGCTTCAGCTCGTGCAGCACCTCGAAGTAGGCGATCTGCGGCTGGTAGCCCGCCTCGGTGAGGGTCTCGAACCCGTACTGCACCAGCTGCGAGACGCCACCGCACAGCACGGCCTGCTCGCCGAACAGGTCGGTCTCGGTCTCTTCGGTGAAGGTCGTCTTGATGACGCCCGCGCGGGTGCCGCCGATCGCCTTGGCGTAGGCCAGCGCGACGTCCCAGGCCTGGCCCGATGCGTCGTTCTCGACGGCGATGATGTCGGGGATGCCACGGCCGGCGACGAACTCGCGCCGCACGGTGTGTCCGGGAGCCTTGGGGGCGACGAGGATGACATCGACGTCCTCGGGGGCCTGGATGTAGCCGAAGCGGATGTTGAACCCGTGCGCGAAGGCCAGGGTCTTGCCCGCCGTGAGGTGCGGCTTGATCTCGTCGTTGTAGATCGTGCGCTGGTGCTGGTCGGGAGCCAGGATCATGATGAGGTCGGCCCACTGCGCGGCTTCCGCGACGGGCTTGACCTCGAAGCCGTCCTCCTGCGCCTTCGGGATGGACTTGCTGCCCTCCTTGAGGGCGATGACGACCTCGACACCCGAGTCACGCAGGTTCTGGGCGTGGGCGTGGCCCTGCGAGCCGTAACCGACGATCGCGACCTTCTTGCCCTGGATGAGCGACAGGTCGGCGTCGGAGTCGTAGAAGATCTCGGCCATGGTGTGTGTTTCTCCTTGGGTGGGGGTTCTGTATGGTCAGCCGCGCAGGACGCGCTCGGTGATGCTCTTGCCGCCGCGACCCATCGCGACCATGCCCGACTGGGCGAGTTCCTTGATGCCGAACGGCTCGACGGCGCGCAAGAACGCGTCGACCTTGCCGCGGTCGCCGGTCACCTCGACCACGACCGCGTCGGTGGCGTAGTCCACCACCGAGGCGCGGAAGAGGTTGACGACCTCGATGACGTTCGAGCGCGTCTGGTTGTCGGCGCGCACCTTCACGAGCATGTGCTCACGCTGCACGGATGCCGCGGGGTCGAGCTCGACGATCTTGATGACGTTGATCAGCTTGTTCAGCTGCTTGGTCACCTGTTCGAGCGGCAGCTCCTCGACGTCGACGACGACCGTGATCCGCGACAGACCGGGGACCTCGGTCACCCCCACGGCGAGGGAGTCGATGTTGAACCCGCGCCGGGCGAACAGGCCCGCCACTCGGGTCAGCAGACCGGGTTTGTCCTCCACGAGGAGGCTGAGGACGTGCTTGCTCATGTCAGGCCTCCTGGTCGAACGTCGGGGCGTGCTCGCGGGCGTACTGGATGCTGCTGTTGCTGCGGCCCTGCTGCACCATCGGCCACACCATGGAATCGGCACTGACCACGAAGTCGATCACGACCGGACGGTCGTTCGTCGCCAGCGCGAGCTGCACCGCGGCATCCACGTCCTCTTCCTTCTCGACGCGGATCGCAAGGCAGCCGTACGCCTCGGCGAGCTTGACGAAGTCGGGGACGCGCATGGAGTTGTGGCCCGTGTTGAGGTCGGTGTTGGAGTAGCGACCGTTGTAGACCAGCGTCTGCCACTGCCGCACCATGCCGAGCGACGAGTTGTTGATGATCGCGACCTTGATCGGGATGTTGTTGATGACGCAGGTGGCGAGCTCCTGGTTGGTCATCTGGAAGCAGCCGTCGCCGTCGATCGCCCAGACCACGCGATCGGGCTCGGCGACCTTGGCGCCCATGGCCGCGGGCACCGCGTAGCCCATGGTGCCGGCGCCGCCGGAGTTGAGCCACGAGTTGGGACGCTCGTACTTGATGAACTGCGCGGCCCACATCTGGTGCTGTCCCACGCCTGCGGCGAAGACACCCTCGGGCCCGGTGAGCTCACCGATACGCTGGATGACGTACTGCGGCGCCATGAGCCCGTCCGTCGGCTGCGCATAGCCGAGCGGGAACTCGTCGCGCAGGCCGTCGAGGTACGACCACCATTCGGTGATGTCTGCGCGGTGCTCCGCCGCCGCGAAGGCCGCCTCGAGGTCACCCAGCACGTCCTTGAGATCACCGACGATCGGCACATCGGCCGTGCGGATCTTGGAGATCTCGGCCGGATCGATGTCGACGTGGACGACCTTGGCGTGGGGCGCGAACAACGACGCCTTGCCGGTGACGCGATCGTCGAAACGGGCGCCGAGCGACACGATGAGGTCACTCTCCTGCAGGGCGAGCACGGCGGGCACGGTGCCGTGCATGCCGGGCATGCCGAGCTGCTGGGGGTGCGAGTCGGGGAAGGCGCCGCGGGCCATGAGCGTCGTCACCACCGGCGCTCCCGTCGCCTCGGCCAGGCGCAGCAGCTCCGCCGACGCCTGCGAACGGATGACCCCGCCGCCGACGTAGAGCACGGGCTTCTCCGCCGCCGCCAGCAGCTGGGCGGCCGCCTGGATCTGCTTGCCGTGGGCCTTGGTGACCGGCCGGTAGCCGGGCAGGTCGACGCGCGGCGGCCAGACGAACGGCGCCTCCTGCTGCTGCGCATCCTTGGTGATGTCCACCAGCACCGGACCCGGGCGCCCCGTGCCGGCGATCTCGAAGGCCGCGGCGATGGCGCCGGGGATCTCCTCGGCGCGCTTGACCAGGATCGAGTGCTTGGTGATCGGCATGGTGATGCCGACGATGTCGGCTTCCTGGAACGCATCCGTGCCCATGAGGGTCGAGAAGACCTGGCCGGTGATGCAGACGATCGGGACCGAGTCCATGTAGGCGTCCGCGATCGCGGTCACGAGGTTGGTTGCGCCCGGGCCGCTCGTGGCGATCGCCACGCCGGTCTTGTTCGACGCCGACGCGTACCCCTCGGCGGCGTGGCCGGCCCCCTGCTCGTGGCGCACCAGGATGTGCCGGATCTCCGAGGTGTCCATGAGCGGGTCGTAAACGGGCAGGATCGCGCCACCGGGCAGACCGAACACGTCGGTCACCCCCAGCAGTTCGAGCGAGCGGACGACCGCCTGTGCGCCGGTGAGGACGGGGGCGGATGCCGCGCGGGCCGGAGGCCGGGGCACGGCGGAAACGGTGTCTGAGGACATGGGTGACTACCTCGAGATCAAGGGTTGCTGACGGGACTACCCCGTCACCGCGCCCTCTGCAGCAGAGCGCACGAGTTTGGAGTACTTGGCCAGAACGCCACGGGTATAGCGCGGGGGAAGGGGCTCCCAGCCGTCTCGGCGGGAACTCAGCTCTGCGTCGCCGACGAGTAGGTCGAGAGTGCGAGCCGCGATATCGACCCGTATCAGATCACCATCGCGCACGAAGGCGATGGGACCAGCGTCCACCGCTTCGGGTGCTATGTGGCCGATGCACAGGCCGGTTGTGCCGCCTGAGAATCGTCCGTCCGTCAACAGTAGTACATCTTTTCCGAGGCCGGCTCCCTTGATCGCGGCCGTGATGGCGAGCATCTCGCGCATGCCGGGGCCACCCTTGGGGCCTTCGTAGCGGATCACGATGACGTCGCCCGGGTTGATGTCGCCGGCCTCGAGAGCGTCCATCGCGGCGCGCTCGCGCTCGAACACGCGCGCGGGCCCCTCGAACACCGATGCGTCGAAGCCGGCGGTCTTCACCACGGCTCCTTCCGGGGCGAGCGAGCCGTGCAGGATCGTGATGCCGCCGGTCGCGTGGATCGGGTCGGCGAACGTGTGGATGACCTCGCCGTCGATCGGGTCGGGATCGAGGTCGCGCAGGTTCTCGGCGAGCGTCTTGCCCGTGACCGTCAGCGCGTCGCCGTGCAGCAGGCCCTCGTCGAGCATGGCCTTCATGATCACCGGGATGCCGCCGTGGCGGTCGACGTCGTTCATGACGTACTTGCCGAACGGCTTCATGTCGGCCACGTGCGGCACCTTGTCGCCGATGCGGTTGAAGTCGTGGAGTGTGAGCTCGACCTCGGCCTCGTTCGCGATGGCGAGCAGGTGGAGCACGACGTTGGTCGAGCCGCCGAGAGCCATGGCCAGGGCGATGGCGTTCTCGAACGCCTCCTTGGTGAGGATGTCGCGGGTGGTGATGCCCTGCCGCAGGAGGTTGACCACGGCCTCGCCCGAGCGGTGCGCGTAGTAGTCGCGACGACGGTCGGCCGACGGCGGGGCGGCCGATCCGGGCAGGCTCAGGCCGAGCGCCTCGGCGACGGAGGCCATCGTGTTGGCGGTGTACATGCCGCCGCAGGCGCCCTCGCCCGGGGCGATGGCGCACTCGATGCGCTTGAGGTCGGCCTCGCTCATCTTGCCCGCCAGGCACGCGCCGACCGCCTCGAACGAGTCGATGATCGTGACGTCCTTCTCCGTGCCGTCGGACAGCTTGACCCAGCCGGGTGCAATCGAGCCGGCGTAGAGGAAGACGCTGGACAGGTCGAGGCGTGCCGAGGCCATCAGCATGCCGGGGATGGACTTGTCGCAGCCGGCCAGCAGCACGCTGCCGTCGAGGCGCTCGGCCATCATCACGGTCTCGACCGAGTCGGCGATGACCTCGCGGCTGACCAGGGAGAAATGCATGCCCTCGTGCCCCATCGAGATGCCGTCCGAGACGGAGATGGTGCCGAACTGCAGCGGGTAGCCGCCGCCGGCGTGCACGCCCTCCTTCGCGCCCTGGGCGAGCCGGTCGAGGCTCAGGTTGCAGGGGGTGATCTCGTTCCAGCTCGAGGCGATCCCGATCTGCGGCTTGTCCCAGTCCTCGTCGCCCATGCCCACCGCACGGAGCATGCCCCGGGAGGTGGTGGCTTCGATGCCGTCGGTGACGACGCGGCTGCGCGGCTTGATGTCGATGGTTTCGTCGGGATTGCTCACGCGTGAATTCTATGGCCGTCGCCGCTCGCCCACGGTCGTGTGTCGCGACACCCCTGGTGTGTGTTGGACGTGCGGTCTAGCATCCCCATCTACGACGGTGTCGCAACTGGCACATCGCCCCACCTGGTTGGAGAGCGAATGCACGTTCCAGACGGATTCTTGGACATCCCCACCTCTGTCGCGACGGGAGCCGTCGCCGTCGCGGCGGTCGCCATCGCCCTGCCGAGGGCCCGCAAGGAGGCGGTCGACGACCGCAAGGCGCCGATGGTGGGCATCGTGGCCACCCTCATCTTCGCGGTGCAGATGATCAACTTCCCCGTCGGGGCGGGCACGAGCGGCCATCTGATGGGAGGTGCGTTGGCTGCCGTGCTGGTGGGCCCGGCGACGGGGGTGCTGTGTCTCACGGTCGTGCTCATCGTGCAGGCCTTCCTCTTCGCCGACGGCGGGCTCACGGCCCTCGGCACGAACATCACCCTCATCGGCGTCGTCACCGTCGTGGTGGGATGGTGGGTCTTCCGCGGCGTCGTGGCCCTCGCACCCCGTCGCACCTGGGCGGTGCCGTTCGGCGCCTCGCTGGGGGCGTTCATCTCGGTGCCCGTCGCGGCCGGGGTGTTCGCCGCGCTCTTCACCATCGGCGGAACGGTGGCGGTGCCGGCGGGCACGGTGTTCGCCGCGATGGTCGGCTGGCATGCCGTGATCGGGGTGGGTGAGGCGGTCATCACCGCTCTCGTCGTCTCGGCGGTGGTGGCCACCCGGCCCGACCTCGTCTACGGGATGCGGTTCGTACGCGTGCCGGCCGCACGCGCCAGTGAGGGAGCGACGGTATGAGCGGGACACCGCAGTCCGACGGGAAAAGGCGCATCTCGACCCGCGCCTTCACGATCGCCTCCTTCGCGATCATCCTGCTGATCGCCTGCGTCGTGAGCTTCTGGGCCTCGAGCCGGCCTGACGGGCTGGAGTTCGTCGCCGAGAGCAACGGCTTCATCGGCGCCGCCGAAGACAGCGCGACCGCGACGAGTCCCTTCGCCGACTACGGCGCGGTGTTCGTCGACAACCCGTGGCTCTCGCTGGCACTGGCCGGCGCGATCGGCTGCCTCGTGACGTTCGGCCTCGCCTGGATCATCGGAGGCGCCGCGCGGCGCCGCGCAGTGGCCGAGCCGGCGCGGCGATGAGGAGCTTCGCCGCTGCTCCCCCCGCGCAGGGCGCCCGGTGGCTGCGCACGGCACCGGCGCGTCTGAAGCTGCTCGCCGTGCTGCTCTTCGCCGTGATCGTGGTGGCCACCCCCCGCGAGTGGTTCGCCGCGTTCGCGCTGTACGCGGCCGTCGTCGCCGGTTTCCTCCTCGCCGCGCGGGTGACGCCGCGCACCCTGCTGGCGCGCATGGGCATCGAGATCCCGTTCCTCGTCTTCGCCGTGCTCATGCCCTTCGTCGCCACGGGCCCGCGCGTCGACGTGTGGGGTCTGCAGCTGTCCGTCGAAGGACTCTGGGGAGGGTGGGGGCTGCTCGCCAAGGCGACGCTGGCGCTCATGGCATCCATCGTGCTGGTCAGCACCACCGAGCCCCGCGCGATCATCCTGGCGCTCGAGCAGCTGCATCTCCCCCGGCAGCTCACCGCCATCGCGGGGTTCATGCTGCGCTACCTCGACGTCATCGTGGGTGAGTGGCGGCGCATGCGCGTGGCCCAGGACTCGCGGGGGTTCGGTGCCCGCGGCCACCGGTCCTGGCCGGTGCTGGCCCGCGGGGTGGGCGCGCTGTTCACACGTTCCCACGGCCGCGGCGAGCGCGTGCACCTGGCGATGCTCTCGCGCGGATACCTGGAACCGGCGCGGGCATGAGCTCTGCCGCCGTCTCGGTGCGCTCCCTGCACTACCGCTACCCCGGCACGCGGGCGCAATCGGTGCTGGCCGGTGTCGACTTCGACATCACCGCCGGCGAGCGGGTGGCGATCCTCGGTCCGAACGGCGCC
This sequence comes from Microbacterium sp. zg-Y1090, assembly GCF_030246945.1. Lineage (NCBI taxonomy): Bacteria > Bacillati > Actinomycetota > Actinomycetes > Micrococcales > Microbacteriaceae > Microbacterium > Microbacterium wangruii. The sequence goes on from NZ_CP126742.1 coordinate 1,922,837, forward strand.
GGCAAGACCACCCTCATGCTGCACCTCAACGGCATCCTGATGCCCGACGAGGGCTGGGTGGACGTCGACGGCACGCGCATCGACCGCGATACGGTGCGCGAGGTGCGCCGCCGCGTCGGTCTGGTGTTCCAGGATCCGGACGACCAGCTGTTCATGCCGACCGTGGGTGAGGACGTCGCGTTCGGCCCGGCCAACTACGGCGTCGCGGCGGCGGAGCTGAGGGCGCGCGTGGACGGCGCCCTCGCGACGGTCGGGCTGCACGACGTCGCGGACCGGCAGCCGCAGCACCTCTCGCTGGGCCAGCGGCGCCGCGCGGCGATCGCCACGATCCTGTCGATGGACGTGGACGTGATGGTGCTGGACGAGCCGACCTCCAACCTGGACCCCGGCTCCCGACGGGAACTGTCGGCGACCCTCGCCGCGCTCCCCGCGACCCAGATCGTCGTGACCCACGACCTGCCCTACGCGCTGGAACTGTGCCCTCGGGCACTCATCCTCGACGGCGGCAGGATCGTCGCCGACGGACCGACCCGCTCACTGCTGTCGGATGCCGCGCTCATGGCGGCCCACGGTCTGGAGCTGCCGTGGGGGTTCGACCCGTCCTACGGCCGGCGCTGACGACACCGCGCTGAGACGAATGCCACCGGACGAGAGCGCGGGTGATGACCACCGTCTCGTCCGTCAGGATTCGTCTCGACTTCGGGGCGGGGCGGGGCGGCGGGGCGGGGCGTGGCGGGGGCTACCGGCGGGCGCGGGCGGCGGCGAGGCGCGTGAGCAGGTCGGCGAGCTCCGGGATGCCGGGAACCGTCACATCCGCGGCGGTGGGGCCCTCCCCCACACGCACGCCCAGGTCGCCGGACTGCAGGCTGCGCAGCGCGTCTTCGTCGGTGACGTCGTCGCCGGCGAAGAGCACGGCGGTCGCCCGCGTGCGTTCGCGCAGCACCGCGACCGCGGAATCCTTGCCCTCGTGCCGGAAGGCGTACTCGACGATGTCGCGTCCTGCCCGCCGGCGCCAGGACGGCGCCTCGGCGGCGACGATCTCGTCGACGAGCCCGTTCGCCTCGACGGCGGTCGCGGCGTCCGCCCGGCGCGTGTGCACGCCGAGACCGAACGCCTTCGGCTCGATCCAGACACCGGGCAGGTGCGCCGTCGCCGCCTCCGCGCGTCCCTGCAGGCGGTCGCGCAGCGCGGCGGCGTCCGCGTCGTCCTCGTCGGAGCGCAGCCCGGAACGGGGCTCCCAGTACTCCGCACCGTGCGACCCCGCCAGCCAGAGCGGCGAGTCGTCGAGGTGCTCGGCGATCAGCCGCAGATCCTTCATGCTGCGGCCGGAGACCAGTGCCACCACGGTGTCGGGCAGGGCGGACAGCGCCTCGACGGCATCCCGCGCCGCCGGCAGCATGCGCGAGGCCATCGGGTCGTCCTGCAGCGGTGAGAGCGTGCCGTCGAAGTCGAGCGCGACCAGCAGGCGGCGCGTGGCTGCCAGCGCCGACAGGGCCTGCCCCTGGTCGGCGCTCACGAGCGGGCCCGTCGCACGGCGTCGAGCGATTCCAGGAACTCGCGCGACCAGTCGTTGACATCGTGCTCGCGCACCTTGCGCCGCAGGCTCCGCATGCGGCGGCCCTGCTCGGCGGCGGGCATCTCCACCGCGCGCACGATCGATTCCTTGAGCCCCTCGATGTCGTGCGGGTTGATGCGCAGCGCGGTGCCCAGTTCATCGGCCGCACCGGCGAACTCGCTGAGCACCAGCACCCCGCGGTTGTCGATGCGGGAGGCGACGTACTCCTTCGCAACGAGGTTCATTCCGTCGCGCAGCGCAGTGACGAGCATCACGTCGGCGGCGAGGTAGAGGGCCACCATCTCCTCACGGGGGAACGCCTGATGCAGGTAGCGGATGGCGGTGTGGTCCATCGTGTCGTGATCGCCGTTGATGCGGCCCACGGTCTGCTCGATCTCATCGCGCAGCTGCATGTAGGCGGCGACGCGCTCGCGGCTGGGGCTGGCCACCTGCACCAGGGTGACGTCCTCCACCGAGAGCCGGCCGTCCTCCAGCAGCTCGCCGAACGCCTTGAGGCGATGACGGATGCCCTTGGTGTAGTCGAGCCGGTCGACGCCCAGCAGCACCTTCTTGGGGTTGCCGAGGCTCTCGCGGATCTCGGCCGCGCGCGCCTGGATGTCCGGACGCTCGGCGAGGGCGATGTAGTCGTCGGCGTCGATGGAGATCGGGAACGCCTTCGCCAGCGCCATGCGCTCACGCCCGTCTTCTGTCGGCACCCGGATGCCGCTGGCCTTGGTCTCGTACCGCAGCTGGCGCCGCACCGCGCGGGCGAAATTGGAGGCGTCGGCGACCCGCTGGAACCCGATGACGTCCGCGCCCAGCAGCCCTTCCAGCACCTGGCGCCGCCAGGGCAGTTGCGAATAGAGGCCGTACGCGGGGAACGGAATGTGGTGGAAGTACCCGATCACGAGATCGGGCCGCAGCTCCCTCAGCATGCGGGGAACAAGCTGCAGCTGATAGTCCTGCACCCACACGGTCGCGCCGTCTGCGGCCACCGCCGCGGCGGCCTCGGCGAAGCGGCGGTTGACCCGCACATAGGCCTGCCACCACTCGCGGCGATAGCGGGGGGCGGCGATCACGTCATGGTAGAGCGGCCAGATGGTGTCGTTGGCGAAGCCCTCGTAGTAGAGCTCCACGTCCTCGGACGTCAGGTGGACGGGCACCAGGTGCATGCCCTCGAAGTCGAACGGGCCGACCTCGACGTCTGCCTGGCCCGGCCAGCCCACCCACGCGCCCTCGGTCGCGCGCATCACCGGGGCCAAGGCGGTCACCAGCCCGCCCGGCGACGTGCGCCACTGCTCCTCGCCATCCCCGGTTCCCGATCTGTCCACCGGAAGACGGTTGGCGACGACGACGAAATCGGCAGTACTCATGAGGATCCTCCGTGCGGCGGGCGGATTATCCAGGCTATCGCCCGACCACGGGCGCCTCCCGGGGTTGCGCCGCCGACGCGGTTCTGTCAATACCCGCTTTCCGGCGCCGGTCTGCGCGGTAGCGTTGCGGGATGCGCGGCTATCTCTTCGGCTCCGGACTCATCACCAGCATCACCAGCGGCATCACGCTGCTGCGCGGACTGCGCAACGACGAGCCCTTCACGTGGCGCACGGCGCTCGCCTGGGCGAGTTGGGGCATCTCGCTCGCCCTCGCCATCGGCGCCGTCGTCGACATGCGCCGCGCCAAGCGGGGGCACCTGGTCGCCGGCGACTCCCCGGTGAAGGGCAAGGAGCAGAAGCTCATGAAGCAGCGCCTGCACAAGGCCGACTGACCGTCGGCGCGTCCGCGCCGCCCGATCAGCGCGTCAGGATGAGCGCATCGCCCTGACCGCCGCCACCGCAGAGCGCCACGCCGGCCGTGCCGCTCCCCCGGCGCACGAGCTCGTGCACGGCGTGCACCACCAGACGGTTGCCGCTCGCCCCGATCGGGTGGCCGATCGCGATGCCTCCGCCGTGGATGTTGACGATGTCCTCGCCGATCCCGAGTTCGGACTGGGACTGCGCGACGACGGCGCCGAACGCCTCGTTGATCTCGACGAAGTCGAGGTCGCCTGCCGACATCCCCTGCTTGCGCAGCGCCTGCTCCATCGCCCGCGCCGGCTGCGCGTGCAGGGAGTTGTCGGGCCCGGCGACTTGACCGGCCGCACCGACGACCGCCAGCACGTCCCAGCCCTGGTCATCGGCGTGGCTGCGGGTGGTGAGCACCACGGCCGAGGCGCCGTCGGAGATCTGCGAGGCGTTGCCGGCGGTGATGGTCCCCTCCGAGGCGAACGCGGGCCGCAGGCGCGCGAGGGTGTCCACCGTCGTGTCGGGGCGCACGCCCTCATCGCGCGTGACGACCAGCGGGTCGCCCTTGCGCTGCGGCACCTCGACGGGGACGATCTCGTCGTCGAAGACGCCGGCATCCTGTGCCGCGGCGGCCCGCTGATGCGAGAGCGCCGCGACGTGATCCTGCGTCTCGCGGGTGATGCCGAGCCCGCCGTTGTGGCGCTCGGTCGACGCGCCCATGCTCTCGCGGTCGTAGGCGTCGGTGAGTCCGTCGTGCGCCATGTGGTCCAGCACCTCGACGCTCCCGTAGGACCAGCCGTCGCGGGATCCCGTGAGCAGGTGCGGAGCGCGGGTCATCGACTCCATGCCGGCCGCCACGACGACGCGCGCATCGCCGGTCTGGATCATGCGCTTGGCGTCGATCACGGCCGACAGGCCTGAGAGGCACACCTTGTTGACCGAGGATGCCGGCACGTCCCAGCCGATGCCCGCGGCCACGGCCGCCTGGCGTGCGGGGTTCTGTCCCGAGCCGGCGGGAAGCACCTGCCCGACGATGACGGCGTCGATGGCGTCCGCGGGGATGCCGCCGCGCTCGAGGGCGCCGCGGATGGCGAGGGCGCCGAGTTCGGGAGCGGTGAACGAGGCGAGCTGGCCCTTGAGGCGTCCCTGCGGGGTCCGGGCGGCGGCGACGATGACGACGTCTTCGTGGTTCATGCTTCCACCCTAAGAGTGTCGGAGAGGGCCAGCGGCGGCTCGGTGGCGGCCCGCACCTCGGCGACGGTCACGCCCGGGGCCGTCTCGACGAGCACGAGCCCGTCGGGCGTGACGTCGATGACGGCGAGGTCGGTGATGATGCGGTCGACGACTCCGCGGCCGGTGAGGGGCAGCGAGCAGGCGTCGACGATCTTGGGCGAGCCGTCGCGGGCGACATGCTCCATCAGCACGATGACCCGCGCCGCGCCGTGGACGAGGTCCATCGCGCCGCCGGGGCCCTTCACCATCTTTCCGGGGATCATCCAGTTCGCGAGGTCCCCGGTGGCCGAGACCTGCATCGCTCCCAGGATGGCGGCGTCGATCTTGCCGCCGCGGATCATGCCGAAGCTCGTCGCGGAGTCGAAGTAGGCCGCACCCGGCAGCACCGTGACGGTCTCCTTGCCCGCGTTGATGAGGTCGGGGTCGACGTGCGCCTCGGTCGGATACGGCCCGACACCGAGGATGCCGTTCTCGGACTGCAGCACGACCGTCACGCCGTCCGGGACGTGATTGGGAACCAGGGTGGGAAGACCGATGCCGAGGTTGACGTACGAGCCGTCGGTGAGCTCCCGGGCCGCGCGGGCGGCCATCTCATCGCGAGTCAGCGCCATGGGTCACTTCCCTTCTGCACGCACGGTGCGTCGTTCGATGCGTTTGGGGATGTCGCCGCCGACCTCGACCAGCCGATGGACGTACACGCCGGGGAGGTGCACGTCGTCGGGGTCGATCTCGCCTGGCTGCACGACCTGCTCGACCTGCGCGATGCAGACTCTGCCCGCCATCGCCGCGAGCGGGTTGAAATTGCGCGCCGCCTTGTTGAACACCAGGTTGCCGTGGGTGTCGCCGCGCAGCGCGTGGACGAGGGCGAAGTCGGTGACGATCGCCTCCTCGAGCACGTAAGGCAACGGCCGGCCGGTGGTGTCGAACGTGCGCACGTCCTTCGCCGGTGACGCCACGGCGATGCCGCCGGAGCCGTCATAACGGCGGGGCAGTCCGCCCTCGGCCACCTGGGTGCCGACGCCGGTCTGCGTGTAGAACGCGGCGATGCCGGCACCACCGGCGCGCAGCTTCTCGGCGAGCGTGCCCTGCGGCGTCAGTTCGAGCTCCAGCTCACCGCTGAGGAACTGCCGCTCGAACTCCTTGTTCTCCCCCACGTACGACGACGTCATCTTGCGGATGCGTCCGGCGCCCAGCAGCACGCCGAGCCCCCAGTCGTCGACCCCGCAGTTGTTGGAGACGACGGAGAGGTCGGTGGTGCCCTGCGCGAGCAGCGCCTCGATGAGCGCGATCGGGTTGCCCGAGAGACCGAAACCTCCGACGGCCAGCGACGCCCCGTCGGGGATGTCGGCGACCGCGGCGGCCGCGGAGGGGAAGGTCTTGTCGATCACGGGCACTCCTTCGTGAGCCGGGTGTCCTGCCACCATGCGCGCCGTCGCTGTGGCGCGGCAACCCGGTTCTTGTGATGTGGGCGCCGCTGCGTCTATGTTCCACTATGTGGACACCCCGCCCCGTTCTGCCGTTCCTGGAGCCCAGACCGTCGCCCGCGCGGCGCGCCTGCTGCGCCTCGTCACGGCGGCGGCGGGTGGAGGTGGGGCCGCGTTGCACCAGCTCGCCCACGATGCGGGACTCTCACGGTCGACCGCCCACCGTCTGCTCTCGGCGCTGCGCGTCGAGGGCCTCGTGGACCAGGACGAGAGCTCCTCGCGGTGGATGCCGGGGCCCGAGCTCTTCCTGATGGGCTCGGTGGCCGCCGCGCGCTACGACATCACCGACCTCGCACGCGACATCGTGCGTTCCCTCGCGGTGAAGACCGAGGAGAGCGCGTTCCTGTCGGTGCGTCGCGGCGATGAGACGGTGTGCCTCGTCCGCGAGGACGGTGCCTTCCCCATCCGCTCTTTCGTGCTGAGCGAAGGAGTGCGGTTCCCGCTGGGCGTGGCATCCGCGGGGCTGGCGATCCTCGCCTTCCTCCCCGACGACGACGCGGACGCGTACCTGGCGCGGCATCCCGAGCTCGCCGACCGGTTCGGCGCGCGGCATGCGCCGGCCGCGCTGCGCACCCGCGTAGCCGACACCCGCGACCGCGGCTACGCGGTCAATCCGGGGCTCATCGTCGAAGGCTCGTGGGGACTGGGCGCGGCGGTGTTCGACCGTGCCGGACGGCCGGAGTGGGCGCTGAGCCTCACCGGCGTGGAATTCCGATTCTCCCCCGAACGCCTGCCGGCGCTCGGCCGCACCCTGCTCGCGCACGCGCACCAGCTGTCCTCCCGCATCGCCGCCGCGCGCGGGTAGGGGCCGGCCCCACGGCCGAGCCCCCGTCACGACGCGCGCGCCGACCGCGCTCAACCGGCCGGCGCGAGAGCCTCCCTCACGTGCCCGGCGACAGCGGCGGCGCCGTCGCGCGAGAGCACGATCGTGTAGTGGTTGAACCCGTCGATGCGGTGATGGCGCACCTGCGGCATCCGGTCGAGCACCGCACGCAGGTGGGGCGGCGGATACAGCCCGGGCACCTCGTCGCGCAGGCCACGCGGCACCGTCAGCAGCACGGTCGTGTGGGCCAGCGCGGCGAGCGCGGCGGGAAGGGTCGGGCCGCTGTTCATGTCGACGGTGTCGTCGGCCATGGTGCGGTAGCTGGTGGCCGGGCGCTGGCGGTCGGCGTCGGGTGACAGGTCGTAGGCGAAGTAGTCCTCCAGCTCGGCGGACCACGCCTCGCGGAAGGCGGGGTGGTCGCGCCAGAAGTCCACGTAGGCCGCCTCGTCGGCGAAGCGCAGGTTCAGCCGCTCCGCCGTCGATCCCAGGATGTGGGAGACGACCGTGTCGGCATCGAGTCCCGCCGGAACGTCCAACGGCAGTCCGCCGTCGACGAGCAGCAGCGAGGAGACGCGCTCCGGATGCCGGTGCGCGAGGGCCACGGCGACGAACGCGCCCATCGAATGGCCGACGACGAGGGTGCGCTGCACCCCGGCGGCGTCGAGCACGGCGGCCATGTCGTCGGCGTGCGCGGCGAGGCCGCCCGCACCGGTCACCCCGTTGCTGCGGCCACGACCCCGCAGGTCCGGGGCGATCAGGCGCACACCCGGCAGCTGCTCGGCCAGCCACGGCCATGCCCGGTGCGACGAGGTCACCCCGTGGATCAGCAGTGCGGTCGGGGCGTCGGGCGCGTCCGCCTCCCACACCCCCACGCGCAGGGCTCCCCCGGGCACCGGCACGTCGAGGGTGCGGTAATCGCGGCTCATCGCGCCGTCCATCCGCCGTCGATCGTGTACGACGCTCCGGTGACCATGCCGGCTTTGTCCGACACGAGCCATCCGGCGAGCGAGGCGACCTCGTCCGCTTCGACCAGGCGCTTCACGGCGATCTCGGTGAGCATCACCTTCTCCACGACCTCGGCCTCCGGGATGCCGTGCACGCGCGCCTGATCGGCGATCTGGCGCTCCACGAGCGGCGTGCGCACGTACGCCGGGTTGATGCAGTTGCTCGTGACCCCGTGCGGTCCCCCCTCGAGGGCGGTGACCTTCGACAGCCCCTCGAGGGCATGCTTCGCGGTGACGTACGCGGATTTGAACGGGCTCGCCCGCAGCCCGTGGGCGCTGGAGACGTTGACGATGCGCCCCCATCCCCGGGCGTACATCCCCGGCAGCGCGGCGCGGATGAGCAGAAAGGGCGACTCGACCATGAGGCGCTGGATGAGGCGGAACGTCTCCGGCTCGAACTCCTCGATGGGCGCGACCCGCTGGATGCCGGCGTTGTTGACGAGGATGTCGACGTCGAGGGAGAGGTCCTCCTGCGCGGCGGTGTCGGCGAGGTCCACCACCCAGGCCTCTCCCCCGGCGGCGTCGGCGGCCGCGGCAGCCGCATCGGCGTCGCGGTCGGCGACGATGACGTGGGCACCGCGCGCGGCGAACTCCTGCACGCAGGCCAGCCCGATGCCGCTGCCGCCGCCGGTCACGAGCGCGCGACGGCCCATCAGATCGCGGTCAGTCATCGCCATTCCCCTCGCGGACGGCGAGCGCGTTGCGCACGAATCGCATCATGTGATCGACCACCGCGGTCGGGATCTCGGCGGGCGGCGCGCCCGTGGCACCCCGCTCCCACAGCAGGTACCGCATGCCGATGAGCTCGCCGGCGCCCATGAGCGCCCACGCCGTGACCTCGGGGTCGAGCCCGGGATCGACCTCCCCCTGACCCTGGGCCGCCCGCAGGCCCGCCTCGTACCCGTCGACGATGCGCGTGTAGTGCAGCCGCAGCATCTCGGGCGAGACGAACTCCGCCTCGCGCACGATGCGGTACAGCGCCGGATGCGCCGCCGTGAACCGGAAGAACCCCTCGAAGCCCGCACGCTCGGCCTCGACGCGCGACGACGTCGTGGCCATCGCCTCGGCCATCGCGTGACGGACGCGGCGGTTGAGGTCGACGACCAGCTCCTCGAAGATCTGCTGCTTGCTGTCGAAGTAGAGATAGAAGGTGCCGAGGCCGATGCCGGCGTGCTCGGTGATCTTCACGATCGACGCCTCGTGGTAGCCGGACGCGGCGAAGACGGCCTCCGCCGCTTCGAGCAGCCGGCGCCGGGTGGCCTCTCCCCGCTTGGTCAAGGGGCGGCCGCTCGTGGACAGTGCCGCATCCGGCGGCTCGAACGCCTCGATGGTGCTCATGCGGGGTCTCCTTCGAGGGTGGGGATCGGTGTCGGTGCAGACGCGCAGACGGATGCCGTGGCGGCGGGTGCCGCCACCAGAGCCGCCGCCTGGGCACGCAGCTGGGTGCGGGCGAGTTTGTCGATCGTGCTGCGCGGCAGCGCGTCGACGAACGCCACGCGGGCGGGCACCTTGTAGGCGGCCAGCTCGCGGCGCGCGTGCGCCAGCAGCTCATCCGCGCCGAGGAGGGCACCGGGCGCGCGCACGACGAACGCGACGCCGCGCTCGCCCCAGACCGGGTCGGGCGCTCCGACCACCGCGACCTCGGCGACGGCCGGGTGCCCGCCCAGCGCCCGCTCCACCTCTGCGGGCGCGACGTTCTCGCCGCCCGAGATGAAGATGTCCTTCAGCCTGTCGACGATGCGGTAGACCCCGTCGGCGTCGCGTGCGGCGATGTCGCCGGTGCGCAGCCACGCGCCGGCGCGGGCACGGTCCGTCGCGGCGGGGTCGTCGAGGTACCCGGCGAAGACGCTCGGGCCACGCACCCACAGCTCGCCCGTGGCGGCGCCCTGCAGTTCCAGCCCGGTCTCCGGGTCGGCGAGCATGACCTCGACGTGCGGGTAGGGGCGGCCGACGGCGCCGGAGTGCGCGGCAGCCTGCCCGGCGGGAAGGCACAGCACGTTCGGCGCCGCCTCGGTCAGTCCGTATCCCTGGGTGAGGGTCACACCGGTATCCGCCCACCGGTCCGCCGTGTCGGGCGACATCGTCGCGCCGCCGACGAGGGCGAGGCGCAGGCTGCCGAGGCCCTCCGGCCCGAAGCGGGGGTCGTCGGCGAGCTGCCGGTACTGCGTCGGCACGCCCATCATCGCGGTGACCCCTCGCTCGGCGATGAGCTGCAGCACGCGGCCCGGCTGGAACGAGCGCTCCAGCACGACGGTGGCGCCCACCCACCAGGCGAGCAGGGGCTGCACGTTCCAGGCGGCCACATGGAACTGCGGCAGGATCGCCAGCACGACGTCGTCGGCGGTGAGCTGCAGGGCACCCGACAGCGCGAGGTTGTTCCAGAAGCAGTTGGCATGGGTGAGCACCACGCCCTTGGGTGCCGCTTCGCTGCCGGAGGTGAAGATGACCAGCAGCGGGTCGTCGTCACGCACCGGGCGGGGCGCGGCATCCGACGCGTCGGCCGGGGGCGGTGCCGCGGCCTCCACCCCTGTCGTGCCCAGCGCCGCCACGGGCGGCCGCCGCGTCAGCCGGCCGAAGGCGTCGTCCGCGAGAGCGGCGTACTCGTCGTCGACGAGCATGAGCGCAGGCGCGGCGCGGTCGATCAGCTCCGCGAGCTCGCGCGGGGCGAGTCGCCACGACAGCGGAACGAACGCCAGCCCGCTGCGGGCGCAGGCGAAGAACGCCGCGACGTGGTCGATGGAGTTGCCCGAGATGGTCGCGATGCGCTGCCCCGCCCGGTAGCCCGCGCCCTCGAGCCGCTGCGCAAGAGCCGCAGCGCGCTGTTCGAGCTCGCCGTAGGTGATCGTCACGCCCCGGTCGTCGATGGCGATGCGCGCGGGTGACGCACCGGCGCGATCGGTGAGCCACCGGCCGACGGTGTGCGGGCCGTCGGCGCCCCGTGCGTCGGCGCTCACACCCGCACCGGCGTCGGCTCGTCAAGCGTCTCGCTGTCGTCGAGCCGGTGCAGGCTCGCCCGGGTGCGCTCGCCGCGACGACGGCGCACGGCGGCATCGACGGTGCCGGCGATCCCGCCGGGGAGGAACATCACCACGAGGATGAACAGCACCCCGAGCAGGAACATCGGCTCCGACAGCGGCACGCGCAGGATGTCCGGAAGCGCGTCGATCGCGTCGGAGCGGGCCAGCACCGTCAGGCGCTGGTCGAGCAGGGTGTACAGCACGCCTCCCACGATGGCACCCCAGCGGAATCCGACGCCACCGAGCACGACCATCACCAGCACGGTGATCGTGAGATCCGCCGACACCGACGCGGGCTGCGTCCCGGACTGCAGCAGCAGGTAGGCCATGCCGGCGAGCCCGGCGCACAGGGCGGCGACGACGAACACGAGCAACTTCGCACGGTAGGGAGACAGCCCCAGCACCTGCACCCGCAGCTCGTTCTCGCGCGTCGCCTCGGCGAGGTGTCCCAGCCGCGAGCGGTCGACCCACAGCACGATCAGGTACACCACCACCACGACGGCCAGCGTCAGCCAGTACAGGTTGCGGGTGTTGACCACCCCGACCAGCCAGTCCGGCACCTGCGCGGTGGCCAGCCCCAGGCCCTCCTCGCCGCCGGTGACCTGCTGATTGCGACGCACCAGCACCGAACCCGCCTGCGCGAAGGCGAGGGTGACCATCGCGAAGGGGATGCCGGAGACCCGCATCGCCACCGAGCCGGTGATGAGCGCCACCACGAGCCCGCCGATGAGAGCCAGCGGCACGGCCGCGACCAGCGGCAGCGCGGCCGCCTTCAGCAGGATGCCGAGCCCGTAGGCCCCGGCACCGAACGACAGGGCATGGCCGAACGACAGCATGCCGGCGGTCCCCAGCAGCAGGTTGTACGACAGCGCCAGCGCGGCGAACACCATGCACAGCGACATCAGCGCGAGGCTGCCGGGGGTGTAGGTGGCGCCGGGCAGGATGCCGGGGATCGAGAGGTTCAGCAGCGGCAGCACCGCCAGCAGCACGACGAGGGCGCCGCCCAGGGCGGGCGGCAGCATCCGTCCTGCGCGCCCGCGGACCAGGGTGGGGATGCCGGTGGTGGTGGTCATGTCATGCCCGCTTTCCGAGGAGCCCCGAGGGTCGCACCAGCAGCACGACCGCGAGGAGGATCACGACGATGAAATCGCCCGTGCCCTGCAGATAGGTGTTGGCCACCTGCTGCAGCACCGCCACCACGACGGAGGCGATCGCGGCGCCGGTCAGCGACCCGAGGCCTCCCACGACGGTCACGATGAAGGCGAAGATGAGCAGCGTCGAACCGAGGTGGGCCGACACGAACGTCTGCGCGTGCATGGCCAGCACGCCGCCGATGCCCGCCGCCGCCCCGCCGATCGCGAACACGACGGTGAACGAGCGGCGCACGTCGATGCCGAGCGCCGTCACCATCGCGCGGTTCTCGACGCCGGCGCGGATGATCATGCCGTAGCGGGTCCTGCGCAGGAACAGCACGAGGGCCAGCAGCACGAGGACGGCCGCGATGATCAGCACCCAGTATTTGTTGGGAATGCTCGCCCCCAGCACCGGGGTGGTCGCCGCCAGCCACGGCGGGCCGGAGATGTTGATGGCATCCGTCCCCCAGATCCCCTCGAACAGGGCCACGGCGGCGAAGGAGAGCCCGACCGTGACGAGCACCTGTTCGATGTGCCGTTCGTAGAGCGGGCGGATGAGAACGAGCTCGGTGAGGGTGGCGAACAGCGCCCCGACGCCGGCGCCGACCAGCAGCGAGGCGAGGAACCCGCCCCATGACTGCGTGCCCAGCGCCTGCGCCACCTGCCAGCCGACGAACGCGCTCAAGGTGAGGAACGCGCCGTGGGCGAAGTTCAGCACATGCATGAGGCCGTAGATCAGGCTCAGTCCGCTGGCGACGAGGAAGTACAGCGCCCCGAGACCGACGCCGGTGATGAGGGTGAGGACGAGGGTGCTCATGCGTGGGCCTCCGCACTGACGCCGAGGAGCCGGGTGGTGAGGGCGGGGTCGTCGAGGATGCCGCGGGCGCTGCCGGTGTGCACGACGCGTCCGCCGGCGATGACGACGGCGTCGCCGGCCAGCGCGCGCACCACCTCGAGGTTCTGCTCCACGAGCAGGATGGGCACCACCTTCGACGCCTCCCGCAGGGCCTCTGTCACCTGAGCGACGATCATCGGGGCCAGGCCCTTGGTGGGTTCGTCCACCAGCAGCAGCCGGTTGTCGTTGAGCAGTGCCCGGGCGACGGAGACCATCTGCTGCTGCCCGCCCGAGAGGGTGCCGGCGCGCTGGTCGCGCCGCTGCACGAGGTCGGGGAAGAGCGCGTCGACGAACTCGCGGCGCGGGTTGCGCTGCCGTTCCGCGAGGGCCAGGTTCTCGGCGACGGTGAGGCCCGCGAACACCTCACGGTCTTCCGGGACGTACCCGACGCCGCGCTGCACGATGCGGTGCGTCGGCAGGGAGTCGATGCGCTCCCCCGCAAGCACCACGGTCCCGCGCCGGTGGATGAGGCCGAGCACCGCCCGCAGCGTCGAGGTCTTGCCGACGCCGTTGCGGCCGAGCACCGCGGTGATGCCGGTGGACGGCACCTGGAAGGTCACGGATTCCACGACCTGCTGCCCGGCGATGGTGGCCGACAGGTCGGTCACCTCGAGGATCGGCTCGGCGCTCATGCGGCCGTCCCCGTCCCGAGGTAGGCGCTCTGCACGGTGGGGTTCGCCATGATGCGCTCCGGGGTGTCCAATGCGATGATGGTGCCGAAGTACAGCACGGCCACGAGGTCCACCAGTCCCATCAGCACGTCGATGTGATGCTCGACCATCAGCACGGTGCAGTTCTTTTCGCGGTGCATCCGGCGGATGTTCTCCACGAGCCCCGCCACGTCCCCCGACGCGACCCCGGCCATCGGCTCGTCCAGCAGCACCAGCCGCGCGTCGGTCGCCAGCAGCACCGCGATCTCGAGCTTGCGCTTGTCCCCGTGCCCCATGTCCCCTGCCGGGGTGTCGAGACGGTGCCCGAGCCCCACCTCCTCCAGCATCGCCACGGCCCGCTCGGTCGCGGCATCCGTTCGCCGGGGGAAGCGCAGCAACGAGTAGTCGCCGCCCTCGCCGACCTGCGCGGCGAGGCGCACGTTCTCCAGCACACTCAGGCGCGGGAACAGGCTGGACGTCTGGAAGGTGCGTCCCAGCCCCGCCCGCGCCCGGGCGGGCACCGACAGCGACGTGATGTCCGCGCCGTCCATCAGGATGCGACCGGCCGTGGGCTTGACGATGCCGGAGACCGCGTTGAACAGCGTGGTCTTCCCGGCGCCGTTGGGCCCGATCACGCCGACGAGACGTCCGGGCGGGATCTCGAGGTCGACGTCGTGGAGGATGGTCGCGCCGCCGATCTGCAGGCCGAGGCCTTCGATGCTCAGCGCGGCGGGAGCGGCGTCGGTGCGGGGCGCGGACGGGACGGGGATGCTCATGCCTGCGTCCGCTCAGCCGGCTTCGGCGGGGGCGACCGCGTCGGCGGGAGCGGTGTCGACGAGTTCGGGAACCAGCGCCCCGTCGGCGGCGACGAGCTTCACCTGGTACATCTCCTGCAGCAGGGCGTGGTCGGAGGCGCGCACCGTCGTCGGGCCCTTCGGGCCGCCGAACGAATAGCCCTCGAGGGCGGCGATCATCGCGTCGACGTCCCCGGCTCCCTCCCGCACCGCCTGCACCAGCATGAGCGCGGCGGTGAAGCCGTCGGGGGTGAAGAGGTCCGGCGTGCCGCCATCGGCTTCGACCCGCTCGATCATCGCGGCGTTGACCTCGTTGTCGGGCCCGCCGGCGAAGTAGTGGTTGAGGAAGCTGATCTTCTCGGATGCCTCGCCGTAGGCGCCGAACGTCGCCGCATCACCGAGACCGGTGACGACCGGGATCGCGTCGAGCACGCCCTGCTGGCTCATCGCCTGCCACATCGCGCCGGAGGTGGCCCCTGCCCACGCGACGAACACGAGGTCGGGGCTGCCGGCGATCACCTGCTGGGCGAACGGCGTGAACTCGGTGACGTCCTCGGCGACGAGCACGCTGTCGACCTCGGCCCCCTGGGCGCCGAGGATCGCCGAGACGGCGGCCTCGTTGCCCTGACCGAAGGCGTTGTTCTGCGCGAAGACGGTGATCTTCTTGCCCTCGATGTCGTCGAGGAAGGTGCCGGCGGTGGCGACGTCCTGCGCGCTCTGCCGGCCGGTGCGGAACGTGTACTCGTTGATGCCCGTCACCGCGTCGGCGGCGGCGGGGCCGGAGAGGAACAGCACCTGGTTCTGCGCGGCCTGCTCGGCCAGTGCGAGCGCGACACCCGACGATGCGCTGCCGGCGAGGATGTTCACGCCTTCGCCGATGAGCTCCTTGGCGATGGTGACGGCGGTGTCGGGGTCGCCGGCGTCGTCGCGGTACTCGATCACGAGCGCCGTGCCGTCGACCTCGTTGGTGCCGTCGGTGGCGTAGTCGAGTCCGGCGCGGAATCCCTCGAGGTACTGCTTGCCGTACCCGGCGAGCGGTCCGGTCTCGCTGGTGATGACGCCGACGGTGACCTCCGCGGGTCCTTCGGCGCCGGGTTCGGCCGCGCCGCCGGCGGCATCCGGCGAGGGCGCGCACGCCGAGAGGACGAGGGCGGCCGCGGCGACCACGGAGCCCAGGAGCAACTTCTTCGTAACGCGCATGGGCGTGCCTTTCACCATTGAGAGGATGCAAACCTGAGATGTGATTCAGGTATTGCGAATCTAGGGACCGGGCAGGGCGAAGTCAAGGGTCGGAACCACCGGGCGGCGATCACCCGCCGGACTTGCGTGTGTTCCCACCACAGGGTGTCTGCTGTCTGCAGCGGATGCCGTCGCCCGAGGCGATGCACCCCGAGACGGAAAGGACCTGCATCATGAAAGCCCTCAGAGTCACGATCGTGATCGTCGTCGTCATCGCATGGGTCGCCGCGGCGGGAAGCCTGATCACGGCCTTTGTCGACCTCTCCTCGCTCCCCGCGTTCGCGCGCGGCGCGCTCGGGCTGTGGCCGGACCCCGGCACGCCGGCATCCCTGGCGGTGCGGTTCGGGGCGATCGGCGTGGTCGTGGCCGGGATCGTGGCGCTGCGCGTCCTGGGCAAGGCGATGGAGCGCCGGAACAGCTCCCGCGCCGCCGCCGAAGCGTAGCGTCGCGCCCGGCGCTTCCGCACACACCTGGTCATGAGCCTGGGCCGCGCGCCTTCAGGCGGACGGCGCCCGGTCAGGAAGGCAGGGCAGTGACCGTGCCGCCGCTTCCTGGTTGGCGGGAGAAGGAGACTCCGTACGTGTGCATCATCCATTCAGCGACGACCGATTTGACGAACTCGACCGCAACGAACCACTCCATCGGGGGCGGCACGTATCCCGGCCACGCCTCGCGCGGCGTGTAGTAGGCCTCCGATCCGTGCCGCCGGTTGTCGCCAAGGCTCGGATCGTTGGCCGAGTTCTCGAAACTCACCCGCTGCTCAGCAAACGATGGATCGAGACTTTCCAGCCATCGCACGAATTTCGCTTTCCCCTTGAAATGACCTATCAGCAGATCCCACACCCGCCAGAGATCGATCCATACCCAGTCGTCATCGATGTGCTGGAGGAGTGCAAAGATTCGCCTCACCCACGGCTCTCTGGCAGCGAGCCGAAGTAGCGCATCGGCGGATGCTGGATCAAGGCCATTCGTCGACGTCGAGTAGCCGTAGATGGCTGTGACACGAAAGTCCATCATCTCGGTGGCCTGACCGTCATACACGTGAGTCAGTCGAGCCGGGTTCGCATGACTGTCCGACCTAAGGAGCGCCGCGATCCCGTTCATCGCCTGCAAGAGCCCCTCAGCGGTGTCACGAACAGCCCAGGCCTCTCGACGGTCATCGGCCGCATCCAGCGCCGTCGCCGACAAGTACCATCCTCTCTCATCGAACCCAACGAGCGGATCCGCATCGAAGAGGACGCGCAGCACTTGAAATTCGGTGACCTCAGATGCGTCGGTCCCCGACGCGGCGTACTGGCTCACCGTGTTACTAGTGAGCCGCGCCTTCACCCGCATGCCTAGAACCTAATACCTGACGCGCGTCATAGTGATGGGTCATAACGCGGTGAAAACGCGGGATTGACTGAGGTTCCTGAAAGAAGAAGCCCCGCACACTGGCGAGAGTGTGCGGGGCTACCGTGCACCCCCTGGGACTCGAACCCAGAACCCACTGATTAAGAGTCAGTTGCTCTGCCGATTGAGCTAGAGGTGCAGATTCGCACGGGGCGAACCGAGGAGCAACGTTACCATCCCGACACCGCACTTCGCCAATCGGGCCCTCTCCGCCCCGGTATCGTTGTGGTCGTGCCTCCCGCCTCCCCGACCTCGCCATGGTCGACGCCGTTCGACGGCGACCTCGCGGAGGACCTGGCTCTCGCCCTGCGGCTGGCCGACGCCGCCGATGCTGTCTCGATGGCGCGCTTCGACTCCCCCGACCTCGACGTGCAGACGAAGGCCGACGCGACGCACGTGACCGAGGCCGATCTCGCCACCGAGCGCGCGATCCGCTCGCTCCTCGAGCTCGAGCGCCGCGGCGACGGCGTGTTCGGCGAGGAGTACGGCACCAGCGGGGATGCCGCCCGCCAGTGGATCATCGATCCGATCGACGGCACGGCGAACTACCTCAAGGGCATCCCGATGTGGACGACCCTCATCGCGCTCGCGGTGGACGGTGTGCCGCGCGTCGGCGTGGCCAGCCAGCCGGCGATCGGCCGGCGCTGGTGGGCCGCGACCGGCCTCGGCGCCTGGACCGACTCCCCCGACGGTGCGGCCCGCCGCCTGTCGGTCTCACCGGTCGACCGCATCGATCGCGCCAGCGCCAGCTTCCAGAGCATCTCGCAGTGGGATGACGCCGGCCACCTCGACGCCCTGCTGCGCCTCTCGCGGGCGGTCTGGCGCGACCGCGGCTACGGGGATGCCTGGCCGTACATGCTGTTGGCAGAGGGCCGCCTGGAGTTCGTCGCCGAGTTCGACGTCAAGGAGTACGACATCGCCGCGCTGGTGCCGATCGTCACCGAGGCCGGCGGACGGTTCACCGCATTCGACGGTACCGAGTCGATCGCCGAGCGCTCGTCGCTCGCGACGAACGGCGTCCTGCACGACGACTTCCTGCGCCTGCTGCACCCCCCCACCACCCCCTGACACCACGACCGACGGAACCCCCGATGCCTTCGCCGCGCCTGCTCTTCACCGCCGCCCCGCTCCTGCTCGCCACCGCGCTCGCCCTCACCGGGTGCAGCGGGGCCGCCGCCGAGCCCGAGACGACCTCCACCCCCGCCCCCACGGTCGGAGCCGGGGAGACGATCGTGCCGTCGGCGGAGCCGGAGCCCGACGACACCCCCCAGGCGGCCCCGCCGACCCCGACCTGCACCGAGATCGTCTCCGCCGCGACGATCGCAGGGTTCGAGAGCGTCGGCTGGACGCACCGCGAGGAGCCGTTCCGCATCGGGTCGATGGTCGTCGAAGACGGCATCCAGTGCTCGTGGGCCGATTTCGCCGTCCCCGGCGGACCCCTGCAGGTCTTCGGATGGGCTCCCCTCGAGGGCTCGGACGCGAAGGCAGCGCAGCGGGATCTCACCGCGGCCGGCTGGCTGCGCGAGAGCGGCGACGAGGGCGTGTACATCACTGAGAACCCGCAGATGGCTCTCACCCGCGACGAGGACGGGTACGGGATGACCTACCTCTTCGGCGACGGCTGGGTCACCCTCGCCGACACCAAGCAGAGTCTCGTGCTCGTGGAGCGACCGCAGGCCTGATCGGCGCACCTCCGGCTTCCCCCGTCATCGCCGCCACGCGCTTGTCAATCCGGTGACGTCGGAGCCCAGCGGGGCGTAGGTTGGCATCTCCGACGGAGGGAGACACACATGGACAGCAACGCTTCGGCCGACCAGAACACGGACGGCGAGGGCACGACCAAGCCCGGCGGGCTCGGCCAGGACGGCACCATCCCCGCCAACCCCGATGGCGTCGCAGCTGGGGTCACGGACGAGGCGTCGACCTTCGAACCGGAGGAAGACGAGCAGGCCTGATCGTCCGCAGGACACAAGGAAACCCCCGGGAGGACCCCGGGGGTTTCCTGCTGCCGGCGCTCAGCCAGCGGGGAAATATGCCGCGTCGCCCGCGATGCCGGGCTTGACCGCGATCAGATCGCCCTCGGACGCGTCGACCGGGGCGAGGAGCGCGACGTTGCCCGTGCGGGTCTCGCCGCCGACCAGGGGCCCCGCCGTGCCCAGTCCGTCCGGCACGGTCACAGTGGCCACGTCGGTGGGTTCCCCGCCGGCCGGGAGATAGTCGGTGACGACGAACGAGGGGTACTCGCCCTCGTCGGCGTCGCCCGTGTAGGTGACGGTGAGGTTGGCGAGGACGTACTCATACCCCTCGGCCGGCGGCGCGTTGACGGCGTTCTCGGCGAGCACCGCATCGGTCTGTCCCGCCGTGACGCTGTTGACGGCGATGTCCCACTCCGCGAAGGCGACGGTCGTCCCCCACGGCAGCGGCTCGTCGCGGGAGGTCTCCGCCACCGCGACGACATCCCCGGTGCGCGCAGTCTCCGGCTCCTCGGATGCCTGGGTGACGGCGAAGCCGACCATGATGAAGAAGGCGATGAAGCCGATGATGGTGCCCACCGCCGAGGTGATGAGCGCGGCGATGCCGAGCGCTTTGCCCTGCCCCCTGCGGAACAGCGAGACGATTCCCGCGACGAAGGCGATCGGCAGCAGGATCCAGCCGACGAACATGATGCCGGGGATGCAGGCGAGCACCGTTCCCACGACGGCGGCGATGAGCGCGGCGAGCCCCAGGACGTTGAGCGGACGCCCGCCCGGGGTCGGGGCGGGATCAGCGGGACGGGTCTGGTGAGGCGGAGGCGTGGGCGCACCGATGGTCGGCGCCTGCCCCTCGGGATGGGGAGAAGTCATCCCTCCACTCTGTCAGCGACGGTCGAGGCCGACCGAGGGTTGCGCCGGCGAGGGGATCACCGCGATACTCCTCCCCCGCGCGGCGGAGCCGTGCGTGCGCACCCGACCGTCGGGGCGTGTCAAGTCCCTCTGCAGGCTGTCGCCTGCGAGTGCACAGTGGCCTCATGACTTCTGAGAACACCGGCCTGTCCGAGCCCGACGCCGTCCGCAAGGACATGTCCTACAGCCCTGCGAGTGAGACCGAGACGCAGCGCAAGCAGGAGGACCCCCTCCCCGACACCATCGACGACGAGATCGACGCCGACCAGGTGGTCGTGGCCCCCGGTACCGGCGGGCCCGATGACGCCGGCGAGGTCGAGGTCGACCCTGCCGACCTCCACATGCCGGGGCGGCCCGCGCAGGACTGACGCGTCGGCACGGGTCACGGCGCGTTCCCGCCCCTGTCCGCTCCCCCTGCTGAGGGCTAAGGTCCTGGCAGGCGAGAGGAGTGACGGTGGTGGATGCGGCATCCGACGGCCGCGGCCCCTGGCATCGCGCCGGCGCCCGCGTCGCGGCGACCTTCACGCTGCTGGCGGTCGTGACGGCCCTCACCTGGCTCCTCGGAGCCCCGCTCATCGCGCCCGCCGTGGGGTGGACGGTCGCAGCCGGGACCTACGCGGTCTGGTCGTGGATCGCTGTCAGGGGGATGGATGCCGAAGCCACCGCCGCCCATGCGACCCGAGAGGATCCGACGCGGCGAACGGGCCACACCCTGCTGATCCTCGCCAGCATCGCGAGCTTCGGAGTGATCGGCGTGCTGCTGGCCGAGAGCGGCCGCGCCGGCGGCGCGGAGACGATCTTCCTCATCGCAGCCGGCTTGATGACGGTCACCGCCTCGTGGTTCCTGATCCACATCCTCTTCATGCTGCGCTACGCCGCCACGTACTATCTCGCCGGCGGCACCGGCATCGACTTCAACCAGAGCGAGCCGCCGTGCTATCGGGACTTCGCCTACCTCGCCTTCACGCTGGGCATGACCTACCAGGTGTCCGACACCGATCTGACGAGCCACGAGATGCGCCGCGAGGCGCTGCGGCACGCCCTCCTGTCCTTTCTCTGGGGCGTGGTGGTGCTGGCGACCACCATCAGCCTCATCACCAACATCGCGACCTGAGCGCGAAGGGTACGACGGCCTTCTACCGCGCGACGCGGACGCGACGCTCTTCGAAGCCGACGACGTCGCCGATCTGCAGCTGCCGTCCGCGGCGGCGGTCGACCTCGCCGTTCACCGTGACGTAGCCGTCGATGATGGCTTCCTTCACGTCGCCGCCGCTGTCGAGGACGCTCGCGAACTTGAGGAACTGGCCGAGGCGGATGGATTCCCCGCCGATCGAGACGTCTTCGACCGCACCCGGATTGCTCATCGTCCCATGCTAGGCGACGGGCCGGTGCCCAAAGAGTGTGACCGTGAGCGGCGGAGGCCACCCCCTACCAAAAGAAAAGAGGCTCAGAGCCCGCGGGGTTCCGCGGGCTCTGAGCCTCTTCCGTGACAACGGTCTGGTGGAGATGGGGGGAATCGAACCCCCGTCCATCGCTGGGATACTGCGTTTTCTCCGGGCGCAGTCTGTAGAGACGTTCTGCTCGGCTCCGACCTTTGTCACAGACACCTAAGTCGACGAGCCCAGTCTGGAAAAAGTCCCGCGTGACGTCCAGACGCCGTCACACAGCAAGATCCCTAGATGACGCCAGGGTCCGTGTCGGGATCACACACGGTCTGACGGACTATCGGGCTCGCTTACGCAGCGAGGGCGAAGTCAGTGCGCTTGGATTCGGCACTTATTGGTTTTGCAGAGATCGTTAACGAGATAACCCTGCATCCTCGGCCCGCTTCTCGCAGAGACTCAGGCGATGTCGAAACCGATCATCCCCGTGAATCCCTCTTTCGAAGGAACCGCTGTCACGCTGTGGAGTTGCCAATCGGATGCCGAAGCACCCGAGCATCTCAGACTATAACGGATGCCACCCCCACACCATTCCGCGGCGCCCGGGAACCGCGTGCGAGGCGTCCGCGTAGAGTCTGTGCATGAGCGACGTCATCATCTCCGTCCGCGGCGAGCACGAGCGCCGGGTGGCCCCCGAGCACGGCGTGGTCAGCCTCAACGTGACCGCCGAGGGCCCCGACCGGTCGGAGGTCGTCGGTCGCGTGACCGCCTTGACCGAGCCGCTCACCGCCGCCCTCGACGCCGGACGTGCGGAGGGCCGCATCGTGGAGTGGTCCAGCGGCCGTGTGACGGTGTGGACGGAGCGACCCTGGAACGACGGGCAGCGTCTCGCGCCGGTCCACCACGCCAGCGTCGAGCTGTCGGTGACCTTCGACGACGCCGCACTGCTGTCGACCTGGGTGACCGACACCGCGGAGCGCGACGGCGTGCAGATCGCCGGTGTCGACTGGCAGCTGACGCCGGCGACGCGGGGGGCGGTCGAGCGCGACGTGGCATCCGAAGCAGTCGGTGTGGCCGTGGACCGCGCGACGGCCTACGCCGCAGCGCTGGGGCGCGGCACCGTCACGCCGCTGGAGGTCGCCGATGTCGGCCTGCTCGTCACGCCCGACCACGCCGACTCACCGCGGATGATGCGCGCGTCGTTCGCCGTCGACGAGAGCGCCGGCCCGGCTCTGCGCCTGCAGCCCGAGGACATCGTCGTGAGCGCAGCCGTCGAGGCACGCTTCAGCGCGCACTGACCGGCGCGCCGCACACCCGGCCGCTCTCGGTCAGTCGCCCAGACGGTTGCGCGAGCGCATGGCCCGCTCGGCCTCGCGCTTGTCCTCGCGCTCGCGGATCGTCTGGCGCTTCTCGTACTCGCGCTTGCCCTTCGCGACCGCGATCTCCACCTTGGCGCGGCCGTCGGAGAAGTACAGACGCAACGGCACCAGCGTGTAGCCACCCGCCGAGACGGCATGGGAGATCTTCACGATCTCGTCCTTGTGCAGCAGCAGCTTGCGGGTGCGCTTGGACGCGTGGTTGGTCCAGTGGCCCTGCGAGTACTCCGGGATGTGCACGGAGTCGAGGAAAGCCTCTCCCCCGTCGATGTACGCATACCCGTCGGTGAGATTGGCGCGACCCTGCCGCAGCGACTTCACCTCGGTACCGGTGAGCACGAGGCCCGCCTCGTACGTCTTCTCGATGGCGTAGTCGTGGCGCGCGCGACGATTGGTCGCGACGACCTTCTCCCCGCGTTCCCTGGGCATGATCACTCCTCTTGGTCAGCCGCGACGGGCGCGCGACAGCCCACCAGCATAGCGGGTTCGAGAACGGGCCCGTCCGTGGAGGCTAGGTGCGCAGCCAGCGACGGATGGCGAAGCCCGCCGATCCCGCGGCGAGCACGACGCCGATCAGGATCACGATGGGCAGCACGACGGCGGCATCCCCGAGGTTCACCCAGGTGGTCACGAACTCGACCCGGCCGCGCAGGTAATCGTTCACGCCGAACTGCACCCCGGCAATGATCGTGGCACAGGCCAGCAGGGATCCGATGAACGCCGCAAAGACGCCCTCGAGGATGAACGGCGTCTGGATGAACCGGTTCGACGCACCCACCAGGCGCATGATGCCGAGCTCTCTGCGCCGCGCGTAGGCCGACAG
Organism: Microbacterium sp. zg-Y1090; assembly: GCF_030246945.1. Lineage (NCBI taxonomy): Bacteria > Bacillati > Actinomycetota > Actinomycetes > Micrococcales > Microbacteriaceae > Microbacterium > Microbacterium wangruii. The sequence continues at coordinate 1,946,300 of NZ_CP126742.1, forward strand.
CCGGATCGTCGTCGCGATCAGCAGCACCGCGGCGACCAGCATGAGCGCGGCGATGCCGACGGCCAGGTACGTCGCAACGGTGAGCGCTGAGAACAGCGGGTCGAGGTACTGCAGCTGGTCGGCGACCTCTTCCACGCCGGCCATGCCGCCGAAGGCCTCGATCATGACCTCGGACTGGGTCTGGTCGACCAGGTTGATCCAGAAGGTCTGGTTGAGCTGATCGGCGGTGACGATGCTGGCGTAGTCCTCCCCCAGCAGGTCGATGACGTTCTGGTACGCCTCGTCCTGCGTCTCGAACCGCACGTCGCGGATGAGAGGGCTCAGCGCCGGGCTGTCGAGCTTCTCCTGCACCTGCGCGACCTGCTCCTCGCCGGCCACGCCCTCGACGCACGTGGGGGCGAGGGAGTTGCCGGTGCACATATACACGGCGACCTGGGCACGGTCCACCCAGTAGTCCTGCATCTTGCCGATCTGCATCTGGATGAGCATCGCGGCGCCGACGAAGGTCAGCGAGACGAAGGTCACCAGCACGACGGAGATGACCATCGACACGTTGCGGCGCAGGCCGGACAGCGCCTCGCCCAGGATGAGGCCCATTCTCACGAGGTCGGTCCCACTTCGTCGTCTGCGGTGCGTCCACCCAAGCCCAGCCGGTCGGCGAGGCCGAGTTCGTCGAGCTCCACAGGAGGCAGCTCGATCGTGACGGGGTTCGTGCGGGTCGGCGGCTCGACCGGCGCGGCCCCCGCGTCGGATGCCGGAGAGTCGGCGGATGCCGCGGCCGTCTCGGCCGGCGTCGCGAGGGCGACGGAGGCGGTCGGCGCCGACTCCTGCGTGGCTTCGCGCGCCTCGGTCGCCCGCGGCTGCCGCACCCGGCGGTCGGAGGTCTGCGTGGGCGTCTGATCGCCCGCGGGAACCGTGGGCGTGACGGGGGTCGTGGACGTGGCGGGCGTCACGGGCGTGACGCCTGCGGCGGCGGCAGCGGCGGGCTGGGCCGATGCGGCAACGTCACCCCGCGCGGCCGCGCGAGCGCGGTCCGTCGTGCCGGTGAACGGCGTGGCCTCCCCGCCCGCGGTGCCGATGATCTCGCGCTGCAGCTCCAGCACCGCGGTGAGGGCGGCGACGGCCGCCGCGCCCTTCTCCTGAGCGGGCTGCAGCGTGGGGATGTCGGAGATGTCGCCGTAGCCGCCGTGCCGCTCGTCGCGCACCATGACACCACCCCGCAGCTCGATGACACGTCGCTGCATCTGATCGACGAATCCGGCCTCGTGGGTGGCCATGACCACCGTCGTGCCACCGGCGTTGATGCGTGCCAGCAGCTGCATGATGTCGACGGAGGTGGCGGGGTCGAGGTTTCCGGTGGGCTCGTCGGCCAGCAGGATCTGCGGCCGGTTCACCAGCGCACGGGCGATGGCGACGCGCTGCTGCTCACCGCCGGAGAGCTCGTGCGGCAGCCGCTTCTGCTTGCCCTCGAGGCCGACGAGGGCGAGCACCTCGGGCACGGCCTGCTGGATGAACGCCCGAGACGACCCGATCACCTGCAGGGTGAAGGCGACGTTCTGGAAGACGGTCTTGTTCGGCAGCAGCCGGAAGTCCTGGAACACCGACCCGATGTGGCGGCGGAAGTAGGGCACCTTGCGGTTGGACAGGGTGCGCAGGTCGCGGCCGAGCACGACGACGCGGCCCTCGCTGGGGCCGTCCTCGCGCAGGATGAGCCTGAGGCACGACGACTTCCCCGAGCCCGACGCCCCCACGAGGAACACGAACTCGCCGCGCTGCACCTCGAAGTCGACATCGTTGAGAGCGGGTTTCGTGGTGCCGCGATAGCGCTTCGTGACGTTCTCGAACCGGATCATGACCCACCGAGCCTAAGCCGAGTGGATGCCGCAGCCGCGCGCGACACCCGCAGGTCACGGCATCCGTGCTGCGGGTGTCGCAGGCGGTTCAGGCGGGCTGCAGCGCGCCGCGCACGATCGAGTCGCCGGAGTGGGCGGGGTTGCCGTCCTCCTCCTCCTGCGAGATGTCGACGAGGCGGAACGTGTCGAGGTCGACGTCGGCCGGCACATCGAACTCGCCTTCGCGTCCTTCGAGCACGCCCAGGCTCACGAGATCGGAGCCGTCCTCCGCGATCAGCCACACCTCTCGGTAGCCGTCGTCGGGCACGGATGCGTCAAGGCTGACCACCACGCGATTGTGCCCGTCGACGTCCTCCAGCACAGCAGCGCCCACCGCGCCCTCGTGACCGGGGAAGCCATCGAGGGTCGCCTCGGCGACGATCCTCGGAGTGCGCGCGGCGTCCACCGAAGCCCAGACACCCACCACGACCGCGACGGCTGCGAAAGCACCCACCAGGGCGAGCAGGATCGGCAGTCGCCGGGATCGGCGGGGTGCACGGCCCCCGGCGGACGGCCGCGCGGGTGGCCGGTCGCCGGCCCGCGGCATCCTGTCCGCCCGGCGGGTGGTGTGCGCGGCCGCGGTCCCCTGCACGCCGGAAGCGGTGTGGGCTGACTCGGAGGGCGTGACGGCGTCCGCGTGCGGCGCGGGCTCGTCGGCGTGCGCGACCGAGGGCGTGTCGACGTGTGCAACCGGCGCCGCCGGAGAAGCCGTGGGGCCGTGCGGGGTGATGCCCACTTCGGCACTGATGGCCTCCCACACCCGCGGGGGCGGCGTCAGCAGCGGCTCCTGGGCGAAGGCGCCGCGGGCGGCACCCGCGGCCATCGCGAACGCCGCGATCTCGTCGGCGCACTCGGCGCAGCCTTCGAGGTGCTCGAGGTCCTGCGCCGACACGGCGTCGGTGTCGCCGATCGCGATGAGGGCGGCGACGTCGGGGTCAAGGTGCGACATCTGCGGCCTCCAATCGTGTGCGCAGTCTGACCAGACTTCTTCGGATGTGACTCTTCACCGTACCCAGCGGCATGGCGAGCCTTTCGCTGATCTGCGAGTGGGTGAGATCGTCGAAGAACGCCAGCCTGATCACCTGTTGCGCATCCGGATCGAGATTCGCGATCTCCTGCGCGATCATCAGGGTGTCCTCCACGTCGACCGGTTCGACCTCGGGGACGAGGGCCTCGGACATCGCGGCCTGTTCCAGACGCGCGGTACGTGACCGCGCCTCGTGCGCGTCGGCGATGCGGCGGCGCGCGATGCCGACCAGCCATCCGGGGAGGTTGCCCCGGTCGGGCCTGAAGGACTCACGAGAGGTCCAGGCGGACACGAAGGTGCGCTGGGTGACGTCTTCCGCCTCGGCCAGGTCTCCCAGTGACCGCACCGCGATCGTGTAGACCAGCCGGGACCAGCGGTCGTACATCTCCTTCAGCGCCTGCGGATCGCCGGCGCCATACCTTCTCGCGAGGTCGCCGTCGTCTTCGATGTGCCTCTCCTTCCGCACGTCGCGGCCGGCGGCATCCTTGACGAAGGTCATGGCGACGCTCGGGCGACGAGCACAACGTTATCGCTGTACGTGCGTGTCTGCTCATCGAAATCACCACCGCACGTGATCAGGACGAGGCTGCGCGCACCGTCGCGGTCGAACAGCTCGTCGACGGGCAGAGCCGCCCGGGGGATGTAGGTGACGCTCTCGACGGTGTAGGAGCTGGTGGCCCCCGCCGCGTCGGTGACCTGAACGGTCTGCCCCGGCTGGGCCTCGCGCAGCCGGGCGAGCGGACCGATGCCGTAGACGCGGGAGTCCACGTGGGCGGCGATGACGGTGGTCCCGTCGTCGTCACCGGGCGCCGACCCGTATCGGTACCAGCCACCCACGGCCGGGTCGGTGGGGATCTCCATCGAGCCGTCGTCCTGCACGCCGACCGGCGCCACCGGCATATCGACCTGCAGATCCGGCACGACCAGCCGTTCCGGCGCGGCACTGCCCTCCTTGACGGGCGGCGGCGTGGCGGCGGTGACGGGAACGTCGACCGCAGCGGTGGGCCGCGGCGTCTCGCTGGGAGCCGCCACGGAGGGCGGAGCCGAAGCCCCGCCCTCCGCGTCGGGGGGTGAGCAGGCCGCGAGAGCCGTCATGGCCGTCAGAGCTACGACGAGCATCAGCCCTCGCGACGCCTTCATGTCAGCGGCGCTTGGCCGTGGCGGTACGCACAGCCACGACGGAACCGGCCGCCAGTGCCAGCAGCAGTCCACCACCGAGGGCCATGGTCCACACCGGCTGGTTCTCGGCCACGAGGCCCGCAGAACCGGTGTTCACGCCACCGGGGTTCGAGTGCAGGCCGGTCACGGTCTGCACGGCGAGGGCGAGGTTGCCGTCCTCAGCGCTGCCCCACGCGTAAGCGATCGTCAGCACGCCTTCCTGCACGTCGACGTCTGCCGGGCCGATCACCGGGTCGGTGGTGCCTTCCAGAGCGACGGCGGCCGAGACCACACCCGCGGGGAGGTTCAGCGTCGCCTCTTCGGGGTTGACCAGGCCGGTCACGACGGGCGAGCCGCCGGCGAGGATGTCCACGGCCGGGGCGGCTGCCACGTGGCGGACGGTCAGGCGACCTTCGCCGGGTGCGGTCGGGGCGGTGTCGTTGGTGAACAGCGTCGCGGAGGGCTCGCCGGCTTCGGTGAGGTGCGCCACCGCGGTGTAGCTCTTGTTCGCCTCGAGCGTCAGGGTGATCGGACCGAGCACGGGCGCCGAGTCGTCTGCGGCATCCGTCGCCGTCAGCGCGACCTCGTAGTCCCCGGCGGGCAGGTCCAGCGGACCGGCGAGGTCGCCGGGCTGGAAGTCGTCGAGCGTGAGCTCGCCGTTGACGTACACATCGACCGGTGTGTCGGGGATGCCGTGAAGTACCGACAGGTCGGCCGTGGTCTCCGAGATGGCGTACGCCGGGGAGAGCGCCGCGAAGGCGGCGAGTGCGCCGACCACCACGCCGGCTGAGAGTGTCTTACGCACGAGGAACTCCTTCTGCTGTTGCGCGACCGTTTCGCGCTTCACAGAGGTATTCCGCCCGGACGTCCCGTTTGGATGCAGCTGAATGAAAAAAATTCCTCAGCGCATCCGAGGGGGTCAGTCCTCGATCTTGCGCTTGCGCCAGCGGATGCCGGCCGCGATCAGCCCGTCGAGGTCGCCGTCGAACACGGCCGCCGGGTTTCCGACCTCGTAGCCGGTGCGCAGGTCCTTCACGAGCTGCTGACCATAGAGGAAGTACGAGCGCATCTGGTCGCCCCAGCTGGCGGTGATGGTGCCGGCCAGCTCCTTCTTCTTGGCCGCCTCCTCCTCGCGCTTGAGCAGCAGCAGGCGGGTCTGCAGCACGCGCATGGCGACCGCGCGGTTCTGGATCTGGCTCTTCTCGTTCTGCATCGACACGACGATCCCGGTCGGGATGTGCGTGATGCGCACGGCCGAGTCGGTGGTGTTGACCGACTGGCCGCCGGGGCCGGACGAACGGAAGACATCCACCCGGATGTCACCCTCGGGCACGTCGACCTCCTTGGCCTCCTCCATCACCGGGATGACCTCGACGGCGGCGAAGCTGGTCTGGCGCTTGTCCGCCGAGCCGAACGGGCTGATGCGGGCGAGGCGGTGCGTGCCGGCTTCGACCGACAGCGTGCCGTAGGCGTAGGGGGCGTCGACTTCGAACGTGGCCGACTTGATGCCCGCTCCCTCGGCGTAGGAGGTGTCGAGGATCTTCACGGGGTACTTGTGACGCTCGGCCCAGCGCAGGTACATGCGCAGCAGCATCTCGGCGAAGTCGGTCGCGTCGTCGCCGCCGGCGCCGGAGCGGATCGTGACCACCGCGGCGCGGTCGTCGTACTCGCCGTCGAGCAGCGTCTGCACCTCGAGCTGGCCGATGACGTCTTCGAGCTCGGCGAGCTCTTTACGCGCCTCATCGGCGGCGTCCTCGTCGCCCATCTCCGTCGCGAGTTCGACGAGCACGTCGAGGTCGTCGAGCCGGCTCTCGATGTCGGTGATGCGCTTCAGCTCGCTCTGGCGGTGGCTGAGGGCGCTGGTGACCTTCTGGGCCTTCTCGACGTCGTCCCAGAGGTTCGGGGCGCCGGCCGCTTCGGAGAGGCGCGCGATCTCCGCGGTCAGCGACTCGACGTCCACCACCGCCTGGATGTCGGAGAAGGTGGAACGCAGCGCCTGGATGTCGGCGGACAGATCGAGTTCAAACATCACCCTCCAGACTAACGTGGATGCCGATGACTCACGGCGAAGACGATCCCCGCATCGCCGCAACGCTCTGGCGTCTGGCGCCGATGATCTACGGCCCGACGGTGCTGTTCGCGCTGGGCGAGGGCGCGGTCCTCCCCCTGCTGCCCATCTTCGCCGCCCAGCTGGGAGCGGATGTCGCCACGGCGGCCCTCGTGGCATCCGCCCTCGTCGTCGGCCAGCTGTGCGGCAACATCCCCGCCGGGTGGGTGGTCGCGCGATTCGGTGAGCGCGTCACGATGACGCTCGCCGGCACCCTGTCGCTGGGAGCGGCGGCCGCGCTGCTCGTCGCGCCGAGCCTCGTGACGCTCGCCGCGGGCGTCTTCCTCGTCGGCTTCTGCGCGGCGGCGTTCGGGCTGGCGCGCCACTCGTTCATGACCACGCGGGTTCCGCTGGCCTTCCGCGCGCGGGCGCTCTCGCTGCTGGGCGGCACGTTCCGGCTCGGCATGTTCATCGGCCCGTTCGTCGCGGCGGCGCTGCTGGCGCTGTTCGGCGACGCCCATGCGACGATCTGGTTCTTCGGCGTATGCCTGGTCGCCACGGTGCTGCTCGTGCTGCTGGGACCCGACCCCGAGACCGCGCTGACCGGGCGCGGCGGAACGCGAGCCACGCGCCGGCCGGCTGCGGCAGACACCGGCGAACCGGTGACCGGCGCGGTGCCGGTGCCCGGGCGGGCCCCTCGGCCAGGGGTCTTCCGCACGATGTGGCGCCACCGCGGCGTGCTCGGCCGGCTGGGGATCGCGGCGGCGATGCTGTCGGCGATGCGCTCGGCCCGCCAGGTGGTGCTGCCGCTGTGGGGCGTGTCGATCGGACTCGACGCGCAGACCATCGCCTTGGTCGTGGGCGTCTCCGGCGCGATCGACTTCGCCCTGTTCTATGCCAGCGGCCAGGTGATGGACCGGTTCGGCCGCCTGTGGGCCGCGCTTCCGGCGATGGTGCTCATGGGCGCCGGATTCCTGGCGCTGTCCTTCACGCACGATGGTGATCAGGCGGCGATGTGGTTCGCGATGTTCGCCGCCGTGCTGGGCGTGGGCAACGGCCTGTCCAGCGGCATCCTGCTCACCCTCGGCGCCGACACCGCGCCGAAGGACGACCCGGCGCCCTACCTCGGGTCGTGGCGCACGCTGACGGATGCCGGTGGTGCGGCTGCGCCCCTGATCATCTCCGCGCTGGCGACCTTCTCGCTGTCGGTCGCCGCCGGGGCGATGGGCGTGCTGGGCCTGGTCGGGGCGCTCGCCTTCGTGCGCTGGGTGCCGCGGTTCGTGCCGAGGGAGCGGGCGTGAGGGCGGGGATGGGGCGCGGCGGAGGTTCGGGCTGCTGAGGCGGTGCGGGCCGGGCTGAGGCGGTGCGGGCCGGGCTGAGGGCGCACGGGTCTGGGTCCGGGTCCGGGTCCGGGTCCGGGTCCGGGTCCGGGTCTGGGTCGCGTGAGCGCGCCTTCTCCCCATCCTCGACAGAGGATGAGTTGTCCACAATTTGCCTCTGACCGGGGATTCCCCGGATCAGAATGTCGGAGGCCCCCGGGAGAATGGATGCATGATCCTCTCCCCCGCACCGACCGACATCGCCGACGGCGACGTGTCCCTCGGCGCGGTGGTGGCACTGCTGCAGGACGCACGCCGCAAGGTCGCCGCCGCTCAGGCCGACGAGATCCGCCTGCTGGCGCGGGCGCACGCGATCGCCTCCGAGCAGACCGCCCGGGTCCCGTCCAGCGAAGGCCGCGAGCGCGAGATGCCGGCGCGGTCGATCGCCGCCGAGATCGCCGCAGCCCTGCGGCGACCCGACCGCGGCATGCAGAACCGCATGCACGACGCGGCGGGGCTCGTGTCGGGCTTCGCCGCGACCGTCGCGGCGCTGCACGCGGGCGCCATCGAGGTCGGGCATGTGCGGGCGATCCACGACGCCGGCGCCGGCATCACCGATCCCGAGTCGCGCGCCCGGTTCGAGCAGGCCGCGTTGGCCGTCGCCGAACGCGAGACGGTCGGGCGCGCCAAGCCGATCGTCGCCGTGCTCGCTGCGCGCATCCACCCCGTTCCGCTCGCCGAGCGCCACGTCCAGGCGGCAGCGCAGCGGCGGGTCTGGGTGCGCGACCTCGACGAGGGGATGGCCGAGCTGGTGGCACTGCTGCCGGCCGAGCTCGCGCACGGCATCCGTGACCGGCTCACGCAGCATGCCCGCGCACTGGTCGCGGCCACCCGGGAGCGCGCGGCGGACGTCGCCGTGGCTCGGGCGTGTCCGGATGACGAGAGCGGCGGCGCTTCCCTCGTCCCTGACACGATCGCGACCGACAGCCGCACGACCGACCAGATCCGCGCTGATGTGCTGACCGATCTGCTGCTGACCGCTCAGGCGACCTCTCCGGCGCAGACGGGAGCCCTCCCGCCCGGCGCCGCCATCCGCGCACGCGTGCAGGTCGTGATCCCCGCCGCGACGCTCTGCGGCGCCGGGGACGAGCCGGCCGAACTCGTCGGTTTCGGTCCGATCAGTCCCGCCATCGCGCGGCGGATCGCCGCAGGAACCGAGATCTGGGACCGCGTTTTCGTCTCCCCCACGACGGGGATCGTCGAACAGGTCGACCGCTACCGGCCGACGCCGGCGCAGCGACGCCTCCTCGACAGTCGCGACGAGCACTGCCGATTCCCCGGGTGCCGCCGCGCAGCGCGCGACTGCGATCTCGACCACACCGTCGACGCGGCGCGCGGCGGCCCGACGGCGCTCGCGAACCTCGCAAGTTTGGAAGCCGCCCGTAGACTTGCCGGTAGGTTGTGCGCATGGCGCATGACAATGGCGAGACCCGGCCAGTAGCTCCCGTGACGCTGACATGGTCGGGCTTTCGCGGGTTTAGGGAACCAACCTCGTTCACACTGCCGCGCCTCACGCTCCTCATCGGTCGCAACAACGTGGGGAAGTCCTCCGCATACGCGCCCCTGCTGATGATGAAGCAGACGTTAGACGCGACGAGTTCTGAAACAGCACTCCTATCCCGCGGGCCGCTCATCGATGCGGGGCCGTTCCGAGACTACGTGAGCGGACACGATGAAAGCCGCGAGGTGTGTCTCGACGTTGCGTTCTCCGGCGCGCCCTCAGATGCAATCACGCAAGCCGAGACGGTGTTTCGCAGCGTCAACGGTCAGGCGCCGTTTCTTGCGCGTCAGCGGCTGCTTTCAGCAGACGGTCAGGTGTTGATGGGCCGCAGCCGACAGGCTCCCGGACAACCATTCGTCGTCAAGTCCCCATTGCTACCCAAGCAGGAGAGCACGGGGCGCCCTTTCCGAGAGTTGAGCGACTTCCGCAAGGAGATCCGAGCCGAACAGCCAGAGGGCTTTCTTTTCTCGGGATTCGCCGGCGTGCTGATTCCCCGCTCAATCCAATCGAAGAAGGATCGGTGGGCGAAGGTTCAAGGCTTCTATGAAGCAGGCTTCTCGCTGTACGAGCGCCAGTGGGGCTTTAAAGCACGCATGACCCAGTTCCTGCGCGATCTCGCCTACATCGGGCCTCTGCGTTCCTTGGCGCAGCGCACCTACAGATTGGCAGCGGAGTCGCCCAGTGATGTCGGCAGCACGGGTGAGCACACGCCAGAGATTCTGTTTCGCCTTCGCGACGAGGCCGCAGGGAACTCGGTAAATGAGTGGCTTGTGAAGCTCGGCTACGGCCGTCTCGCGTTCACAGAGTTGAGCGATGAGTACTTCCAAATGCAGATTGAGCCCGCTCCGGGTCTTCTCGTGAACATCGCAGACTCAGGTGTCGGGTTGTCCCAAGTCGTGCCGCTGTTGGCGCAAGCTGCTCTCTTGGATGAAGACGCGACACTGATCGCGCAACAACCCGAGATCCATTTGAACCCCGCCCAACAATCAGTGGTCACTGACTTCCTCATCTCGCGAGCGAATGATGGTGTCCGAGTGGTCATCGAATCTCATAGCGAACACGTGCTTCTTCGTCTCCGGCGCAGGATTGCAGAGGGGACGCTGAAGGCCGATGAGGTCGCGGTCTACTTCGTGGATAGTTCTGACGGCGCGACGACAATGCGACAAATCTCGCTAGGCGAACACGCGGAGCTAGACCGCGGTCAATGGCCCCAGGGCTTTTTCGAGGACCAGCTTGAGGATTCGTTTGCACTAGCGGTGGCACAAGCGACAGGCGGTGAGAAGATTGCTGCTGACTGAACTTTGCGAAGTGGATGTCGTTCTCGACACGAACGTTCTTAGTCACGCCGAGAACACGGGGGCCATACAACGAGCGAGCGCCGTCGCTGTCCTCGACTGGATGCGGAATAGCCAGGTGCGTTGGGTACTCGACGATCAGGGCAAGGCGGCGCCGGATCCGAAGACCAGTCTTCTTTTTCAGGAGTACCGGGCCACACTAAGCCCGCAAAGCGCCTCGCTGCGTCTGCTGATTGAGTTCCTTTCCTACCAGCGTGTCGTGTTTGCGCCGCGTCCGGGGCAAGCCATACGCGCTTCGATTCGACGGTTGATCCCAGGCAACGTCAATGACCGCGCGGTGCTCGGCGCAGCGCATGGCACAAGTGACCGGGTGTTGGTCTCCAACGACACCACGGACTTTTCCGATGCGGTGCGCGACGCGGTGTGGGGCGAACTAGAGGTCAACATCATCACGTCCGCCGAGGCCGCGGCGTAGCCGCTGCTTGACTTGAATCTGCAACATAACTCGCTGACGTAACCACGACCCGGTGGCAAAGGAATCGCGGAGCGATTCCGCGGCAGCCGCGCCGCGCAGCGGCGCTGGGCTGCAATGTCCGCCGGGTCTGGTTTACTGATGTCGAACTCGTGGACGGTACGATCCCAGGCCCTAGCGAGTGAGAGAACTGAGACTAGAGGGACCCTTGTCTGGGAGGGTTGCGCGGCACTATCGGCCAGTGTCTGGACATAATCGCGCGGAACGTGACTGAGCTTTGTTTGGGCCGCCTTCTGTCCGCGCGCCCCGAAGGTTCCGTTTGTGTCGTCTCAGTCACTGTCCTCTCTTGTCCCCCTCGCTCGCCCCGATGCGGGGTGGTCGTTCACCCTCGTGCCCGCTGCCGGTGAGGGCGGTGGATCATTCCGCACGTCGCTGCGCCGCAAGCCGGATTACGTCGCGCGCGGCCAAGCTGCAGATCCCGCGCGCGCCGCGGCCGAAGCCGCTCGACGCGCTCGCACCCGTCTGCGCCGTTATTGCGCCGGGAATGGGCTGAACCGTCTCGGAACGCTCACCTACCGTGGCGAAGGTAACCATGATCCCGTCCTGGTTCGTCAGCATCTGGGCGTCTTCTTCCGGGATCTTCGAGCTCGAACGGGGGGCGCTGCCTTTCCGTATGCATGGGTGCCGGAGTGGCACAAGACCGCTCACGGCCTGCACGCTCACTTTGCGGTCGGGAAGTACATCAAGAAGTCGACGATCGCCGCGGCGTGGCCGCACGGATTCGTCGGGATCAAGCAGCTCGGCAATCTCCCGGTCGGGTCCACAGTTTTGTCTGAGGCGAGGGTCGCTGGCGGGTACTTGGCGAAGTACGTGGCGAAGTCGTTTTCGGATCCTGTCGCCCGCGATCTTGGGGCGCACCGGTATGACGTCGCGGAGGGGTTTCAGCCGGACCGGCTGCGGTTCAGCGGGCGGAGTCGGGAGGAAGTGCTCGCGCGGGCATCGGAGCATCTCGCGGCATCTCCTGCGGTGGTGTGGGACTCGGCGGAGGCGGAGGACTGGCAGGGGCCGCCCACGTTGTGGGCGCAGTGGGGCCGATGATGGGCGTGGACCATGAGGCGTTGGCGGCATGGGTCGCCGCATCCTGCGCCGCACAGGGGATTCCTGTCCACGTGTCCGATCCGGGCGTGCTCACCCGAATGCGGGCGCTGGTAGGGGTCGCTGCGCCGGTGCGCGGCGGGTCCGCCTTGGCGGAGCCGCGTGCCGGCGCTCGGCCTCTACAGCACCCACATCGGCTGGATGCGTCCCGGGTCGAACCGGTTGCTGGTGGCTGGTAGCACGGTGGCGTAGTCAAGGACGGACCGGACGATCGCAGCTTGGCGCTCGAGCGTCATCTGCTCCCAACCTGCTTGAAGCGCCGCGCCGTTGCCGACCAGGCGGTCCAGGTTGGTTGACGCGCTCAACCGGGACAGTTGCTGGTCGACGCCGGTCAGCTGCGCCTCGAGCGGGTCGCGTGCGGCCTTCCACTCGAACGGCGAGATCTGCCCCTCGCTGAACATCTCCGCAAGCGCCCGCATGCGATCCTGCAGCTTCTCCCGCTGCGCGGCGAGATCAACGTACCGGTCATCCTGCGCGTGCTTCCCGGTCAAGACCGCTTCCATCTCTGGCGTATCCAGCCGGTAGAGGACGGCGGCTGCGATCCATTCCTCCGCGCGTGCCGCGTTGACCATGATCCCGCCGCAGCCTCGATGGTCCGGCCCGGACGAACACACATACCGGCGCTCGTTCACCCTCGCCGCGGCGAACAACTTCCCCCCGCACTTCCCGCACCGCAGCAGCCCAGACAGCAGGTAGCGGCGCGGTGCGCGTCTGCCCGAGGACTGTTTCTGCTCCAGCGTGTTCAGCACCTGCTGACGTTGCTCGATGCTGATGATCGGATCCCACACCGCCTTCCCTACGATCTCGCCACGATGCGCTCGGAGTCCAGCGATTCGGGGGGACAGCAGGATTCCGCGAATAGTCGTTGAGCGCCACTCAACCCCGGTCGCTGTCGGCACGCCGCGCTCCCGCAGATCCTCCGCGATCGCACGCGCCGACTCGCCCGCGATGTACCGGCCCACAATCTCCCGAACAATCGCGGCCTCGGCGGGATTGACCGTGACCTTGTCCTCCTCGTACCCATACGGGCGATTCGCGCCACCTCCTGGCAACCCGCGCTCGGCGTTCTGCTGCATCTTCCGCCGCACCCGTTCCGACTTCCGCGCCGACTCCTTCGCCGCCACCGCCGCAGTAATCCGCGCCATGAACAACCCGTCATCGCTGCCCAGGTCCACGTCAGTGGTCGCGGTCGCCACATGCCGCAGCCCCGCCCTCTGGGACACCGCCGTGAACTCCTCCAGCTCAATCGGGCGACGGGTCAGCCGATCCATGTTGTAGACGATGACCGCATCCCGCATGCCGTCCCGCACATCGGCAAGCATCCGCTCGTACTCCGGGCGACGCTTCCCCGAGTACGCCGACACATCGTTGTCGACATACTCGTCAGCGACCGGCCAACCGCGCTCGGCGGCGAGTTTGCGGCAGTCCTCGAGCTGCCGCTGCACCCCCAACGCCTGCCCTGACGGGTCCGAGGAGATACGGGCATAGATCGCAGCGGCGCGGGGTTTGCTCACGCGGTCATATTACGAACGCGCCGACAATCTCGCAAACCTCTGCCCGCGACATCATCGCCTCAAGCACGCCACTGCGTGGAGCGTTCAGCAGCTGCCGCACGGCGTCCTGATCTGGACGAGCCCCACGGGACGGGTCTACCCCGATGTTCCACGACGGGCTGTGGAGTTCGACGCTCGCTCCGCGGATCCCCCGCCTTTCTGAGCCGGCTCATGCGCTCCGCGGCCCGGCCCTCACGTCCCCGCGGGCACCTATAGTTGGACGTGGTACAGAAACCCATGCAACGGTGACCTGACGACGAGAGGCGACGCGAGGCGATGGCGGAGGATGAGGGCGCGATCGTCGAGTTCCGCCACACCACGAAGCGTTTCAGCACGCGGTCCGAGCATGCTCCGGCGCTTGAGGACGTCAGCTTCGCGATCCGCCGGAGCGAGGTGTTCGGCGTCATCGGCGAAAGCGGCGCCGGCAAGACCACGCTCCTCGAACTCGTCAACGGACTGAGCGCGCCCACCTCCGGCTCCGTCACCGTGCAGGGCATCGATGTCGCCGGGCTCGGGCGGTCGGGCCTGCGGAGGCTGCGACAGGACATCGGCGTCGTCTTCCAAGGCATCCACCTGCTCAGCAACCGGACGGTGCGCGCGAACGTCACCCTCCCCCTGCAGCTGGCACGGGGTCGCGCGGGCAGCGCCACGCGGGCAGAGCAGCGCCGAGCCGTCGACGACATCCTCGCGTTCGTCGGCCTCTCCCACCGGGCCGACCACTTCCCCGCGCAGCTGAGCGGCGGCGAGCGCCAGCGCGTCGGCCTCGCCCGCGCGCTGGTCACCCGTCCGGCGCTGCTGCTGTGCGATGAGCCGACCTCCTCGCTCGACGCCACGACGACGGCCGAGATCCTCCGCGTGCTGGCGGACGCCCGCGACACGTTCGGAACCACCGTGGTGGTGATCACCCATGACCTCGACGTGGTCAAGGCGATCTGCGACCGCGCGGCACTGCTGGAGCACGGGCGCCTGCGCGAGCTCTTCCCCGTGACCAAGACCGACTACCGCACCCTGCCCAGCTATCACGAGCAGGTCAGGCGGGAGCTGATGTCGTGAACGCGATCAGCGAGCTCCTCGCCGAGTACGGCGAGGACATCCTCGAGGCGCTCGGCGAGACCGGATACATGATGCTCGTCTCGACTCTCGCCGCCGTCGTGATCGGGTTGCCGCTCGGGATGGTCGTCTTCCTCACGCAGCGCGGCGGCATCGCCGAGAGCCGAGCCGTCTGGTCGGCGGCGAACATGTACATCAACATCGTCCGCTCCTTCCCGTTCCTGCTCCTGGTGGTCTTCCTCATCCCCTTCACCCGGGCGGTGATCGGCACCAGCTTCGGCACGCAGGCGGCCACCCTGCCGCTGTGCTTCGTCGCCGTCGCGATCTACGCGCGGCTGGTCGAGCAGATCCTGCGGGAGATCCCTCCCGGCATCTCCCGCGTGGCCCGGTCGATGGGCGCCACGGTGCCGCAGGCGGTGTTCCGGGTCTATCTGCCCGAGGCGCGGCCCGGGCTCGTCTACGCCCTCACATCCGCGGCGATCAGCCTGCTGTCGTACTCCACCGTGCTCGGCGTCGTCGGGGGCGGCGGCATCGGCGACTTCGCGATGCGGTACGGCTACCAGGAGTACAACGACGCCCTCATGTACCTCACCATCGCCGTCATCGTCGTCTGCGTGCTGACGATCCAGGCGATCGGCAACCGCACCTCCGTCCGGCTGGATCACCGGTGATCCCGGCAGCACGGGCACATCCCCACCCAGGAAAGCAGGAACCCATGAGATCGTCCCGATTCCGCATCGCCGCCGTCGCACTCGCGGCCGTCACCGTCCTCGCCGGCTGCGCCACCACAGCAGGCGACGGAGCGGGTGACGCCGCTCCCACCACCCTGCAGGTCGCCGCGGTGACCTCGCCGATGACCGACGTGGTCGAGGCGGCCGCCGGCGCCATCGAAGACGGCTACGAGATCGAACTCGTCGAGGTCGCCGACTACATCACGGCCAACACGATCCTCGACGACGGCGACGTCTACGCGAGCTTCTCGCAGCACCAGCCCTACATGCAGACCTTCAACGAGGGCAACGACGGCTCGCTGGTCGCGGTCCAGCCGGTCTACAACTTCGTCATCGCGTTCTACTCCAAGACGCTCGACGACATCGCCGACCTCCCCGCCGGCGCCACCGTCGCGATGCCGGACGACCCCTCCAACACGGGTCGCGCGCTCAAGCTGCTGGCCTCAGAGGGCATCGTGACCCTCGACCCCGCGGTCGATCCGTATGACGCGCGCGTCGACGACATCGTCGAGAACCCGAAGGACGTGCAGTTCCTGCAGGTGCCGATCAGCTCCCTCAATGCCGCCTACGAAGAGGCCGACCTCGTGTTCCAGTGGCCCTCCCACATCGCGGCGCTCGGGCTGAACCCGCAGGACGACGGTCTGCTGACCGAGCTGGACGATGTCTTCGCGCTCCACCTCGCCGTGGGTGAGGCGGATGCCGACTCCGAGGCCACCGCAGCATTGCAGCGGGCCTTCACCAGCGATGCCGTGCGAGAGGTCATCGAGTCGAACCCCACCATCGAGGTGGCGTTCTGACGGGCGGCTCGCCCGCCGCCCCCACCGGTCGGGCGCTCCCGTCGCGCTACGGCATCAGCAACCGGCGGCGGGGCAGGGAACGGGCGCGTCACACGGCGGTAACGCGAGGGACCGAACCGGAAACACGGGTTTCCTACGCTCGTGCCACCGGCGGAAAACAGCCGGAAGCACCACCGATAGGAGACCCCATGACCCGCGAACTCGTTGCCCCGGACGAGATGCTCCACCTTGTTGAGCGCTTCAACTACGCGCCCGCCGTCAAGGTCGGGAACCTGATCTACTGCGCGGGACAGGTGGGACGTGACGCGAACATGAAGGTGATCGACTCGAGTCTCGAGGACCACTTCGTGGCGGCGTTCGAGAACCTCGGCGCCGTGCTGCGCGCGGCCGGCTCCGACTTCGAGCACATCGTTGAGATGACCACGTTCCACGTCGGCCTGCAGGACCATCTGCCGCTCTTCCTCGAGGTGCGCGAGCGCTTCATCCCCCGGGGACCGGTGCCGCACGCCTGGAGCGCCATCGGCGTCACCGAGCTCACGTTCCCCGGTCAGCTCGTCGAGCTGAAGGCGATCGCGCTCGTTCCCTGACGACTGCGCTGTCGATGGCCGGCCCCGGGTTCTCCCGGGCCCGGCCATCCGCGCTCTGGCGGCGGTGCGGGCCCGACGACGGCGAGCGGGCACCACCGCACAGCTGCGGTCGATTGCGACGGTTCCGGCCCCCGAAGGCTCCCCGGTCACCCGGGCCGAGCCCGAGCGATACCGTCGATGTATACGAAAGGACACCGCCATGCCGTCTGGCTTCGATGTCTCGCCCATGAGCGGCTCCTCCTTCCCACCCCGCTACCGCGCGCCCGTCACGGGGATGGCCGAAGTCTTCCGCGTCTGGCTTCCTGGCGAGGATGAGGACGACCGGCGCACCGTCGGCCACCTCATCCGCCAGGAGCCCGACGGTCTGGCCTTCATGTCCGGCGTGGGCTCCGATGACGGCGACGCCATGCAAGGCAACCGTCGTCTCATCCAAGAGCTCCTCCGCGAGGGCTTCGCCGCCGGCACGAGCGTCACCGAGATGCGCGACGCGGTCTACCGGGCGAGCCTCACCGACGACATCGCATGGGTCGACCTCGACGACTTCTACGCCACGATCCGCGAGGAGTGGTATGGCGACCGCGCGACGGGAGCCCTCGGCGGCGGCGGGACAGGACGCCGCGACGCTGAAGGTCGCTCCTGACCGGCAGGACTCTTCAGCCGATTCCAGCCTCTGGCATGCTCTCCAGCTCGGCGAGCAGCTCCGCGTTCTGCGCCTCCATGGCCTCCCACTCCCCGACAAAGGCCACGAGAAGCCCCGCGCGTACCGACGAAGGCACCCCCGCGCGCTGCGCCTTGAGCACGGTGGCTTAGGCGGCGGCAGCAGCCGCCTCTCGCAAGCTCTCCGAGGCGGGGCGCCCGGCTGTCAGCGCCCTGATCTCGTGCCGCTCCATGCGACAAGGCTATCCGGCCGATTCCCGAGCCCGCGCGGGCGCACGGGCGGTCCGCGGGTCTGTCCTCAGCGTCGGATGAACCCCTCGTCGCCGGCCGGGATGCCGCCCTCGTCGGACACGAAACGTTCGACCTTCATATGCAGGTCGTGCACGTCTCTGAGTTTCGCGATCTGCGCCATCATCGGCGATGCATGATGGCGGTCGATGGCCGCCTGGTCGGTCCAGCTGTCGATCAGCAGCACCGTCTCGGCATCGTCCATCGGGAAGAAGTACTCGTAGCGCAGGTTGCCTTCGGCGGCGCGGATCGCCGCGACCGTGCCCGACGACACCATCTGCTCGGCGAACGCCCTCGCGTTGCCGCCGACTCCCGTGTAGTAGATGTTCACCGTCACGCTCATACATCCTCCTGTTCTGCGTGGAGAATGCTCTCGCACAGGATGATCCTCCTCCGACTCGGCGGTCAGCGCAGCGCGTTGCGGCTCGTTGCGGTCGTCTCCAGCCGGACGCCGGCGGGCACGAACACGGTGGCGATCGGCGGATGCCACACCGTTGCGACCGTCACCCGGGCCGAGACCCCGTCGGGAGTCCCCGCCTCGACGAGGGTGGCGGTGCCGACGACCCCCACGAGGTCGGCCGCCTGCGCGAAGACGCCGGCGTCGGTGAGGTCGGCGCGCGGCTCCCCCGCCGTCACCGTCAGCGTGAAGCCGTCCGCACCGGCGAGCGCCGCGGCATCGGCCACGGACTCCAGCCGCTTCTGCGCGAGGTACAGGCTCGTGGCATCCACGCAGACGAGGATCAACGCGAGGGCGAGCACGGCGTAGCCGAGGGTCAGCAGCATGATGCTGCCCTCGTCGCCGGGCGTGCCCTGCCCGGCCGGCGTCGAGGCACGCGTCCTCATGGCCCGCTCCAGAAGCGCGACACCTTCTGCACGGCCGTCGCCTCCACGGGCACGGCCGCGAGGTGCTCCCATCCCAGCACGGCCGGGACGAGGGGCAGCGTCACTCGCGTGGCGATCGTTACGCGCAGCGTCGCGCCCGCCGCTGGGCACGCGACGCCGACCGGGACGCACGTGATGGAGACGTCGACGGCATCCGCCGAGAGCGCGTACTCGTCGACGACCGAAGCCAGAACCCGCTCGGTGCGCGCGGCGGCCGTCGCGGCATCCGGCGCCGTCGCCACCGCGCGGGCGATGTGGCGCGCCCCGGCCTCCGCCCCCAGGGTCTGGGACTGCACAGCACCGAGTGCCACCACGAGATACACCAGCGGCACCAGCAGGATGACACCCACGAGGATGAACTCCAGCGCCGCCGCCCCGTCGTCTTCGGCGACCGCGTCACTCCAGGGTCTCCGCCGGGGCATGCGCGCTCACCTCCAGCGCCTCCGGTGCTCCCAGGAGCCCGGCCAGAGGCAGCGTCGCGCGCACCGTCACCTGCACCGCGGGATGTCCGAGGTGCGTCGTGGAAGACACCTCCACCGTCTCGGCGAAACCCTCACCGACGGTGCGCGCGATGATCGCTCGCGTGCGCGCGGCTCCGTCGGCGAGCGTGGTGTCGGCGAGCGCCGCGTGGAAGGCCCCCTCGACCGCGGCGTCATGCACGACGTTGCGCACGTACACGGCCACCCCCAGCTGCAGCACCGCCAGGGTCAGCACCGTCAGGAGCGCCCCCACGAGCACGAACTCCACCGGGCTCGACCCGCTGTCGTCGTCGAGCCCGGGCGGGGCGACGCCGATCAGAGCCCGGAGACGCTGTTGATCGCCTGCTCGAACAGCCCGGCGAGCGCCGGGCCCGCCACCGCCCAGATCACCACGACCAGCCCGGCCGTCATCAGCGTCACCAGCACCCAGCCGGGCACGTCGCCGCGTTCGTCGCTGCACAGCGTCCCCCACGCATTGCGCAACCGCATCGTGCCTTGTTGTTCGCGGAACATCTCCGCCTCCTTCCGACCGCACCGCGGTCACCCGAATCCGACTCGAAGCATGAACACGCCAGGGAAGATCGCGAACAGCACCGACAGCGGGAGGATGAGGAAGACCAGCGGGAGCATCATGAGGATCTCCTTCCTGCCGGCCTGCTCGATCAGCATCCGCTTCGCGTCCTCGCGCGTATCCCCGGCCTGCGCCTGCAGCACGTGCGCCAGCGGCGCCCCGCGGTCCAGTGCTGCCACGAGGTGATCCAGGCTGCGGGTCAGGGCGGGGATGTCCAGGTCGCGGGCCAGCGCCAGCAGCGCGTCGGGCAGGGTCGAACCCGTGCGCACGGCCAGCACCACCCGCCGCAGTTCGCCCGGCAATTCACCCGATCCGACATCGCCCACGCGCCGCAGCGCATCGAGCACGCTCTCCCCCGCGGACAGGCACAGCGACAGGAACTCCAGCACGGTGGGCAGCTCCTCCTGCGCCCGCGCCACCCGAGCCCCCGCCGCGCGCGTCAGCCGCATGTCGTACAGCGCCGCGGCCATGACCGCGGCGATCGGCGGCAGGACGACGGACCCGACCCAGAAGCGCCCTGCGACCGCCAGCGCGACCACCGTCAGCGCACCGGCGATGAGCCCGGCCAGCGCCCAGATGAGCTGCCGTCCGCGGAACTGCACCGGGTCGCCCGCCCATCCCGCCTGGCGCAGCCGCCGCTCGATCACGGCCGACCCGCCGAGCGCGGTGGCGAGCCGATCCCGCCACCCGCGCCACCAGGCTGCGAGGTCGAGATCGACGCCGGGGCCGGAGAGGGGGGTAAGCCCCAGCGGATCTGCCGTGTCCCGCAGGTAGGGCGCGATGCGGTCCGCCAGCCGAAGCGCGCCCCATCGCGGCATCCGCTGCACAACCAGGATGATGCCCAGGGCCAGCGCGCCCCCGAGGATGACCGCGAGGGCGATCTCGGTCACCCCGCTCATCCGAACCACCGCCGCGGCTCCGGGAGTCGGCCGATCTGCACCATGATCCGATACGCCACCACCGAGATCGCCGCGCCCGCCAGCACCACGACGACTCCCTCGGCGGTGCCGTACGCCCGGGCTCCTTCGGGCCGCAGGGCGAGCAGGCCGAGGATCACCCACGGCGCGATCACACCCAGCGTCGCGGCACCCCGGATCCACGACTGCCGGGCCTCCACCTCGGCGCGGAGGGCGGCGTCGGCACGCACCGACGCCGACAGGGCTCGCAGCACGGTCGGGAGTTCGGTGCCACCCACCTGCCGGGTCATCCGCAGCGTCTCCACGATGCGGTCGGCGACGGGGTCGGCGAGAGTGTGCTTCAGTCGCTGCACTGCAGAGTCGAAGTGTCCTGAGGCGTCGAGATCGCGGGCGAACACGGTGAACGCGGGGCGCAGCTCCGCCGGCGCGGACTGGGCCAGGCTCGCCACCGCGTCAGGCAGCGACATGCCCGCGCGCACCGAGGCGATCAGCAGGTCGCAGATGTCGGGCCACAGCGCACGGCGGCCGCGGCGGCGCCGCGCGGCGCGCGCCCGCACCCACACCAGCGGCGCGGCCGCCCCGGCCGCCCCTGCGACGAACGCCAGCGCGGGCAGCGCGGTGATCAGCCATGCGACGGATGCCGCGACGAGCGCCAGGGCGACCGTCGCCGCGCCGAGCGAGCGCGGGGGCACCCGCGCGAACCCCGCCGCAGCGAGCAGCCGGGCAGCGCGGCCGGAGACGGCCGGGCGCACGCGCCCGGGCTGCGGCGGCCACATCCACGGCGACATCACCAGCAGGATGCCGGCAGCGAGCGTCCCACCCCAGACGAACGTCACGGCTCGCCCGCACGGTACAGCGTGTGCGCCTCGACGACGCCGTCGACCACCCGACCGGTCGGGGCGATGATCTCCGCCACGCGCCGGCGGCCGTCTGGAACACGCTCGCAGTGCGCGACCAGATGCACCGACGACGCGACCGCGGGCAGCACGAACCCCGGATCGATGTTGCGCCCGGCCAGCAGCGGCAGGGCGGCGAGCTTGGCGAGAGCCTCACGCGCCGAATTGGCGTGGATACTCGCAGCCCCTGGAACCCCGGTGTTCAGGGCCAGCAACAGGTCCAGCGCCTCCGCATCGCGCACCTCCCCCACGATCAGCCGGTCGGGGCGCATCCGCAGGGCTTCTTTGACCAGCCGCCGCAGCGTCACCTCGCCCGTCCCCTCCAAGCTCGGCTGCCGCCCCTGCATGCCGACGATGTCCTCGGCATCCACCGCCAGCTCGAACGTCTCCTCCACCGTGACGATGCGCTGCTGCGGCGGGCAGGCGGCGATCAAGGCGCCGAGCAGGGTGGTCTTTCCCGTGTGCGTCGCTCCCGACACCAGCACGCTGCGTCCCGCCGCCATGGCTCCGCGCAGCATGTCGGCCGCGCGGTCGGTCAGCGATCGCGCCTCGACGAGCCGCGGCAGGTCGCGGTACATCGGCAGGAACCGGCGGATGTTCACCGACCAGTGCCGCCGGGTGATGTCGGGGATGACCACGTGCAGGCGCGATCCGTCCGGCAGCGAGGCGTCGACGAACGGCTGACTCAAGTCCACCCGGCGCCCGGTGGCGTGCAGCATCCGCTCGACGAGGTCGCGCACCGCGCTGTCGGTGAGGGTCAACGGCAGCCGCTCCGCGCGACCGGCGCGGGCGACGAAGACGCGGTCAGGAGCATTGAGCCACAGCTCCTCGACGGTCGGGTCATCGAGGTACGGCTGCAGCGGCCCGAACCCCGACACCGCGGCCAGCACCTCCCGCACGCAGGCAGCCTCGTCATCGACGGTGGCAAGGCCCCGCGCCAGCGCATAGTCGTTGTGTCGTCGCACCTCCGTCCGCGCGAACTCCGCTGCCGCCTCGCTGACCCGGCCAGGCTCGACCTGCTCCGTCCGTAGCCGGTCGCGCACGCGCTCGGTGACCGCCGCGGTCACATGGGCGGCGCCGGTCGGCGCGAAGGCGAGGCTCACGCGAGGCATCCTCGCAATGACCGGGTGCGGTCGTCGGGAGTTATCCACAGCGCCGCGACGGGCCGGCTCCCGCGGGACTTACCGCACGTGTGCAGTCGAATGCAAACGGTTCCTGCGCCTCGGGGCGACCCGCAAGGCTCGAGCACATGGTGTTCCTCGGTTTCCACGCATCGCATGAGCAGATCCCGCCCGGCAGGCTCCTCCAAGACGTCGTCGCGGCGGAGGCTGCCGGTTTCGACGGCGCGATGTGCTCCGACCACGTTGCGCCATGGGGCGTGCGGCAGGGCGAGTCGGGCTTCGCTCCGAGCTGGCTCGGCGCCGCCCTCGCGCGCACCGACTTCTCGATCGGCTTCGTCAACGCCCCCGGGCAGCGGTACCACCCGGTGATCGCCGCGCAGGCGTACGCGACGCTGGAGGAGATGTTCCCCGGCCGTTTCTGGGCGGCGCTCGGCAGCGGCGAGGCGATGAACGAGCACGTCACGGGCGACCCCTGGCCGCCCAAGCCCGAGCGCAACGACCGGCTCGCCGAGACCGTCTCGATCATCCGTCGGCTGCTGGCCGGCGAAGAGGTCGACCACGAGGGCCTCGTGCGGGCGCACCGCGCGCGTCTGTGGTCGCTCCCCGACGCGCCGCCACCCCTGTTCGCCACCGCGATCAGCCCCGAGACCGCCGGGTGGGCGGCGTCGTGGGCCGATGGCCTCGTGACCGCGCTCCAGCCGCCGCCCGCGCTCGAGAAGGTGCTCGGGGCCTACGGGGCCGCGGGTGGAACCGGGCCGCGCGTGCTGCAGGTGCACGTCAGCTGGGCGCCGACCGACGCCGAGGCGCTCGCGATCGCGCGGGATCAGTGGGCCCATGCCGTGCTGAGCCCGCCCACCATCTGGGACCTCGAGCAGCCGGAGGACTTCGACGCCGCCGCGGGCGACCCGAGCGACCAGCAGATGCGCGACGCGCTGCTCATCTCGAGCGACCTCGACGAGCTCGCCGTGCGCATCGCCGACCACGCCCGGCTCGGCTTCGACCGCATCTACCTGCACCACGTGGGCCAGGACCAGCGGCCGTTCCTGAACGCGGCGCGCGACCATCTGCTGCCTCGATTGAAGGAGCTGCTGTGAGGATCACCGATACGAGCGACCTGTGGTGGAAGTCCGCGGTCATCTACTGCCTCGACGCCGAGACGTTCCTCGACTCCAACGGGGACGGCGTGGGCGACCTGCAGGGGCTGGCCTCGCGCATCGACTATCTCGCCCAGCTCGGCGTCACCTGTCTGTGGCTCATGCCCTTCTATCCGACGCCCGACCGCGACGACGGGTACGACGTGACGGACTTCTACGGCGTCGACCCGCGCCTGGGCACGCACGGCGACCTCGTCGAGGTGATCCGCACGGCGCGTGACAGAGGCATCCGCGTGATCGTCGACCTCGTCGTGAACCACACCTCCGACCGGCATCCCTGGTTCCAGTCCGCCAAGCGCAGCCCCTCGTCGCCGTACCGCGACTTCTACGTGTGGCGCTCCGACCCGCCGCCCAAGGGGCAGAAGAACGAGGTCTTCCCCGGCGAGGCCGACGGCATCTGGACGCGCGAGGACAAGTCGGGCAAGTGGTACATGCACAGCTTCTACCCGCACCAGCCCGACCTGAACATCGCGAACCCCGCGGTGCGCGACGAGATCGCCAAGACGGTCGGCTTCTGGCTGCAGCTGGGCATCTCCGGATTCCGCGTCGACGCCGTCCCGTTCCTGCTCGAGGCGCAGGAAGGCGCCGAGATGGCCGACCCGCACGACATGCTGCGCGACATCCGCCGCTTTCTGCAGCGGCGCTCGAGCGAAGCGGTGCTGCTGGGCGAGGTGAACCTCCCCTACGAGCAGCAGGCCGCGTACTTCGGCGCAGGCAACGACGGCCAGGAACTGACGATGCAGTTCGACTTC
Organism: Microbacterium sp. zg-Y1090; assembly: GCF_030246945.1. Classification (NCBI taxonomy): domain Bacteria; kingdom Bacillati; phylum Actinomycetota; class Actinomycetes; order Micrococcales; family Microbacteriaceae; genus Microbacterium; species Microbacterium wangruii. The sequence continues at coordinate 1,970,661 of NZ_CP126742.1, forward strand.
GCCGGGATGCAGGCGTTCTACCTGTCGCTCGTCCGCCAGGATCCCGAGCCCCTCGCCACGGCGCTCTCCTCGCGCCCCGCGCTTCCCGTCGAAGCGCAGTGGGCGAACTTCCTGCGCAACCACGACGAGCTCACGCTCGACCAGCTCACCGACGACGAGCGGCAGGAGGTGTTCGAGGCCTTCGCGCCCGACGAGCACCAGCGCGTGTACGGGCGGGGAATCACCCGTCGCCTGCCGACCATGCTCGAAGGCGACCCCCGCCGCATCCGCATGGCGTACAGCCTGCTGTTCACCCTCCCGGGCACGCCGGCGCTGTTCTACGGCGAGGAGATCGGCATGGGCGAGAACGCCGAGCTCGACAAGCGTCATGCCGTGCGCACCCCCATGCAGTGGTCGGCGGAACGCGATGGCGGGTTCTCGACCGCGCCGCCTTCTCGTCTCGTGGCCCAGCCGCCCGGTGACGGGTACTCGCCGCTGCACGTCAACGTCGCCGACCAGCTCGAAGACCGCGATTCGCTCCTGCACTTCTTCCGCGACCTCACCTCCCGCTACCGCATCTCACCCGAGCTCGGATGGGGCGAACTGGAGATCATCGCGCATGACGCGTCGGGCGTGCTGGTGCATTCCCTGCGCGCCGACGTCGGCCGCACGGTCGCCGTGCACAACTTCACCGATGTCCCGGCGGTGGTCGCGTTCGCTCTCGCGGACGAGCCCGAGGGGACGACACTGGTCGACGTGCTCGACTCCGAGCGGCTCCCGCTCGACGACCGCGGTCGCGTCGAATTCACCCTCCCCGCGTACGGCTACCGCTGGCTGCGGGTGTCGCGCCCCGGAGACGGCCGGGTGACCTGAGTCGCTTCCGTGGCTCCCGCGGCGGATGCCGGGACCCGGACCCGCACAGGGATCTCCGTCCGCGTTTCAGCGGGTGTCGCGCGTCAGAAGGGCAACAGGGGGTCGACGGCGATCGCGATGAACAGCAGCGTCAGGTACGTGATCGACGCGTGGAAGACCCGCATCGGCTTGGGCTCCGTGCCGCGCACGGCGCGGGCGTAGAGCACGTGGGACTCGTAGACGAACCAGCCGCCGAAGACCAGCGCCGAGACGGTGTACACCAGGCCCATGCCCGCCACCGGGATCAGCAGCAGCGAGCACGCCACGGTGGCCCAGGCGTAGAGGATGACCTGCAGGCCCACCTGCGTGCCGTTGCGGGTCGCCCCGAGCATCGGCACGGACACGTCGGCGTAGTCGACCTTGTACTTCATCGACAGCGGCCAGTAGTGCGGCGGGGTCCACAGGAACACCAGCACGAACAGGATCGCGGCGCTCCACGACAGCGAGCCGGTCACGGCCGACCAGCCGATGAGCACCGGGAAGCACCCGGCGATGCCGCCCCACACGATGTTCTGCTCGGTGCGGCGCTTGAGGATCATCGTGTAGATCACGACGTAGAAGAAGATGGCGGCCACCGACAGCGATGCGGCGACCCAGTTTGTCGTGGCCAGCAGCCACAGCGTGGATGCCACGGCGAGCACCCAGGAGAAGATGAGCGCGCCACGGGCGGAGACCTCGCCGGTGACGATCGGCCGACCCGCGGTGCGCTTCATGTGCGCGTCGATGTCGCGATCGAGGTACATGTTGAACGCGGCGGCCGACCCGGCGCTCATCGAGCCGCCGATGACGGTGGCCAGCACCAGCCAGACGTTCGGGAACCCGCCTTCGGCGAGGATCATCACCGGCACCGTGGTGACGAGCAGCAGCTCGAGGACGCGCGGCTTCGTCAAGGCGATGTACGCGCGCACCGTCCGCCGGAACGACGGGGTCGCCGTCTGCGCGCTGCCCGACGTCGTCGTGATGTCCATTTTCCCCGCTATCGCTGCTTGCACTACCACCTCAGTCTAGGCCATGGCCCCGCGGGCCCTTCCGCGCGCGCGATCGTCATACAGCGCGCGGACCGCCCTCGCGGGTACCCCACTTCGCTATGCTGAACGCACACGCGCGCCGGTGCCGCCGGCCCCCGCCACCTCTCCCGGATGAGGGCAGCGGGCTGGCCTCGACACGAAGCGCATCCCCTCGAGAAAGGCGACCGAGTGTCGGAATTGCAGTGGGACGAGATCGATCGGCGCGCGGTGGACACCGCTCGGGTGCTGGCAGCCGATGCCGTTGAGAAGGTCGGCAACGGCCACCCCGGAACCGCCATGAGCCTGGCGCCGGCGGCGTACCTGCTGTACCAGAAGGTGATGCGCCACGACCCGGCCAACACCCACTGGCTCGGCCGTGACCGCTTCATCCTCTCGGTCGGCCACTCGTCGCTCACCCAGTACGTGCAGCTGTACCTCGGGGGCTTCGGCCTCGAGCTCGACGACCTCAAGGCGCTCCGCACATGGGGCTCCAAGACGCCCGGCCACCCCGAGTACGGGCACACCGACGGCGTGGAGATCACGACCGGCCCGCTCGGTCAGGGACTGGCATCCGCCGTCGGCTTCGCCTATGCGGCGCGCTACGAGCGCGGCCTGTTCGACCCGGAGACCCCGGCCGGGCAGTCGCCCTTCGACCACGACATCTACGTCATCGCCGGTGACGGCGACCTGCAGGAGGGCGTCACCAGCGAGGCATCCTCGCTGGCGGGTCACCAGCAGCTGGGCAACCTCATCGCGATCTACGACTCCAACCAGATCTCGATCGAAGACGACACGAACGTCGCCTTCACCGAGGACGTCGCGGCGCGCTACGAGGCCTACGGCTGGCACGTGCAGACGGTCGACTGGAAGCGCACCGGCGAGTACGTCGAGGATGTCGCGGAGCTCCACGCCGCGATCGAGGCGGCCAAGGGCGAGACCGACAAGCCGTCGCTGATCATCCTCAAGACCATCATCGGATGGCCGTCGCCCGGCAAGCAGAACACCGGCAAGATCCACGGCTCCGCCCTCGGCGCCGACGAGCTGGCCGCCACGAAGAAGGTGCTCGGGTTCGATCCCGAGCAGAGCTTCGTCGTGGCCGAGGACGTGCTTGCGCGCACCCGCTCCCTCGCCGAGCGTGCCGCGACCGCCCGCGCCGAGTGGCAGACCGCGTTCGACGCCTGGGCCGACGCCCACCCCGAGCGCAAGGCGCTGCTCGACCGGCTCGAAGCCGGTGAGCTGCCCACGGACATCGCCGACGCGCTGCCGACGTTCGGAGCCGGCAAGGACGTCTCCACCCGCGCGGCGTCGGGCCTGGTCATCAACGCCCTCGCCGCAGAGCTCCCCGAGCTGTGGGGTGGATCGGCCGACCTCGCCGAGTCGAACCTCACCACCATCAAGGACGCCAAGAGCTTCATCCCCGAAGAGTGGTCGACCCATGAGTGGTCGGGCTCCCCCTACGGTCGGGTGCTGCACTTCGGCATCCGCGAGCACGCCATGGGCGCGATCGTCAACGGCATCAAGCTGCACGGTCCCACCCGCCCGTTCGGCGGCACGTTCCTCATCTTCAGCGACTACATGCGCCCCGCGGTGCGCCTGGCCGCGCTGATGGGCATCCCCTCGATCTTCGTCTGGACGCACGACTCGGTCGCCCTCGGCGAGGACGGCCCCACGCACCAGCCGATCGAGCAGCTGGCGACGCTGCGGGCCATCCCCAACTTCACGGTGGTGCGCCCGGCGGATGCCAACGAGACGGCCACCGCGTGGCTGGAGATCCTGCGCCGCCAGGACGGCCCCACCGGCATCGCCCTGACGCGTCAGAACATCCCGGTGTTCGAGCGCGGCACCGGCGACGCCGACGGCGACGTGTTCGCCTCGGCCGACAACGTCGCCAAGGGCGCGTACATCCTGGCGGAGGCCCCCGGCGGCACGCCCGACGTGATCCTCATCGCCACCGGCTCCGAGGTGCAGGTGGCCGTCGCCGCCCGCGAAACGCTCGCCGCCGAGGGGGTCAACGCCCGTGTGGTGTCGGCACCGTCGCTCGAATGGTTCGCCGAGCAGGATGCCGCCTACCGCGAGCAGGTTCTGCCGGCCGCAGTGAAGGCACGCGTGTCGGTCGAGGCCGGCTCACCGCTCACGTGGCGCGGCATCGTCGGCGACGCCGGTCGTTCGGTCGGCATCGACCACTTCGGCGCATCCGCCGACTACCACACCCTGTACGAGAAGTTCGGCATCACCGCCGAGGCCGTGGTCACCGCGGCACGCGAGACCCTCAAGGAGACGCGCGCATGACAACTCCCACCCAGGCCCTGTCCGACGCAGGCGTGAGCATCTGGCTCGACGACCTGTCCCGCCAGCGCATCACCACCGGCAACCTGCAGCAGCTCATCGACACCCGAAACGTCGTGGGGGTGACCACCAACCCGACGATCTTCCAGGGCGCGATCTCGGCCGGAATCGGCTATGAAGAGGCCATCGCCGCGCAGGCGGCCAAGGGCGCCTCGACCGACGACACGATCTTCTCGCTGACCACCACCGACGTGCAGAGTGCGTGCGACATCTTCCGCCCCATCTACGACGCCACCAAGGGCGTCGACGGCCGGGTGTCGATCGAGGTCTCCCCCGACCTCGCACACGACACCGCGGCGACCGTCGCCCAGGCCAAGGAGCTGGCGGCGGCCGTCGACCGCCCGAATGTGCTGATCAAGATCCCCGCCACCAAGGCGGGGCTGCCCGCGATCACCGAGGTCATCGCGGCGGGCATCTCGGTCAACGTCACGCTCATCTTCTCGCTGGAGCGGTACGCCGAGGTCATCGACGCGTACCTCGACGGCCTGGAGCGGGCGCACAGCGCGGACTTCGACCTGTCGCACATCCACTCCGTCGCGTCCTTCTTCGTCTCGAGAGTCGACACCGAGATCAACAAGCGTCTCGAGGCCGTGGGCACCGGCGAGGCCGAAGGACTCATGTCGCTCGCAGGCGTCGCCAACGCGCGCCTCGCGTACGAGCTGTTCGAGCAGAAGTTCGCTGAGAAGCGGGCGACCGACCTCGTCGGGATCGGCGCCAACGTGCAGCGGCCGCTGTGGGCGTCCACGGGGGTCAAGGACCCGAAGCTTCCCGACACGCTCTACGTCACCGAGCTCGTCGCGCCCGGCACCGTCAACACGATGCCGGAGAAGACGCTCGAGGCCACCTTCGACCACGGTCAGATCGTCGGCGACAGCATCAGCGGCACCTACGACGCCGCACGCAAGGTCTTCGCCGACCTCGACCGGCTCGGCATCGACCTCGTCGAGGTCACGCAGCTGCTCGAAGACGAGGGCGTCGACAAGTTCATCGGCTCGTGGCACGACCTGCAGGGCACCGTCACCGAGGCTCTCGAAGGGGCCAAGGCCAACGCATGACCTTCGACATCCGGGTCACCGGGCGCGCCAAGGCGGCGGTCGACCGCGTCCTGCCGACGCTGATCGCCGACCTCGTCGCCAGCGGCATCACCGCCGGTGACGCCGCCCTGTGGGGTCCCGCCGCCGAGGCGGACGCCGCTCAGCGTCTGGGCTGGGTGCAGGCGGTCAGCGTCTCGCGTCCGATGGTCCCCGAGATCCTCGCCCTGCGCGAGCAGCTCGTGGCGCGCGGCATCACCCGGGTCGTCCTCGCGGGGATGGGCGGGTCGTCCCTCGCCCCCGAGGTCATCGCGCAGACGGCAGGCGTGCCGCTGGTGATCCTGGATTCCACCGCGCCCGGCCAGGTGCTCGCCGCGATCGACGGCGACGGCGAGACCGGCGGCCTGGCCGAGACGGTGCTGGTCGTGTCGTCGAAGTCGGGTTCCACGGTCGAGACGGATGCCGCACGGCGCGCGTTCGAGGCCGCCTGGAGCGACCTCGGCATGGACCCGGCCGAGCACATCGTCGTCGTGACCGACCCGGGCTCGCCGCTGGACGAGTCGGCTCGTGCCGCCGGGTACCGTGTGTTCCCGGCCGACCCGACCGTGGGCGGCCGCTACTCGGCCCTCACCGCGTTCGGGCTCGTGCCCACGGGGCTCGCGGGCGTCGACATCAGCGAGCTGCTCGACGAAGCGGAGGCGACGCTGCTGGAAGTGGCGATCGACAGCCCCGACAACCCCGCGCTCGTGCTGGCCGCAGCCATCGCCGGCAGCGACCCGCTGCGCGACAAGCTGGGCCTGGTCAGCGACGGCACCCACATCATGGGCCTGCCGGACTGGATCGAGCAGCTCGTGGCCGAGTCCACCGGCAAGGACGGCACCGGCATCCTGCCGGTCGCGCTGCTGCCGGTGTCCCCCGAGCTGGATTCCCGTCCCGACGACCTGCAGATCCTGCGCCTGGTCGACGAGGCGCGCGAGTTCCACCTGGTCGAGCCGCACGAGGACGAGATCCTCGTCAGCGGGTCCCTCGGCGCCCAGCTGCTGGTGTGGGAGTATGCCACCGCGATCGCCGGTCGCCTGCTCGGCATCAACCCGTTCGACCAGCCCGATGTGGAGTCCGCCAAGGTCGCCGCCCGTGCGCTGCTCGACGCCCGACCCGCGCCGACGGAGCCGTCCTTCACGGAGCACGGCGTCGAGGTGCGGGTCTCCGACCCGGCTCTCGCGGCGTCCGGAACGATCGCCGGCGTGCTCGAGGCCCTCTGGGACCGCATCCCGCCGGACGGCTATGTGTCGCTGCAGGCATATGTCGACCGTCGCGAGCTGTCGCAGCTCGCGGGGCTGCGCGAGATGGTCGCCGCCGACAGCGGGCGTCCGACCACCTTCGGCTGGGGACCGCGGTTCCTGCACTCGACAGGGCAGTACCATAAGGGCGGCCCGGCCACCGGTGTGTTCGTGCAGATCCTCGACGCCGGCGAGGTCGACCTGGAGATCCCGGGCCGGCCGTTCACGTTCGGGCAGCTGATCCGCGCCCAGGCCGCCGGCGACGCCGCCGTCCTTTCCGAGACGCACGGTCGCCCCGTCGTCACCCTCACGCTCACCGAACCGCAGCCCGACGTGCTGACGCTGTTCGAAGCCGTCCTGGAGGACTGAACCCCCCGATGACCGTCGAGATCCGGCGCGGCCACAATCCGCTGCGCGATCCTCACGACCGCCGCCTCAACCGCATCGCCGGCCCGAGCGCACTGGTCATCTTCGGCGTGACAGGCGACCTGTCGCGCAAGAAGCTCATGCCCGCCGTCTACGACCTGGCCAACCGCGGCCTGCTGCCGCCCGGTTTCGCGCTGGTCGGCTTCGCACGCCGTGACTGGGCGGACGAGGACTTCGCCCGCGTCGTCTACGACGCGGTGAAGCAGCACGCGCGCACACCCTTCCGCGAGGAGACGTGGAAGCAGCTGCTCCAGGGCATCCGCTTCGTCTCCGGCGAGTTCGACGACCCGGAGGCGTTCCGTCGCCTGCGCGACACCGTGCACGCCCTCGACGTGGAGCGCGGAACAATGGGCAACCACGCCTACTACCTGTCGATCCCGCCCAAGGACTTCCCTCTGGTGGCGAAGCAGCTGAAGTCGTCGGGACTCGTCGACGACACCGCGGCGGGCGACTCGAGCTGGCGCCGCGTCGTCATCGAGAAGCCGTTCGGCAGCAACCTGCAGACCGCCCGCGCCCTCAACGAGGCGCTGGAGGTCGCGTTCCCGGCCGACTCGATCTTCCGCATCGACCACTACCTCGGCAAGGAGACGGTCCAGAACATCCTGGCGCTCCGCTTCGCCAACGAGCTGTATGAGCCGATCTGGAACCGCAACTACGTCGATCACGTGCAGATCACCATGGCCGAGGACATCGGCGTGGGCGGGCGGGCCGGCTACTACGACGGCATCGGCGCGGCGCGCGACGTGATCCAGAACCACCTGCTGCAGCTCCTGGCGCTCACCGCGATGGAAGAGCCCATCTCCCTGGATGCCACGCACCTGCGTGCCGAGAAGGAGAAGGTCCTCGCCGCGGTGCGGCTGCCCGAGGATCTGTCGACGGCGACCGCGCGCGGCCAGTACGCCGGCGGGTGGCAGGGCGGCGAGAAGGTCACCAGCTTTCTCGACGAGGACGGCATGGACCCGGCATCCACCACCGAGACCTACGCCGCGGTGAAGCTGGAGATCGCCACACGCCGCTGGGCCGGGGTGCCGTTCTATCTGCGCACCGGAAAACGGCTGGGCCGACGCGTCACCGAGATCGCCGTGGTGTTCAAGCGCGCCCCGCAGCACCTGTTCCTGCGCAACCAGACCACCGAGCAGGGCCAGAACGCGCTCGTCATCCGCGTGCAGCCCGACGAGGGCGTGACCATCCGCTTCGGCTCCAAGGTCCCCGGCGCCGCCACCGAGGTGCGGGATGTGACGATGGACTTCGGCTACGGCCACGCCTTCACCGAATCGAGCCCGGAGGCCTACGAGCGCCTGATTCTCGACGTTCTGCTCGGCGATCCTCCGCTGTTCCCCCGGCATGAGGAGGTCGAGCTGAGCTGGCGGATCCTCGACCCGATCGAGCAGTACTGGAGCGAGCAGGGCGGGCCGCTCGAACAGTACTCCCCCGGATCCTGGGGTCCCCCGTCGGCCGATGAGCTGCTGGCCCGTGACGGCCGCGTCTGGAGGCGCCCATGATCCTCGACATCCCCGACACCACGGTGTCCCAGGTGGCCCGCTCGCTGGTGAAGGTGCGCGAAGAAGGCGGCGCGGTCGCCCTCGGGCGCGTGCTGACGCTTGTCATCGCCAGTTCCCACGGGCTCGAGGAGGACGCCATCGACGCCGCGAACGCGGCCTCGCGCGAACACCCGATGCGCGTGATCGTGCTCATCAGCGAGCCCGACGGCGAACCCCGTCTCGATGCGCAGATCCGCGTCGGCGGGGATGCCGGGGCGAGCGAGGTCATCGTGCTGCGCGCTCACGGCGACGCCGCCAGCAACCCCGACAGCCTCATCACGGGGCTCCTGCTGCCGGACGCCCCGGTCGTGGCATGGTGGCCGGACCACCCGCCGGCCGTCCCCGCCGAGTCCGGGATCGGACGCATCGCGCAACGGCGCATCACCGACGCCTCGAGCAAGCCGTACAACTCCGACCGTCTCAGCGCCCTGGCGCGCACATACGCCCCTGGCGACACGGACCTCGCCTGGACGCGGCTGACCCACTGGCGCGAGCAGCTCGCCGCCGTGCTGGACCAGCCGCCCTACGAGCCCGTGACCGACGTCGAGGTCGTGGGCGCCGGCAGCTCTCCGTCCACGGCCCTCCTCGCGGCCTGGCTTCGCCTGAAGCTGGAAGTCCCGGTCACGTGGCGCTACGCCGACCCCGACGAGTGGGACCACGGCATCCGCTCCGTGCGTCTCACGCGCGCCTCCGGCGACATCGTGCTCGAGCGCAGCAACGACATCGACGCGAAGCTGGCGCAGCCTCAGCAGCCCGAGCACGAGATCGTCCTCCCCCGCCGCACCCTGCGCGAGTGCCTCGCCGAGGAGCTGCGTCGCCTCGACCCGGACGTCCTGTATGGTCGGGTGATCACACGCGGCTGGGAGCTGCTCGGCCCTGCGGTGACACGGGAGTCGCATGGCTGAGTTCTACGCCGAGAAGCGGGTCGTCGTGCGCCCCGACCGGGAGCACATCGCACGGTCGGTCGCGACGCGCTTCCTCTCGCGGCTGACCAAGCGCGGGCGCGAGGGACAGGTCACCCACGTGTCCCTCACCGGAGGCGCCATGGGCGCCGCCGTGCTGCGTGCGGCCGGCGACCATGCCAAGCGCGACAGCGTCGACTGGTCTCTCGTGCACTTCTGGTGGAGCGACGAGCGCTTCGTCCCCGCCGACAGCGGGGAACGCAACGAGGCGATGGCGCGTGAGGCCCTGCTCGGGCGCATCCCCGTCCCCGCCGAGAACGTCCACGCCATGCCCGCCTCCGATTCCGGGCTCGACCTCGACGAGGCCGCGACCGCCTACGAGCGCCAGCTGGCGCGTTTCGCCGACGTGGATGCCGGCCTCGCCTGGCCGACGTTCCACATCACCTTCCTCGGCGTCGGCGCCGACGGGCATATCGCGTCGCTGTTCCCCGACCGGCCGGAGATCCAGATCACCGACCGCGCCGTCGTCGGCGTCCGCGACTCGCCGGTCCCGCCCGCGGAGCGGCTCACCCTCACCCGGCCGGTCATCAACTCCTCCGCGCGCGTCTGGATGGTCGTCGCGGGCACGGACAAGGCCGCCGCGCTGGGCCTGGTGCTCGCGGGCGCGAGCTACGACAGCGTGCCGGCAGCGGGAGCGAAGGGGCGCAAGCGCACCATCATCTTCGTCGACCAGGATGCCGCGGCACAGGTGCCGCCGGAGCTGATCGACGGCGAGTACTGACGGCAGCGCCGGCGTTCCGGCGCCCGCAGGTCAGTCAGCGGCGCCGGGCTTTCCGGCGCCCGCAGATATCAGAGGCCGCGGCGCTCGCGCAGCTGCGTGAGGGCGTCCTCGAGGAGGGACTCGGCCTCTTCCTCGGTGCGACGCTCCTTCACGTACGCGAGGTGCGTCTTGTACGGCTCCGGCTTGGCCAGCGCCGGGGGGTTCTCCTTATCGCGACCGGCGGGAAGGCCGGAGTGCGGGGAGTCGATCGTCTCGGGGATCTCCTCATCGGAGATGCCGGCGGCGAAGTAGCGCACCGTCTCGTTGCCGAGGGCGTCCCAGTACGAGATCGCGACGCGGTCGGCGTGGAAGCCGTGGTCCTGCTCGCCCATGGGGCCTGCGCCCACCCTCGTGCCGCGGATCGCGTTTCCACCTGTAGCCATGTCAGATTCCCTGGAACTTGGTGATCAGGCCCAGGGCCACGATCGAGACGAACCACGCAAGGGCGAGGATGACGGTGAAGCGGTTGAGGTTGCGCTCGGCCAGGCCGGACGATCCCATCGCCGACGTCATGCCGCCGCCGAACATGTCGGACAGGCCGCCGCCGCGCCCCTTGTGGAGAAGGATGAGCAGGGTCAGCAGCAGGCTGGTGATGCCGAGCATCACCTGCATGACGAACTCGAGAATGGGCACTGTCGTGTAAGCCTTTCGCTGTGGTCACTGCCGGACCGCACAAGGGTCGAGTATACCGGGCGGGAGCCGCGCGGCGGGTTCAGCGGCCGGTGTGGCCGCTGAACCCGCGCACGGTCAGACTCCGACGTGCTTCTGGTAGCGGATGATCGCGGCGAACTCGTCGACCAGCAGGCTCGCACCGCCGACCAGGGCACCGTCGACATCGGGCTCGCGCATGAAGCTGGCGATGTTGCTCGACTTCACCGAGCCGCCGTAGAGCACGCGCGTGCGCTCGGCCGCCTCGGCGCCGAGCTTCGCCGCCACCACGTCACGGAGCTTCGCGCAGACATCCTGCGCCTGCTCGGGCGTGGCCGCCTGGCCGGAGCCGATGGCCCAGACCGGCTCGTAGGCCACGACGATGTCGGCATCCGCCGCCACCGACTCCAGAGCGACCTCGAGCTGGCCGACGGGCACGGCGCTGGCGCCGTGCGTCTCCAGGTCCTCGGCGGTCTCGCCGACGCAGATCACCGGCACGAGGCCGTGCCGCAGCGCCGCCTGCACCTTCGAGGCCACGACCTCATCGGTCTCGGCGTGATACTGACGCCGCTCCGAGTGACCGATGATGACGTACCGGCAGTCGAGCTTCGACAGGAACGCGCCGGAGATCTCCCCCGTGTACGCGCCCGCATCGTGCGCCGACAGGTCCTGCGCGCCCAGGGCGAACTCGATCTTGTCGGCATCCAGCAGCGTCTGCACGGCGCGCAGATCGGTGAACGGCGGGAAGACCGCCACCTCGACGCTGGCGCTGTCGTGCTTGGCATCCTTGAGCGTCCACGCGAGCTTCTGGACGAACGCGATCGCCTGCAGGTGATCGAGGTTCATCTTCCAGTTGCCCGCGATGAGCGGGGTGCGGTTCACTGCCATCCGAGGACCTCCAGTCCGGGCAGGCGCTTGCCTTCGAGGAACTCCAGGCTCGCGCCGCCACCGGTGGAGATGTGACCGAACTGGTCATCCGAGAATCCGAGCTGACGCACGGCCGCAGCCGAGTCGCCGCCGCCGACGACCGACAGGCCGTCGACCTCGGTGAGAGCCTGCGCGACGGCCTTCGTGCCGGCGGCGAACGCCGGCATCTCGAACACGCCCATGGGGCCGTTCCAGAAGACCGTCTTGCTGCTGCGGATCGCATCGGCGAAGAGCCCTGCGGTCTTCGGCCCGATGTCCAGACCCATCCCGTCGGCTCCGAACGCGGTGTCCTCCAGTGCGTCGACGTCGGCCACCACGTGGTCGGCGTCGGAAGCGAAGGATGCCGCCATGACGGCGTCGACGGGCAGCACGATCTCCACGCCACGCTCGGTCGCGTCGGCGAGGTAGCCGCGCACGGTCTCCAGCTGGTCCTCTTCGAGCAGGCTCTTGCCCACCTTGTGGCCCTGCGCGGCGAGGAAGGTGTACATCATGCCGCCGCCGATGCAGAGCTTCTGCACGCGGGGCAGCAGGTGCGCGATGACGCCCAGCTTGTCGCTGACCTTCGATCCCCCCAGCACGACCGTGTACGGCCGCTCGGGCTTCTCGGTCAGACGGTCGAGGACATCGACCTCCTTCTCGATGAGGTAGCCCGCCGCGGACGGCAGGATCTGGGCGAGGTCGTAGACCGAAGCCTGCTTGCGGTGCACGACCCCGAAGCCGTCGGAGACGAGCACGTCGCCGAGCTCCGCCAGCTGCGCGGCGAAGGCGCGGCGCTCGGCCTCGTCCTTGGCCGTCTCACCGGGGTTGAACCGCAGGTTCTCGATCACCGCGACGTCGCCGTCCTCCAGCGCGGCCACGGCCTCCTTCGCCGAGTCGCCCACGGTGTCCCGCGCGAAGGCGACCGGCTTGCCGAGCAGTTCCGACAGCCGCTGGGCCACGGGGGCCAGGCTGTACTTCTCCTCGGGGGCGCCGGCGGGCCGGCCCAGGTGCGAGCACGCGATGACGCGCGCTCCCTGGTTGATGAGTTCGTTCAGCGTGGGAAGCGCGGCCCGCACGCGGCCATCGTCCGTGATGACGCCGTCCCCCAGGGGGACGTTGAAATCAGCACGGACGATGACACGCTTGCCGGCCAGCGAACCCAGCGAGTCGAGGGTGCGCAGGGCCATGGCCGTCAGAGCTTGCTTGCGACGAGCTCGGTGAGGTCGACGAGGCGGTTGGAGTAGCCCCACTCGTTGTCGTACCAGCCGACGATCTTGACCTGGTTGCCCATCACGCGGATGAGGCCGGCGTCGAAGATGCACGAGTGCGGGTCGGTGACGATGTCGCTCGAGACGATGTCGTCCTCGGTGTACTTGAGGATGCCCTTGAGCGGACCCTCGGCAGCAGCCTTGAACGCGGCCTTGATCTCGTCGACCGTGATGCCGTCACGCGTCTGGACGGTCAGGTCGGTGGCGGAGCCGGTGGGAACCGGCACGCGCAGCGCGAAGCCGTCGAGCTTGCCCTTGAGCTCGGGCAGCACCAGGCCGATGGCCTTGGCGGCACCGGTCGAGGTCGGCACGATGTTCAGGGCCGCGGCGCGAGCGCGACGCAGGTCCTTGTGGGGGCCGTCCTGCAGGTTCTGGTCGGCGGTGTAGGCGTGAACCGTGGTCATCAGGCCGCGCTCGATGCCGAAGTGGTCGTTGAACACCTTCGCCATGGGGGCGAGGCAGTTCGTGGTGCACGACGCGTTGGAGATGATGTGGTGGTTCTCGGGGTCGTAGTCGCCCTCGTTCACACCGATGACGAAGGTCGCGTCCTCACCGGTGGCCGGAGCGGAGATGAGGACCTTCTTGGCGCCGCCGGCGATGTGCTTGCGGGCGTCCTCGGCCTTGGTGAAGCGGCCCGTGGACTCGATGACGATGTCCACGCCCAGCTCGCCCCAGGGGAGGTTCGCGGGGTCGCGCTCTTCGAAGACCTTGATCTTCTTGTCGCCGACCGTGATCGAGTCCGCGTCGTACGTCACGTCGGCGTCGAGGCGGCCGAGGATCGAGTCGTACTTGAGCAGATGCGCAAGCGTCTTGTTGTCGGTGAGGTCGTTCACCGCCACGATGTCGAGGTCCGCACCCTGCGCGAGTGCGGCGCGAAGGTAGTTGCGTCCGATGCGGCCGAAGCCGTTGATGCCGATTTTGACAGACACGATGTCTCCCGGTTTCCGTCGCGCCGGCGACGCCTGCTCGGCGTTCCAGACACGCGATCTCTTTGACAGAAGAGGATGCCGGAATCCACCCGTTTCCGAGGAGGATTCAGGCATCCTCACCTGAGTTTGACCCTACAGCAGACCGGCCGTCTTCTCACGGGCCGTGCTAAACCGGTCCGCCACATTCGCCCAGTTCGCGATGTTCCAGAACGCCTTGACGTAGTCGGCGCGCACGTTCTGGTAATCGAGGTAGTACGCGTGCTCCCAGACGTCCAGCAGCAGCAGCGGGACGGTGCCTGCGGCGAACTGCGACTGCTGGTCGAAGAACTGCTGGATGATCAGGTTCTGGCCCACGGAGTCCCAGAAGAGTCCTGCCCAGCCCGAGCCCTGCACGCCGAGCGCGGCGGCGGAGAAGTGCGCCTGGAACTTGTCGAACGAGCCGAAGTGGTCGTCGATCGCGGAGGCGAGGTCGCCGACCGGCTTGTCTCCCCCGTCCGGCGACAGGTTGGTCCAGAAGATCGAGTGGTTGACGTGGCCACCGAGGTTGAACGCGAGGTCCTTCTCGAGCTTGTTGACGTTGGCGAAGTTGCCGGTGTCGCGGGCCTCGGCGAGCTGCTCGAGGGCGGTGTTCGCACCGGTCACATAGGCCTGGTGGTGCTTGTCGTGGTGAAGCTGCATGATCTTGCCGCTGATGCTGGGCTCCAGCGCGGCGTAGTCGTACGGCAGCTCGGGCAGGGTGTATTTCGCCATGTTCGCTTCTTCCTGTCGGCGCCGAACCGAAGTCCTCGGAGCGGCGAGGGGACGGAGTTCATCCTAGTGAGCGACAACACGGCGCGCCCCGGGTTGCTTCCCCGGGGGTGGGCATGTAACCGAGTCAGTCTTCGTCGCCGACGGGCACGGCTGACTCGGTGTCGGGGATGCCCTCGACTTCGGCCTTCTTGTCGGCCATCGCCAGCAGACGCCGTATGCGGCCGGCGACGGCATCCTTGGTCAGCTGCGGCTCGGCGTGATGCCCCAGCTCGTCCAGGCTCGCGTCACGGTGGGCCAGGCGCAGCTCGCCGGCCTGACGCAGGTGCGGGGGCACCTCGTCGCCGAGGATCTCCAGCGCGCGCTCCACGCGGGCGCACGCGGCGACGGCGGCCTGCGCCGAGCGGCGCAGGTTGGCGTCGTCGAAGTTGACCAGGCGGTTCACCCCTGCGCGCACCTCGCGGCGCTGGCGCAGCTGCTCCCACTCGGCGGCGGTACGCACGGCACCCATCTCCGCGAGCGTGGCGCGGATGGCCTCACCGTCGCGCACGACGACGCGGGGAACGCCTCGCACCTCGCGCGCCTTCGCCGCGATCCCGAGCCGGTGGGCGGCGCCGACGAGCGCCATCGCGGCCTCGCCCGACGGGCAGGCGATCTCGAGGGCGGCGGAGCGGCCGGGGTCGCTCAGGCTGCCGGCGGCCAGAAACGCCCCACGCCAGACGGCGGCGAGATCGGGGCGGGCGCCGGTGGTGAGCTTGTTGGGAAGGCCTCGCACCGGGCGGCGCCGCTGGTCGAGCAGACCGGTCTGGCGCGCGAGGGTCTCGCCACCGTCGATCACCCGCACGGCGTAGTGGCCGCCGGCACGGCCGCCGGATGCCTGCACGTGGGCGAGCTCGGGGCGGACGCCGTAGATCTCCATGAGGTCGCGGGCCACGCGGCGCGCGAGGCCGTCGGATTCCAGTTCCGCCTCCACGGCGACGCGTCCGGCGATGGAGTGCAGACCGCCCGAGAACCGCAGCAGCGCCGTCAGCTCGGCGACGCGCGCGGTGGGGCGCGGGTCGCGGATGGCGGCCAACTCGGCCTTCACGTCAGCGGTCAGGGGCACGGGATTCCTTCCGGAGGGGCGCAGGGGACGATCGTCCAGTTTACTCCCGGCCGAGGTCCCGATGCTTCACGCGCACGGCCACCCCCGGCAGCGCCGAGAGCCGGCGGGCGAGTTCCTCCGCTGTCGCCACCGACCGGTGCTTCCCCCCGGTGCATCCGACCGCGATGGTCGAGTGAGGCTTGTTCTCCCGCTGGTAGCCCGCCAGCACCGGCTGGAGGGCGGCGACGTAGGCGTCGAGGAACTCCTGTGCGCCCTCTTGCGAGAACACGAAGTCGCGCACGGCCTGGTCTTTGCCGCTGAGGGACTTGAGCTCCTCCACCCAGAACGGGTTGGGGAGGAACCGCATGTCCGCGACGAGATCGGCGTCGGTGGGCAGTCCGTACTTGAACCCGAAGCTCATCACCGTCAGCGTGTGGCGGCTGGAGCCCTCCGTCGCGAACAGGTCCACGATGCGCGTGGCGAGCTGGTGGATGTTGTTGTTCGAGGTGTCGACGATGACGTCGGCGCTCTCGCGCACACCCTCCAGCCGCTTGCGCTCGCGATGGATGCCGTCCAGCAGCGTGCCCTCGCCCTGCAGCGGGTGCGGGCGCCGAACGGATTCGAAGCGGCGCACCAGCACGTCGTCCGAGGCGTCGAGGAACAGCACCCGCAGGTGGCGGCCGTCGCGCAGCGACTGCGTGATGCGCGGCAGCTCGGAGAAGAGGTCCCGCCCGCGCACGTCGACGACTGCGGCAACCTTCGGCAGCGAGCCGCCCGCGAGTTCGCTCAAGTCCAGCAGCGGACGCAGCATCTGCGGCGGCAGGTTGTCCACCACGTACCAGCCGAGGTCTTCCAGCGCGTTCGCGGCCGTCGTGCGTCCCGCGCCGGACATGCCCGTCACGATGAGGACTTCGCCGGCGTCCTGCGTGCCCACCATCAACGTTCCCCTATCGTCGGGACCAGCCTACCGACGCGCCAGGTGCTCGTGGACCGTCGTCGCGAGCTTGGGGCCGATGCCGGGGAGCTCGGCGATCTGCTCGGGGGTCGCCTGGCTCAGCGCGGCGACGGAGCCGAAGTGGCGCAGCAGCGCCTTGATGCGCGTCTCCCCCAGCCCGGGGACCTCGCTCAGCACGCTCTGGATGTCGCGGCGGCGGCGCTTGCGCTGGTGGGTGATGGCGAACCGGTGCGCCTCGTCGCGCAGGCGCTGCAGCAGATACAGCGCCTCCGACGTGCGCGGCAGGATGACGGGGTACTCCTCGCCCGGCAGCCACACCTCCTCGAGCCTCTTGGCGATGCCGCACAGCGCGATCTCCTCGTGTCCGGCATCGGCCAGCGCGCGGGCGGCGGCTTCGACCTGCGGCTTTCCGCCGTCGACGACCAGCAGCTGCGGAGGGTAGGCGAAGCGCGGCTTCTTGCGCGCGGGCGCCACCACTTCGCCGTCGTCGGTGGGTGCCGGATCGGGCTCGTCCTGTTCCTCCGGCCGGTCGAGATACGCCACGCGCCGCGTGATGACCTGGTGGATCGAGTCGGTGTCGTCGGTCGTCTCGGGAACACCGAACGTGCGGTACTGGTCCTTGCGCGGCAGGCCGTCCTCGAAGACGACCATCGAGGCGACGACGTTCGTCCCGCTCAGGTGCGACACGTCGTAGCACTCGATGCGCAACGGCGCTTGGGAGAGGCCCAGCGCCTCCTGCAGGTCGTTCAGCGCCTGGCTGCGCGCCACGTAGTCACTCGTGCGCCGGGTCTTGAAGAGCATCAGCGCCTGCTGCGCGTTGAGGGTCGCGGTGCGCATCAGGTCGGCCTTGCGACCGCGCTGCGCGACCTGGATGGTCACGCGCTTGCCGCGCCGCGAGCACAGCCACTCCTCGAGGTCGGCACTGGCGTCGGGCAGCACGGGCACGAGCACCTGGCGGGGGATGTCCGCCGGGGCGGCATCGCCGTACGTCCGCTGCAGCACCTGGTCGACGAGGTCCGCGCCGGAGATGTCGATCTCCTTCTCGATGGTGGTCGCCCGGACGCCCCGCACGCGCCCGCCGCGCACGACGAAGTGCTGGACGGTGGCCGCCAGTTCGTCTTCGGCGATGCCGAAGAGGTCGGCGTCGGTGTCGTCGGCGAGCACCAGGGCGCTCTTGCCCAGCACCGCCTCGATGGCCTGCAGCTTGTCGCGGTACATCGCGGCGCTCTCGTAGTCCAGTGCCGCGGCGGACTCCTTCATGCGCGCCGTGAGTTCCCGCGCGAAGCGCTGGTCTCCCCCGGACATGAACGCCACGAAGTCGTCGACCATCGCCCGGTGCTCTTCGATCGTCACCTTCATCGAGCACGGGCCCCCACATCGGCCGATCTGACCGGGGAAGCAGGGACGCCCGGTCGCCATCGCCTTCTTGTAGGACGCATCGGAGCAGGTGCGGATCGGGAACACCTTGATCATGAGGTCGATGGTGTCGTGCACGGCCCATACCTTCGGGTACGGACCGAAGTACTTCGCTCCCGGAATGCGCCGGTTGCGGGTGACGATCACGCGCGGCGCCTCGTCCGCCAGCGTGACGGCCAGGAACGGATAGGACTTGTCGTCGCGGTAGCGCACGTTGAAGGGCGGATCGAACTCCTTGATCCACATGTACTCCAGCTGCAGCGAGTCCACGTCGCTGGCGACCACCGTCCACTCCACGGATGCCGCGGTGGTCACCATGCGCCGCGTGCGCTCGTGCAGCGTGTGCAGCGGCGCGAAGTAGTTCGACAGCCGCGCGCGCAGGTTCTTCGCCTTGCCGACGTACAGCACGCGCCCGTCCGCGTCGCGGAAGCGGTACACCCCGGGGTTGGTCGGAATCTCCCCCGGCTTCGGCTTGTACGGGAGCGTGGGAGCGGAGCGCGGCATCCGCTCAGCCCGCCTTGCGGACCGCCTGCGCGTCGCCGAGCACCTCGGCCAGGAACGCGCCGGTGTGGCTGCCGGCGGTGCGGGCCACCTTCTCGGGCGTGCCGGTGGCGACGATCTGCCCGCCCCCTGACCCGCCTTCCGGGCCGAGGTCGATGACCCAGTCCGCCGACTTGATCACGTCGAGGTTGTGCTCGATGACGATGACGGTGTTGCCCTTGTCGACGAGACCGCCCAGCACCTCCAGCAGGCGGGCCACGTCTTCGAAGTGCAGACCGGTGGTCGGCTCGTCGAGCACGTAGACGCTGCGCCCGTTGGAGCGGCGCTGCAGCTCGGTCGCGAGCTTCACGCGCTGCGCCTCGCCACCCGAGAGGGTCGTCGCCGACTGTCCCAGCCGCACGTAGCCCAGGCCCACGTCCACGAGCGTCTTGAGGTAGCGGTGGATCGCCTGGATGGGCTCGAAGAACTCCGCAGCCTCCGAGATGGGCATCTCCAGCACCTCGGCGATGTTCTTGCCCTTGTAGTGCACGGCCAGGGTGTCGCGGTTGTACCGCTTTCCGTGACAGACCTCGCAGTCGACGTAGACGTCGGGAAGGAAGTTCATCTCGATCTTGATCGTGCCGTCACCCGAGCACGCCTCGCAGCGGCCGCCCTTGACGTTGAAGCTGAAGCGGCCGGGCTGGTAGCCGCGCACCTTCGCCTCGGGGGTCTCGCTGAACAGCGTGCGGATGCGGTCGAACACGCCGGTGTAGGTGGCCGGGTTCGAGCGGGGGGTGCGCCCGATCGGGGCCTGGTCGACGTGGACCACCTTGTCGAGGTTGTCGAGCCCGGTGACGCGCGTGTGCTTGCCGGCGACGCGGCGCGCGCCGTTGAGCCGGGTGGCGAGCACCTCGTACAGGATGCCGTTGACGAGCGTGGACTTGCCCGAGCCGCTGACGCCGGTGACCGCCGTCAGCACGCCGAGCGGGAACTCCGCCGTGACGTTCTTGAGGTTGTTCTCGCGCGCACCGACCACGGTCAGCATGCGCTTCTTGTCGATGGGGCGACGCTTGGCCGGGGTCGGGATGGAGCGACGCCCCGACAGGTACTCACCGGTGAGCGAGTTGCGGTCCTCCAGCAGGGACGCCAGCGGTCCGGAGTGCACGACGTGCCCCCCGTCGACGCCGGCGCGGGGTCCGATGTCGACCACCCAGTCGGCGGCGTGGATCGTCTCCTCGTCGTGTTCGACGACGATGAGGGTGTTTCCGAGGCTCTTCAGCTTGAGCAGGGTCTCGATGAGCCGACGGTTGTCGCGCTGGTGCAGCCCGATGGACGGCTCGTCGAGCACGTAGAGCACCCCGGTGAGGCCGGAGCCGATCTGGGTCGCGAGCCGGATGCGCTGGGCTTCTCCGCCGGAGAGGGATCCGGCGGCACGGCTGAGGGTGAGGTAGTTGAGGCCCACCTGCACGAGGAAGTCCAGACGTGCGCGGATCTCGCGCAGCACGGCGGCGGCGATCCGGGCCTCACGGTCGGTCAGTTCGAGCTGCGCGAAGTACTCCTGCGCCTCGGCAAGGCTCAGCCGGGAGGCGTCGGCGATGGAGTGGCCGTGAACGAGCACGGCGAGCACCTCGGGCTTCAGCCGGTCGCCGTTGCAGACCTGGCAGGGGACTTCGCGCAGGTACTCCGACCAGCGCTGGCGCTGGCTGTCGGATTCGGCCTGGGCGTACTGCCGCTCGATGTACGGCACGACGCCTTCGAACCCCGACGCGTAGCGCATCTCGCGCCCGTAGCGGTTCTTCCACTTGACGGTGACCTGGTAGTTCTCCCCGCGCAGCACCGCGTCCTTGATGTCCTGCGGCAGCTTTCGCCACGGCGTGTCCAGCGAGAACTTGAGGTCCCTCGCCAGACCCTCGAGGAGCCGCTCGTAGTACTGGTACAGGCCCTTGCCCTGGGTCGTCCACGGGATCAGCACGCCTTCGCTGATGGAGAGATCCTCGTCGCCGATCATGAGGTCGACGTCGACCGACATCTTGGTGCCGAGCCCCGAGCAGGCCGGGCAGGCGCCGAAGGGCGCGTTGAACGAGAACGTGCGCGGCTCGATTTCGGTGAGCTGGATCGGGTGGCCGTTCGGGCAGGCGAGCTTCTCGGAGAACGACTGCCAGGCGTCGTCTCCTTCTTCGTCGACGAAGTTGACCTGCATGATCCCGCCGGCCAGCCCCAGAGCGGTCTCGACCGAGTCGGTCACGCGACTGAGGATGTCGGGGCCGGCCACCAGCCGGTCGACCACCACGGCGATGTCGTGCTTGTAGCTCTTCTTGAGCTTGGGGGCCTCCGCCAGCTGCACGAGGTCACCGTCGACGACGGCGCGCGCGTAGCCCTTCGCGCTCAGCTCCTTGAACAGGTCGGCGAATTCGCCCTTCTTCTGCGAGACGACGGGAGCCACCACCTGATACCGCGTGCCGTCGGGCAGCTCCATGAGCTGGTCGGCGATCTGCTGCACCGTCTGACGCTGGATGCGCTCACCGCACTCGGGGCAGTGCGGCACGCCGATGCGCGCCCAGAGCAGGCGCATGTAGTCGTGGATCTCGGTGATGGTGCCCACGGTCGACCGTGGGTTGCGGTTGGTCGACTTCTGGTCGATCGAGACGGCAGGGCTCAGCCCTTCGATGAAATCGACGTCGGGCCGGTCGACCTGACCGAGGAACTGGCGGGCGTACGAGCTCAACGACTCGACGTAGCGGCGCTGGCCCTCGGCGAAGATGGTGTCGAACGCCAGACTCGACTTTCCCGACCCCGACAGACCGGTGAAGACCACGAGCGAGTCGCGCGGAATGTCGAGGTCGACGTTCTTCAGGTTGTGTACGCGGGCACCGCGAACGCTGAGCGTTCCGCGGGAGTTTCCGGGCGCGGGGACAGAGACGATGGGCACTCCTCAAGTCTAGGCGGGGCCTCGGACACCGGCTCGGAGAAGCCTGCGAGACCGCCCTGTAGGGCACCTCCGCCGCCCGCGTCAACAGCCTCCCGCCGGTGTGCCCGCCACCGTAGCGTGGCACGACCACGCCCCGACGATGGAGGACAGACATGCCCCAGGACGACCTGACCACCCCCGACGACATCGTGATCCCCGGCGCCCCGGCTCCTGTGCCTCCGTCGCTCGCGGAACCCACCGAGCCCGTGGACCCGCTGCCGCCCCAGCCCGATCAGGCCGGCCCCGCGACGGTCTCCCCCACCGGCGCCGAGACCGGTCTTCCGGCGGCGACCGTCGCCCAGCAGGGCAGCCGCCTCACGACCGCCCAGGGCGTGCGGCTACGCGACACCGACCACTCGCTGAAGGCCGGTCCGCGCGGACCGGTGCTGCTGCAGGACCACCATCTGCGCGAGAAGATCACGCACTTCGACCATGAGCGCATCCCCGAGCGGGCCGTGCACGCTCGCGGCGCGGCCGCCCACGGCGTGTTCCGCTCCAACGGCGCTGCGGCGTCGGTCACCCGCGCGCACTTCCTGCAGCCGGGCGTCACCACACGCGTGTTCACCCGGTTCTCCACCGTGCTCGGCTCGCGCGGCTCGGCCGACACCGTGCGCGACACCCGTGGCTTCTCGACGAAGTTCTACACCGAGGAGGGCGTCTACGACCTGGTGGGCAACAACATCCCCGTCTTCTTCATCCAGGACGCGATCAAGTTCCCCGACGTGATCCACGCCGGAAAGCCCCACCCCGACCGAGAGATCCCGCAGGCGCAGTCCGCGCACGACACGTTCTGGGACTTCGTCTCGTTGCACACCGAGGCCCAGAACCACACGATGTGGAACATGTCCGATCGCGGCATCCCGCGCTCGTACCGCATGATGCAGGGCTTCGGCGTGCACACGTTCCGCATGGTCAACGCGCAGGGCGACACGTCGCTGGTGAAGTTCCACTGGCGCCCCAAGCTCGGCACCCACGCACTCACCTGGGAGGAGGCGCAGCTGGCGGCAGGCAAGGACCCCGACTTCCACCGGCGCGACCTCGCCGACGCCATCGAGTCCGGCGCATTCCCGGAGTGGGACCTCGCGCTGCAGGTCATGCCGGACACGGTCGACGAGACCTTCGAGGGCATCGACCTGCTCGACCCGACGAAGATCGTGCCCGAGGAGCTCGCCCCGTTGCAGGTGGTGGGCACCATGACCCTCAACGCGAATCCGACGAACTACTTCGCCGAGACCGAGCAGGTCGCGTTCCACCCCGGTCACCTCGTGCCGGGGATCGACGTGACCAACGACCCGCTGCTGCAGGGCCGGCTGTTCTCCTACCTCGACACCCAGATCAGTCGTCTGGGCGGGCCGAACTTCGCCCAGCTGCCGATCAACCGGCCCCACGCCGACGTCAACGACATGCTGCGCGACGGCATGCACCAGACGGCGGTGCATTCCGGGGTCGCGCCGTACAAGCCCAACTCGCTCGACGGCGGCTGCCCGTTCCACGCCGGTGCCGACGAGGCGGCGTTCACCGACCTGCCCGTGCGGGTCGCCGAGTCCGTGAAGGAGCGCGCGCAGCCGGCCGGCTTCGACGACCACTACTCGCAGGCGCGGCTGTTCTACCGGTCGCTCACGCCCATCGAGCAGCTGCACGTCGCCGAGGCGTACGCGTTCGAGCTGGCAAAGTGCTACGAGCAGGCGATCAAGGAGCGTCAGCTGCAGGCGCTGGCGAACATCGACGCCGACCTGTGCGCCACGGTCGCCGACGCGCTGGGGCTGCCCGCGCCGGCTCCCACGGTGGAGGTCCCGGATGCCCCGGTGAGCCCCGCGCTGGCGATGGTCGGCGACACCTGGCCGATCGACGGCCGCATCGTCGGGCTGTTCGCCGACGAGCAGACCGATCCGGGCGCACTGGCCCGTGCCCGTGCCGCCGTGCACGCAGCGGGGGCTCTCCCCCTCGTCGTCGCAGCCCGGGGCGGCATGCTCGGCGGCATCCCGGTGCAGCGCACCGCGCACACCGCCGCGAGCATCGAGTTCGATGCGGTGGTCGCCCTGACCGCCGCGGCCGATCCGCGCACGGCGCGGCTGTTCGACGAGGCGTTCCGCCATGGCAAGGCGATCGGCGCGACTTCGGCGGCCGAGGCCGTCCTCAGTGGCGCCCGCATCCCCGCCGACGCCCCCGGCGTCGTGGTCGGCACGCCCGAGGAGGTCGTCGCCGCGGTGCTCGACCTGCTCCCCGCCCACCGGGTGTGGGAGCGCTGGCAGGCGCCGCTGCGCTGACCCCGGCGCTCAGGCTCGCCCCGTCGCCGTCGCGGTGAACGGGGCGAGCCCGTCTCGCACGGCCGCGACCTGGGCGGCATCCATCCCCACCCGCGCCATGATCTGCTCGGGGACGCGGCGCGCCTCCGCACGCAGCGCCCGGCCCTCCGGCGTGAGGGTGATGTCGAGCACCCGCTCGTCGTCGCGGCGGCGCGTGCGCGTGACCCGCCCGTGGGCCTCCAGTCGCTTGATGATGGGCGACAGCGTCGCCGGCTCCATCGCCAACTGCTCGGCCAGCTCGCCGAGCGACTGCGGATCGCGTTCCCACAGCGCCAGCAGCACCAGGTACTGGGGATGCGTGAGACCCAGCGACTCGAGCACCGGGCGGTAGATCGCCACCACATTGCGCGCCGCGGTCACGATGGCGAAGCAGAGCTGATTCTCCAGCTTGAGCACGTCGTCGTCAGCATCCATGCCCTGCAGTCTACTTATCCGTTAGTACACTAATGATCATGACGCGAAACGATCCGGACCGCCCTCCCCTGCGCGAGCGCGTGCGAGCGGCCGGCGGGTGGTACGCGTATCTCAACACGCGCCTCATCAAGGTGGCCGGTCCCGCCTCGGTCGGACCGTACGACGTCGAGCCCGAGCCCTCCCGCGTGGAGCGCGCCTGCCCACTGTGCGGCAAGCCGATGTCGCAGCACACCTTCGACCGCAGCGGGCCGAAGCCGCTGATGACCTGCCCCTGACTCAGCGCAGGCGCACCGAACCATCGGGGTCCAGCGGCCAGCCGGGATTGACCGCCACCTCCCACGGGTGTCCGTCGACGTCCACGAAGACTCCCGAGTAGCCGCCCCACTCGGTCTCAGCCGCCGGTCGCGCGATGCGGGCGCCGGCCTGCTGCGCTGCGCTCAGGACAGCGTCGACCTCCGTGCGCGACTCCACATTGTGGGCGAGGGTCACTCCGCCCCAGCCGCCGTTGTCGGCCATGCCGGAGTCCGCCGCCAGGGCTGCCCGTGACCACAGTGCCATGACCATGCCGCCGGCCTGGAAGAAGGCGATGTCGCCGGGAACCGAGCGACGGTGCGGTTCCCAGCCGAGCGCACGATAGAACGCGATCGCCCGATCCAGGTCCGAGACCCCGAGGGTGATCAGCGACACCCGCTGCTGCATGGCCTCTCCCGTCTCACGCGTGGCCGGCGCGCTCCATGGCGCGCAGTTCCTTCTTGAGGTCCTGCACCTCGTCGCGCAGCCGCGCCGCGAGTTCGAACTTCAGCTCGCCGGCTGCGGCGAGCATCTGGTTCGACAGGTCTTCGATCGTCGCCTCCAGCTGGTTGGCTCCCTCCGCGGCGATGCCCACGCGGCGCAGCTGCGGCGTGGGGCTCTTGCCCTTGCCGCTCTTGAGCGGGCCGGAGCGCTTCTTGGACAGCAGCTCCTGCGTGTCCGAGGCCTCGCGGTTGAGAGCGTCGGTGATGTCGGCGATGCGCTTGCGAAGCGGCTGCGGGTCGACGCCGTGGGCGACGTTGTAGGCGATCTGCTTCTCGCGGCGGCGCTCGGTCTCGTCGATGGCCTTGCGCATCGAGTCGGTCATGTTGTCGGCGTACATGTGCACCTCGCCCGACACGTTGCGCGCCGCGCGACCGATCGTCTGAATGAGCGACGTGCCCGAGCGCAGGAACCCCTCCTTGTCGGCATCCAGGATCGCCACGAGCGACACCTCGGGCAGGTCGAGGCCCTCCCGCAGCAGGTTGATGCCGACCAGCACGTCGTACACGCCGGCGCGCAGTTCGCTGAGCAGCTCCACACGCCGCAGCGTGTCGACGTCGGAGTGCAGATACCGCACCCGCACCCCATGCTCGCCGAGGAAGTCGGTGAGCTCCTCGGCCATCTTCTTCGTGAGCGTCGTCACGAGCACGCGCTCGTCGCGGCCGACCCGCACGCGGATCTGCTCGAGAAGGTCGTCGATCTGCCCCTTCGACGGCTTCACCACGATCTGCGGGTCGACCAGGCCGGTCGGACGGATGATCTGCTCCACGACGCCGTCGGCGATGCCCATCTCGTAGCGGCCGGGGGTCGCCGAGAGGTACACGGTCTGGCCGACGCGCTCCTTGAACTCATCCCACCGCAGCGGGCGGTTGTCCAGCGCGCTGGGGAGGCGGAAGCCGTGGTCGACGAGTGTGCGCTTGCGGGACGCGTCGCCCTCGTACATGGCGCCGATCTGCGGCACCGTGACATGCGACTCGTCGATGACCATGAGGAAGTCGTCGGGGAAGAAGTCCAGCAGGGTGTGCGGCGGCTCCCCCGGCATGCGGCCGTCGAGGTGACGCGAGTAGTTCTCGATGCCCGAGCAGAACCCGAGCTGCTGCAGCATCTCGATGTCGAACGTCGTGCGCATGCGCAGCCGCTGTGCCTCGAGCAGCTTCCCCTGACCCTCGAGTTCCTTCAGCCGTTCGGCCAGTTCGTGCTCGATGGTGCCGATGGCCCGTTGCACCGTGTCGGTGCCCGCCACGTAATGGGACGCCGGGAAGATCGGCACGCTGTCCATGCGGTTGATCACATCGCCCGTCAGGGGATGCAGCATGTACAGCGCTTCGATCTCGTCACCGAACATCTCGATGCGGATCGCGAACTCCTCGTAGACGGGGATGATCTCGATGGTGTCGCCCCGCACACGGAAGTTGCCGCGTGAGAAGTCGACGTCGTTGCGGTTGTACTGCATCGCGATCAGCTTGCGGATGAGGGCGTCGCGGTCGTACCGCTCCCCCACCTGCAGCGCCACCATCGCCCGCAGGTACTCCTCGGGCGAGCCCAGGCCGTAGATGCAGGACACGGTCGACACCACCACTACATCGCGCCGGCTCAGCAGTGAGTTGGTCGTGGAGTGTCGCAGCCGCTCGACCTCGGCGTTGATGGACGAGTCCTTCTCGATGAAGGTGTCGGTCTGCGGAACGTACGCCTCGGGCTGGTAGTAGTCGTAGTAGCTGACGAAGTACTCGACCGCGTTGTTCGGCATGAGCTCGCGGAACTCGTTGGCCAGCTGCGCCGCGAGCGTCTTGTTGTGGGCGAGCACGAGAGTGGGCCGTTGCACCTTCTCGATGAGCCACGCGGTCGTCGCCGACTTGCCGGTGCCCGTGGCTCCGAGCAGCACGACATCGGTCTCGCCGGCGTTGATGCGGGCGGCGAGCTGCTCGATGGCCTGGGGCTGGTCGCCGCTGGGCGTGTATTCGCTGACGACCTCGAAAGGCCGGACGGCACGAGTGGTCTGCATCCTCCCAGCGTAGGCCGCACCGTCGACACGCGGCGGGGCGTTCGCCCGCGGCATACCGGCGGCGGCACGCCGGTGGGCTCACAGCGCGGGCGATGGGGCGCCGGTCCCGTACGATGGCGGCGGAAGCGAGGCAGATGTGAACCGTACGGCGGTCGTCCTGGAGGACGAGGAAGACATCCGCGCGCTCATCACGACGGTGCTCAGCGGCGCCGGATACGAGGTGTACGGCACCGCCAACGGTCTGGATGCCGTCGACCTCGTGGCCGCCCACAACCCTGTCCTGACCACGCTGGACGTCAATGTCCCCGGGATCGACGGATTCGAGGCGGCCCGCCGCATCCGCGAGGTCAGCGACACCTACGTGATCATGATCTCCGCGTTCGTCGAGGCCGCCGATGCCGAGCGGGGACGGCTCGCCGGCGCGGACGAGTACCTCGGCAAGCCCTTCCGCCCGCGCGAGCTGCGGGCGCGCCTGGAGATGGTGCCCGACCGTCGCCGGCGGCCGGAGCAGGGCTAGGCGCTCGGCTCGGCCACGAGCACGGCGGACGCTGAGCTCGACGCCGCGCGCAGCGACGCGACACGCGCCTCCTCCAGGAGCGCACCGGCATCGTGCGCGCGTGAGGACCCGACGGCGATCCCGATGCCCAGCGAAGGCAGCACGCCGCCGCTGACCGAGTTCAGTGCGTCGAACAGCTCGCGGTACACCGCCATGCCCACTCGCCGCGCCTCGCCCGAGGAGCGGACGGTGGTGATGACGGCCAGGCGGCCCTCGCCGTCCTCTCCCACGATCGCCAGCGGGGGCACCGCCCGCAGCACGGCGGCGCGTCCCGCAGCGACGAGCTCATCGGCCAGCTCGATGCCGAAGGCCGTGGCGATGTAGTCGAGCTCGGCCGTGCGGATCACGAGCACGGCGGGGAGGTCGTCCTGAGGCCGCGACGCCTGCACTATGTGCTGGAGCGCGGTCACGACGTCTCCGCGGGAACGGACGCCGAACATCGCTCCGTCCGACGCGGCGGCCCAGCCGCGCAGCTGAGCGCGGTCGGTGCGCAGCACCGACATGGCGACCACGGCCGTGATGGTGAGGACCACCGTCAGTCCGGACGCCGTCGTGGTGCCGAACCAGACGCTGAACAGCTCGCTGTCGGGGCCGCTCGTGGAGAAAACCACGATCCGCACGAAGTAGAACGCCCCCTGCAGCGCGAACACCACGGTGAGCGGGATGGCGTTGGGAGCCCGGCGCATCGCGCCGGAGCGGGTCGCGACCGCGCCGGCGATGCCGAAGCCGCACAGCGGCACGAACATCCACAGCGCGCCGGCCCAGCCCCCGATATCGGGACCCTCCACCACGACGGCGACCGACGCCGCCACGGACGCAGCCGCCACGATCCATCCGGGCAGCCGCATGCTCTGGTCGTTGTACCTGCGACACCCCAGCCAAAGCAGGCCCGCGGATGCCACCATCGTCCCGTTGCCCGCGGCAACGGCCCACCACGCGCCCGGATCGGCCGCCCACGCGAGGTACAGCAGCGTCGTCGCGCCCCCACCGAGGAACCCGAGCGCCCACAGCCTCCCCGTCGGGTCTTCGCGACGCAGGAACGTCTCGATGATGAACAGCAGAGCGCAGACGAGCACGACCAGCGCCGTGACGGCCGCGAGAGTGTCGCCGCCCATCAGCGCACTGCCTCCCTGTCTGCGCCGAGCGACTCCTCGACCGCCGATCCCGGCTTGACGGCCGGGATCGAGACGGTGAACGTCGAGCCGACTCCGAGCGTGCTGTGCACGGAGATGTCCCCGCCGAGGCGGCGGACGATGTCTCGGCTGATCGACAGCCCCAAGCCGCTGCCCACCACACTGGACCGGCGGACGGCTGTGCCGCGGTAGAACCTCTGGAAGATGTTGGAGAGATCCTCCTCATCCAGTCCCACGCCGGTGTCCTCCACGAGGATGAGGGTCTTGCGTCCGCGGGTCGCGGTCACCAATGACACCCGGCCGCCTTCCCTGTTGTACTTGATCGCGTTCGCGAGCAGGTTGTCCACGACCTGACGCAGCCGCAGCGGGTCGGCGTAAGCGCGCGCCGGCAGCGCCCGGGACAGGTCGATGGTGACGTTGCGGCTGCCGCCGCCGGTGACGAACGACTGGGCGGAGGCCTTCACGATCTCGAACACGTCGACGTCCTCGGGCTCCATCGGCAGCGCCACCGTTGCCGCGCGACTCGACGCCGCCAGCACGTCCGCCACGAGCGCGAGCAGCCGGTCGGCGTTGCGGTCGGCGATCTCGAGGCTCGATGCCGCGGCGGGGGGCAGCCCGGGCTCGTCGAGGGCGAGCTCGATGTGGCCGATGATCGACGTCAGCGGCGTGCGCAGCTCATGCGACACCGACGACACCAGGGTGTCGCGTTCCTGCATCGCCGACATCTCGGCGGTCACGTCCCGCGAGACCAGCACCGCACCACCGTCGGCGGCATTCGCCGCCGGAAGGCGACGCACGGTGATGCTGAGCGCCCGCCGCTCGCCCTGCTCCGACTCGACCCACAGCCGCTCGTCGGAGAACTCCTCCCCGGCCAGCGCGCGTGCGAGCGGCCATCGGTCGGGCGGCAGCGGGGTCGCGCCGTCGGCCCGATAGACCGACGGCGGCGGCCCCTGCCGCTCGGGCAGGAGCTCATGCAGGTGAGAGTGCGCGCCGCCGGTGATGGCGGTGGCGCCGTCGCGGTCGATGCGCACCACCTCGAAGTCGACGGTGTCGAAGATCTCGGAGAGCATCTGCTCCTGCCGGCGTGAGCGCTCGAGCGCCTGCGCCAGCACCTCCGCCTGCCGCCGCAGCAGCCGCCGCTGGGCACCCGCGCGTCGCGCCCCGGCGTATGCCGTCGCGCCGACGGCCACGAGGATCACGGGGAACAGGAGCGTCGTGAAGCGCGGCGCCGGGTCGGGGCCGAGCACCACGGAGACGACATAGCACGCCATGGTCAGGCCGAGACCGCCGATGAATCCGGGGAGGGCGAACGCAGAGGACAGCCACAGGACGGGGAACGCCCACAGCAGGCCGGTTCCGGCTTCCGGGTCGGCGAGCCGCATCAGCAGGATCGCCACGATGTCGCCCAGCGGGATCAGCGCCGCCCACCCCGAGGGGATCCGATGCCAGGGGACCGCCATCGCGACGGCGGTCAGTACGAAGACGAGGATGACTCCGGCGAGGTAGACACCCGCGTCGCGGAAGACATCCCCGGCGAAGCGCAGCAGCGTGAGCGCCAGGATGACACCGGCCAGCAGCACCTGGTTCAGCGCGATCGAGCGCGACCGTGTGTGGTCAGCGGCGGGGATCTCGGGAAGGGTGGGCCAGGGCGTGCGGCGGCGCTCGCCCTCGGGTCGGGGCGCAGAAGACTGCATAGAACGACGCTACCGCGACTCGCCGTCGCCGCCGTGCGTGCCGGTGTCAGCGTGCGCCTCGCCGCCGTCGCCGGCCAGGCGGCGCCACAGGTCGTCGGTCTGCGCGCGGGTGTCGGCCAGGGTGCCGGTGGTGTCGATCACGACATCCGCGATCGCGAGGCGGCGCGCGTCGGGCACCTGGGCCGCCAGGCGCGCCTGCGCGTCGGCCTCGTTCATCCCGCGCAATTCCACCAGGCGCCGCACGCGCACATCCGCGGGCGCGTGCGCGACGACGATGAGGTCCCACGGGTCGTCGGCGCGCGCATCCACCAGCAGCGGCACGTCGTAGACGACCACCGCAGCCGGGTCGGCCTCCCGGGCTGCGGCGAACCTGCGGGCCGACTCCTGGCGCACGGCGGGGTGCACGATGGCGTTGAGCCGGGCCAGCGCCTCGTCGTCCCCGAACACGAGGGATGCCAGCCGCGCGCGATTGAGCGAGCCGTCGGCACCCAGCACATCGGGGCCGAACTGCGCGGCGATCTCGTCGAGCACCGGCGAACCGGGGGTCTGCACGTCACGGACGATGCGATCGGCATCCACCACGATCGCGCCGTGTTCGGCGAGCCGCTGGGCGATCGTGGATTTCCCCGACGCGATTCCCCCGGTGAGCGCGATGAGAGGCATGGGTTCGAGCATGCCAGATCGGCGGCGCCGGTGCCGGGTGCGGAAACGACGAAGGGCCGCCACTGCGAACAGTGACGGCCCTCCGAAACGGATCAGCGACCCGAGAGCTTCTCCCGCAGAGCGGCGAGAGCCTCGTCGTCGGCCAGCGTGCCGGCAGAACCGCTGTCGGACGAGTACGTGCCCGCACCCGCGTCGACGCCGGCTGCAGCCTCGGCCTCGAGGGCCTTGGCGACGGCGGCCTTGTGAGCCTCCCAGCGGCCCTGGGCGGCGGCGTACTCGGCCTCCCAGGCCAGACGCTGCTCGTCGAAGCCTTCCTTCCACTGGTTGGTCTCGGCGTCGAAGCCCTCGGGGTACTTGTACTCCCCGTTCTCGTCGTACTCCGTGACCATGCCGTAGAGGGCGGGGTCGAACTCGGTGCCGTTCGGGTCGACCGACTCGTTGGCCTGCTTGAGCGACAGCGAGATGCGGCGACGCTCGAGGTCGATGTCGATGATCTTCACGAAGACCTCTTCACCGACCGAGACGACCTGCTCGGCGAGCTCGACGTGCTTGCCCGACAGCTCGGAGATGTGCACGAGGCCCTCGATGCCGTCGGCGACGCGGACGAACGCACCGAACGGAACCAGCTTGGTGACCTTGCCCGGAGCGACCTGACCGATCGCGTGGGTGCGGGCGAAGACCTGCCAGGGGTCCTCCTGCGTCGCCTTGAGCGACAGCGAGACGCGCTCGCGGTCCAGGTCCACCTCGAGGATCTCGACGGTGACTTCCTGGCCCACCTCGACGACCTCGGAGGCGTGCTCGATGTGCTTCCACGACAGCTCGGAGACGTGCACCAGACCGTCGACGCCGCCGAGGTCGACGAACGCGCCGAAGTTGACGATCGACGAGACCGTGCCCTTGCGGACCTGGCCCTTGTGCAGGTTGTTGAGGAACGTGGTGCGCGACTCGGACTGCGTCTGCTCGAGCAGGGCGCGGCGCGACAGCACGACGTTGTTGCGGTTCTTGTCCAGCTCGAGGATCTTGGCCTCGATCTCCTGGCCCAGGTACGGGGTCAGGTCGCGGACGCGGCGCAGCTCGATGAGCGATGCCGGCAGGAAGCCGCGCAGGCCGATGTCGACGATCAGGCCGCCCTTGACGACCTCGATCACCTGACCGGTGACGACGCCGTCGCTCTCCTTGATCTTCTCCACATCGCCCCAGGCGCGCTCGTACTGGGCGCGCTTCTTGGACAGGATGAGGCGGCCTTCCTTGTCCTCCTTCTGGAGAACCAGGGCCTCGACCTCGTCGCCGACCTTGACGACCTCGTTGGGGTCGACGTCGTGCTTGATCGAAAGCTCGCGCGAGGGGATGACACCCTCGGTCTTGTAGCCGACGTCGAGGAGGACCTCGTCGCGGTCGATCTTCACCACGGTGCCTTCGATGAGGTCGCCGTCGTTGAAGAACTTCAGAGTCTTCTCGACCGCGGCCAGGAAGTCCTCGGCAGATCCGATGTCGTTGATCGCGACCTGCTTGGTGGCCGGGGCGGTCGTTGCGGTAGTCATGTAGTGGGTTGTCCTTGTGGGTTTGGGTATCGGGCCTCGCATCGTCTTCGGACCGAACGCGCGGGCGCGGGCGGAACCTCGGAGGGAGGCGGAGCGGATTGTGTGATGCCATGCCATTCGCGGACGCCGAAAGGTCGGCCACACGAATGACACTTCAGGATACCAGAGAACCGCGCCGTTCCGCGAGGATCGTGGGCGCCCTCACGCGCCCGCGGCGCTCGCACAGGAGACGCAGCGGTCGGCCTCGGGCCGCGCCTGCAGTCTCTCGATCGGGATGGGGCGGCCGCACGATACGCACGCGCCGTAGGTGTGCGCGGCGAGGCGTTCCCGCGCGGCATCCAATCGATCCCGCTCGGCCACCGCGGCGCGTCGCAGCGCGTCGATCTGCGCCCACTCCCCGCTGAGGGTCGAGCCCTCGGGGTCGTGCTCGTCGTCGGCGGTGCCGTCCGCCCGGTCGCGGCGCAGCAGCGCGTCATCGCCGTCGAGCCGCGCGAGGCGCACCTCGACGTCCGCCCGGCGGCGCTCGATCACCGACGCCAGCGCGGCGATGTCCGCGGCGCGGTCGCTCACCGCGTGCGCAGCGCCTCGGCGATGGGCATGTCGCCGTTTCCGAAGCGCAGCGTGCGTCCGATGGTCGCCGGCTCGGCGAGGGATGCCGCGACGACGGCTGCCACGTCGGCGCGCGAGACGGCGCCGTCACCGTCGGGGTCGAGGCGGATGCGACCGGTGGGCGGGTCGTCGGTGAGGGCCCCGGGCGCGACGATGGTCCAGTCCAGCCCGCTGTCGTGCAGGTGGGCGTCGGCGGCCCACTTGGCATCGGCGTAGGCGAAGAAGGAGTTGTCGGGGTCGACGCCGTGGCCGGCGCGCGAGCCGATCCACGACACCATCACGAATCGGCGTACGCCCGCCGCCCGCGCGGCATCGATCGCGCGCATCGCGGCGTCCCGGTCGACGGCGTAGGTGCGGGAGGCGTCTCCACCGCCTGCGCCCGCCGCCCAGACGACCGCGTGGTTGCCGGCCACGAGGTTGGTCAGCTGGTCGAGGTCGAAGCGCTCCACGTCCGCCACGACGGGGGCGGCGGCGGTCGCGGTGACGTCGACGGCGTGATCGGGGTTGCGGATGACGGCGCTGACGGTGTCGCCGCGCTCGGCGAGGATCGGCTCGAGCAGTCGGGCCACCTTGCCGTGGCCGCCGATGATCAGGATGCGGGCCATGAGGGCCTCCTTCCGGGTCGGGGCTCCCACGTTACGTGCCCGGTGTCCTCAGCGGGCCGGATCAGCTTCCTCTGTCATCGTTCGCGGGCTCCCCTGGGCGAGCCTGCTGTGACGGCGCCCCCAGAGCAGATAGAACGCCAGCACCACGGCCAGCCAGACGGCGAACCAGACGTACGTCGACCAGCCCAGACCCGAGATGAGGTACAGGCAGGCGACGATCGAGAGCACCGGCGTCACCGGATAGCCGGGCACGCGGAAGGCGCGCGGCAGGTCGGGGCGCGTGCGGCGCAGCACGAGCACGCCCACCGACACCACGATGAAGGCGACGAGGGTGCCCATCGACACCAGATCCCACAGGCTCGACAGCGGCACGAACCCCGCGAGCACGGCAACGACGCCCGCCACCACCACGGTGGAGAACACCGGAGTGTGCGTGCGCGGGTCGACACGCGCGAACGCCCGTGGCAGCAGACCGTCGCGCCCGATGGCGTAGAGGATGCGGGTCTGCCCGAACAGGATCACCAGCGTGACCGAGAAGATCGACACCACCGCGCCGGCAGCGAGCAGGGTCGCCGGCCACGAGGCTCCCAGCACGTCCGACAGGATCACGGCGAGCCCGGCGCTCTGCTGGCCGGGGTCGGAGAAGTCCTGCCACGGCTGCGCGCCCACAGCGGCGACGGCGACGAACAGATACACGGTCACCACGATGGCCAGCGCGATCAGGATGGCGCGCGGCATCGACCGCTGCGGGTCGCGCACCTCGTCGCCCGCCGTCGATACGGCATCCAGTCCGATGAAGGTGAAGAAGATGGTGCCGGCCGCCGCCGTGACACCGGCGGCGCCGTGGGGGGCGAAGTCGGCGAAGTTGTCGACGGTGAAGGCGGTGACCGCGATCGCGGCGAACATCAGGAGCACCGCCACCTTGATGACGACCATGACGGTGTTGACGACGGCGGACTCACGGGTGCCGCGCACGAGCAGCACAGCGCACAGGAGCACGAGCACGACGGCGGGCAGGTTGACGATGCCGCCCTCGCCGGGGGCCATGGTCAGCTCAGCGGGCAGGTTCCATCCGAACAGCGCATGGATGAGGTGGTCGAGGTATCCGCTCCATCCCGAGGAGACCGCGGCGGCCGAAACGCCGTACTCGAGCACGAGGCACGCGGCCACGCCCATCGCGACGATCTCGCCGAGGGTCACGTAGGCGTAGGAGTAGGTGGACCCGGAGATCGGCACCGCCGAGGCCATCTCGGCGTAGCAGACCGCCGACAGCCCGGCGGCGATCGCGGCGATGACGAACGAGAGGAGCACCGCGGGCCCCGCCAGCGGCACGGACTCGTGCATCACGAAGAAGACGCCGGTGCCGACGGTGGCACCCACTCCCAGCATCGCGAGCTGGAAGGTGCCGAGCCGGCGCACCAGTCCCCCGGTGTCCGCGGGTGCGTCGCCGGGTGCGACGATCGGCTTGCGACGGAACAATTCACGCATCGCGCTCCCTGAAGGAGGCATGGTCCCCTCCTTGCTGACGGCCGGGAACGATTGTAAACCCGGCTGCCTGAGTGCCCTTCCCAGGCCAGGTGGATCCATGCAGCGGAATACACAGCGGAGCGTGGACGTTGTGACGATCACCCGAAACCCGCTGGAGAATCGCATGACCGCCCCCGCAGACGAACGCCACCTGAACGCCGACACCACGATGGGCGCGGTGACCCTGCGCGTCGCCGACCTCGAGACGATGAGCGGCTACTACGCCGCGGCCTTCGCCATGGAGCCCCTGGAGGACCGGGCGCGCGGGCGCGAGGTGCACCGGGTGCTCGGTCGCGGCACCACCCCGCTCGTGCGCCTCGTGCACACCCCCGACCTCCCCGTTGCGGCCCCCGGTCAGGCGGGACTGTTCCACACCGCCTTCCTTTTCGACGATGCCGCCGCCCTGGCGGCGACGGTGTACCGCGCCGCGCAGCATCCGCTCAGCCGCTTCACCGGGTCGGCCGACCACCTCGTCAGCGAGGCGTTCTACTTCACTGACCCCGAGGGCAACGGCGTCGAGCTGTACACCGACCGCGACCGCTCTGAGTGGGTGCACGAGAACGGCCAGATCCGCATGGACACGATCGCGCTCGACCCGAACGAGTACCTGACCCGGCACCTGACGCAGGACGTGGTGGATGCCGGCCCCTCACGTTCCGGCACCGTCGGCCACGTGCACCTGCAGGTGGGCGACATCGCCACAGCCCGCGGCTTCTACGTCGACGGGCTGGGGTTCGACGCGACCCTGTCGGCCTACCCGGGCGCGCTCTTCGCCTCGGCCGGCGGCTACCACCACCACGTCGCGATGAACATCTGGAACAGCCGCGGCGCCGGTCCGCGCGCCGCCGCGCTCGGGCTCGGGGACGTCGCGGTGACCGTTCCGGGCCGCGACGACCTCGACGCACTCGCCGCCAGACTGCGCGGCCGTGGCATCCGCTTCGACGCCGACGGGCGCTCGGTGCGCGTCGACGACCCGTGGGGCACCCGCGTGACCGTCGCGCTGGCCGACGCGACCACCGACGAGGTGCTGTCGCGCTGACGTCGCAATTCCCGGCCCTCGCACTGACGCCGCGACGCCCCGCGGCCTAGCGTGGTGCGCGTGCCCGTGTCATTCCGCTTCGCCTCAGCTGTGCGCGCCGACCGCCGGCTGCCGCTCGTGCTGCTGTCGAAGGCGGCGCTGGCGACGGTCGCGGCGTGGGTGATCACGGGAGCGATCCTCCCCGGTTCGCCGCCGGTGTTCGCTTCCATCGCGGCACTGCTGATCGTGCAGCCGAGCGCCAACCAGTCGGCGACCAAGGCCGTCGAGCGCAGCGTCGGGGTGACCGCGGGTGTCGCGATCGGCTCGTCTCTGGGACTCGCCTTCGGGACGCAGCCGTGGGTCGTGCCGGCGGCGATCGTGACCGCTCTGCTGTTCGCGTGGATTCTGCGCATGACCCCGGGGGTCAGCAACCAGACGGTCATCAGCGCGATCCTCGTGCTGGCTCTGGGCGTGTCGACACCGGGGTACGCCGGCGCCCGCATCGTCGAGACGATCATCGGCGCGCTCATCGGGCTGACGGTGAGCGTGGCGCTCGCCCCCACCGTCCCCGTCGCAGAAGCGCGCGAGCGCGTGGACGCGCTGGGGCTGGAGATCGCCGCGACGCTCGACCGGCTCGCCGAGGCGTTCGAGAACAAGCACTCCGCGCAGGAGCTCGAAGGGATGCTGCTGACGGCGCGGCTGCTGCGGCCCATGCGCGAGGCGGCGACGACCGCCATGAAGGCGGCGACCGACGCCCTCACCCTCAACCCGCGGGCGCCGCGCTACCGCGACCAGTTGGCGCAGCTGCAGGATCTGCTGGAGCGCTTCTCCGGCATCGTGATCCAGGTCATCGGCATGACGAGGGCCGTCCGCGACCACGGACCCGACGACCTCGCCCGCGAGCCGGCGTCACCGGCGATCGCCGAGCAGCTGCGCCGGGCGGCCCACGACCTGCGCCTTCTCACGAGCGCCCCCGACGACATGGTCGCCCCCGACGAGGAGCCCGCGCTGACGCGGCCGCTGCAGATCCAGACCCCCTCGTCGGGCAACTGGGCGCTGATCGGCTCGATCCTCGTCGACCTGCGCCGCGTGCATCAGGCGATCACCGACCCGCTGTGACCGGCGGGTCGATGACCCCGTCGAGGTACCACCAGCGCTCGCTCTGACGCACGAACCGGCTGCGCTCGTGCAGCACGCCGCGCGCGCCGCCCTGGCTCCACGACGCGCGGAACTCCACGGTTCCGCGCTTGTCCCCCGCCTCGGCCGAGACGATCTCGAGCCCGCGCCACCGCAGACCGGGTTCGAGGTCGAGGTTCTCGGGACGGGTGCCGGGATGCCAGGTCTGCGCGAGATACGCGGCATCGCCGACGGCGAAGGCGGTGTAGCGCGAGCGCATGAGGGCTTCGGGTGTCGGTGCGGGGATGCCGCCGAGGTACCGGCCGCAGCAGGCGGCGAGCGCCGCACCGCTTCCGCAGGGGCAAGGCTGGTCGTCACGCATGGTGCTGCCAGTCTCGCACCGCTTTGACACCTCTCCTCCCCCGGCCTAGCGTTCAGGCGCAGCCGCATCGTGAGGAGCACCGTGACCGCAGCGAACAGCGCGCACGTCGTACGCAGCCCGCAGTTCTGGTGGCGGGTCGCGACGCTCGCCGCCTGCCTGGTGGGGCTGTCGACCGGCAACCACCGTCTGGTGTTCTTCACGATCCAGAGCAACGTGATCGTCTTCGCCTACGTCGCCGGCGCCCTGTACTGGATGCTGCGGCGCGGCACCACCGACGCCCCCGCCCCGCGACTGCGCGGTGGCGTGGTCACCTGGATCCTCACCACGGCTCTGGTCTCCCACGTCTTGCTGAACCTCGGCGCAAACCCGCTGCCCGGGCTCGTCGTCGCCGACCCCGACACCGCGCTGGCGAACCGCTCACTGTTCCTGCTGCACTACGTCGTGCCGGCCATGGTGCTCGTGGACTGGCTGCTGTTCGGCCCGCGGCGCGCGGTGCGCTGGCGGGATGCCGCGCTGTGGCTGCTGTACCCCGCCGCCTACGCCGTGGTCACCCTGGCGCGCGGTGTCTTGTTCCCCACCATCGCCGACCGGTTCCCGTACCCCTTCCTCGACATCGACGCCCTCGGACCCGGAGGCGTCGCCCTCGGCATCGTGCAGGTCGTCGTGGTGATCGCCGTGATCGCGATCGGGGTGATCGCGCTCGACCGGGCGTCGGCCGCCGTGGGCGATCTCGTGCAGCGTCGGCGCTAGCCGCCTGCTGTGGATAACCGGATGCCGCGCCGCGCCTGGCCGGTAGCGTGTGCGCATGAACTCACGGAGCGTCGTCGCTGCGGTGGGTGCGGCCGTGATCGTCGCCCTGCTGACGGCCTGCACGCCCGAGCCGCAACCCGCTCCCACGCCCACGCCCACTTCCACGGCCTTCGCGAGCGAGGCGGACGCGTTCGCCGCCGCCGAGGAGACGTACCGCGCGTACGTCGACGCCCTGAACCAGGTGGATCTGAGCGACCCGGCGACGTTCGAGGCCGTGTACGCGTGGACGACGGGAGAGGCGAATGCGGCTTCCCGCCAGTCGTTCTCGCAGATGCATGCCGAGGGACTGACCGTCGGCGGCGTGAGCACCCCGACCGTCGTGGAGGCGCGGAGCAGTGAGGACGCACCCGATGGCGTCGAGGTCGCCGTCTGCGTGGACGTCTCGCAGGTGACTCTTGTCAATCCGTCCAACGAGTCCGTTGTGGCGCCGGACCGGAGAGACGTCCAGTCTTTGCTCCTCGATTTGGAGGTCGGGGAGACCCCCACGGGGTGGAGCATCTCGCTCATCTCGGGGCGCGAGGGCGAGCCAGCATGCAGCTAGGAGCAACGCTCGCAGTTCTCATGCTCGTGGCAGGGTCCGCCACGGGTGGCGGTTCGAATCCGTGTCACGCCGGGACGTGGGGCGGAAACTGCGACGTGACCAACACCGGCGGGTCGGTCGAGGTCGGCGGCTCCTACGGCGAGGGCGGGGCCGGCGGTGGCCGAGGCGGGGGCGGCGGGAGCGGCATCCG
This sequence comes from Microbacterium sp. zg-Y1090, assembly GCF_030246945.1. Lineage (NCBI taxonomy): Bacteria > Bacillati > Actinomycetota > Actinomycetes > Micrococcales > Microbacteriaceae > Microbacterium > Microbacterium wangruii. The sequence continues at coordinate 2,010,205 of NZ_CP126742.1, forward strand.
GCCTGAACCGCCCGCTCCTGCACCCGCGCCGGCACCCGCGCCCACGTGCAATCCGGTCGTCGGGTGCCGTGGCACCTACACGGTGTGGACGCCGCCCGAGGTCACGATCAGCGACCTCGCGTCGTTCACGCCGGCGCGACCGTCGTTCTCCGGCGAGCCGGCGGGCATCGCCGTGCGCGGCATGGCGGCGAACTTCGTCGCTTCGGCGACCGAGCAGCAGCTCACCGGTGAGCTGTTCGACCTGCCCGTGACGGTGAGGTTCGTCCCGGCATCCTTCGTGTTCGACTACGGCGACGGCACCGTGCGCGCCACCCGGTCCGGCGGCGCCTCCTGGCCGCAGCTGGGGCAGGCGCAGTTCACCCAGACGCCGACCAGCCACGCCTACGCCCAGCGCGGCACCTACACGGCATCCGTCACCGTCCGCTACGCCGCCGCGGTCGACTTCGGCACCGGCACCTGGCGCGAGGTGCCGGGATTCGTCGATGCGACCACAGGCGGGTACGACGTGCGGGTGGTGGAGGTGCTCACCGCACTCGTCGACCGCACCTGCATCGAGAACCCCGCGGGTCCCGGCTGCTGACGGGGTCTACCCCTCTGGCCGCACGGCCCCACGCAGCTCCATCGCGGCGCGCGCGTACCGGACGGTGAGAACACCGGACACGAAGAGGATCCCCGCCCCGGCGATGACCCCGAAGCCGTCGCGCCCGTTCACGACCTGAGCGACCAGGATCGACGCCCCCGAGAGGGCGGCGAGACCATACAGCGCGACCAGGCCGACAGCGGTGCGGAGCGTGAGAGCCGACATGAGCATGGCGACAACCTACATGCGCCGTTACTCCGCCCCGCTGCGCAGCGGCGAGCCGACGACCTCGAATCGTTGCCCACCCATCGCGCCGGACAGCAAGGGACGGGCTTCGGAGATCGCTGCCCGCACAGACGGCAGATCGAGCGATGCCCGGTGGGCGTCGGCCGATGTCCAGAGTTCGACCACGAAGACCGTGTCCGGCTCCTCCTCGGAGATGCCGACCTCGTAGAGCAGGCAGCCGACGGCGGCAAGGTCGGCGGAGGGGCGCGTGAGCAGGGCGACCAGCTCGTCGCGCTTGCCCGGGATCGTCCCCAGGGTGCCGGTGTTCGCGAATGTCATGCGCGAAGCCTGCCGGCAGCCTCCGACATCCGCTCCGACCGATCGGCGCCCGTGCCAGGATGAGCCCGTGACTGACCGCCTCATGTTGCTCGACACCGCGTCGCTGTACTTCCGCGCGTTCTACGGCGTGCCCGACAAGGTGCGCTCCCCCGACGGAACTCCCATCAACGCCGTGCGCGGGCTGCTCGACATGATCGCCAAGCTCACGACGACCTACGACCCGACCGACATGGTCGCCTGCTGGGATGACGACTGGCGTCCGCAGTGGCGCGTCGACCTCATCCCGACGTACAAGACGCACCGCGTCGCCGAAACGGTCACCGGAGCGCCCGACGTCGAGCAGGTGCCCGACCCGCTGGAGGCGCAGATCCCGGTGATTCGCGACGCCCTCGCCCTGCTGGGCATCCCGGTCGTCGGGCTTGCCGACCACGAGGCCGACGACGTCATCGGCACGCTCGCGACCCGGGCGACCATGCCGGTCGACATCGTCACCGGCGACCGCGACCTCTTCCAGCTCGTCGACGACGCCCGCGGCGTGCGGGTGATCTACACCGCCCGCGGCATGAGCAACCTCGAAGTCGTCACCGATGCGACCGTCGTGACCAAGTACCGCATCCTGCCGACCCAGTACGCCGACTACGCCACGCTGCGCGGCGACGCCTCCGACGGCCTGCCGGGGGTCGCCGGAATCGGCGAGAAGACCGCCGCGACGCTGCTCGCCGCGCACGGGGACCTCGAGGGCATCCGGGCCGCCGCCGCCGCGAGCGAGGGGATGTCCGCCACCGTCGCGAGCCGCATCCTCGCCGCCGCCGACTACCTCGACGTCGCCCCGACGGTGGTGAAGGTCGTCACCGACCTCGCCATCGCGGCCCCCGCGTCGCGGCTGCGCGCACCGGATGCCGCGGCGCGCGAGGCGGCACAGGCGTTCGCCGAACGGTGGGGGCTCGGCACCTCGATGACGCGCGCCCTGGACGCGCTCGCCACCCGCGGCTGAGACCCGCGCGGTTCAGCGCCGCCGGCCGGTCCACTCCCGCAGACGATCCAGCGGCCACGTCGTGACGATGCGGTCGGCGGGCACCCCTGCGCGCTCGGCCCGCGCCGCGCCGTGATCGATCAGGGAGAGCTGCCCGGGCGCGTGGGCGTCGGAGTCGATCGAGAACAGGCATCCGAGCTCGAGCGCGAGCGCAAGCAGGTCATCGGGCGGGTCCTGCCTCTCCGGGCGGGAGTTGATCTCCACCGCCACCCCATGCTCGGCGCAGGCGGTGAACACCGCGCGGGCATCGAACTGCGACGGCGGGCGCGTGCCGCGCGAGCCTTCGACGAGCCGGCCGGTCACATGGCCGAGAACGTCCACCTGAGGGTCGGATGCCGCGGCGACGAGGCGGCGCGTCATCGGGCCCCGCTCCATTCGCAGCTTCGAATGCGCCGACGCGACCACGATGTCGAGATCGGCGAGGAGATCCTCCTGCTGGTCGAGCGCACCGTCGTCGAGGATGTCGACCTCGATGCCGCTGAGCAGGGTGAACCCCTCACCGCTGAACTCCGGGAGCAGGGCGAGCTGCTCGCGCAGCCGTTCCGCCGACAGCCCGTTGGCCACCCGCAGGCGCGGCGAATGGTCGGTGAGGGCCAGATACTCGTGGCCCAGTGCACGGCCGGCCTGGGCCATGAGGTCGATCGACGTCAAGCCGTCCGACCAGTCGGAGTGGCTGTGCAGGTCGCCACGCAGCAGCGCCCGCAGGCCCGAGCCCACGGGTGCGACGCCGGCGCTCTCGCGCAGTTCGGCGAGATAGGCCGGAACGTCGCCTGCGAGGGCCTCCTGGATGACGGCGAAGGTCGAATCGCCGATCCCCTTGCGCCGCCGCAGCGCCGCGGTGTCACGCAGCTCGGCGTCGTCGAGGCCCTCGATCGCAGCCGCGGCAGCGCGGAACGCCTTCGACCGGTAGCGGGAGGCGCGCTCGCGCTCGAGCAGCGAGGCGATCTCACTCAGCGCGTCATACGGATGCATGGCGACAGAGTACGGGCCCGCACCGACGTGGTGCGGGCCCGTAGCGCCAGAAGGTCAGACCGAGGCGACCGACGACCGCTTCACGACGACCGGAACCGAGGCGAGGCGGTGGATCGCCCAGCCGAAGATGATCGACAGCACGCCGACGCCCATCGCGAAGGCCGAGACGCCGAACGAGACGACCGAGGTGAACAGCGAGGCACGCAGGAACGATGCGTTCATCATCGTCGCCCGCACCGGGTCCTCCTTGTCGAGCTCGGCGTAGGTCATGCCGTCGCTGGCCTGCAGCGCGTGGTGCTGGATGATGTCGGCCTGCACGAAGGCGGTGAACGGCCCTGCGACGGTCTGGCCCTGGAAGGCCATCGCGTCGTCGGGGATCGTGATGTTCTCGGCGCGCAGCTGGCTGGAGACCATGATCCAGACCACCAGGCCGACGACGATCAGCGCGATGCCACCGAGGATGCCGACGATGCCTGCTGCCTTGATGAGACCGGTCTTGCGGACGGGGGGCTCGATGGTGTCGGCCGTGGTGGCCGGTGCGTTCGACATGGGAGGTTTCTCCTAGAAGTGACGGGATGAAACCTCAACGTATCGTGAGCGCGCTCCCCCGCCGACCCGCCGGGCCGGAAGTAAACGTCTCAGCCCGCGAGCACCTGCGTCGCACCGACCCACGCCTGCAGGGTGGCGGCCGCCGCGCCCGAGTCGATGGCGTCCGCTGCGGCAGCCTTCGCCTCCGCGAGCCGCTCCAGAATGGGCCGCTGCACCTGCGTCGGGTCGAGCGAGAGCCGGTAGGCGACCATGCCGGCGGCGGTGTTGAGCAGCACGATGTCGCGCACCGCGCCGGTCTCGCCGTCGAGCGTGCGGCGCACCACCTCTGCATTGTGCTCGGGCTCGCCGCCCAGGAGATCGTCGATGTCCGCCAGCGGGATGCCGAGGTCGCGCGGGTCCAGGTCGTGCTCGTGCACGTCGCCGAGGCTGATCTCCCACAGGCGGCTGTGCCCGGTGGTCGTCAGCTCGTCGAGGCCATCGTCGCCGCGGAAGACCAGTGCGGTCGCGCCGCGCGTGCGGAAGACCCCCGTGATCAGGGGCACGCGGTCGAGCTGGGCCACGCCGACGGCATTGGCCTCGGCGCGCGCCGGGTTGCACAGCGGGCCCAGGAAGTTGAACACCGTCGGCACGCCCAGCTCGCCGCGCGTGGCCGCCGCGTGGCGGAAGCCCGGGTGGAAGGCGGAGGCGAACGCGAACGTGATGCCGGTGCGCTCGAGCGTCTCGGCGACAGCCTGCGGCGACAGCGTGAGGTCGACCCCCAGCGCCCGCAGCACGTCCGAGGACCCCGACTTCGAACTCGCCGCCTTGTTGCCGTGCTTGACGACGGGGATCCCGGATGCCGCGGCCACGATCGCCGACATCGTGGAGATGTTCACCGTGCCGAACCGGTCGCCACCGGTGCCGACGATGTCGAGCACCGCCGCGGGCACCGGCAGCGGCACCGCCGCTTCGAGGATCGCATCGCGGAAGCCGACGATCTCGTCGATCGTCTCCCCCTTCGCCCTGAGCGCGACGAGGAAACCGGCGAGCTGCGAGGGACTCGCCGCGCCGGTCATCACCTGTCGCATCGCCCATGTCGACTCGGACACGCTGAGGTCGCGGTCATCGAGAAGCGTGGTGAGGATTTCGGGCCAAGAAGTGAGCTCCGCCATGAGGGACGATCCTATCCTGGCGCGACCAGCGGATTCCGACGGCTTGTTAGGGTGGCCTAACCAACATTCGGGCCACACTCGGCTCTTCGATGCGAAACTCACGGGCCACTTTCAGCCATAATGAATGTGTGACGAGCACCTCTACGAGCTATCCCCAGGCCATGCGGTCGGTCAAGCGACCAGACCCGGTCGCTGTCGGCACCATCGTCTGGCTCGGCAGCGAAGTCATGTTCTTCGCCGGCCTTTTCGCGATCTTCTTCACGCTGCGCAGCACCTCGCCTGAGCTGTTCGCCGAGCGATCCGAGATCCTGAACGTCCCCTTCGCAGCGATCAACACGTTCATCCTCGTGATGTCGTCGTTCGCGTGCCAGGCGGGCGTGTTCGCCGCCGAGCGTTTCCAGTCCTACCGCACCGGCAGCCTCTGGAACGTGCGCAAGTGGGGCATGGTCGAGTGGTTCTTCCTCACGTTCGTCATGGGCGCCGTCTTCGTCTCCGGTCAGATCTGGGAGTACGCCACCCTCGTCGCCGAGGGCCTGCCGATCAGCGCGGACCCCTACGCGTCGGCCTTCTACATCACCACCGGATTCCACGCCATTCACGTCACCGGCGGGCTCATCGCCTTCCTCCTGGTGATCGGCCGCGCGTACGCCGTCAAGAACTTCGGCCGCAAGGAGATGACCACCGCGATCGTGGTCTCCTACTACTGGCACTTCGTCGACGTCGTGTGGATCGTGCTGTTCGCCGTCATCTACCTGCTGCCCTTCGTAAGCTGAGAGCGAGCTGAAAACCGACATGGCACGACACACCTCCCGTCGCCCGAACGGACGCCGCAGCCCCTGGGCCGCCGCCGCTCTCATCGGCATCGGCCTGCTGGTCACCGGCGGCGTCTACGCCGGAGCCTCCGCAGCGGTCGCCGCGGCCGAGCCGCAGACCGTCGCCTCCACCCTCACCGTCGAAGACGGCAAGAAGCTCTTCCAGGCGAACTGCGCCACCTGCCACGGTCTCGACCTGCAGGGCTCCGAGAACGGCCCGTCGCTGTACGGCGTCGGCGAGCTCTCCGTCGAGTTCCAGATGGCCACAGGTCGCATGCCGCTGCAGATGCAGGGACCGCAGGCGCCGCAGAAGCCCGTCCAGTTCACGCAGGAGCAGATCGAGGCGATCGCCGCCTTCACGCAGTCGGTGGCCCCCGGCCCCACGTACCCCGACGCGAACATCATCGACGGCGACGGCGACGTCTCCAACGGTGCCGAGCTCTTCCGCATCAACTGCGCCATGTGCCACAACGTGGCCGCGGCCGGCGGTGCCCTCACCGAGGGCAAGTACGCTCCCCCCCTGACCGACACCAGCGCGCTGCACATCTACGCGGCGATGGTCACCGGACCGCAGAACATGCCGGTCTTCAACGACATGACCCTCAGCACCGACGAGAAGCGCGACATCATCTCCGCGCTGATGTACATGCAGGAGAACCCGTCGCCCGGCGGCTTCTCCCTCGGCTCGCTCGGCCCCGTCTCGGAGGGTCTCTTCATCTGGATCTTCGGTATCGGCAGCCTCATCGCCCTCACCGTGTGGATCACGGCGAAGTCGAACTGATCGATCACTGACACAGCATCACGGAACGCACGAGGAGCACCATGACACACGAGGACGACGCGCTCGAGCACGAGAGGGCTTCCTGGAAGCCCTCCCCGGGGCTCGCGGTCGCGGTTTCCGACCCCGTGCAGAACCCCGGACTGCCGCCGCACCGCGCGCGCGTCACCGACAAGGACCCCGCCGCCATGCAGCGGGCCGTGCGCACGGTCTACACCCTGTTCTATCTGTCCCTCGCCGGGAGCATCTGGGCGGTCGCCGCCTACATGATCTTCCCGATCGAGAGCGGGCAGATGATCGACATCCGCAACAACAACCTCTTCATCGGTCTGGGTATCGCCCTGGCACTCCTGGCGATCGGCATCGGCGCCATCCACTGGTCCAAGGCGATCATGTCGGACAAGGAGTTCATCGAGCCCCGTCACGCCACCCGCGGCCGTGACAGCACCCGCGAGGCTGCTGTCGAGGTCTTCCGCGAGGCGAACGAGGAGTCCGGCTTCGGCCGCCGCGCGATGATCCGCAACTCGCTGATCGCCGCCGTCGTGGCATCCGTGGTGCCCGGTATCACGCTCTTCCGCGGCCTCGCCCCGGAGAGCAGCCCCGAGCACCCGCACGCCGGCGACCCGGTCTACCTGCTCAGCCACACCATGTGGAAGAAGGGCGAGCGTCTCGCGCACGACCCCAGTGGTCTGCCGATCCGCGCCGCCGACCTGACCCTCGGCTCCGCCGTGCAGGTGATCCCCGAGTCGCTCGCGACCATGAGCCACCACGACGGCTATCTCGAGGAGAAGGCCAAGGCCATCGTGCTGCTGGTGCGTCTGCTCCCCGAGCAGCTCAAGGAGACCCCGGAGCGCCGTGACTGGTCGTACAACGGCATCGTCGCGTACTCCAAGGTCTGCACGCACGTCGGTTGCCCCGTTGCGCTCTACGAGCAGCAGACCCATCACCTGCTGTGCCCCTGCCACCAGTCGCAGTTCGACGTCTCCGACGGCGCGGCTGTCATCTTCGGCCCCGCGGCCCGTCCGCTGCCGCAGCTGCCCATCATGGTCGACGACGAGGGCTACCTCGTCGCCCGCAGCGACTTCACCGAGCCGGTCGGCCCGAGCTTCTGGGAGCGTCATTGAGCACCGCAACTGTCACTGAGGAAACGACCGAGAGGCCGAAGAACTCCGACGAGAAGCCGCTGGGCGGTCGTTTCGTCGCGGGTGCGGCCAACTACCTCGACGAGCGCACGAGCATCTCGGGCCTGGTCAAGGAGCTCGGACGCAAGATCTTCCCCGACCACTGGTCGTTCATGCTCGGCGAGATCGCTCTGTGGAGCTTCGTCGTCGTGCTCATCTCGGGTACCTTCCTGACGTTCTTCTTCCAGGCGTCGATGGTCGAGACCCACTACTACGGCGCCTATCCCCCCATGCGCGGCATCGAGATGTCCGCCGCGCTGGAGTCGACCCTGCGGCTGTCCTTCGACATCCGCGGCGGCCTGCTGGTGCGCCAGATCCACCACTGGGCTGCGCTGGTGTTCGTCGCCGGCATCGGCGTGCACATGCTCCGCGTGTTCTTCACCGGTGCGTTCCGCAAGCCGCGCGAGCTGAACTGGGTGATCGGCTTCGTGCTGTTCGTCCTGGCCATGGGTGAGGGCTTCACCGGCTACTCGCTCCCCGACGACCTGCTCTCGGGCAACGGCCTGCGCATCATCGACGGCATGGTCAAGGGAATCCCGCTGATCGGCACATGGACGTCGTTCCTGCTGTTCGGCGGCGAGTTCCCGGGTGTCGACATCGTCGGCCGCCTGTACGTGCTGCACATCCTGCTGCTGCCCGCCATCCTGGTGGCACTGCTGGCGCTGCATCTCATGCTCATGATCATCAACAAGCACACGCAGTTCGCCGGCCCCGGCCGCACGAACAGCAACGTCGTGGGCTACCCGATGGTCCCCGTCTACATGTCGAAGATGGGCGGGTTCTTCTTCGTCACCTTCGGTGTGATCGTGCTGATCGCGTCGCTGTTCACGATCAACCCGGTGTGGAACTACGGTCCGTACGACCCGTCGCCGGTGTCCGCAGGAACCCAGCCCGACTGGTACATCGGCTTCGCCGACGGCGCGCTGCGCCTGGTCCCGCCGCACCTCGAGTCGGTCTTCCTCGATCGCACGTGGTCGTGGAACATCATCCTGCCGCTCGGCGTGCTGGTCGTCTTCATCCTGCTGGTCGCCATCTACCCCTTCCTCGAGGCGTGGATCACCGGCGACAAGCGCGAGCACCACATCGCACAGCGTCCCCGCAACGCCGCCACCCGCACCGCCATCGGCGCCGCCGGTGTCACGTTCTACGCGGTGCTGTGGGCCGCAGCCTCGTCCGACCTCATCGCGACGCACTTCCATCTCACGATGGAGGGTGTCATCCACGCCCTGCAGGCGCTGCTGATCGTCGGACCGGTGCTCGCCTACTTCGTCACCAAGCGCATCGCCATCGCGCTCCAGAAGAAGGACCGCGAGATCGTCCTTCACGGCTACGAGTCCGGTCGCATCGTGCGCCTCCCCGGCGGCGAGTACATCGAGGTCCACCAGCCCGTCGACGAGTACGAGCGCGTCAAGCTCGTGGACTACGAGACGCAGGCACCGCTGGTCGTGCGCCCCAACGACAAGGGCCGCATCCCGTGGCACGAGAACCTGCGCGCCTCGCTGTCGCGCTGGTTCTTCGAGGACCGTCTCACCCCGCTCACCCAGACCGAGCTGGACGCGGCGCTCGAGCACCAGCACCACTCGCTCGACCACATCGAGGAGGAAGAGGTCGCCGAGCTGCAGGGCGCCCACGACCGCGCGGGCGTGCCCGACGCTCCCCTCCACCCGATCGACGACGGTCACAACAGCGAGACGGCCAACCGGCCCTCGAACGTGATCGTCCCCGAGAAGGACGACGACACGAAGAAGTAACCCGGGCGCAGCCCGCAGACCGAAGGCCCCGGTGTCCGCACCGGGGCCTTCGTCGTCGCCGGCGCAGGCAGGATTCCGCCGCCTCCTGGCCGTTCGCCTGCTCGTCCGTCGAGCCCGCGACCCCCTAGCGTCGACCCATGACCTCCCCCGACGCCCACGCCCACTTCTCCGCGCGACTGGCCCACGAGACCGACCCGTCCGACGTCTACGCCGCGCAGCGCGCCGGAGACAGCTTCGTCCTGGTGGATGTGCGCAGCGACGCCGCATGGGCGCAGGGCCGCATTCCGGGAGCGATCCACCTCCCCTACCGGGACATCCCCGCACGGGCACGCGGCGAACTCGACAGCGCCGTGCCCGTCGTCGTCTACTGCTGGGGTCCCGGGTGCAACGCCGGCACGCGCGGCGCCCGGGAATTCGCCGCCGCAGGCTTCCGTGTGCGCGAGATGATCGGCGGCTACGAGTACTGGGCGCGCGAGGGGCAGCCGATCGAGAACGACGACGGTCCGCTCCCCCGTACGCTCGATCCGCTCACCACGGTGGTGCGCTGATCACGACGGACACGACCGCGCGCGGACGGTGAGCCGTGTCAGGCGCTCTCGAGCCCTTCGGCGAACCGCGCGGTGGCGGCGCCAGCGAAACGCACGGAAGCATCCGCCACGGTGCCGCTGGGCGCCGTGCTCACGTCGCAGACGACCGCCGTGGCGTTGTCGCGGGTGCCGGCATCCAGCGCCACCCGCACGACCCACTCCGCTGCCCGCTCAGGGGTCGGTGCGAGCTCGAGAAGGCGGGCGAGTTCGTCGAACGGCACGTAGTCGCTCACGCCGTCGCTGCACAGCAGCCAGCGATCGCCCGCGACCGGTTCGAGCTCGGCGACGCTGATGACGTCTTCCTCGCCACCTCCGAGCGAGGCGGTGATGATGTTGCGGCGCGGATCGACGGCGGCCTCCTCGGCACTGAGGATCCCCTGGTCCACCAGCGCCTGCACCAGGGAGTCGTCGCGGGTCTGCCGGCTGAGAGCGCCGTCGCGCCACAGATAGGCGCGGGAGTCCCCCGTATGGGCGAGGAGCAGCGAGCCGGCTTCGCTCAGCCACAGCCCGGTGAAGGTGGTCGCCATGCCGACGAGGGCGGGATCGCGGCGCGCATGGGCGCCGATGTCCCAGTTCGCCCAGCGCACGCGCTCCGCCAGCTGCTCCGCGTCACGCATGGGACCGGCGCCCACCACGAGGCGATGGAGCAGCGCCGCAGACGCCAAATCGCCTGCAGGGCCGCCACCGACGCCGTCGGCGACGCCCGCACCCCAGGATGCCGCGAAGGCGGCATCCTGGTTGACGGTGCGGAACTCACCGACGTCCGAGACGGCGGCGGCTCTGAGGCGAGCCGGCATGAGGATGATCAGCGGGCGAAGTAGCCGCGGTAGTACTCGAAGACCCAGCCCACGAGGGCGACCACGAACACGGCCAGGCCGATCGGGATCATGAACGTGCCCACGGCGAAGCCGATCATGGCCAGCGCAGCCGAGAAGGCCAGCACGATGGGCCACCACGACCACGGGCTGAACTCGCCCAGCTCAGGGTCACCGTCATCGATGTCGGCCGTGAGGATGTCCTCGGGCAGCTCGCCGCCCTGGGCTTTGTGCACGCGGCTCACGTAGAAGCCGATGAGAGCGGCCATGAACACCGAGAAGAACAGCGCCACGGTGCCGACCCACTCGATGGCCTGGTTCCACGGGAGGCTGGGGTGGGCGATGATGTTCCACCCCGTGTAGACGACGGCGACGATCAGGAAGAAGACCGCGAGGAGCCACCAGAGGTTGACGTTCGTCTTCATGCCTACTTCACCTCTCCCTCGTTGACGTCGACAACGGGCGCATCGGGGGCATCCTTCGCCGGTCCGACGCCCACGGGCACGGCCGCTTCAGGGTGGTTCAGGTCGAATGCGGGCCGCTCGCTGCGGATGCGCGGGATCGACGTGAAGTTGTGGCGCGGCGGCGGGCAACTCGTGGCCCACTCCAGCGATCCGCCGTAGCCCCACGGGTCGTTGACCGTGACGCGCGGCGCCTTGCGGGCGGTGATCCACACGTTCAGGAAGAACGGCAGCATCGAAATTCCGAGGATCATCGCACCCACGGTGGAAACCTGGTTCTCCCAGGTCCAGCCGTCGGCGGCCGAGTAGTCGGCGTAGCGGCGGACCATGCCGTCGACACCCAGCCAGTGCTGGACGAGGAACGTCATGTGGAAGCCGATGAACAGCAACCAGAAGTGCACGTAGCCGAGACGCTCGTTGAGCATGCGGCCGGTCCACTTGGGCCACCAGAAGTAGAAGCCGGCGAACATCGCGAACACGACGGTGCCGAAGACCACGTAGTGGAAGTGCGCGACCACGAAGTACGAGTCGGACAGATGGAAGTCCAGCGGCGGCGACGCCAGGATGACGCCGGTGAGACCACCGAAGACGAACGACACCAGGAAGCCGAGCGCGAAGACCATGGGGGTCTCGAAGGTGATCGACCCTCGCCACATCGTGCCGATCCAGTTGAAGATCTTCACCCCTGTCGGCACCGCGATCAGCATCGTCATGAGCGCGAAGAACGGCAGCAGCACGGCACCGGTGACGTACATGTGGTGCGCCCAGACGGCGACCGACAGCGCAGCGATGGCGATGGTGGCGTAGACGAGCGTCTTGTATCCGAAGATCGGCTTGCGGCTGAACACCGGGAAGATCTCCGAGACGATGCCGAAGAACGGCAGCGCGATGATGTACACCTCAGGGTGACCGAAGAACCAGAACAGGTGCTGCCAGAGGAGCACGCCGCCGTTCTGCGGGTCGAAGATGTGCGAGCCGAGGATGCGGTCCGAGGCTGCCGACAGGATGGCCGCGGCCAGCACCGGGAACGCCATCAGGATCAGGATGCTCGTGATCAGCGTGTTCCAGGTGAAGATCGGCATGCGCCACATCGTCATACCGGGGGCGCGCATCGTCACGATCGTGGTGATGAAGTTCACCGCACCCAGGATCGTGCCGAAGCCGCTCATGCCCAGGCCGAGCATCCACAGGTTTCCGCCCGCGCCCGGCGAGAAGCTCGCGTTGGCGAGCGGCTGGTACGCGAACCATCCGAAGGATGCCGCGCCCTGCGGGGTGAGGAAGCCCGAGATCGCGATGAGCGACCCGAAGAGGAACAGCCAGAAGGCGAAGGCGTTCAGACGCGGGAACGCCACGTCGGGCGCACCGATCTGCAGCGGCAGGATCGCGTTGGCGAAGCCGGCGAACAGCGGCGTCGCGAACATCAGCAGCATGATCGTGCCGTGCATCGTGAACAGCTGGTTGTACTGCTCCATGGTCGGCACGACCTGCATGCCGGGCTCGAACAGCTCGGCGCGGATGATCAGCGCCATCACGCCGCCGAGCAGGAAGAAGAGCACCGACGCGATCAGGTACATGTACCCGATGGTCTTGTGATCGGTGGAGGTGATCCACTTGACGATCAGGTTGCCCTTCTGCTCCACGCGGGACGAGCTCAGAAGCGCGGCCTGGCGGGGAGGAAGGGTGGTGGTGCGGGTGCGTTCGGTGCCCTCGAGCGTCGTCGCCATATCAGTCGTCTCCCTCTGACGATGCCCCGGTGCCCGGCAGGTTCTGCAGGCGGTCGTAAGCCTCGTTGATGTCACCCGTCTGGCCCGCGTCGCGCAGGGTCTCGAGGTATTCGTCGTACTCGGCCTCGCTGACGACCTCCACGTTGAAGAGCATCATCGAGTGGTACTCGCCGCACAGCTCGGCGCACTTGCCGGCGTACGTGCCCTCGCGGGTGGGCGTGAAGGACCAGTAGTTGTCCTTGCCGATGTACATGTCCTTCTTGTACAGGAAGTCGATGATCCAGAACGAGTGGATCACATCGCGCGACTGCAGCTGGATCTTCACGGTCTTGTCGACCGGCAGGTAGAGCGTCGGCAGGGCGGCCTGGTCGATGTCACCGTTCGCAGCGGCCTGCGCCTGGACACCCATCGTCCAGACGGCGTCGTCCTCATCGCCGTCTTCGGCGTTGTACTGGAAGTCCCACGACCACTGCTTGCCGATGGCCGTGATGGACACGTCGGGGTCGTCGTACTGGGTCTCGAGGATCGCCTGGTCACGCGCGGTGAAGGCGAAGAAGCCCATGACGAGGATCAGCGGCACGACCGTGTAAAAGATCTCGATCGGCATGTTGTACCGCATCTGCACCGGCAGACCGGTCTGGCCGCGGCGACGACGGTAGGCGATGGCCGCCCAGCCCATGAGACCCCACGTGACGATGCCCACGACGAGGAGCACGATCCAGGAGGTGACCCAGAGGCCGGAGACCATGTCGACCTGGTTGGTCGCTGGCGTACCGTCCTCCACGAAGCCGGGGAGATAGCCGTTGAGCTCCGTAGGCGTGCAGGCGGCGAGAGTGATCGCCGTGACTGCTCCCAACGGGACGACGGCCCAGCGGAGGCGGCGTTTTGATCGCACGGTGCACCTTTCCGGACGCGGGTATGACCAACTCAGTCTAGGGCAAGGTCACACGGGATTCAGGCCAACCATTCAGGTCCTGATACGCGTCGTCCGGCGGGTTTCCGGTGCTGATCAGCACCGGAGCCGCCGGACGTTCGCTCGCGAAACCTTCAGATCAGTGGAAGCTGTCGCCGCACGCGCAGCTGCCCGCTGCGTTGGGGTTGTCGATGGTGAACCCCTGCTCGGAGATGGTGTCCTTGAAGTCGATCATGGCGCCATCGAGGTACGGGACGCTCATGTCGTCGACGATGACCTCCACGCCGTCGAAGTCGACGGTCTTGTCGCCGTCGAGGTACCGCTCGTCGAAGTAGAGCTGGTAGATGAGGCCGGAGCAGCCGCCGGGCTGCACCGCAACGCGAAGCCGCAGGTCGTCGCGGCCCTCCTGGTCGAGCAGGCTCTTGACCTTTGCGGCGGCGGCGTCGGTGAGCGAGACGCCGTGGTCGCGGGCGACCTCGGCGACGGGCTGTGCGGTGTCGGTCATGTGCTCTCCCGTGGTTCGGGCCGCTGGAGGGCGGCAGATGGCACGATTCTACGCCTGCCCTCTGGGGAACGGGCTCGGATCAGGCGGTGCGGGCGTCGAGACGCTCCAGCAGCAGCGCCTCCGACACGAGGGCGTTGCGGAACGTCTCGAGGTGCAGCGACTCGTTGGGGCTGTGCGCCCGCGCGTGCGGGTCCTCGACGCCCGTGACGAGGATCTGCGCGGCGGGGAACTCCCGCACCAGGTCCGAGATGAAGGGGATCGATCCGCCGACGCCGATGTCGACCGGGTCGACGCCATAGCCCTCCGCGAGGGCGGCGCGGGCGTCGGCGACGGCCCAGCCGTCGCTGTCGACGAGAAACCCGTCGCCGCAGTCGACGTCCGAGAAGGTCAGCTGGGCGCCGAAGGGCGCGTGGGCGCGCAGGTGCGCCTCGAGAGCGTCGTACGCCTCCTGGGCCGACTGTCCCGGGGCGACGCGCGTGCTGATGACGACGGACACCTCGGGGCTGAGGGTGTTCGAGGCGTTCACGACGCTCGGGGCATCGATGCCGGTGACGGTGATGGACGGCTTGTTCCAGATGCGGCTGAGGATCGTGCCCCCGCCGATGGGCGAAACCCCCTCGGGCAGTCCCGCCTCGTCGCGCAGCGTGGCCTCACCGTACTCGGGGGTCTCGGCGTTACGGTGACCCAGCCCGGCGACGGCGACGCCGCCGTCGGCATCCCACAGCGTCGACAGCAGCGTGATCGTCGCCATCATCGCATCGGGCACGGCGCCGCCGAACATGCCGGAGTGCGAGGCGTGGTCGAGTGTGCGCACCGTGAGGGTGAAGCGCGCGTTGCCGCGCAACGACACCGTGAGGGCGGGCGTGCGGGAGTCCCAGTTGCCCGAGTCGGCCACGACGATGACGTCGGCACGCAGCGCGTCGGCGTTGTCGTGCAGGAAGGCGGCGAAGGAGCGCGAGCCCGCCTCCTCCTCGCCCTCGATGAACAGGGCGACGCCCAGATCGAAGTCGGTGCCGAGAACCTCGGTGAGGGCGCGGAGGGCGCCGATGTGCGCCATCACTCCGGCCTTGTCGTCGGCGGCGCCGCGGCCGTAGAGGCGCCCGTCGCGCACGGTGGGTTCGAACGGCGTCGACTCCCACAGCGACTCGTCACCGACCGGCTGCACGTCGTGGTGCGCGTAGAGCAGGATCGTGGGGCGGCCGTTGCGGGCTGCGCGGGTGGCGAGCACCGCCGGCATCCCCCGCTCGTCGGTGCCGGGGATGGCCGCGTCGCGGATCTCGACGCGGTCGAAGATCCCGAGGCCCTCGGCGAGCTCCTTCACCGCCTCGGCGCTGCGACGCACCTGGGCCGGGTCGAAGCCGGGAAAGGCGATCGACGGGATGCGCACGAGCGACCCGAGATCGGCCAGGGCGGCGGGAACGGCGGCGGTGGCGGCGGCACGCACCGCATCGGGTCGGGACAGCTCGGAGGTCATGCGGGTAATCTTAGGTCAACCCGCTTTTCGCACTATCCAGAGGATCCCCGTGGCCAACACCCCCACCCCCGCGCCGAAGGACTCGTCGCTCGCGACGCCCACCGAGCAGGCCGGACCCGGTAAGGGCCGCCCCACCCCGTCGCGTGCCGAGCGCGAAGCAGCGCGCAAGCGCCCCCTCGTCGCCGACACCAAAGAGGCCCGCGCCCGCGCGAAGGCCGAACTCGCCGCCGCCCGCGAGAAGGCCCGCGTCGGCATGGCCAACGGCGAGGACCGTTATCTTCCCGCCCGCGACAAGGGGCCGCAGCGCAAGTTCGCCCGTGACTTCGTCGACGCGGGCTGGCACCTCGGCGAGGCCGTGATGCCGATGATGCTCCTGGTCATCGTCCTCACCTTCATCCCGATCGCCGCGATCACCTACTGGTCGTTCGTTGGCCTGTGGATCTTCATCATGTTCGTCATCGGCGACATGATCATCACCTCGATCCGGGTGAAGAAGGCGGCCAAGGAGCGCTTCGGTGCCGCCCGCATGGAAAAGGGCCTGGGCTGGTATGCGGCGATGCGCACCATCCAGATGCGCTTCATGCGGCTGCCCAAGCCTCAGGTCAAGCGCGGCCAGCACCCCTGAGACCGCGGTTGATCTGCCGCGCCCACAGCGGGCCGCGGTAGAGGAACGCGGTGTACCCCTGCACGAGGTTCGCTCCCGCCGCCAGGCGCTCACGCACGTCGACAGCGGTCTCCACTCCCCCGACCGAGATCACGCAGAACTCCTCGGGGACGACCGCGCGCACCAGCCGCAGCACCTCGAGTGACCGCTGCTTCAGCGGCGCACCCGACAGCCCGCCGGCACCTGCGGCGGCGACGACGTCGGCATCCGTCACCAGTCCCTCGCGGGAGATCGTCGTGTTCGTGGCGATGATCCCCGCAAGGCCGGTGTCGACCGCGAGCCGTGCGATCGCCTGCACCTCGTCGTCGGGCAGATCCGGCGCGATCTTCACCAGCAGCGGGGTGTCGCCGGCTGCCTCGCGGACGGCGGCCAGCAGCGGCCGCAGCGTCTCGACGGCCTGCAGTCCACGCAGACCCGGGGTGTTCGGCGACGAGACGTTCACGACCAGGTAGTCCGCCAGCGGCGCCAGCAGACGGGTGCTGGTGACGTAGTCCGCGGTCGCGTCCTCGACGTCGACGACGCGGCTCTTGCCGATGTTGACGCCGAGCACCGCACGCTTCGAGCGGCGCCGCAGCGCGCGCAGGCGGGATGCCGCCGCCGCCGCGCCATGGTTGTTGAAGCCCATCCGGTTCACCACGGCGCGGTCGGGGATCAACCGGAACAGCCGCGGTCGCGGGTTGCCCTCCTGCGGCACAGCGGTGAGCGTTCCCACCTCGACGTGGCCGAAGCCGAGCGCCCACAGGCCCGCGGCGCCGGTGACGTCCTTGTCGAAGCCCGCGGCCACCCCGAACGGGGAATCGAACGTGAGCCCCAGCGCCTGCGTGCGCAGTTCGGGGGCGGGCGCGGTCAGACGCCGGGCGAGCGGGGCGAGCGGCCGCGTGCCGAGCAGGCGGATCACCGTCATCGCCGCGTGGTGCGCGGTCTCGGGATCCATGCGGGACAGGACGGTGCGGAAGAGGAGCGGATACATCCCCTCCAGCCTAGAGCCGCCGATTGCGGGTGTCAGTCCGCGGCGGCGGCGGCGCTCATCACGCCGGCGGCGTGATCGGCGCGCAGCTGCGCGATCGCCGCCTCGAAGTCCTCGAGGGAGTCGAACGCCTGATAGACGCTCGCGAACCGCAGGTAGGCGACCTCGTCGAGGTGGCGCAGCGGCCCGAGGATCGCCAGTCCGATGTCGTTCGTATCGATCTGCGACGAGCCGGTCTGGCGCACCGCCTCCTCGACGCTCTGCGCGAGGATCGCCAGATCGCCTTCGGTCACCGGCCGACCCTGGCAGGCCTTGCGCACGCCTGACATGACCTTCTCGCGGCTGAACGGCTCGATGACACCGGAGCGCTTGATGACGTTGAGGCTCGCCGTCTCGACCGTGGAGAACCGTCCGCCGCACTGGGGACACTGCCGCCGCCGGCGGATGCTGAGGCCGTCGTCGCTGGTGCGCGAGTCGACGACGCGGGAATCGGGATGACGGCAGAAAGGACAGTGCATGGCAGAGAAAGACTAACCCTCGAACCGGGCGGTCACCGCTTCGCCGTGTGCGGGGAGCACCTCGGCGTCGGCCAGCGCGACGATCGCGTCGGCCACGGCGGCCAGGGCGTCGTGGTCGTAGGTGATGATCTGCTGCGGCCGCAGGAACGTCGAGGCCGAGAGCCCTGCGGCGTAGCGCGCCTGGCCTCCGGTGGGCAGGACGTGGTTGCTTCCCGCCAGGTAGTCCCCCAGGCTCACCGGCGACGCCGCGCCCACGAACACCGCTCCCGCGTTGACGAAGTCGTCGATCCGGGGGGCGGCGAGGTGCAGCTCGAGGTGCTCGGGCGCGTACGCATTGCTGAACGCGGTGGCGGCGGCGATGTCGTCGACCAGCACGATCGCCGACTGCGGGCCGGCGAGGGCCGCCGCGATGCGCTCGGCGTGCAGGGTGCGCCCCGCGCGCTCGGCGACGGATGCCGCGACGGCGTCGGCCAGCTCGGCGGAGTCGGTGACGAGGACGGCCGAGGCCTGCTCATCGTGCTCGGCCTGACTGATGAGGTCCGCGGCGACCAGCACGGGGTCGGCGCTGTCGTCGGCGACGATCAGGATCTCGGTGGCACCGGCCTCGGAATCGGTGCCGACGACCCCGGCGACGGCGCGCTTGGCGGCCGCGACGAAGTTGTTGCCGGGCCCCGTGACGACATCGACCGGCTCGAGCCCGATGTCCTCCACCCCGTAGGCGAACGCGCCGATCGCGCCGGCGCCGCCCATCGCGTACACCTCGGTGACGCCGACCAGCCGCGCTGCGGCGAGGATCACCGGGTGCACCCGCCCGCCGTGCTCACGCTGCGGCGGCGAGGCCAGGGCGACATCGCTCACCCCGGCGACCTGCGCCGGCACGACGTTCATGACGACGCTCGACGGGTACACCGCCTTGCCCCCGGGAACGTAGACGCCGGCGCGGCGCACCGGGCGCCACCGCTGCTCGATGCGTGCGCCCGGCGCCGGTGTGACGACCGCGGACGCGGGCACCTGTGCGGCCGAGGCCTCACGCACGCGGCGGATCGCCTCTTCCAGGGCGGCGCGCACCGTCGGGTCGAGGGTCGCGAGGGCTTCGTCCAGGTGCGCGTCGGGGACGCGAACGGCGTGACCGGACACCCCGTCGAAGCGCTCGGCCTGTTCGCGCAGCGCCGCCTCGCCTCGGCCCGCCACGTCATGCACCAACTGTGCGGCCGTGGTGAGGGCTTCGGCGCGGGCCGCCTGGGCGCGGGGCACGGATGCCAGCAGCTCGGCCGGCGACAGGGCGCGGCCGCGGAGATCGAGGGTGCGGAGCATCCCTCCAGATTACCGGCGCGCGTCGCCCCCCCCCCCCCCGGGGCGCGGCGCCCCCGCGACGAGGCGCTTCAGCCGGGGCGCTCAGCCTCGGGTGACGCCGGAGGTGTCGTGGAGGTAGCCGACCCGGCCGTCCTCGTGACGCACGACGAACGTCTCGTCCCGGTCCTCGATGACGAGCGCCCACGCCGTGGGGCCGATGCGGAACAGCGGCATCCCCTGGTCGTCGACCACGTCGCGCTCGACCGGCACAAGGGCCCAGAACGGCTCGGTGGCGGCGGAAGCGGGACCGGCATCTTCAAAGAGTGCGGCGGTCTCGTCGACGTCGTCCGGCGCGGAGACGATGACGGCCTCCTCGGAATCGGTCACGATGACCGCCTCGGTTTCCCCGTCGTCGACGACCGCGGCGGACGCGAACGGCTCATCGTCGTAGGACCGCTCGACATCGGGGTTCTCGCCGAAGGCGGCGACGTCGTCGGCAGGGGTGCCCGCGGGCGCGGAGGCGTCGCGCGACGCGTCATCGGCCGGAACGTCGTACCGGGGCGCCGGTGCGGAACCTCCCGGCGCGGAGGCATACCCTGCGGGAACCGCGGCGGGAGGGGTGGCGCCGGCCGCGTCAGCAGGCTGCGCCTCATGAGAGGAAGCAGGACGCGGGGTCCGCGGACGGGGGGTCACCGGCCGCAGGGGGCGGGCGTTACGGTGCGCGGGCACTTCGCGGCGGTGCTGGAAGTCCTCCGCCAGCGCCGGGATGAGCGGGGCGAACACCGTCAGCACCACTCCGGCGAGCATGAGGAAGAACTCCACCCACACCACCCAGCTGCTCAGCCAGATGCCGGACTGCACACCCCGCGCGACGTTCGTCCACAGCGCGGCGAGCCACACCGTCGCCGACACCGAGAAGGCGACCGAGGCGAATTGGTCGATGCCGAGCGAGCCGACCCGGCGGATGCCGTCGGGCGAGAAGCGGCGCAGCACGATGAGGAAGACCGCCACCGTCGGCACGCCGATGGTGAGGATCCAGTCGAGGCCGGCGTTCCATACCGAGCCGCCCAGTCCCAGGCCTGCCTCGAGTCGCGGGTCGTGGTACAGCGAGAAGAACGACACGACGAAGGCGAGGACCCACACCGCGATCAGCGCCACTTCGCGCACCGAGAACGGGCCGACGCCGTACTGCACGGGGGTCCCGGTCGTGTCCTGTTCGGCCGTCGCGCCGCCGTGCGGCGCATCGGTGCTGTGGTCGGAGGTCGTAGCGGTGCTGTCGTCGATTCGATCGTCGGTCACGGTGCTCCCTTCGTCGTTGCGCCGAGGCGCGTGTACCGATGCTAGCGGTCTCATCCCAGGCAGTGGGGACCCAGCAGGCCTTTCAGCTCGCCGTAGAGGTCGGCGGTGATCTGAACATGCATGGGCACTTCGAACACCTTCGCCACACCGCCCTTGTGCACCTTCAGCGTCACTTCGGTGTCACCGCGGTGACGGGTGAGCACGTGCGCGAGCTCTCCGATCACCGCCTCGGTCGCCCGATGCTCGGGCAGGGTGAGGGTCAGCGGACCCGATGCCTCGGTGCTGCCGAGGTCGGGCGAGAACGCGGACTGCCCGTGCAGATTCAGCCCGTCGTCGCGACGCGACACGCGGCCGCGCACGACCAGGATCGAGTCGGCCACGAGCATCGACTGGAACTCGGTGTAGGTCTTGCCCATGAACATCACGGTGACCTCGCCGTTGAAGTCCTCCACCGTGATCATGCCGTAGGGGTTGCCGCTCTGCTTCGCGACGCGGTGCTGCACGCTCGTGACGAGACCGGCGATGGTCACCTGGTCGCCGTCCTGCACGTCTTCGGAGGCCAGCAGATCGTGGATCGACATCGAGGCGTGCTTGGCCAGTGGGATCTCCAGCCCCGCCAGCGGGTGGTCGGAGACGTACAGACCGAGCATCTCCCGCTCGAAGGCGAGCTTGTCCTTCTTGGTCCACTCCGGACGCTCGGGCACCTTGGCGGGCGCGACCTCCTCGGCCTCGTCGTACAGGCTGTCGAAGTCGAACCCGATGGCGCCCGTCGCGGCCTTCCGCTTGGAATCCACGGCCGCCTCGGTGGCATCCTCGTGGATCTCCATGAGCGCGCGGCGCGTCGAGCCCAGTGAGTCGAACGCACCGGCCTTGATGAGCGATTCGACCGTGCGCTTGTTGGCGACGTGGATCGGCACCTTGGTGAGGAAGTCGTGGAAGCTGACGAAATTGTCGTCGGCGCGGGCGGTGACGATGCCGTCGACGACGTTCGTGCCCACGTTGCGCACCGCACCCAGTCCGAAGCGGATGTCCTCTCCCACGGCGGCGAAGTACCGGATGGACTCGCGCACGTCCGGCGGCAGCACCCGGATGCCCATGCGGCGGCACTCGTTGAGGTACACCGCGAGCTTGTCCTTCGCGTCGCCCACGCTCGTCAGCAGCGCAGCCATGTACTCAGCCGGGTAGTGCGCCTTCAGGTACGCCGTCCAGTACGACACCAGGCCGTAGGCGGCGGAGTGGGCCTTGTTGAAGGCGTAGTCGGAGAAGGGCAGGAGGATGTCCCACAGCTTCTGGACGGCGGCGTCGGAGAATCCGTTCGCGTGCATGCCGGCCTGGAAGCCCGCGTACTGCTTGTCGAGCTCGGACTTCTTCTTCTTGCCCATCGCGCGACGCAGGATGTCGGCCTGGCCCAGGCTGAACCCGGCGACCCGCTGGGCGATCGCCATGACCTGCTCCTGGTAGATGATCAGGCCGTAGCTGGTGCTGAGGATCTCGGCGAGGGGCTCCTCGAGCTCCGGGTGGATCGGGGTGATCTCCTGCAGCCCGTTCTTGCGCAGCGCATAGTTGGTGTGCGAGTTCGCGCCCATCGGGCCGGGCCGGTACAGGGCGATGACGGCCGAGATGTCCTCGAAGTTGTCGGGCTTCAGCAGCCGCAGCAGCGACCGCATGGGCCCGCCGTCGAGCTGGAACACGCCCAGCGTGTCACCCCGCGCCAGCAGGTCGTACGCCGCCTGGTCGTCGAGGGCGAGATCTTCGAGCACGACCTTCTCGCCGCGGTTGGCCTCGATGTTGTCCAGCGCGTCGTCGATGATCGTGAGGTTGCGCAGCCCCAGGAAGTCCATCTTGATCAGGCCCAGGGACTCGCACGCCGGGTAGTCGAACTGCGTGACGATCTGGCCGTCCTGCTCGCGCTTCATGATCGGGATGATGTCGATCAGCGGCTCGCTGGACATGATGACGCCGGCGGCGTGCACGCCCCACTGGCGCTTCAAGTTCTCGAGCCCCACCGCCGTGTCGAAGACGGTCTTGGCCTCGGGGTCGCTCTCGATGACGGAGCGGAACTCCGACGCCTCCTTGTAACGGGGGTGCTTCGGGTCGAACATGCCGCCCAGGGGCATGTCCTTGCCCATGACCGCCGGGGGCATGGCCTTGGTGAGCTTCTCCCCCATGCTGAACGGGAAGCCGAGCACCCGCCCGGCATCCTTCAGTGCCTGCTTGGCCTTGATGGTGCCGTAGGTGACGATCTGCGCGACGCGCTCGTCGCCGTACTTCTCGGTGACGTACTGGATCAC
Organism: Microbacterium sp. zg-Y1090; assembly: GCF_030246945.1. Lineage (NCBI taxonomy): Bacteria > Bacillati > Actinomycetota > Actinomycetes > Micrococcales > Microbacteriaceae > Microbacterium > Microbacterium wangruii. The sequence continues at coordinate 2,033,087 of NZ_CP126742.1, forward strand.
CTCGCCGCGGCGACGGTCGTCGAAGTCGACGTCGAAGTCGGGCATCGAGACGCGGTCGGGGTTGAGGAAGCGCTCGAAGATCAGCCCGTGCTCGAGCGGGTCGAGGTCGGTGATCTTCATCGCGTACGCCGCCATGGAGCCGGCACCGGAGCCACGGCCGGGGCCGACGCGGATGCCGTTGCGCTTGGCCCAGTTGATGAAGTCGGCGACGACGAGGAAGTAGCCGGGGAAGCCCATCTGGACGATGACGCCGGTCTCGTACTCGGCCTGCTTGCGCACCGCGTCGGGGATGCCGCCGGGGTACCGCTCGTGCAGGCCGTTCTCGACCTCCTTGACGAACCAGCTCTCCTCGGTCTCCCCCTCGGGCACCGGGTAGCGCGGCATGTAGTTGGCCGAGGTGTTGAACTCGACGTCGCACCGCTCGGCGATGAGCAGCGTGTTGTCGCACGCGATGGGGTGGTCGCGGAAGATCTGCCGCATCTCCGCGGGCGTCTTGACGTAGTAGCCGTCGCCGTCGAACTTGAACCGGTTGGGGTCGTCGAGGGTGGACCCCGACTGCACGCACAGCAGCGCCGCGTGGCTGGTCGCGTCATGCTGGTGGGTGTAGTGCAGGTCGTTGGTGGCCAGGAGCGGAATGTCGAGGTCCTTCGCGAGGCGGTGCAGGTCGGTCATGACCCGCCGCTCGATGGACAGCCCGTGATCCATGATCTCGGCGAAGTAGTTGTCCTTGCCGAAGATGTCCTGGAACTCCGCCGCCGCTGCGCGCGCCGCGTCGTACTGCCCCAGGCGCAGGCGCGTCTGCACCTCGCCGGACGGGCAGCCGGTGGTGGCGATGAGGCCCTTGGAGTACGTCTGCAGCAGCTCGCGGTCCATGCGCGGCTTGAAGTAATAGCCCTCGATCGAGGCCTTGCTCGAGAGCCGGAAGAGGTTGTGCATGCCCTCGGTCGTCTCCGAAAGCAGGGTCATGTGCGTGTAGGCACCCGAGCCCGAGACGTCGTCGCTGCTCTGCTCCGGCGTGCCCCAGCGCACCCGGGACTTGTCGCTGCGGTGGGTGCCCGGGGTGACGTACGCCTCGATGCCGATGATCGGCTTGATGCCGGCATCCTTGGCCGTCTTGTAGAACTCGTAGGCGGCGAACGTGTTGCCGTGGTCGGTGACGGCGATGGCCGGCATCTCGAGCCGCACCGCCTCCTGCACCATGGCGCCGATGCGAGCGGCGCCGTCGAGCATCGAGTACTCGCTGTGGACGTGAAGATGAGCGAAGGAATCGGATGCCACGGGCTCCAGTCTACGAGGGGCGGCCGACAACGCCGGCCGGAGGGAGGCGCGCCGCCTAGGCTGGGAGCATGGCCACACCCGACTTCGTCCTGTCGCTGCGCGAGCGGATCGGACACGACCCGCTCCCCCTCGTCGGCGTGACCGCGATCGTCTTCCGAGACGAGAAGATCCTCCTCGGCAAGCGCGCCGACACCGGATCGTGGCAGCCCGTGTCCGGCATCGTCGACCCGGGCGAAGAGCCGGCGGATGCCGCCGTGCGCGAGTGCCTCGAAGAGGCGGGGGTCGTGGTGAAGGCCACCCGGCTCGCGCTCGTGCACCAGGTGCCGCGCATCACCTACGCCAACGGCGACCAGGTGGACTACCTCGATCTCGTGTTCCGCTGCGACTGGGTCTCCGGCGATCCGCACCCGGCGGACGGCGAACTCACCGAGGTGGGCTTCTACGGTCTCGGCGAACTGACCGAGGTGGCCGAGGAGCACGTCCGCAAGATCGCGCTCGCGATCGCCGAGGACGACCCCGCCACCTTCCGCGGCGGTCGCTAGAGCTCCCGGCGCATCAGCACCCGAGGGAAGCCGGCCAGCACCGACGAGGTGTCGGCGGCCTTGACGAACCCGGCGCGCTCGAACAGCGCCCGCGTGCCCACGTACGCCATGGTCAGGTCGACCTTCTCGCCGCGGTTGTCGACGGGGTAGCCCTCCACGGCGGGTGCACCGCACGCACGCGCGTACGCGACGGCGCCGTCGATGAGCGCGTGCGCGATGCCCTGCTTGCGGTGCCCCGGCCGCACCCGCACGCACCACAGCGACCAGACGTCGACGTCATCGATGTGCGGGATGCGCCGGTTGCGTGCGAACGTGGTGTCCGCCCTCGGATGGATCGCCGCCCACCCCACCGGCTCCGCCCCGTCGTAGGCGAGCACACCCGGTGGCGGGGTCTCGTCGCACAGGCGTCGCACGCGCTCGGCCCGCGCCTGACCGCGCAGCGCGTTGTTCTCCTTCGAGGGGATGCGGTAGCTCAGGCAGAAGCACACGTTCGACCCCGGCTTCTTCGGTCCGAGCACCGCCGCGACATCGTCGAAGACGGTGGCAGGACGCACGTCGATGACCATGACGGCATCCTGCCCGCAGGTCAGTCCCCGCGCAGCACGTCGAGGGCGTGCTGCAGATCGGCCGGATAGGGCGAGGTGAACGTCACCCAGTCGGTCGTGGCCGGGTGCGCGAACGACAGCTCGCGCGCGTGCAGCCACTGACGGCTGAGTCCGAGGCGGGCCGACAGCGTCGGGTCGGCGCCGTAGAGCGGATCGCCGACGCACGGATGCCGGTGCGCGGCCATGTGCACGCGGATCTGATGGGTGCGCCCCGTCTCGAGGTGGATCTCCAGCAGCGACGCGCCCGGGAAGGCCTCGATCGTCTCGTAGTGCGTGACGGAGTCCTTGCCCTCGGGTGTGACGGCGAACTTCCACGAGTGCGACGGATGCCGGCCGATCGGGGCGTCGATCGTGCCGGCCAGCGGGTCGGGGTGCCCCTGCACGACGGCGTGGTAGATCTTCTCCACCGTGCGCTCCTTGAACGCCCGCTTGAGCGCGGTGTAGGCGCTCTCGGTCTTCGCCACGACCATGAGGCCGCTGGTTCCGACGTCGAGGCGGTGCACGATGCCCTGCCGTTCCGCGGCACCGGTCGTGGCGACGCGGAAGCCGGCAGCCGCCAGCGCGCCGAGCACGGTGGGCCCCTCCCACCCCAGCGAGGGATGGGCCGCGACCCCGACCGGCTTGTCGATCACGATGATGTCGTCGTCGTCGTAGACGATGCCGAGGTCGGGAACGGCCACCGGGACGACCCGCGGCGGCTCCTTCTCGGCCCAGGTCACCTCGAGCCAGCCACCGGCTCGGAGCTTGTCGGACTTACCCAGCGTGCGACCGTCGAGCACCACACCGCCGGCTTCGGCGACCTCCGCGGCGAACGTGCGGGAGAACCCCAGGAGCTTGGCGAGGGCGGCATCCACGCGCACTCCGTCGAGCCCGTCGGGGACGGGGACATTGCGACTGTCCATGATCAGGCCTTCGCGGCCTCGTCCGAGGGCGCGGCCGCGTCACCGGAGTCTGAGGCGTCGTCGGATGCCGTCGCGTGCCGGTGATGCGCCTCGCGCGTGCCGTCGAAGCGCACTCCCACGAGGACGAGCAGCGCGACGGTGATCATCATCGTGACGATGAAGACGTCGGCGACGTTGTAGATCGCCGACGGCAGACCCAGCCACATCCACGGCGTATGGATGAAGTCGACGACGTGGCCGACGAGAAAGCCGGGCTCACGCAGCAGCCGGTCGGTGAGGTTGCCCAGGATGCCGCCGAGCAGCAGACCCAGCACCACCGCCCACAGGCGCGAGCGGACCGAACGGAGGGTGAGGACCACGATCGTCACGGCCGCAGCGGCCAGCACGATCGTGAAGATCCAGGTGACGCCCTCGCCGAGGGAGAACGCCGCACCCGGGTTGCGGGTCAGGTACAGCTGGAAGAAGTCACCGAGAACGGGAACCGCCTCCTGATAGGGCAGGTTCTCGATCGCGAGGTACTTGGTGAACTGGTCGGCGGCCAGCACCAGAGCCGCGAGGATCGCGGTGATGGTGCCGGCCGCCGCCGTACGCAGAGGGGCGCGTGCCGTCAAGAACCGGGCCTAGTGGCCGACCGAGACCGGCGCGGAGCCGGACGTCGTGCCCGTGGTGTCGAGGTCGCGCAGCTTGCCCTCGATGTAGGTGCGCAGCTGCGAGCGGTAGTCGCGCTCGAACTGACGCAGCTCCGAGATGCGAGCCTCCAGCACGCTGCGCTCCTTCTCGAGCCGAGCCATCTCGTCGCGGCCGCGGGCCTCCGCCTCGGCGACGATGGACGCCGCGTGGGCCTGAGCCTCGGAGATGAGCTTGTCGCGCTGGGCGACACCCTCGGCGACGTGCTCGTCGTGCAGACGCTGCGCGAGCTCGATGATGCCGGCGCTGGCGGCGGCGGGGGCGGCGGCGGACTCCGCGGCCGGTGCCTCGGCGACGACCTCGACGGCCTCGTACTCGGCGACCTCGGGCTGTGCGGCAGGAGCCTGCGCGGCGGGCGCCTGGCCCGACTCGTAGGCGGCCAGCTTGGCCTTCAGCTCGTCGTTCTCCGCGATCGTCTTGCGCCACTCGACGACGATTTCGTCGAGGAAGTCATCGACCTCGTCCGGGTCGAATCCCTCCTTGAAGCGCACGTGCTGGAACTGCTTGGTGACGACGTCATCGGGGGTCAAAGCCATTGTCTGGTCCTCTTTCGGAGCTCACGTCGCGGGCCGATCGGGAGAGGCCCGACATCTGCGGGCCGATCATCACAGCATAGTGGGAGCACCGCCGACTCGCGAGGCGGGGCCGGCGGGCGATCAGCTCGCGGCGATGGTGCGGGTGATCGACAGCAGAACGAAGCACACGAGCATCGTGAGCGGGAACGCGAAGTCGACGGCCACCGCACCCAGGCGCAGCGGCGGGATGAAACGGCGGATCAGCTTGATCGGCGGATCGGTCACCGTGTAGACGATCTCTGCCGCGATCAGTCCCGCGCCGCGCGGGCGCCACGCCCGGTTGAACATCGGGATGTACTCGAGGATCAGCCGCACGAGCAGCAGCAGAACATAGAAGAGCAGAAGCGTGTTGACGATCGCAGCGACGAGCTGGAGCACTCCCACGATCGGCTACTGCGCGAAGGCAGGGGTTTCGGGGTCGGCCTGCGCGACGGCGCCGTCCCCGGACACGGCGATGTTCTCGGGCGACAGCAGGAAGACCTTGCTGGTGACCCGTTCGATGCGCCCGTACAGACCCAGCGACAGACCGCTGGCGAAGTCGATGAGGCGGCGCGCGTCGGCGTCGCTCATCTGCGAGAGGTTGATGATGACCGGGATGCCGTCGCGGAAGTTCTCGGCGATGATCTGCGCGTCGCGGTACTGCTTGGGGTGCACCGTGAGGATCTCGCTGACCGCACTGGGCGCAGGCTGGCGCACGACCGCGGGGCGGTGGATGGGCGTCACGGGAGCAGGCGCCTTCTCGACCGGCTTGTCACGGCGCGGCTGAGGCTGCTGCTGCGCTGCGGGCTCCTCATAGGCCTCTTCTTCGTCGGCCAGACCGAGATACACCATGGTCTTCTTGAGCGGGTTCGACATCGCATCCTCCGTGGGTTCGCTCGTGTGTTCCGAGGCTATCCGTGCACGGGCCTCGGGCCCGTGATTGCCGAGCCGATCCGCAGGTGTGTCGCGCCCGCGGCGATGGCCTCGGCGAAATCGCCGGTCATGCCGGCGGAGATCCATTCAGCGTCCGGCACGATCGTGCGCACCCGGGCACCGGCTTCGGCCAGTCGTGCGAACGCCGACGCCGCCGGCTCGTCCAGCGGCGCAACCCCCATCACGCCGCGCAGCCGCAGCGTGGGGCAGGACGCGGCGATGTGCTCGGCGAGGGCGGCGACCTCGCCGGGGGCGGTGCCACCGCGGCCGGGGTCGTCGGTGAGGTTGACCTGCACGAGCACGTCGAGCATGTCGCCTCCCGGCTCCCCCGCGGCGTCGAGCGCATCCGCGAGACGGCTGCGGTCGACGGAGTGCACGGTGGATGCCGCGGCGCGGATCGCGCGCGCCTTGTTCGTCTGCGCCTGTCCGACGAAATGCCAGCGCAGATCGCTCAGGTCCGACAGCTCGGCCACCTTCGCGGTGAGCTCCTGCTGCCGGTTCTCCCCCACATCGCGCACACCCAGCCCGTGGAGCTCGCGCACCAGGGCTGCGGGGTGGAACTTCGTCACGACGATGCGGGTGATCCCGCTCGGGTCACGGCCCGCCGATCGCGCGGCATCCGAGATGCGCGCGTCGACGTCGGCGAGCCGTGCCCGGAGGTCGTCGTTCACTTCAGGAAGTCGGGGATGTCCAGGTCGTCGTCGCCGAAGGCCGACTCATACGCGTCGGTCGACGACGTCGAGGCGACGCTCACGGGCTCGCGCTCGCGCACCGGCTCGGCGACGGGCACCTCGCGGGCGGCGTCGGCGGCGGGGACGGCGGGCAGCACGGGGGTGGAGGCGGGACGCTGCGCCGCGACCGGGTCGATCCGCAGCGAGGGCTCTCCGCCGTCGAAACCGGCGGCGATGACCGTGACGCGCACCTCGTCACCGAGGGTGTCGTCGATCACGGTTCCGAAGATGATGTTCGCCTCCGGGTGGGCGGCTTCCTTCACCAGCTGTGCGGCGTCGTTGATCTCGAAGATGCCGAGGTTCGAACCACCCTGGATCGACAGCAGCACTCCGTGGGCGCCTTCGATCGAGGCCTCCAGCAGCGGCGACTCGACGGCCAGCTCGGCGGCCTTGATCGCACGATCGGCGCCGCGAGCGGAGCCGATGCCCATGAGGGCGGATCCCGCCCCCTGCATGACGGACTTCACGTCGGCGAAGTCGAGGTTGATCAGACCCGGCGTGGTGATGAGGTCGGTGATGCCCTGCACACCGGCGAGCAGCACCTGGTCGGCGGTCGCGAACGCCTCGATCATCGAGATGCCGCGGTCGCTGATCTCCAGGAGACGGTCGTTGGGGACGACGATGAGGGTGTCGACCTCTTCCTTCAGCTTCGACACGCCCGACTCCGCCTGGCTCTGGCGGCGGCGGCCTTCGAAGGAGAACGGCTTGGTCACGACGCCGATGGTCAGTGCGCCGATGGACTTGGCGATGCGCGCCACCACGGGCGCGCCGCCCGTGCCGGTCCCGCCGCCTTCTCCGGCGGTGACGAAGACCATGTCGGCCCCGGTGAGGGCCTCCTCGATCTCCTCCGCGTGGTCCTCGGCGGCACGGCGGCCCACCTCGGGGTCGGCTCCTGCGCCGAGTCCGCGGGTGAGTTCGCGTCCGACGTCGAGCTTCACGTCGGCGTCGCTCATGAGCAACGCCTGGGCGTCGGTGTTCACCGCGATGAACTCCACGCCACGCAGGCCAAGCTCGATCATGCGGTTGACGGCGTTCACGCCGCCGCCTCCCACACCCACGACCTTGATCACCGCGAGGTAGTTCTGGTTCTGGCTCATGCGCCGGCCTCCGTATCGTCCCGAACCCTGTAACCTTCAACCTCATGTAGAGGTTTAAAGAATTGCCGAGTATGCAATTCCCGCTGCTCCGAAGCTAGGGGGACGGCGCGTCGCGGCGTGCACCGTTGCGGGCGTGTCGCCGGATGCGGATTCTGCGGAGGGCTCGGACGCGCCGGCTCAGCGGAGCACGATCGCGTCCGGCGACGACACGTCGTAGGCGGCGACGGTCTCGGGCGGGCGCGTCTTCATGATGGTCTCCAACGCCAGCGCCTTCATGGCCGACTTGTCGGGACCGCCCCAGACCACCTGTGTGCCCGTGGCGCCGAGGGTGAGGGTGACGTCGTTCGGGGTCGTCGCCGACACCGCCGTCACCTGCGTGCGGATGCCTGCGGGCAGCGACCGCACGACGTGACCGACCGCTTCGAAGGCAGCCGACCCCACCCCGCCGCGCACGTCCAGCACAGGCTCACCCGGCGGTGGAGCGCTCGTGGTGGACAGCGCGACACCGGCCGCGTCGACCAGCGTGAACCCGGCCGCCGAGGACAGCACGCCGATCGGCGTGCGCTCCACGACGCGCACGACGAGCTCGTGCGGGGGACGCGCCTCGAGGGCGTACGTCTCAACGAGGGGGAAGCCGACGAGAGCGGCCTTGACCTCGCTGGAGTCCACCAGGGGCATGGGGGTGCCCAGCTGACCCGAGAGCGCCTCCTCGACCGCAGCGGCATCCAGACGCTGGGTGCCCTCGACCCTGATCGTCTCGACGGCGAACAGCGGACTGTAGGCGACGCCGAGGGTGCCGAGGACGAGGAGCACCACGGCGGCCACGGCCCCGAGCCAGGCGAAGCGGCGGTGCCGCTGGCGCGCGGTGAACCGACGCGCCTCCGCGCGGAGCGCCCGGCGCCGCGCGCGGGCGGCGCGCAGCACGTCGCGCACGCCGACCTCCTCGCGCGGGACCTCGGGCTCTGCGTCGACGGGCGGCGCGGTCGCGTCGCCTGCGCCGGGTGCCGGGCGCGTCACGGGCCCGGCATCGGCGACCGTCGTCATCCCGCCGGGGTGGTCATCGCGCAGGTGGAACGGGATGACCGGCGCCAGCGGGGCGGTCTCGGCCTCATCCGCCGACAGGTCGGTCGCGGCGGAACCGCTCGCGCCCGCAGTGGCGGTGTCGGCGCCCGGTACGGGTGGCGCGGGCACGACGTCGGTCGCGGCGTCGGGGGCGGGCTCTGGTGCAGCCGACGCGGAGACGTCGTCCGCTGCGGGGTCCGCGGAGACGGGAGACGGCGCATCGGGCGAGGGCCGCCGCCGCGGCGGGGCGACCTGGCGCGGCGGTTGCACGGTGGCGGGGTCGGGCGCGGCCGCGGCCTCCTCCGGTCGCTGCTCCGCCGGCGGCGGAAGAGGGCTCGGCCGGCGCATGCGCCCTACTCCCCCGGCTGCGCGGGCGCGGCGGCGAGGGCGCCGAGCACCTGCGGGACGATGAGGTTCACGTTGCCGCAGCCGAGCGTGACGATGAAGTCGCCGTCGCGCGCGACCGCAGCGGCGCGCTCGGCGGCCTGCTGCCAGTCGGCGACGAAGTCCACGTGCGAGCGGTCGGCGAACGCGCCGCTGACGAGCGCGCCGGTGACGCCGGGCACCGGGTCCTCCCGCGCTCCGTACACGTCCAACACGACCGTGTGGTCGGCGTGGCTCTCGAGCACCTGCGCGAACTCGCGGTACATCTCCTGCGTGCGGGAGTAGGTGTGCGGCTGGTGCAGCGCGATGATGCGGCCGGAGCCCACGACCGTGCGGGCGGCCGACAGCGCAGCGGCGACCTCGGTGGGGTGGTGGGCGTAGTCGTCGTACACGCTGACGCCGCGCTGCGTGCCATGCAGCTCGAAGCGGCGGGCGGTGCCCGCGAAGTCCTCCACGGCGCGCAGCGACGCCTCGAACGGGTGTCCGAGCGTCAGCAGCACCGCGACCGCGCCGGCGGCGTTGATCGCGTTGTGCGCGCCGGGCACGCTCAACCGACCCTCGAGGCTGACTCCGTCGTGCGTGAGGGTGAAGGCCACCGGCCCGTCGGTGCGCATGCCGGTGACGCGCACGTCGGCATCCGGGTGCTCGCCGAAGGTCAGCACGTTCGGGTGACTGAGGGCGGCGGCCACGCGCTGGGCGCCCGGGTCGTCGCTCGAGATCACGACGGCCTCGCGCGCGCCGTCGGCGAAGCGGACGAACCCGTCGTAGAACGCCTCGCGGCTGCCCCAGTGGTCCAGGTGGTCCGGGTCCACGTTGGTGATGAGGGCGACCGAGGTGTCGTACAGCAGGAACGTGCCGTCGGATTCGTCCGCCTCGATGACGACCAGCTCGTCCGCGCCGGTGCCGCTCGACACACCGAGCTCGGCGATCACCCCGCCGTTGACGAAGGTGGGGTCCTCCCCCAGGCGCTGCAGCGCCGTGACGATCATGCCGGTCGACGTGGTCTTGCCGTGCGCGCCGGCCACGCTGACCAGTCGCCGCGAGCCGATGAGCCAGGCCAGCGCCTGCGACCGGTGGATGACGTGCAGTCCGCGCTGCTTGGCGAGGACGAACTCGGGGTTCTCGGGCCAGATCGCCCCCGTGTGCACGACCGTGTCGACGTCGTCGGCGAGATGCGACGCGTCGTGCCCGACGTGCACGACCGCGCCGCGGGCGGCGAGGGCCCGCAGTGCCGGGCTGTCGGCGCGGTCGGATCCGGATACGCGGATGCCGCGGTCGAGGAACATCCCGGCGAGTCCGGACATGCCCGACCCCCCGATGCCGATGAAGTGCGCGGCGGTGATGTCGTCGGGGAGGGGAAGGCTCAGGTCGGGTCGGATCATGACCCGACAAGTCTAGGTCGGGTGCCGTGAGGGACCGCTGTGCGGCGCGCCCGTCAGCGGCCGAGCGCCGCGTCGATCATCGCGATGACGTCCTCGGTGCCGGTGCGGCTGCCGACGGTCGCCGCCGCGCGGCGCATGCGCTCGCGCTCGGCCTCGTCGCCCAGCAGCGGCACGATCTCCGTGCGCACCCGATCGGCGGTGAACTCCGCGTCGGGGATCAGTCGGGCGGCACCCGCCCGCACCGCCGACGACGCGTTGAGCGCCTGCTCGCCGTTGCCGACGGCGTAGGGCACGTACACGGCAGGGATGCCGAGGGCGCTGATCTCGCTGACGGTCGCGGCGCCGGCGCGGGAGACGACGAGGTCGGCCAGCGCCAAGGCGAGGTCCATCCGATCGATGTAGGGCAGCAGCGCATAGCCCGGAACCTCAGGATCGCGCAGCTCGTTCTTCTCCCCCGCCGCCTGGAGCAGCTGCCAGCCGGCATCGAGCACGTCCTGCCACGCACCGGCGAACGCGGTGTTCAGCCGCTCGGCGCCGAGGGATCCGCCGAAGACCAGCAGCGTCGGCCGGGCGGGGTCGAGGCCGAAGTGAGCCGCGGCCTCGTCGCGCAGCGCTGCGGCATCGAGGTCGGCGATCTCCCGGCGCAGCGGCATCCCGACCACGCGGGAACGCTTCATCGGGGTGCCGGCGAAGGCGACGCCCACGCCGGCGGCGCGACGCGCACCCAGCCGGTTGGCCAGCCCCGGCCGCGCATTGGCCTCGTGCACCACGTACGGCACGCCTTCACGGGCGGCGGCGAGATAGGCCGGCGCCGAGGCGTACCCGCCGAAGCCCACGACAACGTCCACACCGTGTCGGCGGATGTGCGCACGCACCTGGGCGACCGCGCGCTGCAGGCGGGCGGGGAAGCCCGCCGCGGTGCGGTTCGGTCGGCGCGGGAAGGGCACCTTGTCGACGAACAGCAGCTCGTACCCGCGCTCGGGTACCAGCCGCGTCTCGAGGCCCTCGCGCGTGCCGAGCACCAGCACCTCGGCATCGTCGTCGCGCGCGCGGAGGCCGTCCGCGACGGCCAGCAGCGGGTTCACGTGCCCGGCGGTGCCACCGCCGGCGAGAAGGTACGTCGTCACCAGACGACCCTAACCCGGCGCGTCAGGGCAGCACGTGGGCGGCGGGCCGCGCCGGCAGGCTGCGCGCGAACGACAGCAGCACGCCGCAGGCCATGAGCACCGACAGCAGGGCGGTGCCGCCCTGCGACATGAACGGCAGCGGCACGCCCAGCGAGGGGAACACGCGCAGCACGACGCCGATGTTGATGAGCGCCTGCCCGACGATCCACACCGTGATCGCACCGGCGGCGATGCGCACGAACGGGTCGTCGGTCTTGCGCACGACGTGGAAGGCGCCCACCGCGAAGATCGCGAACAGGCACAGCACGACGAAGCATCCGATGAGCCCGACCTCCTCGCCGACGATCGCGAAGATGTAGTCGTTCTCGGCGGCGGGCAGCCACGCGTACTTCTCGCGGGAGTTGCCCAGGCCCAGGCCGAACAGGCCGCCGCTGGCCAGCGCCCAGGTCGCGTGCAGCGGCTGGTAGCACAGGCCCAGGTAGTCGTCGATGCAGTTCGGGTCGAGGAAGCTCGTGATGCGCGCCATGCGGTTGTCGCTGGTGAGGGCGAAGCCGAGCACGGCGACGACGGCCAGCAGCAGCGGCGCGATGAACAGGCGCAGCCGCACGCCGGAGAAGAACAGCGCCGCCAGCAGGATCAGGAACAGCACCATCGACGTGCCCAGGTCCTTGCCCGCGAGCACCGTCGCGATGACGAGGCCGCCGAGCGGAATCACCGGGATGAACACGTGCTGCCATTTGGTGAGCAGCGACCGCTTGCGGAACAGCACGATCGCCAGCCACAGCGCGAGGGTGAGTTTGAGGAACTCCGACGGCTGCGCCTGCTGGCCGGCGATGGAGATCCAGTTGCGGTTGCCGCCGTGCTCGACGCCGATGCCCGGGACGAAGACGAGCAGCTGCAGCATGGTGGCCAGGATCAGGCCCGGCCACGCGATCTTCTTCCAGAAGGCCACGGGGAACCGGCTGAACACCAGCATGAGCGGAATGCCGATGAGGGCGAACACGCCCTGCTTCACGAGGGTGTCGTATGGGCCGAGGCCGCCCGCCGTGGAGGTCGCCGAGGTGGCCGACAGCACCATGACCAGTCCGAACCCGGTGAGCAGCAGCGCGGCGGAGACGATCAGCAGGAACTCGCTGGGCACAGGTGCGAAGACCTTGCCGAGCGATACGCGTGCGGCGAGCCCGCGCCGGGTCTCGCCGTCAGCCGGCGGCGTCGGGGGTGTCGTCCGGCTGTGCGTCGTGCTGGCCATCGCTCCCCCTTCCGATACGTTCGCGCACCGCGGCGGCGAAGCGGTTGCCGCGGTCTGTGTAGGACGCGAACTGGTCGAAGGATGCTGCGGCGGGGGCGAGCAGAACCACATCCCCGTCACGGGCGATCCCCGCCGCCAGTTCGACGACCCGCGTCATGACCTCTTCAGTGTCCGTGTCGTCGACCTCGAACACCGGGACCGCCGGGGCGTGTCGCCCGAACGCCTCGACCACCGCGGTGCGGTCGGTGCCGATGACGATGGCCGCCTTGGAGCGCGCGCCGCGACCGGCGACGAGGTCGCTGATGTCGACGCCCTTCAGCAGGCCTCCCACGACCCACACGGCACCGGGATAGGCCGCCAGCGACGAGGCCGCGGCGTGCGGATTGGTCGCCTTGGAGTCGTCGACCCAGGTCACCCCGTCCGCGACAGCGACGACCTCGATGCGGTGCGGGTCGAGCCGGAAGCGCCGCAGTGCCGCGTCGATCGCCTCGGGGGCGACGCCCAACGCCCTGGCCAGGGCGGCCGCGGCGAGGATGTTCGCGACGATGTGCGGGGCGGCGAGGCCCCGTGCCTGCAGCTCGGCGACCGTGGTCAGCTCCAGTGCGCTGGTCGCCCGCTCTTCGAGGAACGCCCGGTCCACCAGGATGCCGTCCACGACACCCAGGTCGCTCGGGCCAGGCACGCCCAGGTCGAATCCGATGGCGCGGCATCCTTCGACGACATCGGCCTGCTCGACCATCGTGCGGGTGGCCACGTCGGCCTTGTTGTACACGCACGCCACGCGCGTGTAGGAGTACACCACCGCCTTGGCGTCGCGGTACGCCTCGAAGGAGCCGTGCCACTCCAGGTGGTCGTCGGCGAGGTTCAGGCACACCGATGCCGCGGGTGAGACGGGCTGCGGTCCCGACTGCAGTCCGAGATACCAGAGCTGGTGGCTGGACAGCTCGACGACGAGAGCGTCGAACCCGGCGGGGTCGCGCACCGCGTCGAGCACGGGGACGCCGATGTTGCCGCAGGGCGCGGCGCGCAGTCCCCCCTCGACCATCATGGTCGCCGCCATCCGCGTGGTCGTGGTCTTGCCGTTGGTGCCGGTCACCAGCACCCACTCGGCCGGGCGCCCGTCCGGCCGCAGCACCTTGTCGCGCACGCGCCAGGCCAGTTCGACGTCGCCCCACAGGGGCACGCCGGCATCCTGCGCCCAGCGGATCACGGGGTGATGCGGCGGGAATCCGGGTGAGGCGACGATCACCTCGGGCGCGAAGTCGGTGAGTTCCGCCGGCACCTGCTGCAGCGACCCCGTCCAGAGCTCGGCGCCGATCACGGGCAGGAGCCGGGCGTACTCCTCCGCGGCGTTCTCGGTGAGCACGAGCACCCGCGCGCCGAGCTCGGCGAGCGTGTCGGCGACCGAGAACCCCGTCACGGACAACCCGAGCACGGCCACCCGCAGCCCGCTCCAGTCCGCATGCCAGCTGGTCAGTGCGTCCAGGCGCGAGGTCACTGCGCTGCCAGCCATTCGACGTAGAAGAAGCCCACGCCCGTGACGGCGAGCATGCCGGCGATGATCCACATGCGCACCACGATGGTGATCTCGGGCCAGCCGCGCAGTTCGAGGTGGTGGTGGAACGGACTCATCAGGAAGATGCGCTTGCCGCCGGTGGCCTTGAAGTAGTACCGCTGCAGCACGACCGATCCCGGCGCGATGACGAAGACGCCGGCGATGAGCACGGCCAGCAGCTCGGTGCGGGTCAGGATCGACATGGCGACGATCACGCCGCCGATGGACATCGAGCCCACATCGCCCATGAAGATCTTCGCCTTGGGCGCGTTCCACCAGAGGAAGCCGACGAGCGCGCCGACGAACGACGCCGCGACGATCGTCAGGTCCAGCGGGTCGCGCGTGTAGTAGCAGGCATCGGCGTACGACGGCACCAGGGCGACGCTGCTGCATCGCTGCTGGAACTGCCAGAACGCCACCAGGCTGTATGCCGAGACGGTGAAGATGCCCGCGCCGGCGGCGAGGCCGTCGAGGCCGTCGGTGAGGTTCGTCGCGTTGGACCACGCCACCGACAGGAACGACACCCACACCAGGTACAGGATCCAGCCGACGATGGCACCGAGCGCCATGAACGACAGCACCGGGATGTCGCGGAAGAGGGAGATGTAGGGCGAAGCCGGGGTGATCCCGCGGACGTTGGGGAAGTTCAGGGCGAGGATGCCGAAGGGCACCGCCACCAGCACCTGACCGAGCACCTTGCGCCAGCCGGAGAGACCGAGGCTGCGCTGACTGCGCACCTTCATCGCGTCGTCGATGAGGCCGACCACACCCAGTCCCACCATCATCCACAGCACCAGCAGGCCCGACGCGGTGGGCGGGCTCCCGCCGGTGAAGGTGCCGGTGAAGTAGCCGACCAGGGCGCCCAGGATGAAGACGATGCCGCCCATCGTGGGCGTGCCGCGCTTGGCGGCGTGCTGCGGGTTGTTGCCGTCTTCGGGGGTGCGGATCACCTGCCCCCAGCCCAGCCGCTCGAACAGGCGGATGAACAGGGGCGTGAGGAACAGCGTGAACGCCAATGAGATCGTGGCGGCGACGAGGAGGGATCTCACGAGAACGATTCTCCCAGACGATCGCCCAGATGCCTCAGGCCGGCCGAATTGGACGACTTCACCAGCACGCGGTCGCCGTCGCGAAGCTCCCCCATGAGGTAGTCGTACGCCTCATCGGCGGTCGCGAAGAACACCGCCTCGCCGTCCCACGACCCTTCGGAGATCACGGAGATGAACAGGCGCCGCGCTTCAGCGCCGATCACCACGATGCGGCGGATGTTCAGCCGAACGGCCAGCAGACCGATGCGGTCGTGCTCCTCGCCGGCGTACTCCCCCAGTTCGCTCATGGCGCCCAGCACCGCCACCGTGCGCTCCCCGGGGCCGACGATCTGCGCGAGGGTGCGCAGCGCCGCGGCCATCGAGTCGGGGCTGGCGTTGTAGGCGTCGTTGATGATGCGGACGCGCTCGGACCCGAGCGGCTGCATGCGCCACCGCTCGGCGAGGTCCATCGTCTCCAGGCGCGCGACGGCGGACGCCGCAGGCACCCCGAGGGCGACGGCGGCGGTCAGGGCGGCCAGCGCGTTCATGACGTGGTGCTCCCCCAGCACCCGCAGGCGCAGCGGCATCCGCTCGCCGTCGACGACGACCGTGCAGGTGGTGCCGTCGGCGTGCACCTCGACGTCCTCCGCGCGGACGTCGGCCGCGCTCGTGCGGCCGAACCAGCGCACGTCCTGATCGCGCTCGGCGGCGATGGACGCCATCGTCGCCACACGCGAATCGTCGGCGTTCAGCACGGCGACGCCGCCGCGGCGCACCGCGTGGATCAGCTCGGACTTCGCCCGCAGCGTCGCCTCGACACCGCCGAACCCGCCGGCGTGGGCCATCCCCACCATGAGCACCACCCCGATGTCGGGCTCGACGAGCCCCGCGAGGCGCGCGATCTCGCCGGGACCGCTCGCGCCGAACTCACTGACGAGGTACCGGGTGTCGGCCGTGACCCGCAGCATGGTCAGCGGGGCGCCGACCTCGTTGTTGAACGACGCGCGCGGCGCCACGGTCTCACCCTCGTCCTGCAGGATGCGGGCGAGCATGTTCTTGGTCGTGGTCTTGCCGTTCGAGCCGGTGATGCCCACGATGCGCAGGTCTCCCCCGGCCCGCACGCGTGCGACGACCTCGCGCGCCAGGTCGGCCAGGGCCGCCACGGCGTCGGCGACGACGATCTGCGAGATCTCGGCATCCACCGGTCGCTCGACGAGCGCCAGCACGGCACCGCGCTCGAGGGCGGCGCCGACAAACAGGTGTCCGTCGGTGTCGGCCCCCGGCTTGGCGACGAACAGTCCGCCGGGTTCGATGAGGCGGGAATCGGTGTCCACCCCGCCGGACACGACGGTGTCGGGACCGGCACCGGCAACCGGGCGCAGCTCGCCTCCGGTGGCGCGGGCGACTTCCGCGAACGTCAAGGGGATCATGGGTGTCCGTTCTCGATCATGAGCACGCACGCCCGTGCAGGGGCGCGATCAGTGCGTCTTGGGAAGAAGGGGCGTCTGCGAGCCGGAGGGCAGAACGCGGTAGTTCTTGAGCACCTGCGTCATGGCCTTCTGGAAGGCCTGACGGTTCGCAGCAGACGACTTAATCGTAGTCGGCTCGTCCAGGGTGGTCAGCACGATGTACTGCGGATCGTCAGCCGGCACGATGCCGATGAGCGAGGTGAAGTAGACCCCCGCCTTGTACGCCCCGTCGCCGGCGATCTGCGCGGTGCCGGTCTTGGCGGCGATGCGGTAGCCGTCGACGGCGATGAACGGACCCATCTGCGCCTGCACTGCGACGTTCTCGAGCATGAGCGTGACCGCATCGGCAGCCTCCTGCGAGACCACCCGCTCGGGCTCGGGCAGGTCGGGCTCGACCACGGTGCCGTCGGCGAGTGTGCACGACTCCACGAGCGACAGCGGCATCTTGATCCCGCCGTTGGCGAGCGCCTGGTAGGCGCTGGCCACCTGGGGCGAGGTCATCGTGAAGCCCTGCCCGAAGGTCGTGGCGTAGAAAGTCTGGTTGTCCCACTCCGACGCGGGGTACAGCACGCCCTGCGGCTCCTGAGGCCATCCGACCGCGGTGCCCCGCCCCACGCCGAACCGCTCCAGGTAGTCGTGTCGCACCTCGGCGGAGAGCATCTCGCCGAATTTCGACAGGGCCACGTTCGACGAGTCGATGAGGGCGCCGGTCAGGGTGTAGTTGAGCACCGGGTGCGATTCGAAGTCGCCCACGCGTGCGCCGTTGGGGAAGACCTCGTAGTCGCCCGCCGTCACCGTGGTGTCGGGCGTCGCCACGCCCGCGTCGATGACGCTGGCGGCGGTGATCGCCTTCAGGGTGGAGCCCGGCTCGTACGACTCGAGGAACAGCCGCGACCCCCGGTCCTCTGCGGCGGATCCGTCGACGTTGTTGGGGTCGACCGTGGGGTACTCCGCTGCCGCCCGGATCTTCCCCGTGGCGACTTCGACCACGAGGATCGCGCCGCTGTTGGCCTGCTTGTTCTGCACTTCTTCGGCGACGAG
This sequence comes from Microbacterium sp. zg-Y1090, assembly GCF_030246945.1. Taxonomy (NCBI): domain Bacteria; kingdom Bacillati; phylum Actinomycetota; class Actinomycetes; order Micrococcales; family Microbacteriaceae; genus Microbacterium; species Microbacterium wangruii. The sequence continues at coordinate 2,050,713 of NZ_CP126742.1, forward strand.
CTGCTGCAGGTACCACTGCAGGTCGCGGTCGATCGTCAGCTGCAGTGTGCCGCCGTCGACAGCGGGCGTCTCCGTCACCGTGCCCGGGATGACGACGCCGTCCTTGCCCCGCTGGTAGAGGCGCTCCCCGTCGGCCGCGGAGAGGCAGGTGTTCTCCATCTGCTCGATACCCGCCAGCGGCTCGCCGTCACCGCCCATGAAGCCCAGGAGGTTGCCGGCGACGGCGCCGTCGGGGTACGTGCGCTGCGGGTGCATGTCGAACCGCAGGTACGGGGCGCGCAGCTCGGCAAGGGCACGGTACTGCTCGGTCGTCAGCCCGCGCTTCAGGTAGGCGAAGCGGCTGCCCGGATCCTTGGCGAGTGCCTGCGCGACGATCCCCTGCACTTCGGCGGCGGTCTGTCCGGTGATCGCCGCCATCTCCGCCGACACCTGCTCCCACGGCACCTCGACGGTGACGCCGTCGACCTCGCGCTCGATGGGACCGACATTGAGCGGGTCGAGCTTGCCGTCGTACATCAGGATGCTCGTGGCCAGCGCGTCGCCGTCGGCATCCACGATCTCGCCTCGCGTGCCGTACAGGTGCTCCCGGGCGCCCAGCGCCAGTGCCTGCGAGTCGGCGATGTGCTCGTCGGCGTTGACGACCTGGATGTCGACGAGCCGCACGATGAAGCCGGCCAGCACCGCCAGGACCACGGCGAGGGCGACGATGGTGCGCCGACGCGGGCTGCGGGAGGCTCGGGTCGTCATGTCAGTCAGTGTGTGCGGGGAACGGGGAGACCGTCGGACACGGGCGGGGGTGTCGCGGCATCGGCCGCGGCAGCGGCGTCGGATGCCGTCTCCTCGGGCACGGCCACGCCGCCGATGGTGGCGCTGGGCGCGGTGACCAGCGGTGCGTCGGCGATGAGGGCGTTGGGCACGGCGGGTCGGCCGAGCGCGTCGATCGTGGAGCCTCCGAGCGCTGCGGCGCCGGAGCCGAGGACCGCCCCGTCGCTCAGGCGCAGGTAGCTGGGCGACTCGGCGATGACCATGCCGAGCGCGGAGGCGTTCGCCGCGAGGAACTGCGGAGAGCTCAAGCCGGCGACGTCGTCGATGAGGATCTGCTTCTGGTAGGTCAGGTCGCGCTGCTCGCGGGTGAGTTGGGACACCTCGTAGGAGCCCTGGGTCATGAGGATCGACAGGCCCATCTGCGCCGTGCCGATGGCGATGGCGCCGCTGACGGCGATGATTCCGTACAGCAGGCGCGGCCGACGGCGCGGCGTGGGAACGGGAACGGCTTCGAGGCGCCGACCGGGGGCGGGCGACGGTGTCGGCAGAGCGCGTGCGGCGGCGGCCGCGGAGCTCAAGGGCAGCGTGCTCATGCGTCCTCCCGCAGTCGCTCGGCGGCGCGCAGGCGCACGGGCGTGGCCCGGGGGTTGCGTGCGCGCTCCTCGGCGGTGGCGAGCTCCGCGCCCCTGACCAGCAGCCGCATCCGCGGGGCGTGCTCGGGCAGCTCCACCGGCAGTCCGGCCGGAGCAGTGGATGCCGACGCCGCCGCCAGCTCACGCTTGACCAGGCGGTCCTCCAGCGACTGGTACGACAGCACGACGATGCGTCCGCCGACGGGCAGGAGCCCCAGCGCGGCCGGGATCGCGCGCTCCAGCGCGGACAGTTCGGCGTTGACTTCGACGCGCAGCGCCTGGAAGACGCGCTTGGCGGGGTGGCCGGCGTTCATCAGAGCCGCCGGGGTCGCCGCCTGCAGGATGTCCACCAGCCGGCCGGAGCGCTCGATCGGCTCCGTACGGCGGGCCTCGATGATCGCGCGGGCGTAGCGGCCGGCGAGCTTCTCCTCGCCATAGCGCTCGAAGATGCGGCGCAGATCCCCTTCGCCGTAGGTGGCGAGGATGTCCGCGGCGGTGGTGCCGGCGCTCTGGTCCATGCGCATGTCCAGCGGCGCGTCCTGCGCATAGGCGAAGCCGCGGTCGGCCTCGTCCAGCTGCAGGGACGACACGCCCAGGTCGAACAGGATCGCGTCGGCCGCGTGCGCGCCGGCGCCGCGCACCGCGTCGACGATGCCGTCGTAGACGGTGTGCACCAGGGTGACCCGGTCGCCGAAGCGGGCCAGGCGCTCCCCCGCGATCCGCAGGGCGTCGCTGTCGCGGTCCAGACCGATCAGGCGCGCCTGCGGGAACCGCTCGAGCATGGCCTCGGAGTGGCCTCCCATGCCGAGGGTGGCGTCGACGTACACGGCCCCCTCGTGCTGCAGGGCGGGACCGAGCAGCTCGACGCAGCGGTCGAGCATGACGGGGGTGTGGATGTCACGGGCTTCCATGATGTGAAGGGCGTGGCCCTCGATCCTGATCCCCATCCGCTCCGACCTGGCACCGGGGAAGTGTGTCAGGGCGTGCGGCTGGGAGTCACGATCGAGGCTCAGAACAGGCCCGGGATCACCTCCTCCTCCATGTCGGAGTAGCTGTCTTCGTTTCCTTCGGCGTACGCGTTCCACGCGTCGGCGTTCCAGATCTCGGCGTGCGCGCCGACGCCGGTGACCACGAGCTCGCGGTCGAGGTTGGCGTAGGCGCGCAGGGGCGGCGGGATCGTGATGCGGTTCTGGCTGTCGGGCTTCTCCGCGCTGGCTGCGGAGAGGAACATGCGCTGGAAGTCACGCGACTGCTTGTTGGTCAGCGGCGCCTCACGGATGCGCTCGTACACCCGCTCGAACTCGGCGGTGCTGAACACGTACAGGCAGCGTTCCTGCCCGCGCGTGATGACGATGCCCGGACCGAGGTCGTCGCGGAACTTCGCCGGAAGGATGACGCGGCCCTTGTCGTCGAGCTTGGGAGTGTGCGTGCCCAACAGCATCGCCACCACCCCCTTCGTCCGGCCCCGTCCAGGTAGCGCCACTTTACTCCACTTCCCTCCACTTCACTACACATCAGGAAGAATCCCCTCCACGATCGGCACGAGGGTGCGGGCGCACGAAAAAAGAGCACCGACCCGGAGGTCGATGCTCTTTTGCGAAGCGGAGGGATCAGCTCCCGCCGTGGCGGCGATCCCAGCGTTCGTTCATGCGGTCCATGAACGAGGTGGAGGAACGTGGAGAGCCGGTGCGCGGCGACCGGTCTGCCGTCGGCGCACGACCGGGGTCGCGGGTGGGGGTGACGGCCAGCACGACGCCGCCCAGCATGACGATGAACGCCACGACGCCGATGGCCACGATGCTCGAGGAGACCCCCGCGATCAGCCCCCCGAGGCCGAGCAGCACGAGAACCGTGCCGTAGACGATGTTGCGGTAGCTGAGCGTGCGTCCGTCGCGAGGCGCGCTCACCACGTCGGCGTCGTTGCGCATGAGATGGCGTTCCATCTCATCGAGCAGGCGCTGCTCCTGTTCGGACAGTGGCATGCATCCCCCTTGTGAGGTCCCAATAGCGACGATTCTACCCGTCGCTCTGAGAACTAGGCTAGGCCCGTGTCGCCCTTCCCGGATCCCGTCGAAGCTGTTTCCCAGCGACTGATCGCATTCTTCGCAGAGCAGCGTGAGTCCACCCGAGCCGACGGGCCGGAGGCGGTGTCGTTCGTCGACGCGGCAGCCGCTGCCGTCACCGGCGGAAAGCGCCTGCGCGCGCGGTTCTGCATCACGGGCTGGCGCGCGGTCGCCGAAGCAGGCGGACGGCGACCGGGAGCCGTGCCGACCGAGGTGATCGACGCCGCCGCCGCCCTCGAGATCTTCCAGGCCGCCGCCCTCGTGCACGACGACCTCATCGACAACTCCGACACCCGCCGCGGCCGCCCTGCCGCGCACCGAGCGCTCGAAGCCGGGCATCGGGATGCGGGCTGGCTCGGTGACGAGGCCGAGTTCGGCCGCTCTGCGGCCATCCTGCTCGGCGACCTGCTGGTCGCCTGGAGCGACGACCTCTTCGAGACGGGACTGCGCTCCGCCACGCACGCGCCGACGGCGCGCCAGGAGTACGCCCGCATGCGCCGCGACGTCACGGTGGGGCAGTTCCTCGACATCGCCGAGGAGGCCGCCTTCCGCCAGTCGCCCGACAGCGAGCACGCCGAGCGGGCACTGCGGGTCGCGTCCCTGAAATCCGCGCGGTACAGCGTGCAGCAGCCTCTGCTGGTGGGAGCGGCACTCGCCGGCGCCGACGCGTCGCAGCATGCCGCCCTGGCTGCGTTCGGTCACCCAGTCGGCCTGGCGTTCCAGCTGCGCGACGACGTGCTGGGCGTGTTCGGGGACGCAGCCGTGACGGGCAAGCCCTCCGGAGACGACCTGCGCGAAGGAAAGCGCACGGTGCTGATCGCCTATGCGCGCGAGGCGCTGCCCGCCGGTGCCCGTCACACGCTCGACGAGCTCGTGGGCGATCCGCTGCTGGACGCCGACCAGGTCGCCGCCCTGCAGCGGACCATCTCGGAATCGGGCGCGCTCGCTCGGGTGGAGGCTCTGATCGCGGATTACACCGCCGAGGCGGACCGCGCCCTGCGCGGTGCACGACTGGGGGATGCCGCGGTGGGCGAACTGCGCGACCTCACCCGGGCGGCGACGGCACGCACCTCCTGAGCGACGGACGGCCGGCGCCCGCGGGGGTCAGTCGGCGCGCGTCAGGCGAGCGTCTGCGCGACGCGGCGCACTTCGCTCTTGCGACCCTGCCGCAGCGCCTGGATGGGCGGCATGCCGATCGAGTCGTCGTGCTCGAGCAGCCAGTCGATGACCTCGTCGTCGCTGAAGCCGGCGTCGTGCAGCACGATGGCCGTGCCCCGCAGCGACGACAGCGGCTGCCCGTCGACGATGAACACCTCCGGCACGGCGAGATTGCCGGTGCGGCGGGATGCCACCAGGTGGCTCTCGTCGATGAGTCGCCGCACCCGGCCGAGCGGCTCGCCGAGGATCTCGACGAGGTCGGGCAGGGTCAGCCAGGTGGTCTCGATGCGTGCAGGGGTGGTGTCGCCGGTCACCCTTCCATGATGGCATCCGCTCGGCGGCGGATCGCGCGGAGGATGAGAATCTCATCATCAACACCGGTAACTTGCGTCACACCCGTTGCCTCCTTCACCACCTCCGTGACACCGTGACGACGTCGAGAAGGAGACCCGCCATGCGACGACGCCCTGCCCTCGTGCCCGCCCGAGCCGCCACCCCCACGACGGCCGCGTTCGCTCGACCGGCCGCCACGGCCGTGAAGCGGCACTGGCCCGCCGCCGTCGCCGGCTCGGTCGCGCTGCTGCTGACGAGCGCGCCCGCCGCGCAGGCGGCGCCGCACCCCGTCAGCCGCGAAGCCCGCACGCCGGCTGCCTCCGGTGCGGCGGCGAAGACCGTCGCCCGCGTGCTGCCCGCCACCGCTCCCCCGGCCACGCACACCGTGCAGTCCGGCGACACCGTCACCTCGATCGCCGCCGCCTACGGGCTGCGCGTCGCCGACGTGCTCGCGCTGAACGGCCTGGACCGGTCCTCCCTCATCCACCCCGGGCAGACGCTGCTCCTCGCCGCCACCGCCCCCGCCGCGCCGCAGGCCGCCCCCGTACCCGCCGCTGCGCAGGCTCATACGGTCGCCGCCGGCGACACGATGCACGCCATCGCCGGACGCCACGGCGTCTCGCTCGACGCCCTGCTGGCCGCCAACGGCATGGACCGCTCGTCGATCATCTACCCGGGACAGGAGATCGTCCTGCCCGGGGCCGAGATGCAGCGCGCGGCATCCGTCGCCCCCGCCGCACCCGCCGCACCGGCTGCACCCGCGGCACCGCCGACGCCTGCTCCGGTGGGCGCCACGCACGAGATCGCGGCCGGCGACACGATGACCGCCGTCGCGGCCCGCTACGGAGTCACGCTCGACGCCCTGCTCGCGGCCAACGGCATGGACCGCACCTCGATCATCTTCCCCGGGCAGCGGGTCGAGATCCCCGCCGCCACCGTGGCCGGCCTCGACGCCGAGCAGGTGGACACCGCACGCACCATCATCCGGATCGGAAGGGAACTAGGGGTGCCCGACCGGGGCATCGCCATCGCCCTGGCGACCGGAATGGTCGAATCCTGGCTGCGCAACCTCGACTGGGGCGACCGCGACTCGCTGGGCGTGTTCCAGCAGCGGCCGAGCCAGGGGTGGGGCACCGCCGAGCAGGTGCGCGATGTGGAACGAGCCACGCGGGTCTTCTTCGGCGGTCCCGCCGATCCCAACGGCGACGCGAGCCGCGGACTGCTGGATACCCCGGGCTGGGAGTCCCTGGCGTTCACCGACGCCGCCCAGGCCGTGCAGGTCTCGGCCTATCCCGACCGCTACGGCGAGTGGGAGAAGCAGGCCTTCGGCTGGCTCGCCACCCTCGGCTGAGCGCATCAGCCCTTCGGGTCAGGGTGAGCCGCTACCCGGCCAGACCCGGCGTGCTCCGTAGACTCTCAGCGTGAGCACGAGCCAGCAGACGGACCCGCTGATCGGCCGTCTGGTCGACGGCCGGTACCGGGTGCGCGCTCGCATCGCCCGCGGAGGCATGGCCACGGTGTACGTGGCGACCGATCTGCGCCTCGAACGGCGCATCGCGCTGAAGGTCATGCACGGGCATCTTTCGGATGATTCGATCTTCCAGAGCCGCTTCATCCAGGAGGCGCGCGCCGCCGCCCGGCTGGCCGATCCGCACGTGGTGAACGTGTTCGACCAGGGCCAGGACGGCGACATGGCGTACCTCGTCATGGAGTACCTGCCGGGCATCACGCTGCGCGAACTGCTGCGCGAGCAGCGACGCCTGACGGTGCCCCAGACCATCACGATCATGGATGCCGTGCTCTCGGGGCTGGCGGCGGCGCACCGCGCCGGCATCGTGCACCGCGACGTCAAACCCGAGAACGTGCTGCTTGCCGAAGACGGCCGCATCAAGATCGGCGACTTCGGCCTGGCGCGCGCCACCACCGCCAACACCACGACCGGGCAGCAGCTGCTGGGCACCATCGCCTACCTCGCCCCCGAGCTCGTCACCCGCGGCAGCGCCGACGCCCGCAGCGACATCTACGCCCTCGGCATCATGCTGTACGAGATGCTCACCGGAGAGCAGCCCTACCAGGGCGAGCAGCCGATGCAGATCGCCTATCAGCACGCCACTGATTCGGTGCCGCGGCCCAGCGCGAAGAACCCGGGCGTTCCGGAGCCGCTGGACGAGCTCGTGCTCTGGGCGACGGAGCGCTCCCCCGACGAGCGCCCCTCCGACGCGCGCGAGATGCTGGACCGGCTGCGCGAGATCGAACGGGAGCTCGGCGTCAGCCCGCAAGTCGTGCGCACCGCGCCGGTGGGGATCATCGTCGACGACGAGACCCTCGACTCCGACGAGATGACGAAGGTCCTGCCGGGCGCCTTCACCGCCCCCACCGTGACCTCCGAAGTGGACAACGCCACCCGACTGCGGCGCCGCACGAAGCGCAACGCCATCAAGGGCGGCTGGCTGATCGCCCTGGTGCTGCTGCTGGCCGGCCTCGCCGGTGGCGCCGGCTGGTGGTTCGGCTCCGGACCCGGCTCCCAGGTGGCCGTGCCCGACGTCATCGGGTCGACCTTCGCCGAGGCGCAGGCGGCCTTCGCTGCCGAGACCCTGCAGGCGGTCGAAGAGGGCGAGAACAACCTCGACGTGCCGGTGGGGCAGGTGATCCGCACCGACCCGACGCCGGGCACGCGCGTCGACCAGGAGACCACCGTCACGGTGTTCGTCTCCCGCGGGCCGGCCGAGATCTCGCTGAGCGCGCTGGCGGGTATGTCCGAGGCGCAGGCGCGCGAGTACCTGACCCAGAACATCGTGCGGGTGCAGGACGAGGTGGGCCGGGAGTTCCGGGACGATGCCGAGCGGGACATCGTGATCGCGGCATCGGTCACCCCGCGTGACGGCGGCGACCCGGTGGACTGCACCGGCGGCTGCACCGCGCGGCAGGACGACGTCGCCTCCCTCACCGTCTCGGCCGGTGCGGTGCCCAACGTGACCGATACGAGCGTCGACACCGCCACACGCACCCTCGAGGATGTGGGGCTCGTCGTCTCCCCCGACCGACTCGGCGAATGGAGCGGCAGCATCGCCGAGGGACGCGTCCTGTGGGTCGCGGGGGTCGACGGGACGCTGCGCCCCGGCGATACGGTCACGCTCGTCGTCTCGAAGGGCCCGGAGCCGATCCAGGTGCCCGATGTGGTCGACCTGACCGTCGCCGAGGCCATGGACGTGCTCACCGAGGCCGGCTTCGAGCCCGGCACCGCGCTCCCCCGGATCGTCTGGGGGATCTTCACCGTCAGCGGCACGTCCCCCGCGGCCGGCTCGTGGGAGCGCCCGGGCACCACGGTGACGGTCCGCGCGACCGGCTGAGGCGTGCCGCTGGGCGCCTGAGCGCGCGGCAACCGTCGCAGCGCGCGGCATCCCTCTCACCGCGCGGTATCCGTCGCCGCACCGCGCGGCATCCCTCTCAGCGCGCGGCAACCGCCGCCGAGATGCGGGGATCTGCCCGAATGCGGACCGGATGCCGCACGGGCATCCGCATCTCGGCAGATCGCCGCACCCGGGCGCAGGCGGCCGCGCACCACCGGGCGCAGGCGGCTGCGTCCGCGCTCCGCACTCGGCGCACGCGGCGCCGCCCCGCACCCGGGCGCACGCGGCTGCGCCCGGGCCCGCGCCCGAACGCGCGGGGCAGGCGCGGCACGCGGCTCAGCGCTTCTCGAGCTCCTCGGCGACGAGGAACGCCAGCTCCAGGCTCTGCATGTGGTTCAGGCGCGGGTCGCACAGCGACTCGTACCGCGTCGCCAAGGTGGCCTCGTCGATCATCTCCGACCCACCCAGGCACTCGGTCACGTCGTCGCCGGTGAGCTCGACGTGGATGCCGCCGGGGAAGGTCCCCACGGCGCGATGCGCCTCGAAGAAGCCACGCACCTCGTCCACGACGTCGTCGAAGCGACGCGTCTTGTAGCCGGTGGGCGTCGTGATGCCGTTGCCGTGCATCGGGTCGGTCACCCACAGCGGCGTCGCCCCGGAGTCCTTGACGGCCTCCAGCAGAGGCGGCAGCGCGTCGCGGATCTTGCCCGCGCCCATGCGCGTGATGAAGGTCAGCCGGCCCGGCTCGCGCTCGGGATCGAGCTTGTCGATCAACGCCAGCGCGGTGTCGGTCGACGTGGTCGGGCCGAGCTTCACGCCGATCGGGTTGCGGATCTTCGAGAAGTAATCGACGTGCGCGCCGTCGAGGTCGCGGGTGCGCTCCCCGATCCACAGGAAGTGCGCCGAGGTGTTGTACGGCGTGCCGGTGCGCGAGTCGATGCGGGTCATCGGCCGCTCGTAGTCCATCAGCAGGCCCTCGTGCCCGGTGTAGAACTCCACGCGACGCAGCTCGTCGAAGTCCGCGCCCGCGGCCTCCATGAACTTGATGGCACGGTCGATCTCGCCCGCCAGGCGCTCGTAGCGCTGGTTGGCCGGGTTCGAGGCGAACCCCTTGTTCCAGCTGTGCACCTCGCGCAGGTCCGCGAAGCCACCCTGGGTGAACGCGCGGATGAGGTTCAGGGTGGAAACCGCGGTGTGGTAGCCCTTCAGCAGGCGCTGCGGGTCGGGCTGACGCGACAGCTCGGTGAAGTCGAAGCCGTTGACGATGTCGCCGCGGTAGGCCGGCAGCGTGACGTCGCCGCGGGTCTCGGTGTCGCTCGAGCGGGGCTTGGCGAACTGCCCGGCCATGCGGCCCATCTTCACCACGGGCATGGAGGCGCCGTAGGTCAGCACGACGGCCATCTGCAGCACCGTCTTGATGCGGTTGCGGATCTGCTCGGCCGTGGCACCGGCGAAGGTCTCGGCGCAGTCGCCTCCCTGCAGCAGGAACGCCTGACCCGACGCGGCGCGGGCGAGCCGCTCGCGCAGCAGGTCCACCTCGCCGGCGAAGACCAGCGGCGGCAACGTCGCGATCTCGCTCGAAACGGCGGCCACGGCGTCCGGGTCCGCCCACAGGGGCTGTTGCTTGATGGGCAGTCCCCGCCAGGCGTCAAGGGGGTCGTTCTGGGGCATACGGCCAGTCTATCCGCGCCCCATCGGCGGGCCGCGCCGTGTGACGACGGTGCGGGAGGGGTCAGGATGCCGCGGCGGCGCGGCTCTTGACGGTCGAGGCGTAGACGTCGTCGTACCGCTGCTCTCCCAGGCGCTGCAGAGCCACCATGATCTCGTCGGTGACCGAGCGCAGCACGTACCGGTCCCCCTCCATCCCGCGGAAGCGGGAGAAGTCCAGCGGCTCGCCGATCACCATGCCCACGCGACCGACCCGCGGGATGGTGCGCCCTATGGGCATGACCGCGTCGGTGTCGACCATCACGACGGGGATCACCGGGACGCGCGCCTCCAGCGCCATGCGCGCGATGCCGGTGCGCCCCCGGTAGAGCTTGCCGTCGGGGCTGCGGGTGCCTTCGGGGTAGATGCCGAGCAGGTCCCCCCGCCCGAGCACCTGCAGGCCGGTGTTCAGCGAGGCTTCGGACGCCTTGCCGCCGGTGCGATCGATGGGGATCTGACCGGTGGCCTTCATGAACATGCGCGTGGCCCAGCCTTTGATCCCCTTGCCGGTGAAGTAGTCGCTCTTGGCGAGGAACGACATCGGCCGGTCGATCATGAGCGGCAGGAAGACCGAGTCGCTCACGGACAGGTGGTTGCTGGCGAGGATGGCGGCGCCGTCGCGCGGCACGTTCGAGCGGCCCACGATCCACGGTCGGAAGATCGCTTTCACGACCGGCCCGATCACGATGTATTTCATGAGCCAGTAGAACACCGCTACACGCTCCTGCCCGCCAGATCGGCGACGCCGATCAAGCCGGCGTCGTTGCCGAGCTGGGCGATGACGAAGGCGGCGATGGGTCTCTCGCCGAACCCGGGGAGCGACGTCTCGTACGCCGCGCGCACCGGCTCCAGCAGGGTCTCGCCCAGCTGCGCCACGCCCCCGCCGATGACGAAGAGCTCGGGGTCGAGCGCGGCTTGGATGCCGCCGCACGCCTCGCCCAGTGCCGTCGCCACCCGATGCAGCGCTTCAACGGCGCCCGGGTCGTCGGCCAGGATGAGCCGCGAGATGGCGGCGCCGGCGATCTCGCCCTTCTCGGCGCGCACCTCCGCCAGGGCCGCACCGATGCCGCCGGCGTCGGCGATGTCGTTCGCCTCGCGCTGCAGGGCCCTGCCGGAGGCGTACTGCTCCAGGCATCCGTGCTGACCGCATCCGCACAGCCGTCCCTCGCGGATGAACCGCGTGTGGCCGAGTTCTGCGGCGATGCCGTGACCGCCGTAGGCCAGCTCGCCGCGCGTGACGATCGCGCCGCCGACACCGGTGCCGAGGGTCAGCATGACCATCTCGTCCACGCCGCGTCCCGCCCCGAAGCGGAACTCGCCCCACCCGGCGGCGTTGGCGTCGTTCTCGATGACCACGGGGCGGCCGATGCGCTTCTCGAGGTTCTCGCGGAGAGGCTCATTGCGCCACGCGATGTTCGGCGCATGCAGCACGACCGAGCGGGTGCGATCGATGAAGCCGGCCGCAGCGACCCCCACCGCCGCGATGTCGTGCTCCTGCATGAAGTGGCGGGCCATGTCGCCGACGGCGTCGGCGAGGTCTGCGGTGTCCACCGGGGTGTCCACGCGGAGCTTCTCGACGATGGTGCCGTCGTCGTCGACCACGCCTCCCGCGATCTTCGTTCCACCGATGTCGATTCCGACCTTGAGCACGCGGCATCCTTCCCGCCGCTGCAGCGCGCAGGGCGTCTTGAAGTCTAGTGCGCGGCGGCTTTTCCCGGAGTGAGGGCATCCTATGGATACACTCAGTTTCGACGCTATAACCCGATTTTCCCGTTCGGTACCGAAGGAGTTGCCGTGGTTCAATTCGAAACCCCCGCGATCGTCACCCCCGACCCGCAGGCCAACATCAGCGACCTGCTCGCGGAGCGTGTCAAAGCCACCCCCGATCTGGCACTGTTCGCCGTGCCCGAGAACGGCGGCTGGCGCGACATCACCGCGGCCGACTTCGAGCGGGAGGTGATCAGCCTCGCGAAGGGCCTCGTGGCCGCCGGCATCGAGCCGGGCGACAAGGTCGGCTTCCTGGCGCGCACGACCTACCAGTGGACGCTGGTCGATTTCGCGATCTTCTACGCCGGCGCCGTCATGGTGCCGATCTACGAGACCAGCTCCGCTGCGCAGATCCAGTGGAACCTCGCCGACTCCGGCGCGATCGCCTGCATCGTCGAGTCCGCCGCCCACGAAGCGCGGCTGGCGGAGGTGCGCGGCGAACTGCCCCTCATCCGCGAGACCTGGACGATGGAGACCGGCGGCCTCGACACCCTGCGTGCGCAGGGCACGTCGGTGCCGGACGAGGAGATCGAGCGACGTCGCAACCTCGCCGTCGGCTCGGACATCGCCACGCTGATCTACACCTCCGGCTCGACCGGGCGCCCCAAGGGCTGCGTGCTGACGCACAGCAACTTCGTCGAGCTCTCGCGCAACTCGGGCAAGGCGCTGAGCGAGGTCGTCGCCGAGCCGGGCGCCTCGACGCTGCTGTTCATCACGACCGCTCACGTCTTCGCACGGTTCATCTCGATCCTGAACGTCCACGCGGGCGTGAAGACGGGTCACGAGCCCGACACCAAGCAGCTGCTCACCGCGCTCGGCAGCTTCAAGCCGACCTACCTGCTGGCTGTGCCGCGCGTGTTCGAGAAGGTGTACAACTCCGCCGAGCAGAAGGCCGAGGCCGGCGGCAAGGGCAAGATCTTCCGCGCCGCCGCGAACGCCGCCATCGAGCACTCGACGCTGCTGCAGGACGGCAAGAAGGTCCCGCTGGGACTGGCGCTGAAGTTCCGCGTCTTCGACAAGCTCGTCTACAGCAAGCTGCGCACCGCCATGGGCGGCCGCGTGAAGTTCGCCGTGTCGGGCTCGGCCCCCCTCGGCCCGCGCCTGGGTCACTTCTTCCACAGCCTGGGTGTCGTCATCCTCGAGGGCTACGGCCTCACCGAGACCACGGCACCGGCCACGGTGAACCTCGCCACCAAGTCGAAGATCGGCACCGTCGGTCCCGTGCTGCCCGGCGTCGGCATCCGGCTCGGCGAGGACAACGAGATCGAGGTGCGCGGCATCAACGTCTTCAAGGAGTACTGGCGCAACCCCGAGGCCACGGCCGCGGCGTTCGACGACGGGTGGTTCAAGACCGGCGACATCGGCTCGTTCGACGCCGACGGCTTCCTCACCATCACGGGCCGCAAGAAGGAGATCATCGTCACCGCCGGCGGCAAGAACGTCGCCCCCGCCGCGCTCGAGGACCCGATCCGCGCGAACCCGATCGTCGGCCAGGTGGTCGTCGTCGGCGATCAGAAGCCGTTCATCTCCGCCCTGATCACGCTCGACTCCGAGATGCTGCCGACCTGGCTCGCCAACAACGGGCTGCCTGCCGACATGTCGCTGGAAGCCGCGTCACGCGACCCGAAGGTGCGCGCGGAGGTGCAGCGGGCGGTCGACAACGCCAACGCGCACGTGTCGCGGGCCGAGTCGATCCGCAAGTTCGTCGTGCTGAGCACCGAGTGGAGCGAGGCGAGCGGTCACCTGACGCCGAAGATGTCGATCAAGCGGAACGTCATCATGGACGACTTCTCGTCCGAGATCGAGGACCTCTACTCGGTCCCCGTGTCGACCACGAACGTCCCGCTCGGCTGAGCGGAGACCGTGAGACCGCAACTGGCGGCCGAGACAGTGGGTGTTCCCCACGGTTTCGGCCGCCAGTTGCTGTTTCAGCGTTCGGGGTCGCGCGGCGGGTCAGAACCAGGCCGACTCGCGGACCTCGCGCATCGCGATGCGGCGATCCTCGGGGGTCAGCCGCTCGAGGTAGACCTTGCCGTCGAGGTGATCGGTCTCGTGCTGCAGCGCCTGCGCGAGCAGCCCGTCACCCTCGAGCACGACCTCGTCCCCGTCGAGGTCGATGCCGACGACCTTCGCATGCGGGTAGCGGATCGCGTCGTGCCAGAGGCCGGGCACCGAGAGGCATCCCTCCCCCATCGGCACCGGTTCGCCCGACACCTCCACGAGCCGCGGGTTCAGGACGTACCCGATGTCGCCGTCGATGTTGTAGCTGAAGGCCCGCAGGCCCACGCCGATCTGATTCGCGGCGACGCCGGCACGGCCGGGCAGTTCCACGGTGTCCAGCAGATCCTTCACGAGAGCCCGCACGCCGTCGTCGATGTCGCCGATGGGCGCGCAGGAGCTGCGCAGCACGGGGTCGCCGAACAGGCGGATGTCGCGGACGGCCATCAGGCGGCGGAGGTGAGGCCGCGCAGACCCTCGACGACGATGGCGGCGAGCTCGCGCGATGCCTGTCGTGTCTCGGGCTGCAGCTCGCGGAACGAGATCTTGCTGCCTGCGGCGATCTGCGGGTCGTAGGGCACGCGCACGACAGCGCGCACGCGCGTGCGGAAGTGCGACTCCAGCTCCTCCGGGCGCACGAGGGGGGCGCCTGGACGACTGGCGTTGAGCACCACGACGGCATTGCGCGCGAGGTCGGCGCGGCCGTTGGACTCCAGCCACGTCAGCGTCTCGGATGCCAGTCGCGCCTCGTCGACGCTCAGGCCGGTCACCACGATGATCGCGTCGGCGAGATCGAGGGTCGACTCCATGACCGAGTGCACGATGCCGGTGCCGGTGTCGGTGAGGACGACCGAGTAGTAGTGCGCTGCGAACTCGGCGACCGCCTGGTAGTCACGGTCGCTGAACGCCTCGGACACGTGGGGGTCGGTGTCGGAGGCGAGCACGTCCAGGCGCGTCTCGTCACGGGCGACGATGGTCGACAGGTCGTGGTAGCCGGAGATCTCGCCGCGGCGGCGCACCAGGTCGCGCACCGTCTTGCCGCTGAGGTTGCCGACGCGCTCGGCCAGGGTGCCGCGGTCGGGGTTGGCGTCGACGGCGATGATGCGGTCGTCGCGCGCGTCTGCCAGCGCCATGCCGAGCAGGGTCGTGATGGTGGTCTTGCCCACACCGCCCTTGCGCGACATCACGGGGACGAACTTCGCACTGCCCTGGAGACCGGCGGCGATCCGGCGGTCCAGTTCCTTGCGGCGACGCGCGCGGCGGCCGTCACCGAGATTGATGCGACGACCGGAGATGGAGTAGACGAAGTGCTGCCAGGCGCCCTCCGGCTCGGGCTTGACCACGTGATGCGGATCGAGCAGACGGTCGGCGGTGAGGAGATCGGCGGACTCGCGGCCCTGCTCGAACTCGCCCAGTCGGCGCGGGGCGAGCTCCTCGGTCCGGGAGCGGCGACGCTCGGCCAGCCGCGGGTGCAGGTCGTCGTCCGTGGCGGCGGAGTCGCCGGCGGGGCCGAGGGCGGACTGCGCCTTCGGCTGCGCGACGGATGCCGGGGTGGATGCCGACGGCGCCTGGGTCGCGGTGCGGAGCGAACCGGTGGCCGTGCGCAGGCTGCCGGTGGTCGTCGGCACGGATCCTGTCGCGGGCTGCGCCGCGAGGGCAGAGGCGGCGGACGCCGCTTCGAGCCCACCCGTGGCCGCCGCCGTCGCCGTCGTCTCGTCAGCCGGCGATGCGGCATCCCCCGTCTCGTCGGCGGCGGCCTCGTCGGCGGCGACTGCCTCGACGTCGGCCGCCTCGGTCTCGTCGGCAGTGTCGTCCGTCACGGCAGCGGCGTCGGCGTCATCCGCGTCGGCGTCGTCGCCGTCTTCGTCGGATGCCTCGCCGTCGCGGGAAGCGGTGTCGTCGACCTCTTCGGCGAACTCCTCGCCGTCGGCCAACCCGCTCACGACGGGGTGCGCGTCGGTCTCATCGTCGACGGTCACGTCTTCCGCCGCGACGACCTCGACGCCTTCGGTGCCGAAGTGCACGGGCACGAATCCCTCACCGGGGAAGCTGCTGTCGTCGACGGCCTCGTCGTTCGCGTCGTCGTCATCGTCGGCCAGCTGCGGCAGCACGACATCGACCTGCGCTGTCGGGGCACCGAGGATGCCGATGCCGGCCATATCCAGGTTCGCACCGTCGGCGAGAACGCCGTTCTCGGCCTCGTCGTCGTGCATGGGTTCGTTGCGCTCGGGCGTCACTGCTCACTCCAAGTAGGGTTCGGGCGGCCAGCGCCCATCCCCTCAGGCTACTCGGAGGGGCGGACCACGACCAAAAGGTCTCCGGCCTCCACCTGGGCGGTGCCCGTGATGGCCAGGCGCTCGATCACGCCGTCGACGGGCGAGGTGATCGCGGCCTCCATCTTCATCGCCTCGATGGAGGCGACCGGCTGGCCGGCCGTGACGGTGTCACCCGCCGCCACCTTGACGGTGACGACGCCCGAGAAGGGGGCTGCCACCTGTCCGGGCTTGGAGGTGTCGGCCTTCTCCGCCTGCCTGGCCGCGACGTCGATGGCACGGTCGCGGACGAATACCGGCCGCAGCTGTCCGTTGAGGGTGGTCATGACCGTGCGCATGCCCTTGTCGTCGGCCTCGCCGATCGCCTCGAGGCCGACGTACAGCTGCACGCCGCGCTCGATCTCCACGACGTGCTCGGTGCCCGAAGCCAGCCCGTACAGGTAGTCGACGGTGTCGAGCGCGCTGAGGTCGCCGTACGTGTCGCGCACCTCCTGGAACGCGCGGGTGGGCGCGGGGAACAGCAGCCGGTTGAGCGTCTGACGGCGCGTGGCGGCGTCGGCGTCGAGTGCCGCGGCATCCGCGTCGGCGAGATCCACCGCGCCGACCTTGATCTCGCGGCCCTGCAGGACTTTGGTGCGGAACGGCTCCGGCCAGCCACCGGGCAGGTCGCCGAGCTCGCCGGCCATGAAGCCCACGACCGAATCGGGCACGTCGTACTTCTGCGGGTTCGCCTCGAAGTCGGCCGGATCGGCCTTGACCGCCGCCAGGTGCAGGGCCAGGTCACCCACGACCTTCGACGACGGGGTCACCTTCGGCACCCGACCGAGGATCGCATCGGCGGCCGCATACATGTCCTCGATGAGCTCGAAGTCGTCGGCAAGCCCCAGGGCGATGGCCTGCTGGCGCAGGTTCGACAGCTGCCCACCCGGGATCTCGTGCCGGTAGACGCGGCCGGTGGGTCCCGGAAGGCCCGACTCGAACGGGCGGTAGAGGGCGCGGACCGCCTCCCAGTAGGGCTCGAGGTCGCTGACGGCGGAGAGATCGAGGCCCGTGTCGCGCTCGGTGTTCGCCAGGGCGGCAACGAGGGCCGACAGCGACGGCTGGCTGGTGGTGCCCGACATGGGCGCCGCCGCGGCGTCCACGGCATCCGCCCCGGCCGCGCTGGCGGCCAGCAGGGTCGCGAGCTGACCGCCCGCGGTGTCGTGGGTGTGCACGTGCACCGGCTGGTCGAACCGCTCGCGCAGCGCCGAGACCAGACGGGCGGCGGCGGCGGGACGCAGCAGCCCGGCCATGTCCTTGATGGCGAGGACGTGCGCGCCGGCATCCACCATCTGCTCGGCCAGCCGCAGGTAGTAGTCGAGGGTGTAGAGGTTCTCGGCGGGGTCGAGCAGGTCGCCCGTGTAGCAGAGGGCCACCTCGGCGACGGCGCTGTCGGTGGCGAGCACCGCGTCGATGGCCGGTCGCATCTGGCTCACATCGTTGAGCGCGTCGAAGATGCGGAAAATGTCCACGCCGGATGCCGCGGCCTCGCGGACGAAGGCGTCGGTGACGGCCGTGGGGTACGGGGTGTAGCCGACGGTGTTGCGCCCGCGCAGCAGCATCTGGATCGCGATGTTGGGCAGGGCCGCCCGGAGGGCGTCGAGCCGCTCCCAGGGGTCTTCGCCGAGGAAGCGCAGCGCCACGTCGTAGGTGGCGCCGCCCCAGGCCTCCACCGACAGCAGCTGCGGGGTGAGGCGGGCGACGTACGGCGCGACGGTGACGAGGTCCTTCGTGCGCACCCGCGTCGCGAGCAGCGACTGATGGGCGTCGCGGAACGTCGTCTCGGTGACGGCGAGGGAGGTCTGATCACGCAGCGACTTCGCGAAACCGGCGGGGCCGAGCTCCAGCAGACGCTGGCGCGAGCCCGCGGGAGCGGGCGTGGCGAGGTCGAGCGCCGGCAGCTTGGATGCCGGGTCGACGGTGACCGGGTTCGCACCGTTGGGCCGGTTGACGGTGACATCGGCGAGCCAGCCGAGGATCTTCGAGCCGCGATCCTTGGACTCACGGCCCTTCGCCAGGTGCGGACGCTCGTCGATGAACGCCGTCGATAGATCGCCCGCGATGAACGCCGGGTCCTCGAGCACGGTCTGCAGGAACGGGATGTTGGTGGAGACGCCGCGGATGCGGAACTCCGCCAGCGCACGACGGGAGCGCAGGACGGCGGCCCCGAAGTCACGGCCACGGCAGGTGAGCTTGGCGAGCATCGAATCGAAGTGCGGGCTGATCTGCGAACCCGCGGCCGTGGTGCCGCCGTCGAGACGGATGCCGGCGCCACCGGGCGAGCGGTAGGTGGTGATCTTGCCGGTGTCCGGCCGGAAGCCCTGCGAGGGGTCTTCCGTGGTGATGCGGCACTGCAGGGCCGCGCCGCGCAGGTGGATGTCCTGCTGGCGCAGGCCCATGTCCTCGAGGGTCTCCCCCGCCGCGATGCGCATCTGCGCCTGCACGAGGTCGACGTCGGTGACCTCCTCGGTCACCGTGTGCTCCACCTGGATGCGCGGATTCATCTCGATGAAGACGACCTCGCCGGCGCGCGGACCGGCCGTCTCCAGCAGGAACTCCACGGTTCCGGCGTTCTGGTATCCGATCGACTCCGCGAACGCGATGGCGTAGCGGTGCAGCGCGTCGCGCACGTCGTCGTCGAGGTTCGGCGCGGGGGCGATCTCGATCACCTTCTGATGGCGACGCTGCACCGAGCAGTCCCGCTCGAACAGGTGCACCGTGTGTCCGGCCTTGTCGGCGAGGATCTGCACCTCGACGTGGCGCGGGCGCTGCACGGCCTGTTCGAGGAACACCCGGGCGTCACCGAAGGCGCTCTCGGCCTCGCGCATCGCCTCGGACAGCGCGGGCGCCAGTTCTTCGGGCCGCTCCACCCGGCGCATGCCGCGGCCGCCGCCCCCGGCAACCGCCTTGACGAAGATCGGGAAGCCGATATCCGCGGCCTGGGCGACGAGCTCATCGACGTCGGCGGAGGCTTCGGTGGAGCGGAGCACCGGAACGCCCGCGGCGACGGCGTGGTGCTTGGCGGTGACCTTGTTGCCCGCCATCTCGAGGACCTCGGCGGGAGGCCCGATGAAGGTGATGCCCGCCTCGGCGGCGCGAGCGGCGAGATCGGGGTTCTCCGAGAGGAAGCCGTAGCCGGGGTAGATGGCATCCGCGCCGCACTCGGTGGCCACACGGATGATCTCGTCCACGTCGAGGTACGCGCGCACCGGGTGGCCCTCCTCGCCGATCCGGTAGGCCTCGTCTGCCTTCAGCCGGTGGAGCGAGTAGCGGTCCTCGTAAGGGAACACCGCGACCGTGCGGGCGCCGAGTTCGAACGCGGCTCGGAACGCTCTGATGGCGATTTCGCCGCGGTTCGCGACCAGGATCTTTCGGAACATGCTCACCTCGCGTGGGATGACCGGGCGTGCGTCACCGAACGCCGGGAGTGCCTGAGTGTGCACTCAGCCTAGGGGACGGTAACGTAGACCTCTGTGCACGTACTCTCCGTCAGTTCGCTCAAGGGCGGGGTCGGCAAGACGACGGTCACGCTAGGGCTCGCATCCGCTGCGTTCGCTCGCGGTGTCCGCACCCTCGTCGTCGACCTCGACCCGCAGTCCGACGTCTCGACGGGGATGGACATCCAGATCGCCGGCCGTCTCAACGTCGCCGATGTGCTGGCCAACCCGAAGGAGAAGGTCGTCCGTCAGGCGATCACCTCCAGCGGATGGGCGAAGGCGCACCCCGGCACGATCGACGTGATGATCGGCAGCCCTTCCGCCATCAACTTCGACGGCCCGCACCCGAGCGTGCGCGACGTGTGGAAGCTCGAAGAGGCGCTCGCGACGATCGAGGCCGACTACGACCTCGTGCTGATCGACTGCGCGCCGTCGCTCAACGCCCTGACCCGCACCGCATGGGCGGCATCCGACCGTGTGGTCGTCGTGACCGAGCCCGGCCTGTTCTCCGTCGCCGCGGCCGACCGTGCGCTTCGGGCGATCGAGGAGATCCGACGGGGACTGTCACCGCGGCTGCAGCCGCTGGGCATCGTCGTGAACCGCGTGCGCCCGCAGTCGATCGAGCACCAGTTCCGCATCAAGGAGCTGCGCGACATGTTCGGCCCGCTCGTGCTGTCGCCTCAGCTGCCGGAGCGCACGTCGCTGCAGCAGGCCCAGGGCGCCGCGAAGCCGCTGCACATCTGGCCCGGTGACTCCGCGCAGGAGCTCGCAGCAGATTTCGACGCGCTGCTGGACCGGATCATCCGCACCGGCCGCATTCCCGACCCCGCCGAAGCCCGCGCCTGATCGGAACACCCGCGTGCGGGTATTCCGCATGTCGAATGGTTGTTCGGCATGCCGCGTCGATATTCGGCGTCCTGCGTGGCGACCGGGTCGCGCAAGGGAATTTCGCCATGTCTGATCACGCATTTCTGCGGCCATTGTGACGACCCCCTCGACGTCACGAAGCACGTTTTTGCTGCCGTGTTCTCCGCATGGCGGCGGCGCGTGAAAGAGACGCCGGGCAACGATGGTGGCGCGCCGTCGCGCATCGTCGCTCCCCGGAGGGACGACCCGGTCGTGGGTCAGGCGGTGCGCTTGGCGCGGTGTGCGGCGAGCTCGTCCACCGAGTCGGGAGACTGCGCGTCGAAGTCGACCAGCGTCGACTCGACCTCGCGCAGAACCTTGCCCACGGCGATGCCGAACACGCCCTGCCCGCGGCTGACGAGATCGATGACCTCGTCGTTCGACGTGCACAGGTACACCGAAGCACCATCGCTCATGAGCGTGGTCCCGGCGAGATCGCGGATGCCGGCGGCGCGCAGCTGATCCACCGCGGTGCGGATCTGCTGGAGCGAGATTCCGGTGTCGAGCAGGCGCTTGACGAGCTTCAGCACGAGGATGTCGCGGAAGCCGTAGAGGCGCTGCGAACCCGATCCCGAGGCCCCACGCACGGTCGGCACCACGAGTTCGGTGCGTGCCCAGTAGTCGAGCTGACGGTACGTGATGCCGGCGGCGCGTGCCGCCTGCGCTCCTCGATAGCCTGCTTCGTCGTCCATCTGCGGGAGCCCGTCTGTGAACAGGAGGTCGGCGACGAACTGCTGCCCCTCGGCGGCTTTGTCCGCGGTCATGCGCTCCTCCTCACTGTTCGGGTCGGTGCTTCCACGCTAGATCAGCAAGGGGGCACCGGCAATGACATTCGCCTGTCGGCGGCGGCGTGTCGCGCTACGGGGTGATGCGCTCGAGCGCGGTCAGCACGAATGCCGTGCGCAGCTCGTCCAGCCGGCGCACGAGCTCGGGCGCCAACTCCCCCGCGCGGGCACGGGCATTGGTGTCCGAGCGACGCAGCAGTGGCGCCAGCGCGGTCTCGACCAGCGCGACGTCCCGCTCGGCGTTCTGGCGCAGCGACCGCACGTGACGCGGCTGGATGCCGTGATCGGCCAGGCCGGCGAGGGCCCGCAGCAGCGTCAGCGCACGCTCGTCGTAGGTGTCCGCTCCCGGGAGCAGGCCGGCCGTGATCGCGTCGCCCAGCAGGGCGGGCGCCGCGCCCGCTGCAGCGATGAGTTCATCGCGGCGGTACCGGCGGGGGGTCGCGGTGATCGACTGCGGCACCAGCGCGCCGATGTCCTGTCCGGCATCGCGCTGATCGAGCACCTCGCGGATGCGCTGCAGCGGCATGTAGTGGTCCCGCTGCAGCGACAGCGCCAAACGCAGCCGCTCCAGGTCGGCGGGCGAGAACTTGCGGTAACCGGACTCGGTGCGCGTGGGGGTGACGATCCCCTGCACCTCGAGGAAGCGCAGCTTGCTGCTGGTCAGCGACGGGAATTCGGGCGCCAGTCTCGCGAGGACCTGGCCGATGCTGAGATAACCCGCCGGCGTGGAGCGCCCGCGGGGTGAGGCCTGCGCCATCAAGCGCTCGCCGCGCGGTCGACCGGGGAGATGAAGAAGTTGAGACGGAACTTGCCGATGCGCACCTCGGCGCCGTCGGTGAGCAGCGCGCGGTCGACACGCTCCCCGTTGACGTAGGTGCCGTTGAGCGAGCGCTGGTCGACGATCTCGAACGCAAGGCCCGTGCGCGTGATCTCCGCGTGACGGCGCGACACGGTCACGTCGTCGAAGAAGATGTCCGCTTCGGGGTGACGGCCGATCGTCGCCACGTCGTTGTCGAGCAGGTAGCGAGCGCCGGCAGTGGGTCCCGAACGCACCATCAGCAGCGCGGAACGCGACGGCAGGGCCGCAATGGCCTCGAGCTCCGCCGCCGTCAGTTCGCTGCCGAAAGGCACGAACGACAGGTCCGACTCATGGCCGAAGGTCTGCGTGGTGTCCGATCCACCCGCGGGCGTGTGAGCGTCCGCCGCGTCGCGGTGAATGCTTCCGTGCTCTGAACGGCTGTTGTGTTCCACGCTTCCTCCTTTGGGCCAGCCTAGTGGATGCCGGCGGGCCGCGTCAGCGCGGAAAGCCCCCGAATGCGAGCCGATGGGCGTGTTTCGGCGTGTGTCGCGGCCGGATGCGATGCCGCGCACCCCGACGTAGCGTGGCCGCACCCGTTCGAGAGGACCATGCCGTGTCGACGCCAGACAGCCACCGCCCGCCCGCCCCGGTGCGTGAGCAGCCGGCGTGCATGTGCGCCTTCGGCCACGCGTGCTCGACCGTCGCCCCCGGCCACGCGCTGCATCTCATCCAGGCGCGTCTTGCCTCGGCGACGCCGTTGGAGTGGACCGACGCGATCGTGACACGGGTGGATGCCGAGGAGGGCACGGTGCAACTGCGCGCCGTGGCTGACGGCGCGCAGCTGCGTGTGTGGAGCGCCGCCTCCGGCCTGCGCCGTGTCGAGCCGGGCACCCCGGTCGCGGTCCACCGCCGCTACCACGTGCTGGCCGTCGGCCCTCGGCGCTTCAACGTCGCTCCGCTGCCCGCGGCATCCGACGCCCGCGCCTCGGTCGGGCGCAGCTGACGGACTGCGGGCGGGCTCAGACGGCCATCGACTCCTTCAGCGCCTGGCAGGCGTTGATGCAGGCGCGGCACGCCTGGGCGCACATGCGGCAGACCTCGCTCATCTCGGCGTGCGGCAGGCACATGTCCTCGCACGTCTGACACATCGCGATGCAGGCGTCGAGCATCGCCATCATGGATGCCGGGGTGAGCCCCTGCATCCGCAGCAGGGCGCGCATCATCGTGTTGCACATGTCGGCGCAGTTCGCGCACGCGGGCGCGCAGTCCATCATCTGCGTCGAACAGACAGCGCACGCCTGCTCGCACGCGGCACACGCGTCGAGGCACGCCTGCAGCAGCCCCATGTCCATCGTGTCCATACCGGGCACGGTCATCATGTCCTCGGACATGGCATCCATCATCCTGACGTCCATCACGTACCTCTTCTCGTCGGTGTCGGCGGGCGGGAGGCCGGCCTGGCGTCATGCTAGGAGCCCGGTCCCCGCCGCGACAGGCCCGGGTAGGGTCGGCGGGGTGATGTCTTCGCGCACCCGCACCCCGTTCCGAAACCGACTGGCCGCCGTCACCTCTGCCGCGGCACTTGCAGCCATGGGCCTGCTCGCGGTGGCCGCACCGGCGGCCGCACACGACGAGCTGGTGACCAGCGACCCTGCCGGCGGCAGCACCGTGGCAGCCCTTCCCGACGAGGTCACGCTGACCTTCTCCGACTTCCCGCTCGACGAGCCGGGCGCCACCCTCGTCACCGTGACGGATGCCGCCGGTGGGGACCTCACCGCCGGCGACCCCGTCGTCGACGGCACCGAGGTCCTCCAGGCGCTGCAGGGCGAGGCCACCGGTGCGGTCACCGTCGTGTGGAAGGTGGTCTCCAGCGACGGGCACCCGATCGACGGCGAGTTCGCGTTCGAGGTGACCGGGGACGACTCCTCCCCCGTCGCCACACCGGAGACCACCGCACCGGCATCCCCCACGACCGACCCGACGGCCGAAGCGAGCACCGCACCCACCGACGACGCGACGGCGACCGCCGTGCCCGCCGGGGATGACGGCGCCGCGCCGGTGCTGCCCTGGGTGATCGGCGGCATCCTGCTCGTCGCCGTCATCGCGGCCGTGGCCTACCTGCTCGGCTCGCGCGCGCGGCGGACCCGTCAGCACCAGCCCGATGCCACCACCCCCGGGGTCCGCCCCGCCGACGAGGACTAGGCTGGTAGGCATGCCTCACTACGACGTCGTCATCCTCGGCGCGGGCCCCGGCGGGTATGTCGCAGCGGTCCGCAGCGCACAGCTCGGCCTGTCCGTCGCGATCATCGAAGAGAAGTACTGGGGCGGTGTGTGCCTGAACGTGGGCTGCATCCCCTCCAAGGCTCTCCTGCGCAACGCCGATCTCGCCCACACCTTCCTGCACAAGGCCGAACTCTTCGGCATCTCCGGTGACGTGAGCTTCGACTTCGGCACCGCGTGGGATCGCAGCCGCAAGGTCGCGGATACCCACGTCAAGGGCATCCACTACCTCATGAAGAAGAACAAGGTCACCGAGTACGAGGGCCGCGGCACGTTCGCCGACGCGCACACGATCGACGTGGCCAAGGCCGACGGCTCCACCGAGCGCGTCACCTTCGACAACGCGATCATCTCCACCGGCTCGAAGGTGCGCCTGCTGCCGGGCGTGCAGCTGAGCAAGAACGTCGTGACCTACGAGGAGCAGATCCTCACCCGCGACCTGCCGGAGTCGATCGTCATCGTCGGCGCGGGCGCGATCGGCATGGAGTTCGCCTTCGTGCTGAGCAACTACGGCGTGAAGGTCACCATCATCGAGTTCCTCGACCGGGCTCTCCCCAACGAGGACGTCGAGGTCTCGAAGGAGATCCAGAAGCAGTACAAGAAGTACGGCATCGACATCCTCACCTCCACCAAGGTGGAGTCGGTCACCGACGACGGCTCGAAGGTCACCGTCGCGTACAGCGCGAACGCCGACGGCGCGAAGGGATCGATCGAGGCCGACAAGGTCATGATGTCGATCGGCTTCGCTGCCAACGTCGAGGGCTACGGCCTGGAGAACACCGGGGTCAAGCTCACCGACCGCGGCGCCATCGAGATCGACGACTACATGCGCACGAACGTCGAGGGCATCTACGCCATCGGCGACGTGACCGCGAAGCTGCAGCTGGCCCACGTGGCCGAGGCGCAGGGCGTCGTGGCCGCCGAGACCATCGCGAAGGCCGAGACCCAGACGCTGGGCGACTACCGCATGATGCCGCGGGCGACGTTCTGCTCGCCGCAGGTGGCGTCGTTCGGTCTCACCGAGCAGCAGGCACGGGATGCCGGCTACGACGTGAAGGTCGCGAAGTTCCCCTTCAGCGCCAACGGCAAGGCCAACGGCCTGGGCGAGCCCATCGGCTTCGTCAAGCTCATCGCCGACGCCGAGCACCTGGAGCTGCTGGGCGGGCACCTCATCGGCCCCGACGTGTCGGAGCTGCTGCCCGAGCTGACCCTCGCCCAGAAGTGGGACCTCACCGCGCTCGAGGCCGCCCGCAACGTGCACACGCACCCGACGCTGTCGGAGGCGCTGCAGGAGGCCTTCCACGGTCTCGCGGGCCACATGATCAACATCTGACGCCAGCCGTCACCGCACCACCTGACGCCGCCCCGCCCGAAGCCGGGGGCGGCGTCAGGCGTTTGCGCCGTGGGGTCGTTGAGCGAGGGAGCGCGTTTCGTCTCGCTCCGCTCGCTCAACGACCGGCAAGACGGCGCGGGTCGTTGAGCGAGGGAGCGCGTTTCGTCTCGCTCCGCTCGCTCAACGACCGGGAGAACGGCGCGGGTCGTTGAGCGAGGGAGCGGAGCGACCGAGACGAAACGCCGGGAGAAGCGCGCGTTTCGTCTCGCTCCGCTCGCTCAACGACCGGCAGGACGGCGCGGGTCGTTGAGCGAGGGAGCGGAGCGACCGAGACGAAACGCCGGAAGAAGCGCGCGTTTCGTCTCGCTGCGCTCGCTCAACGACCAGGGGGCGGCGCTCAAGGACCGGTGAGGGCGCGGCCCAGCTTTGAGTCGGATGCCGCGGGACGCCCGCCCGCGGCGGACACCAGGGCGTCGGCGGCGGCGAACAGCGCCGCCCGCCCCTCCGCATCGGCGGGCGCGGCGGGGCCGAGCTCCAGCTCCCACTCGCGCCACGACGCCTCGGTGCCGCGGCGTTCATCGCGGGCGGTGACGTGATCGTCGACGAACTCCGCCACCAGCGCACCCTCGGCGTCACGCAACGCGTAGGCGTGACGCTCGTTGCGAATCCGCGCGAGCGCGGCGAAGGGCGGCGACGCCCACTGTGCCAGCGCGGCGACCACCGGTTCGGGAACCGGCAGATCGCTCACGTCGGCCGCAGGCTCGGCGCCGAGGGGCCACGCCCACTCGTGCTTGCCCTCGGGCGTGGAGATCTTGATGTGCCAGCCGGCGTCGGGACCGCCGGAGCGACGCCGCACCGCGACGCCCGACCGGGCGAGATGTCCCTCCGCGGTGTCGAGGTAGCGGGCGTCGAGTCGTCGGTGCTCGGCCTCACCGACGCCCGCGACTCCGGGCAGTGCCGTCCAATCGGGCACGGCCGTCGCGTCGTCGACGTCGTATTTGCGCTCCACTTCCAGCGAGCGCTGCGGCTCGGCGGCTGCGGCGCGGTCGGCGCTGTCCTCCATGCGGTTACGGCAGGTCAGGGTGGTCGTCGGGGTCGGGGTCGATGTCGTCCTGCGACTCGACATAACGGAAGACCGCCTCGGTCGGGCCGTCGTCGTCGCCGGTGTTCTCCGGTGCGCCCTCCCGTTCGTAGACGACCTGCGTCTCGCTGTAGGGCAGGATCAGCCGGTCCATGTCGGGGTCGTCGAGGGGAAGCATCTGTCCGTCGAGCGGACCTCCGTGCATACGTGCAATAGCCATGATGTGACCTCCTGATCCGACCCTAGACCCGGGTGCCCGGGTGCTCCGCGTCGTTGCCCGGCGAGGTCGGAAATGCTAGGCGCGAGCGCCCTCCCAGCCCTGCAGCGTGCCGTCGGGCGAGGCGAAGCGCGCCATGAGCGTGCAGTCCTTGCCGCCCAGCCCTTCCGCGGCGAGCTGCTCGAGCTGCGCCAGCGCGAGCTGCGCCGCAGGCAGGTGCACACCGGTGGCCTCCCCCGCTGCCACCGCCAGCGCGGCATCCTTGCGCGCCAGGTCGACGGAGAACGTCGCATCGAAGTCGTGGTTCGCGGCTGCGGTCGGCACGACGCCCGGCACGGGGTACCAGGTGCGCTGCGCCCAGGACTGGCCGGACGAGGCATCCACCACCTGCCAGAACACGTGCGGATCCAGGCCGAGCCGCTGGGCGAGCTGCGACCCCTCCGACATCGCCAGCACGCTGATGAACAGCATCATGTTGTTCGCGAGCTTGGCGGCGATGCCGCTGGTGGCCTCGCCGCACGCGATCACCGTGCGCGCCATCGGGTCGACGATCCCGCGCGCGCGCTCGACGTGGTCGGGGCGGCCGCCGAGCAGGAACGACAGCGTGCCGCCTTCCGCTCCCGCCGTCCCGCCCGAGATCGGGCTGTCCACGAACGCGAGTCCGCGTGCGGTCGCCTCGTCGTGGCACCACTGCGATGTGCCGACGTCGACCGTCGAGGTGTCCAGCAGCAGCGTGGTGGATGCCGCGTGCGCGAAGATGCCGCCCTCTCCCCCGTACACGGCGCGCACCTGGTCGGGGCCGGGAAGCGAGGTGAAGCAGGCATCCGCCCCTGCCAGCGCAGCGGCGAGGCCGTCGACGACGTCGATGCCGCGTGCGGCAGCCGCGTCCCGCGCGGCGGGTGATGGGTCGGCGCCGCGCACCGTGTGACCGGCGGAGACGAGGTGGGCGGCCATGGGCGCACCCATGTGGCCGAGACCGATGAAGGCGATGGTGGACATGGGGTTCTCCCTGCGACGTCGTCGTCGCGGCCGCGGGGTGTGCGACCGACACCAGCCACCCTAGGGCGCGCCGCGCGCCCGATCGAGCATCGACCGCTCCGGCAGCGGCGTCGGCACCGTTCGGGCGGCGGTGCACGGCGGAATAGACTCGTGCCGATGAAGCCCTTCCTGCTGTTGGCGACCCGCGCCGAAGACGTGCCCGCCGACGAGGAGTACGCGCTGTTCCTGCGCTACACCGGGCTGGACGAGCGCGATCTCGAGCGCCGACGCCTCGAAGCGGAGTCCTTGGGCCACGTGGACCTCGATGCCTACTCCGGCATCTTCGTCGGCGGCGGACCGTTCAACGCCTCCGATCCGCCGGAGAAGAAGTCCGCCGTGCAGCGCCGCGCCGAGACGGAGGTCGCAGGGCTGCTCGACGAGGTGGTGGCGCGCGACTTCCCGTTCCTCGGCGCCTGCTACGGGGTCGGCACGCTCGGCGCCCATCAGGGCGCGGTGATCGACCGCACCTACGGCGAGCCGATCAGCGTGATCGAGGTGCAGCGCACGCCCGAGGGTGCCGCCGACCCGCTGCTGGCCGGCCTGCCCGACGCGTTCGCGGCGTTCGTCGGCCACAAGGAGGCCATCACCCGGCTCCCCCCGTCGGCGACGCTGCTGGCGACGTCGACGGCGTGCCCCGTGCAGATGTTCCGCGTCGGACGGAATGTGTATGCGACCCAGTTCCACCCCGAATGCGACGTGGAGGGCATCTCCACGCGCATCCGCGCCTACGCCCGGCACGGGTACTTCGCTCCCGACGAGCTCGACCTGACCCTCGACGCGGTCAGGAGGCTGCCGGTCACCCACACCGGCAGCATCCTGCGCACGTTCGTCGAGCGCTACGCCCGCTGAGCCGCGCCGCCGGCGGCTCAGGCCACCGGCGAGGCGTGCCAGATGCGGTCGAGATACTCCCGCATGGAGCGGTCGGACGAGAAGTACCCGGTGCGTGCGACGTTGAGGATCGCCGAACGGGTCCACGCGTCGCGGTCGGCGTAGGCGGCATCCACCCGCGCCTGCGCGTCGAGGTAGGAGCGGTAGTCCGCCAGCACCATGAACCGGTCGTCGTAGAGCAGGTTCGACACGATCGGCTCGAACACCGAAGCGTCTCCGCCGGAGAACGCCCCCGAGGCGATGAGGTCGATGGCACGACGCAGGTCGTCGTCGGCCTGGTAGAACTCGCTCGGCCGGTAGCCGGCGACAGCCAGCGCCTCGACCTCGGGCTCGCGCATGCCGAACAGGAAGAAGTTCTCGTCGCCGACGAGTTCGCGGATCTCGATGTTCGCGCCGTCATCGGTGCCGATGGTGAGCGCGCCGTTGAGGGCGAACTTCATGTTCCCGGTACCCGACGCCTCCTTGCCCGCGAGCGAGATCTGCTCGGACAGGTCGGCGGCGGGGATCACCCGCTCGGCGAGGGTGACGTTGTAGTTCGGGGGGAACAGCACCTGCAGGCGCCCCTCGACGCGGGGGTCGGTGTTGACGACCGAACCGACTGCGTTGATGAGGTGGATGATGCGCTTGGCCATGCCGTATCCCGGCGCCGCCTTCGCGCCGAAGATCACCGTGCGAGGCTGCACGTCGGACGCAGCGAGCCGTCCCGACACGATGCCCTCGTAGAGGGTCACCACGTGCAGCAGCTTGAGGGTCTGGCGCTTGTATTCGTGCAGGCGCTTGACCATCACATCGAGCAGGTGGCCCTCGCGCACCTCGAGCCCGTCGCGGGCGCGCAGCACCTCGTCGAGACGGCGCTTATTGCGCGCCTTGACGTCGGCGAAGGCGTCTCGGAAGGCGGGGTCGTCGGCGTAGGGCTCGAGCTCGCGCAGCCGCTCCAGGTCGGTCTCCCAGCCGTCGCCGATCGCGGCGGTGATCAGCGCCGACAGCTCGGGGTTGGCCAGCCGCAGGAAGCGGCGGGGCGTCACCCCGTTGGTGACGTTGGTGAACTTGCCGGGGAAGAACTCGTCGAAGTCGTGCAGCACGGTCTCGCGCAGCAGCTGCGAGTGCAGCTCGGCCACACCGTTGACCTTCGACGCGGCGACGGTCGCGAGGTACGCCATGCGCACCGACCGCTCGGGGAACTCCGCGATGATCGACATGTCGCGCACGCGCATCTCGTCGTTCGGGTAGGCCTCCCGCACCTCCGCGAGGAAGTCGGCGTTGATGCGGAAGATGATCTCCAGGTGGCGCGGCAGCAGCCGGCCCAACAGGTCCACCGGCCAGGTCTCGAGCGCCTCGGGCATGAGCGTGTGGCAGGTGTACCCGAAGCACTGGCGGGCGATCTCCCACGCGGCATCCCAGTGCATGCCCCGCTCGTCCACGAGCACCCGCATGAGTTCGGGCACGGCGATGACGGGGTGGGTGTCGTTGAGCTGGAAGGCGACGCGGTCGGGCAGCGTGCGCAGGTCGGCGTCACCCATGTCGTGCATCACATCGGCGATGGATGCCGCGACGAAGAAGTACTGCTGCTGCAGGCGCAGCTGCTTGCCCTGGGGCGTGGAGTCCTCGGGGTAGAGCACCTTGGAGATGTTCTCGGCGTAGGTCTGCGCGCGCACGGCCTCTTCGTAGTCTCCGGCGTTGAAGATGCGCAGGTCGAAGGCATCCGTCGCCTGAGCGGACCACAGCCGCAGGGTGTTCACGCGCCCGTTGCGGTAGCCGGGGACCATGTAGTTGTACGGCACCGCCCGCACGCTCCAGTCGGGGATCCAGCGCGTGCGCGTCTGCCCGCCGTCGTCGTAGGTCTCGGTGTGACCGCCGAACGAGACGGTCTGAGCTGCCTCGGGGTGCGGGAACTCCCACGGCGAGCCGAGAGCGAGCCACGCGTCGGGCTGCTCGACCTGCTGTCCATCGACGAACGTCTGACGGAAGATGCCGTACTCGTACCGGATGCCGTAGCCGACGTTGGGCACGCCCATCGTGGCGAGCGAGTCGATGAAGCAGGCGGCGAGGCGCCCCAGTCCCCCGTTGCCGAGGCCCGGCTCGACCTCCACGGCGCGGAGCTCGTCGATGTCGACGCCGCAGGCCGCCATCGCCTCGGTGGCGATGCCGGTCAGGTCGGCGGCGAGCAGATTGTTGTCGAGCTGGCGCCCGAGCAGGTACTCGGCCGAGAGGTAGCAGACCGTCTTGGCCCGCGTCTCGCGCTGCGCGCGGCGGTCCTCCAGCCAGCGGGCGACGAGGTAGTCCCGCACGGTGGTGGCCAGGGCGACGTAGCGGTCGTTGACGGTGGATGCCGACAGCGTGACCCCTCGTTCGAGGTTCAGGTTCTGCAGGAACTCCTGCACGAAGCCGTCGACCGTGGGTTCCGGCGGCGTCACGGGCTCCAGTGCCAGGGGGTGCGTCGCCCCGAGCGGGTGGGCGGGAATCTGGGTCTCGGACTGTTCTGTCACAGGTACGACGCTACCCATCCCGGAGGCGTGCGCGCACCACGGTGCCCTCTGCGCCACCCGAAGGGCACGGGTGGCCGTGTCAGCGAGCGCCGTCGAAGAGGTCCACGTCGCCGGTCGCGACCGCTTCGTCCTCGGGGAGGCGCAGCCCCAGGTCGACCAGCACGATGCGTCCCGCCCGTCGCGCGCCCTCCGCGCAGACGAGTCCGGCCTTGACGGCGCCGAACGTGACGGTCACCGCTGCGGGCAGCACGACGTCGTCGCCGACGGTGCCGTCGTCGGGCTGAACGCCGCTGGGGATGTCGACCGCGACCACGCGGGAGCGGCCGGCGCGCACCGCAGGCAGCAGCCGCGCCACCGCCTCTCGCGCTCCGCCACGCAGGGTGGGGTCGGCGGACGAGCCGATGCCCACGATCCCGTCCACGATGAGGGCGTAGTCCGGCCCGGCCACCGCTTCGTCGAGGCTCACCACGCGCGCGCCGGCATCCCGCGCGGCGGCCAGGCCCCGCGGATGCGCGGCATCCGCCGTCAGCAGCACGTCGACGTGCACCCCCGCGCTCGCCAGCGTCGCGCCGGCCAGCAGCGCATCGCCGCCGTTGTCCCCGCGGCCGGCGACGACGAGCACCCGCCCCGCCGGGGGAAGCTCCGCCCGCAGCACCGCGGCCAGGGCGGCGGCTGCTCGGTCCATCAGCGGTTCGCCGGCGGCGAGCAGCGGCGCTTCGGCAGCCCGCACCTGTGCGGCGGTGTACGCGCGTACGCGGGTCATGCGTCCACCTTCTCGCTGGCCTTCTCGGCTTTCTCCTGCGCCGCGCGGCGCTCTTCCGCCTCGGCGTCGCGGGCGGCGTCGAGTTCGCCGGACGCGACGACGACGGCGTTCTCGGCGCGGCGCACCCGCCGCTGCGCGAACGTCTGCGCCCCGTAGCGAGCGCGCACCCGGTCGGCCTCCTCCTCCACCCCGGTGACGATGTAGGCGCTGGCGATGAGGATCACCTGGGCCGACAGGTTGAACCACAGCAGCAGCGCGATGAGGGAGGCGAACGTCGCCAGCAGGGGGTTGGCGGATGCCCCGCCGACGAACAGTCCCGACAGCACCTGCAGCACCGTCAGTCCGATTCCACCCACCACGGCGCCGCTCCACAGCGCCCTGGCGGAGGCACGCAGACCCGAAAGCACACGGAAGGACGCGGCGACGATGGCGGTGTCGAGGACGAAGACGACGACGATCGTGAGCGCGCGACCGCCGATCTCCAGCAGCGCCGACGACGAGGAGACGCCGAACCAGTCGGCGACGATCGCGAGCCCGGTGGTGCCGAGGAACGTGATGGCCGCGGCGGCGACCAGGCCGAGCCCGATGCCGATCGCCAGGGCGAGGTTGCGCAGCAGCACCCACACGATCATGAGGTCCTCGGTGACCCGGTCGGCGATCATGCGGATCGCCGCGCGCAGCGTGCCCACCGCACCGATGGCCGCACCGATCAGTCCGACGAAGGAGAGGATGCCGGTGACGGTGAAGCTCACCGGCACGGCGACGGACCGCGGGTCCTCGATGATGCCTCCGTCCCCGACGATGCCGGGGATGACGCTGTCCACGGCGTCGATCAGCGCGTCGAAGGCGGCGGGGTTGCCCGCCAGCCAGAGGCCGGCCACCGAGAAGCCGAGCAGCACGCCGGCGAAGACGCTGAACAGGGTGCGGTACGTGACGCTGTCGGCGAGGACCGGACCACGGTGCTCGAGGTAGAGCAGCAGCGCGCGCACCGGCTTGATGGAGAGGGCCCAGGCGATGACGCGCGGCAGGTTCATCGCGCCAGGGTATCGGGCGGGTGGGACCGGGACGCGGACCTTGACAGGAGTTCGAGGGGTGGGCCGCGTTCGGGTCGCCGCCCACCCCAGCCTGGGTCACGACGTGGGCATCAGCACCCAGGTCACGCCGGTGATCGTCAGCGAGCTCTGCTCGCCTCCCCGGTAGTCGCTGCCGCCAATCGTGATGACGCGCGTCGAGCCCTGCAGGTTCGCGGCGAACCTCTCCAGGTCGGGCCGCGGGCCTTCGGCGGTGAGAATGAGCGGTACGCCGATGAAGCCGCCGGTGGGAGCGTCCAGACCCACGCCCTCGGGTCCGGCGAAGCTCACCGCCGGCTCGAACGTCAGCGACCGGATGCCGACGCCTGCCGCAGCGGCAGCGGCGTCGATCTGGTTGATCAGCTCCTGCTGGGCGCGCGCAGCGGGAATCCGCTCCTGCCGTGCGGCGAGCTCTGCTTTGTACGTGTCGAGGTTGTCGTTGTCCACGGCCAGCGCGCGGTTGCGCTGCTCCTGCACGTCGTTGGTCTGCCGGATCGAGGTGGTCTGCGCGTCCGCGCGCGTCATGCGATCGAGCTGGGGCTGCACGCCGAGGAACCACCCGCCCAAGACGATGGCGACGGCGAACACGCCGATGACGATGAGGCTGAGCCTGTGCTTGTCCATCGGTCACTCCCCCGCTTCTGTGGCGTCGGTGAGGTCGGTGAGGTCGTCCGCTTCGGCTGCGGCGTCGGCCGCCTCCAGCGCGGCTCCGGTCGCCACCGCTTCGAGCGCGAGCTGCAGCGCCGCGATGACCTCGGGGTCGAGTGCCTCCGCCCGCGCGGTTCCGCCGAGCGCATCGGCCCCGAGCTGGATCACCCCGGTGACGACGTACCCTGCCTCGCCCGTCGCCGAGACGGCGTCGACGGTCGCGCTGACGTACCCGGTGAGCCCGCGCAGCGCGTTGAGCAGCGGGGTGGGCGAGTCGAAGCGGGCGGCGGTGGCGGTGAAGGTGATCTCGATGACACCCTGCGCGTCCAGTCCCGTGCCGCCGGCGCCCCCACGCGTGTCGGTGCTCACGCCCTTGACCGTGATCGACTCCGCCGTGAGGGCGAAGTCCTCGGGCAGGGCGGTGTCGAGCTCTGTCATGAGCCGGAACCAGTCCGCCTCGGCGTAGAGGGTGACGACCTCAGCGAGCTCGTGATCGGCGAGCTGCGATTTCACCGTGGCCAGATCGGTGTACTTGGCCTGCTCGATGAGCAGCATCTGCGTCCGGTTGCGCTCCGCGGCGAGGTGCCCCTCGGCGGTGGTGGCCAGCAGCGACACGGCGACAGCAGCCATGACGACGACGACGAGCAGAACGATGAGTCCCAGGGACAGCAGTCGGACCGTTCTCCCCTGCCGGCGCCGGACTTCGACGATGGGTGGCAGCAGATCGACGCGCGCCACCGAAAGGGTGGAGCCGGTCGGCCACGTGATCGGCGGCTCCGACTGGCGCCGCTCGCGGCGCTCCCTCACCTCGGCGGTCACTTGTGCGCCCCTTTCGTCTTGGCCTTCGCCTTGCCCTGCGATGCTGCGCTGCGCGGGCCGGTGGCGGCGGGACGCGTGCCCCTCGCGGATGCCTCGGCGCTCTTGCGTGCCTTCGCCGCGGCCTTGTCCTCGACGTGCGTGCTGGTCTTCGCGCCGACCGCGACACCCAACGGCGCCGCGAGCTCGAGCCCCCAGTCGTACAGGCCGGAATCGCGCAGCTTGGATGAGACGGTGAACCCGGCGAAGGGGTCGCCGTAGGTGGTCGGGACGCCCAGCGCCCTCGTCAGCACGGGGGCGAGGCCTGTCAGCCGACTGCCGCCGCCGGTGAGCACGACGCTCGCGACCGGGTGATCGGGATGCGCGTTGACCCAGAAGTTGAGGGTGTTGCGGATGCTGTCGATGATGTTGGCGACGTTCTCGCGCAGCACGGTCTCGGCCTCGATGTCGCGCGGTGCCGTCGCGCCGCCCTGCAGCCCACGGGCGATCTTGTCCTGCTCGGCCTCGGCGAAGCTGACCCCGAGCGCACGCTCCATGCTGCGCGTGATGTCGTCGCCCCCGCTGGGCACGATGCGCACGAACTGCGGGCTGGCGGCCGCGGCGATGATCACCGTCGTGCACGACGCGCCGACGTTGACGAGGGCGTGGATGCCGCGCAGCGGTCCCGGCAGCAGGCGCAGCAGCGAGAACCCGGCGAAGTCGATCGCGTCGACATACCGGCCGGAGCGCTCGATGGCGTTGACGGTGGACTCCAGGCTGCTGCGCACCGTCGCCACGAGCAGACCCTCCTGGTGGGGGCCGTCGTCACCGTGGTGGTCGCGCATGGGCAGGAAGTCGAGGATCGCGTCGTCCAGATCGATGGGGATCTGCCCCTCCACGGCGAACCGCAGACCCGCCGCGCGGCGCGGCCCGGTGAGGGTCGGGAGCGTCACCTCGCGCACCACGACCTTGCGGTTGCTGACGCCGAACACGACCTTCTTGGTCGTGAAGCCGCCGACCTTCCACAGCTCCTTGATCGCCTTCACGGCGCGCTGCTGGTCGATGATCTCGCCGTCGAAGACCGTTCCCTCGGGCACCTCGACCGCGGCGAAGCGGGTGAGCTTCGGCCGTGCACTGTAGGGCGCGTCGATCTGCACGCCGCGCAGCCCGCCTCTGCTGAGGTCGAGCGCGACTACTGCTGCCATGTGTGTCCTCCGTGGGGTGTCATGCGAGTCCCGTCGCACTGAGATAGAAGCCGGCGATCGCCGGACCGGCGAAGACGCCGACCCACGACCCGAGAAGCATGAACGGCCCGAACGGAAGGCGGGATTTGCGCCCTGCCCTGCCCGCGACCATGAGCACGACGCCGACGATGCCGCCGATGACGAAGGCGCTGAATCCCCCGACGACCAGCTGCGGCCACCCCAGCCAGCCGAGCAGCAATCCCAGCGAGCCGGCGAGCTTGACGTCACCCAGTCCCATGCCCCCGCGGTAGGCGACGGCGAGCAGCAGGTAGAAACCGCCCAGCAGCGCAAAGCCGGCGGCCGCGGTCAGCAGCCTTCCGTACTCGCCGAGCAGTACGGATGCCGCGACGGCGAGCACCGCGGTGACGATGTAGGCCGGCAGGGTGATCACGTTCGGCAGCCGGTGGTGGTCCAGGTCGATGAGGGCCAGCGCGATGCCGATGGACGCCCAGTAGAGAAGGAGGGGCAGGATCGCCGCGGGGTACGTTCCGACGAGCGCTCCCCAGACGACGATCGCGAACGCGATACCCGTGCCGAGTTCGACCAGCGGGTAACGCGCGGAGATGTGCGTCGCGCAGTGGCGGCACCGGCCGCGCAGCACGAGGTACGACACGACCGGCAGATTGTCGTACCAGGCGATGGCTCGCCCGCACTGCGGGCAGGCGCTGCCGGGTCGCACGATGCTCTCGCCGCGCGGCACCCGCCAGATGACGACGTTGAGGAACGAGCCGATGAGGGCACCCAGCACGCCGGCGACGAGCAGGATGAGCGCCGTCGGGAGGGCCTCACCGTCGAGCAGAGCGACCGCTGCGCGGATGTCCACGGTCATCTCGCCGATCCGTCCGGGTTCCACACGGCTGCGCTCTCGATCCACGAGGTGACCCCGTAGGTGGTGGTGACGGGGCTCAGGAACTTCGGCGGCGCCTGCAGCTTGAACCGCGTGTCGTAGACGTAGTTCTTGGCGTAGCCGGTGACGATCCCCGCGCTGTTCCCCGTGCCCACCGGGCCGCGATACTTCTGCGCGATGGCACCCTTCACGGTGAGGGTGCCCTGCCTTCCGCCCTTGTCGTAATTCTGCACCTGGAAGGTGTGGGCGACCGAGAGGATCGCCGCCTCGATGGTGCGATCGTCGGGGAGGATGTTGTCGCCGTTGCTGCGGCGGGGGTTCCACACCCAGACGGCGTTGTTGCCGATGAGTCCCAGGATGTCGTCCTGGTTGTCGACGTAGGTGAGGTCCCCCACGACGAACACGAAGTTCTCGGCGGCGAGCGTCACCGCGCCGTTGAACCTGCCCTTGACGAACACGTCGCCCGCGCGGCACCCGTAGGTGGTGCTGCTCGGTGCCACCTCGGTGTGTGTCGTCATGGCAGAGATGCGGACGTCCGCGGGATAGCCCGACCGGCTGCCGCCGGTGCCCAGCGACCAGCCGCGCTTGCCCGAATCACCGCTGCTCACGCAGGTGAAGCCTGCGGGGTTGGTGGCGGCGGGCCAGTGGTTCACGTCGCCGCTGACTGCCGGCACGTTCTGCACGTAAAGCACGTTGTTGTCGATCACCGGGATCGTGGCGCCGGCGGGCGACTGCAGCTGCGAGATGATGCCGCACTCCGGCGGCGTCGAGCCGGCGGTGGCGGCCGCGTTGCCGATGCGTGTGGACTTCGTGAAGGGCGATTTGATGTTGACGGTGCCGTTGTCGAAGAACTCGAACTGGGTCGGTCCGGTGTAGAGGCACCCGGGACGCGGGACCTCGATCGGCAGATCGGTGCGGGTCTCCTTCTTCAGCTGCGCGTTGGTGGCCGGCATGCCGATCACGCCGCCGCTGAACGCGGGGTAGCCGGAGAGGGTGAACACGGCCGCACCGCAGGCGACGTTGCTGGCGTTGACGTTGCGATAGAACGGCGTGGTCGGCTTGGCGGTGGTCACCGTGCCGGTGAACCTCGAGCCGCAGGCACGGATGGTGTCGTTGGAGTGCACCGGTCCCTTGGTCTCGTCCGACTCACCGAACGAGATGTCGTTGCAGCCGGAGGTGGGGCGGCTCTCCCAGGCGTACTTGAGTCTCGTCCTGGCCGCGTCGCTGAAGCAGTTCGCGTTCGTCGATCCTGCCAGGGCCGGGTCCTGCACCTCGTAGTCGGTGAAGTACAGGAAGTCGATGAACCCCTCCTGCTTGAGGTCCGCGACCACCGTGCGCGTCGCCTGCCCCACCTTGCCGGTGGAGCGGATGCGGATGCGGCCCGTGGTGGGGTACTTCGAGTTGTCGACTTCGTAGCGGAACTGCGCCCGGTCGTCGCTGCCGGCGAGCGTCGCCCACGTTCCGCCCGCGCCGACCCCGAAGGCGAGGTTCGGGTCGGTCGCGGGAGGAAGCGACACCGAGCTGGTGCTGCTGAAGCTCGACGCAGGATTGCCGTAGCGGTAGTAGCTGGTGTCCGCCGACAGCCGGCTCTGGTATTCGTCGACCCCGGCATACGCGGCGGCCAGTGCGGCGTTCCAGTTGGCATCGGTGCTGGCCTGCTTGGTGCCGTTCACCGAGACGGTCACGAGCAGCGTCATGAGCATGGCCACGACCGCGCCCACCGCCACGACCATGATCATGGCGGCGCCTTGGTCCTCTGTCCGGTTCACGTTCATCCTCATCAGGGCACGTCCACGCGGGCGACGCCCAGGTTGGGCAGGCCCACCATGTTCTGGACCGAGACGGGTTCGACGCGCCCGCTCTCGTCCGCCTGCACACGCATGGTCACGCGCACGCTCGCCACGTTGCGGATCTGGGCG
The DNA here is from genome assembly GCF_030246945.1 of Microbacterium sp. zg-Y1090. Taxonomy (NCBI): domain Bacteria; kingdom Bacillati; phylum Actinomycetota; class Actinomycetes; order Micrococcales; family Microbacteriaceae; genus Microbacterium; species Microbacterium wangruii. The sequence goes on from NZ_CP126742.1 coordinate 2,089,334, forward strand.
ACGGTGAGGCTGCCACCCGCGGGCGGGGTGAGGGCGACGCCGTCTTTGTCGTAGTAGCGGAACAGCGGCGTGCTCGCGGTCGCCGGCGTCAGCGACCTCGCGATGAGACGCGTCGAGCTGGGGGTGGTGTCGAACGCCCAGTACGTCGTGTGCACGTGGTGGGCGGCCCAGCGCGTCTCCATCAGCTCGTTGCCGGAGCCTCGTGCGAACTGCACGCGCACCGGAGGCGCGTCGGGCGCCGTGCCGGCGTCGATGAAGGAGTGCATGATGATCTGCTCCGCTCCCGCGTAGACGAACACGGGGTCGTTGTCAGGGTTGTTCCACCGCGGAATCTCGGTGCCGGCGCGGATCACGCGGGTGACCTCGTTCATCGACGTCGAGGCGAGGCGGCTGTTCTCGACGACGCCCTGCTGATCGCTGAACGACCGTGAGGCGGTGACGAACATCGACACGATGAGCGCGAGCAGGATGCTCGACACCCCCATCGCGACGATGAGCTCGAGCACCGTCATGCCGGCGTCGGCGCGGTGCGCGTCGCGGGCGGTCCGGCGGCGGCGCCCCGCCGCGCGCGTCATCCCGGCCCCCGCGGGTCGAGCACGACGGTGCTGCCGCTGGCGGTGCCGCCGGACAGGACGGTGATGCCGGTCACCGGTGTCGCCTGGGCCGAGGCAGTGCCTCGGAACAGCTGCCACGTGCCGTAGGGCAGCGCGATGGTCGCCGAGCCGCCGGCGACGCTGCCGAACCGGTAGGTCATCCCCGCGGCGCAGCCCGGGTCGCCGGGGCCCCCGCCGACGTAGACGGCCTTGAGATTGTTGCCGGAGGCGGGCAGTGCGGGGATACGGATCTCGCCCATCGGCACCGCGGCGGCGACGGCGCCTCCCGGTGCCCCCGCAACCGGGTCGGGTCGCACGCCCACCTTGCCGGGTTCGGCGATCCACTGACCGGGGTCGGGCGCGAGGCAGCTGGCGCCCGGGTTGTCGGGGGCTTCGGCGTAGTCCCCCGCCAGCACGCTGTAGCCCGAGGGAACGGGGTAGAGCGAGTGCGCCTTCGTTCTGGCGTTGCCGGTGAGGTTCTGGGCGAAGGCGCCGTAGGTCGAGATGAACGTCGTTGTCAGCTCGGTCGGAAGGCGCACGCCGGGGGCGGCGTCGGGCGCGTAGGTGACGTCGAACCGGGTCTGCCGTTCCAGGGCGAAGCTGACGCGCGACGAGCCACCGGCGGTCACCGGCACTGATGCCTGGGGCTTTTCGACCTGCCGTTCACTGATGAAGCCCGTCTTCTCGGCAGTGACGGTGTACGTGCCCGCGGGAACCTTCAGCAGGTAGGCGCAGCCGTCGGAGTCGGTGGTGGCCGCGGCGACGCCGCCGCTGGGCGACAGGCTCACCGTCGCGCCGGCGACGCCCGAGCCCGCGGAGTCGAGCACCCCGACGAGCACGGTGCCGAGCGAGGGGTCGTTGATCTTCGTCTTCGGGGTGATGTGGGTGTCGCTGTAGACGGGCTGCGCACCTTCGCGCATGTTGTCCCAGGTCACCTCGATGCTCACGTGCTTGTAGGCCAGTGACGCCACGGCCGCGCCCGCTTCGCAGCTGGCGGTGGTGCCGCCGGCGGCGACCCATTGCGTGCGCACGCGCACATGGAAGGTGTCGCCGTTGAGCTCGACATCGCGGGTGGAATTGGTCACCGCGAAGGCGTCGGCGGCGGAGCGCAGCACGTCGATCTGCTGCGAAGCGAGGTTCGCAGCGACGATACGCGTGCGGGTGTCGCGGGTGGCGGTGAGGCTGGCCGTGATCGTGTAGACGAAGCCCGTCAGGATGATGCCGAAGACGAGCATGGCGACGATGACCTCGACGAGCGTGAAGCCGTCGTCGCCGGGGAGGGCTTTCGTGCGCACCGGCAAACACCTCTTCCGTCCGGTCGCGTCTGACACGTTGTGCCTGCGCGGAAGCCGCGCAGGCACAACGGGTTCGGGTTTATTCGGGAGGTCAGTCGCCAGCAGGCGCGCCGCCGTTGCCCCACTCGGCCTTGCCGTTCGCGCTGCTGTATGTGTAGACGGAACCGTCGCCCGTCACGTTCTCGTTGTCACCCGTGATCGTGTAGGTCTGGTCCGTGTTGATCTTCACGACGAGCAGGTTGCCCTCGGAGACCGTGATCTTCGCGAGCTCCTCGGCCCCCTTCGACAGCGCGATCGCGTCGCCGCGGCCAGCGCCGGCGGTCACCGTGACGTCCTTCAGGCTTCCGTTGTTGGCCGTGGCGGCTTGCTCGATGGCGAGCGCAGCGTTCGAGATGTCGCTCTCGACCGAGGCCTTCCACGCACCCTCGCGCATGTTGAGGAAGACCGGGATGGCGACGGCGGCGAGGATGCCGATGATGATGACGACGACGAGAAGCTCGATCAGGGTGAAGCCCTTTTCGCCGTTCTCCTTTTTCGCGAGCGCCCGCGACACAGACTTGATCATTCTGAATTCCTTCTTCTTTGGGGGGAAATCGGGTTCGGTCAACTCCGTTGGGGCGTCGTCGACGACCTCAAGTTAGCAGTTTCCCTACCAAATTAGAAGCCTCTAATGTGCCAATGTTCCAAATTGTTATCCCGCTAAATCGCTTGGAAGACCATGAACATGGGCATGTAGAGGGCGAGGATCATGAATCCGAGAAGCGCGCCCATGAACACGATCATCAACGGCTCCAGCATGGCGGTGAGCTGGGAGCTCATCGTCTCGACTTCGTCGTCATAGAAGTCCGCGGTCTTCTCGAGCATGGTGTCGATGGCGCCGGACTCCTCGCCGATGCCGACCATCTGGATCAGCATTTCGGGGAAGATCTCCACCTCGGCCAGCGACTCGGCGATCGGCCGCCCCTGGCGCACGCCCTCCTGCACCCCCTGCAGCGACGACGTCACGACGTAGTTGCCGCTGGTCGCCCCCACGATCGCGAGGGACTGCAGGATCGGCACCCCGGAGGCGAGCATCGTCGAGAAGTTGCGGGTGAAGCGGGTGAGCGCGATCTTGGTGTTGAGCTGGCCGAACACCGGCACCTTGAGCTTCATCGGATCGACGACGCGACGCACCGCCTCGGTGTTCTTGTTCATCCCCCACCAGATCGAGAACGCGACGGCGACCACCACGATGATGGGCACGGCCACCGGCATGGCGTTGGACATGTTCACCAGCAGCTGCGTCACCGCGGGCAGCTCGCTGCCGAGATCCCGGAACATCGCGTCGAACACGGGCACGATGAAGATCAGCATGGCCGCGACGGCCACCAGCGCGATGATGAGCACGACGACCGGGTAGGTCAGCGCCGCCTTCACCTTGCTGCGCAGCTTGGTCTCGGCCTCGAAGTTGTCGGCGACCATCAGCAGCGAGCGGTCGAGGAAGCCGCCCGTCTCACCCGCGCGGATCAGGTGCACCATGATCGGCGGGATGACGCGCGGGAACTCCTCGAGGGCGACCGACAGCGCGGTGCCGCCCTCGACCTTCGACGCCGTCTCCTCGAGGGTGCGCCGCAGCTTCGCGTTGTCGGTCTGCGACGTCACGATCGTGAGTGCCCGCAGGATCGAGACGCCGGCATTGACCATCGTCGCCAGCTGGCGGGTGAGCAGCGCCAGGTCTTTCAGAGAAGGAGCGCGCTCCAGCCCCGGGATCGTGATCTCCTGCTGCAGACCCGTGCCGCCGCCCTTGCGGGACAGCGTGTCGGGCACCACCCCGCGCGCCTTCAGCTGCTGCACCGCGTGCGCCTCGCTGGGCGCCTCGAGCACGCCCTTGGTCTTCTTGCCGGAGGAGTCGAGTCCCTTGTAGGCCCACTGCGCGGGCTTCACCTTGGTCGCCATGGTCAGGCACCCCCTGCGACCTGACGGGTGCCCTCGGGCACCTCGGCATCGGCGGGGGTGCGGGCGAGACCGCGGTTGCGCACGAGCTGTTCGAACTCGGTCTCGTCCTGCGCGAGCTCCAGGGCCTGGGAGTGCTCGATCTGTCCCGACAGCACAAGCCGGGCCAGGTCCTGGTCGAGTGTGTGCATGCCGATGGAGTTGCCGGCCTGGATCGCGGTGCGCATCTGGTGGGTCTTGCCCGCCCGGATCAGCGCCTGGATCGCCGGGGTCGAGAACATGACCTCCGTCGCCACCGCGCGGCCGCGGCCTCCCGATCGGCGGATCAGGGTCTGCACGACGACGGCACGCAGCGTGGCGGCGAGCTGGGTGCGCACCTGCGCCTGCTGGTGCGCGGGGTAGACGTCGATGATGCGGTCGATCGTCTGTCCGGCATCCTGCGTGTGCAGCGTCGCGAACACGAGGTGACCGGTCTCGGCGGCGGTCAACGCCGTGGAGATCGTCTCCAGGTCTCGCATCTCACCCACCAGGATGATGTCGGGATCCTGACGCAGGGAGTGCTTGAGCGCCTCGCTGAAGCTGTGCGTGTCGGCGCCCACCTCGCGCTGGTTGATGATGCCGCGCTTGTGGTGGTGGAGGAACTCGATGGGGTCCTCGACCGTGACGATGTGGGCGGCGCGAGACGAATTGGCCTTGTCGATGATGGCCGCGAGCGTGGTCGACTTGCCCGAGCCGGTGGGGCCGCACACCAGCACCAGGCCGCGGGGCAGGCGGGCGAGGTCGACGAGCTCCGGCGGCAGGCCGAGCTGCACCACCGACTTGATCTGGGTCGGGATGATACGCAGCGCCGCCCCGAGGCCGCGCTGATCCTGGAAGATGTTCACACGGAAGCGGGCGATGTCGCCGACGGAGTAGGCGAGGTCGAGCTCGAGATCCCGCTCGAACGCCTCCATCTGCTCTGCGGTGACGAGGCCATCGATGACGCGACGCACCCGGTCCTTGTCCCACACGGTGGTCTCGGCCACGGACTTCAGCTCGCCGTCCACACGCACGACCGGGGTCGACTCCGCCACCAGGTGAAGGTCGGAGGCACCGAGGTCGAGCACCGACGCGACCGACGAGATGAACTCGGGGTCGACCTCGGGGTTGTGCGCGCGCAGCACCTCGGCGACCTCATCGCGACGGGACTCCGGCTCTGCCGGCGCCTGGGACGCGGCACTGCGCCCACCCAGGCGCGAGGCGACGGGCTCCGGATCGAAGAAGGACATCGTCGGCACCGTGGGCGACGGGATCACCGGCGCCGGCGGCAGGGGCTCCTGCGACGCCGCGGCCGGGTACGACACGGGTGCCGGCGACATCGGCATCGTCGGGGCCGTGGACACCGGCACAGTCGGCGCCGCCGGCACCGCGGGCTCCTCGAACGGCCATGACGTCGTCGGCTGCGCCACCGGCTCGGGCTCGGGCGGCGACGCATCAGCACCCGGAAGCGTCACTCCCGGAACACCGGTGAGGAACGACCGCAGTGCAGGGTCGACCTCGTCCCCGCGCATGAGCGCATCGAAGCGCGAACTGCTCGTCATGCGCATCACACCGTCTTCGTCCGCCACCATGTCTTGTTCTCTTCTCTCCTTCAGGGTTCTGTACTGCAACCGCTAGACGGTCACGCGCAGAATCTCGTCGATGGTGGTGTGTCCTCGCAGCACCTTCGCCCAGCCATCCATGCGCAGACGCATCATGCCGTTCGCCTCGGCGTGCGCGGCGATCTGGGCGGTCGGCGCGTTCGCGACCGCCAGCCTCTCGATCTCGTCGTCGACGGCCATCACCTCGTGCAGGGCGATGCGGCCGCGGTAGCCGGTGTTCGAACACTGCGAGCAGCCGGTCGACCGATACACCTTCGGCGGTCCCGCCGCGGGGTCGACCGCCACACCCAGGATCGCCAGTTCCGTCCCGGTCGCCACCGACTTGACCTTGCACTTCGCGCACAGCCGTCGGGCCAGGCGCTGCGCGACCACCGAGTCCAATGCGGAACCGACCAGGAACGGCTCGACACCCATCTCGATGAGACGCGTGACCGAGCTCGGGGCGTCGTTCGTGTGCAGGGTCGAGAGCACCAGGTGGCCGGTCAGCGAGGATTCGATGGCGATCTTGGCCGTCTCCTCGTCGCGGATCTCACCGATGAGGATGACGTCGGGGTCCGACCGCAGGATCGAGCGCAGCGCCGCGGCGAAGGTCAGTCCCGCCTTCGGGTTCACCTGCACCTGGTTGATCCCCGACATCCGGTACTCGACCGGGTCCTCCACGGTGATCACATTCACGGTCGGCTTCGAGATGGTGGCGAGCGTCGTGTACAGGGTCGTGGACTTGCCGGAACCGGTCGGACCGGTGACGAGGATCATCCCGTACGGCTTGGAGAAGCTGGCCCGGAAGACGTCCATGTTGCGCTCGAGCATGCCGAGGTCATCGAGCTTGAGGCTGGCGACCGGGGAGTCGAGGATTCGGGCGACGACCTTCTCGCCCCACACCGTCGGCAGCGTCGCGACACGCAGGTCGACGGTGCGCCCGGCGTGGCCGACGGAGATTCGGCCGTCCTGCGGCTTGCGCCGCTCGCCGATGTCGAGTTCCGCCATCACCTTGAGCCGGCTGATCACGCCGGGGATCATCGACCGCGGCACGGTGTGCACCGTGGTCAGCACGCCGTCGATGCGGTACCGCACCCGCAGCTCCTCACGGCCCGGCTCGATGTGGATGTCGGACGCGCGGTCCATGATCGCCTGGCTGATGATGACGTTGACGAAGCGGATGATGGGGCCTTCGTCGGCCGCCGAGTCGCCGACGTCCTGACTCCAGGCATCCTCTTCGGCGGTGCTCTCGAACGACGAGGTCAGCTCGTCCATCTCCGCATCCGCGCGGTGGTAGCGGTCGATCGCCGCGAGGATCGCCTCCGGCTCGGCGACGGCCGCGACGATGGGCGCCCGCACGACCGCCGCGACGTCGTCGAGCACCACGACGTTGCCAGGATCGGACACCACGACCATCAGCCGCTCCCCCACGCGGGAGATCGGCAGCACCAGGTGCTTGCGGCACATCTGGTCGGGGATGAGGTGCACCACCGTGGGATCGACCGCGAACTCGGTGAGGTCGACGTAGGCCAGGCCGTGCCGGGCCGCCAGCGCGACGGCGAGCTGCTGCGGGGTCTGCTCGGGCTCGAGCTCGGGCTCCGGCGCCGGTCGGGGAATCGAGGGGCCGGCGGGGGGCGCGGCCGGTGTCACGGGGAGCGCGGCCCCCGCCGAGGCCACGTGCACCGGCTGCCCGGGGCGCGTCGTCGCGGAGAACTCCGCGAGCATGGCGAGGTCGCTGCCGTGCCCGCCGACGGCGGGCGCGGGATCCGACGGCGGGGTCAGCTGCGAGGCGCGTGCCTGAGGCAGGGACGGCGCCGGCGCTGCGGGCGCGACCGAGGCCGAGGCTGCGGGCGCGACGGAGGCAGGGGCGGCGGGCGCGACCGCGGCCGGGGCGGCCTGCGGCGGCTGAGGGCCCCGCGCGGAAGCAGCACCGAACGCCGGTGCGCCCGACGAGGCGACCATGCCGGCACCGGCATCGTGGCCGATCGGCCGTGGGGCCGGCGGGTGGCCGACGGCGGGGCGCTCGGCCGAGGCGACCAGGATGGGGGCGTCGCCTGCGCGGTTCTCCTCCTGCTGCGAGGAGAGCGCCCGCTGCCGACGCCGCGTGCGCAGCGCGACGGGAGCCGTGTCCGCCACCGGCTCCCTCACCGGTGGGTGCGCCGCGGAGACCGACGAGGCTGCCGCGTGCGCGGCTGGCGCCGACAGCGCAGACGGTTCCCGCCGCTCCGCCGCTGGGCGGGACGGGGTGTGGGCGCCGAGCATGGCGTTCCAGATCTGGTCCTCCGGCGCCGGTTGTCCCGCGGCGCTGTCACTGCGGGCGCTGCGCCGCCGCCGTTCGCCGTCGCCACGGGCCGCGTGCCCCGAATCGTGTGATGAGAACTCCATCGTCCTATCCCCCTGCCCCGCTCATACCGGCGCGCGGGCGGGCCGGTGGCCGATCCGCTCCGGCTCGTCGGCTCACGTCGAGAGACCCGCCCGGCCGCCGGGCGGCCGCCGCCCGGCACCCTGGCCGCGGGAGCGGTCGCCGCGCGCGCCGGACCACGGTCACCGGCGCGCGAAGCGCAAGGGGTGCCGGAAGAAGTGCGGCCATCGCAGGTTCCGTTCGAGCGGAGGTGGGGGGAACTACTCGAAACGTAACGCGGCCGGTCGTCCCGACTCGGGCGTCCCGGACGGACGACCGCGTACGTGATCACTATGGAGGAAGATGCCCTCCCTGCGCCAATCCGCCGCACCGACCGGCGCCGTGACCCGGCCGCGCGGCGGCCGGGCAGCCCTTACCAGAGCGGGTGGATGTCGGCGCGCAGGTACCGGTCGTACACGTCGCGCACCGCGGCGTCGAACGCCTGCACGTCGAACGCGTCCGACTCCATCAAGGCCGCCGCGGCGGCGTTGGACGCCGCCTGCCCGACGTTGCGCGCGCCGGGGATGACACTGGTGACCCCGGGGCGCGTGGCACCCCAGACCAGCGCCGCCGCCGGCAGCGGCACGCCCTCGGGCAGCGCCTCGGTGAGCGCAGCCACGGCGGCGAGGCCGGTCTCATAGTCCACGCCGGAGAACGTCTCGCCCCGGTCGAACGACTCCCCGTGACGGTTGTAGCTGCGGTGGTCGTTCTCGGCGAACGTCGTCGCCCGGGTGTACCTGCCGCTGAGCAGGCCCGACGCGAGCGGCACACGGGCGAAGATCGACACACCCGCATCCGCCGCGGCCGGCAGCACCTCGTCGAGGGGCTTCAGTCGGAACGGGTTGAGGATGATCTGCACGTTGGTGACGTTGGGGCGCGCGATCGCCGCGAGCGCCTGCGCGCACGTCTCGACCGAGACGCCGTACGCGGCGATGGCGCCGTCGGCGACGAGCGCGTCCAGCGCGTCGTAGGTGGCATCCGCCTCGATCACCTCGGTGGGCGGGCAGTGCAACTGCACGAGGTCGAGCGTGTCGACCTTCAGGTTCGCGCGGGACCGATCGGTCCAGGCGCGGAAGTTCTCCGGCGTGTAGTTGGCGGGTTCCTGCGCCATGCGCCGCCCCATCTTGGTCGCGACGGTCACGCCGTGGCCGGGACGCTGGGCGAGGAACGCGCCGATGATCGTCTCGCTGCGCCCGTCGCCGTAGACGTCGGCGGTGTCGAAGAGGGTGACTCCGCTCTCGAGCGACGCCTCCAGCACGGCCAGCGCATCGACCTCGTCGACCATTCCCCAGTCGGCTCCGAGCTGCCAGGTTCCGAGTCCGATGGCTGAGACGGATCGACCGGTGCGGCCGAGGGGGCGCTGCTGCATGAAAGCTCCTTTGACCTGTCCAGGATGCCACGCCCGCCGAGCCCCGCGCGCATCAAGCCGGTCCGCGGGGCTGCGGTCTCAGCGCGTCGGCCGCCGGAGTGGGCGCCGTCGCCGCACCCCCACCGCGAGGGCCGTGTCGGCGAGGACCGCGACGGCGATCGTCAGCAGGTAGACGAGCAGGTCGCGGGGGTCAAAGACGGTGCCCAGCAGCAGCATCGCCGGCGGGAACGCCGCGCCGAGGCGCTCCGGGGCACCCGTCAGCTGCAGCAGCTCCACCGCGGTGCACCAGGCGCCGGCGGCGACGGCGATGAGCCACGGGCGAGGCCGCGGGAAGATCATCACGAGCCCGGCGTAGGCGGCGAGCGCGTACAGCGCATCTCCGGCGATGTCGGATGCCGCGGTGTCGGCAGCCCAGCGGTGCACGGCCAGTCCCGTCGCGACCGTCGCCACCAGCGCGAGGGCGGCGATCAGGCGACGGCGGGCGGGGCGCGGCATCCGGTCACTGTACGCCGTCGACGACCCGCGACCCCGACGGGCGGGGATGCGGGAGGATCGGGGGATGGATGCCGCGCTCCCCGGACTGACCCGCCTGCCCGCACCGCAGTTCGTCATGACCGCCGACGGCGACCGCATCGCCACCTACACCTGGGGCGACGAGACCGCCCCGACCGTGCTGTGCGTGCACGGGTTCGGCTCCAGCACCCGCGACAACTGGGTGGCCACCGGCTGGGTGCGCGACCTGCTCGCCGCCGGCATGCGCGTGCTCGCCGTCGACCAGCGCGGCCACGGCGCCAGCGACAAGCCGCATCTGCCCGGGTCGTACGGCATGAGCGCACTGGTGGGCGACCTGGTCACCGTGCTCGACACCTACCTTCTCGACACCGTGCGCTACGTCGGCTACTCGCTCGGCGGACGCGTCGGATGGCAGACCGCCGTGGACGTGCCGCACCGCATCGAGCGCGCGGTGCTCGGCGGCATCCCCGACGGCACTCCCCTGGCGCGCATGCGCATCGACCAGGTGCACGCCTACCTCGACAGCGGCGAGCCGGTGGCCGATGAGGTCACCCGCCGATACGTGTCACTGGCCGAGCGGGTGCCGGGCAACGACCTGCGAGGTCTGGTGGCGCTCGCCGAGGGGATGCGCGACGGGGACGCCGACCCCGACCCCGCGTCGCCGCCGGTGCAGCCGGTGCTGTTCGCGACGGGAACGGACGACCCGATCCTGGAACAGTCGCGGCGACTGGCGTCGGTCGCCCCGCAGGGGACGTTCCTCGAGATCCCGGGCCGCACGCACGTCAACGCGCCGGGATCGCGTGACTTCCGCCGGGCCGGGGTGGCGTTCCTCGCAGCCTGACCGGGGCGAGACAGGGCGGGGCGAGACGGGGCGGGTCTTCGCGCCGTTACGGGTCACTCGCCGGCAGCGGGGCGACGATCGCCGTCTCGTCGGGGATGCCGAGCCCAACGTCGCGCAGCCCGTCGCGGCCCCACTGCCGATACGCGGTGAACGCTATCGGCACGCCGCGCGCGACGCGCAGGTCGGCGCTGTCCATCGCCTGCACGTGCACGTGCGGCTCCGTGGAGTTGCCGGAGTTGCCGCACTGCGCCATCTGCTCCCCCACGGCGACCATCTCGCCCACCTCGACGCGCACCGACCCGCGCCGCAGGTGCACGACCGCGACGAACATCCCGCTCGCATCGTCACGGACGATGACGTGGTTCCCCGCCACGGCGGCCACCCCGGCGCGCAGCCGACCCGCCTGCCCCATGGCATAGGCGAGCAGCGCAGGCTGAGAGCGCCGCGCTTCATGGTCGGGCTCCCCGTCGTGCGTGGCGACGACCGTGCCCGCCGCGGGCGCGAGGATCGGCATCCCGAACCCCACGAACCGCTCGGGCGGCTCGGTCGCCAGCGCGGTGCGCCAATCCCGCGTCGCCGAGGTGCGCCCGCGCGCGTCGACCGCCACGAAGTCGATCGCGTAGCGCTGCCCGAGCACATCGACGCCGTGACTCGGCACGCGCCGGGCGGGACTGTTCTGCACCAGCCAGCGGCCGGTGAAGGGAAGCGCGAGGGCGAGCGGCGACGGCATGGCACCTCCCGGTGGTCGTGCGCCGCGAGCGCACTCCGCGGGATGAAGAGCCACTCGCGATCCCTGCCGTGTCCAGGATATCGGCGGGGTGGGGGCTTGCGGCAAGCCCCCCTCGCGGAGGCAGGATGGCCGCCGCGAAGAAGGGGGCACCATGTGGGATGTCGCGATCGTCGGCGGCGGGCCGACCGGGATGATGCTGGCCGCCGAACTGCGGCTGCACGACGTGAGGGTGGTCGTACTCGAGCGGGATGCCGTGCCCTCGCCCCAGGTGCGCGCCCTCGGCCTGCACGTGCGCACCATCGAACTGCTCGACCAGCGCGGCCTGCTCGAGCGCTTCCTCGCGCACGGCACACAGCACCGGGTCGGCGGGTGGTTCGCGGGTGTCGACGCCCCGTGGCCGGACGACCTCGACACCGCACACGGCTACGTGCTCGGCATCCCGCAGCCGGTCACCGACCGTCTGCTGACCGCGCACGCCGTCGCGCGGGGCGCGGAGATCCGCCGTGGCGAAACGGTCATCTCCCTCAACCAGGATGCCGAGGGCGTCACGCTCGACCTGGCGGACGGAACCGCCGTGCGCGCCCGCTTCGTCGTCGGCTGCGACGGCGGCCGCAGCACCGTGCGCCGACTCGTCGGCATCGGTTTCCCCGGCGAACCCGCGACGATGCAGTGGTTGCTCGGCGAGATGGAGCTCACCGCGCCGCCGGAGACGGTCGCTGCGGTGACCGCCGAGGTGCGCCGGACACAGCGCGGGTTCGGCGCCGGCCCGTCGGGTGAGGGCCGCTACCGCGTCGTGGTGCCCGCCGACGGGGTCTCGGAGGACCGCGTCACCCCGCCGAGCCTCGCGGAGTTCGCCGCGCAGCTGCGGCGCCACGCGGGCACCGACTTCGGCGCCCACTCCCCGCGGTGGCTCTCCCGCTTCGGCAATGCCACGCGCCTGGCCGACCGCTACCGCACGGGCCGGGTGCTGCTGGCCGGCGACGCGGCGCACGTGCACCCGCCGCTCGGCGGCCAAGGACTCAACCTCGGCATCCAGGATGCCGTCAACCTCGGCTGGAAGCTGGCCGCCGAGGTCGACGGCTGGGCGCCACCCGACCTGCTGGACACCTATGAGTCCGAGCGCCGCCCCGTCGCCGACGACGTCCTCACCCTCACCCGCGCGCAGAGCGAGCTCACCCGGCTCGACGCCGGACCGCAAGCCGTGCGCCAGGTGATCGCCGACCTCATGGACATCCCCGGGGTCAACCGGCGACTCACCGAGCGGACCACCGCCATCGGCATCCGTTACGACTTCGGCGACGACGACCCGCAGGTCGGACGCCGACAGCGCGACGTTTCGCTGCCGCGCGGGCGCCTGTACGACCGCATGCACAGCGGGCGCGGGCTGCTTTTCGACCGCGACGGCACGCTCGACATCGACGGGTGGCAGGGACGCGTGGATCGCATCGTCGACCCCGGCGACGAACCGGATGCCGCGGCGGTGCTGCTGCGGCCGGACGGCCACATCGCGTGGCGGGGAGAGGATGCCGCCGGGCTTCGCCACGCGCTGTCGCGGTGGTTCGGGGCCCCCGTCGGATGAGCGTTTCGTCTCGCTGCGGCCGCTGGGTCCTGCGGGAGCGTTTCGTCTCGCTGCGCTTGCTCAACGACCCGGGGCCGCCACACCGCGGGTCGTTGAGCGAGGGAGCGCAGCGACCGAGACGAAACGCTCCCGGCAGGGCCGGCAGGGGCGTTTCGTCTCGCTGCGCTCGCTCAACGACCGGCCCCGAGAAAACCGAGCACGTCGCGGGCGTAGCGTCGGTGCAGCGTCGTGCCGAGGTGTCCGGCACGGGGGTACACGATCGATCGGCCGCCGGGGATGGCCGCGGCCGTATCGCGGAAGAGCGCAGGTGAGTAGAACCGGTCGCGCGCGGCTCCGATGACGAGGGTGGGAGCGGTGATCTCCCCCAGCCGCTCGCTCACGTCGAAGTCGTCCTCGGCTTCGATGACGGCGAGCAGCTCGGCGCCCGCCTCGGCGAACGTGCTGCGGCCCATCACCCACCCCGCCGCGCCGAACAGCGCCGAACTCACCGCCGACGCCGCGACCTCTCGCGCCATCACGGCACCGGCGCGGCGGGTGTGCCCCGCATGCACGGCCGCAGCGAGCTCCTGCTGCACCCGCCTGCCGTGGTCGCTCAGTCGCGCCGCCGCCGAGACGACCACCAGCCGGCGGACGAGATGCGGGTGATCCAGCGCGAGCTGCAGCGCAAGGCTGCCACCGGTGGACACCCCCACCACGTCGACCGGACCCGGCAGGTGAGGGCCGATCGCCGCCGCTGAAGCCGCCGCGATCTCCGCCATCGTCACCGGTGGCGCCAGCTCGTGCGACCAGTGGACCCACACCACCGCACGGTGTCGCGTGAACGGGGCGAGCAGTCCGCGCTGCAGCAGCAGCCCGCCCCCTGACGGCAGGTGAGGACTCGCCGACAGGCCCGACAGGTACACCAGCGTCGCCCCCGCCCCGAAGCGCAGATACGGGATGCCGGGCGGCCACTCCCCCCTCGCGACCGGGGTCTTCGTCACGGGATGTGACCTCCAGGGCGAGCGGTGGGCGGGACGACTGCCCACAGCATCCCGCCCGCGCCGAACCGGCGCAAGGATGCACGCCGCCCTTGTCGGTGCCCACCTGGGGTCGGGATGATGGGGCGATGCAGCCACCACCGCTGGGCAGATACCAGGAGATCGCCGACACGCTCGCCCGCCACGGGTTGGGGTTCCTCGCCGCCGAGCTCGGCATCACTCGGTTCCACCCCGCACGACGGGGCGCATCGGTCGGCGCCTCCGATCACCGGCCGACCGATGCCGCGACGCAGCTTCGGCTGGTGCTCGAGGACCTCGGCCCCACGTTCATCAAGCTCGGCCAGCTGCTGTCGACGCGCCCCGACCTGCTGCCACCCGCCTACATCACGGAGCTGTCGAAGCTGCAGGATGCCGCGCCTCCCGTGTCCGCCGAGCAGATCCGGCAGACCATCCGCCAGGAGCTGGGCAGCGACCCCGACGATCTGTTCGCGACGTTCGACTGGACGCCCATGGCATCCGCCTCCATCGGACAGGTGCACGCGGCGACGCTCGCGGACGGCACATCGGTCGTGGTGAAGGTGCGCCGGCCCGAGGTGGTGCGCAAGGTGCAGGACGACCTCGACATCATGAACAACCTGGCCGAACGGGCGGCGCGCATATCGTCGATGGCGCGCGCGTACAACGTGCCGGGCATCGTGAAGGAGTTCGCCGACACCCTCCGGGCCGAGCTGGACTATCTGCGCGAAGCCCGCAACGCCGAGCGGTTCGCAGAGAACTTCGCCGATCGCCCCGGGGTCGTGATCCCCCGGGTGTTCTGGGAGACCACGACATCGCGAGTGCTGACGCTCGAGCGGATGACCGGGGTCAAGGTCAGCGACCCCCGCGCGCTCGAGGACGCCGGCATCGACCCCGGCGCCATCGCCGAGGCGGGGGCGACGGTCGTGCTGACGATGATCTTCGAGGACCGTTTCTTCCACGCCGACCTGCACCCGGGCAATGTCTTCGTCCACCCTGACGGCCGCATCGCCCTCATCGACTTCGGCATGGTCGGCGAGATGACGGAGGAACTGACCGAGCAGCTGGCCGATGTGTTCATCGCGTCGGCGACGCGCAACTCGGAATCGCTCGCGAGCGCGCTGATCGAGCTGTCGGTGTCGCCGGGGCCGGTGGACCGCCGGGCGCTGCGCGCAGGCCTGGCCTCCTTCTTCGCGGAGTTCTCCGACAAGCCCCTCGGCGACATCCACTTCACGCGGCTGATCACCGACCTGCTGCGCGTGCTGCGCGTGCAGCACCTGCAGCTGCCGCATGAGATCTCGCTCGTCGTGCGGGCCCTCATCGTCACCGAGGGTGTCGGGGTGCAGCTCGACCCGCAGTTCGACCTCAACAGCGTCCTGACCCCCTACGCCCGGCGACTCATCCGCCGCCGCCTCTCCTTCGAAGCGGTGGCCAAACGCGTGAGCCGAGCGTCGGTGGATGCTGGCGCGCTGATGCTCGACCTTCCCACCAAGCTGCGGCGTCTCATGGAGTCGGTCGACGAGAACGGCATCGAGGTGCACCTGCGCGCAGCGGAGCTCGTCCCCGTCGTCGCGCGGGCCGAGCGCATCGGCAACCGCGTGGTCGCCGGCATCATCACGGCAGCGCTCATCAACAGCATCGGCCAGCTGATGGGCCGTGACAGCCGGCTGCAGACGTGGCAGCGCGCCATCACCGGCCTCGTGCTGACCTCGTTCACGAGCCTCACCGGCTACCTGCTGTGGACGGCACGGCGCAAGCGCGACTGACGCCCGCGGCGGCGACCCGGGCGGAGCCGCGGTCCCCGTGCCCGCGCCCGCGCCTGCGCCTGCGCCCGCGCCCGCGCCTCAGGCGTCCAGCACCCACAGCCCGACCGTGACCGGGCCGCCTTCGTCGAGGCCTTCCGCCTCGCGCACCGCCCGCTTGAGCGGCAGCCAGTAGCGGCCGGACGCGCTGGGGAAGATCGACGTGCGCCACGTTGTCGCACCCACGGTCGCCTCCACCCGCACGGCCCCGAACCCGCGGGTGAACGGTCCGGTGAGCTCGGCGATCTGCTCGCTCAGCTCCTCGGGGATGTCGGTGAACAGCCACACCTCGGCGCGGGCGTCCCACCGGAACACCACGGACTCGAACTCGATGCGCACCTGCTCAGTCTCCCCCTTTCGCGGCCGCGTGGGCGCGGTTGCGCGGGGCGGACCGCGCGGGGACCTGCGCCTGGGGGCGCCGACCCCCGGCGACCGCCGCTCACACGGCCGCGGCGGCGCGCACGCGATGGGCCGTCGTCGTGATGACGGCGAACTCCCGCGCGCCGAGAACGCTTTCCGTGCGGCGCATCAGGTCCTCCCCCGACAGCGCTGCATACCCCGGACCTGCAGCGATCGGCGAGGTGGTCGTGGCATCCGTCACGAACTCGACCGCGAAGCCCAGGTCGCCCGCGACGCGCGCGGTGGTCTCGCAGCACTGCTCGGTGCGGATGCCGCAGACGACCACCGTGCCCACCCCGCGTGCCACGAGCTGCGCCTGCAGGTCGGTGGAGGTGAACGCGTTGACCGTCGTCTTGGTGACGTGGATCTCGTCGGCCCGGGGATCGAGCTCGGCGACGACGCGGACGAACCCGGAATCGGGGTCGAAGACGCCCCCGGTGCCCGGCTCGGCGTGCGTCACCCAGACCACGGCGTCTCCCGCCGCGCGGGCGTGTTCGACCAGCAGCGCGATGTTGTCGAAGACCTGCGGGTTGGCGGTGGCCGCCCAGTCGTCGGGCCGCTGCCGGAAGGACTCCTGGGCGTCGATGACAAGAAGGGCGGTGTCTGACGTGCGGGGCATGCCTCCAGCGTGGTGCGCGCCGGCGCGGCCCGAAAGGCGCAAGGCGGTCACGCTGCGGCGGGATCCTGCCGCCTGGCTGGTGAGGGGGTCGACCCGGATGCGGGGATTCGCCCGGATGAGGACCGATCACCCCGACGGGTCCGCATTCGGGCAGATCCCCTCATCTCGGCAACCGGAGGCGCGCACGGAAGCCCCGCACGGCGGCGAGCGCGAGCACCGCTCGACCCCGCAGGCCCTCCCCCACCACCGCCTTCAGGCCACGGATGCCGGCGGTGAATCGAGCGCCGCCCCCACCCTGGCGAGGCGGGCACGCAGGAACAGCACGTAAGGAATCATGACCACCGCGATGACGGCGACGGTGACGGCATCCGCTCGCACGGTGGACGGCGTGAGCGCCGCGCCGAGGTTGAAGAGGGCGTGGAAGACGATGCCGGGCAGGATGCTGCCGGTCAGGACCGCGCAGTAGGCCAGCGCGATGCCGATCACGACGGCTGCGACGATCTGCAGCAGCTGCTCGGCGAGCGCGTATCCGCGCAGGAGGTTCACCACGTGTCCCACGCCGAAGGTGACCCCGGAGATGAGGATGGCACTCGTCGTGCTGCCCTGGCTGCGCAGCGCCTGGAGCAGGAAGCCGCGGAAGAGCAGCTCCTCGACGAAAGCCACACCGGCGACCAGCAGCAGCGCGGACAGCACGCGCGGCGCATCGAGACCGACCGCGAAGCCGTTGACGTACGGCACGAGCACGATCGCGAACAACGGGACGTACCAGAGGGTCGAGCGCCCCCTGCCCGGCTGCACCCGACGGAGCCCGAAGAACGCGAGTCGGCGAGCCCCGCGCAGGGAGACCACGAGCACCACCGAGAGCACGATGAGCAGGATGCCGGTCAGCGAGGGGAACGCGAGCAGCTCGCCGACCGCGTCGCCGATGTTCACCGCCACGATGTAGACGGCGATCCAGATGAGCGCGTGCGCGAGCGGGTGGGTGTCCAGCAGATTCCGCATGCGCCTCCTCAGCAGGACCGTACGCCTCGTGATCCGGCTCACCGTAGCCTGCCCGCGAAACGCCGGCCAGGGCGAACACTGCGGCCGGGCACGCGCGGCATCCGCTATGAGCCGTCGAACGCACGCGCAACCCCCTCGGAAACGGGTGCCGTGACGGTGAGGATGAGGCATGCCGACGACACGCCTCGACACGTTCCGCCGCGGAGACCTGCGCTTCGATGTATCCGACGACGGGCCGCTCGATGGGCCGGTCGTCGTGCTGCTGCACGGCTTTCCCGGGTCCCGTCGCACCTGGGATGCCGTCACACCGCTCCTCACCACCGCAGGGCTGCGCGTGGTCTCCTTCGACCAGCGGGGGTACTCCCCCGGCGCCCGGCCACTGCGGCGCCGCGACTACCGCGCGGCCGATGTCGTGGGCGATGTGATCGCCCTGCTCGACGCCCTCGAGGTCGGGCGGGTGCACCTCGTCGGCCACGACTGGGGCGGGTTCGTCGCCTGGCGCATGGCCGCGACGGCGCGCGAGCGCCTGACCGGAATGACGGTGCTGTCGACGCCGCATCCGCAGGCGATGCTGCGCTCGCTGCTGTCGTCGGCGCAGGCCCTCCGCTCCCTCTACATGGGCTTCTTCCAGCTGCCGTGGGTGCCCGAGGCGCTGTTGCGACCCCGCCTGGCCCGCTTGCTGATGGCCTCCGGCCTGCCGGCGGATGCCGCGCGCGAGTATCAGCGGTTCCTCTCCGGGCCGCACGCGCTGCGCGGCGCGCTCAACTGGTATCGCGGCATGTGGCTGCCCGATCGTCGGCGCGGGAAGGCGGCGCCCGACACCATCGGCGTCCACACCACCTACATCTGGGGCAACGGCGACCAGGCGCTCGGTCGTCGAGCCGCCGAGCTCACCGGACGGCACGTGGATGCCGGGTACCGCTTCGTCGAGCTGGACGAGAACCACTGGCTGCCCGAGCGCGCGGCAGCACGCGTCGCCCGGGAAGTGATCACCGCGCTGCGGCCGGATCACTCCGGCGCGGATGCCGGCCGGTAGGGCACCTGCGGGCGGTTGCGCTTGCCGGAGCGGTGCGCGAGATCGGTGACGCCGACGTCGACGAGGCGTCGCGGCCCGCGCCGCGCGGTGCCATCATGGGTCGATCTCACGGCGACGAAGACGTCCGCGGGAATGGAGAGAGCATGAGCGACGACGCGCAGAGCCCACCGAGCGGCGGCACATCCGGCACGTCCCGCACCCACACGATCGTCGGCCGGGTGATCGGCGGAGTCGTGGCCGCGGCCGCAGTCGGCGTGGCGGCCTTCGGCTCCATCACCTCGGCGGCAGAGGGCGGCGAGATCAGCGCCTCGATGACCATCATCGCGCCCGCCGCGGCCGGCGGCGGCTGGGACGGGGTGGCGCGCGAGCTGCAGCAGGCGCAGAAGGCCAACGGCCTGGTCAACAACGTGCAGGTCGTCAACATGCCCGGCGCCGGTGGCACGATCGCCCTCGGCAACGTGTCGGTGCTCACCGGCCAGCCCAACAACCTGCTCGTCGGCGGCACCGGGCTGCTGGCGGCGACCATCCAGTTCGACTCCGCGGCGACGCTGGCCGATGTGACCCCGCTCGCGGTGATCGTGGAGGAGTACGACGTGATCGTCGTGCCGGCCGACTCCCCCTACGAGACGCTCGACGATCTCGTGGCGGCCTGGCGGGAGGATCCGAAGTCGATCCCCTGGACCGGGGGCGGGTCGTTCGACCAGCTGGTGGTCACCGACCTCGCGCTCGCCGCGGGCATCGACCCGCTCGACACGACCTACATCTCCTCCGATGGCGGGGGCGAGGCGATCCAGGCGCTGCTGAACGGCACGGCCGCCGCGGCCGCAGGCGGGTACCCCGACAACATCGACCAGATCGAGGCGGGGCGACTGCGCGCGCTGGCGCTGGTGGCGACCGAACCGATCGACGGCATCGACATCCCCACCGCGGCGGAGCAGGGCTACGACATCTCGCTCACCAACTGGCGCATGCTGGCCGCGCCCTCGGGCCTCGACGACGACGACGTCGATGCCCTCACCGAGCTGGTGCTCGACAGCGTGGAGACCCCCGAGTGGCAGGACGCCATCACCCGGTACCGCTGGACCGAGCGCGTCATCACCGGCGACGACCTGACGGCGTTCCTCGGCGACGAGGAGACCCGCATCCGCACCCTGTACGAGGAGATGGGCCTGTGACCTTCCCCACGAATCCCACCGCGGCATCCGCCGTCATCGGCGGCCGTTACCGGCTCACCTCCGGCCCCAGCCGCACCGCGATGCTGCTGAAAGGGCTCACGATGCCGGTCGTGATCGCGGCGTTCGCGACCTACCTGCTGGTCGGCATCCTCACGATGAAGGTGCCCGAGGGCACCGCCTTCCCCGGGCCGCAGTTCTTCCCCGCCATCATCACCGCGGGGCTGTACGCGTTCGCGGTCGTCCTCGCGGTCACGGCGCTGCGGGAGATGCGCGCGCCGCAGACTCCCCCCGTCGACCCCGTGGAGGCCTTCCTCGACGAGGACACCGTCGACGCGGCATCCGCCCCGCCACGCCCCGTGCGCGTCGACGTCGCGTCGCTGGCCTGGGTCGTCGGGTCGTTTCTGGTCTTCGCCTTCGTGCTGAATCTGCTCGGCTGGATCATCGCCGCCGGGCTGCTGTTCTGGTGCGTCGCGCGCGGGTTCGGCTCCACCAAGCCGTGGCAGAGCCTCATCACCGGGTTCACGGTGAGCGCGCTCGCCTACATCGCTTTCGACATGATGCTCGGGATGCCGCTTCCCTCCGGCATCCTCGGGGGGTTCTGACATGGATGTGCTGCAGCTTCTGGGCGAAGGCTTCGCCGGCGCCCTGACCCCGGCGAATCTGCTGTGGGTGCTCATCGGATGCCTGCTCGGCACCGCCGTCGGCGTGCTCCCGGGTCTCGGGTCTTCGATGGCGGTGGCGCTGCTGCTGCCGGTGACCTTCTCGCTGGATCCCACCGCCGCCTTCATCATGTTCGCCGGGGTGTACTTCGGCGGGCTGTTCGGCGACTCGACCATGGGCATCCTCATGAACACGCCCGGTCAGGCCTCGGCGATCGCCTCCACCTTCGAGGGCCACAAGATGGCGCTCAACGGCCGGGCCGCTCAGGCGCTCGCCACCGCCGCGATCGGCGCGTTCGTCGGCGGGTTCATCGCGTCGATCGTGGTCGTGTTCGTCGCCCCCGCCCTCGCGGACTTCTCCAGCCGGTTCGGCCCGGCCGAGTTCTTCGCCCTCGCCGTCTTCGCGTTCGCCGCCACGTCGTCGGTCGTCACCGACAACGTGATCAGGGGCCTCACCGCCCTGTTCATCGGGCTGGGCATCGCGGTGATCGGCATCGACGGGGTCTCGGGCGCACCGCGGTTCACGATGGACTCGCCGCAGCTGTTCGACGGCGTGTCGCTGGTGACCGTCACCGTCGCGATCCTTGCGCTGGGCGAGGTCATCTACGTGGCATGCCTCGAACGGCATACGTCGGACAAATCGCTCATCCGCCCGTCTGGACGCCCGTGGCTGAACCGCACGGAGCTGAAGGAGGCGACCCCCGCCTGGCTGCGCGGCACCGCGATCGGCCTGCCCTTCGGCGTGGTGCCGGCCGGCGGCTCCGAGATCCCGACGTTCCTCGCCTACGGCGTGGAGAAGCGGCTCGACGCGCGCCGCAAGGATCCGCAGTTCGGCAAGGGCGCGATCCGTGGCCTGGCGGCGCCCGAGGCCGCGGGCAACTCGACCACCGGCATGGCGATGGGCGCGCTGCTGGCGCTCGGGCTGCCGATTTCGGCTACCGCCGCCATCATGCTCGCCGCGTTCCGCCAGTACGGCCTGCAGCCCGGGCCGCTGCTGTTCGACCGCGCCCCCGACCTTGTCTGGTCGCTGTTGGCGAGCTTCTTCATCGCGATGATCGTGCTGCTGATCCTCAACCTGCCGTTCGCGATGCTGTGGGCGAAGCTCCTGCTCATCCCCCGCCCGTACCTCTACGCCGGCATCACCGTATTCTGCGCCCTCGGCATCTATGCGACCTCGGGGTCGACGTTCGACCTGCTGATGCTGCTCGGCATCGGCGTGCTCGGGTTCCTCATGCGGGCGATGGACTACCCGCTGGCGCCGCTCATCATCGGCATGGTGCTGGGTCCGCTGGCCGAGACGAGCCTGCGGGATGCCGCCATGAGCGCGAACGGCGACTTCTCGGTGCTCGTGCAGGGTCCCATCACGATCTCGCTCTACGCGCTGCTCGCGATCGTGCTGGTGTTCTCGGTGCGCAACCGCGTGGTCGCGCACCGGCGGGCCGCCCAGGCGGAGAAGGAGCTCGTGCGGCAGTGACGGGCGGTGGATGCCGGTCAGCCGGCATCCACCAGCAGCGCGACGAACACCGCGAGCCCGCCCGGTGCGTGCCGACTCAGCCGGCATCCACGAGCAGCGCAACGAACACCGCGAGCCCGAACACGACGACCGACCACCGCAGCAACGGCACGGGCAGCCGGCGCCCGACCGCGGCGCCGAGCCAGCCGCCCAGCAGACCGGCCACCGCCATGATCCCCGCCGCCGGCCACGACACCTCGGCGAAGATCGCAAAGAACACCAGCGACACCGCGCTGGCGACCACCGACAGCACGCTCTTGAGCGCATTGAGCCGCTGCAACGATTCGCGCAGCGCCACCCCGAGCACGCCCAGCATCATGATGCCGAGACCCGCGTTGAAGTAACCGCCGTAGACCGCGACGCCGAACTGCCCCACACCCGCCCAGCGCAGGCGTTCGGCGCGGGGCGCGGATGCCGCGGCGGGTTCGGTGCGGCGGGCGACCAGGGCGCTCAGGTACGGCTGCGCGGCGAGGAGGAGCGTCGATGCGAACACCAGCCACGGCACGACCGCGGTGAACGTGCCCTCGTCGCCGGCGAGCAGCAGCGTCGAACCGACGAGCGCGCCGATCACGGTGATGATGCTCAGCACGACGATGCGCCGCCGCTGGCCGGCGAGCTCGCGGCGGTAGCCCCACGCGCCGCCGACGTAGCCGGGCAGCGCCGCCACCGTGTTGGTGACGTTCGCGATCACGGGCGGATACCCGAGGGCGAGGAGTGCGGGGAAGGTGACGAGCGATCCGCCCCCGGCGAGCGCGTTGATCGCGCCCGCTGCCGTGCCGGCGAGCGCCAAGAGCACGATCGCACCCGCGTCCATCTGCCACCTCCGCGCCTTCCACTCAAGCAGACGCCGGCGGCCATTCGTCGGGGGCGCTCCCGCCCCCGCGTCACCGAGCCACGCGTCGCCGAGCCACACCGCATCACCGAACCACCGCGTCGCCGAAACAAGGGGATCTGCCGAAACGCGGACCGCTGGCGCACAGGCATCCGCATCTCGGCAGATCTCCGCACGCGGGCAACGGGACCACCGCCGGCGCACCGGCCACCGCATCGCCGAGCCACCGCGTCGCCGAACCATCGCGTCACCGAGCCACCGCGTCGCCGAAACAAGGGGATCTGCCGAAACGCGGACCGCTGGCGCACAGGCATCCGCATCTCGGCAGATCTCCGCACGCGGGCAATGGGACCACCGCCGGGTGCGCACCCCGGCCCACGGTCCGACCCATCGACGTAGGCTTGACGCGTGAGCTTCTCGGAGGTGGTCGGCGCCCGTATCGCCGGCATCAGGGCGTGATGCCCCCGGTCGCGTCGTCCGACGCGGCCGCCGTCACCGACCCTTGAACCCTCCGCCCGCGCGGTGCGCGACGACGCACCCGGGCATCACCGAAAGAGATCACGATGCTTCCCATCACGGAGAAGACCCTCCGCGCATCCTTCGTCAACGCGTCGCGTAAAGAGGTCAGCGACCTCGGCCTTCCGGCAGGCTTCGAGACGCTCGACTGGGAGCGGCTGGACTACCTCGGCTGGCGCGACCCGAAGATCGGCCGCCGCGCGTATGCCGTGGTGCCGTCGCTCGACGGCGAGCTCATCGGCATCCTGCTGCAGCAGTCCACGACCTCGCCGCGCTCGCGTGCGCAGTGCGCGTGGTGCAACGACGTCACACTTCCGAACGGCGTGGTGTTCTTCAGCGCCAAACGCTCGGGCAAGGCCGGGCGCAACGGGAACACCGTCGGCACGCTCGTCTGCGAGGAGTTCCAGTGCTCGCGGAACGTGCGCCGGACTCCCCCGCTCGCGTACGAGGGGTACGACGTCGACGCGGCCCGCCAGCGACGGATCGAGGACCTGCAGGTTCGCGTCGCGTCGTTCGCTGCGGAGGTCTAGGAGGAAGCGCCTCGTGGCGCTTTCGATGCGCGGGCTCAGGAGTTCACGAAGCGGACCAACGCGGCATTGACCTCCTCGGCGTGCGTCCAGAGCAGGCCGTGCGGCGCTCCCTCGATCTCGACGTACTCGGCCTCGGGGAACGCGGCGTGGAAGCGACGGGCGGTCGCGTCGATCGGCAGGATGTTGTCCGCCGTCCCGTGCAGGATCAGTGCCGGCTTGCCGCTGGCGCGCACCGCCTCCACGTCGGCGCGGAAGTCCTCGATCCAGGATGCCACGACGGCGTAGGCCGCGACGGGGGCGCTGGAGACCGCGACGTTCCAGCTGGCCGTGACCGCTTCCGCGCTGATCCGCGCGCCGAGGTTCTCATCCGCGTTGTAGAAGTCCGAGAAGAACTGCGTGAACCAGGCGTAGCGGTCACCGCGCGCGGCCTCCTCGATGCCGTCGAAGACGTGCTGCGGCACCCCGTCGGGGTTGTCGTCGCGGGCGACGAGGAACGGTTCGAGCGAGGCGAGGAAGGCCAGCTTCGCCACCCGGTCGTGCCCATACCGGGCGACGTAGCGGGCGAGCTCTCCGGTTCCCATCGAGAATCCCACCAGCACCACGTCGCGCAGGTCGAGGGTCTCGAGGATCGTGTTCAGGTCCGCCGCGAACGTGTCGTAGTCGTAGCCGGAACCGGCTTTCGACGAGTGCCCGAATCCGCGGCGGTCGTACGTGATGACCCGGTAGCCGGCGGCCAGCAGCTCGCGTGTCTGGCGCTCCCAGCTGTGCCCGTTCAGCGGGTAGCCGTGGATGAGGACGACCGGCTGACCGGCGCCCTGGTCCTCGTAGTACAGGTCGACGGGGGTGCTGTTCTCGTCGCCGACAGTGATGTATCCCATGTTCTCGCCCTTCTGTGTCGCCCGACCCGATGCCGGGAGCTCACGACAAGAGAAACCTGTGTGGTCGCCACACGGTCAAGCGCCTGTCGGCCGCCAGGGACCGGCCTCCTCGCCTGCCGCTTGACCCTGTTGTGAGAACACGGCCTTGGCTTGATCACCGAGGCGATGAGCACGCCGACCACCCCGGGGCGGCCGCACCTCGCCGCATCCGATCGATCCAAGGAGCACCCCATGCCGACCGTCCACCACCGCACCCTCGCGCTCGATGACCTCGAGGTCTTCTACCGAGAAGCGGGCCCCGCCGACGCTCCCGTGCTCCTGCTGCTGCACGGATACCCGACGAGCTCGCACATGTTCCGGCGTCTGATCCCGGCGCTGGCCGACCGCTACCGCGTCATCGCGCCCGACCACATCGGCTTCGGCCGCTCGTCCGCTCCCGCCGTCGACGACTTCCCGTACACGTTCGACGCGCTCGCCGATGTCACCGCCCGGTTCCTCGAAGAGGTCGGCGTCACGCGATACACCGTCTATGTGCAGGACTATGGCGCGCCGGTCGCCTGGCGGCTGGCGCTGCGCGATCCGGCCGCGATCGAGGGGATCATCTCGCAGAACGGCAACGCCTACGAGGAGGGTTTCGTCGAGGACTTCTGGGCGCCGATCTGGGCGTATGCAGCCGACCCCTCCCCCGAGAACGAGAGCGCGCTGCGCCCGGCGCTCGAACGGGCAGCCGTCGAATGGCAGTACACCCACGGTGTGCCCGACCCGACGACGGTCGATCCGGATGCCTGGGAGCACGACATCGCCCTCTTGCGCCGGCCCGGAGTGGACCGAGCCCAGCTGCACCTCTTCGGCGACTACGGGACCAATCGCGAGCTCTACCCGCGCCTGCACGCCTGGCTGCGCGAGACGCAGGTGCCCGTCCTGGCCGTGTGGGGTCGCAACGACGAGATCTTCGGCGCCGCGGGTGCCGAGGCCTTCCGTCGCGATGTTCCGAACACCCGCGTCGAGCTGCTCGACGCGGGGCACTTCCTGCTCGAGTCGAACCTCGACGACGTCGTGGAGATCATCCGCGACTGGCGCGGCGGCTTCTGACGCCCGGTCAGAGACGAGCGGACTACCGGTCCACTTCCGCGCATACACCGGATCGCGGTCGGCTGTCGACCCGCACCGATGCGTCGCCCGGGCCCGAGACCGTGGTGCGGGTGGCTCGGATGCCGCTGGCATCCGCCCCTGGATCTCCGAAATCCGGACGAACGCGTCCCGTGTGCTGGGCAAGGGGTAGCGTGGATGGTGCCGAGGACATCAGGACGAACGCCCGAACGTTCATCCGAGACCATCTCGTGTGGTGGTGTTCCGGCCGGTCTCCGCAGCCCCCGAGCGTCCCCCCGCGTTCGATGAGGCCGGGACCGACAATGGCCGCGCCGTCCCGCGATCGGCATGGCGCGCGCCGAGAGACCCGGTGCCTCGCTCCCCCGCGGGGCGCCGGGCCGCGAACCTCCCGCTGATCAGGGCGGCGACAGCTCACCCGCGGGTGGTGGGAGCGGCCCGCCGGCGATCGCCTGACGAATCCGCCACACCGGAAGACCACTCAACGCACCGGGAGCCGGATCGTTCGTGTCGCGCTGGACCCTGATCCCGTCCAGGTTCAGAGCAGCTGGCGCCAGTTCGCTCTGGCGAGATCGAGCAGCTCGTCGCCGCGGCCGGACATGACGGTGCGGATCGCGTAGAGCGCGAACCCCTTGACCTGTGCGGCCTCGATTGCCGGCGGCATGGAGAGCTCCTGCCGTTCGGTGACGACGTCGAGCAGGGCGGGTCCGTCGTGGGCGAGGACCTCGCGAAGAGCATCCGGAAGGTCGTCACTGCGCTCCACGCGACGCGCGAAGATCCCCATCGCCTCGGCGATCGCGGCGAAGCTGGGGTTGGCCAGCCCTGTCCCGTAGGTGACGAATCCGGCCGCCTTCATCTCCAGCTCGATGAAGTTCAGGGAGGAGTTGTTCACCACGATCGTCTTCACCGGCAGCGCGTTCTGGGTGAGGGTGAGCAGTTCCCCGAGCATCATCGAGAGTCCGCCATCGCCGGCGAGGGCGACGACCTGGCGGTGCGGATGCGAGACCTGCGCGCCGATCCCGTGAAGCAGCGCGTTCGCCATCGACCCGTGCGTGAACGAGCCGATCAGGCGCCGCCCCTCCGTCATGGACAGATAGCGGGCGGCCCACACGGTTGGCGAGCCGACGTCAGCGGTGAAGATCGCGTCGGCGGCGGCCTGCTCGTTCAGGAGGCGGGTGAGGTACTGCGGATGAATGGGACGCGTGCGTTTCGCCGGCACGGCCAGCTCATCGAGCTTCGCCCGTGTCTTCCGGTAGTGGGCGGTGGCATCGTCCAGGTGCCTGCGATCATCGCGCACGGCAAGTCGCGGAAGGAGTGCCGCAGCCGTCGCGCCGGCGTCGCCGACGAGCCCGAGGTCGAGTGGATGCCGTCTGCCGAGCTGCGACCCACGGATGTCGACCTGGATGGTCGTGGCGTGCTCGGGGTAGAACTGCTCGTACGGAAAGTCGCTGCCGAGCACGAGCAGAGCATCTGCGGCATCCATGGCGCGGTAGCCGGAAGCGAATCCGAGCAGACCCGTCATCCCCACATCGAACGGGTTGTCGTACTCGATGAACTCCTTGCCCCGCAGGGAATGCACGATCGGTGCGGCCAGCCGGTCGGCGAGAGCGACGACCTCATCATGCGCGCCCTCCACGCCCGCTCCGGCGAGGATCGTGACCTTGCGCGCGGCATCCAGAAGCCCGGCGGCCTTGTCGAGCTCGGCGTCGCTCGGCACGATCACCGGCTGCGATCGCTCGATCACGACAGCGCGGTTGTCGCCGATCTCGGCGAGGGCGACGTCCCCTGGGATGACGAGCACTGCGACGCCACGCTGCTCGATCGCCGCCCGCATCGCGATTTCGAGCAGCCGCGGCATCTGCTGGGGGTCGGCGACGTACTCGACGTAGACGCTGCACTCCCGGAAGAGCTCCTGCGGATGCGTCTCCTGAAAGTACCCCGTGCCGATCTGTGCCGTCGGGATGTGCGCGGCGATCGCGAGCACGGGGACACGCGAACGGTTGGCGTCGAAGAGCCCATTGATCAAGTGCAGGTTGCCGGGCCCGCACGATGCCGCGACGACGGCCAACTGGCCCGTGAGCGCGGCATCCGCGGCCGCAGCGAACGCCGCAGACTCCTCATGCCGCACGTGCAGCCAGCGGATCGTGCCGTCCCGACGAAGCGCATCCGTGAACGCGTTCAGCGAATCCCCCGGAAGGCCGTACACACGATCGATCCCGTTGGCGTGCAGAGCCTTCACGATGTTCCCAGCGACAGTGGCCATGACAGATCATTCCTTCGGGGTGGGGAGTTGTGCGGTTTCGAGCTGAACCCGAGTCAAGACCGTGTTCCAGCCACAAGGTCAACTGCCAGACCGTTCCTTCCCGTCACCGGTTGTCGTGGCGTTCGGCGAAGCTCCACGCGAGGCGCGCTCGCGCGACGCCGGCCAGGAGCGCCGGCTCCCCCGCGTCGCGGATCTGGTTGCGCGCGTCCGCGGAGTTCCAGCAGTTGACCGAGTTCTCGAAGGGACGCTGGGTCGGATAGACGACGATGAAGCCCTCCCGATCGGCGAGCGCGGTGAACTGCGTGGATGCCTTCATCGAGTTCCACCCGAATCCCGTCATCCCGCACCCGTGGATGGCCATCATCACCGGTAGCGGCGTCGAGCCGTCATGCTGCGGCGGCACGTGCACCTGGTAGTGCTGACGCGCACCATCCGGCGACACGTAGACGTGGTTGTGGTCGCCGTCCCCGCTCCACCACGGGAGCCCGAACTGGAAGACGAGCGCGAGCACCACGGCGGCGGTCGCGAAGAAGGCGGTGCCGCCGAGAACCCACGGCCACCGACGCCGCCGAGGACGATCACTGTTCGCGGCCATCTCACGCCACTCCTTCTTCTGCCCTCACCTCGCCCGCAGCGATCGCGGCGACGAGCTCGGCGTGATCTGCATGGGTCTGATCTGCGTACGCGCGCGCGAAGCGGAGGATCTCCTCCTCGAAAGCGACTCCTCGCCCGATGTACTCGACGACCGCCGCCGGGTCGCCGCTGCGGGCGTGCGCCTTCGCCAGGGTGCGACCGCACGCTTTGGCGAACTGAGGGAGGTACGCCGCGATCTGCGCTCCCTTGGGGATGATCTTCATGTCGCGGTACTGACGCACGTAGTAGTCGGTGCCGTCGACACGCATGTGGCCGAGGAAGATGTCGGCGGCGGACTGCATGAGACGGACGAGCCGACGCAGATGCGGCGGGATGGAGGCGAGGTAGGTGTCGTAGACCTGCCGATAGGCGCGAATCCGCTGTTGCTCGGTCATCCCTTCGTCGATCCGCTTCATCGGCTCCAGGACGATCTTGTGCTGTCCGTTGTCGTCGGCGACCAGCTTCTTCGCCGAGCCATGGTGCGTCTGCGTGCGCGACTGCTTCTCGATGGCGCGCGTTGCCGCATGGGCCGACTCCGAGGTCAGTCCCTTCAGCGGCACATCGGCGGTGATCTGGTCGTACCAGACGTCGAGCTCTCCCATCCGGGCGTACCGTCGCATCGCCTTGCGATATCCGGTCACGACGGCGGCTGCGGCATCCTCACCGCAGGTGCCGCCGAGTCGCTCCGCGTCGGCGAGCACGTAGACGCTGGTGATGAGGCGCTTCAGATCCCATTCGAACGGCCCCGGGAGCGTCTCGTCGAAATCGCGCGCTCGAACAGCAGCGTCCTCTCCGGCGAGGCCCACAGCCCGAAGTTGAGGATGTGCGCATCGCCGCACATCTGCACCGTGAGCCCCGAGTGCGGCGCACTGGCCAGATCGGCCGCCATGACAGCTGCGGCGCCGCGCAGGTACGCCCACGGGGAGGATGCCATGCGCGCATACCTCAGAGGCAGAAGCCGAGCGTCGCGGATCGCTTCTTGCGCACGCAGCCGATCGAAAGCTCGCACCTGCCGGACGGCGGGGTGCCATGCGACCGTCCGAGAGGGGGCGCTGCCGAGAGTGGTCATCGGCCGCGCTCCTCGGCGATGGAGTTGGCGCCGTCGATCGTGATGAGCTGCCCGGTGACGACGATCCCGGCCTTCGCCGCGTGGTAGGCAGGGTCGCCCCCATAGGCGGCGACAGGGCCCGACACCGAGGACACGTTCACGATGCGGCCGTAGCCGGCGGCCCGCATGGCGCCGGCCACCGCACGGGTCATCAGGAAGGTCGTGGTGAGGTTCCGATCGAGCGAGGCGTGCCAGTGGTCGAGGACTGTTCTGCCGAGCCCGCCCGGCTTGTGCGCGTCGGACACGGCCGCCATTCCGGCGTTGTTGACGAGGATGTCCACTCCCCCGAACACATCCCGCGCGCACGCGACGACCGCGTCCGCGCCGCCCTGCTCGGTGAGGTCGGCGACCACCCCTTCTGCCCGGATACCGGCATCGCGCAACTCTGCGACGCGCTCGAAGATGCGATCCGTCGTCGACGTGATCACCAGATCATCGCCGGCGGCGCCGAGAAGGCGGGCCGACGCGAACCCGATGCCCCGAACGCTTCCCGCGCCGGTGACGATCGCAACGCGCTGTGTTCCAGTCGCCATGGTGACGCTCTCCCCTCGGTGGCCGACCGTCGAAACGGCCGGACGACGTCGATGTGCCGAGTCAAGGCCGTGTGGTCGCCACAGGGTCAAGCATCTTTTCGGGTGGGCCCCGTCCGCGGTCGCCACGGTCTCGCCGTGGCTACGCTGGCAGCATGACCGCTCTCCGCGACGCGCACCTCAGGGTCGCCCGACCCACCGTCGACATGGATGCCGCCGTGCGTTTCTGGGTCGACGGGCTCGGCATGGAGGTCGACGGGCGCCAGCCTGGCACGACCGGCACGCTCGAGGAGCTGGCGTTCCTCGGCTGGCCGGGGGCGAGCTGGCATCTGGAGCTGGTGCGCGATGCCGAGGTGCGCCCCGCGCCCACCGACGAGGACCTCCTCGTGCTGTACCTGAACGAGCCGATCGACGAGCACCTGCTGGCGCGCATCGAGCAGGCCGGCGGCCGACGCGTCGGCGCACGGAATCCATACTGGGACGCCAACGGAGTCACGGTCGTCGACCCTGACGGCTATCTGCTGGTCCTCGCGACGCGCGCCTGGCCTTGACGCCCAGCAGGCCACGGCATCGCGGTCGCGCGCCCAGTGCGCGTGGTGCAACGACGTCCCGTGCCCGAACAGCGTCGTGTTCTACGGCGCCGGCGCTCGGAGACCGGCAACAACCCCGCACACCTAGGACAATCCAGCGCGCCCGAAACCGGGCCCGTGCCCTCACCGACGAGCAGCGGGAACTCGTCGCGAGCCGGCGCGCCGAGGGCAAGAGCCTCCGCCAGATCGCGGCGGTGCTCCGCGTCTCGCGGTCACGCGTCACCCGCGTCCCGCGCTACGACGACAGGCCCACGGTCTGAGCGGGAGCTCGCGCCGCGCGCGGAAACCACGACGGCCCCGCCTTGCGCGGGGCCGTCGTGGTTTCGGGGTGGCGAGGTTCAGCGCAGGGCGCTGCGGCGTCGCGCCATGATCAGCGCGCCGCCGAGGAGCACGGCGAGCACACCGGACGCGAGCAGCGGCACCGGCGAAGACCCGCCGGTCGCCGGCAGGGTGTCACCCGCCGGCTTGACAGGATTGCTCGGGTCGGTCGGGCCGGTGGGATCGGTCGGCTCCGCCGGGTCGACCGGCGCCGGCGCAGCCGTCACCGTGTACGCCACCGTCGCCGCCGTGTCGGCGAGGCCCACGATCTCCGGCACGAACACGATCCGCAGGGACCCGGATCCCGCCGGGAGCCCCTCGACCCGCAGCTCCGCATCCCCCGTCGCGGGGTCAACGTCCGCCGAGCCGATGACGTCACCGCCGCGGTAGGCGACGAGCACGCCCTCGGCATCCGGCGCCCCCGATGCCTGGCGCATGAGCGGGCCGCCAGTGTGACCGAGCACCTCGACGTGGCCCGTGAAGACCGCCGCGGCGCCCGCGGCGAGCTCGATGGCCCGGGGTGTCACGGTGAGCCGCGTCTCGTGATCGTCGAGGCGCAGCGCGACCCGGGTGGATGCGGAGGCCGCGTATCCGTCGCCCGGGACGAAGCGCGCCTGCAGTTCGAGGTCGCCGGCGGGGAGGTGGTCGGTGTCGAAGGCGTAGGAGACCGTCCCGTCGTGGCGCGCCGCGTCGTCATCCGTTCCGATCGCCGCGCTCGCGAAGACCTCGCCGTCGACCAGCAGCTCGACGAAGCCCGAGGGCTCGCGCACGCTGCCCGCCTCCGCGGACACCGTGGCCTGGATCGCCGTCACGTCGCCAGCGTGACCGGTGAGGCTCGCGACGTCGAGCACGGTCGCGGTCGCGGCATCCGCGACGCTGATCGGCCAGGCGGACGAGACCGCCGCCTCGTAGACGGCGTCCCCCGCGTACAGCGCGCGCAGCGACGACGAATGCGGGTGCGGGAAGACTCCGGAGAAGGTCGCGGTGCCGTCGGCGGCGAGCGTCGCGACGCCGATGAGGTCGTCCTCGTCGGCGATCGCGACGAAGCCGGTGGGCGCCGGCCCCCAGCCGTCGGCCGCACTGACCTGCGCGACGACGTCGATGGGCGTCCCGTAGACGACGGCGGAGGAGGAGACGCTCGAGATGGCCACCTCGGTGCGCTCGTCGACGACGGTGATCGGGATGACGAGCGCGGGGGCCTCGAGGAAGAGAGGCGTCGCCTGCGACGTCAGCGTGAGGGTGTGGGCGCCGACCGGGACCCCCGTGATCGTCAGGGCGAAGTCACCCGACGCCAGCGTCGTCGCCGTGGCGGCCGGTGTGCCGTCGACCGCGACGGCGACGGGCACGAGGCCCGGAACGGCGCTTCCCTCGCTCACGAGCGCACCGGCCACGCTGATCGAGGAGCCCGCGGCGAACACATGGTCGGCCATGTCCACGTCGAACACCACGGCGTCGAGGCCGCCGATCCCGCCACCCGCCGGAGCGACGGTCACGGTCCACGTCGCCTGGACCGGATCGTGGCCGGATTCGGTGAAGACATGCTCGATCGTGTGGATGCCGGCGGGCAGCTCGAGCGGGACGAACGCGAGTGCGGTCTCCTCGTCTGCGAGCACCTGGCCGCCCGACGTCAGCTGGTGCCGTCCGAGGAGCGACGTGCCGTCATTGTCGACGGCGGTGACGCGGGCGAACGCCTGCTGGCCTTCGGTCATGGGGGCCACAGCGAACTGCAGCGTGACGGGCACCTCGTAGGTGATGCGGACATAGCCGTCGGTTCCCGGATTGGTGCCGAAGGTCCCGGAAAAGCGCGGATCGACCCAGTTCGAGCCGCCACCGCCGCCTCCGCCTGCGTTGGAGTGACTGCCGCCGTGCTTGCCTGAGCCGCCGCCGGCGCCGGACTCCCACCCGCCGCCGCCGCCGCCGCCGCCGGCACCCCAGGAGAACCAGGCGCCGGGCGTTCCGTTCTGGCCGCTCTTGCCCGGAAGGGCCGCCCCGGCACCGCCCTTGCCCGGCTTGTTGCTGCTGTACCAGACCGACCCCGCCAGCCCGTCCTGCCCGGCGTCGCCGCCGTGGCCTCCGTGCACGGGCTCCGGGGGGGACCAGTTGTCCTTGCGCTCGGAGGTCAAGGCAAGGCCGCCGGCACCACCCCCTCCGCCTGCAACGGCGAGGACCTTTCCGTCGAGCACGATCGCGGCGGCACCGCCGCCACCGCTACCCGGCGCTGCTTCGTCGCCGGACCTGTCCCCGCCGCGGCCTCCGGTGCGCCAGCCCTTGCCACCGTTGCGGTCGGAGCCTGCGGTCGCCCCATAGAACGTGAGCTCCGCACCGTCGGGAACCACCATCACGAAGCTGACCAGGCCGCCCCGCCCGCCGCACGAATTCAGGCGGCAGAAGAGGTACTGGCTGCCTCCCTTGCCGCCGGCCATCTCGACGGTGATGCGGCTGACGCCGGCGGGCGCGGTCCAGCGCGTGCCCGCCGGGTCGGTGAAGGTCTTGGTCTGCGTGTGCGCGGCCGCGTGCGCGGGCTCGGCGCCCGGACCGGCAGCGATCACGGCGACGGCGAGCGTCGCGGTCAGAAGGGCGGCGATACCGCGTGAAAGGCGACCTTGCCGCGCGGGGCGAACAGCGCTGTCGATGTGGGCCATAAGGGAGAGTGTACAAAACTTGGACACCCATCCAGGTTTTTGGTCCGCGTAACTGCGTGAACCCGCCGCATCCACGGCATCCTGCGCTGGACGCCGCGATCCGACTGACCCTAAAGTTGGACTGTGATCCAACTTTTCCACTCTCCCCGGAACGAGCGAGGACGCACGGAAGCGTCGTCGCGCCCGAGCCCGCGGCTTCGCAGCCGTGTCGCCGTCGTCACCGCTGCAGCCGTCGCGCTCAGCAGCCTCGGCTTCGGCGTGGCCACTCCCGCGTACGCGGCTCCGCTCTCGCAGCAGATCTGGGAGTTCTCGAACACGGAGGACTGGCACGTTCCCGCCGGTGTCAGCAAGATCGTGGTCGGCCTCCGCGGCGGCTACGGCGGTAACGTCGATCGGGTCAACGGTGGCCGGGGCGCCGACTTCGCGGTCGAGCTCCCCGTGAGCCGCGGTGATGTCGTGACGGTCGTCCCCGGCAAGCCGGCGAACAAGCGCAAGGGCGGCGACGGCTGGATCAAGGGCGGCGACGGCGGCAAGAGCAGCCTCAGCGGCGCCGAGGGCGGCGGTGGCGGCGGCGCTGCGGCAGTCATCGTCAACGGACAGGTCGTCGCGGTCGCCGGCGGTGGTGGTGGCGGCGGCGGATACACCGGCAACCCGGGATTCTCGATCACCCCGTGGGGTCTCCTCAAGATGCTCGAGGCCTTCGGCGGCTACTCAGGCAGCAGCGACACCGGGAGCGGCCTCACCTTCGTCCCAGGCGGAGATGGCGCCATCTCGGGGCAGGGCTCCAGGGACGGCTACACGGTCACCATGTACCCCGCCACCTGGGGGGCGGGGCCCCACTCGACCAAGCCGGGCGAGAACGGACGGGATGACACGAAGTTCGCGCGATACCACAAGGACGGCGGCAACGGCACCTCAGCCGCCACGAGCACGGCCGGCGGTGGCGGCGGCGGGGGTGGCGGCGGCTGGCCGGCATCAGGCACGGGCGGCGGCCCCGGGCGCAAGTTCATGAGCTACTCGGCCGGCTCCGGCGGCGGCGCCGGCATGAGCTGGGTCGACCGTAGCTACCCCGGCGCCCACATCACGTCCGACGCGCGCAGACCCGAGGACATGCACGACTACTTCGGCCCGCTGGCGGACAGCGGCACCGTCCGCATCATGGTTCCGGTGACGACCACGACGACCATCACCGGTCCGTCGCAGGTCGAGGCCGGCCAGGACTTCAGCCTGCGCGTGCGCACCTCCGACACCCGCACGCCGAACACCCCGCTCGACACCTGGGTGGATGTGTACCGCGACGCCACGCGGGTGGCTTGGCGCAGCACGGATGGGGACGGCACCTTCGAGATCCCCGGTCTTCCGGCCGGCACGTACCAGTTCCGAGCCGCGTCCCGGCCGCACACCGACCAGCGCGACTTCCGCTTTCAGTCCACCCTTTCCGAGGCGACGATGACCGTCACCGTCTCCGAGCCGGTGCCGCCCCCGCCGCCAGGTCCGTCGGAGGTGGCCTCGACGACCACAATGGACATCGGCACGGCACCGGCGACCTTCGGCGACACCCTGTCGGCCGAGGTGTCCGTCGAGGTCGCCGGCGGGATCGATGTGAGCGGCGAGACGGTCACGATCGAGGTGGACGGCGTCGCCGTCGGCGCCGGCACGCTCGCCGATGCAGGCGATGGGGTCTTCACGACCGTCGCGCCCGTGACGCACGTGCCGCACGTCGGGCCGCACGAGGTCGTCGCCCGCTTCGACGGTGTGCAGGACTCCGACCCGGGCACCACCGATGTGCTGCCCTCGGTCAGCACGACCGAGTCGTTCACCGTGGCCCGCGCGGCGACGAGCACGACGATCACGCAGGCGCCGACGAGCGTCCGCGCCTTCGGCAGGATCGACGTCACGGCGACTGTGCAGGCCGGAAGCACCCCGGTCGGCGGCCAGGTCGCTCTGCAGGCGGACGGGGGCCCCCTGGCATACGGCACCGCCGACAGCGCCGGCGAGGTGCTGTTCGAGGACGTGGTGCTGCCGTGGGGAACGGAGGACCTCACGGTCGCGTTCCTCGGCGACGCCGACGGGGACTACGCGCTGTCGACGTCCGCCCCGCACGGGATCACTGTCACGGCGATCGGCACGATGACGACGCTGACGCTCTCGACGGCATCGCTGCGCGCCGACGACCCGCTGACGCTCTCGGCGACCGTGACGAACGCGATGCTCGGGGTCGACACCGACCCGCGCGGTTCGCTCGAGATCCTCTTCGACGGCGAGGTCGTGTACTCCATGTCCACCGGCATGGACAGTGACCCGGATGCCGATGACGGCGAGGCACGGTACGTGATCGCGCCCGACACCCTCCCCGTCGGGTCGCACAGCGTGACGGCGCGCTTCGTGCCCGCCCCCGGCTTCGCTGCCTCGACGTCGACCGCGACGCCCCTGGAGGTCCGCGGCATCCCGACGGCCCTGACGCCCCGCGCGACCGAGGTGTCGGGCACGACGAAGAAGCCGGCGACGATCGAGGTCGACGCCGTCGTGGCGCTGGGTGCCTCGGCTCGCACGGCGGCGGCCGCCGGGCCCGTGAACACGCTCGGCGCATCGGCGGGCGACCCGGTCGGAGGCCACATCGAGGCGTACCTCGGAGCCGACCCCCTGGCGGCGGCGGAGGTCGCCGACGGTGCCGGACAGCTCGCGCTGTCGGGGCTGCCGGTGGGCACGCACGAGGTGCGCCTGCGCTTCGTGCCCGACTCGGCGGAGATGCTGGAGAGCTCCGCAACCGTCACGGTCACCGTGACCGCACCTGCCGACGGCGGCGGGTCGGATGACGGCGGCGACCCGGATGACAGCGAGACGGACGGCGGTGGTGGCGGCGGCGACCAGAGCGACGGCCCCGACGCCGGCGACCGCGACGCACTGCCGGCCACCGGCGGTGAGCTCGGCGGGCTGTGGGCTGTTGCACTCCTGCTCATCCTCGGCGGTGCCGTGATCCTCGCCGCATCCCGTCGCCGGCGGGCTGCCGCAGACCGCGCGTAAGCGGTGTCGACGACAGGGGCGGGCGGCCTAGGGGTCCCCGCCCCTCTCGCGTATCGTAAAGGCGGATGCGCAGACGGGGGGTGTCGTGAGCGAAGGTCTTCGGGAGCGCAAAGTGCGCCTCAGTCGATGGCGGATGGAGAAGGCCGCCGTCGACCTCGCCTACGAGAACGGCATCGGCTCGGTCACCGTGGAGCAGGTCTGCGCGGCGGCGGAGGTCTCGCGCAGCACCTTCTTCAACTACTTCCCCTCGCTCGAGACGGCGATCTTCGGCGCCCCGCTCGAATACGACCCAGCGCTCACCGAGCGGCTGCTGACCGTGCACGGCGGCGACCTCGTCGTCGCGGCGTCGCTCATCGTGACCGAGTCGGTGCGCGGGCAGGACAACGATGAGGTCGCCCGGCGCCGTCTCGCCCTCTTCGCCCGGGAGCCCGGCACCACGACCGCCGTGTCGTGGTCGAGTCATGTCAGTCGCGAGCGCCTCGTCGATGTCATTCGCTCGTGGCTGGAGACGCATCCCGAGCTCGCCCGCCTTCCCGGTGACCTCGACACCGAGGCCCGGCTCATCGTCGCGATGTCGATCTCGGTCTCTGACGAGGGCATTCGCGAGCTGGAAGAGGTCGACGGCGACGTGGTCATCGACCCCGAGCCGTACCGCCGCGCCCGCCGCTGCCTCGCCCGCGTCCTCGCCGACCCGGAGTGACCGTCACGCGCCCTCGGGGTCGCGGTCCGCGATGGCGGCCTGACCTGCGCGAACGACGATTCCCGCTTCAACGCGATTGCAACGACGTCGTCCCGGAACTCCTTGGGGAACGGCTTAGGCATGAGGACATCCTTCGAGCGGTGCAAATCACCACAGATCATGAGTCACCTAAACCTTCAGCAGTCCCTTTTCACCCTCAGCACGCGAAGCGCACCTACCCAAACACCTCGGCGAGAGCCCGGGCACCCAGAAAACGGCCGTTTTGCAATCAGTATTGCCAACAGCCCACCGGTGGGCTGTTGGCAGAACCTGTCCTGGCGCGGATCGCGGCGCCGGCCTTAGTGGTGACGGAGACAAGCGGGCGCTGGGCTGCCCGGCGGGGTGCTGTGCGCTGAGCACGGTGCCGGGAGGGCCGACTGAATCGGCCTGGCTTTCGTTCCTATTGGGAGCTTTGTCCGGCAGGGGCCGGCTGGGCTGATTCGAGGTCAGCGTAGTACGCCTGCTCGACCTCGGCGGGGGTGCGCATGTCGAGCTCGCCGTGGAGGCGCTGGTTGTTCCACCACCACACCCACTCGAGGGTCGCGAGTTCGACCTGTTCGACGGTGCGCCAGGGTCCGCGTTGGCGGATGAGCTCGGTCTTGTAGAGGTTGTTGACTGCTTCGGCCATCGCGTTGTCGAAGCTGTCGCCGACCGTTCCGGTCGAGGGAACGGCGCCGAGCTCGACGATCCGGTCGGTGTAGACCATCGCCATGTAGTTCGATCCGTGGTCCGAGTGGTGCGTCAGCCCGGTGAGGTCATCGCCGGCGTCCCACGCCGCCATATCGAGCGCCTGCATCGGCAAGATCTCCGCCTTCAAAGTCGCCGCCACGTTCCAGCCGACGATGCGCCGGGAGTAGACGTCGGTGACGAACGCGACGTATGCGAAACCGGACCAGGTGGCGACATAGGTCACGTCGCAGACCCAGAGCCGGCGGGGACCGTCGGCGGTGAATCGGCGGTTGACGAGATCGGTCGGCCGCTGCAGGGCGGGATCAGACTTCGTCGTGAACACTCGCTTAGACTTGCGCACCCCGCGAACACCGGCGAGCCGCATCAGCCGTTCGGTCTGGTCCCGACCGATCTCCCACCCT
This sequence comes from Microbacterium sp. zg-Y1090, assembly GCF_030246945.1. Taxonomy (NCBI): domain Bacteria; kingdom Bacillati; phylum Actinomycetota; class Actinomycetes; order Micrococcales; family Microbacteriaceae; genus Microbacterium; species Microbacterium wangruii. The sequence goes on from NZ_CP126742.1 coordinate 2,128,204, forward strand.
TGCCGTCGCATCAGCGCGTGCATCTTCCGGCGCCCATAGACGCCGTAGTTCTCCGCATGCAGCCGAGCGACCTCGGGCACCAGCAGATCATCCTGGAGCCGTCTCGCGGACGGAGTCCGATTCACCGCGGCACGGTAGCCGCGTGAGGTGAGGAACCCTCTCACTGCCGGTCGGAGGACCTGGCAGATGAGCTCGACCCCGAAACGATCCCGGTGTTCGTTGATGAACCGGATCATCTCGTCGAGGGGTGGTCGAGCTCCTTCGCGAAAAAGATGCTCGCAGCCTTGAGGATCTCGTTCGCCTTCCGCAACTCCGAGACCTCCTTCTGCAGCCGCTTGATCTCCGCCGCGGCCTCAGTCGTGACGCCGGGCTTCACCCCGGCGTCGACCTCGTAGCGACGCTGCCACAACCGCAGCGTCTCCGGACTCATCCCGAGCAGTCCGGCGACATGCCGGACGGCGCTCATCATCGTCGGGTGCGACGGCCGCGTCTCCGCGAGCATCCTGAGCGCCCGCTCACGCATCTCCGGGGAATACTTCCTGTTCATCGTGTTCCATCCTTACTTGAAGAACGGAACGAAAGTCAGGCCGATTCAGGCGGCAGCCGCAGCAGGTTCCGACGACCCGCTTGTCCCGATGAGGACCTGACTCGCCGCAGGAGCAGCATCACCGGCCGGTGAAGAAACCGGCACACCCACGCTCACCCAGGACAATCGAACGCGCCCGAAACCGGGCGCGTTCGCCATTTCCGGGATCCGTTCCGCCGGGGTAGCCGATCCAACCGCTCCAGCCCTCACCACAACAACAGAAAAGGAAGAAGGGCACCGGCTTCACGCCAGTGCCCTTCTTCCTTATCGACCGTTTTGCCATCAGTTCTGCCAACGGCCCTCTCTGTCGGGATGACAGGATTTGAACCTGCGACCCCTTGACCCCCAGTCAAGTGCGCTACCAAGCTGCGCCACATCCCGGTCTTCTGCTGCCCGCGCGCGGACAACTCCCCTATCCTAGCCGCTCCGCGCACGCCGCGCGAACCAGCGTGACGCCGCGCATGTCGCGGATGCCGTTGCCCGATGTCGCACCCCGACGCTACCGTCTGGCCATGACCCAGATCACGGTCGAACCAGCGACGCCGGAGCGGTTCGACGACATCGAGTACGCGTTCGCCGACGGCGGCGACGGGGCGGCATGCCAGTGCCTGTGGTGGCTGCTGACCGGGCGTGACTTCGAGGCGGCCACCGTCGCCGAGCGCACCGACATGTTCCGCGCCGAGATCGAGACCGGCCCGCCGGGCCTGGTGGCCTACGTCGACGGCTCCCCCGCCGGCTGGGTGCGCGTCGGTCCGCGCACCCAACAGCCGCGCCTCGCACGCACGCGCAACTACGCCGCGTCGCCGATCCCCTTCGACGATCCGGATGTCTGGGCGGTCAGCTGTTTCGTCGTGCGCCGTGAGTTCCGCGGTCAGGGCGTCAGCACGAGGCTGCTGGATGCCGCGGTGGACTACGCACGCGCGGCCGGGGCCCGCATCGTCGAGGCTTACCCGATCGACGTCGCCGCGAAGAAGACGCCGGTGAACGACCTGTACCACGGCACCCTTTCGATCTTCGAGAACGCCGGATTCCAGGAGGTGGCCCGCCCGAAGCCGCACATCGTGATCGTGGAGCTGCACGTCTCGGGCTGACCGCCTCCGCGGCGAGCGCCGCCTCTGACCGTACGATGAGACGACTGTCCGCCCTGCCCGAAGGAGCGCCGTGCGCACTGCACCCGACCGTTCGCCGACCACTACCGCCGCGCCGACCGGCAGCCAGGACACCCGCTGGTGGTGGGGCTTCGCGATCTACGCGCTCGTCGCCCTCGTCCACGTCGGGCTGCTCGCCGCCGGTTCGCCGCTGACCTACCCGAGCAAGCTCGCGCTCATGCCGGTGCTCATCCTCGCCGCCGTCTGGGCACTGCGGAGCACTCGCTGGAGCGCCCCTCACGCGCTGCTGGTCGCCGCGCTGCTGTTCTCGTGGTTCGGTGACGGCGCAGCGTTCTTCTTCCCCTTCTTCGACGACGAGCTGCCGATGATGCTGCTCAGCTTCGGGCTGGCGCACGCCTGCTACATCGCGCTGTTCTGGCGGCATCTCGCGGTCCGCCGCCTCCCCTGGTGGTCGGCGGTCTTCGCGATCTGGTGGGTGGTGCTGATTATCGTGCTGTGGCCCCTGCTCGGCGCGCTCGCGCTCGGCGTCGCCGCCTACGGGCTGGTGCTGGGTGGCACCGCGGTCGCCGCCACGCGGTGCAACCCGGCCGTCGTGGTGGGCGCGCTGTTCTTCCTGGCATCCGACACCATCCTCGCGTTCCGCCTGTTCGTGCCCGGCACCCCGGGGTGGATGGGCGTGGCCGTCATGGTGACGTACACGATCGGGCAGGGATTCATCGCGTACGGGGTCGTGCGCCACCTGCGTGCGAAAGACGATCGATGACGGATGCCACGCAGAAGCCGGCGCGCGTCGACGCGTGGCTCTGGGCGGTGCGCGTGTACAAGACCCGCTCCGCCGCGACCACGGCATGCCGTGCCGGCCACGTGCGGGTCAACGGCGAGCGCGCGAAGGCCGCGCAGCCGGTGCGGCCCGGCGACGAGCTGCGGGTGCGCATCGCGGGGTTCGACCGCATCCTGGTGGTGCGGCAGACCATCACCAAGCGCGTGGGCGCGGCACTGGCAGCGGCCGCCGTGGAGGATCGCACCCCTCCCCCGCCGCCGCGCGAGATGACCGCGTTCGTGCCCGTCCGCGATCGCGGCGCGGGCCGCCCGACCAAGCGCGAGCGGCGCGAGACCGACCGACTGCGCGGGCGCTGAACGAGAAGAGTCTCGGCGCTCAGAGGTCGTCGGTGATCTGCCCGGCGTACGCGGCGAGACCTCGCCGCAGCGCGACGTAGATCTCGCGGACCGAGGCATCCTGCCCGAGTTCGGCCCGCCGCACCCACTCGTCGAACGCCAGTCGCACGGTGCAGCCCACGGCGGTGATGAGGGCGCGGGCGGTGAGCACGTCGGCATCCGCCTTCGCCGCGTCGACGGCGGCATCGGTGAGCGCGTCGGCGCCCGCTGCCTCGTTGCGCAGCGCCACGGCCAGCAGGGCCGGCTCGCTCTGCACCAGCCGACGCACCCGCAGGGAGTGTGCACGACCCTCCGGCGCCTGCGCATCGAAGGCTTCGAGCAGGCGCAGCCAGCCGGTATCGAGCGCGGCCGCGACAGGAGCACCGGCGCGGATCGCGGCGAGCGTCTCGCGGCGCACGGCGGCGGCGGTGTCGTCTTCGGGGGCGAAGACGGCCTCCTCCTTCGTCGCGTAGTAGCGGAAGAACGTTCGGGGCGAGATCCCGGCGGCCCGGGCGATCTCATCGACCGTGGTCGCGGCGACACCCTTCGCCTCGAACAGCTCGAGCGCGGCATCCGAGATATCACGCTGCGTCTCGCGACGGCGGCGCTCGCGCAGCCCGACGGGCTCGTCGGCGAGCGCTGCGCGGTGCGGGGTGCCGGTGTCCATGCGGCCAGTGTACAGATTGCGCCAACATGGCACGCACTGCCAGTATTGTTGCTTCGTCGGCATCCGACACCTTCCCCTCGCATGGCGCCGCACGCGCGCGAGTGCTCAGCAGAAAGACTTTCGTGACCCTCGAGAAGACCCCTCCCACCACGGACACCCCCACGCCCACCGGCACCGCGCCCGTCATCGTGCGCCCCGGCGTCGTCATCGCCCTGCTCGTGATCTCGGCGTTCGTCGTCATCCTCAACGAGACGATCATGAGCGTCGCGCTGCCGAGCCTCATGACCGACCTCGCCATCACCGCGAGCACCGCCCAGTGGCTCACCACCGGCTTCCTGCTCACGATGGCCATCGTCATCCCGCTCACCGGCTACCTGCTGGCGCGCTTCCCGCTGCGACGGGTGTACCTCTCCGCCATGAGCCTGTTCACACTCGGCACCCTCATCGCTGCCCTCGCCCCCGGGTTCGAGATGCTGCTGGCCGGCCGCATCGTGCAGGCCTCGGGCACCGCGATCATGATGCCGCTGCTGTTCACCACCGTGCTGTCGATCGTTCCGGCGACCCACCGTGGACGCATGATGGGCGTCATCTCCATCGTCATCGCCGTCGCGCCGGCGATCGGACCGACCGTCTCGGGCGTCATCCTCTCGGCGCTCAGCTGGCGGTGGCTATTCTGGATCGTGCTGCCCATCGCCCTGATCGCGCTGACGCTCGGCGCCCTCTGGGTGCGCAACGTCACCGAGACCCGGCCCGCGAAGTTCGACGTGCTCAGCGTGCTGCTGTCGGCCGTGGGCTTCGGCGGCCTGATCTTCGGGCTCAGCTCCATCGGCGAAGCGGCGTCGGGCAACGCACCGGTGCCGGTGTGGATCCCGCTCGCCCTCGGCATCCTGGGGCTCGTCGCGTTCGTCGCCCGCCAGCTGCAGTTGCAGAAAACCGACAGCGCGCTGCTGGATCTGCGCACCTTCACGTCCAAGTCGTTCAGCCTCGCGGTGACCCTTGTCGTCGTCGTGATGGCTGCGCTCTTCGGCTCGCTCGTGCTGCTTCCCATCTACCTCACCGACGTGCTGGGCCTCGAGACGCTGACCATCGGGCTCATGCTGCTGCCCGGCGGCGTGCTGATGGGCGTCATCGCGCCGGTCGTGGGCTCGCTCTTCGACAAGTACGGGCCCACCCCGCTCGTCATCCCCGGCATGATCGTCGCCGCTGCGGCGCTGTGGGGAATGACGACGTTCGACGAGTCGGCCACGATCCCCTGGATCATCGCGGTGCACATGACGCTGAACCTCGGGCTCGGCTTCGTGTTCACGCCGCTGCTCACCTCGGCGCTCGGCTCGCTTCCGCGGTCGCTGTACCCGCACGGCAGCGCGATCGTCGGGACGATCCAGCAGGTCGCCGGCGCCGCCGGCACCGCCGTGTTCGTCACGCTCATGTCGGTGCAGGCCGCCGCGTCGCTGGCGGAGGGTGCGAGCGCGGTCTCGGCCGTCGCCTCCGGCGTGCACCTGGCGTTCCTCACCGGGGCGATCGTGGCGTCGGTCGCGGTGATCCTCGCGTTCTTCGTACGCAAGCCGGCGACCCCCGACGACGCCCCGCACGACGAGGCGCTCGTCGCCCACTGACCGCACGGGCATCGAGAGGGGCCGGCAGCACTGTGCTGCCGGCCCCTCGTCGTCGGATGCCCTCGGGGCTACGCGCGGGCGGGCAGCATCGCGAGCAGCCATCCGGCGCTGCGCACCCCGGCGCCGGCGTCGATCGCGCGCCGGGACAGTTCCCGGTCGGCCGTGACGACCACGACCCGGCGACCGAGCGACACCAGTCGGGATGCCTCGTCGACGATCGCGTCGTCGCCCGCGGCGGGAGCGCGCACGACGTGCACGCCGGCCGCATCGCCGGCGGCGCGAGCCGCGCCCTCGAGCACCACCGACACCTCGGGGAACCACTGCCCGGCCGGAAGCTCCAGCTCAGCGGCATCCACCCCGGCGCGCGCCCACGTCGCCACGCGCACCATCAGCCGCGCCGCCGCGCCGGGCCGGTCGCGCCACCAGCCGTCGGGCACCGACCCGACGACGTTCGCGGCATCCACCACCACGGCGGGGCGCACGTCGAGCAGGGCCCGCAGCCGCGGCCATGCATCCGCCAGCCCGGGATGCAGCGGGTAGCCCGCGACGTCGGCCACCGGCACCCACGCGAGCTCTCGGCTCTCCGCGTCGCTGATGACCGGCTCGAACGGCTCGACGACGTCGGCCAGCACCGTGCCGTAGCTCCAGATGCCGAGGTCGAGCATGCTCAGCAGGCGCGGACGCACGGCCCCCGCCGGCACGCCGGCTTCTTCCGCCGCCTCGCGCAGGGCGGCGTCGCCGGCGCTCTCGTGCTCATGGCGCGCCCCGCCCGGGAGCCCCCACGTGCCACCGAAGTGACTCCACGACACCCGATGCTGCAGCAGGATGCCACGCTCGGCATCCAGCGCCAGGAGCCCCGCCGCACCGAAACGACCCCAGTACCGGGTGCCGTCGTCGGCCACCACCCACGCATCACCGGGGTCGCGCGGGCCGTCGGGGCGGCGCGGCTCATCCGAGGCGGGAGGAACGATGGTCACCTCTCCACCCTGTCACACCCACCCACGACACCCGCGATACACCCGAGAACGGCGGAATATCGGGAGCGCCACGCGATGCTGTGCGAGCCCACAATCCGCGGGCCGTCGATCCCGAATGACGCTGTGGCCACTACATATGGGATGAGACACAGGTCAGACCACATACATATAGTGGTGGTCCGCCTCCGCCTGAGAGGCGCTGAACCGCTCGCAGAGGATGCCATGACCCCGCCCTCCCTTCCCCCCGCACCCCGCACGATCCCCGTGGCCGCCGCCGTGAACGAGTACCTCTCTCGCGCCGACTGGCGGGTCAACGCCAACGCGAACCAGGGGTACTCGCTGGGCGGCCTCATGCTCAACGCGTCGGGCAAGATGATCGCCAACTACTGGCTCGACGAGGTCTATGCCCCCGAAGCCGGCGCCGCGCATCGCGACGGCGACCTGCATATCCACGACCTCGACATGTTCGCGGGGTACTGCGCGGGGTGGTCCCTGCGCACGCTGCTCGAGCAGGGCTTCAACGGCGTTCCCGGCAAGATCGCGTCGCGACCGCCGAAGCACCTCTCGAGCGCACTCGGTCAGATGGTGAACTTCCTCGGCACGTTGCAGAACGAATGGGCCGGAGCGCAGGCGTTCAGCTCGTTCGACACCTATCTCGCCCCCTTCCTGCGCCTCGACGCCCTGACGTACGACCAGGTGCGCCAGGCGATGCAGGAGTTCGTCTACAACCTCAACGTCCCGTCGCGCTGGGGCACGCAGACGCCGTTCACCAACCTCACGTTCGACTGGACCGTGCCCGACGACCTCGCCACCCAGCGACCGCTGATCGGAGGCCGGGTGTGCGATTTCACCTACGGCGATCTGACGCCGGAGATGTCGATGATCAACCAGGCGTTCATCGACGTGATGAGCGAAGGCGACGACGACGGCCGCGCCTTCACCTTCCCGATCCCGACCTACAACATCACGCCCGACTTCCCGTGGGACGACCCGGTCGCCGACGCCCTGTTCGCAATGACGGCGAAGTACGGGCTCCCCTACTTCCAGAACTTCATCAGCTCCGACCTCGACCCCCACATGATCCGGTCGATGTGCTGCCGGCTGCAGCTGGATCTCACCGAGCTGCTGAAGCGTGGCAACGGCCTGTTCGGGTCGGCGGAGCAGACCGGGTCGATCGGCGTCGTCACCATCAACTGCGCGCGCCTGGGTTACGTGCACGCCGGCGACGAGGCGGCGGCGATCGCGCGCCTGGATGAACTGCTCGACATCGCCCGCGACAGCCTCGAAGCCAAACGGGTCGTCATCGACCGCCACATCGAGGGTGGCCTGTTCCCCTACACGAAGCGCTACCTCGGCTCGCTGCAGAACCACTTCTCGACCATCGGGGTCAACGGCCTCAACGAATTCGTCCGCAACCTCACCGGCGACGCCGACGACATCGCCACGCCTGCCGGGCGGGCCATGGCCGCCCGCCTGCTCGATCACGTGCGAGAGCGCATGGTCGAGTTCCAGGAGCAGACCGGGCACATGTACAACCTCGAGGCGACACCCGCCGAAGGGGCGACGTACCGTTTCGCCAAGGAGGACATCGCCCGCTTCCCCGGCATCCGTCATGCCGGCACCCCGCAGAACCCGTACTACACCAACTCGTCGCAGCTGCCGGTGGGGTTCACCGACGATGCGTTCGAGGCGATGGCGCTGCAGGAGGAACTGCAGGGCAAGTACACCGGCGGCACAGTGCTGCATCTGTACATGGGCGAGGCGCTGGCATCCGCACAGGCGTGCAAGACCCTGGTGCGGCGGTCGCTGGAGCGCTTCCGCCTGCCCTACCTCACCGTCACGCCGACGTTCTCGATCTGCCCGGCGCACGGCTACCTGTCGGGCGACCTGCCGCAGTGCCCCCGGTGCGGCGCGGAGTGCGAGGTCTGGACCCGGGTGATGGGCTACTTCCGCCCCGTGTCGTCGTTCAACATCGGCAAGCGGGGCGAGGCCGCCGAGCGCGTGTACTTCGATCAGCACCGGGCGGATGCCGCGCCGCAGCTCGTCGGAGCGCCCGCGTGACCACCCCCACTGCCGACACCCTGCGCATCGCGGGGCTGACGCGCCTGTCGAGCGTCGACTGGCCGGGCCGCCTCGCGGCCACGGTCTTTCTGCAGGGATGCCCGTGGGACTGCTTCTACTGCCACAACCCGGCGCTGATCGCCCCGCGCGCCACCCCCACGCTGACATGGGAGGAGGTCGCCGTCTTCCTCGACACCCGGCGCGGACTGCTCGAGGCGGTGGTGTTCTCCGGCGGCGAGCCGACGATGCAGGCCGCCCTGGCCCTCGCGATGGCCGACGTGCGCGCGCGGGGGTTCGCGGTGGGGTTGCACACGGGCGGCGCGTATCCGCGGCAGCTGGCGCGCGTGCTGCCCCTCGTGGACTGGGTGGGGCTCGATATCAAGGCCGCCACCGCTGACGCGTACACGGCGGTCACCGGTCGCCCCGGCGCAAGCGAGCGCGCCTGGCGGTCGCTGGAGCTGGTGCTGGCCGAGCAGCGCCGGCGCGAGGGCGGCGACCGGCCCCTCGACTACGAGGTGCGCACCACCGTGCACCCCGACGCGATCGATGAGCCCGGCCTCACGGCGCTCGGATGCCGCCTGGCGGAGGCCGGCGTGCGCACCTGGGCGGTGCAGCGCTTCCGCGAGACCGGCACGCGGGTGCCGCTCCCCCGCGGGGCGCGCTCGACGCGCGCGGTCGCCCTCGACGGCATCCCCACGGCCCGGTTCGAGAGCGTCACCGTGCGCTGACCCGGTTCGTGCCTGGCAGGGCGCCGGCCTCGCGTCCGCGCTGTGCCGCCGAAACGCACGAGCCCACACCGGGGGCACGAACCCACACCGGCGGCACGAGCCCACACCGGGGGCACGAGCCCACACCGGGGGCACGAGCCCACACCGAACGCACGAGCCCACACCTCCCGCGCGCACGGGGAGTGTGGCTTCGTGCGTTGCGTGTGGGTTCGCGCGCGCATCCGTCCCCACGGGCGTGCCCACGCGCGCGGCGCGTGTGGGCTCGCGCTACCCGTGTGGGTACGCCGCCCCGGCGCCCGCGACCACCCACGCGCCCGCGCCCGACCCCTTGCTCGCGCACCACCGGGCCCGGCTCGCACGAACCCACACCGAAGGCACGAGCCCACACGTCCCGCGCGCACGGGCAGTGTGAGCTCGTGCCTTACGTGTGGGCTCGCGAGCGAATCAGGGGCCCACGGGAGTGCTCACGCGCGCCGTGCGTGTGGGCTCGCCCGTCCCCTGAGGGGCCGCGCGCGCACCCGCATCCCACCGCCGCCGGGACCCGGCCCGCGAAACCACGAACGGGGCGGGACATCGCGCGGTACGCGGCATCCCACCCCGAAAGTGGTGTCTCAGCGGGCGCGAGAGCCAAAAGGCACCCGCGACCGGCGGCTCAGCGCTGGCGCTTCTCGCGCACCCGCATGTTGATGACGATCGGCGTGCCCTCGAAGCCGAAGAGCTCGCGCAGGCGCCGCTGGATGAACCGGCGGTAGCCCGGGTCGAGGAACCCGGTCGTGAACAGCACGAATGTCGGCGGACGCGTGGATGCCTGCGTGCCGAACAGGATGCGCGGCTGCTTGCCACCGCGCAGCGGGTGCGGGTGCTCGGCCACGAGCTCGGAGAGGAACGCGTTGAACTTGCCGGTGGGGATGCGCTGATCCCACGACGCCAGCGCCGTCTCGAGCGCGGGCACCAGCTTGTCGAGGTGACGACCGGTGAGAGCCGAGATGTTGACGCGCGGGGCCCACGCCACGTGGGCGAGGTCCTGCTCGATCTCGCGCTCGAGGTAGCGGCGACGGTCCATGTTCTCCATGTCGTCGTCGTTCAGGCGATCCCACTTGTTGAACGCCAGCACGAGGGCGCGACCCGATTCGAGCACGAGGTCGATGATGCGCACGTCCTGCTCGCTCAGCGGCTGGCTGACATCGAGCACGACCACGGCCACTTCGGCCTTCTCGAGCGCCGCGGAGGTGCGCAGCGACGCGTAGAAGTCGGCGCCCTGCTGCAGGTGCACCCGGCGACGGATGCCGGCGGTGTCGACCAGGCGCCAGAGCTTGCCGCCCAGTTCCACGACCTCGTCGACCGGGTCGCGGGTGGTGCCCGCCAGCTCGTTGACGACGACGCGCTCTTCGCCCGCGGCCTTGTTCAGCAGCGACGACTTGCCGACGTTGGGCCGGCCGAGGATCGCCACGCGGCGAGGCCCGCCGATCTCCTGCTTGGCGACCGCCGACACCTCCGGCAGCACCTTCATGACCTCGTCGAGAAGGTCGGCGACGCCGCGGCCGTGGATGGCCGAGACGGGGTACGGCTCGCCGAGGCCGAGAGCCCAGAGGGCGGCCGCCTCCGGCTCGTGGCGCTGGTCGTCGATCTTGTTCGCGACGAGGAAGACCGGCTTGCCGCTCTTGCGCAGCAGCTTCACGACGTGCTCATCGGTGGAGGTGGCGCCCACCATCGCGTCGACGACGAAGAGCACCACGTCGGCGAGGTCGATCGCGATCTCGGCCTGCGCGGCGACCGAGCGGTCGATGCCCCGGGCGTCGGGCTCCCAACCGCCGGTGTCGACCAGCGAGAACCGGCGGTCCATCCACTCGGCCTTGTACGTGACGCGGTCACGGGTCACGCCGGGGGTGTCCTCCACGACGGCCTCGCGGCGGCCGAGGATGCGGTTGACCAGCGCGGACTTGCCGACGTTGGGGCGACCGACGATCGCGACCACCGGCAGCGCCGGGGTGTATTCCACACCGTCATCGCCGCGCGCGACACCGGCGAGCAGCCCGGCGTCTTCGTCGTCGAGCTCATAGTCCGACAGCGAGGCGCGCAGGGTCGCTGCGCGCTGCTCGGCAAGGTGCTCGTCCATGTCGGCGAGCTTCTCGGCCAGGTTGTCCGGGCCGCCTTCGTATTCTTCTTCAGCGCTCATGGTGCGCTCCCGTCTCTGCGCGGACGACGTCGAGTACGGCGTCCACTGTCTCGTCGAAATTCAATGCGGTCGAGTCGACGACCGTCACGCCGGGGGCGGCGGTCAGGAAGTCCACGACCTTGGCGTCGGCGGCGTCACGGCGGTGCAGCGCGTCGGCGACCGCCGTGGCATCCTGCGTCGTGATCTCGGCGCTGCGCCGCGCGGCGCGCACCTCGGGCGCGGCGGTGAGGAGAATCCGCACCGGCGCGTCGGGGGTCACCACCGTTGTGATGTCGCGGCCCTCCACGATGACGCCCGGCAGTGCGGACGTGGCCACCAGCGCCCGGAACATGGCGTTCACGGCTTCGCGCACCGCCGGCACCCGTGCGACGCCGCTGACCGCCTCGGACACGCGCGGCTCACGGATGGCGCCGGTCACGTCGACCGTGCCGACCCTCACCCAGTAGTCGTCAGGGTCGAGGGAGATCGCGAAGTCGAAGTCGCCGGCGACCTCGAGCACCGCGACGGCGTCGGAGGTGTCGATGCCGTGCGACAGCGCATGCCAGGCCAGGGCGCGGTAGGCGGCGCCGGTGTCGAGGTAGCCGAACGACAGCCGCCGGGCGGCCTGCTTGGACACGCTGGACTTGCCGCTTCCGGCGGGGCCGTCGATCGCGACGACGAGGGGGCCACCCTCGCTCGAAGCGGAGCCGTGGGAGGTGTCAGTCATTGGTGCTCGCAATCTTCCAGCCCCGCTCCGTCAGACCGTCGACGGTCCGGCGCACCGCGGCGGGGACGACGCTGACTTCCGCCAGGCCGAACTGTGCGCCCGGAGAGTGCTCCAGGCGCAGGTCCTCGACGTTCACGCCGAGGACGCCGAGGTCGCCGAACAGGCGACCCAGCTGGCCGGGGCGGTCATCGACCATCACCACGACGGGCTCGAAACGGCGGTTCTGCCCGTGCTTGCCGGGGAGTCGCTCGACGCCGTCGTTCCCGCGCCGGATCGTCTCGGCCACCTCACGACGGGCGCCGGGCACCTCGGGTTCGCGCAGCGCGGCCGACACGGCCGTGAGGTCGGCGGCCAGCGCGTCGAGCACGTCGACGACGGGCGCGGCGTTGGCGCCGAGGATCTGCACCCAGAGCTCGGGCGCGGATGCCGCGATGCGCGTGGTGTCGCGCACGCCCTGACCGGCGAGGCGCAGCGAACCCTCCGGCGCATCGACGAAGCGGCCGGCCAGCAGGCTCGCCACCAGCTGCGGCACGTGGGAGGTGAGGGCGACGGCCCGGTCGTGCTCTTCGGGACTCATCTCCACCGGCATGGCGCCGAGGTCGAGGGCGAGGGCTTCGACGGCGGCGAGGTCGCCCGGTCGGGTCTCGCCGTCGCGGCACACGACCCACGGGCGGCCGACGAAGATGTCGGCGCGGGCGGCGATCGCACCGCCCCGCTCGCGGCCGGCCAGCGGGTGGGAGCCGATGTAGCGGGTGAGGTCGACGCCCCGCTCGCGCAGACGCCGCAGCGGCTCGAGCTTGACGCTCGCGACATCGGTGACGACGGCCTGCGGGTGGGCGTTCAGTTCCCGCTCGATGACGTCAGCGGTCACGTCGGGCGGGACCGCCACGACGACGAGGGCGGGCATGTCATCGGGGCGCGCGGCACGGCCGGCGCCATAGTCGATGGCCAGGCGCAGCTGCGCGGGCGACGTGTCGTCGAGCACGACGTCGATGCCGCGGGCCCGCAGCGCGTGGCCGATGCTCGAACCCAGCAGCCCGGCGCCGACGATGCGGACGGGGCCCTGCACGCGCGCAGCGAGCGGCCCCGTCGTCGAATCGGTCACTGGCTCTCCTGGTCACCCGGCGACGGCTCCTCCGTCGCGGCGCGCGCCAAAGTGAGCAGCGCGCCGCGTTCCACTGTAGTCAACTCGCGGGCGCGCCCCGCCGGGAGGGTTCCCAGGTGCAGCGGGCCGAACTGGCGTCGCACGAGCTCGATGACGGGGTGGCCGACCTCGCTCATCATGCGCCGCACGATGCGGTTGCGACCGGAGTGCAAGGTGAGCTCGACCAGGCTCGTCTCGCCGGAGGTGTCCAGCAGCCGCGCCTTGTCGGCGGCGATGGGCCCGTCCTCCAGCTCGATGCCCTTGGTGAGCCGGGAGATCGTCTGCGCGGTGACCCGGCCGGACACCTTCGCGATGTACACCTTGGTCACGCCGAACGAGGGGTGTGCCAGCACGTGGGCGAGGTCGCCGTCGTTGGTGAGCACCAGCAGGCCGGAGGTCTCGGCATCCAGGCGTCCGACGTTGTACAGCCGCTCCGGCCAGTCCTTCGTGTACCGGCGCAGGTCGGGCCGGCCGTTCTCGTCCTTCATCGTGCTCACCACGCCGGTGGGCTTGTTGAGCATGACGTAGCGCTTGGACTGGTCGAGCTGGATGACCGTGCCGTCCACGTCGATGAGGTCGCGCTCGGGGTCGATGCGCGACCCCAGCTCGGTGACGACCTGCCCGTTCACCCGCACACGTCCTTCGACGATGAGATTCTCGGACACCCGCCTCGACGCGACCCCCGCGTTCGCGAGCGCCTTCTGCAGCCGTACACCCTCGGTGTCCATCGTCGTCTTCTCTCCCTCTGATCGTGTGGGGTCGTCGTGCTCGGTCATCGCAGACCCTCCACGTCGAACCCGTCGGCGCCGTCGTCCAGCAGCGGCGAAATGTGCGGCAGCTCGTCGAGCGAGTTGATGCCGAGGTTCACCAGCAGTGCGTCGGTGGTGCCGTAGTTGATCGCCCCGGTCTCGGGGTCGGTGAACAGTTCGGTGATGAGGCCGCGCGCGACCAGGGTGCGCACGACGGAGTCGACGTTGACGGCGCGGATCGACGCCACCTGGCTGCGGGTCACCGGCTGCTTGTACGCGATGACGGCGAGGGTCTCCAGCGCCGCCTGCGACAGCCGGGACGGCGCCTGCGCGTTGACGAACTCGGAGACGAGGTCGTCGTGCTCGGCGCGCACGTACAGCCGCCAGCCGCCGCCCACTTCACGCAGCTCGAAGCCGCGCCGGGGACCCGGGCCTTCGCCGTCGTAGTCGGCCACGAGCATCCGGACCGCCTGGCGCACGGTGTCGACGGGCGCGCCGACGGCGGCAGCGAGGTGCACGATCGGCTGCGGCTCGTCGACGACGAGCAGGATCGCCTCGAGGCGCTGGGCGACGGATGCCGCATCCTGCGGCCGCGGCGCGGGCTGCTCGGCGTCGTCGGTCGCGGAGAGCGCCCCGGCGTCGGGCGTGGGCGTTTCATCGGTCATAGTCGGCTCCCAGAGAGGCGAGGCTGTCATCCGACCAGCGTTCGGCGGTCCAGCGCAGGGTCAGTTCGCCGAGCGGCTCCAGCTGCTCGAACGACAGGGCGGCGTGGCGGTACAGCTCGAGCACCGCGAGGAAGCGGGCGACGACGACACCGGTCTGCGTGACGCCCGCGATGAGGTCACGGAAGTTGAGGGTGCCGGCATCCCGCAGCAGCGTCACGACCACCGCGGCCTGCTCGCGGATCGACACCAGCGGCGCGTGCAGGTGATCCAGCCCGACGTGCGGGATCTCTTTCGGCGTCATGGCGAGCACGGCGAGGGCGGCGAAGTCCGCGGGCGAGAGGGTCCACACCAGTTCGGGCACGGCGCGACGGTACTTCTCCTCCAACGGCACCGAGCGGGTGTGCCGCCGGTCCTCGGCCTGCAGCCGCGCGGCGAACCAGGTGGAGACTTCCTTGAAGGCGCGGTACTGCAGCAGTCGCGCGAACAGCAGATCGCGCGCCTCGAGCAGGGCCACCGATTCGGCGTCCACGAGCTCGCCCTGCGGCAGCAGTCCGGCGACCTTCATGTCCAGCAGCGTCACCGCCACGACGAGGAACTCGGATGCCTCGTCCAGCTGCTCCGCGGTCTGCATGCTGCGCAGGTAGGCGATGAACTCATCGGTCACCTTGCTGAGCGCGACGTCGGTGATGTCCAGCTCGTGCTGCGAGATCAGCGACAGCAGCAGGTCGAAGGGACCGTCGAACACGTCGAGCGAGACGCGGAAGCCCTCGTCTGCGCCGGGCTCGGCGGCGGCATCCGTCGAGGGCGCGTCGTCGGGCGTCGTGCCGGCACGGGATTCCCCGGCGGGCACCACGTCGGCAGGGAAGACGGCAGGGGTCGCGGCGACCTCGTCGTC
Organism: Microbacterium sp. zg-Y1090; assembly: GCF_030246945.1. Classification (NCBI taxonomy): domain Bacteria; kingdom Bacillati; phylum Actinomycetota; class Actinomycetes; order Micrococcales; family Microbacteriaceae; genus Microbacterium; species Microbacterium wangruii. The sequence goes on from NZ_CP126742.1 coordinate 2,143,438, forward strand.
AGGCGACGGCGCCACGGGCGACCAGCTCCCGCGCCAGCCGCAGGTAGGCCTGGGCGGCAGGGTGCTCCGGCGCGAACTCGGTGATCGGCACGCCCGACACCGAGGCGTCCGGGAACTTCACGGTGCGGCCGATGACCGTCTCGAGCACGTCGTCGCCGAACGCGTCGACGACCCGCTCCAGCACCTCACGCGAGTGCAGGGTGCGGGGGTCGTACATGGTGGCCAGCACGCCGTCGAGCGTGATGGTGGGGTTGAGGCGGTCCCTCACCTTGTCGATCGTCTCGATGAGCAGAGCGACGCCGCGCAGCGCGAAGAACTCGCACTCCAGCGGGATGAGCACCCCGTGGCTGGCGGTGAGGGCGTTGACGGTCAGCAGCCCCAGCGAGGGCTGGCAGTCGATGAGAATGACGTCGTACTCCCCCGCGACCTTGCGCAGCACGCGGGCGAGGATCGTCTCACGGGCGACCTCGTTGACGAGGTGCACCTCAGCCGCCGACAGATCGATGTTGGCCGGAAGGATGTCCAGGCCCTCGACGCCGGTGGGCACGATGATGTCGTGCGGGTCGCGCTTGGTGTCCAGCAACAGGTCGTAGATCGTGGGGATCTCGTGCGTGTGCACCCCGAGCCCCGCCGACAGAGCGCCCTGCGGGTCGAAGTCCACGGCCAGCACGCGGCGGCCGTACTCGGCCAGCGACGCCGCCAGGTTGATCGTGGTCGTCGTCTTGCCGACGCCGCCCTTCTGGTTGCACAGCGAGATGATGCGGGCGGGCCCGTGCCCATCGAGCTTCGGTGGCGTCGGGAAGCCCTGGTAGGGGCGGCCGGTGGGACCGATCGGGGTGTCCCCCGCCGCGGTCTTCGCCGTTTGTGCCTTGGTCGCCACCGATGCTCCTGCCTGTGCTTCGCCTGCAACGATTCTAATCATCGCGACGACGATCGCCGGAGGGCGCGCGGCGGCGTGCCCTCCGGCGATGCGGACGTCAGCGGGCGGAGCCGGCCAGGCTGCCGGTCACTTTCTCGCCGCTGGGGTCGTAGACCATGCAGAGGATCTCGCGGTCGCCCTGCTCCCACGACTGCTCGCTGGGGTACATCGGCCAGTAGTCCAGCGCGGACTCCTCGTAGGCGATGCCCACGAAGTCGGCGAACTCGGCGATGCAGGTCTCGCCTGCCTCGCTGACCAGGGCGTCCTCGCCCGGGTACTCCGGGTCGGTGGAATCGAACGTGTAGTAGACCTCGTCCTCGTGCGGCTCGCTGCAGGGCACGACGGGGACGCTGTCCACCTGCGTCGTGTCGCTGAGCGCGGAGGTGTTCAGGCAGTCGCCGAGGGAGATCGAGAAGACGTCGACGGCTTCGCCGCTTTCGTCGGGCTGGCTGCTCTCGTCGCCGTCGACGCGCACGGCGCCGGAGGTGTCGGGCGTGGTGGCGCAGGCGCTCAGCGAGGTCAGGCCGATGACGAGCAGGGCTGCGGCGGCGAGGTGCGGACGGACGAGCTTGATGGTGGTCACGTTCTTCTCCGTGTCGGTACGTCGTTTTCACGAGTTGTCACGTCGATTTTGGCGGATGCCGAGGGCGGCGCGTCTTCCGCTAGCATTCTCCCGCGCAACGGCCCGACCTTCTATGGGCCCGCCTGTGCGGCCGTGCGGGAGGACCCCGCGGGCACGGTCAGAGGCTGCCGAGCACGTCCAGCCGCACCTGGGCGACGACGGCGATGAGCGCGTAGTTCAGCACCGTGATCAGCGGCGCCCAGGTCAGCAGCGCGGCGCCGAGGCGCGGCATCCGCCCCCACACCCCGTCACGCAGCGCCCACGCGAGGGTGAACCAGAACAGCGGGATGGTCACCAGCCACACCACCATGCACCACGGGCACAGCGAGCCGTATTCGAAGACGCTGCGGTAAGCGAAGAGGTGCACGAGCAGGAAACCGCCCAGCAGGAACAGCGTGTACACCCGCCAGAACCACCGCCGCATCCCGCCGGGGGCCGCGAGCGCGCTCACCCCGGCGTAGAGCGGCCCGAGGAACAGCACGATGCCGATGATCGAGTTGCTGAACCCCAGCAGGTTGCCGCCGGGCGAGAGCAGGTTCGGTCCGCAGGTGACCAGCACGCTGATCTGGCAGGAGATGAGGGGGTCGGCGCCGGTGAGCTGGCCGATGTACTCCTGGTAGAGCAGGAACGACACCACCCAGCCGGCCAGGGCCGCGACGATCCAGAAGACCGCGAGTCCGCGCGGCGGGCGGAGAGTGGCCGTACCGGTGGTGGGCATGCCCCCAGTCTGGCGACACCCACGGCCTCGCGCCCACCCCCGCGCCGTGCAAACCCCGCCCCCGCCCCGCCCCCAACCGCGAGCGTCGGAGCCGCGCGGGCGGGCGGGGGGTCAGCGGGCGCGCGGGTGGGACGTGACGTAGACGTCGCGCAGCGCGTCGGGTGAGACGTAGGTGTAGATCTGGGTCGTGGCCACCGAGGCGTGGCCGAGCAGCTCCTGCACGACGCGCACGTCGGCTCCGCCCTGCAGCAGGTGCGTCGCGAAGGAGTGCCGCAGCGTGTGGGGCGACACGTGCGCCGTCAGCTGCGCCCTCTCGGCCGCCTTGCCGATCACCGCCCACGCGCTCTGCCGCGACAGCGGGGCGCCCCGCACCCCGAGGAACAGCCGCGGCGTCGCCCGCCCCCGGCGCGACAGCTCCGGCCGCACCCGCGTGAGGTAGGAGTCGACGGCGGTGCGCGCATACGACCCGATCGGCACGATGCGCTCCTTGTCGCCCTTGCCCCGCACCCGCAGCACGTCGCCGTGGGCGAGGTCGTCGACGTCCAGCTGCACGATCTCCGAGATGCGGGCACCCGTGGCGTACAGCAGCTCCAGCAACGCGCGGTCGCGGATGCCGACGAGGTCGCCCGCGGCGGCATCGGATGCCAGGGGCCCCGACGCGTCGAGCAGGGCCTCGACCTGCGCGATCGTCAGCGCCTTGGGCAGTCGCCGGGCCGCCTTGGGCGGGCGCAGGCGGCCGGTGGGGTCGCCGGCGGCGATGCCCTCCCTCGCCAGATACCGGTGGAAGGAACGCACGGCGGACTGCAGGCGGGCGAGGCTCGCCGCGGCGGGCGGCGGGTCGGCCGCCGCCCGATCGGCGATGAACCGCGTCACGACGTCGGCGGTGATCTCGTCGGTGTCGGCGATGCCCTGCTCCCCCAGCCACCGCGAATACGCGTCGAGGTCGCGGCGATAGGCGGCACCGGTGTGCTCGGACAGACCGCGCTCGATCGCGACGTGCCGGAGGAACGCGTGCACCGCGCGATCGACCTGCATGTCAGCGCCCGGCAGCTCCGGCCCGGCGCAGGTGCTCGGCCGCGGCGAAGGCGCCCAGCGCGAGCACGCCGTTGCGCACCCGCCCGGCCAGCACCGCGGTGATCACGTCGTCGACGGCCACCCACTCCACCCGGATGTCCTGCTCCTCCTCGGTGCGTTCATGCACCTGCGGGGCAGCGGACAGTCCGCGCGCCAGGAACACGTGCAGCGTCTCGTCGCTGCCCCCGGGACTCGTGTGGAAGCTCAGCAGGGGCTCCCACTCCGCCGCCACGAGGTCCGCCTCCTCCGCCAGCTCGCGCTTCGCCGTCTCGGCCGGCGGCTCGCCCTCGACGTCGAGCAGCCCGGCGGGCAGCTCCCAGTCGCGGGCGCGGATCGGATGCCGGTACTGCTGCAGCACCAGCATCCGGCCCTCATCGTCCAGCGCGACGACCGCGACGGCACCGGTGTGCTGCACGTAGTCGCGCACGATCTGCCCGTCGCCGTAGCGGACGGTGTCGTGGCGCACGTCCCAGACGTGACCGGAGTAGACCAGGTCGCTCTGCTCGACCTCGAACGAGACCGGTTCGTCGCGCAGCCAGCCGGCGGTGTCGTCAGTCATTCTCGACGTCGAACAGCTCGCTGGCACGGTGCCGCTCCACGGCGGCGGCCACGAGCCCGCGGAACAGCGGGTGCGGGGCGGTCGGACGCGAACGCAGCTCGGGGTGGGCCTGGGTGGCGATGTAATACGGGTGCACGTCGCGCGGCAGCTCGACGTACTCCACGAGCCCCAGGTCGGGGTTGATGCCGGAGAAGACGAGCCCGGCGTCGGCGATCTGGTCGCGGTAGCGGTTGTTGACCTCGTAGCGGTGACGGTGACGCTCGTAGGCGACGTCCGAGCCGTAGAGCTCCGCCGCCAGCGATCCCTCCGCCAGCTGGGCGGGGTACAGGCCCAGACGCATCGTGCCGCCCAGGTCACCGCCGGCGAGGATGTCGACCTGCTCCGCCATCGTGGCGATGACCGGGAACTCGGTGTCGGGGTCGAACTCGCTCGACGACGCGCCTTCGAGTCCGGCGACGGACCGCGCGTACTCGATGACCATGCACTGCAGGCCGAGGCAGATGCCGAGGGTGGGGATGCCCTGCTCGCGGGCGAACCGCAGCGCCCCGAGCTTGCCCTCGATGCCGCGGATGCCGAAGCCGCCCGGCACCACGATGCCGTCGACACCCGCCAGCGCCTTCGCCGCACCCTCGGGCGTCTCGCACAGGTCGGACGGGATCCAGGTGATCTTGACCTTGGTCTCCTGCCCGAAGCCGCCCGCCTTCAGCGCCTCGGTGACCGAGAGGTACGCGTCGGGAAGGTCGATGTACTTGCCGACCAGGCCGATGGTCACCTCGTGCTTGGGGTTGTGCACGGCCTGCAGCACGGTGTTCCAGCGCGTCCAGTCGACCTCGGCGGCCTTGGTCAAGCCGAGGGCGCGCACGATGTACTCGTCGAGTCCCTGCTCGTTGAGCATGGTCGGGATGTCGTAGATGCTCGGCACATCGACGGCGTTGACGACGGCATCCTCGTCGACGTCGCACATGAGCGCGATCTTGCGCTTGTTCGACTCGGTGACGGGACGGTCGCTGCGCAGCACGAGCGCGTCGGGCTGGATGCCGATGGAGCGCAGCGCCGCGACGGAGTGCTGGGTGGGCTTGGTCTTCTGCTCGCCCGAGGCGCCCATGAACGGCACCAGCGAGACGTGCACGAAGAACACGTTGCCGCGGCCGAGCTCGTGGCGGATCTGACGAGCGGACTCGATGAACGGCTGCGACTCGATGTCGCCGACGGTGCCGCCGATCTCGGTGATGATCACGTCGGGCTGCGGCTCCTCAGAGGCCTGCAGGCGCATGCGGCGCTTGATCTCGTCGGTGATGTGCGGGATGACCTGCACGGTGTCGCCGAGGTACTCGCCGCGACGCTCCTTGGCGATGACCTGCGAGTAGATCTGGCCGGTGGTCACGTTGGCGGCCTGACTCAACTCGATGTCGAGGAAGCGCTCGTAGTGCCCGATGTCGAGGTCGGTCTCGGCGCCGTCGTCGGTCACGAAGACCTCGCCGTGCTGGAACGGGTTCATCGTTCCGGGGTCGACGTTCAGGTAGGGATCGAGCTTCTGCATCACCACGCGCAGTCCGCGCGCGGTCAGAAGGTTGCCGAGGCTCGCGGCGGTCAGGCCCTTACCCAACGAGGAAACGACACCGCCCGTCACGAAGATGTGCCTGGTGGTGTCGTTCGAAATGATGCCCGCGGTAGAAGTTTCCGTCACGGGCTTTCATCCTATCAGTCCGGCGGCGCCCAAGCTGAGCAGTTCGCGCGCGTGGGTGAGTGCGGCCTCGGAATCGGTCATGCCCGACAGCAGCCGCGCCATCTCGGCCTCGCGATCTGCGCCCTCCAGGCGGCGCACGCTGGAGGCGGTGACGGAGCCGTCGTTGGCCTTCACCACGCTGAGGTGGTTGGTGGCGAAGGCGGCGACCTGGGCGAGGTGGGTGACCACGACGACCTGCGACGATTCCGCCAGCCGCGCCAGCCGGCGCCCCACCTCGATCGCGGCGGCGCCGCCGATGCCGGCATCCACCTCGTCGAAGACGAATGTGGGAACCGGCTCGGTGGCGGCGATGACGACTTCGAGGGCGAGCATGACGCGGCTGAGCTCGCCGCCCGACGCGCCCTTGGCCACCGGGCGCGGGTCGGCGCCCGGGTGCGGCGCGAGGAGGATGGTGACATCGTCGCGGCCGGCAGCGGAGGCGGCGCCGGGGGCCAACTCGACGACGAGACGGGCGTCGGGCAGCGCCAGCGCCCGCAGCTCGGCGGTGACGGCGGCGCCGAGCCGGCCGGCGGCCGCGGTGCGGGCGGCAGTCAGCGCCGCGGCGGCGGCGTCGAGGACGGATGCTGCGGCGTCACGCTCCCGCTCGAGCCGCGCGATGCGGTCGCCGTCGTCATCGAGTTCCGCCAGGCGCGCCGAGCCGTTCTCGAGCAGCGCGATCGCGGCGTCCACGGTGCCGTGCACGCGGGTGAGGGTGGCCAGCTCCGCGCGGCGCGCCTCGACGAGCGCGAGTTCCTGGGGGCCGGTCTCATCGAGGTCGGCGAGGTAGCCCGAGAGGCTCTGAGCGAGGTCCACCGCGCGGTAGCCGATGTCGGCGGCCTGTTCGGCGAGGGCCGCGAGGGTGTCGTCGCGGTCGGCAGCGCGCTCGAGAGCACGCCGCGCCTCGGCGGCCAGCACCGCGACATCCGGCGCGTCGTCGTCCGAGGACAGCGCGGTGTGGGCGGAAGCGGCGGCGATGCGCAGCTCCTCGACGTGCGACAGGCGCTCCGCGCGGCGGGCCAGCTCGTCGTCCTCGCCCGGCTGGGGGTCGACGCGCTCGATGTCCGCCAGCAGCAGGCGCAGCTCCTCGGCCTCGCGGGCGCGGGTGTCGCTCTCGCCGGTGAGGTGGGTGAGTTCGGCATCCAGACCACGCCACGTCTCATAGGCCTCGCGATACGCCGCCAGGGCATCGGCGACGGGGGCGCCGCCGAAGCGGTCCAGGGCGTCGCGCTGCGCCACCGACGAACGCAGCCGCAGCTGGTCGGACTGCCCGTGCACGACGACCAGTTGATCGGCGAGATCGGCGAGCACTCCGGCCGGCGCGGTGCGGCCACCGACGGTGGCGCGGCTGCGGCCCTCACTCGAGAGCGTGCGGCCGAGGTACAGCTCGGCATCTCCCCCGCCGATGGGCTCGAGATCGCCGCCGGCCTCACGCACCCGCTCCGCGACGGCGCCGTCTTCCGGGACGATCCACGTGCCCTCGACGGACGCCTGCGCAGCTCCCGAGCGCACCGCACCGGAGTCGGCGCGCTGGCCCAGCAGCAGCCCGAGGCCGGTGACGACCATGGTCTTGCCGGCGCCGGTCTCGCCCGTGATCGCCGTGAAGCCGCGCCCCATGGGCAGTGTGGCCTGCGCGATGACGCCCAGGTCGCGCAGGCGGATCTCCTCGATCACGCGGTCTCCTCCCCCGGCGCGGCGGCGGTCACGGTGCCTCCGCGTCGACGGGCCCGGCGGGGCCGCGCCAGCCGGTGACGGGCAGCTGGAACTTGCGCACCAGCCGGTCGGTGAACGCGGCGGGGTGCAGCCGCGCGAGCCGCACCGGGCTGGGCGATCGACGCACCACGACGCGCGCACCCGGCGGCAGGTCGTGCGAACGGCGCCCGTCGCACCAGAGCACGCCGATCCCGTTGTTGCGGTGCAGCACCTCGATCGCGACGGCCGCGTCGGGGCTGACCACGAGCGGGCGGGCGAACAGGGCGTGGGCGGACAGCGGAACGACCGTGATCGCCTCCACGGTCGGCCAGACGACCGGTCCTCCTCCGGAGAAGTTGTAGGCGGTCGAGCCGGTGGGGGTCGAGACGACCACGCCGTCGCAGCCGAAGCTCGACAGCGGCCGGCCGTCGATCTCGATCACGACTTCCAGCATCCGCTCGCGGCTCGCCTTCTCCACCGTCGCCTCGTTCAGCGCCCACGTCTCGTAGATGACCGTGTTGCCGGCATCCTTCACGCGCACCGACAGCGCCAGGCGCTCCTCGACGTCGTAGTCGCGGGCGATGACGCGGCGCACCGCGTCGTCCATGTCATCCCGCTCGATCTCCGCGAGGAAGCCGACATGGCCCATGTTGATGCCGAGCACCGGCGCGGTGCAGTCGCGCACCAACTCCGCGGCCCGGAGGATCGTGCCGTCCCCGCCCAGCACGATGGCCAGTTCGATGTCGGAGACGTCGACGTCGGTGCCGAGTGTCGCGACACCGGTGAGGTCGACGCCGACGCCCTCGAGGTCGGCCCGGTCGTCGGCGGCGAGCACGGGGCGGGCGCCCGCGGACTGCAGCGCCTGCATCACCCGGCGCGCCGCGTCGGCGTTGTCGTCCCGGTGGGCGTGCACGACGACGAGGATGCTGCGCTCGGGATGGGTCATTCGATCTCCGCCAGTCGGTTCACGGTGCCCAACCATTCTGTCGGATTGCCGTCGACGCCCGGGCGGAGATGCACGAGATACTCGACATTGCCGTGGGTGCCTGCCAGCGGCGAGGCGATGAGGCCGCAGGTGCCGAGCCCGGCATCCCACGCCGCCCACAGCACCCCGGCGGTGGCGTCGGCGCGCAGCCCGGCGTTCTTCACGAGCCCCTCGCGCACCCCGGTGCGCCCCACTTCGAACTGCGGCTTGATCAGCAGCACGATGTCCGCATCGGGTGCACTGACGGCGGCGACCGACGGCAGCACGTGGCTGAGCGAGATGAACGACAGGTCGCCGGTGACGACGGTGGGCGCACCGGCGACCCCCGCCGCCTCGGCCAGGGAGGCCGCCGTCATGTGCCGCACATTGAAGCCCTCGACCACCCGCACGCCCGGGTCGGCGGCGACGGATGCCGCGAGCTGGCCGTGTCCGACATCGACGGCGAGCACGGGGTCGGCGCCCCGCTCCCGCAGCACCTGGGTGAAGCCGCCCGTCGACGCGCCCATGTCGAGGGCGAGCCGCCCCCGCACGTCGATGTCGAACGCGTCGAGGGCGGCGATGAGCTTGTGCGCGGCGCGGCTGACGTAGTGGTCGGAGGCGGCGACGACGATCTCGGCGTCGTCGTCCACGCGCGCCGACGCCTTCACCTGCGGTCGTCCGTCGACGCTCACCAGGCCGGCGGCGATCAACTGCGCGGCGTGGGTGCGCGAGCGCGCCAGTCCTCGTGCGGCGACGACGGCGTCCAGGCGGGCGGTCATGCCGCCGGGTCTGCGGGACCGGACTGCAGGCGCCGGGCCAGTTCGTCGTGGAGGGCCGCGTACCCCTGGGCGCGCTCCCCCAGCGGCTGGTCCTCGATCACCTCGATCGCCGACAGCAGGTCGTCGCGCGGCTGCGGCTGCTCAGGATCGAGCGCGGCGGCGTCGGGTGCGGCATCCATCGGCATGCCCCCAGGATAGGCGCTGGCGCGCCGGATCAGGGGCGGTGGAACGGGTCGGCGTACAGTCGCTCGGGCACACGGAAGCCGAAGATCCCGCGACCGGTCGCCCAGATCGCCGCAGCGCCCGCGCGCACCAGGTCGATCGGGCGGGAGCCTTCGGAGAGGATGTGGATGTCGGGACCGTCGATGCGCACCGACGCATCGCGCACGGTCGTGACATCGCCGATGGTCTTCACCTCGGGGTACGGCTCGTGCAGCTCCCGAAGGTCGCCGAGGATGTAGGTGGGACGCGAGTGCGGGGGCGCTGCGAGCACGTGCTTCGGCCGGTCGACGCCCGTGAGCACCAGCACCGACGGGATGCCGGCGGCCTGCGCTCCGGCGATGTCGGTGTCGAGCCGGTCGCCGAGGAAAAGCGGGCTGGACGCGCCGAAGCGGGCCACGGCCTCGTCGAAGATGGGCTGCTCCGGCTTTCCGGCGACCACCGCGAGACGACCGACGGCCGTGTGCACCGCCGACACCAGCGTGCCGTTGCCCGGCGCGAGGCCCCGCGCCTGCGGGATCGTCCAGTCGGTGTTGGTGGCGATCCACGGGATGCCGCCTTCGTCCTCGGGGAGGGCGAGCGCGTACGCGGCTTCGGCGAGATGCTGCCAGCCGACGTCGGGGGCGAACCCCTGCACGACCGCTGCCGGAGCGTCCTCGGCGCTGCGCGTCACCGCGTAGCCGGCTTTCTCCACCTCGACGGTGAGACCGTCACCACCCACGACCAGGATGCGCGCGCCCGGGGCGACCCGTTCGCGCAGCAGCCGCATGGCCGCCTGAGGGCTGGTGACGACGTCCTCGGGGCGGGTCCCGGTGAGGCCGAGGTCACGGAGATGTCCGGCGACGGTGGCATCGGTGCGGGAGGCGTTGTTCGTGATGTAGCCGAGCCGCCGGCCCTCGCCGGCACGCTGCAGGCTCTCCACCGCGTGCGGCAGCGGACCCGGCCCGGCGTAGACCACGCCGTCGAGGTCGGCCAGCACCGCGTCGACGCCGTCGAGCGGCGTACGCTCAGCGGCTGCGGCCGAACGGGAGAACAGCCTCATCACGCCTCCGGGTCGTGGTCGAAGAGCGTCTCGCTCTTCGGGTCGATCGAGTCATCGGATGCCGGCGCCTCGGCGTCAGGATCCGGCGCCACCTGCGGCTCGGACTCGAACTCGGAAACCGGCTCCGACGACGCCTGCGCCTCATCAGCAACCGCCTCATCAGCAACCGCCTCATCAGCGGACTGCGGCGCGATGTCGTCTTCCTCGAGCGTGATCTCCTCCACCTCGTCGACGACCTGCACCTCGTCATCGGCCGGGCCGCCGAGGGCCGCCTCGATGACCTCGGCGGCGACGACCGCGCGACGCTGCCACTCGGCGGCCTCGCTGTCGCGGCCGAGTTCTTCGAGCACGGCGGCGCGGGCGGCGAAGAGCGCGGGGCTCCACTCGAACGCCCGGTCGGGGTCGAGTTCGGGGATGTCGAGTTCGGTGAGCGCACGCTCCGGCTGGCCGAGGTCCAGCTGAGCGCCGGACATGGCGATGGCCAGCTCCACGCGCGCGGGCGTGGGGAGGGTCGCGCGATCGACGGAGCGCCCGACCTCGAGCGCACGGTCGGGACGACCGACGCCTCGCTCGCTGTCGACCATCAGCGCGATCTGGTCGTCGCGTCCGGAGATGCGGCGGTAGGTGCGCAGCTCCCGCAGCGCCAGGGCGAAGTCGCCGATGGCGTACGCGGTGATCGCGGCCGTCTCGCGTGCGACGGCGATCCTGCCGGCACGACGGGTGGCCGCCAGCGCGTGCTCGTGCGCCAGCTGAGGGTCCTCGTCGATGAGCTTTGCTGCCATCGCGAGGTGGCGGCCGACCTGCTCGGCGTTCTCCTTGCTCAGGGTCTTCAGCTCGTTGCGCGCCGACGGATGCAAGTCGCGTGCGGTGACCTCATCGGGGATCTGCGGTCCGGACTCGCGCTGCTCCTGCGGCGGTCGCGAGACGCGCCGATCGTCGCGGGCGTCGAAGGGGCGGCCACCGCCGTCGCGAGGGGCGTAGGGCTTGCGGTCGCCATCACGCTTCTCGTACGGGCGACGCTCACCATCGCGGGGCGGGTACGACTTCCGCTCACCATCGCGCGGCGGGTAGGACCGACGCTCGCCATCGCGAGGCGGGTACGACTTACGCTCACCATCACGGGGCGGATACGACCGACGCTCACCATCGCGGGGCGGGTACGACTTCCGCTCACCATCGCGCGGCGGGTAGGACCGACGCTCGCCATCGCGCGGCGGGTAGGACTTACGCTCACCATCACGGGGCGGATACGACCGACGCTCACCGTCGCGAGGGGCGTACGGCTTGCGGTCGCCGTCGCGCGGCGGGTAGGACTTACGCTCACCATCGCGGGGAGGGTACGACCGACGCTCACCGTCGCGAGGGGCGTACGGCTTGCGGTCGCCGTCGCGCGGCGGGTAGGACTTACGCTCACCGTCGCGGGGAGGGTACGACTTCCGCTCGCCGTCGCGGAGAGGATACGACCGACGCTCACCATCACGAGGCGCAGACGGCTTGCGATCGCCGTCGCGCGGCGCGTAGGACTTACGCTCACCATCACGGGGAGGGTACGACTTCCGCTCACCGTCTCGAGGCGCATAGGGCTTCCGCTCGCCGTCGCGGGGCGCATAGGGCTTCCGCTCGCCGTCGCGGGGCGGGTAGGAGCGACGCTCACCATCACGGGGAGCATACGGCTTGCGATCGCCATCGCGCGGCGGGTACGACTTCCGCTCACCGTCACGAGGCGCAGAGGGCCTCCGCTCGCCGTCGCGCTTGACGAAGGGCTTACGCTCCCCCTCGCGCTTCTCGTGCGGCTTGTTCTGGCCAGTGTTTCGCCGGTCCGCGGATGCGCCCTTGGGTCGCTGGCGCGCTCCGTCGTCCGGTCGCTGCTCGTCCGTCATCTCGGCTCCTTCCCTATTTGCTTGTAAACGCGAAAAGGCCACCCAACTCTGGGTGGCCATTTCACGGAAGAAGTCCGGCGGTGTCCTACTCTCCCACAGGGTCCCCCCTGCAGTACCATCGGCGCTGAGAGGCTTAGCTTCCGGGTTCGGTATGTGTCCGGGCGTTTCCCTCTCGCTATGGCCGCCGAAACACTATTGATGTTTCAGTCTGCACACAACAAAAGATTGTTGTCATGCGGTTCTCGACCGTACATCGAGAACCACTCAGTGGACGCGTAGCACCTCAAACGGGTGTGTTATCAAGTCATCGGCTTATTAGTACCAGTCAGCTGCATGCATTGCTGCACTTCCACATCTGGCCTATCAACCCAGTAGTCTAGCTGGGAGCCTCTCGCCCGAAGGCATGGAAGTCTCATCTTGAGGCCGGCTTCCCGCTTAGATGCTTTCAGCGGTTATCCATCCCGAACGTAGCTAACCAGCGGTGCTCCTGGCGGAACAACTGGCACACCAGAGGTTCGTCCAACCCGGTCCTCTCGTACTAGGGTCAGATCCTCTCAAACTTCCTACGCGCGCAGCGGATAGGGACCGAACTGTCTCACGACGTTCTAAACCCAGCTCGCGTACCGCTTTAATGGGCGAACAGCCCAACCCTTGGGACCTACTCCAGCCCCAGGATGCGACGAGCCGACATCGAGGTGCCAAACCATGCCGTCGATATGGACTCTTGGGCAAGATCAGCCTGTTATCCCCGAGGTACCTTTTATCCGTTGAGCGACAGCGCTTCCACAAGCCACTGCCGGATCACTAGTCCCGACTTTCGTCCCTGCTCGACCTGTCAGTCTCACAGTCAAGCTCCCTTGTGCACTTACACTCGCCACCTGATTGCCAACCAGGTTGAGGGAACCTTTGGGCGCCTCCGTTACTTTTTGGGAGGCAACCGCCCAGTTAAACTACCCACCAGGCACTGTCCCTGAACCGGATTACGGTTCGAAGTTAGATATCCAGAGTGACCAGAGTGGTATTTCAACAATGACTCCACATGAACTGGCGTCCATGCTTCAAAGTCTCCCACCTATCCTACACAAGCCACACCGAACACCAATACCAAGCTGTAGTAAAGGTCACGGGGTCTTTCCGTCCTGCTGCGCGTAACGAGCATCTTTACTCGTAATGCAATTTCGCCGAGTTCGCGGTTGAGACAGTTGGGAAGTCGTTACGCCATTCGTGCAGGTCGGAACTTACCCGACAAGGAATTTCGCTACCTTAGGATGGTTATAGTTACCACCGCCGTTTACTGGGGCTTAAATTCTCAGCTTCGCCTTGCGGCTAACCGGTCCTCTTAACCTTCCAGCACCGGGCAGGCGTCAGTCCGTATACATCGTCTTGCGACTTGGCACGGACCTGTGTTTTTAGTAAACAGTCGCTACCCACTAGTCTCTGCGGCCTCCAAACGCTTTCGGAGCAAGTCCTAATACGTCGAAGGCCCCCCTTCTCCCGAAGTTACGGGGGCATTTTGCCGAGTTCCTTAACCACGATTCTCTCGATCTCCTTGGTATTCTCTACCTGACCACCTGAGTCGGTTTGGGGTACGGGCGGCTAGAACCTCGCGTCGATGCTTTTCTTGGCAGCATAGGATCACCCACTTTTTATCCGCATCGTGTCTCAGCCTGTATGAGTGACGGATTTGCCTATCACTCGGCCTACGCACTTGCCCCGGGACAACCATCGCCCGGGTTGGGCTACCTTCCTGCGTCACACCTGTTAATACGCTAACCGCACCAGCATGGGGTCGTGCGCTAGCTCCAACGTTCTCACCCCGAAGGGATCGAATCAGAGGAATTCGGGCACTTAGCACCACTGGATTAGCTTGGGCGGTTCTTCGCCGGTACGGGAATATCAACCCGTTGTCCATCGACTACGCCTGTCGGCCTCGCCTTAGGTCCCGACTTACCCAGGGAAGATTAGCTTGACCCTGGAACCCTTGGTCTTTCGGAGGACGTGTTTCTCACACGTCTTTCGCTACTCATGCCTGCATTCTCACTCGTGTAGCCTCCACGGCTGGTTCACACCGCCGCTTCGCTGGCCACACGACGCTCTCCTACCCATCAACACGGCTGGACCACGAAGGCCTACCAATAATGTCAATGCCACAACTTCGGTGGCGTGCTTGAGCCCCGTTACATTGTCGGCGCGGAATCACTTGACCAGTGAGCTATTACGCACTCTTTCAAGGGTGGCTGCTTCTAAGCCAACCTCCTGGTTGTCTAAGCAACTCCACATCCTTTCCCACTTAGCACGCGCTTTGGGACCTTAGTTGGTGGTCTGGGTTGTTTCCCTCTCGACTATGAAGCTTATCCCCCACAGTCTCACTGCTGCGCTCTCACTTACCGGCATTCGGAGTTTGGCTGACGTCAGTAACCTTGTAGGGCCCATCGGCCATCCAGTAGCTCTACCTCCGGCAAGAAACACGCAACGCTGCACCTAAATGCATTTCGGAGAGAACCAGCTATCACGAAGTTTGATTGGCCTTTCACCCCTATCCACAGCTCATCCCCTCAGTTTTCAACCTAAGTGGGTTCGGTCCTCCACGACGTCTTACCGTCGCTTCAACCTGGCCATGGATAGATCACTTCGCTTCGGGTCTAGGACATGCGACTGAATCGCCCTATTCAGACTCGCTTTCGCTACGGCTACCCCTCACGGGTTAACCTCGCCACATATCGCTAACTCGCAGGCTCATTCTTCAAAAGGCACGCTGTCACCCCTACTAAGGAGGCTCCAACGGTTTGTAAGCAAACGGTTTCAGGTACTATTTCACTCCCCTCCCGGGGTACTTTTCACCTTTCCCTCACGGTACTTGTCCGCTATCGGTCATCTGGGAGTATTTAGGCTTATCAGGTGGTCCTGACAGATTCACACGGGATTTCTCGGGCCCCGTGCTACTTGGGATACTCTTCGCGTCAAGAGAGGCATGTCGACTACGGGGTTCGCACCCTCTATGACCAGGCTTTCAATCCTGTTCGTCTATACCTTCTTGTAACGCCGACAATTCGGCAGAACTGTCTGAAAAGTCCCACAACCCCGAATACGCAACTCCTGCCGGATATCACACGTACTCGGTTTAGCCTGTTCCGGTTTCGCTCGCCACTACTAACGGAATCGCGGTTGCTTTCTCTTCCTGTGGGTACTGAGATGTTTCACTTCCCCACGTTCCCTCTACCCGCCCTATATATTCAGGCGGGAGTCACTGGGTCGGCACGCCGCCCAGCGGGGTTTTCCCCATTCGGAAATCCTCGGATCAAAGTGTGCTTATCCACTCCCCAAGGCTTATCGCAGATTGCTACGTCCTTCTTCGGCTCCAGATGCCAAGGCATTCACCGTTTGCTCTTAAAGACTTGAAAATCACATGAGTTTGAATCAAAACTCGCAACCCAAGCTGCAAGCAGCTCGGATCAGAAATTGACTAATGATCTTTAAGATCATCGATCGAAACAATCCATAAAGGATCATCTCGAAGATGCTCGCGTCCACTGTGTAGTTCTCAAAGTACGGGCGGTACCCACCCCGCTCACCAGCAAAGCCGGCAAACAAAAGCAGGTCCAGAGGATCCGTCTGACACTCAACCCCGAAAGGCCAGTGCGCATCCGTCCCTCAGGACCCAACAGCGTGCATGTGCCGGCAGCCTCACCCCACCCGTTCCAGCTGCAAGCAGCGTACTGAGATGAGGTCAACCCTCCGACACCAAGTCAAATGTTCCACCCATGAGCTACCGGCGGGAACGTATGTCCCGATCCGGCGCCTGGACACCCGAGGGTGCCAGATGCTCCTTAGAAAGGAGGTGATCCAGCCGCACCTTCCGGTACGGCTACCTTGTTACGACTTAGGTCCTAATTACCGATCCCACCTTCGACGGCTCCCTCCACAAGGGTTGGGCCACCGGCTTCAGGTGTTACCGACTTTCATGACTTGACGGGCGGTGTGTACAAGACCCGGGAACGTATTCACCGCAAGCGTTGCTGATCTGCGATTACTAGCGACTCCGACTTCATGAGGTCGAGTTGCAGACCTCAATCCGAACTGGGACCGGCTTTTTGGGATTCGCTCCACCTCACGGTATTGCAGCCCTTTGTACCGGCCATTGTAGCATGCGTGAAGCCCAAGACATAAGGGGCATGATGATTTGACGTCATCCCCACCTTCCTCCGAGTTGACCCCGGCAGTATCCCATGAGTTCCCACCATTACGTGCTGGCAACATAGAACGAGGGTTGCGCTCGTTGCGGGACTTAACCCAACAATCTCACGACACGAGCTGACGACAACCATGCACCACCTGTTTACGAGTGTCCAAGAGTTGACCATTTCTGCCCCGTTCTCGTATATGTCAAGCCTTGGTAAGGTCTTCGCGTTGCATCGAATTAATCCGCATGCTCCGCCGCTTGTGCGGGTCCCCCGTCAATTCCTTTGAGTTTTAGCCTTGCGGCCGTACTCCCAGGCGGGGAACTTAATGCGTTAGCTGCGTCACGGAATCCGTGGAATGGACCCCACAACTAGTTCCCAACGTTTACGGGGTGGACTACCAGGGTATCTAAGCCTGTTTGCTCCCCACCCTTTCGCTCCTCAGCGTCAGTTACGGCCCAGAGATCTGCCTTCGCCATCGTGTTCCTCCTGATAATCTGCGCATTCCACCGCTACACCAGGAATTCCAATCTCCCCTACCGCACTCTAGTCTGCCCGTACCCACTGCAGGCCCGAGGTTGAGCCTCGGGATTTCACAGCAGACGCGACAAACCGCCTACGAGCTCTTTACGCCCAATAATTCCGGATAACGCTTGCGCCCTACGTATTACCGCGGCTGCTGGCACGTAGTTAGCCGGCGCTTTTTCTGCAGGTACCGTCACTTTCGCTTCTTCCCTGCTAAAAGAGGTTTACAACCCGAAGGCCGTCGTCCCTCACGCGGCGTTGCTGCATCAGGCTTTCGCCCATTGTGCAATATTCCCCACTGCTGCCTCCCGTAGGAGTCTGGGCCGTGTCTCAGTCCCAGTGTGGCCGGTCACCCTCTCAGGCCGGCTACCCGTCGACGCCTTGGTGAGCCATTACCTCACCAACAAGCTGATAGGCCGCGAGCCCATCCCAGACCGAAAAATCTTTCCAACTGCTGACCATGCGGTCGCAGCTCGTATCCAGTATTAGACGCCGTTTCCAGCGCTTATCCCAGAGTCAGGGGCAGGTTGCTCACGTGTTACTCACCCGTTCGCCACTGATCCACAGAGCAAGCTCTGCTTCACCGTTCGACTTGCATGTGTTAAGCACGCCGCCAGCGTTCATCCTGAGCCAGGATCAAACTCTCCGTAAAAGAAAAATACTGACAACGACCGGAAAAAGGCCGAAGCAGCGAGTTTGAACTGACCAAATGGATGTCATTACTGACTTATCCGTTGCCGACACCGAAGTGCCGGACTTTGATCCAAAGGAATCTCACCCGGTAAAAACCGGGACGAGGTTATTTGGCATTTGACAAGTGCACGCTGTTGAGTTCTCAAGGATCGGATGCTCCTGCTGTTCGGCCTCTCGACCTCCCCCGCAGGGCAACTTCTCTATCTTACCCATCTCGCGGCGCTTGTCAAATCGACCAGCCGGCGAGTCGGGGAAGATCCATCCACGTCAAAGACGCTTCGTTCCGAGGAGCGAGTGGGATGGGTTGTGGCTACTTGAGGGGGCGGGGCCTTCCGGCCGCTTCGCTTTCCCCTGTGGGGCCAACAGAGAAAACATTACGCCGCTCCTGCGGTCTCGGCAAATCAGGCCCGCATCCCGGGTGTGTCGCGCGGAATCACGGGGACAGGAGGGTCTGCACCGCGTCGACGAGCACCGCTCCCCCGGAGGAGACCAGCGCCTGGGAGACGGCCGACTGACTGATGTCCTCGTCCGCGGCGATCGCACGCTGGGTATGGCCAAGGCATCGCCGGTAGGTGATGCGACGTGCGCGCTCCCCCATGGCGGAGATCAGCTGGTCGCGGGTGAGGAGTGCGGCATTGGCCAGTCGGACGGACTGGGCTGTGGCGGCATCCTCCCCTTCTGCGGCGACCGCCCACGTGCGCGACGACGGGAGAGCGCGGCTCTGCTTGGCGTGCACGATGTCGATGGCCGCCCGCGCAGCCCACCAGGCCGGCCCCTCGGAGATGGTGCCGACCGCCGTCGACGGCACGTCGCGGACGGGCCCCACCCCGATGCCGAAGCGGCACTCGATGCCATCGGGAAGAGCGAGACGCAGCAGCAGGGTGGCCGTGGTCGCCCCGACGAGGGTGGGGTAGACCCCCTGCAACTCATCGCCCACGATGGGGCGCAGCGGCCGGTCGGCGAGCGGAAAGTCCGCCTCCACCCGTGCGATCGCCGCATCCAGGGCGGCCTGCGCGGTCGCCCGGTCCGGCAACCGGCGCGAGCCGACGATGTCTGCGATCACCGCTGCGTGGCTCATGCCATAAGGCTAGTGCTTATATCTAGAAAATATCAGTGCTTTGCTTATTTTCAGAGGCCCAGCGCATGCGCTGCGGCCTGCGCGCGCGTGATCAGTTCGGCGCGCTGCTCCCCCACGCGCACCGGCGCCGTGCCGCCCGCGCCGTCGCGGCTGGCGACCGACCCCTCGATCGTGAGCACCTCCCGCACGTCGGGGGTGAGCAGCGACGACACCTCGGCGAGCAGGGCGTCGTCGGCGTCGTGCAACTCGATGCCGCGCCGCTCGCATGCCTGCACCAGTGCACCCGAGATCTCGTGCGCGTCACGGAAGGGCACGCCGCGCTTGACGAGCCATTCGGCCACGTCGGTGGCGAGGGAGAACCCCTGCGGCGCGAGGGCGGCCATGCGGTCGGTGTCGAACCGCAGTGTCGCGACCATCCCGGCGAACGCGGGCAGCACCACCTCGAGGGTGGTGACCGAGTCGAACACCGGCTCCTTGTCCTCCTGCAGATCGCGGTTGTAGGCCACGGGCAGGGCCTTCAGCGTCGCCAGCAGGCCCGACAGATTGCCGATCAGCCGACCCGCCTTGCCGCGGGCGAGCTCGGCGATGTCGGGGTTCTTCTTCTGCGGCATGATGCTCGACCCCGTCGAGTAGCCGTCATCGAGCGTGACGAAGCCGAACTCGCGAGTGTTCCAGATGATGACGTCCTCCGCGAAGCGCGAGACGTCGACGGCGATCATCGCCGCCACGAAGGCGAACTCGGCCACGACATCACGCGCTGCGGTGCCGTCGAGGGAGTTCTCCGCCGGGCGCGCGAGCCCCAGTTCGTCGGCGACCAACTGCGGGTCGAGCCCCAGGGTCGCCCCTGCCAGGGCACCGCCGCCGTAGGGCGACACGCTGGCGCGCACCGACCAGTCCCGCAGCCGCTCGAGGTCGCGCACCAGCGGCCACGCGTGCGCCTGCAGATGGTGGGCCAGCAGGATCGGCTGGGCGTGCTGCAGGTGGGTGCGCCCGGGCATGATCGCCGTCGGGTGCGCTTCGGCCTGTGCGACGATCGCGTCGATGACGCG
This sequence comes from Microbacterium sp. zg-Y1090, assembly GCF_030246945.1. NCBI lineage: Bacteria > Bacillati > Actinomycetota > Actinomycetes > Micrococcales > Microbacteriaceae > Microbacterium > Microbacterium wangruii. Next base: position 2,163,152 of record NZ_CP126742.1, read on the forward strand.
CAGGATCTCGCGCGCGATGACGCGGGCGTGGTCGAGCAGATAGAGCCGCACGAGCGTCGCGATCTGGTCGTTGCGGCTGCGACCGGCGCGCAGCTTGCCGCCGAGGTCGGCGCCGACCTCGGCGATGAGTGCCGCTTCGAGCGCACCATGCACGTCCTCGTCGCCGGGCGCGGCGGTGAGGGAGCCGTCCTGCACGGCGGCGGCCAGCGCATCGAGGCCGGCGTGCATGCGCGCCTCCTCGTCGGCGGTGAGGTAGCCGGCTGCGGCGAGCGCTTTCGCGTGGGCGTGGGAGCCGGCGATGTCGTAAGGAGCGAGCACCCAGTCGAAGTGCGTCGATCGGCTCAGCGCCGCCAGTTCCGGCGACGGGCCCGTCGCGAACCGCCCACCCCAGAGTGCGCCCGCGTTCGTACCTTCGCTCTTGCTTCCGCTCACCGCTCCAGCCTACCGGGGCACGACCGCCCGGTCGGGGACGGCCCGGCCCGCCACGACGCCCACCAGCCACTCGAGCGGTCCGCGCCCGATGAGCAGCGCCCACGCCGTGCAGCCGAGGAGGATTCCGATGGTGATCGGCCAGAACGGCTCCAGCGCACGGAACGCGGCGAGGTCCTGGGTGCGCCCGAGTGCCGCGATCGCCCAGATCACCCAGACGACGAGTTGAGCCACATAGGCCGTCAACGGCATCGCACCCGCCGCCCGCAGCGGCAGCACCAGCCACCGCAGCGGCGTGCGGCACAGCAGCAGGCACACCCCGATCACCGCGATCGCGAAGCCGCCGGATCCGATGACCTCCAGGATGCCGCTGGAGTGCGGTCGCGCCGTCCACGTCGCCGCCCACACCGATGCGCCCTCTTCGTGTTCGCGCGTGCCCGAGACGGCGGCGAGGCCGTAGCCCGTGAGGGTGAGGGCCGCGCCGGCGACCACGAGACGCAGCTGCACCATCGCGTCCCGCAGGTCGGTGCGGGCCAGGCCCATCCCCGCGAGGACGAACGCGATCCACACCGGGAACGGATAGTGCCAGCCCAGCAGCAGCGACACGTCCCCGCCCACCGGCGTCCCCCACCACGGGAGCATGTCCAGTGCGGCCTGCACGAACGGCATCGTCACCGCGCAGCCCGCGGCGACGAGGAACAGGGTGCGGGCGGACAGCCGGGTGAACGGCAGCGACAGGAGGAACAGCAGTGCGTACGCGGGCAGGATGACGAAGACCGGCACGCCGGTGGCGATCAGCGCGAGGCCGATCAGGTACAGCATCCCGGCACGCAGGGCCAGCCGCGCCCGCGCGCTGCGCATGCGCTCGCCCGTCAGCGGGGTTCGTCCCCCGGTGACGATGCCGACCGACACCCCGGCGAGCGTGGCGAAGAGGATGGACGAGCGGCCGTCCACGATTCCCGTCCAGGGTGCGGCCTCAGCCACGCGCTCGTCGAGCAGGTGCGCGGCGAGCATGCCGACGATCGCGAGCCCCCGTGCCAGATCGATCCCGGCCAGCCGGCCGGGCGCGTCCAGTCGGGTTACCCCTGCCGCAGCAGCCACACCAGCAGCGCCTTCTGCGCGTGCAGCCGATTCTCCGCCTCGTCCCAGACCACGCTCTGCGGCCCGTCGATCACTTCGGCGTCGACCTCGTAACCGCGGTCGGCGGGGAGGCAGTGCAGGAAGATCGCGTCGGGTGAGGCGAGCGCCATGGTCTCGGCGGTGACCTTGTAGGCGCCGAGGTCGCGCAGGCGCGCGGCCTTCTCCTCCTCCTTGCCCATCGACACCCAGGTGTCGGTGACGATCACGTCGGCGCCCGCGGCGGCGGCGGCCGGGTCGGTGTACAGCGTCAGCGAGCCGCCCGTCTCGGCGGCGCGACGGTGTGCGTCGGCGACCACGGATTCCTGCGGGCCGTAGCCCTCGGGAGCGGCGATGCGCACGTGCATGCCGGCGGTCACACCGGCGAGCGCGTAGGAGTGGCCCATGTTGCTCCGGCCGTCGCCGAAGAACGTCAGCGTGAGCCCGGCGGGGTCGCCCTTGTGCTCGCGGACGGTGAGCAGATCGGCCAGCAGCTGGCACGGGTGGAAGTCGTCGCTGAGCGCGTTGACGACAGGCACCCGGGTTCCCGCGGCCATCTCCTCGAGCCCTGCCTGCGCGTAGGTGCGCCAGACGATCGCGGCGACCTGGCGCTCCAGCACCCGTGCGGTGTCGGCGGGGGTCTCCTTGCCTCCCAACTGGCTGTTGGCCGTGGAGATGATCAGCGGCGAGCCGCCGAGGTCGGCGATGCCCACCGCGAAAGAGACCCGGGTGCGGGTGGAGGACTTGTCGAAGATCACCGCGACCGTCTGCGGGCCTTCCAGCGGCTTCAGCTTCCAGCGGTCCTTCTTCAGCGCGACGGCCAGGTCGAGGATCTCGGCCTGTTCGGCGGCGGTCAGGTCGTCGTCGCGCAGCAGGTGGCGGGTCACGCGGGGGCCTCCTCGGAGTGGATGGGGGTGTCGTTCGCGGGGTCGTCGAGCAGCAGAGCCTGCTCGACCGTGGACAGGGAGCGCGCGAACAGGTCGGCGAATTCGTCGATCTCGACGTCGCCGATGGTCAGCGGCGGCGCCAGGCGCACCGTGCGGTCGTTCGCGGCGTTGACGATGAGTCCGTGCTCCTGCGCGGCGGCGACGATCGCGGCGGCGACGGGATGCCGCAGGGCGACGCCGATCAGCAGACCCTGCCCGCGGCATCCCTCCACCAGGGGTGAGCCGATCGCGGCGATCGCCTCCCGGATCTGGGGGCCGCGCGCGGCGGCGTTGCCGACCAGGTCGGCGGACTCGATCTCGGCGAGCACGGCCGAGGCCACGGCTGTGCCGAGCGCATTGCCGCCGAACGTGGACCCGTGGGTGCCCGGGTAGAACAGCTCCCCGGCTTCGCCGAACGTGATGAGCGCGCCGATCGGGAAGCCGCCGCCGATGCCCTTGGCCACGGTGATGGCGTCGGGGACGATGCCGGCGTGCTGGAACCCGAACCAGGCGCCGGTGCGTCCGGCGCCGGTCTGGATCTCGTCGATGATGAGCAGCGCGCCGTGCCGGGCGGTGAGCTCGCGCGCGGCCTGGAGGAAGCCGGCCGGCAGTTCCACCACGCCCGCCTCGCCCTTGATGGGCTCCACGAACAGCGCCGCGACCCGGTCGTCGAGCGCTGCCTCGAGCGCCTCGACGGTGGAGTCGATGAATTCGACGCCGGGAACCATCGGAAGGAACGGCTCCTGCATGTACGGCTTGCCGGTCAGGGCGAGGGTCCCCATCGTGCGGCCGTGGAAGGCATCCTTCAGCGCGATGATGCGGGGGCGCTCGGCGCCGCCGTGCAGACGGGCGAGCTTGAAGGCGGCCTCGTTGGCCTCGGCGCCCGAGTTGGCGAAGTACACCCGGCCGCTCTCGCCGGTGCCGGCCAGGCGCTTGAGGCGCGCGGCGAGCTCGAGCTGGGGCGGCGTGGCGAAGAAGTTCGACACGTGCGCGAGGGTCGCCGCCTGGGTGGCGACCGCTTCGACGAACGCCGGGTGGGCGTGACCGAGGGAGGTGACGGCGATGCCGGCGAGGAAGTCGAGGTAGCGGCGCCCCTCGGCATCCCACAGCGACGCGCCCTCCCCGCGCACGAACAGTGCGTACCGATCGCCGACGTTGCGCACCAGATCCCGGCGTGCGTCGTCCTGCCAGTTGTCCGCGGTCATCCCGCCACCACCTCCGTGCCGATGCCCTGTTCCGTGAAGATCTCCACCAGCAGCGAGTGGGGCTGGCGGCCGTCGATGATGGCCGCGGTGTCCACTCCCCCGTCCACCGCGTCCAGGCATGCCTGCATCTTCGGGATCATCCCCGACTCCAGGCTCGGCAGCATGGCACGCAGGTCCGTGGCCGTCAGGTGCGACACCAGCGAGCTGCGGTCGGGCCAGTCGGCGTACAGACCCGGCACATCGGTGAGGATGATGAGCTTCGTCGCCCCGAGCGCGACGGCGAGCGATGCCGCGGCGGCGTCGGCGTTGACGTTGAGCGACTGGCCGGGGTTGTCCAGGTCGGGCGCGATGCTCGAGACCACCGGGATGCGACCGGCGGCGAGCTGATCCAGCACCGGCTGCGGGTCCACCTCGACGACGTCGCCCACGTTGCCGAGGTCATGATCCACCCCGTCGACGTGCACGCGGCGACGACGTCCGCCGAACAGGCCGGCGTCCTCGCCCGAGAGGCCGCTGGCGAACGGGCCGTGCGTGTTGATGCGGCTGACCAGCTGCGGGTTGATCTGACCGGTGAGCACCATCCGCACCACCGAGATCGCCTCGGTGGAGGTGACCCGGTAGCCGCCACGGAACTCGCTCGGGATCTCCAGGCGGTCGAGCATGCGGGAGATCTGCGGCCCTCCGCCGTGCACGACGACGGGCTTGACCCCGACGAAACGCAGGTACGCGATGTCTTCGGCGAAGGCGTCCTGCAGCTCTTCGGAGACCATGGCGTTGCCGCCGAACTTGATGACGATGATCTGCTCGCTGAAGCGCTTGAGCCACGGCAGCGACTCGATGAGCACGCCCGCCTTGACCGCGGCCTCTTCGGGGGTGGTCTGCTGGATGTCGGTCATGAGGAATAGGCGCTGTTCTCGTGGACGTAGTCGTGCGTGAGGTCGTTGGTGAGGATCGTCGCCGCGGCGTCGCCGACCTTCAGGTCGATGTGCACGTGCGTTGCGCGGGGGGTGAGGTCGACTTCCTCGCGGGGGCGGTCCGGGCCGCCGGCGGTGCACACGCGCACCCCGTTCATCCAGACGTCCACGTCGTACGGGTCGAACGCCGCGTCGGTCGTGCCGATCGCCGCCAGCACGCGACCCCAGTTCGGGTCGTTGCCGAAGATGGCGGCCTTGAACAGGTTGTTGCGCGCGACCGAGCGTCCCACCGTAACGGCGTCGTCCTCGGTCGCCGCCGCGGTGACCTGGATCGTGATGTCGTGGCTGGCGCCCTCGGCGTCGCCCTGCAGCTGACGGGCGAGGTCGCTGCAGACCGCGGTGAGCGCGGCGCGGAACGCGTGCGGGTCGGGGACGACGTCGGTGGCACCGCTCGCGAGCAGCGTCACCTGGTCGTTGGTCGACATGCAGCCGTCGGAATCGAGCCGGTCGAAGCTCACTCGGGTGGCGGCGCGCAGGTGGGCGTCGGCCTCCGCGGCGTCGAGCACGGCGTCGGTCGTGATCACCACGAGCATGGTCGCCAGGCCAGGAGCGAGCATGCCGGCGCCCTTGGCCATGCCGCCGATCGTCCAGCCCTCCCCGCGGAAGACGCTGGACTTCTGACGCGAATCGGTGGTCATGATCGCCTGGGCGGCATCGTCGCCACCCTCCGGCGACAGCGCGGCGATGCCCCGCGCGACGCCGTCGAGCACTTTGGCGCGGAAGACCTCGTCGCCGGTGCCGATCAGGCCGGTGGAGCAGACGAGCACGTCGCCCGCGCTCACCCCGAGCAGTTCTGCCGTCTTCTCGGCCGTCTGGTGGGTGGTCTGGAAGCCGAACGATCCGGTGAAGCAGTTCGCGCCGCCGGAGTTGAGCACGATGGCCTCGACGACTCCGTCGGCGATCGCCTGCTGGGACCAGATGATCGGGTTCGCCTTGGCGCGGTTGGTGGTGAACACCGCGGCGCCGACCTTGCGGGGGCCGCGGTTGACGACGATCGCGACGTCCTTGTTGCCGCTGGACTTCAGGCCGACGGCCACGCCGGCCGCTTCGAATCCCTGTGCTGCGGTGACGCTCACGGTGCCACTCCGTTCACGGTCAGGCCCGTGGCCTCGGGAAGGCCGAGGGCGATGTTCATCGATTGGATCGCCGCGCCGGCGGTGCCCTTGACGAGGTTGTCCACCGCCGCGACGACGACGACGCGGTTCGCGGCGCGGTCGATCGCGAGGCCCAGCAGCGCGGTGTTGGCGCCGACCACGTCGGCCGTGCGCGGGAAGGTGCCTGCGGGGAGCAGCTGCACGAACGGCTCGTCGCGGTACGCCTGTTCCCAGGCGCCGCGGATGTCGGCATCCGTCGCGCCGGGGGCGATGGGGGCCGAGCTCGTGGCGAGGATGCCGCGGGCCATCGGCACGATCACGGGGGTGAACGAGACGCGGATGCCGGCGGGGTCGGCACTCTCGGAGCTCGCGGCTGCGGCGAGCGCCTGCCGGATCTCGGGAATGTGCCGATGCGTGCCGCCGACGGCATACGGGTTCGCGCTGCCGAGGACCTCGGCGGCGAGCAGGTTCGGCTTGAGGCTCTTGCCCGCTCCGGACGGTCCGACGGCGAGCACCGAGACGATGTCGCCCGGGTCGATGACGCCGGCGGCCACACCGGGCGCGAGGCTGAGGCTGACGGTGGAGGCGTTGCAGCCGGGAGCGGCGATGCGGCTCGCGCCCACGAGGCGGTGACGCTGCTTCCCGCCGTCGACGAGCAGTTCGGGGACGCCGTAGGCCCACGGTTCCGGGAACGGCCCGCCGTAGAACTGCTCCCACGCCGCGGCGGACGTGAGACGGTGATCAGCGCCAGCGTCGATGACGAGCGGGGTGTCGGCCAGCGCGTCGGTGTACTGCGCCGACTGCCCGTGGGGCAGGGCGAGGAACACGATGTCGTGCCCGGCGAGCACCTCGGGCGTGGTCTCCTGCAGCTGCAGGTGGGCCAGCGACCGCAGGTGCGGCTGGTGGTCGATGAGGGGCTGCCCGGCGTTGGAGTGCGCCGTGACGGTGCGGATCTCGATGTCGGGATGAGCGGCGAGCAGACGCAGGATCTCGCCGCCCGCATAGCCGGAAGCGCCGGAGACGGCGACCGAATAGGTCATGAATACACCTTAATTGGCTGGGATGCGGGGCCGGTGACGGCGACACCGACGGCGGCTGGACGGCCGCGCGCAGGGTCGCCTAGAGTCGGCGCCCGTCCCGCCGGCGGCGCGCAGCAGCGATGCTCGAGACGAGCGTCGCGGAGGTGCACACAGCCGAAGGCATGCCGCGACGATATCCCCCCTCAGCCCTCGGTCGCAAACCCGCGTCGGCTGGGGACGGACCCGGCGGGCGACCCAGGGTGTCCGAGGTGACTCACTCGATCGCCGAGAGCAGCGAGATCTCCTCTTCGCGCGTCATCCCCGCGCGGCGGTCACGGTCCAGCCCCGCCGTGCGTTCGGCATCCAGCGTGCGTTCGAGCGTCGAGCGCAGCGGCCGCAGCCGCCCGCCCAGGATCTTGTAGGCGGCGTTCGACCGCGACCACACGCCCCGATGCCCCGATGGCACGGTCAGCGGCAGCGAGCGCGGGCCGGACCAGTGCCCGACGGCATGCTCGGCCAGCCACGAGTCCGACGCCGCCACGATGTCGCCCGTGTGCCCGGCGACCTCCCGCGCCTGCGCGAGCACGTCCGCGAGCGCGTGGGGGTCGCCGACGGCGTTGACGACGCCGGTCCAGCGTGCGTCCCCGATCGCGACGATGAAGTCGGCGAGATCGTCCACGTCGATCACCGCGGCGCCCTTGCCGTCGGTCTCGGGGACGAGCACCGGCGCATCCCCCGCGAGGGCGAACCGCGACACCCAGTAGCCGAACCGGTCGGTCGGGTCGCCAGGGCCGGCGATCAGCCCCGGGCGCACGATCGCGGCACGGTGCGCGAGGGCGCTGCGGACGATGGCCTCCGCCGCCGCCTTCTCGTGGGGGTAGTCCGACTGCCCCGCCGCCGCGGGGCCGACCACCGCGTCGGACTCGTCGCCGTCGCCGTCGGCATCCGCGTACACCGAGACCGTCGAGACGAAGGTGAAGTGGCGGGTGTGGGCGGCGAGCGCGGTCACCGCGGACGCCACGTGGGCCGCATCCGAGGACACGTCCACCACTTCATCCCACTCCCGGTCGGCGACGGCGTCATACGCCCCCGGCGCCCCCCGGTCCGCCGTCACCAGGCGTGCCCCCTCGGGTGCGGGTCGTCGTCCGCGCGCCAGGCACGTCACCTTCGCGCCCTTGGCGAGCCAGCGCTCTGCCACCCGAGAACCCAGCCAGCCCGTCCCACCCAGCATCAGCACATCCACCATGGGTCGATTCCAGCAGAGCGGATGCCGCGGCGCGACGCCTTGCGCTCGGGTCGCCCTTGGGTATGGCGCGGCACCGACGGAGCCCCCGCTCGGCGCGGTGTCGGGGCGACCTGCCAGGATCGAGGGATGCTCCGCACTCTCGCCGTCTCCGGCTATCGGTCGCTGCGCGACGTGGTCGTCCCCCTGGCCCCGCTCACCGTCGTCACCGGAGCCAACGGGTCGGGCAAGTCCAACCTGTACCGCGCGCTGCGTCTGCTCTCCGCCACCGCCACCGGATCGCTCATCGCGGCGATCGCCCGTGAGGGCGGCCTCCCCTCCGTGCTGTGGGCGGGCCCCGAGAACGGCGGCGGCGCGGCGACCCTGCGCCGTGCGCCGGTCGCCGTGCAGCTGGGCTTCGCCGGCGACGAGCTCGGCTACCTGATCGACCTCGGCATCCCGCAGTCCGACCAGCGCAACCTCTTCGCCCGCGACCCCGAGATCAAGCGCGAGCAGGTCTTCGCGGGAGCCCTGGCCAAGCCCGCCACCCTGCTCATCGATCGGCTGCGCGGCGCGACCCGGGTGCGCGACGGCGGCTGGACGACGCTGGACCAGACCCTGGCTCCCTTCGAGAGCATCGTCACCGACCTCGCGGACGGCGACACCGCACCCGAGCTGCTGACGCTGCGGCGCATGCTCGGCGCGTGGCGGTTCTACGACCACTTCCGCGTCGACGCCGATGCCCCGGCGCGCCGGCCCCAGGTCGGCACCCGCTCACACACGCTGTCGCACGGCGGCGAGAACCTGGCGGCCGTGTGGGCGACCATCGAGGACGCCGGGAACGGCGCAGCCCTCGCCGCTGCGGTCGATGCGGCGTTCCCCGGCGCGCGCGTCGAGGTCACCGCGGCCGACGGCCTGTTCTCGCTGGCGCTGCGCCTGCCCGGGTTGCTGCGACCGCTGCAGGCCGCCGAGCTCTCCGACGGCACCCTGCGCTACCTCCTGCTGTGCGCGGCGCTGCTGCCGGCGCGACCCGCGCCGCTCATCGTGCTCAACGAGCCGGAGGCCAGTCTGCACGCCGACCTGCTCGACCCCCTGGCCGGGCTCATCGCCGCCGCAGCCGATCGCACCCAGCTGATCGTCGTGACGCACGCGCCGCAGCTGGTCGCGGGTCTCGACGGCGCCGAGCGCGTCGAGCTGCAGCGCACCGCCGACGGCACCGTCGTGGCCGGTCAGGGGCTCCTCGACGTCCCGGCCTGGAACTGGGGATCCCGCTAGACCGACGCTCCCGGCGGGGAGCGCCGGCGGCGCACGCTCACTCGCGGATGGCGGCTCCCAGGCGGTCGGCGGCGACGGCGACCCCGGCGAGCTTCGCCTCGGTGGCCTCCGCCGCGGTCAGCGTGCGGTCGGGCGCGCGGAACCGCAGCGCGAACGTGAGGCTTTTCGCCCCGTCGGGAAGCCCCGCCCCGCGGTAGTCGTCCACCAGCCGCAGGGACTCCAGCAGGTCGCCCGCCCCGTCGACCAGCGCGGCGCGCACGGCGGATGCCGGCGTCTCGGCAGGCACGACGAGCGAGACGTCCTGGGTCGCCGCGGGGTACCCCGACAGCGACGCGACCACGACACGGTCGCCCGCGAGCGACAGCACGCGGTCGAGGTCGATCTCGGCGACGATCACGCGGCCCGGCAGGTCGGCGGCCTCAGAGACGGCCGGCAGCACCTCGCCGACGTACCCCACCTCGATGTCGCCGACAGCCAGCACGCCGGTGCGTCCCGGGTGCAGCGCGGCACGCTCGCCCTGGGCGACATCGATCGTGACACCCGCGGCCACCGCGATGGTGCGGACGGCATCCAGCGCATCGCCCAGATCGAACGCCTCGGCGGACTGCCCGGGCTGCTTCGCGACACGCTGGCCGGTCAGCAGCACGGCGACGTGACGCGGCTGCGGCGGAATCGACGCGTCGAGGGCCGCGAGCGTGGCGGCATCCGGGCGCACCGCCAGCGGCGGCACGTGGTCGGTGCCGTAGGCGACACCGGGCTCAGGCAGGAACACCGCGCCGGTCTCGAACAGCGCGAGGTCGCCGAACCCGCGCGCCAGGTTGCGGTGCGCCACCTGCAGGAGACCCGGCACGAGCGAACGACGCAGGAACGGGGCCTGACCGTCGAGCGGGTTGGCGAGCTTGACGCTGGGCAGGTGCTCCCCCGACGCCGACCCGTGCAGGTCGTTCTGCTCGGCGGTCGTGAACGGGAACGACGGCGTCTCGGTGTACCCGGCGGCTGCCAGCGCGTTCGCCACCCGGCGCCGACCGGACTGCGCGGGCGTCAGCCCGCGGCCCGACGGCGGCACCGGCAGCACGGAGGGGATGCGGTCGTAGCCGTGGATGCGGGCGACCTCCTCGGCGAGGGTCCACGCGTCGGTGAGGTCGGGACGCCACGACGGCGGGATGACGACCCACCCCTGGGCGGTCTCGGTCACCTCGCAGCCGATCGTCTCCAGCGCGCCGACGATCTCCGCATCGCTGTAGTCCACGCCGATGAGCCCCGGGACGAAGGGCTTCGGCAGCTCGATGCCGGCGATGTGCACGTCGGCGAACAGCGCGCCGCCGACCTCGGTGTCGAGCGTGCCACCGGCGTACTCCACCATCAGGTCGGCCACGCGCCGGGCGGCGACGAACGGGATGAGCGGATCCACGCCGCGCTCGAAGCGACGCGACGCCTCGGAGGGCAGCTTGTGCCGCCGGGCGGTGCGCGCGATCGAGACGGTGTCGAAGATCGCGGCTTCGATGAGCACGTTGCGCGTCGCATCGGTCATCTCGGTCGTGCCGCCGCCCATCACGCCGGCGAGGCCGATGGGGCCGGACTCGTCGGTGATGAGCAGGTCCTCGGGGCTGAGCGTGCGCTCCTTGCCGTCGAGCGTCGTGAGCTTCTCGCCCTCGTGCGCCCGGCGCACCGTGATGCCGCCCTGCAGGCGGTCGAGGTCGTAGCCGTGGATCGGGTTGCCGAGCTCGAGCATCACGTAGTTGGTGATGTCGATCAGGATGCCGAGCGACCGGATGCCGGCGAGCGTCAGCCGCGCGACCATCCACGGCGGTGTCGGCTTGGTGGGGTCGACGTCACGGACGATCCGCACGACGAACTCGCTCGCCCCCAGGTGCCCGCGGATGGGCGCCTGGTCATCCACGGCGACGGCGAAGCCCTCCACCGGCTGCTGCAGCTCGCCCCATTCCCGCTCGCCCGGGTCGCGGAACGCCGCACCGGTGGCGTGCGAGTACTCGCGCGCCACGCCGCGCATCGACAGCGCGTACCCGCGGTCGGGCGTGACGTTGATCTCGACGGCGACGTCGTCCAGGCCCAGCAGGGCGATGGCATCCGTCCCCACCTGGGGGTCGAGGCCCAGCTCCACCAGGCGCAGGATGCCGCTGTGCTCGTCACCGAGCCCCAGCTCCTTCGCCGAGGCGATCATGCCGTCCGACACGTGGCCGTACGTCTTGCGCGCCGCGATCGGGAAGGGCCCCGGCAGCACGGCACCCGGCAGGGTCACGACGACCTTGTCGCCGGCGAAGAAGTTGCGGGCGCCGCAGACGATGCCGCGCACTCCCCCGTTGGCCTCGCCGACGTCGACCTGACACCAGCGGATCGTCTTGCCGTTGGACTGGGGCTCCTCGACGAACTCGACCACCTGGCCGACGACGATCGGGCCCTGCAGGTCGAAGCCGTGCACGTCCTCCTCTTCGAAGCCCACCGACACCAGCGCCGCGAGGACATCCTCGGGCGTGGCATCCGCCGGGACGTCGACGTATTCACGCAGCCACGAGAGCGGAACGCGCATCAGACCACCATTCCAAACTGCTCGCTGAAGCGGACATCGCCTTCGGCCATGTCACGCATGTCCTGTACATCGCTGCGGAACATCAGGGTGCGCTCGAAGCCCATTCCGAACGCGAACCCGGAGTACACCTCCGGGTCGATCCCGGCCGCGCGCAGCACATTGGGGTTCACCATCCCGCAGCCGCCCCACTCGATCCAGCGGGCACCGCCCTTGAAGGTGGGGTGCCACAGGTCGAACTCCGCCGACGGCTCGGTGAAGGGGAAGAAGTTCGCCCGCATGCGGGTCTTCGCCTCGTCGCCGAAGAGCACCCGCGCGACATGGTCGAGCGTGCCCTTGAGGTGCGCCATCGTGATGCCCTTGTCGACCACGAGACCCTCGAACTGGCTGAAGACGGGGAGATGGGTCGCATCGAACTCGTCGGTGCGGTACACCCGGCCCGGGGCGAGGATGTAGATCGGCAGGTCGCGCTCGAGCATGCTGCGCACCTGCACGGGGCTGGTGTGCGTGCGCATCACGAGGTGACGCTCGACGGGATCGACGTAGAACGTGTCCTGCATCTGCCGTGCCGGGTGGTCGGCGTCGAAGTTGAGCGCATCGAAGTTGAACCACTCGTGCTCGAGCTCGGGGCCCTCGGCGATCTCCCACCCCATGCCGACGAACAGGTCGGCGATCTGCTCCTGCAGCAGGCTCAGCGGATGCCGTGCACCGGTGCGCGCGCGCTGCGCGAGCGCGGTGACGTCGACCCGCTCGGCCTCGAGGCGTGCGGCGGTCTCGGCCGCGGCGACCTCGCCCTCGCGGGCGGCGAGCGCCTGGGTGACCCGGCCGCGGGCCTGCCCGACGAGCTTGCCGAACTCGGCCTTGCGCTCGTTGGGCACGTTGCGCAGCTGCGCGTTGAGGGCGGCCAGCGGCGAGCCCTCGGCGGTGTGCGCGGAACGCGCCGCCTTCAGCTCGGCCGTGGTGGTGGCGGCGGCGATCGCGGCGAGAGCCGCGTCGACGGCGGCATCCACCGCTTCAGGGGTGATCTCGGGAGTCTCGGACACGAGGAACGAGTCTACCGACGCGGGAGGGCGTTCCCGCGTCGGTAGAGCCGTGGATCAGCCGTCGTTCGGGCCCGCCTTGCCGTCGAGCGCGCGGTCCGCGCGCTGCTGCACCGCGATGAGCTGCGTGTCTGTGACCTCGCCCACCGGGTGGTGCATCGGCGCGACACCGGGCGTGCGCGCCGAGCGGCGCAGACGCTTCTCGACGACCGTGGCCACCAGCGAGAGCAGCAGGCAGAGCCCGATGTAGATGGCGCCGACGATGATCGTCATCGGCACGATCGGCGAGCCGTACGTCGACTGCGAGCCCAGGTAGCGCGCGTAGAACAGCAGCTCGGGGTAGGTGATGATGAAGCCCAGCGCGGTGTCCTTCAGCGTCACCACCAGCTGCGCGATGATCACGGGCAGCATGGCGCGGATCGCCTGCGGCAGCAGCACGAGCCGCATCACACCCGACTTGCGCAGGCCGAGGGCGTAGCCGGCCTCCTGCTGACCGCGCGGCAGCGACTGCACGCCGGCGCGGATGACCTCGGCGAGCACGGGGCCGTTGTAGGCGATGAGCGCGATGACGACGGCCCAGTACGAGTCCATCCGGATGCCGATGACCGGCAGCCCGTAGTAGAGCAGGAACATGAAGACCAGCACGGGCACGGCGCGGAACACCTCGACGACGGCGCCGACGGGGATGCGCACCCACGCGTGATCGGACAGTCGCCCGATCGCGAGGACGAAGCCCACCACGAGCGCACCGACCGCCGCCACGGCGAAGGCGGCCAGAGTGCGCAGCGTGGCTTCCCCGATGTTGAGCCACACGGTGGTGTAGCTGAAGGCCTGCCACTTGCGGGCGGAGAACTGCCCGGTGTCGATGAGGCGCCACAGCAGGAAGCCCAGCACCGCCGCGACGAGCAGCACCGTGACGACGCCGAGGATGCGGTTGCGGACGATGGCCCGGGGACCGGGGACGTCGTACAGGACCGAGGTCATCGGGTCACCCTCCATCGGTTCTCGAGCGTTCGCTGCAGCCACGACAGCAGCAGCACCAGCGCCACGAAGATGACCATGACCCAGACGATCACGAGGAACTGGTTCTCGCCCCGCTCACTGAGGTAGTTGCGGGCCGAGCCGAGGTTGACGACCGAGAACCCGGCGGCGACGGTGGTGTTCTTCAGCAGCGCGATGAAGACGCTCATCATCGGCGGGATCACCGAGCGGAACGCCTGCGGCATCACCACGAGGCCCATCACCTGGCCGAAGGTGAGGCCCAGAGCGCGGGCGGCTTCGGCCTGCCCTACCGGAACCGTGTTGATACCGGAGCGGATCGTCTCGGCCACATAGGTCGCGGTGTACAGCCCCAGCGCGCTGATCGCGAGGGTCAGCGACACGTCGGAGGTCAATCGCAGGCCCAGGATCGGAGGCAGGGCGAACGCGAACGCGAAGAACACGAGCGTCAGCGGCGTGTTGCGGATCGTGTTGACGTAGATCGTGCCGACGGCACGGGCCACCGGGATGGGCGAGACGCGCATCGCGGCGACGACGATGCCGAGCACGAGGGCGAGCACCCCGCCGCCGAAGAACAGGATGAGAGTGCCCAGCAGGGCTTCGCCCCACACGTCGGCGTTGTCGGTGATGACGCCCATGCGTACTTCTCTCGGTCGGATCAGGAAGGGGGTCGGGGGCGGCCGCGGGGCCGCCCCGACCTCAGGGTCAGTCGACGGCCGGCTGCTCGCCGTCGATGCCGGCGGGAGCGAGGTGCTCCTCGAACAGCGCGGTCCACACGTCGCCGCCGTCGGTGAAGAGGGAGTTGATGTGGTCGAGCAGAACGGTGTCGCCCTTCTCCAGGCCCACGCCGTAGCGCTCCTCGCTGAAGGGCTCGCCGGCGATCTTCAGCTCGTCGGGCTGCTGCGCCACGTAGCCGGCGAGGATCGCCTCGTCGGTGGTGATGGCGTCGACCGAGCCGGACAGCAGCTGCTCGATGCACTGCGAGTAGGTGTCGTACTCGACGGTGTCGCCCGGGCTGTACTCCTCGCGGATGCGCTGCAGCGGCGTCGAGCCGGTCACCGAGCAGACGATCTTGCCTGCGAGGTCGTCCGGTCCGGTGATGTCGTCGTTGTCCGCGGCGACGAGCAGGCCCTGGCCGGTGAGGAAGTACGGACCGGCGAAGTCGATCTGCTCCTTGCGCTTGTCGGTGATCGAGTAGGTGCCGACGTAGTAGTCGATGTCGCCGTTGACGATCGCCTGCTCGCGGTTGGCGGAGGGGATGGTCTCGTACGTGATCTGGTCCTCGTCGAAGCCCAGCGACGCCGCGATCCAGCGCGCGATGTCGATGTCGAAGCCGGTGCGCTCATTGGTGGCCGCATCCTGGTAGCCGAGGCCCGGCTGGTCGTTCTTCACACCGATGATGACGCCGTCGCGCTCGACCATGCGGTCGTACGTCGGGCTGCCTTCCAGCGAGACGTCGGTGGCGACCTCCCACAGCGCTGTGGTGTCCTCGCCGTCGGTGGCTTCGCCACCCGGGTTGTCGGGCGTGCCGCTGTTGCAGCCGCTCAGGGCGAGGGCGGCGATGGCGATGCCGGCGAAGGCGCCGGCCATACGGGTCTTGCGCATGTGATCCTCCTGGTGTCGATGGTTTCGGTGACCGGCCCGGGTGCACGGGCGCGGACGTCTCAGTGCGTGATGAGCTTGGAGAGGAAGTCCTTCGCGCGGTCGCTGCGCGGGTTGGTGAAGAACGTGTCGGGGGTGGCCTCTTCGACGATCTGCCCGTCGGCCATGAACACCACGCGGTCAGCCGCCTTGCGCGCGAACCCCATCTCATGGGTCACGACGATCATCGTCATGCCGTCCTGCGCGAGACCGACCATGACGTCGAGCACCTCGTTGATCATCTCCGGGTCGAGCGCACTGGTGGGCTCGTCGAAGAGCATGACCTTGGGCTTCATCGCGAGTGCGCGTGCGATGGCGACCCGCTGCTGCTGCCCGCCTGACAGCTGGGCGGGAAGCTTCTCGGCCTGCTGGGCCACCCCCACCCGCTCGAGCAGGGCGCGCGCCTCGCGCTCGGCATCCGCCTTCTTCATGCCCTTGACCTTGATCGGGCCGAGCGTCACGTTGTCGAGGATCGACAGGTGCGAGAACAGGTTGAACGACTGGAACACCATGCCGACGTCGGCACGCAACGCCGCGAGGGCCTTGCCTTCCTTCGGCAGCTCTTTGCCGTCGATGGTGATCGTTCCGCTCGTGATGGTCTCGAGGCGGTTGATCGTGCGGCAGAGCGTCGACTTGCCGGAGCCGGACGGGCCGATGACCACGACGACCTCGCCGCGGTTCACGGTGAGGTTGATGTCCTTCAGCGCCTGGAAGTCGCCGTAGTGCTTCTGCACGTCGGTGATCACTACGAGCGGCTCGCCTCGCTGGACGTCGATGTTCGACGTGCGCGGGGCAGCCTGCGAATCTGATGTCGCCATGGAACTCACCTTATTCATCCGCCGGGATCCACCGTGGCGGTTGCCCGGACCTTTACCGTTCTGAAACATAATCGACGCGCGGCGCGGTGTGCGCGGATGCCGCGGGGACGGTCCTCCGGGCAGGGCGCGCGTCAGTCGTCGGCGCGTTGGGCGAACGCCGACTCGTAGAGGCAGACGCTGGCCGCGGTGGCGAGGTTGAGCGACTCGGCGGCACCGTAGATGGGCAGACGCAGCGCCAGGTCGGCGTGCGCACGCGCCTCCTCGTCGAGGCCCCGCGCCTCGTTGCCGAAAAGCCACGCCGTGGGGCGGGCGAGCAGCGCGCGGCTGGCCAGGAAGTCCTCGCCGCCCACGTCCGCCGCGACCACCTGCAGGCCGGCGGCGCGCGCCCGGGCCGCCGTCGCCTGGAGGTCGGCGCCCACGGCGACGGGCACGTGGAAGAGCGAGCCGGTCGTGGCGCGCACGACCTTCGGGTTGTAGAGGTCCACGGTGCGGCCGGTGAGGATCACGGCATCCGCCCCGGCGGCGTCGGCCGCCCGGATGATGGTGCCGAGGTTGCCGGGGTCGCGCACCTCCTCGCAGATCGCGATCAGCCGCGGGCCCGCGGCGAAGATGTCCTTGAGCGACGTGGGCGACTGGCGGGCGACCGCCACGAGCCCCTGCGGGGTGACCGTGTCGGCCATCGCATCGATGACGGCTTCCGTGGTGAAGACGACGTCGACGCCGGCTTCCTCCGCGGCGTCACGGATGTCCGAGTGGCGCTCCAGAGCGCCCGGTGTCGCGAAGAGCTCCACGAGCGCGTCCGGCCGGTGCGCGAGTGCCTCGCGGGCCGCCTGCGGACCCTCGAGCAGGAACAGTCCGGTCTCCTGTCGCGCGCTGCGCTTGGTCAGCTTGGCGACGGCACGCACACGAGGCGAACGCGGATTCTCGAGCACGCTCCCATCCTAGGGCGCGCATGCCCGGCATCCGGGTACGCCGAAGGGGCGCCCTCCGTGGAGGACGCCCCTTCGTGACACCGCGAGAGCGGTGAGGTGTGCGTGCGTCAGGCCTTGGGAGCGTTGACGTCGGCGGGCAGCGCAGCCTTGGCCGTCTGCACCAGCGAGGCGAACGTGGCCGGCTCGTGCACGGCCAGCTCGGCGAGCATGCGGCGGTCGACCTGCACGCCGGCGAGACCCAGACCCTGGATGAAGCGGTTGTAGGTGATGCCGTTCTGGCGGGCAGCGGCGTTGATGCGCTGGATCCAGAGGCGACGGAAGTCACCCTTGCGCTTGCGACGGTCACGGTACGCGTAGACCAGCGAGTGGGTGACCTGCTCCTTGGCCTTGCGGTACAGGCGCGAACGCTGACCCCGGTAGCCGGAGGCGCGCTCGAGGATGACGCGACGCTTCTTGTGGGCGTTTACTGCCCGCTTGACTCTTGCCATTTTCTTCTACTTCCTAACGTGCGGGGGAGCTCAGAGACCGAGCAGCTTCTTGGCGACCTTCGCGTCACCCGGGGCCAGGACCTGCTCCTGGTTCAGGCGACGGGTGCGGCGGCTCGCCTTGCCCTCGAGGTTGTGGCGCATGCCGGCCTGCTGCTTCATGAGCTTGCCGCTTCCGGTGACCTTGAAGCGCTTCTTGGCACCCGAATGGGTCTTCTGCTTCGGCATCTCTTCTTCCTTCGTTGCTGGTCCCGCGCAGGCGGGAGTCGGTATCCCGCGGTGCGGGGGTCTGTGGGGCCTATTCGGCCGGCTGTGCGGCGGAGTCGTCTCCGCTTGCGGCATCCGCTGCCTGGCCGTCGCCGGAGCGGGCCTGGCGTGCGGCTTCCTTGTTGGCCGTGCGCTGGGCGTTCTGCTCCGTCTTGACCTCGGACTTGTTCTTGTGCGGGGCCACGACCATGACCATGTTGCGGCCGTCGATGGTCGGGCTCGACTCGACGGTGCCGTACTCCGCGACGTCCTCGGCGAACTTGCGCAGCAGACGCACACCCTGCTCGGGGCGCGACTGCTCGCGGCCGCGGAACAGGATCATGGCCTTCACCTTGTCGCCGGCCTGCAGGAAGCCCTCGGCGCGCTTGAGCTTGGTGATGTAGTCGTGCGCCTCGATCTTCAGACGGAACCGGACCTCCTTGAGGACGGTGTTCGCCTGATTGCGCCGCGCTTCCTTGGCCTTCTGCGCCGCCTCGTACTTGAACTTGCCGTAGTCCATGATCTTGACCACGGGGGGCTTCGAGTTCGGGGCCACCTCGACCAGGTCGAGTTCGGCCTCCTGTGCCAGGCGCAGCGCCACCTCGATGCGGACGACGCCGACCTGCTCACCCGCGGGTCCGACGAGGCGGACCTCGGGGACGCGGATGCGGTCGTTGGTGCGGGGATCGCTGATGCGGAGCTCCTCTTACGTAGCGAATGGGTTCGGCCACCGCGACGGCCCGTCATCAAACGGTCCCTCGCGGGCGGAAGATTCGCACGTTCCACCCGCACAGCGCACCTGCGCCGGCTTGTGCACCCTAGCTACCCCGTGGAAACGGAGCGGAGTGCGTGGACCCGGTAGCCTGGAGCGGCAAGCGCGGGTGGGATGTGATCCTCTTTCGATCCGGGGTTGAACCCCCGGTGCCCGCGAAAGTCTAGCAGAAAGTGCGATGTGAACACGATTCCCGATGGCCAGGCCGATTCCACGGCGCACGCGAGCGCTCCGGACGCCGAGACCCAGGCCCGCTGGGACGAGCAGGACCGCGCGGCGAGCGCCGCCACGCGCGACATCGCGGATGTGCCCGCCGTCGAGGTGATCACGACCGCCGCCGTGCACCTGATGAGCGCCGCCGCCGTGAAAGTCGGCCTCGCCGACGACCCCGAGACGCAGCAGGACCTCGACGAGGCGCGCAAGCTGATCAACGCCCTGGCAGGTCTCATCACCGCCGGCGCCCCCGAGATCAGCGACATGCATGCCCGCTCGCTGCGAGACGGACTGCGTTCGCTGCAGCTGGCGTTCCGCGAGGCGTCGGTGATCCCCGACCCGATCGGCAAGGGCCCCGGCGAGAAGCTGACCGGCCCCGTCACCTGACCCGCTGCCGGGTGGGTGTCCGTCACGGACGCTCACTCGGCGCCGGGCACGCTCATTCCGGTGCGCGCAGCAGTTTCACAGTCAGCGAGTCGACCAGCACCGCGATGCGGTTGTCGGCCGCCCAGCGCGCGGCAAGGCGCTGCAGCACGGCATCGAGCTCGGCTTGGTCCAGGCCCGACATCAGCTGCAGCCGCACCACCAGCTCCGGCCCGCGAAGCCGGGCATCGGGATCGCCCGGCTCCACCGACAGGTCGAGCACGGCGAGCTCTCCCCCGACGCTCTCCTGCAGCCCGCGGTACACCTCCGGCGACGCGAAGCTCGGCTCCCAGGGCTGCCCCTGACCGATCGCCCACACGGCGGGACGGCGCAGCACGAACTCCGTCTCGGACGTGGGGTCGATCACGATGAGGTCGGTGTCGTCATGGGCCGCCGCGAGCGCGGTGCGCATGCCGTCGGCGGGTACGGGACGGGCGGTGGCATCCCACCGCTGCATCGCCTGCACCGAGGTGAACACGGGCAGCACGCTGCGTCCATCGGGCGCGGCGACGGTGACGATCGAGAGCTCCTGCGTCTTGTCGACGGCGAGCCCGGTCGGACCGACCCCCTCGTCGCCCTTCTCCGCCACGAGCGGGATCAGCAGCCTCGCCTGCCGATAGGCGTCGACCACGGCGACCTGGTCGCCCTCGCCCGCCCGGAACGCGAGGAGCGCCGCCAGCAGTGCCGGGTCGGCGGACCCGTCATCCCCGGCGTGCGGGTTGGATTGGAAGCTGCGTCCCTCCCACGCGACCCCGGCGGAGTCGGCGGTGTTGCCGCAGTGGTCCTCAGAAGCCGGCGACATCCAGCGCCTCGGCCAGGGTGAACGCCTCGGCATAGAGGGCCTTGCCCACGATGGCGCCCTCCACCCCCAGCGGCACGAGCTCGCGCAGTGCGGCGATGTCGTCGAGGCTCGAGATGCCTCCGGATGCCACGACCGGCTTCGGGGTGCGGGAGGCGAATTCGCGCAGCAGCTCGAGGTTCGGGCCGCGCAGAGTGCCGTCCTTGGTGACGTCGGTGAGCACGTAACGGGTGCAGCCGGCCGCTTCGAGGCGGTCGAGCACCTCCCACAGGTCTCCGCCGTCGCGGGTCCAGCCCCGGGCGGCGAGCGTCGTGCCGCGCACATCCAGCCCGACCGCGATCGCGTCGCCGTAGCGCGCGATGACGTCGGCGGCCCATTCGGGGTTCTCCAGCGCCGCGGTGCCGAGGTTGATGCGGCTCGCTCCGCTTTCGAGCGCGGCCTCGAGCGAGCGGTCATCGCGGATGCCGCCGGAGAGCTCCACCTGCACGCCCTTGACGTTGCGCACCTGCTTGATGACCTTGCGCAGCACCGCCGTGTTGTTGCCGCGACCGAACGCCGCATCCAGGTCGACGAGGTGGATCCACTGCGCCCCCTGCCGGGCCCAGGCCATCGCGGCGTCGACGGGGTCGCCGTAGGTCGTCTCGGAACCCGCCTCGCCCTGCGTCAGGCGCACGGCCTTGCCGGCGGCGACGTCGACGGCGGGGAGGAGGATCAGCTCAGGGGTGGACGCGAAATCGTTCATGGCTCCAGGTGCGGGCTCGGGATGCGCAGCGTCAGGCCGCGCAGGCACGATGTCAGACAGTAGTCGGGCGCAGCGCGCCGATCCAATTGGACAGCAGACGGATGCCGGCTTCGCCGGACTTCTCCGGGTGGAACTGGGTGGCCGAGAGCGGCCCGTTCTCGACGGCGGCGAGGAACGGCGCACCGTGACGGCTCCAGGTGAGGGCCGGCGCGGGGAACGGCGGGATGACGTCGAGCTCCCACGACTGCGCGGCGTAGGAGTGCACGAAGTAGAACCGCTCCTGCTCGAGCCCGCGGAAGAGCACCGACCCCTCGCCGGGCTCGACGGTGTTCCAGCCCATGTGCGGCAGGATCGGGGCGTCGAGCTCGGTGACGGCGCCGGGCCATTCACCCAGGCCGGCGGTGTCCTCGCCGCGCTCGACGCCGTGCTCGAACATCACCTGCATGCCCACGCAGATGCCCAGCACCGGCAGTCCCCCGGCCAGTCGCCGGTCGATGAGCTCATCGGCACGGCTGGCACGCAGCGCGTCCATCACGGCGCGGAAGGCACCCACCCCCGGGACGACGAGCCCGTCGGCGTCGCGGATGAGTCCGCGGTCAGCCGTGAGCCGTGCATCGGCCCCGGCGGCGACGAGCGCCTTCACCGCGGAGTGGACGTTGCCCGATCCGTAGTCGAGCACCGCAACGAGAGGCCGGGCGGCCTCGCTCACAGAGCGCCCTTCGTGCTGGGGATGCCCTGCACGAGCGGGTCGAGGGCCTTGGCCTGGCGGAACGCTCGCGCGAACGCCTTGTACTCCGCCTCGGCGATGTGATGCGGATCGCGACCTCCCAGCACCCTGACGTGCACGGTCATTCCGGCGTGGAAGGTGATCGCCTCGAACGTGTGACGCACGAGCGAGCCCGTGAAGTGGCCGCCGATCAGGTGGAACTCGTAGCCGGCGGGCTCCCCCGTGTGCACGAGGTAGGGCCGGCCGCTGATGTCGACGACGGCCTGAGCCAACGCCTCGTCCAGAGGCACCAGCGCGTCGCCGTAGCGGGAGATCCCGCTCTTGTCGCCCAGTGCTTCGCGGATCGCCTGGCCGAGCACGATCGCGACGTCCTCGACGGTGTGGTGCGCGTCGATGTCGGTGTCGCCGGAGGCCCGCACCGTGAGGTCGGTCAGCGAGTGCTTCGCGAAGGCGGTCAGCAGGTGGTCGAAGAAGGGCACGCTCGTGTCGATGTGGCTGCGACCGGTGCCGTCGAGGTCGAGGTCGAGCTCGACGGACGATTCGCTGGTGGCGCGGCGCACAGACGCGGTGCGCGCCTCGGGACGGGTCATGACCCCGAGTCTATCGACGCCAGCGCGTCGAGGAACGCGGTCGTCTCCTGCTCGGTCCCCGCCGTCACCCGGAGGTGGTGCGGGATGCCGACGTCGCGGATGAGCACTCCCCTGTCGTAGAGCGCCTGCCACGTGGCGGCGGGGTCGGCGACGCCGCCGAACAGCACGAAGTTCGTCCACGACTCGTGGGGCTCGTATCCCAGCGCCTCCAGGGTCGCCGAGATGCGGTCGCGCTGGGAGACGATCTCGTCGACCATGCCCAGCATGACCGGCGCGTGCCGCAGCGCGGCGGTGGCGGCCGCCTGAGTGAGTGCGCTGAGGTGGTACGGCAGCCGCACCAGCCGCAGGGCGTCGATCAGCGCGGGATCGGCTGCGAGGTATCCCACCCGCGCTCCGGCGAAGGCGAAGGCCTTGCTCATGGTGCGGGACACCACGAGCCGCTCGCGCCCCGGCATCAGCGTCACCGCCGACCGCGCGTCGCGTGGGGCGAACTCGACGTACGCCTCATCGACGATCACGACACCGGCTGTGGCCTCGTAGACCGCCTCGACCACGTCGAGTGACAGCGGCGTTCCGGTGGGGTTGTTCGGCGCGCAGAGGAAGACCACGTCGGGCGCCGCCTCCGCGACCTGCGATGCCGCGTCGTCGGGAGCGAGGGTGAAGTCGTGCGCGCGGTGACCGGCGACCCAGGTGGCTCCCGTCCCCCGCGTCAACAGCGGGTACATCGAGTAGGTCGGCGCGAAGGAGAACGCGGTGCGGCCGGGACCGGCGAACGCCTGCAGCACATGCTGCAGCACCTCGTTCGAGCCGTTCGCCGCCCAGATCTGGTCGCGGGACAGGCCGTGGCCGAGGTACTCGGCGAAGGCCTCGCGCAGCGCCGTGAACTCGCGGTCGGGGTAACGGTTCACGTCGCGCAGCGCACGAGCGACGGCGTCGAGGATGTCGCCCGCGACCTCGTCGGGAACCGGATGCGTGTTCTCGTTGACGTTCAGAGCGACGGGGAGTGCCGCCTGCGGAGCGCCGTACGGCGTCTGGCCGCGCAGATCGTCGCGGAGGGGGAGGTCGTTGAGACTCGGGATCACCCCTCCCATGCTAGCCAGCCCGGCCATCAGTGGGCTCGGCCCCAGGTCGGAACGTATCGCCCTCGCACCCGGCCTCACGGCGCGGCGGTGTACTCCCAGGGGATGGACAGTCGCTGACCGGCGGCGACCACGGAGGACTCGAGGGCGTTCAGCCGCACGATCTCGTGGATGACGTCGCGCGGGTCGGCCTGGGGCGCGACCTCTTCGGCGATCGACCACAGCGATTCGCCCGCAGCGACGGTGACCATCTGGAACGAGCCGGCCGGAGCGGAGCGGTCCCCGCTGGCGAGTGCACCTCCCCCACTGAGGGCGGCGGCGCCGACGGCGATGACGATGGGGAGGGCGGCGAGACCGGTGAACACCCGGCGACCGCGGGCGGTGAGCCGCAGCCGCGTGGCGGACGACGTCGGTCCGGCGAGCTGGATGGTGGTCATGGAGTCCTCCTCTGTGGCGATCTTCGCATCCGACCTTCGGCCAGGAAGGCCGGATGCGAAGTTCTTTTCCGAAGTTATCTTCGATGTTCTAGGGTGTCAAGCACGGGACCGGTCGGATATCGAATCGCACGCGACACGCGTGGACCTCTGCGCCGCGGCATCCGGCACCGGATACGGTTTCGATAGGAGCACCCCATCACGGACCTCCGACATTCGAAGACGCTGCCTCGCGCGGCGAGACGGGAGAAGGCTCGATGACCGACGCGACACCGGCCGGCCGCGAGCGGGACAAGCCGCAGACGCGGCGGCGCAAGAGCCTCAGCGAGAAGCAGCTGGCGATCCTCGAGGTCATCCAGCGCTCGATCGCACGGCATGGCTACCCGCCGAGCATGAGGGAGATCGGCGACGCGGTGGGACTCAAATCGCTGTCGAGCGTGACCCACCAGCTCAATCAGCTCGAGCTGAGCGGATACCTCCGGCGCGACCCCGGCAAGACGCGCGCCATGGAGGTGCTGATCGACCTGCCCGGCTCTGCCGCCGAGAATCCTGCCGATGCCGCGCCCAGCGTCGGCGACGCCGCGCTCGTGCCGCTCGTCGGCCGCATCGCCGCGGGCGTGCCGATCACCGCCGACCAGCAGGTGGAGGAGATCTTCCCGCTGCCGCGCCAGCTGGTGGGCAAGGGTGACCTGTTCATGCTGAAGGTCAGCGGCGAATCGATGATCGATGCCGCGATCTGCGACGGCGACTGGGTGGTCGTCCGCTCGCAGCCCACAGCCGACAACGGCGACATCGTCGCGGCGATGCTCGACGGCGAGGCGACGGTCAAGACGTTCCGCCAGCGCGACGGTCACACGTGGCTGCTGCCGCGCAACAGCGCGTTCGAGCCGATCCTGGGCGACGAGTCGGTCGTGCTGGGCAAGGTGGTGGCGGTGCTGCGCGCGGTATAGCCGCGACCGCGCGTACGCCGCGTGACATGACGAGGGGATGCCGCACTGCCGCGGCATCCCCTCGTGCGTCCCCGCCGGGAGGTCAGGCCCGCACCGCCACCTCCTCGCGCACCACGCGCGCGGCTGAGACGAGGTTCTCCAGCGACGCGACCGTCTCGGCATAGCCGCGGGTCTTCAGTCCGCAGTCGGGGTTGACCCACACCTGGCCGATCGGCAGCTCGGTGACGGCGCGCCACAGGAGGCCCGCGATCTCGTCGACGGACGGCACCCGGGGCGAGTGGATGTCGTACACGCCTGGCCCGACGCCGCGCGCGAAGCCCGAGGAGCGGATGTCGCCGATCACCTCGCCACGGCTGCGGGCCGCTTCGATGGAGGTGACATCGGCGTCCAGCGCAGCGATCGCATCGATGACGACGGCGAACTCCGAATAGCACAGGTGCGTGTGCACCTGGGTGGCGGGGACGGCGCCCGCGGTGGCGAGACGGAACGCACCGACCGACCACTCCAGGTAGTGCGGCTGGTCGGCGCTCTTCAGCGGCAGCAGCTCGCGCAGGGCGGGCTCGTCCACCTGGATGATGCGGATGCCGGCCGCCTCGAGGTCGGCGATCTCATCGCGGAGGGCGAGCGCCACCTGGTCCGCGGTCTCGCCCAGCGGCTGATCGTCGCGCACGAACGACCACGCCAGAATGGTCACCGGCCCCGTCAGCATCCCCTTCACCGGAGCCGCGGTGAGGCTCTGGGCGTAGGCCGACCACCCCACGGTGATGGGGGCCGGCCGAGAGACGTCTCCCCACAGGATCGACGGGCGGGTGGCCCGCGATCCGTAGGACTGCACCCAGCCGTTGCGGGTGACGGCGAAGCCGTCGAGGTTCTCGGCGAAGTACTGCACCATGTCGTTGCGCTCCGCCTCGCCGTGCACCAGCACGTCCAGCCCCAGGCGCTCCTGCAGCTCGATCACCCGGCGGATCTCGTCGCGCAGGAAGCCGTCGTACTGCGCGGCGGTCAGTTCTCCACGCGCAGCGGCGGCGCGGGCACGGCGGATGTCGCCGGTCTGCGGGAAGGAGCCGATCGTCGTCGTCGGCAGCACGGGGAGTCCGAGCTCACGCTGCGCGGATTCCCGCGTGGCGGCTGCGGCCCGCGAGTAGTCGTCGGGACTCAGCGCCGCTGCTCGCGGCCGGACCGCCCCGTCGCGCACGCCGGGGGCGGCGTGCCGGTCGGCGAGCGCAGCGGATGCCGCCGCCAGCTCGTCGGCGATGCCCTCGCGCCCGACCTGCAGCCCCGTGGCGAGCGTGGCGACCTGCTGCACCTTCTGGTCGGCGAAGGCGAGCCAGGACACCAGGCGGGGATCGAGGTCGGGCTCATCCGCGACGTCGTGCGGCACATGCTGCAACGAGGTCGAGGTGCCTGCGGCGACGGCGCGGGCACCGAGGGCGCGCAGCGCGTCGAGTCGCTCCCAGGCGGCGGCGAGGTCGCCGCGCCACACGTTGCGGCCGTCGATGACGCCACCCACCAGCGTCTTGCCGTCGAGGCCGGGGGCGGGCTCCGGCACGCCGCCCCGGTGCAGGTCGAGCGCCACCGCCTCGATCGGAGCCGCGGCGAGCGCCCGCCACGCCTCGGCCGACAGCCGGCCGTAGCCGGCGGCGACAAGCACGGCGGGACGGTCGGCGGCGTCGCCGAGCAGCGCATAGGCGCGGGCCGCGGCTTCGGCGAGGGCGGCAGGCGACGCCGGCAGGCTCTCGCTCACCAGCGCCGGCTCGTCCAGCTGCACCCACTCCGCGCCCGCCGCGCGCAGGGCGGCGAGAAGCGCGCGGTACACCGGCAGCAGCTCGTCCAGGCGCGAGAGCGGGTCGAAGCCCTCGGGCGCGGCATCCGTCGCCTTGGCCAGGGCCAGCAGCGTCACCGGGCCCACGATCACGGGCCGGACGACCACCCCGTCGGCACGCGCTTCGGCGACCTGGCGCGCGAAGCGGTCGCTCGACAGCGCGAACCGCGTCTCGGGACCGATCTCGGGCACGAGGTAGTGGTAGTTGGTGTCGAACCACTTCGTCATCTCCAGCGGCGCACGCTCCCGGTCGCCGCGTGCCGCTGTGAAGTACGCCGTCAACGGGATCGTCCCGTCCGCGGCACGGAGGTCGGCGAACCGCTGCGGCAGCGCGCCCACCGTCGCGGCGGCGTCGAGCACCTGGTCGTAGAACGAGAAGGTGTCGGGGATGGCGGAGTCCCCGGCCCCCAGCCCGAGCGCTGCGAGGCGCCGGCGGGTGCGCCGACGCAGGTCGGCAGCCACCTGCTCGAGCCCTTCGAGATCCAGATCGCCGGCCCAGTGCGCCTCGACGGCGCGCTTGAGCTCGCGGCGCGGGCCGATGCGCGGGTAGCCGAGGATCGTACCGGCGGGGAACGTGGCGTCGGTCATGATGCGGTCTCCTTGTGTGGGGTGAGGATGCCGCCCTCGCGGAGGACGGACAGGACGGTCTCGTGGTCGTTGAAGGCGTAGAGGTGCACGCCGGGGGCGCCGCCGGCGACGACGGCGCGGGCGAGATCGGCGGCCGCTGCGATGCCGATGTCGCGCTGGCCTGCGGCCGACGGCTCGACCTCGAGCGCGATGGCCAGCTCAGACGGCAGGTCCTCGCCCGTCAGCTCCAGCACGCGACGCAGGCGTGCGGGCGAGGTGATCGGCATGATGCCGGGCAGCAACGGAATCGTCACCCCGGCCGCGCGCGCCCGGTCGACGAAGGCGAGGTAGACGTCGGGGTGGAAGAACAGCTGCGTGATCGCCAGCGTGGCCCCGGCGGCCTGCTTGGCCAGCAGCGCGTCGAGGTGCTGACCGGCGTGGCGAGACCGCGGGTGCCCCATCGGAAAGGCCGCGACGGCGATGTGCGCGCGCGGGCGCGGCGCGACGCGCGCTGCACCCGGCAGTCCCGGGATCGCATGTTCGGTGTACGGGGCGTGCTCGGCCTGCACCCGGTCGATGAGCTGCACGAGTTGTGCCGCGCTCTCGAGGTCGCCCAGGAAACGGTCGCCCTCGGCCGCCCCCGCGGGCGGGTCGCCGCGCAGCGCGAGGAAGCTCGTGATGTCGGCGTCGAGGAACTCGCGGATGAGTGCCGCGGCCCCGGCGTAGGTGTTGCCCACGCAGGTGAGATGGGCCAGGGGCTCGACGGCGGTCGTGCGGCGGATGTGGCGCAGCACCTCGAGGGAGTCTCCGCCGGTCGATCCCCCCGCCCCGTACGTCACCGACAGGAAACGGGGACCCGCGGCCGCCAGGCGTGCGATGGTCTCGCGCAGGTGGCCGGCGGCGGCGGCGGAGCGCGGCGGATACAGCTCGAACGAGAACGGCACGGTCGGTGCGCTCGCGTCGGGCGACAGGCTCATGGGGGCGTCCTCGGAGGTTCCGGGAATGCGGCCCGGACGGCCGCATCCACGCACAGCGTGCGTTTCTCGCGGGCGGGTGCCGGGCTCGGCTGTCGCTCCTGCCGCGCTCGGGGAGCCGGCGACGATGGGGCCACGGTAGCGACGCTCCCGTGCGTGCGCGACGGATGTGACGCACTGTGTCCCCGCGTAACGTTGTGCGCATGGTGGACGTTCTCCCGTACGGTTCCTGGCCATCCCCGCTCACGGCCGAGCAGGTCTCGGGCGCGGCGCCGCGCCTGGAGGGCGCGCGCTTCGTCGGCGACGAGGTGTGGTGGGGGGTGACGCTCCCCGCGGAAGGCGGCCGCACGGCCGTGCGCCGGCGGCGGGCCGACGGGACGGCGGCCGACGTGCTGCCGGCGCCCTGGAACGCACGCTCGCGGGTGCACGAGTACGGCGGCGGAGCTTGGACGGCCTCCCCTGAGGGCACCCTCTACTTCGTGGAGAAGACCGATCAGCGTGTCTACGCGGTGCGCCCCGGCGCCGACCCCGAGCCCCTGACCCCGGCCGACGGCGATGTGCGTCACGGCGGGCTGAGCTGGCAGGCCGGCACCCTGCTCGCGGTGCGCGAGGACCACACCGCACCCGGGGTCCCGCGACGCGCGATCGTCGCGATCCCCGTGGACGGCGGCGCGGTGATCGAGCTCGCCGGGGGCAGCGACTTCGTCGTGCATCCTGCGCTCAGCCCCGATCGCCGCCATCTCGCCTGGGTCGGCTGGAATCACCCCGACATGCCGTGGGACCGCGCCCGACTGTATGTCGCGGAGATGGAGGCCGGCGTCGCGGTGCGGCCCGTGGTGCTGACCGACGGCGAGACCTCACCGCTGCAGCCGGTGTGGACCGATGAGCGGCACCTGCTCTTCAGCGACGACCCCACCGGCCGCTGGAACCTGTGGCGACGCGACGTGCTCGACGACGCCCCCGCCCAGCCGGTCGCCCCGGCCGACGCCGACACCGGCGGACCGGTGTGGGTGCTCGGTCAGCGCTGGTTCGCGCCGTTGCCCGATGGGCGCATCGTGGCGGTGCGCACGCACGGCGGCGACGACGTCGTGCTCATCGATGCGCACGGCGCCGCGCAGAGTCTCGGTCTGCCGCTGACGGCGGGCGTGTCGGTCGAGGACGTCGCCGGGACGCGCGTGCTGCTGACCGGAGCCGGCATCGACACCCCCGCCGGACTGTGGCTCGTCGACGTCGACGAGCCGGCCGCCGCGCAGGCGCTCGTCGGCGGCGAGCCCGCCTGGGCGCCGGAGTGGACCCCGATCCCCCGCGCGGTGACGGTGGAGGGCCCGCACGGCCC
The DNA here is from genome assembly GCF_030246945.1 of Microbacterium sp. zg-Y1090. Classification (NCBI taxonomy): domain Bacteria; kingdom Bacillati; phylum Actinomycetota; class Actinomycetes; order Micrococcales; family Microbacteriaceae; genus Microbacterium; species Microbacterium wangruii. Next base: position 2,192,546 of record NZ_CP126742.1, read on the forward strand.
GGTGCACGCGTTCGACTACCCGCCCACCCACCCCGGTGTCGTCGCCCCCGACGGGGAGCTGCCGCCCTACGTGGTGTTCGTGCACGGCGGGCCCACCGCCCACGTCGCCGCCGCCGCATCGGGCAGGATCGCCTACCTCACCAGCCGAGGGATCGGCGTGCTCGATGTCAACTACGGCGGCTCCAGCGGCTATGGCCGCGCGTACCGCGAACGCCTGCGCGGCCAGTGGGGCGTCGTCGACGTCGACGATGTGGCTGCCGCAGCCCAGGGCCTGGCCGACGCCGGGCGGGCGGATGCCGCGCGCCTGGCGATCGCCGGCGGTTCGGCCGGCGGGTGGACGGTGCTGTCGGCGCTCGTGGGCACCGATGTGTTCTCGGCGGGCATCTCCCGCTACGGCGTCGGCGATGCCCGCACCCTCGCCGAGGACACGCACGACTTCGAGGCGCGTTACCTCGACGGACTGATCGGCCCGCTCCCGGAGGCCGAGGCGGTGTACGTCGAGCGGTCGCCGCTGAGCCGGTCGGATCGCTTCCGCGTGCCGGTGCTGCTGCTGCAGGGCGCCGAGGACGAGGTGGTGCCCCCGTCGCAGTCCGAGGCGATACGCGACGCGCTCGCCTCCCGCGGCATCCCCCACGCCTACGTCCTCTACGAGGGCGAGGGCCATGGGTTCCGGCGTGCGGAGACCGTGGTGCATGCGCTCGAGTCCGAGCTCGCGTTCCTCGGGCAGGTGTTCGGGTTCGCCACCCCGGGTGTCCCGCCGCTCGAGCTGACGCGGGCGGACTGACAAGTGGGGGCCGCCATCACGGCGGGCCCCCACTCCTCAGGTCAGGCGTCGGTGCGGAACCGCTCCAGCTCGGCGGCCAGTCGCGGCGACACGTGCGCGTGCAGGGCGGTGCCCTCCTCCTCGTGCGACTGCGCGACGATGTGGCCGGTCTCGTGCGCGGCCGAGACGAGGTCGCCCCGGTCGTAGGGAACGAGCGCGTGCACTTCGACCGCCGGCAGCGGCAGAGCCGCTTCGACGACGGTGCGCAGTTCGTCCACGCCCTCGCCGGTGCGCGAGGAGACGAAGAGGGCGTCGGGCACGAGTCCGCGCAGCACGAGACGGGTGTCGTCGTCGACGAGGTCGGCCTTGTTGAACACGACGATCTCGCGGATGTCGCGCGCGCCCACGTCGCCGATCACGTCACGGACCGTGGCGATCTGGCTGGCGGGGTCGGGGTGCGAGGCATCCACCACGTGCAGGATGACGTCGGAGCCCGACACCTCCTCGAGCGTGGAGCGGAACGCCTCGACGAGCTGGTGCGGCAGGTTGCGCACGAAGCCGACGGTGTCGGTGAGGGTGTACACGCGACCGTCAGCCGTCTCCGACCGGCGCACGGTGGCGTCCAGCGTCGCGAACAGCGCGTTCTCGACGAGCACGCCCGCGCTCGTGAGCCGGTTGAGCAGGCTCGACTTGCCGGCGTTGGTGTAGCCGGCGATCGCGACGGAAGGGATCGTGTTGCGCTTGCGCTCTGCGCGCTTCGCGTCGCGCGCAGGGCCGAAGTCGCGGATCTGCCGGCGCAGCTGCGCCATGCGGGTGCGGATGCGCCGACGGTCGAGCTCGATCTTCGTCTCACCGGGTCCGCGCGAGCCCATGCCGGCGCCGCCGGCGCCCACCTGGCCACCGGCCTGGCGGCTCATCGAATCGCCCCAGCCGCGCAGGCGCGGCAGCAGGTACTCGAGCTGCGCGAGTTCGACCTGCGCCTTGCCCTCGCGGCTCTTGGCGTGCTGGCTGAAGATGTCGAGGATCACCGTCGTACGGTCGATCACCTTGACCTTCACGACGTCTTCCAGGGCACGGCGCTGGCTGGGCGCCAGCTCGGTGTCGGCGATGACGGTGTCGGCGCCGACCGCGGCGACGATGTCACGCAGCTCCTGCGCCTTGCCCCGGCCGACGTAGGTCGCCGGGTCGGGGTGGGGGCGCCGCTGCAGCACGCCGTCGAGCACGACCGCACCGGCCGTCTCGGAGAGGGCCGCCAGCTCGCGCAGCGAGTTCTCGGCATCCTCCTGCGAGCCCTGGGGGTAGACGCCGACGAGGACGACGTTCTCCAGCCGCAGCTGGCGGTACTCGACCTCGGTGACGTCCTCGAGCTCGGTCGACAGCCCGGGCACGCGACGCAGCGCCGCGCGCTCCTCGCGATCCCACTGCTCGCCGTCGCCGTCGCCATAGGCGGTCGAGGCGTCCTGCAGCGCCTGCGCGGCACCCAGCGGGTGACCGTCGGCACGGTCGCCGAACGTGCTGACCTTCACTCCCGGGCGCGCCTCAGCGCGCGCCAGCACCCTGTCCACCGGGTCTACCGGGGTGTGATCGGGGCTTTCGGGCGTGGTGGTGTCTGTCATGGATTCCTTTCGGGAGACCGCAGGGGCGGCATCCTCAAACTCTAGCTTTCCGCGCTGCGCGCGGCCTCCGCTACGCTCGCAGGATGGGGAACGATCACTACTTCAGTGCCTCCCCGTCCAGTTCCGATGATCTCCGTCGCATCCGGGTGACCCTGTCCGACCGCGCCGTGGACGTCATGACTGCGGGCGGGGTGTTCAGCCCGGGACATGTGGACTCGGGGACAGCGGTGCTGCTGACCAACACTCCGCCGCCTCCGCCCGGCGGGCACCTGCTCGACCTCGGCTGCGGATGGGGTCCCATCGCGCTGTCGCTGGCCATGGACGCGCCCCACGCGACCGTCTGGGCCGTCGACGTCAACGAGCGGGCGCTCGATCTCGTTCGCCGCAACGCGGAGGCATTGGGGCTTGACAACATCAACGCCGTGCAGCCGGGAGATGTTCCCGACGACGTCGTGTTCCGCACCATCCGCTCCAACCCGCCGATCCGCGTCGGCAAGAGCGTGCTGCACGACATGCTGCAGCAGTGGATCCCCCGGCTCGGTGAACGCAGCGACGCGTGGCTCGTCGTGCAGCGCAACCTGGGATCCGATTCGCTGCAGCGGTGGCTGGATGCCACCTTCGCCGACGGCTACAGCGTGCACCGGGCTGCCACGGCCAAGGGTTTCCGCGTCCTAAAGGTGCGGCGACACGGGACCCCGCCGACGGCGGAGATCTCCCTGCCCTGAGGCGGTCGCCGCGCAGGTCAGGCGAGTGTGACCTCGCCGGTGAACACCAGCGTGGCCGGCCCCGACAGCAGCACGTGCTCGCCGTCGTCGTCGGTGCGCACCCGCACGCCCAGCGTGCCGCCGGGCACGTCGACCTGCCAGGCGTCGGGCGCCGCAGCGCCCGCCCACAGCCGCACCGCGAGGGCCGCGGCGGCCACACCGGTGCCGCAGCTGAGCGTCTCGCCCACGCCGCGCTCGAACACGCGCATCGTGATCGCACCCACACCGCCGCGCACGAGCGGGTCGGCGGGGACGACGAACTCGATGTTCGCGCCGTCGCGGGGCTCCGGGTCCAGCAGTGGCTGCACCGTGAGGTCGAGGCCTTCGAGCTCGCGCCGGGTGGGCAGGGCGACCACCACGTGCGGGTTTCCGACGTCGATCCCCTGGCCAGGGCGGGCCACATCGAGCCCCCGTGCGCGCACGAGCACGTCGCCGTCCTCGGCCCGCCACACGCCGAGGTCGACTTCGAAGCCGTCCGCCGACCGGGTGACCCGCTTCACGCCCGCCCGCGTGCCGATGTCGAGATGGCCGGCGTCGGGCAGTGCCGCCAGCCCGGTGTCGACGAGGTAGCGGGTGAACACGCGCACGCCGTTGCCGCACATCTCCGCGATGGAGCCGTCGGCGTTGCGGTAGTCCATGAACCACTCCGCACCGGATGCCGCCGCCTGGTGTCCCGCAGGCAGCGCAGCCGACCGCACGACGCGGAGGATGCCGTCGCCGCCGATGCCGAAGCGCCGGTCGCACAGCACGGCGACCTGGTCGTCGGAAAGGTCCAGGGCGCCATCGGGGTCGGCGATGATCACGAAGTCGTTGCCGGTGCCGTGGCCTTTGGTGAACGGGAGGGTCTGCGGCATCCGGCCAGTCTATTCGAGGCCCGTGCCGGCCCCTCCGCCCCGGTCGATCGTCGGCGAAGCCCAGCCGGGGGATTCTTCCAGCGCGGCGGCGTCGGCGTCGGGACCGACCCAGGTGACGTCGGCATAGCGACGGAACCACGACACCTGCCGCCGGGCGTACCGCCGGGTCAGCGCCTGCGTCTGCGCGATCGCCTCCGCCTCGGCGAGGTCTCCGTCCAACTGCCCGAGAGCCTGCGCGTAGCCGATGGCGCGCCGGGCGGTCACACCGTCTTCGAGGCCCGCAGCGCGCAGCGCCGCCACCTCACCCACCAGGCCGTCGCGCCACATGCCCTCCACCCGCGCATCGAGCCTGGCCACCAGCTCGTCGCGCGGCATCTGCACGCCGACGATGCGCGTCGGCTCGTGCCACAGGACGGGGGTCTCCGGCAGGGCCGCGCCGTGGGTCGCCTCGCCCTGTTCCAGCACCTCGAGCGCGCGCACGATACGTCGGCCGTTGCGGGGATCAACCCGTTCGGCGGTCAGCGGGTCGATGTCGCGCAGCCGGGCGTACAGTGCGCCGGGTCCGGTCTCGTCGAGCTCGCGCTCCAACCGTGCGCGCACGGCGGGGTCACGCGGCGGAAAGCGGAAGTCGTAGAGGACGCTGGAGACATACAGGCCTGAACCGCCCACCAGGATCGCGTCGGCGCCCCTGCCGTGGATGGCGGTGACGGCGGCACGCGCAGCGTCCTGGTACCACGCGACAGCCGCATCCTCGGCCGGCTCCAGCACGTCGAACAGGTGATGCGGGATGCCGCGCCTCTCCGCGACGGGGAGTTTCGCGGTGCCGATGTCCATGCCTCGGTACAGCTGCATGGCATCGGCGTTGACGATCTCCGCCGGACGGCCGCGTGCGGCAAGAGCCTCGACGAGGTCGAGCGAGAGGGCGGTCTTGCCGGTGCCGGTGGCGCCGATGACCGCCCACAGGGCCGGAGCAGACGGGTCAGACACCGACGCGCAGCGTGGGCAGTCCCAGCGATATCGCTCGGGGCGCGCCGTTCTCGCCGGCCGGCGCGGGTACGGCGCACGACTCCGCCTGCGCGCGGTCCCACGCGTCGCCGGCGCGGGTGCGGCGGATGCGCAGCGGCGCCCCGTCGGGAGCGTCGGCGAGCAGGTGGAAGGGCGCAGCGTGCGTGATGACGACCGACACGACGTCGCCCGGACGCGGTGTCTGCGACTGCGCAGTCACCTCGAAGTGCACGAGGCGGTTGTCCTCGGCACGACCGGTGAGCCGATGCGTCGCGGCGTCCTTCTTGCCCTCGCCGGTGGACACCAGCACGTGCACCTCGCGCCCGACCTGCGCCTGGTTCTCCTCGAGGCTGATGCGCTCCTGCAGTGCGATGAGCCGGTCGTAGCGCTCCTGCACGACGTGCTTCGGCACCTGGTCGGGCATGGTGGCGGCCGGGGTGCCCTCGCGGATGGAGTACTGGAAGGTGAACGCGCTGGCGAAGCGCGCCTGCTCGACGACGCGCATGGTGTCCTCGAAGTCCTCGTCGGTCTCGCCCGGGAAGCCCACGATGATGTCCGTGGAGATCGCCGCGTGCGGCATCCGCTCGCGCACCCGGTCGAGAATCCCGAGGAAACGCTCCGAACGGTAGGACCGCCGCATGGCCTTCAGGACGCGATCGCTGCCCGACTGCAGCGGCATGTGCAGCTGCGGCATGACCGCGGGGGTCTCGGCCATGGCAGCGATGACGTCGTCGGTGAAGGCGGCGGGGTGAGGGCTGGTGAAGCGGATGCGCTCGAGCCCCGGGATCTCTCCCGCCGCGCGCAGCAGCTTGCCGAACGCCTGGCGGTCGCCGAACTCCACGCCGTACGAATTGACGTTCTGTCCGAGCAGCGTCACCTCGATCGCGCCGTCATCGACGAGCAGGCGGATCTCGTTGAGGATGTCCCCTGGCCTGCGGTCCTTCTCCTTGCCGCGCAGGCTCGGGACGATGCAGAACGTGCAGGTGTTGTTGCAGCCCACCGAGATGGAGACCCACCCGCTGTGCACGGCGTCGCGCTTGGTCGGCAAGGTGGAGGGGAACACTTCGAGCGACTCGAGGATCTCGAGCTCGGCCTCGCCGTTGTGCCTGGCACGCTCGAGCAGGCTCGGCAGCGAGCCCATATTGTGCGTGCCGAAGACGACATCGACCCAGGGGGCCTTGCGCTGCACGGTCTCCTTGTCCATCTGCGCAAGGCAGCCGCCGACGGCGATCTGCATGCCCTCGTGCTTGTCCTTGCGGGACTTCAAGTGTCCGAGCGTGCCGTACAGCTTGCCTGCGGCGTTGTCGCGCACGGCGCAGGTGTTGATCACGACGACATCGGCTTCGCCGCCATCCTCGGCACGCACGTAGCCGGCGCTCTCCAGCGAACCCGACAGCCGCTCGGAGTCGTGCACGTTCATCTGACAGCCGAACGTGCGCACCTCGTACGTGCGGGGACGACCGTCGGCCGTGTGTGCGGCGGGTGACGGCGCGATGAGTGTGGGGGCGGCGGAGGGCGAGCTCATGATCTGTTCATTGTAGGTTCCCGCGCCGAGCGCGAGCCGGGCAGTCCGCACCCTGTGCTGCTGCCACGGAGCGGAGGGATCAGCGGAAGCGGACGCCGCCGCCACCACCCGAACGATTCTCCGCGATCGCCGCCCGCGCCGCCGTCGCGGCGACGGAGCCGGGGTAGCCGCGACGGGCCAGCTGGCCCATGAGCCTGCGCAGCGCGGTGTCGTCGTCGACATGAGCCAGCTGGCGCGCCTTGGTGCGCGCGAACTCGAGCGCACGCTCGGCGTCGTCGTCGGGCTGCTCGCTCAGCGCCGCATCGACGACCTCGCGCGGGATGCCGCGGGCTGAGAGCGTCTGCGCGATCGCCCGCCGGCCCTGCCCCTTGCGCTCGGTGCCGGTGTGGATGAGCTGTTCCGCCAGTCGCTCGTCATCGAGGTAGCCACGACGCAGGCAATCGTCGAGGAGCTGCTCGATCTCGTCGGCGGGGAGCTCCTGCGACACCAGAGCGGTGCGCGCCTCGGACACGGACAACTGCCGGGTGCGCAGCTTCTTCAGGAGCATCCGCTCTGCCGCGGCCACCCGCTCCGCCGGATCGGGCTGCGCGTCATCGCGGGCGTCGTCCGGGCGCTCGGCCGCGAAGCGCCGTTCCCGGGCACCGCCGGGTCCCCCGTCGTGCCAGGTCGAGCGCCACCGCGGCACGAGGTCGATCGGCGCGCTCACCTCGTGGTCTGCAGCGGCGCCCGCCGGATCGCCGACCACCGAGAGACCCGCGTCGGTCGACGCCGCCGCGGCGCGCGGCTCCCGCCCGGCCCGTGCGCCGATCGCCGTCGGCATCGCCGAGCCGGCCGGGTGACGCGACGGGCGGTGCGCGCCGAACAGCGGGATGACGGGGGCGACCCCTTCGGCGTCCTCCGGGACGCCCCCGTCGCTCTCGAAACGGACCATCAGGCCGGGCGGCGTGCCGCGAGCTCGTCGGACGCCGGCTCTTCGACGGCCTTGGGCTGTCCGATGCCGAGCTTCTGCTTGATCTTCGTCTCGATGTCCAGGGCCATGTCGGGGTTGCGCAGCAGGAAGTTGCGCGCGTTCTCCTTGCCCTGACCGAGCTGGTCACCCTCGTAGGTGTACCAGGCACCGGACTTCTTGACGATCGCGTGCTCGACACCGAAGTCGATGAGACTTCCCTCGCGGGAGATCCCCGTGCCGTACAGGATGTCGAACTCGGCCTGCTTGAACGGCGGAGCCATCTTGTTCTTGACCACCTTGACGCGGGTACGGTTTCCCACCGCGTCGGTGCCGTCCTTGAGCGTCTCGATGCGCCGGATGTCCAACCGCACCGACGCGTAGAACTTCAGCGCCTTGCCGCCGGCGGTGGTCTCGGGCGAGCCGAAGAACACGCCGATCTTCTCGCGCAGCTGGTTGATGAAGATCATCGTGGTGTTGGTCTGGTTGAGACCACCCGTGAGCTTGCGCAGCGCCTGCGACATCAGTCGTGCCTGCAGGCCGACGTGCGAGTCGCCCATCTCGCCTTCGATCTCGGCCTTCGGCACCAGCGCGGCGACCGAGTCGATCACGACGAGGTCGATGGCGCCCGAGCGCACGAGCATGTCGGCGATCTCGAGCGCCTGCTCGCCGGTGTCGGGCTGGGAGACCAGCAGCTGGTCGATGTCGACGCCGAGCTTCTGCGCGTAGTCGGGGTCGAGCGCGTGCTCCGCGTCGATGAAGGCGGCGATGCCGCCCGCACGCTGAGCGTTGGCGATGGCGTGCAGCGTCAGGGTCGTCTTACCCGACGACTCCGGGCCGTAGATCTCGATGATGCGGCCGCGAGGCAGTCCACCCACGCCGAGGGCGACGTCGAGGGCGATGGAGCCGGTGGGGATGACGGCGACCGGTGCGCGGTCGTCGCTGCCCAGCCGCATGACGGAGCCCTTTCCGAACTGCCGGTCGATCTGGGAGAGGGCCGATTCGAGGGCCTTCTCGCGGTCAGCGGGTGATGGCATGACGTGCTCTTTTCTGCTCGCGGTCGGTCGCCTGTAGGCTGCCGCGCTCCGCCCCGGAGGGGAGGATGCTGCGACAAGGCGTGTGGTGTGCGATGACGTGTTCCACGCTACGGAGGGCCTCCGACATTGCGTCGGCGGTCTTCCGTGATCGTGGACAGCCACGCCCTCGACACCTGCTGTGCAGGAGCCTACGCCGGACTCGAACACATCTTCGACGACACGCCGTGTCGCGCACGTACTCCTGTGCGAGTGCGCGCCTAGGCCCGCCGCGGGTCCATCCGACCCACGCCGTAGCGACGCGACGCGGGGACCTCGGCCTCATCGCAGAGCGCGACCCACACCTCACGGGCGGGGACGCCGGCATCCAGCGCTTCACGGGCGGTACGACCGCCGACGCGGGCGAGCACCAGATCGGCCACCAACGACGGCGCGCGCGACCCGAACTCATCCGTCACGGCGCGATCGAACTCGCTGCGGCGCATAGGACCGACTCAGCGCAGCGACATCGCGGGCTCGGCCTCGACCGAGGCCACCAGGTCGTCGGGGACGACGTCCGGGAACGTGTGCAGACCCTCGAGCACGGAGATGCGGTCGCCGACCTCTCTCATGATGGAGGAGATGGGCACGTCGAGCGCGTCGGCCACGGCGGCGAGGATCTCGCTCGACGCCTCCTTCTGACCGCGCTCCACTTCGCTCAGATAGCCCAGCGCGACACTTGCGCGTCCGGCCACCTGACGGAGGGTGCGCCCCTTCTGCAGACGGAAGTCACGCAGGACTTCACCGATTTCTTGACGAACCAGGATCATCTTGGGCCCCCTCTCGCTTTCCACTCCCCACGGGTGCACACGGTACAACACCGCGGAGTGACACTCTAATCCCGCTTTTTGTGCATGGGATGGGAATTCATCAACACGCAACATCGCGCACGCCGGATCTGTTCCCGTCAGAGCGCTTCGAGCGCCAGCGAGATGGCGCGCAGCGCGGCCGCGGCGCGGATCTCCTCTCGATCCCCCTCGAGGTGCAACGACTCCACCCGCGAGCCCAGCGACGTCGAGACCGCGATGTGCACGGTGCCGACGGGCTGGCCGTCGGGCGAGTCCGGACCGGCGATTCCCGTCGTGGCGATGCCGATGTCGGCCGGCTGACCGGGAACCCCCACCGCCGTGCGCACGCCGCGGGCCATCTGCCGCGCGACCCGCTCGTGCACCGGACCGTGCGCCTCCAGCAGGACGGGGTCCACGCCCAGCAGGGTCTGCTTGAGGTCGGTGGCATAAGCCACGATGCCGCCACGCACCACTGCGGACGCCCCGGCGACCGCCACCAGCGACGCGATGACGAGCCCTCCGGTGAGGGATTCGGCGACGCCCGCCGTCCAGCCCAGCTCCCGCAGCCGGTCCACCAGCTGCTCGGCATCGCTGCGGCGACCCCCCGACACGAGCGTCTGCTCGGCGTCGTCGGGCAGGTCGGGATCGGGGGCGGGGCGGAAGGGAGTCACGAGTCGCCCCCGGAACGCGTGCGGCGACTGCCGCGCACCTCGGTCACGACGTAGTCGATGCCGCTCGCCACGGTGAGGACGACGGCGATGGTCATGGCGACCACATTGACGGGATGGATCCACTCCCCCACGAGCGTCCACAGCGGCAGCAGCGCCAGCGACAGCGCCACCGCCTGCGCCACGGTCTTGAGCTTGCCCATCCAGGCGGCAGCGACGACGTGGTCGCTGGCGACGATGAGGCGGTGCACTGTGATGCCGACCTCGCGCACCAGCACGACGATCGTGATCCACCAGGGAAGCTCGGCCAGGATGGACAGCCCGATGAAGGCGAACCCGGTGAGCACCTTGTCGGCGATCGGATCCAGGAGCTTGCCCAGGTCCGTGACGATGTCGTGCTTGCGGGCGAGGTGTCCGTCGATGCCGTCGGTGGCGATGGCGACGATGAACAGCGCCGCCGCCCACCAGCGCAGCGCGCCGTCTGCGCCGCCGTCGGCCAGGAGCATCCAGAGGAAGACCGGCGCGCACAGGATGCGCACGATCGTGATCGCGTTGGGAAGCTGCCGGGGAATCGCCACGGTTCGAGCCTATCGCCGCCGGCTCTCAGCGCCCCGTCAGACCCCAGGCATCCTCGTCCTCGGCGTCGTCCTCGACGACCTCGTAGCCGGCGAACTGCGCCTCCACGGGGTCCTCTTCCGGCTCCTCGGCGACGTCCTCGCCGCGCAGACGCGCGAGCACGCCCGGAAGCTGCTCACCGGTGACGAGCACGTCACGGGCCTTCGAGCCCTCGGAGGGTCCGACGATCTCCCGTGACTCCAGCAGATCCATGAGCCGTCCGGCCTTGGCGAAGCCGACGCGCAGCTTGCGCTGCAGCATCGAGGTCGACCCGAACTGCGTGGACACGACCAGTTCTGCCGCCGCCAGCAGCAGTTCGAGGTCGTCGCCGATGTCCGCGTCGACCTCCTTCTTCTCGGTGACCGCGGCGACGTCCTTGCGGTACTCCGGACGCGCCTGCTGCGTGACGTGCTTGACGACCTTCTCGATCTCGCTCTCGCTGACCCATGCGCCCTGCACGCGCAGCGCCTTGGAGCTGCCCATCGGGCTGAAGAGGGCGTCGCCCTGGCCGATCAGGCGGTCAGCTCCGGGCTGGTCGAGGATGACGCGGGAATCCGTGACGCTGGTGACGGCGAACGCCAGCCGCGAGGGCACGTTGGCCTTGATGAGACCGGTGACGACGTCGACCGACGGGCGCTGGGTGGCCAGCACCAGGTGGATGCCGCTGGCACGCGCGAGCTGGGTGATGCGGACGATGGAGTCCTCCACATCGCGGGGCGCGACCATCATCAGGTCGGCGAGCTCATCCACGACCACCAGCAGGTACGGGTAGGGCTTGAGCACCCGCTCGCTGCCGGCGGGGAGCTGCACCTCGCCCGCCACGACGGCCTTGTTGAAGTCGTCGATGTGGCGGTACCCGAACGACGCGAGGTCGTCGTACCGCATGTCCATCTCCTTCACGACCCACTGCAGCGCTTCGGCCGCCTTCTTGGGGTTCGTGATGATGGGCGTGATCAGGTGCGGCACGCCGGCGTACGAGGTCAGTTCGACCCGTTTGGGGTCGATGAGCACCATGCGCACCTCGCTCGGCTTGGCGCGCATCAGCAGGCTGGTGATCATCGAGTTCACGAAGCTCGACTTGCCCGAGCCGGTGGACCCGGCGACGAGCAGGTGGGGCATCTTGGCGAGGTTGGCCACGACGTAGCCGCCGCCGACGTCCTTGCCCACCCCGATGGTCATGGGGTGCACCGAGTTGGTCGCCGCAGGCGAGCGCAGCACGTCGCCGAGGGTGACGATCTCACGGTCGGTGTTGGGGATCTCCACACCGATCGCGCTCTTGCCGGGGATGGGCGCGAGGATGCGCACCTCGTTGGATGCCACGGCGTAGGCGATGTTGTTGGTCAGCGCGGTGATGCGCTCGACCTTCACGCCCGACCCGAGGGCGATCTCGTACTGCGTCACTGTCGGGCCGCGGGAGAAGCCGGTGACGCGTGCGTCGACGGAGAACTGCTCGAACACGCTCGTGATGGCGCGCACCATGGCGTCGTTGGCTTCCGACCGGGCCTTGGGCGGGGTGCCGGCGGCCAGGGCCGCCGTGGAGGGCAGGCGATAGGTCGCGCCCGGCGGCATCCCGTCGCCGTCGCCGCCGAGACCCGACATGCCAGGCAGCTTGCCGTCGTCGAGCACCTCGGTGGCGTCCTCACGGATGCCGGTGTCGGTGCGGCGGCTGCTCTTGCGCACGGCTTCCGCGATGTCGGGGTGGATGACCTCGGTCATCGCGTCCGGCAGCGGCGGCGGGGGCGGCGGCGGCGCGATGGCCTGGTCGAACCCGCCGGTGTCGCCCTCGGTCGACAGCAGCGCGGTGAGATCCTGCGACCCGAGGCCCTCGTCGGGGTCCTCCTCGCGGCCGGACTTGTTGCGGCGCCACCAGGGCAGCGACTCGTCGGCGTCGCCGGCGCCTGCGGACGCCGCAGCCGGCTTGTCCTCCGGCTCGGCCCCGAACATCCAGACGTAGAGCTCCCCCAGGCGGCGGCCGATGCGGTTCGGCGGCGTCTTGGTGAGGATCAGCACGCTCAGCAGCGCGACGAGGCCGAGCACCACAGAGGCGCCGATCTCGGTGAGGAAGGTGAGCGGCTCGCCCACCATCCAGCCGAACAGCCCGCCCGCGGTGCTGAGCGCGGGAAGCCCTTCGCTCGGCTGCGGCCGCCCGCCGTGCACGTGGCAGAAGCCGGCGATGGTGAGCACGAAGAGGCCGAACCCGATGCCGATGCGCCCGTTGTCGTGCACCGATGACGGATGCCGGAACAGCCACCCCGCCAGCAGCAGCAGCAGCACCGGCAGGATGAACGCGGTCCGCCCGACGAGCCCGCCGGCGGTGTAGGCGCTGAGCGTCGCGGCGACGTCGGTGCCGATGAGGAACCACTCCACGACGGTGCCGGCGATCGCCAGGAGCACGAGCAGGAACGGGAAGCCGTCGCGGCGCTGGTCCTTCTCGAGCGTCTCGGGCCCGAACGCGCGGAACATCCCGCCGGTGGCGTGCGCCAGCCCCATCCAGGCGCGGGCGATCAGCGGTGGCTTCTCAGGCTCGTCGACGTAGCGCTTCGGCGCCGGGGCGGGCTTGCGGGCGCGCGAGGACGACCCCTTCGCGGGTGTGCCCTTCGCGGGCGCGCGGCCGCTCGTGGTCGGACTGCTGCTCCTGGCCATTCCTCAACGGTACGTCGCGACCACCGACATTGCCCGGAACGACGCGGCTCCGACCGCCTGCCCCCCAGACGCACGAACACCCACGGGCCCGCTCCTGGCGGGCCCGTGGGTGTCGTGACGGAAGGCTCAGGCCTCGATGACCAGCGGCACGATCATCGGGCGGCGACGCAGACGCTGGTTGACCCAGCGGCCGATCGTGCGACGCACCACCTGCGAGAGGGCGTGCGAGTCGCGGACGCCCGACTTCGACGCCTCCGCAAGCGCTGCGGCGATCTTCGGCTTGACGTCGTCGAACACCGAGTCGTCCTCGGCGAAGCCGCGGGCGTGGATCTCGGGTCCGGTGATCACGGCGCCGGTGGAGGCATCCACCACGACGATGACCGAGATGAACCCCTCCTCGCCGAGGATGCGACGGTCCTTGAGGTCGGCGTCGGTGATCTCGCCCACGGTGGAGCCGTCGACGTAGACGAAGCCGATGTCGAGCTGGCCGACGACGCTGGCGACGCCGTCCTTGAGGTCGACCACGGTGCCGTTCTCGCCCAGGATCGTGCGCTCGGCGGGAATACCGGTGTCCTGCGCGAGCTTGGCGTTGGCCATGAGGTGGCGGTACTCGCCGTGCACCGGCAGCACGTTCTTCGGCTTGAGGATGTTGTAGCAGTACAGCAGCTCGCCTGCGGCGGCGTGGCCGGAGACGTGCACCTTGGCGTTGCCCTTGTGGATCACGTTGGCGCCGAGCTTGGTGAGGCCGTCGATCACGCGGTAGACCGCGTTCTCGTTGCCCGGGATCAGGCTGGATGCCAGGATCACGGTGTCGCCGGGACCCGGCTCGATCGCGTGATCGAGGTTCGCCATGCGGCTGAGCACGGCCATCGGCTCGCCCTGCGACCCGGTGGACATGAAGACGATCTTGTCGTCGGGCAGGTCGTGGGCCTTCTTGTAGTCGATCAGCACGCCCTCGGGGACGGTGAGGTATCCGAGGTCGGCGGCGATCGTCATGTTGCGCAGCATGCTGCGCCCCAGCAGCGCCACGCGGCGGCCGTTGGCGTGGGCGGCGTCCAGCACCTGCTGCACGCGGTGCACGTGGCTCGAGAAGCTCGCGACGATGACGCGGCGCGGCGAACGCGCGATGACCTGGTCGAGCACGGGGCCGATCGAGCGCTCCAGCGGCGTGAAGCCGGGCACGTCGGCGTTGGTGGAGTCGACGAGGAAGAGGTCCACGCCTTCCTCGCCCAGCCGCGCGAAGGCGCGCAGGTCGGTCAGGCGGCCGTCCAGCGGCAGCTGGTCCATCTTGAAGTCGCCGGTGGCCAGCGCCACACCGGCCGGGGTCTTGATCGCGACGGCGAGCGCGTCGGGGATGGAGTGGTTCACCGCGACGAACTCGAGGTCGAAGGGACCGATCTGCTCGTGCTGGCCCTCCTTCACCGTCAGCGAGTACGGCTTGATGCGGTGCTCCTTGAGCTTCGCCTCCACGAGCGCCAGGGTCAGCCCCGAGCCGATGAGCGGGATGTCGCGCTTGAGGCGCAGCAGGTAGGGCACCGCGCCGATGTGGTCCTCGTGACCGTGCGTCAGCACGACGCCGACGATGTCGTCGAGGCGGTGCTTGATCGGCTCGAAGTCGGGCAGGATCAGGTCGACGCCGGGCTGGTGCTCTTCGGGGAACAGCACGCCGCAGTCGACGACGAGGAGCTTGCCCTCGTACTCGAAGACGGTCATGTTGCGCCCGATCTCGCCGAGTCCGCCGAGCGGAATCACGCGGAGCGTTCCGGGGGCGAGGGTGGGGGGCGTGGTGATCGCGTTGGGACTCATCGTGTCGTGCCGTGAACCTTCGGTAGTGCGCCGCCAGCTGCCGCGTTGCGGTCGGGTCGGAAATTGGAGAAATCTGCTCCGGCGACGTCGGTGACCAGCGCCAGCTCGTCTTCGATCATCGCGGCCTCCCATTCCTCCGGCCCCACCAGGGGCAGACGGACGCGGGGGCTGGAGATACGGCCGAGGCCGTGGAGGATGTACTTCGCGCTCACCGTGCCGGGCACGTGCGTCATGACTGCGCGCACGAGCGGCTCGAGCTGCTTGTGCGCGGCCGTCGCCGCGGCGAGGTCGCCGCGGTTGACGGCATCCACGATGACGCGATACGGCGCCGGGGCCACATTCGCGGTCACCCCGATGAGTCCGGACGCGCCGATCGCGAGGTGCGGCAGCACGTTCGCGTCGTCGCCGGAGAAGTACATGAGGTCGGTCTGGTTGAGCACCCGGCTGACCTCACTGAAATCACCCTTGGCGTCCTTGACCGCCAGGATGTTCGGGTGCTTGGCGAGACGGAGGATCGTCTCGTACTTGATCGGGACGCCGGTGCGGCCCGGGATGTCGTACAGGATCACCGGCAGATCGGTGGCGTCGGCCACCAGCCGGAAGTGGGTGAGGATGCCCGCCTGGGTGGGCTTGTTGTAGTACGGCGTGACGATCATGATGCCGTCGGCGCCGGCCTTCTCGCTGGCCTTGTACAGCTCGATCGCGTGGGCGGTCTCGTTGGAACCGCCGCCGGTGATGATCTTCGCCCGGCCCGAGGCGACGCTCTTGCCCACCTCGACCAGCCGGATCTTCTCCGGGTCGGTGAGGGTGCTCGTCTCCCCCGTCGTCCCCGTCACGACGATGCCGTCGGCGCCGGCGGTGATGACGTCGTCGATGTGCTTCTCGACGGCGGGCCAGTCGACCTCGCCGTCGGCGGTCATCGGTGTGATGAGCGCGACGAGGACCTGTCCGAACGGGTTGGCCTGATGCGTCATCCTCCCAGGGTATCGGTTCGCCGGGACCCGGCCGATAGTGTCGCGCCATGACGTGGCAGATGCGGGCGACCCGCGAGGTCTATGCCAACCGATGGATCCGCGTGCGGGAGGACGCCGTGACGGGCCCCGGCGGCGACGGCGTCTACGGGGTGGTGGAGATGCGGCATCCGGCCGTGTTCGTCGTCGCGCTCGACGAGATCGACCGCGTGTGCCTGGTGGAGGTGGACCGCTACACCGTCGGCACCTCCCTGGAGGTCCCCGCCGGCGGCTCGGACGGGGAGGACCCGCTCCTCGCCGCCCGGCGCGAACTGGCCGAGGAAGCCGGGATCGAGGCGTCGGAGTGGCGCAGCCTGGGCGTGATGAACGCGCTCAACGGCATCGCCGTGGCCGCCGAGCACGTCTACCTCGCCCGCGGCATCCGGGCGCTGACGGATGCCGCCGGCACGCAGGCCGAGGAGGGCATCACGGCCGTGCACTGGGTGGGGTTCGGCGAGGCGATCGACATGATCGCCGACGGCCGCATCACCGACGGCGAGACGATCGCCGCGCTGGCATACGCCGGCATCCGGCTCGGCCGATTCGCCTGATCAGCGCCCCTTCGACGCGGTCGCGACCACCAGGCGGTCGGGCAGCACGCGGGTGAGCGCGACGAGCACCTTGTAGCGCAGCGACGGCACCGAGACGGACGTGCCGCGTGCGACGTCACGAAGGGATTCGGCCACGACGTCGCGGGCGTCGAGCCACATCCACCCGGGCACCCCCTCGCGTCCCGGCTCCATGCCCATGCGCTCGTGGAAGCTGGTGTGGGTGAACCCGGGGCACACGGCGGTGACGCTCACCCCGCGCGGGCGGTAGGCGACGTTCGCCCAGCGGCTGAAGCTGATGAGCCACCCCTTGACGGCGCCGTAGGTCGAGCGCGGGGTGAACGCCGCGACGGAGGCCACGTTGACGATGCGCCCGCGGCCCCGCGCGAGCATGCCGGGAAGCGCCGCGCGCATGAGCGCCATCGGCACAGCGACGTGCAGGTCGAGGTGGCGCTGCTCGTCGGCGATGTCGTTCTGCTCGAACGCCAGCGGCAGACCGAAGCCGGCGTTGTTGACGAGCATGTCGACGGGGCGGTCGTCATCACTCAGCCGTGCGACAACGCGGGCGAGCCCATCCGCATCGACCAGGTCGGCGGGCAGCGCTTCACACTGCACGCCGTGCACGCCGGTGAGGTCGTCGGCGAGGGCGGCGAGCGCGTCGGCATCCCTCGCCACGAGCACGAGGTCCATGCCGCGCTCCGCCAGCTGCCGGGCATACTCGGCGCCGAGCCCGGAGCTCGCGCCGGTGATGAGTGCCGTCTTCGCCATGGGGCGAGCCTACGACGCAGCCCCCAGGGTGAGGAAACGGTAGCGGATGCCGGTGCGGGACGTGTGCCACCCCTCCCCCGGGTCCGCGGCGGCGACGGGCCACGACGAGCGGTCGGGGGCGAAGGTGTCGCCCTGCACCTCGAGGTCGAGCTCGGTGACCTCGAGCAGGTCGGCGCGGTCGATCGCCTCGCGGAAGAGTCCCGACCCGCCGATCACCCAGACCCGGGCGGGGGCGTCGGCATCGGCGAGCCACAGTGCGGCATCCAGCGAACCGGCGCGCTCCGCGCCGTCATCCGCCCACGCCGTGTCGCGCGTGACGACGATGTTGCGGCGCCCCGGCAGCGGCCGGAACCTCGGCGGGAACGACTCCCAGGTGCGCCGGCCCATGATCACGGGCGCCCCGGCGGTGACGGCCTTGAAGTGGGCGAGGTCCTCCGGCACGTGCCACGGCATGCCGCCGTCGGCGCCGATGACCCCGCCCCGGGCCTCGGCCCAGACCAGGCCGATCGGCGCGGTCACACGGCCACCGCGGCGCGGATGGCCGGGTGGTGGCGGTAGTCCTCGACGACGAAGTCCTCGTACGTGTAGTCGAAGATCGACCCCGGCGTGCGGGCGAAGCGCAGGGTCGGGTACGGGTAGGGGTCGCGGCTGAGCTGCTCGCGCACCTGCTCGAGGTGGTTGTCGTAGATGTGGCAGTCGCCGCCGGTCCAGATGAACTCGCCGGGCTCGAGACCGGTCTGCTGCGCGACCATCAGGGTCAGCAGCGCGTAGGAGGCGATGTTGAAGGGCACGCCGAGGAACAGGTCGGCGCTGCGCTGGTACAGCTGGCAGGAGAGCTTGCCGTCGGCCACGTAGAACTGGAACAGCGCGTGACACGGCGGCAGGGCCATCGAGTCCACCTCTGCGGGGTTCCACGCCGTGACGATGTGCCTGCGGGAGTCGGGGTTGGTCCGCAGCTGTGCGACGACCTTGGCGATCTGGTCGATCGACCCCCCGTCGGGGGTCGGCCATGAGCGCCACTGCACGCCGTAGACGGGGCCGAGCTCGCCGTCGGCATCCGCCCACTCGTCCCAGATGGTGACGCCGTGCTCCTGCAGCCATGACACGTTCGACTCGCCCCGCAGGAACCACAGCAGCTCGTACGCGATGGACTTGAAGTGCACGCGCTTGGTGGTGATGAGGGGGAAGCCCTCGGCGAGGTCGAAGCGGATCTGCCGGCCGAACACGCTCGTGGTGCCGGTGCCGGTGCGGTCGTCCTTGTGCGTGCCGTGCTCGAGCACGTCGCGCAGGAGGTCCTCGTAGGGGGTGGGGATCGCCGTGGTCACGGCTGCCACGATACCCGCGGCCGGATCGGGCGCGGCGCGCGGCGCAGGCGCGTTGGGGGTCCGGGGCGGTTCGGGAACCGATACGCGCCCCGAACCGCGCCGGCACCGGGTTCGGGAACCGATACGCGCCCCGAACCGCGCCGGCACCGGGTTCGGGAACCGATACGCGCCCCGAACCGCGCCGGCACCGGGTTCGGGAACCGATACGCGCCCCGAACCGCGCCGGCGGAGCCGGGACGGTGCGCCGTCCGTGCGGCGTCGGCGCGCCCACCCCCGGGATGCCGATAGCCTGGCAAGCGGTGAACCCCGTCGATGCACTGATCATCCTCACCGCGCTGCTCGCGGTGACGATCGGCGCGGGCGCGATCGTCCGCTGGCGCCAGGGTCGCCCCGTGCGTCATGCACCCGATGAAATCGTCGACCCGGAGAGACTGGGGGCCCCGGGCCTCGGTCACACCGCGACCCTGCTGCAGTTCAGCACCGAGCTGTGCGCCCGGTGCCCGGGCGTGCACCGCACCCTTTCTGCGTTGGCCGCCGAGCGTGAGGGTGTCATGCACCTGGACGTGGACCTCACCCATCGGCCGGACATCGCCAAGCACTTCCATGTGCTGCAGACGCCGACGACCCTCATCCTCGACCAGGACGGCGCCATCCAGACGCGCGTGGGCGGTATCCCCAGCCGCCACGTGATCGAGCTCGAACTGAGCCGCCTCGGCTCGGAGGCGCACGGTGGCTGAGCGGGCGGACGCCGCGTCCGGAGGCATCGACCCGCGCGGCCCGCGGTTCGGGGCCGCCCTCACCTCGGTGCTGCTCGGCGCCGCCGTCGTGCTGGGCCTGGTCGGCCTCTCGACCGCGCAGGCCTCGTTCGGGTGGTTCGCCTACCAGCCGCTGGCGGACACCGTCCTGGCACCCGAGGGCTGGGCGGTCACGCAGGCCACGGTCGCGGAGCGGGCGCTGGACCCCGGCTTCCTTCTGCTGCTCGTCGCGGTCCTGCTGTTCCTGTGGGGCGTCCTGTCGCCGCGCACCGCACCGTGGGCGGCGCTGTTCCGCACCATGGTGCAGCCGCGACTGACCCCTGCGCTCGACCTCGAGGATCCCCGCCCGCCGCGGTTCGCGCAGGGCGTCGGCCTCGCCGTGACCTCCGTCGGCGTGACGCTGCACCTTCTCGGTGTGCCGTGGGCGGTGCCGGTCGCCGCAGCCACCGCACTGATCGCGTCGCTGCTGAACGCCGTGTTCGGGCTGTGTCTGGGATGCCAGATGTACCTGCTGCTCCAGCGCGTCGGCATCGTCGGCCGCGCCCGCCCGGCATCCGATTCCTGAGGCGCGGTCCAGCCGTTCCGCCGCGGCATCCGCGCCGTTAGGCTCGGCACCGGGACGCGCCCGGCGTCCCGCCGAACCCGGGAGGAACGCATGAGCGTCACGAGCGAAGCCAGCACCACGTGGAAGGGCACCCTGTTCGAGGGCACGGGCGAGGTGAGCCTGTCCAGCTCCCATCAGGGACCGTTCGACGTGAACTGGAAGGCCCGCAGCGAGGGCTCCGCCTCGGTCACGACCCCCGAGGAGCTCATCGCCGCGGCGCACTCCTCGTGCTTCTCGATGGCCCTGTCCAACGCCCTCGCCGAGAACGGGACGCCACCCGAGCGCATCGACACCACCGCGTCGGTGACCTTCGTCCCCGGCAAGGGCATCAGCGGCAGCCACCTCAATGTCAACGCCACCGTTCCCGGACTGTCGGCCGAAGACTTCGCCCGCCTGGCCGACGAGGCCAAGAAGGGCTGCCCCGTCTCGGCGGCGCTCGCCGGCATCGAGATCACCCTCGAGGCGACCCTCGCCTGACATGACAGACCAGCAGGCGCCGCGGCGCGTCGTCGTGGCGGGGGCGTCGGGACTCATCGGCCGCGCCCTGGCCCGCTCGCTGCGCGACGACGGGGTGAGCGTCACCCGGCTCGTCCGCCGTCGGCCTGAAGCCCCCGACGAGGTGGCGTGGCTCACCGATGGCGCGCCACTGGATCCGCAGGTGCTGGCCGGAGCCGACGCCGTCGTCGGTCTCAACGGCGCGAGTATCGGCCGGTTCCCGTGGACCGCGGCGTACCGCAACGAGCTGCTGTGGTCTCGTATCCTCCCCACGCAGGCGCTGGCACGCGCGGTGCGGGAACTCGGTGATGAGGCTCCCGCGTTCCTCTCGGCGTCCGGAGTCGGCTACTACGGCTCGGCGCCCGGGGAACGGCTCACCGAGCAGGGCCGACGCGGCGAGACGTTCCTCGCCGACCTCTGCGGCGAATGGGAGGCGGCGGCCTTCGCCGCGAGCGGCCGCGCCCGGGTGGCGACGCTGCGCACCGCGCCGGTGGTGCACCGCGACGGAGTGCTCAAGCCGCTCATGCTGCTCACCCGCGCCGGGGTGTCGGGGCCGATCGGCCGGGGCACGCAGGCCTGGCCGTGGATCTCGCTCGACGACGAGGTGCGGGCGATCCGCCACGTCATCGACGCCGACGTGGAGGGCCCGGTGAACCTGACCGGTCCCACGCGGGCCACCGCCAACGACCTGGGATTCTCACTGGCGGTGCAGCTGAACCGTCCGTTCCTCGTGCGCGCACCGGTGTGGGCGCTGCGTGCCGCGCTCGGCCGCGACGCGACGGAGGGCCTGCTCACCGCCGACGCTCACGTCGTGCCGCAGGCGCTGGAGGCCACGGGCTTCGATTTCCATCACCGCTCTGTCGACGACGCCGTCACCGCCGCGCTGCGCGACGAGTAGCTGCACGCGGGCTCGGCGGCCGTGCTCGGCGGCGGCAGTCGGCGGGGCTCAGCGACCCTCGGCGCGCTCCAGAGCGATCGCCCGACGCACCGCGGCGCGGGCACGGCGGCGGTCGCCCGCGGCGTCGTACGCCAGTCCCAGCCGGTACCAGGCGCGCCAGTCATCGGGCGCAGCCTCGACCGCGGAGCGGTAAGCGGGGAAGAGGGCGTCGGCCTCCTCGCGCAGCGGGCGGCCGCTGGGACGCACGGCGACGCTCTCGGTGGGAAGGGCGCCCTCCGCCTCGAGCCGGCGCCCCACCTGCTGAGCGCGCCATCCGAACCACAGCTCGCGGCCGAGGCCCCAGGCGGCGAGCACCGGCAGCACGAACAGCGCGACCCCCATGGCCACGCCGATGGGTTCGCCGTTGACGAGCAGCAGCCACCCACGCTGGGCGACCAGCACGATGTACAGGGCGAGCATCACCGCCATGACGGCGACGCCGATGCGCGCGCTCATGCGCCGGTCGTCCGGGCGACCTGTCCGGGGACTCCGCCTTCATCCACGCCCGCGTCGGCCGCGGGAGCGCCGGGCAGGCGGATGCCGATGTCGATGAGGCTGTCGAGCCCCACCACCACACCGCGGGCGTCTCGTGCGGCGGCGAGGGCGAGCCCGATGCCGGGGGCGTAGGCGCGGGCAGGGTCGACGGTGTCGTGGACGATCGTCAGCGACTCGCCCGGCCCGGAGAGGACCGTCTCCTGCCGGGCGACGACACCCGGCCGGCGCAGCGAGTGGATCGGCACGCTCGCCACCTGCTGGCCGCGTGCCCGCTGGTCGACGTACGGCGACTCGACCGGACCGACCTCGGCGCGGGCCGCGGCGATCAGCTCCGCGGTGCGCACGGCGGTGCCACTGGGGGAATCGACCTTCGACTCCCGGTGCGCCTCGACGATCTCGATCGACGGGAAGAAGGGCGCGGCTGCCGCGGCGAGCGCAGAGCCGAGCACGGAGCCGATCGAGAAGTTCGGGATGAACACGGCACCGGTGCCCGCCTGCTGCACGAGCGGCCGCACCAGCGCGATGCGCTCGGCCGACCAGCCGGACGTGCCGACCAGCAGCTGCTGTCCGCGCTCCACCGCGCGGCGCACCACGTCGACCGAGACGGCGGGGGTGGACGTGTCCACGACGAGGTCTGCGGCATCCATTTCGCTGAGGTCGCTGGAGGAGGACAGCGACGCCACCAGTTCGAAGCCGTCGGTCGAGGCGATGACCGCCTGCACGATGCCGCCGAGCTTGCCGGTCGCGCCCACGAGGGCCACGCGTGTCGTCATGCCACCAGCCTACGGCGCTACGCTCGAAGGCATGGTGAGCCTGCGCCCGATGCCCGTCGACGACCCCATCGCGCACGAGCTGCTCGCTGAGTACTTCGCCATGCGGGCGGAGACGTTCCCGGGGCAGGCGTACCGCACGGTGTTCCCCGACCCCGCCGCGTTCACGCCGCCCGCCGGGGTGTTCCTGGTGGTGCGGGACGACGAGGACCGCGCGGTGGGCTGCGGCGGCATCCGTCGCATCGCCGACGGACCGCACGGGGTGCGCTACGAGGTCAAGCACCTGTATCTGCGCCCCGAGACGCGCGGCAAGGGGTGGGGCCGCGTGCTGCTGGCCGGGCTCGAGGATGCCGCGCGGGAGTGGGATGCCGCGGAGCTCGTGCTCGACACCCACCACACCCTCGAGGCGGCGGGCGGGCTGTACGCGGCATCCGGGTTCGCGTCGATCGAGCCCTACAACGACAACGCCAACGCGACCCGCTGGTACGGCAAGGCGCTGTAGGGCCTCACCGTCGCGGGCGCGGTCAGCGGCCGCCGCGCAGCGCGGTCACCGGCTCGATCCGCGCGGCACGCCGCGCGGGGAACCAGCCGGCGCCCAGTCCGACGACGGCGCCGAGCAGGGCTCCGGCGATCGCCACCCACGGATCCACGATCGGCGTCCACTGCTGCGCGACGGCGAACCCGACGACCGACACGACGGCCAAGGCGGACCCCAGCAGCCCGCCGAGCAGTCCGATGATCACCGACTCCACGACGAACTGCGAGGCGATCTGACGTCCCGTGGCGCCCAGCGCCCGGCGCAGACCGATCTCGGGCACCCGCTCGATGACGTTGAGCATCGTCACGTTCGCGATGCCCAGCGCACCCGCCAGCAGCACGATGCCGCCGAGGATCAGGAACACGACGTTGACGTCGGCGCTCACGCTCTCGCTCAGGCCGGACCGCGCCGTGGGGGCGGAGACCTCGAGGGTCTCGGGCGCTCCGGGCGCGAGGGCGACGGCGGACTGCTGCCCCACCTGCGGACCGGTGCCGGTCTGGATGCGGATCTGCAGCTGACCGGGAGCACCCAGGGCACGCTCGGTGCGGGCGGTCTGCAACGGCATGACCACCGCGTCCAGCAGCTCCCCCCGCGCCTGCAGCTCGTCGAAGACCCCGATGACGGCGAACGGCACACCCCCGATGAACACCGAGGGCTGACGGTCGACGCGGTTCACCCCGAGTCGTTCCGCCGCCCGCGCCCCCAGCACGACGACGCGGTCGCCGCGGGTGTCGTGACCGGCGTCGAACATGCGGCCGGTGACCACGCGACCGTCGAGCACGTCCAGCAGCCCGGGACTGGCGGCGATGAGCCGGGGCGCGGCGGTGGACGCCGCCGACGGGTCGTTCACCGGCACCGCCGTGACGGTGTCGCTTCCGAGGTCGACCTCGGCGATGAGGGTCGCCGCTTCGACGCCGACCAGCCGGGAGACGCGGTCGGCCGCGTCCCAGGGCAGGCGCGCCGTGGCGGCGCTGCCTCCCGAGGCCGTCGGAGCCTTCCCCGGCGCGACGACCACCTGGGTGGCCTTGACGGCGTCGAACTGCCGCGCGATCTGGTGGGCCGCAGTCTGCGCGAAGCCGATCGTGGCCACGAGGGCGCCGATGCCCAGCACCGTGCCCACGAGGGTCATGGCCAGGCGCCCCGGCCGCGAGCCGATGTCTGCCGTCGCCTCGACGACGAGGTCTTGGAAGGTGAACCGGTCGGCGTGACGCACGCGCGGCACGAGCTGCACCGGCGACGTCTCCTCGACCGGCTGCGCCTCGCCGACGGCGGCGATCGCGGCGGGGCGGCGTCGACGCCGCAGCAGGCGCATCACGTCTCCTCGCTCAGGCGGCCGTCCGCGATGCGGACGCGCCGGTCGGCGCGGGCGGCGACCGCCGCGTCATGGGTGATGACGATGAGGGTCAGCCCGTCGGCGCGCAGGTCGTCGAACAGCTCCATCACCTCGTCGGAGGTGGCCGCGTCCAGGTTGCCGGTGGGCTCGTCGGCCAGCAGCACGCTGGGAGTGCTCACCACCGCGCGGGCGACGGCCACGCGCTGACGCTCGCCTCCGGACAGGGTGGTGGGCAGGAAATCGGTGCGGTGTCCCAGTCCCACCCGGTCGAGGGTGGCGCGGGCGCGCCGCTCCCGTTCGCCGCGCGGCACCCCGCTGTAGAGCATGGGCATGAGCACGTTGTCGAGCACGGTGCGCCGCGGCATCAGGTGGAACGACTGGAAGACGAAGCCGATGCGGCGCGCACGCACCGCAGCGCGCTCGTTCTCACCGAGCGTGCCGGTGACGACGCCGTCGATGCGGTACTCGCCCACGCTCGGCCGGTCCAGCAGCCCGAGCAGGTTCAGCATCGTCGATTTGCCCGACCCGCTGGGGCCGACGATCGACACGTAGTCCCCCCGCTGCACCCGCAGGTTCACGCCCTTCAGCGCCTGCACCTCCGGCGGGCCGGGGAACGACCTCGTCACATCGCGCAGCTCCAGGAGCGGCGCGGTCACCGCCCGACCACCACGAGGTCGCCCTCGTCCAGCCCGCCGTCGACGGCGACGACCTCGACGTGCCCACCTGCGGCGAGCCCGGTTTCGACCACGACCAGACGGGTCTTGGCCGCCTCGCCTTCCCTGGGGTCGCCGTCGACGACCTCCAGTCGCGCCTCCCCGCCGGGACCGGCGGTGAGGGCGGCCACGGGCACGAAGAGCACCTCGCCCGCGGTGGCGCCCACGGGCACCGACACGCGCACGTTGCTTCCCTGCAGCTGCATGGCCTGCTCGGACGTCAGTTCGTCCGGCTCCATCAGGATCGTCCACCGGTCGCCCTGGGACTTGCCGGGCGTCACCGCCGAGATCACCGCACGGTGGGGGGTGCCGTCCGCCAGTTCGAACGAGGCCTCGCCGCCGACCTCCAGCAGCACGGCATCGGTGGCGGCGGCGCTGCCGCTGACCGTGATCGTCGCACCCGACACGACCATCGCCGCGCCCTGCAGCACCTGACCGCGGCGGACGTTGACGCCGTCGACACGTCGGGGAAGGTCGCCGAGGAACAGCACCTCGCTCGAGGACAGCGACGGCAGCGCCTGCTGCTCCGCGCGGGTCATCGCGGTGCGCGCTTCACCCAGCTGCCGTTCCGCGGCCTCCACCGCGGCGCGGTGGCCGCTCGTGTCGGGCGCGGCATCCAGCTGCCGGCGCTCCAGCGCGCGCAACTCCACCGCGTCGCGCAGGTCAGAGACGTCCGCTTCCCACGCCGGCACTTCGGCCGGGTCGGCGGGGCGCTGACCCTGCCGCACGTCCAGCGCGCGCTGGGCGCTGGCGACGGCGTTGTCCGCGGCGCGGATGTCCACCGGCGACGCTCCGCCGCCGGCCTGGCCGAGCTCGGATCGCGCTGCGGCGAGCGCCTGCTCGGCCGCCCGCACGCCGTCGCGCGCGGCGGCGACGGCGTCGGCAGCGCCTTCCGCCGCGGCCGGTGCGGGGTACCCGACCTGTGCGTACAGAGCCGTCACCGCGGCAGCGGCCGTCTCGTCGAAGAGGTCGGAAGCCGGGTCGCCGGCATCGATCCCGACCGCGCTCATGGCCTGTTTGAACTGCACGACGTCGGGCCCGGTGAGGCCGTAGGTGAGCGTGCGGTAAGCGGGAAGCTCGCCGGGAAGCACGATCACCGGGCGTCCGGCGACCTCGAGCGCCACCGAGAGCGCATCGAGGGTCGCCCCGTCCTCGGGCACACTGCCGGTGACCACCGCCGGCCCGCCGAGGGCGGCCGTGTCGATCGTCACCTCGACGGAATCCGCGTAGCCGACGTCGCCGCGCAGGGTGACGTCGTTGCTCAGGATGCCGCGCTCCACCGCCACGGTGATCAGTCCCGGGGCGGGCGGGTCGGTGAAGGAGGCCGCATCAGCCGGCGACAGCACGAATCTCCCGACGAGCAGTCCGCCCACCAGGCTCACCACGGCGGCTGCGGCCAGGATCCACAGCGCACGATTGCCGTGGAGCACCCGTCGCCACCCCTGGGCACCGCTCGGCGTTTCGACGACGTCCGCCGCCTCGGTGGGCGACTCCTCCCGCAGGACCTCCTCGAACGCCGCCGCGTCCTTCTCTGTCACCGGTTCGCCTGCTCAGCGGCGGCCTTGAAGGCGTCGAGCTCGGCCTTGTGGTCTTCGATGAACTGCTCTTCGAGCACGGCGGTGACGCGCCGGCTCTCGGCCCGGTAGTCGGTCTTCTCCCGGCAATCCAGGTCGACCAGCGCGAGCTCGATCTCCCGCTCCCCCAGCTCGTCGAGAACGGGGTCGTTCTCCACGTACTCCGTCACCGACTCCCAATGCGCGTTCAGCTCGTCGCTGATCGAGTTGGAGGCGTCGGACTGCGCCGTGAACCCGGGGTAGCCGTTCTCATCCATGCAGGCCGCCCACTCCGCGTCCAGCTCCGCCAGCTCCGGGGCCTGCGAGATGCTCATGTAGAACTCGTTCATGGCGTCCATCAGCGGCTGGTGCTCGTCGGCGGTGAACGGGTTGTCACCCTCCATCTCGTGCTGGGCCCAGCCGTGACATCCGCTCTGTGTCCAGTCCCACTCGTAGGCGCCGTCGTCGCCCATCTCCTCCTCCGTGGGGGTGGGGCCGTAGAGCGCCTCGTAGTAGGCGTTCATCTCGGACTCCGACAGGCTCGCGACGTAGTCCTGGTTGGGGTCGACCCACTCCTCGCCCGGCTCGACAGGCTCGTCCTGACCGGGATAGTTGATCATCCCGTAGCCGTACTGCGCGACCCACTCCCGGGAATCGGGCTCGTAGCCGCCGGCGTCGTACGAGACGCCCCCGCTGTACGTGGCGGGGATGTACTCGAATCCCTCCTCGGTCATGCACGTCGCGACGAGTTCCTCGCGCTCCGCGTTCTCCTTCTCGAGCCGCGCGGTCTGCTCCTCTTCGCTGAGGTCGCCGCCCCACGCGGCAGCGAGGTACGCCTCCAGCGGGGACTGCTCCTCGGCGGACGCGGCGTCGGAGTCGGCGGGCGTGCAGCCGGTCAACGCGATCAGCAGCGCGGCGGCGCCGGCGACGGCACCCGCAGTGTGGCGGTTCATGTTCCTCCAGAGTCGCTCGCGGCCTCGGCCGCTTCCATAACGGTGAGGCTAGGCGAGCGCTGAAGACCGCGGCATCCTTCTCGAGGATGATGTGGCGTGCGTCGGATGACCCCCGCGTATCAGAGTGTCGCAACGCAACGCGGCGTCTCGACGCGGGGCGGCATCCGTTATCGGATCGATGCCGTGCGGAGCATCTCAGACCGGCGGCAGCTCGGGCAGACCCGTGCGCAGCTCGACCGGGAGGTGCCCGAGGTCGTTGTGGGAGATGAGCGTCCAGGGCCGTCCGGCGCGCTGGGCGACGACGGTGAGTCCGCAGTGCGCCTGGTTGAGTGTCAGCCAGCGCCAGGTGGGCATCTGCAGCACCTCACGCACGAACCAGGCGATGACGAAGTTGTGGGTGATGATGAGCTCGTGCGCGTCGGGCTTGCGCCGCAGGAACTCCCCCACCGCGTCGGCCATCTGCGCGGACCCCGCCTCGATCTCCGCATCGGTGTACGAGCCGAAGAACGACTCGTACATCGACGGCGTGTCCTCGGTCATGCCCGTGGGCACGCAGTCGAACAGCAGGGCGTTCGGCTGCGGCGAGACCGACGGCAGCCGGTCGGCGACGGCACGCGCGGTCTCGGCCGCGCGCTCGAGGGGCGAGTGCCACACGGCTGTCAGCGGCACGCCGGACAGGCGGTCGGCCAGAAGCGCGGCCTGACGCTGGCCGCGGGGTGAGAGCGGCCCGTCATCGATGCCGTGCTCGGCGTCGAGGTGCTCGCCGTGGCGGACGAGGTAGAGGTATTGCGTCACGCTTCTCGCTTCTCGCTTCGGGGAACGCGCGCCGCAGCGCGCCATTCCAGCCTACGTCAGTGCCTCGGTCAGGCCGCGGCGCGCGCCAGGTCGGCGAGCTGGCCGCGCCCCAGGCGCACACCCACCCCCTGCGCCAGCTCCGCGACGTGCGCCGTGGAGTACACGTTGACGATGGGCGCGACCACCGTCTTCTGCGCCAGAAGCCAGGCCAGTGCGACCGCGGCATCGGACACGCCCAGTTCGGCGGCGACCGCGTCGAGCGCGCGCAGCGTGCGGGCGCCCCGGCGGTTCATGTTCTTGGCGAGCTGCGCACCCCGCACCGAGCCGCCCACGTCGGCACGGGAACGGTGGTGGCCGGCGAGGAAACCGTGCTCGAGAGCCTGCGACGGGGTCACCGCGATGCCCTGGGCTCCGGCGACCAACCGCAGATCGCCCTCGAAGTCGTCACGGCGCAGCAGGTTGTAGGGAACGTCGAGCGTGGTGAGCCACGGAAGCCCCGCCGACGAGAGGATGCGCGCCTCGACCAGCTGCGGCGCCGTGAAGCCGAAGGCGCCGACCGTGCGCACCTTGCCCGCGCCCACGAGCCACTCCACCGTCGCCAGGGTGTCTTCGAGCGCCGTCGCCCCGTCGGCGCCGCCGTCGAGATAGAGCACATCGATGCGGTCGGTGCGCAGCCGCGCGAGGGATGCCTCGACGGCGCGCACCAGGTTCACGGACCCGAGTCCCGGATGGTCGGGGTGCCCGCCGATGCGCACCGCGACCACCACGTCGTCGCGCACGCCGCGCGAATGCAGCCACTGGCCGATGATGTGCTCGCTGCGCCCGCTGGAGTGCGAGTCGGACGTGTGCACCGCATTGCCGCCCCGCTCCAGAAAGGAGTCCAGGATGGCGTGGCTGGATTCGAGGTCGACGTGCCAGCCGAATTCGGCGCCGCCGAGCATGAGGGGGAACACCTCCAGCCCCGATTCTCCGAGCGGCACGCGCACACCCTGCCCGACGGGAGGCCCCAGAACCGGGATCGGGGATGAGGGATGCGAAAGCGACACGTCCGTGCGCACGCGCGCGAGCGGCTCCGTCGATCCGACGCCGAACATTGCCATACCGCCCCCCTCGGATTCCGCAGTGGATGCCGAGCCTTCCTCCGCGCCCCCGGCGCTTACCTAGAGGGTAGGTCAGGCCGGCGACACCGCGACCGTCCGCGGGGCACGTCGGGTGAACTTTCCATAACGTTCCGGTCACACCCCGGGCGGGTGTCCCCCATGCGGGGGACAGACGACGGATGCCCGCCCCTCACGAGGAGGAACGGGCATCCGATACGACGCTGCGAGGGGCGTTCGGGTCAGCTTTCGACCGGTGCCTCAGCGGCGGGAGCGGCCTGGTCGGCGCTCTCCTCCACGACCGGCTCCAGCGACAGCTTGCCGCGGTCGTCGATCTTGGTGATGCGCACGAGCAGCTTCTGGCCGACGCCGAGCACGTCTTCGACGTTCTCCACGCGCTTGCCACCGGCGAGCTTTCGCACCTCGCTGATGTGCAGCAGACCGTCCTTGCCGGGCAGCAGCGAGATGAACGCGCCGAACGCGGCCAGCTTCACCACGGTGCCGAGGAACTGCTCGCCGACCTCCGGGTTGGTGGGGTTGGCGATCGCGTTCACCTGGGCGCGGGCAGCCTCGGCGGCGGGGCCGTCGGTTGCGCCGATGTAGACGGTGCCGTCCTCCTCGATGGAGATCTGCGCGCCGGTCTCGTCCTGGATCGCGTTGATCGTCTTGCCCTTGGGCCCGATCAGCTCGCCGATCTTGTCGACGGGGATCTGCACGCTGATCACGCGCGGAGCCGTCGGCGCCATCTCGTCCGGACCGTCGATCGCGGCGTTGAGCACGCTGAGGATCGTCATACGCGCGTCCTTGGCCTGCTGCAGCGCGGCGGTCAGCACCGACGACGGGATGCCGTCGAGCTTCGTGTCGAGCTGGATCGCCGTGACGAACTCGCTCGTGCCGGCGACCTTGAAGTCCATGTCACCCAGGGCGTCCTCGGCGCCGAGGATGTCGGTGAGCGCCGCGTAGCGGGTCTCACCGTCGACCTCAGCCGACACCAGGCCCATCGCGATGCCGGCGACGGGAGCGCGCAGCGGCACACCCGCGTTCAGCAGCGACAGGGTCGACGCGCACACCGAGCCCATCGAGGTCGAGCCGTTGGAGCTCAGCGCCTCGGAGACCTGACGGATCGCGTAGGGGAACTCCTCGCGGCTGGGCAGCACCGGCACGAGGGCGCGCTCGGCGAGGAAGCCGTGCCCGATCTCGCGACGCTTGGGGCTGCCGACACGGCCGGTCTCACCGGTCGAGTAGGGCGGGAAGTTGTAGTGGTGCATGTAGCGCTTGCTCGTCGTGGGCGACAGCGAGTCGATCTGCTGCTCCATCTTGAGCATGTTCAGCGTGGTGACACCCAGGATCTGGGTCTCGCCGCGCTGGAAGATGGCCGAACCGTGCACGCGCGGGATGACCTGCACCTCGGCGTCCAGCGGACGGATGTCCGCCAGGCCGCGGCCGTCCATACGCACGCCCTCGGAGAGGATGCGGTCGCGCACGATCTTCTTGGTGACCGACTTGTACGCGGCGGCGAACTCCAGCGGAGCCGCTGCCGGCAGCTCGCCGGCCTCGGTCGCCGCGATGAGCTCGGCCTTGACGCGGTCCTTCAACTCGTCGTCGGCAGCCTGACGCTCCTGCTTGTCGGCGATCTGGTAGATCGGGACGAGCGACTCGTGTGCGCGCGCGGAGACGAAGTCGTAGGTCTCCTGGCTGTAGGGCAGGAAGACCGGGAACTGCTTGATCTCCTTGGCGGCGGTGTTGGCCACCACGTTCTGCGCGCCGACGAGCTCCTTGATGAAGGGCTTGGCGGCTTCCAGACCCTGCGCGACGATCTCCTCGCTGGGCTTGGTGGCGCCGGCCTTGATCAGGTTCCAGCTGTTCTCGGTGGCCTCGGCCTCGACCATCATGATCGCGACGTCGCCGTCGGGCAGAACGCGGCCGGCGACGATGAGGTCGAAGACCGCCTCTTCCATCTGCTCGGCCTTGGGGAACGCGATCCACTGGTCGGCGTGCTCGCCGTGACCGGGCATGAGCGCGAGGCGCACACCGGCGATCGGACCGGAGAACGGCAGACCCGAGATCTGGGTCGACAGCGAGGCCGCGTTGATCGCGAGCGCGTCGTAGAACTCGCCGGGGGCGATCGACAGCACGGTCACGACGATCTGCACCTCGTTGCGCAGACCCTCGACGAACGAGGGGCGCAGCGGGCGGTCGATGAGGCGGCACACGAGGATCGCCTCGGTGGAGGGGCGGCCCTCGCGGCGGAAGAACGAGCCGGGGATCTTGCCCGCGGCGTACGAGCGCTCTTCGACGTCGACGGTCAGCGGGAAGAAGTCGAAGCCTTCACGGGGGTGCTTGCCGGCGCTGGTGGCCGACAGGAGCATCGTCTCCTCGTCGAGGTAGGCGGCGACAGCGCCCTGCGCCTGCTGGGCGAGGCGGCCCGTCTCGAAGCGGATGGTGCGGGTGCCGAAACGTCCGTTGTCCAGGACGGCTTCGGCGGCGGTGATTTCAGGACCTTCCAAGAGGTCTCTCCTTCTTTGTTTAGACTCGCACGCGCGTTTCGCGCACGAGATCGTTCGAAGGAGCAGGAACAGGC
Source organism: Microbacterium sp. zg-Y1090 (assembly GCF_030246945.1). NCBI lineage: Bacteria > Bacillati > Actinomycetota > Actinomycetes > Micrococcales > Microbacteriaceae > Microbacterium > Microbacterium wangruii. The sequence goes on from NZ_CP126742.1 coordinate 2,224,882, forward strand.
AGATATGGGCGCGCGGAACAAGTCCGCAGGACCGCCTGCGCTGGCCACCAGTTGAAGACCACCGTCCGATTCACGGACGGGAATCCACGACAGGGGACCAGCTTTCTGCCGGGCCTGCTCCCTGAGCTCAGTATTCGATTGAGCGGATGCCACACGGGCACCCTGACCGACCATATCAGGCGCCCCTGTGCGAACGACATATGTGGTCGCCGTCCGAGCATCGTCCGCCTAGGGTTGACCCCATGAGCACCCCTGACAAGCCCGCCGACGCGGCATCCGAGGAGATGAAGCGCAAGTTCAAGGAGGCGCTGGACAAGAAGAACGCCCAGCACCGCAAGGGCGAAGCGCATCTCGACGCCGATTCGGCCGTGCATGAGAGCCACGGCCCCGCCTCCCTCAAGCGCGAGTTCCGCCGCAAGAGCGGCTGAGCCGCCCCTCAGCGGGTCTGCACGGCGTACGGCTTCTCCGCGAGGCGGTGCTGGAACTCCAGGATCGCCGGGTTGAGCACTTCGCCGTCGCGCACCTCGATCGCCCGCGCGATGGTCTCATTCGACGCCCACGCCTGCGGACCCGCCATGACCGTGGGGAGGAACGGCAGAAGCGCCTCGCTGATCTCCCAGCTCGCCGAGTTCCACAGGTACGACGGGCTGTGGTCCACCGCGTAGTAGTTGATGCCGCCTCCGACGGTGAACATCGGGTCGGCGAAGCCGGTCGGCCGCGCCCACTCGAACCCCATGCCCTCATCGCAGGAGACATCCACGATGAGGCTCCCGTCGCGGAAGGCGGCGAGGTCCTCGATGCGCAGATACAGCAGGGGATGGTTGGGGTCCTGCAGGGTGCAGTTGACGACGATGTCGCTCTCGGCGAGGAAGGGCGCGAGCGGAACACGTCCCTCGTCGGTGATGACCTCGCTGACGTACGGACCGTCGTGGTCGAACTGGCTGATCTGCGTCGCGTGGATGGGTGCGGCGACCGAGGCGGCCGCGCGGTTGGTGAGGACCCGCACATCGTGGATGCCGTGGGCGTGCAGCGCGGTGACCGCGCCGCGGGCGGTCGCGCCGAAGCCGATGACGACGGCGCTGAGGCGCCGCCCGTAGTCGCCGGTGGACCCGCACAGCTGCAGCGCATGGATCACGGAGCAGTATCCCGCGAGCTCGTTGTTCTTGTGGAAGACGTGGAGGCCGAACGTGCCGTCACTGCCCCAGTGGTTCATCGCCTCGAACGCGATCATCGTGAGGGACTTGTCCAGCGCGAGCTGCGTCATGTGCTCGTCCTGCACGAGGTGCGGCCAGCCCCAGAGGGTCTGACCGTCTCGCATCTGCTGCACATCCGCGTGCTGCGGCTTCGGCAGGAGAAGCACGTCCGCGGCGGCGAAGAGCTCGTCGCGGCCCAGCACACCGCCCACGAGCGGGCGGAGCTGCTCGTCCGGCACGCCGAAGCGCTCGCCGTAGCCGGCCTCGAGCAGCACGTGCGGACGCAGGTCGTCGGGGATGCGCTCCAGATGCCCCGGATGCAGGGGCACGCGGTGCTCGTCCGGCTTGAGCGAGGCGCCGACGACGCCCAGCGTGTGCGGATGGTGTGCGGCCATGAGCGTCCTCGTCCCGTTGCCGGAGTCCACCGGACACCGTGCCCTGACGCTACCAGGGCCGCCCGATCGGCCCGGACGCGCTACTCCCCCGCCAGCCCCCCGAGCAGGTGGCCGAAGGAGCGCCCCTCGCCCAGATAGCGGCTGGGGTCGAACGGGTCCTGGGATGCCGACGGCTGCCGCCGCGCGATCGCCTCGGCCAGCTCCTTGGCGCCCCGTTCGATCCGAGCCGCCAGAGGAGCCACGTCGTCCGGGCTCGCTCCCCAGTCGCTCGAGGCGGCGAACACCCCCGTGCTCACGGGCTCCGCGTGCAGGTACGTGAACAGCGGCCGGATGGCGTAGTCGATGGCCAGCGAGTGGCGCGCGGTCCCCGCGTTGGCGCCGATGAGCACCGGCATCCCGGTGAGCGCGTCGGGGTCGAGGATGTCGATGAACGACTTGAACAGGCCCGAGTAGCTCGTCGAGAAGATCGGCGTGACGACGATGACGCCGTCGGCCGAGACCACGGTGTTGATCGCGGTCTCGAGTGCCGGAGGCGCGAAGCCGGTGAGCAGGTTGTTGACGACGTCGTGGGCGAGGTCGCGCAGCTCGATGGTGTCGATGCGGACCTCCTGGCCCCGCTCCGCCAGTTCGCGCTGGGTCGCCGCCGCCAGCCGATCGGCGAGCATGCGGGTGGAGGACGGGTTGGACAGCCCCGCCGAGACCACGGCGATGCGGCGGGCGCTCATCGCGCGCCGCCGCCCAGGCCGAAGGCCGCCCCCGCGCCGACGGGCGCGTCCTGGTAGGGCGAAGGACCGCTGAGGTTGTCCCCCCGGTTGGCCCGCGGGCGGGCCTGGCGGGGAGCGGCGTCTCCGTAGGTGGCCGCCACCCGTGCGGCGTGGGTGGGGGCGTCGGGGACCTCGGCCGGGCGATCCGCCGCGAACTCCTTGCGCAGAACCGGCACGACCTCCCCGCCGAGGAAGTCCAGCTGCTCGAGCACGGTCTTCAGCGGAAGACCGGCGTGATCCATCAGGAACAGCTGACGCTGGTAGTCGCCGAAGATGTCGCGCATGCCGGCATAGCGGTCGATCACCTGCTGCGGGGATCCGACGGTCAGCGGCGTCATCTCGCTGAAGTCCTCCAGCGACGGGCCGTGTCCGTAGACCGGCGCGTTGTCGAAGTAGGGACGGAACTGCGCCACGGCATCCTGGGAGTTCTTCGCCATGAACGCCTGTCCGCCCAGCCCCACGATCGCCTGCTGCGGGGTGCCGTGGCCGTAGTGCGCGAAGCGCTGGCGGTACAGGTCGATGAGGCGCTGGTAGTGCTCGGCCGGCCAGAAGATGTTGTTGGCGAAGAAGCCGTCGCCGTAGTACGCCGCCTGCTCGGCGATCTCGGGGGTGCGGATCGAGCCGTGCCAGACGAACGGCGCCACCCCGTCCAGCGGGCGCGGGGTCGAGGTGAATCCCTGCAGAGGCGTGCGGAACTTCCCCTCCCAGTCCACGACGTCCTCGCGCCACAGCTTGTGCAGCAGCGCGTAGTTCTCGATGGCGAGCGGAAGCCCCTGCCGGATGTCCTTGCCGAACCACGGGTAGACCGGCCCGGTGTTGCCGCGGCCGAGCATGAGGTCCATGCGCCCGCCCGACACGTGCTGCAGCATGGCGTAGTCCTCGGCGATCTTCACCGGGTCGTTCGTGGTGATGAGCGTCGTGGCCGTCGACAGGATGAGCCGCTCGGTGCGCGCGGCGATGTACGCCAGCGTCGTCGTGGGCGAGGACGACCAGAACGGCGGGTTGTGGTGCTCCCCCAGGGCGAAGACGTCGAGCCCGACGGCCTCGGCGTGCTCGGCGATCGTGAGGGTCTCCTGGATGCGCTCCGCCTCGCTGGGCGTGCGACCGGTGGTGGGGTCCTGCGTGATGTCGCTGACGGTGAAGATGCCGAACTGCATCTGTGTGCCGGTGCTGGTGTCGTCCACGGTCGCTCTCCGCTCCCGGATGCCGTCGGCACCCGTTCTATGCAAATGAATATACCTCGTCCAACGCGTGGGATACCAGGTTATTCCCGCCGATGCACGCCCCACCGGCCAGATGGGACCCGCGGGTAGCCTGGCCGCGATGAACGACGCACTCTCCCCCGGCGCCGCTGCGCAGCCGGCCGCCCGGCAGAAGCGGCGCGTGCCTTTCTGGGACAACGCACGCTTCGCGTGCATCACACTCGTCGTGCTCGGGCACGCCGTGCAGCGGCTGACGTACGACTCCGATATCGCCCTGGCGGTGTACCTGCTCGTCTACGCCTTCCACATGCCGGCTTTCGCGATCATCTCCGGCTACTTCTCCAAGGCCGGCCCTCCGAACCAGCGCCAGATGGCCCGCGTCATCACCGACATCCTCGCGCCGTACCTGGTCTTCGAGGGACTGTGGACCCTCACCAAGTGGATCATCGAGGGCTCGGCGAACCCCGACCCGACACAGCCCTCATGGACGCTGTGGTTCCTGCTCGCCCTCGGCATCTTCCGCCTCGTGCTGCCGTACCTGGCGCTGCTGAAGCAGCCGCTGCTGTGGGCCCTCGCGGTCTCGGTGGGCGCGGGCTACCTGCCGAGCATCGACTCGACGCTGTCGCTGTCGCGCACCCTCGGCCTGCTGTTCTTCTTCACGCTGGGCTGGTGGCTGCGTGACCGCGACATCGTCGCCAGGCTCGACCTGCTGCGGTCGCGGGCGTGGTGGGTCGTCGTGGCAGCGGCGGGGGTGATCGCGGCGGCAGGCTGGGCCGCCTGGTTCTTCGTGGCGGACTGGCAGGAGATGGGGCTGAGGGCGTGGCTGTTCTACGACAGCGGGTACGCCGACCTGGGCGCGGCGCACTGGTGGGCCGGCGGCGTGCGACTGCTGCTGATGGGGATCGCGCTGGTGCTCACGGTGGCCTTCCTCACCCTCGTGCCCCGGCGGGACCGCTGGTGGACCCGCTTCGGGCAGTACACGATGTACGTCTATCTGCTGCACTCGTTCGTGCTGTACCCGTTCCGCGAGTCCGGCGTGCTGCGCGGACTCGATCCCACCTGGTTCTGGCTCCCCCTGGTCGCCGTGGCATCGGTCGCCATCGCGCTGGGGCTGGCCACCCGGCCGGTGCGCACGGTGTTCCGCCCGCTCGTCGAACCCCGCCCGCGCTGGCTGTTCGCCGACCCGACCCTCGCGCAGCGCGAGGGGCACGCCAACGGTCCGACGGGCTCGCGGCGGGCACCGGACCGGCCACGCTCCTCCCCCGGCGACCGCGCGTCGCGCTGACCGCGCAGACGACGAAGGCCGCCCCACACCCGGGGCGGCCTTCAAGAAGTTCTGCGCGATTGAACGCTGGTTGCGACTTAGCGGCGCAGTCCGAGACGCTCGATCAGCGAGCGGTAACGCGCGATGTCGATGTCCTGGAGGTAGCCGAGCAGACGGCGGCGCTGACCGACGAGCAGGAACAGCCCACGACGCGAGTGGTGGTCGTGCTTGTGCTCCTTGAGGTGCTCGGTGAGGTCCTTGATGCGCTGCGTCAGCATCGCGACCTGCACCTCGGGGGATCCGGTGTCACCGGGGTGCGTCGCGTACTCTTCGATGATCGCCTTCTTGACGTCTGCTTCCAGTGCCATAGGTGATCCCCTCTCTCCTCGTTGCGCGGCGCCCGACGCCTGATACGTGGGCTCTCTTTATCCGCGGCCGATCTAACGGCAACCTGGAGAGTCTATCAGGCGCCCGGCCGGTGAGATGCCGGACGCGGGACGCAGGGATCCGGTCGGGTATCGGCGGATTCCGGCCGTCGCATCCGACCGGCCGGGGCGACGTCGGCGCCCGGGGCTAGAGTCACGGCGTGGCCACCGCATCCGCTCCCCTCGCCGTTGCCGGCGTAGCGGCACCCCGCCAGGGCGTGCTCATCGTGCAGTTCGTGCTGACGGGCGTCATCTGGGGATCGAGCTTCCTGTTCATGAAGGTCGCCCTCGAAGGCGTCTCCCCTGCACAGGTGGTGTGGAGCCGGCTGGTGCTCGGCGCGCTCACCCTCGGACTGTTCGTCGCCGCCCGCCGCGACCGGCTGCCGCGCCGACTGCGGGTCTGGGGGCACATGACGGTGCTGGCGCTGTCGTTCTGCGTCGTGCCGTTCCTGCTGTTCTCGTGGGCGCAGCAGCACGTGACCTCGGGCCTTGCGAGCATCTACAACGCCACCACGCCGATCATGACCGCGGTCATGGCGTGGGCGGTGTTCCGCGTCGAACGCCTGAAGCCCGTGCAGATCGCCGGCATCCTCGTGGGCGTGGCCGGGGTGATGGTGATCATCGCGCCGTGGCAGGGACTCGATCTGTCGCAGAGCCTCCTCGCGCAGCTCGCCATCCTCGGCGCCACCGCCTGCTACGGCTTCAGCCTGGCGTACATGCGCCGCTTCGTCGCCGACTCCGGGATGAGCGCTCTGGTGTTCTCCTTCGTCAACATCGGCATCGCGGCCGTCATCATGCTCGCCCTCACGCCCCTCGTGGCGGCGACCCCCGTGCGCGTGGACCTCTGGATCGTCCTGAGCCTGCTGGCGCTCGGGTGCGCAGGAACGGGCGTCGCCTACATCTGGAACCAGAACGTGCTGCGCGCCTGGGGGCCCACCCGCACATCGACCGTCACCTACATCACGCCCGTCGTGGGAGTGGCACTGGGCATCGTGCTGCTCGGCGAGCGACTGCACTGGAACGAGCCGGCCGGCGCGGTGCTGGTCTTCCTCGGCATCCTGCTGGCGCAGGATCGCCTGCGGCCGCGCAGACGGCGACGGGCGGATGCCGCCTGACCCCGGGAGGTCTGCGGCATCCGCCCGTCGTGGCGTCAGGCCTGGAGCGAACCCTGCAGGTCGAGCGTGATCGTGACGTCCTTGCCCACCAGCACGCCGCCGGTCTCGAGTGCCGCGTTCCACACCAGACCGAAGTCCTCGCGGTTGATGACGGTCTTGGCCGTCGCGCCGGCCTTGTAGTTGCCCCACGGGTCGACGCCGAAGCCGCCGAAGTCGAGGTCGAAGGTCACCGGGCGGGTGATGCCGCGGATGGTGAGGTCGCCGTCCACGAGGAAGTCGCCGTTCTCCACGCGCACACCGGTGGACACGAAGTCCAGCGTCGGGTGGTTCTCGGCGTCGAAGAAGTCCGCCGAGCGCAGGTGCGCGTCGCGACCCTCGTCGTTGGTGTTAACCGAGGCGACGTCGGCCGAGGCCACGACGCTCACCTCGAGGGGGTTCTCGGGAGCGATGATGGTGGCGCTCTTGACGTCGAACGTGCCGCGGACCTTCGAGATCATCATGTGACGCACGCTGAACGTCACCTCGCTGTGCGAGGGGTCCAGCACCCAGGTGCCGGCCTTGTAGCCGGGGATCTCGATCGTGGTGGCGCTCGTCGCGTCGGTCATGTGGTCCTCCATCGTGCGGCCGGCGGTTCCGGCGTCTGGGAAGGGTGAACGGCCGCGACGGAGTGTCTATTCCCGTGAATGGAAATTGATCCTCAGGATTTTCCCGAGGTCCCCGCCTCGAGGATCGACACGATGGAGAAGAGGGTGAAGCACACCGCCCCGAGGCCGGTGAGAACCCGGGCAGGGATGAAGAACCCGGGGTCGGTGATCGCGGCCTCGGCGAGGAACGCCGCGAAGAACAGGCAGGCCAGGCAGGTGAAGACCGGGATGAGGGGCACGCGGTTGGCGAGCTCGAAGTGCCGGCGCCACACCGAGGCCAGCAGGAACACCTTGGAGATGATGCTGTAGCAGACGAGCCCCAGGCCGATGAGAATGCAGCCGGGCGCGAGCCGCTCGGGGCGGTCGGAAGCGACCAGCACGACCACGCCCCAGAGGATGGCGGCGCTGCCCATGAGCAGCACCCAGAGGGTCCACGCCCATCTCTCCGGCTCGTCGAACTCGTTGCGCACCTGGCGGCCCACCGTCGCCACCAGGGAGATCAGACTGGCGCAGATCGCGCCAAGGCCCATCATGACGTGACCCGCGACGTACCGCGGCGCCTCGGCGGAGTCCGTCAGCAAGACCGAGGCCCAGACGATGAGCACGAGCGCGCACACCGCGGGGATGCAGATCAGCGCCACGAGCACCGACCGCCCGTAGGCGTCGGCGGGCGGGCCGTCCTCGTGCCGCCGCGCCGCGTTGGCGGTGATGAGGGTGAACGCGCTCGATGCCACCGCGACCGTGGTGACGCACGCGGCGATCAGCCCCACGCCGAACACCACGTGGCCGGCGACGAAGTCGGCGTTGGATGGTCCGCCCCGCAGCACCAGGCCCCACACCGCCGTGGTCGCCGCCACGCCGTAGCCGAGCACCGGGAGCACCACCTTCCAGAGCGGGCCGAAGGTGCGGGTGAGCTGACGGATGATCATCGCCGCCGTCGTGAACAGCGCGATGCAGATGGCCGTCAGTGACACCAGCACGTGGCCGGCCGTGCGGTGGGCGGGGTCGTCGCCGCCGGCGAAGACGTACCACCCGAAGCTCAGGCACACCGCTCCCATGAGCAGCGGGATCGCGCGGAACAGGATGCTGATGGCGAAGTTCATGCGACGTGTCCTTCCGTGCCCCGCGCCGCCGGCGCGCGGCTACACCGTAGGACCGCCCATCGCACGCCGCAAGAGGCCCGCCGAGCGCGCAGAAGGGGCGGATGCCGAAGCATCCGCCCCTTCTGAGCGTTCGGGTATCGCGGGGTCAGCCGACCGCGAGGAGGTCGATGATGAAGACGAGGGTCTTGCCGCCGAGGAAGTGGCCGCCGGCGGGACCGTACGCCAGGTGCGGCGGGATGATCAGCTCACGACGCCCGCCGACCTTCATGCCGGGAATGCCGTCCTGCCAGCCCTGGATGAGGCCGCGCAGCGGGAACTGGATGCTCTCGCCGCGGCTCCAGGACGAGTCGAACTCCTCGCCGGAGTCGTACTCGACGCCGGCGTAGTGGACGGTGACGGTGTCGCCGGGCTTCGCCTCTGCACCGTCGCCCACGATGAGGTCGCGGATCACCAGTTCGGAGGGGGCGGGACCGGTGGGGGCGTCGAATTCGGGCTTGCTGCGGTTGTCAGTCATCCCCCCATCCAACCGGAGCCGGCGGAGCGGGTCAACGCGAGCGCGTGTCGGCTTGACACCGGAAAGACGCGCGAGGATCATGGGACTCAGATCGATTCAGCGCCCGGGAGACACGCAGGCATCGCCGCGGCACCGGGCGCTGAATCGCGTTCTGGGCGTTGCCGGTCTACCGTCCGAACAGCGCCGTGCGTGCCGACACCGCGCGGGCGAGGAAGACCCGCTCGTCCTCGGCGGCGTGGGGGTCACGACCCGACAGCGCCCGCTCGCGCGCGGCGGCGAGCGCCGTGGCATCCGTGATGTACTCCTTCATCACCCTTCGCCGGTCGCCGGGGAGCCGCTGCGCCCAGGCCAGTGCGCGCCGGCGGCCTGCGCCCGTGGCGAGCATGTCCACCTCGCCCGCAGTGAACCACCCCGCCGCGGCGTACTCCCCCAGTCGCTCCCGCGTCAGCCGGGCCTCCTCCCGCCGCAGCAGGACGACGCCGAGGATGAACAGCAGGAACAGCGGCACCTGCAGGGTGGCGTAGAGGGCGAAGAAGTCGGCGAACACCGCCGACCCGTTCCACACCGCGTGCAGCACCACCGCGCCCAGCATGCCCAGCAGCCACGGGCGGGTCGTCGCGGCGACGCCGGCGCCGCGGCGCGCCGCCCGGCCGAGGGCGTAGCCGGTGACGGCGGTGAACATCACGTGCGCGAACGGCGAGAGGATGCCGCGGACGAAGAAGGTCACCGTCGTCTCGGCGACCCCGCCCTGGAGCAGGCTGGTGGCGAAGTACAGGATGTTCTCGGTGAAGGCGAAGCCCGCACCGACCAGCGCGCCGTAGACGATCCCGTCGACGGGGCCGTCGAAGGCCCGACGGGCGAAGGCGAAGATCGCCAGCACCCCCAGTCCCTTGGCCGCCTCCTCCACCAGCGGCGCCTGCACGACCGTCGAGAACGCCTCGCGGGCCGCCGAGCCGTCGGCGCCGATCGCCCGCACGACGAGCAGGTCCACCAGCAGCGTGATCGCCACGGCGGCGATGGCGCCCCACGCGACGGCGAAGACCACCAGCGATGCCGGCTCCGGCTCCCATCGGTCGACGATCCGCACCGCCAGCAGCACGCCCACCAGCGGCACGAGGGCCAGCAGCATGCCGATCACCGACGCCGCAGCGCCGAGGAACGTCAGCAGATACGCCACGAGCCCGACCAGCAGCAGCACCAGGACGCCCATGATCCAGATGGGCGCGCTGCGCCCGCGCCGCGCGGGAACCGGCACCACCGGCGGCGACGCGGGCGCCGGCGCGATGGGCGCCGCCTGGCCGGGGTGGGGCTGGGACAGCGCGGAGGTGTACGGCACGACGCACAGCCTAGAGGCCGATCGCCGGCGGCCCCGGGCACCGGCGCACCGGTAGCCTGAAACGATGCGCTTCGCCCACGTGATCACGTCCGCGGGGACGCCGCCCCGGCTGGCCGTCGTCCGCGACGGCACCGTCGCCCTCGTCGACGAGCTGTTCCCGGGTGCTCCCGGGCTGCTGCCGGAACTGATCGCCGGCGGCGACGACCTGCTGTCGCGGGTGCGCGACGCGGCCGACGCCGCGACGACCTGGCATCCGGTGGCGGGTCTGTCGTTCGCGTCGGCGGTGCTGGACCCACCGGTCGTGCTCGCCATCGGCCTGAACTACGCCGCGCACTCCAGCGAGCTGGGGCTCAAGGCCGACACGGCCCCGACGGTCTTCGTGCTGTGGCCCAACTCCCTCACGGCGCACGGGGCGACGACCACATGGCCGCGGTCGCTGAGCGAATCGGTCGACTACGAAGCCGAGCTCGGCGTGATCATCGGCCGGCCCGCGAAGGACGTCTCCCCCGACGACGCGCTCGACCACGTCTGGGGCTACACCGTCGTCAACGACATCACGGCCCGCGACATCCAGTTCTCCGAGGCCCAGTGGTCGCGCTGCAAGTCGTTCGACGGGTTCACCCCGACCGGCCCCTACGTCGTGACCGCCGACGAGATCCCCGACCCGCAGAACCTGCACATCTGGGCTGTCGTCGACGGCCAGACGGTGCAGGATGCCAGCACCGGCCAGATGATCCGCTCCGTCGCCACGCTGGTGTCTCACCTCTCCGCGTCGGCGACCCTGCTGCCGGGCACCCTCATCTCCACGGGGAGCCCCGGCGGAGCGGGGTACTCACGCGATCCCCAGATCTTCCTGCGCGACCGTTCCACGGTCACCGTGGGCGTCGAGGGCATCGGTGAGCTGACCACGCACTGCCGCATCAACGACTGACCCCCGCGCACCTCGCGGTGCACGGGGGTCGGCCGGCGACGCTCAGTCGCAGGTGATGGTCGTGCCGTCGGTCAGCTGCCAGATGCCGGATCCGAGCTGATCGCAGGCCTCGTTGTACGCCCCGAAGACGACGGTGACGAGCACGATCACGAGGATGATCGACAGCACCAGCAGCACGGCGCTGATGATGATCGCTGCGAGGGCCCAGTTGTTCTTGACGCCGGCCTTCTTGCTCTGCACGAGCGCCACGATGCCGAGGATGAGGCTGACCGGCTGGGCGAAGAACGACAGCACGAACGCCACGATGCCGAGGGTCTTGCCCGGCACGGGGGCGTCGGGGCCGTAGCCGGCGGGAGCGCCCGGCGCACCAGGGTAGGTGGGTGCGGCGGAGTACGCCGGCGCGGCGTTGGGGTCGTACGCCGGCGGTGCGCCGTAGGCCGGCGCGCCGCCGTAGGACGGGGCGGCGGAGTAGGCCGGCGGCGCCTGCGGCGGCGCCAGGGGTGCATCGCCCACGGGCGGAGCAGCCGGCTCGCCCACGGGCTGCGCAGCCGCGTCGCCGGCGTGCTCAGGCGTCGGCTCGTTGGGGTTCTGGGGGTCGGACATGTCTCTCCTCGATCGGAACGTCGTGTGTGACGGTCGCGTTGTGATGGTCGCGCAAAGGTCGTGTCGACGCTAGCGGGGCGGTGCGCCGCGCGACAACCGCACGCGTTCAGGCCTCGATGATGCTATCGGCGGCCGTGACGATGGGAATCGCGGCGGTCGCCGTCTCGAGTCCCGACAGGCGTGCCGGCGACAGCTGCTTGTCGACGTCGGCGCGAGTCATGAGGCCTGCCTCCACGACCAGGTCGCCGACGTTGCGCCCCGTCAGCAGCGCGGTCTTGGCCAGCGCAGCCGCGGCGGCATACCCGATGAAGGGCGTCAGCGCCGTCACGACGCCGACCGACGAGCCCACCATGGCGCCCAGGCGCTTGCGGTTGGCGGTGATGCCGTCGACGCAGTTGACCCGCAGCGTGCGCATCGCGCGGCGCATCCACGTGATCGACTGGAACAGCGAGTGCGCGATGATCGGCTCGAACGCGTTCAGCTGCAGCTGCCCGCCCTCGACGGCCATCGTGATGGTCAGATCGGCTCCCGCGACCGAGAACGCGACCTGGTTCACCACCTCCGGGATGACGGGGTTGACCTTGCCGGGCATGATGCTGGAGCCGGCCTGACGCGGTGGCAGGTTGATCTCGCCGAATCCCGCCTGAGGACCGCTGGAGAGCAGCCGCAGGTCGTTGCTGATCTTCGACAGCTTGATGGCGTTGCGCTTGAGCGACGACGAGAACGACATGAACGAGCCGGTGTCGCTGGTGGATTCGACGAGGTCCACCGCGGTCTCCAGGTCGAGCCCGGAGATCTCACGCAGGTGACGAAGCACGGCCCGGGAGTACCCCGGATGCGCCGTGATGCCGGTGCCGATGGCGGTGGCGCCCATGTTGATCTCGTACAGCAGCGACGCGTTCTCGGTGAGCCTGGAGTGGTCCTCGCCGAGCGTGGTGGCGAATCCGTGGAACTCCTGCCCGAGCGTCATCGGCACGGCGTCCTGCAGCTGCGTGCGCCCCACCTTCAGCACGTCGTGGAACTCGACCGCCTTCGCCAGGAAGGACTGCCGCAGCAGGTCGAGCTCCTCGAGCAGCGTGCGCAGGTCCAGCCCCAGCCCCACCTTGATCGCGGTGGGGTAGACGTCGTTGGTGGACTGGCTGCGGTTGGTGTGGTCGATCGGCGACAGGAAGGCGTAGTCGCCCTTGGGCCGGCCCGCCATCTCGAGCGCCACGTTGGTGATGACCTCGTTGGCGTTCATGTTGGTGGACGTCCCCGCCCCGCCCTGCACGACGCCGACGACGAACTGATCGTGGAACTCGCCCTCGATCACCCGCTGCGCAGCCCGGTCGATGAGGTCGGCCCGTTCGGCGTCGAGCACCCCGATCTCGAGATTCGCCCGCGCGGAGGCCTGCTTGACCATGGCCAGCGCGCACACCAGGTCGCGGTAGACCGAGATCGGCCGCTGGGAGATGGGGAAGTTCGCCAGCGCCCGTGCGGTGTGCACCCCCCAGTAGGCGTCGGCGGGAATCTCCATCGATCCCAACGAGTCGGTCTCGGTGCGGGTCGGAGGGGTGTCGTCGAGTGTCATGGTGCGTCCTTGTGGGTGCTCACGGCGGTGTGATAGATGCCACTGAGCCTACCCGCGGACCCCGCACCACCGACCCGGGCCGGCTCAGCGGGCCGGCTTGCGCGAGAACGCCTCCATCCGCTCCTCCGCGGTGAGCGCGTCCATGCGCTGGACCCACTCGGCGCTGAAGAAGTCCCCCGTGGGGGCGTCGACGACGGGGACGACGGAGTGCGTGATCGTGTCGTCGTAGACGTGCACCAGGTGGAACGCCTGCGCGGCATCCATGCCGTTGACCTCTTCCGGCGGCCGCTGCAGGTTCATCGTGTAGCAGGTGGCGGATGCGACGCTCACGGGGACGCCGGCGAACGTGCCCGACGTCGAATAGTGCAGGTGGCCGGCGAGGATGCCGCGCACGTCCGTGCCGGCGATGGCCTCGGCCAGCGACGCCTGGTGGCGCAGCTCGAGGATGTCGAAGAGGGGGATGTGGCTGGGAAGCGGCGGGTGGTGCATCGCCAGCAGGGTGCCCAGCGGCGCGGGGTGTCGCAGCTGCGCGCGCAGCCAATCGAGCTGGGTCGCGTCGAGGTCTCCGTGGTGCCAGCCGGGAACGGTGGTGTCGAGGGCGATGAGACGCAGGCCACCCAGGTCCCACACGCCGGTCACCGGCTCCTGGCTGGCCGGCAGCCCGAGCAGGTCGCGTCGCAGTTCGGGGCGTTCGTCGTGGTTGCCGGCGACCCACACGACCGGCGCGCCCAGTCGTGCGGCCACCGGCTCGACGGCGGCGCGGAGCGCCCGGTACGCCTCGGGCTCGCCGAGATCGGTGAGGTCGCCGGTGAACACCAGGGCGTCGGGACGCACCCCCAGCCGCTCGACGGCAGCCAGCGTGGCGTCGAGGTTCGCGGTGACGTCGAACCTGCCGGCCAGGCGCGCTCCGCGCCCGAGCAGGTGCGTGTCGCTCAGGTGCACGATCACGCGACGTGCCGGCGGATGGCTTCCCCACTGCACTGGTTGCATGGCCGAAAGTCTAGGTGGGGCCGCCGACGTCACACGGTGGCGCGCAACGCGCCGGCGGACGTCAGTGGTTGAAGAGGATGATGAGCAGCCCGCCGAGAACGGCCAGGCCGCAGACGGAGAACGAGGCGTACGCGCCGACCAGGGCGAGGGTCTTCTCGCCGTCGCTGAGCGGACTGCGGGCTGCCGACTTGGCGGCCGCCTTCGCCGCACGCCGCGCCTGCTTCTCACTGATCACCGTGATGGCGTCGGTGAACTCCGCCGGCGCCACGACGGGCGCACGGCCGGCGCGCACCAGCATCCGAAGACCCAGCGCGTAGAAGCCCACCACCACGACCGCGGCGATGAGGGCGGCGATGAAGACCTCGGCGAAGGCCACCCAGTTGATCGCGATGTTCATCGGCCTTCCTCCCCGCCGTCGCCCCGCGTGCGCGCGGCCTCCTTCGCCGCCTTCGCCGCCTTCGCCTCGCGGCGCTGCAGCGCGCGCTGCCGGCGGGTGGGCGGCGGGTTGCGCTTGACCTTGACCGCCCCGGCGGACTCGGCGACCCCGCTCATCGCGTTGGCGGAGGTGACGGCGTTGCGACGCGAGCGCAGGAAGATGGCCAGGATGATCGCGATGGCCGCGACAGCACCGACCAGCACGCCGACGACCTGGCCCAGCCACACCACGACGAGGGCGGCGAGCGCGCCGACCGCGCCGGCGGCCGGCAGGGTCAGCAGCCAGCCGACCATGATGCGCCCCACCGTGCGCCAGCGCACCTTCGAGCCGCGCCGGCCGAGACCCGACCCGATGACCGATCCCGAGGCGACCTGCGTCGTCGACAGGGCGAAGCCCAGGGCGCTGGAGGCGAGGATCGTGGACGCCGTGGACGCCTCGGCGGAGAAGCCCTGCGCCGGCTTGACGTCGGTGAGACCCTTGCCGAGCGTGCGGATGATGCGCCAGCCGCCCATGTAGGTGCCGAGCGCGATGGTCACGGCGCACGCGACGATCACCCAGAGCTGAGGCTGCGCGGCGGTCTGCCAGCCGACGGTGATGAGCGCGAGGGTGATGACACCCATCGTCTTCTGCGCGTCGTTGGTGCCGTGCGCCAGCGCGACGAGCGACGACGTGAAGATCTGTCCCCAGCGGAACCCGTCGCGGCCGTCGGGCTTGTTGTCGTAGCGGCGGGTCATCGCGTAGGCGAGCTTGGTGACCGTGAACGCGATGATGCCGGCCGTGAGCGGCGCGATCAGCGCCGGGAGCACGACCTTCGACATCACCACGCCCACATCGATGGCCGCTGCGCTCGCCCCGACGAGGGTCGCGCCGATGAGGCCGCCGAACAGCGCGTGCGACGAGCTGGAGGGCAGGCCCAGCAGCCAGGTGAGCATGTTCCAGGTGATCGCGCCGATGAGGCCGGCGAAGATGATCGACGGGAAGATCGAGGCGGAGATCTCCTCCTCGCGGATGATCCCTCCCGAGATGGTCTTGGCCACCTCGGTGGAAAGGAACGCGCCGACGAGGTTGAGGACGGCGGCCAGCAGCACCGCGGTCTTGGGCTTGAGGGCACCGGTCGCGATGGGCGTGGCCATCGCGTTGGCGGTGTCGTGGAAGCCGTTGGTGAAGTCGAAGAAGAGCGCCAGTGCGATCACCAGCACGACGATGAGGGCTGCGGTTTCCACCGTTCGCTTTCCGTCAGGAGATGGGGGGAAGGGTGCCGACGATGTCGGCCGTGCGAACGAACAGTTCAGCGGGTAGTTGTGCTCCGTTTACCGAGCCGACAGAAATCTTCGCACATCCGCGCCCGCGATTCTTACCGACCGGCGCTGTTCTGCGGCGACGTTCAGGCGCGGCGCGCGGGGCCGACTAGCGTGAGAGGGTGACCGCCACCGCGCAGACGCCCCAGGACTCCCCCGCTCCCCCCGTCGCCGAACGGCGTCCGCGGGAGCGCACGCACCACGGCGATACCGTCGTCGACGCGTACGAATGGCTGCGAGCCAAGGACGACCCGGGGGTGATCGCCCACCTCGAAGCCGAGAACGCCTACACCGAAGCCCGCACCGCGCATCTGGCGCCGCTGCGCGAGCGGATCTTCGAGGAGATCAAGGGCCGCACCCTCGAGACCGACCTGTCGGTGCCGACGCGGCGCGGAAGCTGGTGGTACTACGCCCGCACCGAGGAGGGCCGGCAGTACGCGATCCACTGCCGCGCCCCCCTGGCATCCCCCGAGGACTGGACCCCGCCGGCGCTCACGCCCGGCACGCCCGTCCCCGGCGAGCAGGTCCTGCTCGACGGCAACGTCGAAGCCGAGGGCAACGACTTCTTCTCGCTCGGCAGCTTCGAGGTCAGCGACGACGGCGCCCTGCTGCTGTATGGCGTCGACGTCGAAGGCGACGAGCGCTACACGGTGCGGGTGCGCGACCTCGCCACCGGCGAGACGCTCCCCGACGAGATCCCCGGCACGTTCGCCGGCGCGACCTTCTCCCCCGACGCCCGGTTCATCGTCTACACGACCGTCGACGACGCATGGCGACCCGACACGGTGTGGCTGCACGAACTGGGCACACCCGTCGCCGAAGACGCCCGGATCTTCTCCGAGCCCGACGAGCGGTACTGGGTCGGGGCGGGCTTCACCCACAGCCGCCGGTTCCTGATGGTCGAGCTGGGCTCATCGGTGACGTCGGAGGAATGGCTGCTGGATGCCGACGACCTGCGGGGCGCCCCGCGCGTGGTGTGGCCGCGTCGCGACGGCGTGGAGTACTCCTCGGAGCACGCGGTCGTCGACGGCGAGGATGTGCTGTACGTGCTGCACAACGACGGCGCGCTGGACTTCGAGCTCGTGCGGGTCGCGGCCGCGGATCCCGCGGGTGCCCGGGCCACCGTCATCCCGCATGAGCCCGGTCGGCGCCTGCTGGGCGTCTCGACGTTCCGCGACTGGGCGGTCGCCGGCTACCGCCGCGACGGTCTCGAGCGGCTCGCGATGCTCGACTACAGCACCGAGGCGCTCGACGAGATCCCGTTCGACGAGCCGCTGTACAGCGTGGGGCTGTCGGGCAACCCGGAGTGGGCTCCGCCCGTGCTGCGCCTGGGATACGGCTCCTTCGTCACGCCCGGCACGGTGTACGACTACGTCGTGGCGACCGGCGAGATGCTGCTGCGCAAGCGCCAGCCGGTGCTGGGCGGCTACGTCGCCGCCGACTACGCGCAGGAGCGCGTGTGGGCGACGGCCGCCGACGGCACGCAGGTGCCGGTGTCGCTGGTGTGGAAGCGCTCGTTCGGCACCCCCGGCTCCGAGGGACCCCGCCCGCTGCACCTCTACGGGTACGGCTCCTACGAGCATTCCATCGACCCCGGCTTCTCCGTCGCGCGGCTGTCGCTGCTGGACCGCGGCGTCGTCTTCGCCGTCGCCCACGTGCGCGGCGGCGGCGAGATGGGCCGTCAGTGGTACGAGGACGGCAAGCTGCTGCACAAGCGCAACACGTTCACCGACTTCGTGGACGCCGCTCGGCACCTGGTGGCCGCCGGCTACACCTCCCCCGACCGGATGGTGGCCGAGGGCGGCTCGGCGGGCGGGCTGCTGATGGGTGCGGTGGCGAACCTGGCACCGGAGCTGTTCGCCGGCATCCTGGCCGGGGTGCCCTTCGTCGACGCCCTCACCACGATCCTCGATCCGTCGCTGCCGCTGACGGTGATCGAGTGGGACGAGTGGGGCGATCCCCTCCACGACGCCGACGTGTACGCCTACATGAAGTCGTACTCTCCCTACGAGAACGTCCGCGAGGGCGTCACCTACCCGCGCATCCTCGCCGTGACGTCCCTCAATGACACCCGGGTGCTCTACGTCGAGCCGGCCAAGTGGGTCGCGCGCCTGCGCGAGGTCGGCGCCGATGCGCTGCTGAAGTGCGAGATGGTCGCCGGCCACGGCGGCGTCTCGGGGCGCTACAACTCCTGGAAGGAGCGCGCATTCGAGCTCGCGTGGCTGCTGGAGGTGCTGGGGGTCGCCGACCCCGCGTGAGCGGGCGGGATCAGCGGTCGTCGCCGCCCCCGGAACGCCGTGATCCCGGGAGCCCTCCCCGTGACAGGGGCGGTCTCCCGGGATCCGGGGTCGCAACGACGCGAGGTCAGCCGAAGAGCGCGGCAGCCTCTTCGTAGCGGTACAGCGGCACGGTGTTGAGCTCGCCGAGGGCCTCCTCGAACGAGACGCGCACGATGTCGGTGCCCTTCATCGACACCATCTGGCCCCACGCGCCATCGACGATGGCGTCTGCGGCGTGCAGCCCCAGGCGGGTCGCCAGCACGCGGTCGAACGCCGAGGGCGAACCACCCCGCTGGATGTGGCCGAGGACCGTCGCGCGCGTCTCGATGCCGGTGATGCGCTCGATCTCGGGCGCGATGATCTCGCCGATTCCGCCCAGGCGGGGGCGGTTGAAGGCGTCGAGGCCCTTGTCGCTGTACGCCTCGTCCATGCCGCTCAGCTTGAAGCCCTCCGAGACGACCACCAGCGGCGCACGGCCGCGGTCGTGGGCCTTGGACACCTGCTCGCAGATGTCGTCGATCGACATCGGCACCTCGGGGATGCAGATGACGTGTGCGCCCGCGGCCATGCCGGCGTGCAGGGCGATCCAGCCGACGTGACGCCCCATGACCTCGGCGACCATGCACCGCTGGTGCGAGTCGCCGGTGGTGCGCAGGCGGTCCATCGCGTCCGTGGCGATGTTGACCGCCGTGTCGAAGCCGAACGAGTAGTCGGTGGCCCGCAGGTCGTTGTCGATCGTCTTGGGCACGCCGAGCACGTTGATGCCGTCCTTGGACAGCCGGTTCGCGGCGGCAAGGGTGCCCTCGCCGCCGATGGCGATGATGCCGTCGATGCGGTGACCGTAGAGCGTCTTGGCGATGTTCTCCGCGCCGCCGCGGGGGCCCTCGTAGGGGTTCGTGCGGCTGGTGCCGAGGATGGTGCCGCCGACCTTGGACAGGCCCTTCACCTCGTGGCGGGTCAGCGGGAAGAAGTCCGCGTCCACCACGCCCCGCCAGCCGTCGCGGATCCCGACGAACTCGAGGTCGTAGGTGGTCGTGCCCTTGAGCACGACGCCGCGGATGACCGCGTTCAGGCCCGGGCAGTCGCCGCCGCTGGTGAGGATGCCGATCTTCATGGAACGTCCTTGCTGTCAGCTTTCAGTGATGTGTACGGCCACGTTGCCTTCCTCGACACTATCGGCGCCCGCCGTCGCCTGCCAGACGCGCGGGCCGGAGGAAATGCGACGCGGCCCCGCCGGGGGGCGGGGCCGCGTCCATCTGTGGCCACGATGGCGGCAGCGGCGCGTCAGCTGCCGCCGAGCGACCGCCGCAGCAGATGCATGAGAGCCGACAGCTGCACCGAGTCCGTCGATGCCGCCTCCGCCGCCTCGCCGTCCAGTGCGCGGGCCGCGAGCCCCTGCTTCGAGTCGATGAGCTCCGCGATCTTCGTGTCGATCGTGTGGGCCGCGATGATGCGCCACGCCGTGACCGGCTCACCCTGACCGATGCGGTGCACGCGGTCGATCGCCTGCGTCTGCTCGGCCGCCGTCCACGACAGCTCCGCGAGCACGACGTTGGATGCCGCCTGCAGGTTGAGTCCCACGCCGGCTGCCGTCAGCGAGCACACCGCGATGCCCACTCCCGGGTCGTTGTTGAACGCGTCGATGGCCTCCTGGCGCGCGGGCGTCGTCTGGTCGCCGCGGATCGAGACGGTGCGCAGCCCTGCCGCGGCGAAGTGCGCCTCGGCGGCATCCATGACGTCGATGTGCTTGGCGAAGAAGACGACCTTGCCCACCGACCGCTGCAGCTGCACGGCGTAGTCCGCCGCGAGCAGCGCCTTGGCCTGGCCGATGCGCCGCACCATGGTGAAGACGTTCTCCGAGCCGGAACCCGCGGCCTTGGCCTCTTCGAGCTCGTTGTGCGCGACGAGCCGCACGATGTCCTCGTCGAAGTCGCCCAGGAACACCCGGTCCCCACGCGCTTCGAGGATGCGGCGGTACTTCGCCGCGAGACGGTCGCCCAGCTCGCGCTCCGCAGCCCTGATCGAGCGGCCGAACTCGTCGTCCAGCTCCACCGGGAGATCGGCGATCAGCTTGTCGGGGAGGTCCGCGGCGACGTCCTTCTTCTTGCGCCGCACGATCCCCATCGAGATGACCGCTTCCCGCGCCTCGGGGTAGAACGCCTTGTCCGCCGGAGTCAATCCCGTCGCGTCGAGCTTCTCCATCAGCTCGGGGCCGGGCTTCTCGCCGTTGGTCCAGCCGAGGAACCGCCAGATCGCATCGAAGTCCTCGACGTCGTTGATCAGCGGGGTTCCCGTCAGCGCCAGCATGAGCGGGTCGCTCGTCTGCTCGCGGATGCGGCCCGCCAGCGCCAGCACGTTCTGCGAACGCTGCGACGAGAGGTTCTTGATGAAGTGGGCCTCGTCGACGACCATGCCCTTCAGCCCGATCGAGCTGAGCCAGGACAGGTGGCGGTCGAGGATCTCGTAGTTGACGATGAAGACGTCGGCGAACGCGTCGAGGTCCTCCCCGTCACCCTGGATGACCGTCGCGCGCCGCTGCGGCGTCCAGCGGTGCACCTCGCGCGCCCAGTTCATCTTGACGACGTTGGGGACGACCACCAGCAGCGGGTAGGCGTCGGCGACGGATGCCGCCAGCACCGACTCCGCGGTCTTTCCCAGACCCGGCTCGTCGGCCAGCAGGAAGCTGCGGTGGCCGTGACGCACCGACTCCAGGAACCGCGACTGGTGCGGCATGATCTCCAGGCCCTTGGGCGACAGGCGATCGAACTCCGGCATGGGGGGCAGGTCCATCGAGGCCGCGCTGCCGCCGGCGCCGGTCTCGAACGCCTTGTACAGCGGGCCCATGAGCTCCCAGCCGTCGAGTCGGCGACGAGGGGTGTCCGCGGGGTTGCGGCGGTGGAGGTCCGGCGCCAGGAACGGGTTCGCCTCGCGGCGTGCTTCGACCTGCGGCGGCACGACCTGCCGTGAGCTCATGGCGGCGGGGACCACGGGCGCCGCGACGGGCACGGTGTCGGTGATGATGAGCTCGTCCGGCGGAAGCTCCGCCCCCGATTCCAGCAGCCAGTCCCGCCGCATGCGCTTGGCGACCGGCGACGTGGCCTGGTCGACCTCGAGCAGCTGGATCAGCGAGGTGTCGCGCGCGGCGGTCTTCGCGAGGATCGTCGCCACTCCGTCGAGCCGCTTCAGCAGCTCGGCGCGTGCGGCGTCGGTGACCTCGGTGTCGGCCTTGACCCGGGCGCGCTCCTCGCGGACGAGGAACGCGATCACCTGGAACTTCACGCGGTTGGTGGGTCCCAGCTTGCCGCGCTGGGACTTCGCCTCGACCTCGCGCACCTTGCGGGCGAGGATCGGGATGATGGGCGCTTCGTCATCGCGTCGGGATGACGTGTTCTTCCTGCGGCGCGACGTGGACTGCGCGGCGGGTGCCGTGGGCGGCATGCTCCTCCTGGGCGTGGATGCCGGATGCCTCGGGAGTCCCGGGGCGGGATCGATGTGCATGTGACCGCGTGCGGCTCGGTTGCCGGGACGACCGCGGTCTCAGGGACGACGCACGACGCGCCACGGGCATACATCAGCCGACTGCGGCGACGAAGCGTCTCTTCCCCGATGCACAGTCTAGGGCATGCGCGCGCTCAGCCCCAGATCATCGAGGCGATGTCTTCGGTGTAGCCTTCCGGGCCGTAGTTCAGCCACACCGTGGCGAGCCAGCCGTTGCCGCGGAAGAAGTGCGTCTCGCCCTTCTCCACGAGGTTGTCGTCGTAGTCCACGAGCGTCTCGGTGAGGCGGCACGCGGTGCCCCCCTGCGCGTCGGCGCAGGAGAACCCGGCGTTCGCCAGCGACCCCGCGAGGTCACCCGCCGCGGCGGGTTCGATCAGGGAGACGGTGGTGGCGATGCCCACCTCGGAGGGATAGCCCCACGTGCACCGCAGCGACGGGATGCCGGACTCGAGCAGTTGGAGGGCCTGGGCGTTCTGCGTCGAGGGCATGCTGATGCCGGGGTCGTTCAGAGGCGGCACTCCGGCTTCGAGCTGCGCGCGCATCGCCGGGGAGTAGATGTCGTCGCACGACGCCGGCAGTTCGATCGTGTCGGCCTCGGCCGGCTCGGTGGGCGTCGGCGACGGGGTCTGCGAGGGCGACGGCTCGGCGGTCACCGGCGGCGTGGCGCCGGTCCCGGAGGGTGCCGGCGCGGCCGGCTCCTGGGCGCAGCCCGCGAGGAGGAGGATCGCCGCGGCCGCGGCGGCGATCGTCGTGGCGCTGCGACGCAGCCGCGTCGAGGGGAAAGCCAAGGTGAACACGCTCCGACTGTACCGTTCGCGCGCGCCCGGATCCGGCCGCCGCACCCGCACATGCCCTTGCACCGGCTCGGCAGGGGGTACAGGATGCGGGAATCCACGCGAAGTCACGAAGGAGTGACGATGACAGCAGCACCCGTGGTCTCCCGCCGGGGGTTCCTCGGCCTCGCCGGCGCCCTCGCGGGCACCGCCGCCCTGGCCTCCTGCAGCCCCGTGTCGGCATCGGGTCCCCGCCCCCTGCAGTACTGGCACCTGCTCAGCGGCGCCGACGGCGTGACCATGTCGGGGCTCGTCGACACCGCGAACGCGGCGCAGAGCGCCTATCGGGTCAGACCGACGGTGCTGTCGTGGGGCGAGCCGTACTACACCAAGCTCGCCATGGCCGCCGCGGGCGGCCGGGCACCGGACCTCTCCGTGATGCATGCGTCCCGCGTGGTCGGCTATGCGCCGGGAGGGCTGCTGGACACCTGGGACGTGCAGCGCCTCGCCGACCTCGGCGTCGATGAGGCGTCGTTCCCCGCAGCGGTCTGGCAGAAGGGGTTCGTCGGAGACGACCTGTACAGCGTCGCGTTGGACGCGCATCCGTTCATCCTCATGTTCAACACCGACATCTGCGAGCGCGCCGGGGTGCTCGACGGCGACGGCCGCCTGCGCGCGGTGTCCTCCCCCGACGACTTCCTGGAGCTCGCCCGCGCCGTCGCCGGGGAGTCGGAGGGCCATGGCCTGTCGTACGGGTACCTGGGCGACGGCGCGCAGATGTGGCGCCTGTTCTACACCCTCTACACGCAGCACGGCAGCGAGATCGAACTGCCGGAGGGCGGCAGCGCCCGGATGGACGACGACGCCGCGCTGACGGCACTGACCTTCATGCAGCAGCTGCTCGATGGAGAGATCGCCGCGCGGGAGAACGACTACCAGTCGGCGATCGCGGAGTTCGCCACGGGCCGCAGCGGACTCTTCCTCACCGGTGTCTGGGAGCTGCGGTCCATGCAGGAGCGGGATCTCCCGCTGGACGCGACGCTCATCCCGACGCTGTACGGCACCCCCAGCGTGTACGCCGACTCCCACGCCTTCACCCTGCCGCACCAGAGCGCCCCCGACCCCGCGACGAGAGACCTCGTCTACCGGTTCGTCGCGGACCTGCTGAAGGGGTCGTTCGACTGGGCGGGGGCCGGGCACATCCCGGCGTATCTGCCCGTCACCGAGGCGTCGTCCTATGCCGACCTCCTGCCGCAGGCCCACTACGCCGAGGCCGCTCAGCACGTGCGCTACGACCCGCCCGCCTGGTTCACCGGCTCGGGGTCGCGCTTCCAGGCCGAGTTCGGCTCGGCCGTGCAGAACGTGCTGCTGGGCGGCGACGACCCCTCCGCCGCGATCGCCCGCTTCCGATCGCGGCTGGACGCGCAGCTGAAGACACCCAACCCGGCCGACCCGCGAGGAGGCGCGTCATGACCACCACGGCACCGTCCACCTCCACCGCCACCGTCATCACCGGGCGGGCGAGTGCCGGCATCCGCCGTCACACCGGCGAGCGCCGCGAGACCGCGGTCGCGTGGGGCTTTCTGGCACCGTTCCTCGTCGCGTTCGCGGTGTTCCTGCTGTGGCCCCTCCTGCACGGGCTGTACCTGAGCTTCACCGATCAGTCCCTCACCGGCGCCGGGGGCGGGTTCGTCGGGTTCGCCAACTACATCGAGGCGCTCGGCGATCCGGTCACGTGGCGGTCGCTGGGCAACACGGCGTGGTTCACCGTCCTGTCGACCGTGCCGCTGGTGCTGCTCGCGCTCGCGATGGCGCTGCTGGTGCACCGCGGACTGCCCGCCCAATGGCTGTGGCGGCTGTCGTTCTTCATGCCGTATCTGCTGGCCTCCACGGTGATCTCGCAGATCTGGGTGTGGATCTTCAACCCCCAGATCGGCGCCGCCAACAGGGTGCTCGCCTGGTTCGGTCTCGAGCCTCTGGCGTGGCTGCAGAGCCCCGACACCAACATGTACGCCATCGTCATCGCCACGGTGTGGTGGACGGTCGGCTTCAACTTCCTGCTGTACCTCGCCGCGCTGCAGAACATCCCGGCGCAGCAGTACGAGGCGGCCTCCCTCGACGGTGCGGGCCCGGTGCGGCAGCTGTGGTCGATCACCCTCCCGCAGCTGGGTCAGGTGACGGTGCTCATCGTCATCCTGCAGGTGATCGCGTCGCTGAAGCTGTTCGACCAGGCGTATCAGATGCTGGGCGGGGTCGCGAGCGACACGACCCGCTCCGTCGTGCAGTACATGTACGAGGCCGGTTTCGTCGGGTACCGCTTCGGGTACTCCTCCGCCATCTCCTACGTCTTCTTCGCCATCATCGTCATCATCGGCGTGGTGCAGGCCTTCGCCGTCCGCCGCCGGGGGGAGCAGTCATGACCACCACCGCTCAGGCACGCGCACCGCTGGCCACCCCGCAGGGCGCCGCCACCCGGCCGGACCGCACGACCAAGCCCGGCGCGCGACGGCTGAGCCCGTTGAACATCCTCGCCTTCGTCGCACTGGCGCTGATGGCGCTCGGCTGGCTGATGCCGTTCCTGTGGGCGGTGGCGACCTCGTTCATGACCGAGACGGATGCCGCGTCCGGCGGCGGCTGGATCGGCCAGTCCGGTGCGACCACCGATGCCTACGGCGCGATCCTCGCGCAGGGGAACGTGTACATCTGGGCCTTCAACAGCCTGTGGACCTCCGCGGCGGTGACCCTCATCACGGTGGCCAT
This sequence comes from Microbacterium sp. zg-Y1090, assembly GCF_030246945.1. Classification (NCBI taxonomy): domain Bacteria; kingdom Bacillati; phylum Actinomycetota; class Actinomycetes; order Micrococcales; family Microbacteriaceae; genus Microbacterium; species Microbacterium wangruii. Next base: position 2,249,975 of record NZ_CP126742.1, read on the forward strand.
CTCGGCGCTGGCCGCCTACGCCTTCTCGCGGCTGGAGTTCCCCGGCAGGAGGTTCCTCTTCGGAGTCGTGATCGCGTCGATCGTCGTCCCCCCGCAGGTGCTCATCATCCCGCTGTTCTACGAGATGCTCGCCCTCAACCTCGTCGACACCCCGCTGGGGCTGATCCTGCCGCAGGTCGTCGTGCCGGCGATGGTGTTCATCCTGAAGAAGTTCTTCGACCAGGTGCCGCTGGAGCTGGAGGATGCCGCGCGCGTGGACGGCGCGGGACGGCTGCGGGTGTTCTGGTCCATCGTGCTGCCGCTGTCGCGCGGCATCCTCGCTGCTGTGGCCATCTTCGTGTTCATCACGACCTGGAACAACTTCCTCTGGCCGTTCCTGATCATCAACGACACCAACCTGATGACGCTGCCGGTGGGTCTGCAGACGGTCATCAGTGCCTACGGGGTGCAGTACGCGCAGGTGATGGCGCAGGCCGTGCTGGCATCCCTCCCCCTGATCGTGCTGTTCCTGATCTTCCAGAAGCAGATCGTCCGCGGTGTGGCGACGACCGGGTTCGGCGGCACCTGAGCGGTGGCCCACCTCGTCCGGGGGCGGCGACTACGCTGAGAGCATGTCCCGAATCACCGAACGCGAACTGGCCGCCACGATCGACCACGCGATCCTGAAGCCCGAATTCACCCGTGCCGACGTCGACGCCGAGCTCGACATCGCCGCCCAGTGGGGCGTGTTCAGCGTGTGCGTTCGTCCGTCGGACATCCCCTACGCGGTGAAGCGCCTGGACGGCACCGGCGTCGCGGTGGGCACCGTGATCGGGTTCCCCCACGGCACCACCTCCACCACGGCGAAGGTCGCTGAGACCATCCGCGCGTTCGAGGACGGCGCGACCGAGTTCGACATGGTGATCAACATCGGCGCGCTGCGCTCCGGGTTCGACGATGTCGTCGTCGACGACATCCGCGCCGTCGTGGATGCCGCTGCCGGGAAGATCACGAAGGTGATCCTGGAGACGAGCCTCCTCGACGACGAGCAGATCGCCCGCGGCAGCCGGCTGACCGAGGCCGGCGGCGCAGACTTCGTCAAGACCTCCACCGGGTTCGCCGGCGGCGGCGCGACGGTCGAGCACGTGCGACTCATGCGGGCGAGCGTCGGCGAGCGCGTGCAGGTGAAGGCCTCCGGCGGCGTCCGCAGCCTCGAGACCGCCCTGCAGATGCTCGATGCCGGCGCGACCCGCCTGGGCACCAGCGCCAGCGCCACGATCCTCGGCTCGCTGCGCGCAGAGCTCGACGGCCGGGAGGGCGCCTCCACGGTCGACGAGACGTCGTACTGACTCAGTCGCTCAACGCGGCGCGCACTCGGGCGACGTCGTCGGTCATCTGCGCGATGAGTGCGTCGACGCCCTCGAAGGCGACCATTCCCCGGATGCGGTGGGTGAAGTGCACCTCGACGCGGTGGCCGTAGAGATCCAGATCGGTCTCGTCCAGCACGTACGCCTCCACCTGACGCGCGGTCACGTCGCCGAACGTGGGGTTGGTCCCCACCGAGATGGCGGCGGGGTAGCGGGTCGTGGCGTGCGGGTGGGGCGAAGCATCCGCCACAGGGATCGCACCCTCGTCGACGAGCCAGCCGGCGTAGACGCCGTCGGCGGGGATGAACCCCTCGGCCTCGAGGGACAGGTTCGCCGTCGGGAAGCCGAGGTCGCGGCCGCGCTTCAGGCCATGCACGACCTCGCCGCGCACCGCCGCGGGGCGGCCGAGCAGCCGGGCCGCGCCCTCGACGTCGCCCTCCGCGAGCAGGCCGCGGATCCAGGTCGAGGAGACACGGCGGCCGTCGTCGCGAGCCCGGATGTCGTCGATCACCTCGACGCGGAACCCGGACGAGCGGCCCAGCTGCGCGAGCAGGCCGGGGTCGCCGGCACCGCCGCGACCGAAGCGGAAGTCGGCCCCCACGAACACCGTGACCGCGCCGACGGCGTCCACGAGCACGCGGCGCACGAAGTCTTCGGCGGGCAGGTCGGCGAGGGCACGGTCGAAGTGCAGTACGAGGGTGGCGTCCACCCCGGTCTGCGCGAGCAGGGCCAGCTTCTGGTCGACGCTGACGAGCTCGGGCGGGCACAGCTCCGGCCGCAGCACGCTGAGCGGATTGCGGTCGAACGTGACGGCGACCACGCGCGCGCCTTCGGCCTCTGCGGCGACCCGGGCGCGGTCGATCCCGGCGCGGTGCCCGGCATGCACGCCATCGAACTTGCCGATGACGACCACCGAGGGGCCGAAACCGGCGGGGATCTCCGCCGGGTCGCGGAAGACGATCACCAGGACGACCTCTCGACCGGCTCGGGGCCCGGCTCGGCCACGGGGCCGGGCCGGTGGGTGGTCAGCCACCACAGTCCGAGGAAGGGCAGCACCAGCGGGATGAACAGGTAACCGGCGCCGAACCAGGACCACACCGTCGGGTGGTCGAACAGCGCAGGCAGCACGAAGGTGAGCATGCCGACGACGATCACGCCGGTGAGCTCGAAGCAGATCGCGACCCAGGCGATGACGTACCAGACGCGGGAGCCCGCGAACACGAGGGCGAGGGTGGCGAGGATGTACACGACGGCCGCGCCCGCCGACAGGGTGTACGCGAGCGGCGCCTCGTCGAACTTCTCGACGATCTGCACGAAGGAGCGCCCGGTGGCGGCGAGGGCCATGACCGCGTAGACGATCACGAGCACGCGGCCGATGCCGGTCATGCGGGGGCGGGTGGACATGTCGCGGTCCAGTTTAGGCGGCGTGACGACGGAGCCGGTCATGCGCCCTGCACCGTCCAGATGACCTCCATGCGCCACACCATCACGGCCACCGACAGCGCGGCGACCCCCATGATGACGGTGCTCCAGCGGCTGCGCTCGATGAGCGCCCACGCCGCCGCCGCGGGCGGCAGCAGCACGGCCGAGACGAGGTACACCCAGAACTCGAGCAGGCTGCCCGAAGCGGGGTTGCCCGCGAGCGGCGACACGATGCCGATGACGACCTGCGCGATGAGGAGCAGCTCGAGAAGTGCGAGCGAACCCACCGTCAGGTCACTGGGGCGACGGCCGGCCAGGCCGATCCCGATGCACAGCAGGCCGGCCACCACGGCGACGGCCACCTGGACGACGGTGAACCACAGGATCATCAGCTCTCCTCCGAGACGTTCATGGCACTCTTCACGTCGGCGCCGCGGCGCTCGACGATCCCCACGAGCCGGCCGTCGGGGTCGATGGCCGCGGCCGGCGGGTCGGCGAGGCGCACGCCCGCGCCGACGAGACGCTTTCCGTGCCGCAGATCGCGGGCCTCCTCCGCCGTCACCGGGAAGGCGCCCAGCACATCGGCGGCGACCCTCGCCTGCGGGAGCAGGGCGTCGGCGGAGATGTCGTCGACGGCCACCGCGTCGGCGAGGTCGAACGGACCGATGCGGGTGCGCCGCAGCGCGGTGAGGTGACCGCCGACCCCGAGCGCCGCACCCAGGTCGCGGGCGAGGGCACGGATGTAGGTGCCGCTGGAGCAGTCGACCACGACGTCGAGGTCCAGCACCCCGTCGCCAGGGCGGCGGGCGCGCACCGCGAAGCGCGAGACGGTGACCGCACGTGCTGCCAGCGTGACCTCCTCGCCGGCGCGGGCCAGGTCGTAGGCGCGGCGACCGTCCACCTTGATCGCCGAGACGCGACTGGGCACCTGGGAGATGTCCCCCGTCAGCGCCGAGATGCCCGCGTCGACCGCAGCGTCGGTGACGGCGGCGACGGCCGCGGCATCGGCCCTGGTCGTCACGGCGCCGTCGGCGTCATCGCTGTCGGTGGCGACACCGAGGCGGATCGTGGCTTCATAGGTCTTGTCGAGCCCGACGAGATACGTCAGCAGCCGGGTCGCGCTGTCGACGCCGAGGACGAGCAGGCCCGTCGCCATCGGGTCGAGCGTGCCGGCGTGGCCGACCTTGCGGGTGCCCAGCGCGCGCCGCGCGCGCGCGACGACGTCGTGGCTCGTCATGCCGCCGGCTTTGTCGACGAGGAGGATGCCGCCGGCCATCAGCAGAAGTCCCGGTAGACGCGCGACGGGTGGCGGAAGTCGGTGTTGTCGACGATCGCCGAGGCGGCGCGACGCGGGTCGGCGTCGCGCAGGTAGATCTCCTGGCCCTGCCGGTAGCGGGCGTTGGAGGCTGCGGTGTGGGCGGGGTCGGTGCCGTCGCGCTCGGCCAGGCGGGCGAACGCCACGTCGACGGGGACGTCGAGCCACAGCGACCAGTGCCAGAGCCCGCGCAGCTCGGGGCGGTGCAGGAAGATGCCGTCGACCAGCAGCACGGCATCGGGTCCGGCGACCTGCGGGGCCACATCGACCGGCGCATCGGCGTCGACATCCCACACCGCGGTGCGGAAGGGCTCGCCGGCACGGAAGGGCTCGATGAGCTCACGGCGGAACGCCGCGTAGTCGTAGGAGTCGAGGTAGAACCCCTCCGGCGACGTGCGCCCGCGGGCGTATCGCTCGGCGCGGGGGCGGTGGAACCCGTCGACCGATGCCCGGAAGACCGGGACGTCGTCGAACACGGTCGCGAAGCCGTCGGCGAAGCGGGTCTTGCCCGCGCCGTCGACGCCATCCACGCCGAGGAGGATCCGCCCATGGCGGTGATGCTGGCGCACCTCGTCGCGCAGGCTCCCCCAGAGGTCGGAAGCGGTGGTCTCGGGCATCCCTCCAGCCTACTTCGGCCGGGTGGGGCGACCGGCGCTCCCCCGGCGTTCGGCCGTCATAGGCTTCTCGGGTGCCCGACCTCGCGACCCCGCTCATCGCCTGGTACCGCGACAACGCCAGGGACCTGCCGTGGCGGCATCCGGAGTTCGGGGCGTGGGGCGTGCTGGTGAGCGAGTTCATGCTGCAACAGACGCCGGTGGCCCGGGTGATCCCCCATCTGGAGGCGTGGCTCGACCGCTGGCCCGACCCCGCGGCGCTGGCGGCCGACCCGCCCGCGGAGGCGGTGCGGCAGTGGGCGAACCTCGGGTACCCGCGGCGCGCGCTCTGGCTGCACCGGGCCGCGGTGGAGATCCGCGACCGCCACGACGGCGTCGTGCCGGCGGACGTCGAGGCGCTCCTCGCCCTCACCGGGATCGGCGACTACACCGCGCGCGCCGTGGCCGTCTTCGCCTACGGGCGCAGGCATCCCGTCGTCGACACCAACACCCGACGCGTGCTCGCGCGGGCCGTCGACGGTCGGTCGCAGCCGGGTGCGCCGGCGAAGCGTGATCTGGCGGCGATGGCGGCGGTGCTGCCTTCGGACGTCGACCAGGCCGCGGTCGTCAACGCGGCGGCCATGGAACTCGGGGCGGTCGTGTGCACGGCACGCGTTCCCCGGTGCGAGGCGTGCCCGCTCGCGCACCTGTGCGCGTGGCGCGCGGCCGGGTACCCGGACACCGGCGACGAGAGGCGGCGGCAGGCCCGGTACGAGGGCAGCGACCGGCAGGCGCGCGGTGCGGTGCTGCGGGTGCTGCGGGAGGCTGCGGCCCACGCGGTGGCGGCCGACGCGGTCATCCCGGCCTGGCAGGATGCGCGCCAGCGCGACCGCGCCATCGACTCGCTCATCGCGGACGGGCTCGTCGAGGCGACCGGGGGCATGCTCTCGCTCCCCCGCTGAGCCTGCGCGCGTGCGGCCGCGTGCACAACGTCGCCAATCAAGTGCGGGCAACAGCCCGTCTGGGCGCGTTGACGCGCAGGCACCCGGGATCGGCGACGTTGTGCACGTCGGCAACGGAGCGCCCCCGCTCCCGGTGGCGCGAAGGCTCAGCCGCGTCGCCGGATACCCGCTCGTGGACCCGGAGGTCTACTCGGCTTCTTCGAGGTCGCGGGGCTTGACGTACGGGTCGGCGTCGCCGGCATAGGCGGCACCGGTGGCCAGTCCCGCCACAGCGGCGTCGCGCTCGCGCGCCTCGCGCAGCAGGTCCTCGATGTGCCCGGCGTTCTCGGGGATCGCGTCGGGGATGAACTCGAGGGTCGGGGTGAGCCGCACGCCGAGCTTGCGCCCGACCTCGCTGCGCAGCATGCCGGTGGCGGCCCGCAGCGCCTCAGCCGAGTCGGCGCGCTCCTTCTCGGTGCCGAGCACGGTGTAGAACACCGACGCGTGCTGCAGGTCCCCGGTCACCTTCACATCGGTGATGGTGGTGAACCCCAGCCGCGGGTCCCGCAGACCCTTCTCGAGCCGTTCGGCGATCAGAACGCGAATGCGGTCGGCCAGCCTGGCCTGACGCTCTGAAGACATCGTTTATCTCCCTGCAAGTGAAGGCGGGGGGTGCCTTCCGGCACCCCCCGCCGGATGATCAGCCTCGCGGCTTCTCGACCATCTCGGTGGTTTCGATCTCGTCGCCGATCTGGATGTCGTTGAACTTGCCGAGTCCGATACCGGCCTCGTAGTCCGTGCGCACCTCGGTGACGTCGTCCTTGAAGCGGCGCAGCGACTCGATCGTCAGGCCGTCGGCGATGACCACGCCGTCGCGGATGACGCGAGCCTTCGCGTTTCGGGTGATCGTCCCCGAGCGCACGATGACACCGGCGATGTTGCCGACCTTCGAGGAGCGGAACACCTCCCGGATCTCCGCGACGCCCGACTGGACCTCTTCGTACTCCGGCTTGAGCAGGCCCTTGAGCGACTGCTCCACATCGTCGATCGCGTTGTAGATGACCGAGTAGAACCGGATGTCCACGCCTTCACGCTGAGCACGCTCGCGCGCCTTGGCATCGGGGCGGACGTTGAACCCGATCACGATCGCGTTGTCGATCGTGGCGAGGTTGACGTCGGACTCGGTCACGGCACCCACACCGCGGTGGATGATCCGCAGCTGCACGGAGTCGTCCACCTCGATCTTCAGCAGCGACTCCTCGAGCGCCTCGACGGCACCGGAGACGTCACCCTTGATGATGAGGTTGAGCGACTCGACCTTGCCCTCCTGCAGAGCGCGGGTGAAGTCCTCGAGCGAGATGCGCTTGCGGGCCTTGGCCAGCTGGGCGTTGCGCTCGGCGGCTTCACGCTTCTCAGCGATCTGACGGGCGAGGCGGTCCTCTTCGGTCACGATGAACGTGTCGCCGGCGCGGGGCACGGAGTTCAGACCCTGCACCTGCACGGGGCGGGAGGGGTAAGCCTCCTCGACCGGGTCGCCGTTCTCGTCGACCATGGCACGCACACGGCCGTAGGCGGTGCCTGCGACGATCGCGTCGCCGACGCGCAGCGTGCCGGACTGGATCAGCACGGTGGCCACCGAGCCGCGGCCCTTGTCGAGCTTCGCCTCGATCGCGACACCACGGGCGGCCTTGTTCGGGTTCGCCGTGAGGTCCAGACCCGCGTCCGCGGTCAGCAGGACGGCATCCAGGAGCTCCTGGATGTTGGTGCCCTGACGTGCGGAGACGTCGACGAACATGACGTCGCCGCCGTACTCCTCGGCGACCAGGCCGTACTCGGTGAGCTGCTGGCGCACCTTCGCCGGGTTGGCGTCGGGCTTGTCGACCTTGTTCACTGCCACGACGATCGGCACGCCTGCCGCCTGTGCGTGGTTCAGCGCCTCGACCGTCTGGGGCATGATGCCGTCGTCGGCGGCGACCACGAGGATCGCGAGGTCGGTGACCTGCGCACCACGGGCACGCATGGCGGTGAACGCCTCGTGACCGGGGGTGTCGATGAACGTGATCGCGCGCTCGATGCCCTCGTGCTCGGTCCACACCTGGTAGGCACCGATGTGCTGGGTGATGCCACCGGCCTCACCGGCGACCACGTTGGTCTGACGGATCGCGTCGAGCAGTCGCGTCTTACCGTGGTCGACGTGACCCATGACGGTCACGACGGGCGGACGGATCTCGAGGTCGTCTTCGCTCTCGGCTTCGAGCTCGGCGTCGAGGTCCAGACCGAAGCCCTCCAGGAGCTCCTTGTCCTCGTCCTCGGGCGAGACCATCTGGATCTTGTAGCCCAGCTCCTCGCCGAGCACCTCGAAGGTCGCCTCATCCAGCGACTCGGTGGCCGTGGCCATCTCGCCGAGGTTGAACAGGATCGTCACCAGCGTGCCGGGCTGCACCGTGTAACCGGTGATGGCCTCGATCTTGTCGGCGAAGTCCGCGATCGACGCGCCGCGGCGCATGCGGATGATCTCGCCGTTACCGCGCGAGACGTTGACGCCGCCGACGACCGGCGCCGACCGCATCTCGAATTCCTGCCGCTTCGCCCGCCGCGACTTGCGCTGCTTGGACTTGCCGCCACCCTTGCCGAAGGCGCCGGCGGTGCCACCACCGGGACCACGGCCACGACCGCCGCCGCCACCGGGACGACCGGCGAAGCCACCCGCGGGCGGACCGCCGGGGCGCTGGAAGCCACCGGGTGCGCCACCGGGACGACCGGGGCCGCCGGGACGCTGCTGGAACGGGGCGCCGGGACGACCGCCGCCACCGGGACGACCTGCGCCACCGGGGCGCGGGGCCCCCGGGCGCGGGGCGCCGGGACGCGGTGCCTGCGGACGCGGGATGTTACCGGGCGTGGGGCGCTGCCCCATGCCCTGCGCCGAGGCGAACGGGTTGTTGCCGGGACGCGGACCGGCGGGACGCTGGCCCATGCCCTGCGAGGAGGCGAACGGGTTGTTTCCTGGACGCGGTGCCCCACCGGGGCGCGGGGCGCCGGGAGTCGGGCCGCCGGGAGTGGCGCCACCGGGCTTCGGCGCGGCGTCGGGCGCCTGCGGAGCTGCGGCGGGCGCAGGCGTGGCTGCGGCCGGCGCTGCCGGAGCGGCGGGGGCCGCCTGCTCGGGAGCGCTCGACGGCGCGGGAGCAGGTGCCGGGGCGGCGGGAGTCGCCTGTGCTGCCGGTGCCTGCGGCGCCGGAGCGGACGGCGTGGGAGCCGACGGACGCGCGGGGCCGGGGCGGCCGGCCGGGCGAGCCGATGCACCCGGGGCGGGCGCAGCGGCGGGCTTGGCGCCGTCGGCCTGCAGGGCCTGACGGAGCTTGCGAGCCACGGGGGGCTCGATGGTCGAGGAAGGGCTCTTGACGAACTCGCCGAGCTCCTTCAGCTTCGCAAGTGCGACCTTGCTGTCGACGCCGAGTTCGGAAGCGATCTCGTGCACGCGTGGTTTTGCCACAATTCTCCTGTCTGAAGGTCTGCCCCAGACAGGAGCAGACCACTAGTTGCGGACGGGTCTCATTTCGAGCCGTTCACTTTGAGTCCATAGCCGTTCAGCCGTTTCGCTGGAAGTGGTTCTGAAGGGTCTGCGTGTCAAGCGAACCTGACACACGTAGTGCTCGCCCGAAGGCACGGCGCCGGATGGCGGCATCCACGCACTCGTGCGTGCGGTGCACCCACGCGCCCCTTCCGGGCATCGATCCTCGTTCGTCCAGGACGACCTGCGAATCGATGGCCACGACTCTGACGAGCGCGGCACGGGGGGCGCGTGCGCGGCATCCCACGCACGTTCGAACAGATTCCATCCTACCCCCTCCGTGCATTCCCTCGTCGAGCCGTGTCCCGGGCGCGTCCGGCGGGACGCTCCCGGCGGGTCGTCAGGCCTCGAGGATGCTGTCGGGCTGGATGTCGATCTTGGCGCCTGTCAGCTTGGCCGCCAGACGGGCGTTCTGACCTTCCTTGCCGATCGCCAGCGACAGCTGGTAATCGGGAACGAGGGCGCGCACGGCCTTGGTGGAGGCGTCGAGGATGAAGCTCGACGTCACCTTCGCCGGCGACAGCGCGTTGGCCACGAATGCCGCGAGCTCCGGGTTGTAGTCGACGATGTCGATCTTCTCGCCGCCGAGCTCTTCGGTGACCGCGCGCACGCGGCGGCCGAGCTCGCCGATGCACGCACCCTTGGCGTTGATGGAGGGCTCGGTGGCCGACACCGCGATCTTCGTGCGGTGGCCCGCCTCGCGAGCGAGGGAGACGATCTCCACCAGGCCGGACGCGATCTCGGGCACCTCGAGGGCGAACAGCTTGCGGACCAGGCCGGGGTGGGTGCGCGACACGGTGATCTGCGGGCCCTTGAGACCCTTCGACACGCTCGTGACGTACACACGCAGGCGCGAGCCGTGCGCGTAGGTCTCGCCGGGCACCTGCTCCTCGGGCGGGAGGATGGCTTCGACCGAGCCGAGGTCCACGTGCACCATGCGCGGGTTGGGGCCCTGCTGCACGACACCGGCGACGATGTCGCCCTCCTTGCCGCGGAACTCTCCCAGCACGGCGTCGTCGGCGATATCGCGCAACCGCTGGCCGATGACCTGCTTGGCGGCGAAGGCGCCGATGCGGCCGAAGTCGTCGGGGGTGGTCTCCTCTTCGCCGATGACGGCGCCCTCTTCGTCCAGCAGCGGAACGTAGATCGCGACGTGACCGGTCTTGCGGTCCAGCTCCACGCGGGTGCCGTCGGGCAGCTCGCCGGTCGGGGAGGTGTGCTTGCCGTATGCGGTGAGGATCGCCTGCTCGATGATGCGCACCAGCTCGTCGAAGGGGATCTCCTTCTCGCGCTCGATCGTCCTCAACAGTCCGAGATCGATGTCCACGGTGTCCTCCCTATTCAGCTTGTCGCGGGGCGCGACGGCGCCTCCGCATCCCTCATACGTTACCGGATGCCGCCCGCGCTCCAGCTGGGAGCCGCACCTCAGCGCGCGCAGGTGTCGAGCACCCGGTCGGCGCGGGCCGCCTCCGCCGGCGTGTCGAGATCGGTCTCCAGCACCGTCTCGCTCCACTGCAGCATCGCCGGCAGCACCTGCGAGCGCGGTTGCAGGAGGTCCTGGTGTCCCGCGGTGGGGACGACCCAGGTGTAGACGCGCTCGCCCGCTGCGCACAGGTCGTCCACGAGTCGCCGCTGCAGCACCGTCGGCAGGACGTCGTCCTGAGCCCCCCACCCGACGAACAGCGGCGTCCCCCACGGCCCCTCGGGCACGTTCTCCGCCAGCCGCTCCCCCAGCGGTCCCGTCGTCAGATCGGACAGCGTCACCGGCTGATCCTCGGACAGCCCCAGCGCGGTGAGCGCCGAGACCACCACGCCCGGCTCGCTCAGGCAGCGCTGCGAGATCTCCCGGATCAGCTGCTCCGCGCCGCGGGCGGCGTAGTCCTCGAGCTGCACGTCCGGATAGGTGTCGGCATAGGGCACCAGCACCCATGACACCATCACGGTCAGCAGCGCGTTGGCGTCGCCGGATGCCAGCTCCTCGGCGAGGGCCAGCGGGTCGGCGGCGGGGGCCAGCAGGGCCGTCCCGCGCACGTCGATGCCCGGGGCGTAGTCGGGGGCGAGCTGCGTCGTCCACAGCGCGGCATGCCCGCCCTGCGAGTGCCCCCACACCAGGGTGCGCGGCGACAGCACGAGATCGTCGTCGAGCTCTCCCGCCGCCAGCACCGCGTCGAGAGCGGAGCGCGCCTCACCCCGCCCGATGAGGTACGGGAAGTCGCCCGGTGCGCCCTGTCCGCTGTAGTCGGGGGCGACGACAACCCAGCCGTTGGCGACGGCGCGGTTGACGTCGGGGATCGCCCAGTGCGTGGCTGTGCCGTCGGCCAGGCTCGGCGCGCAGCCGCGCGCGATGCCGGTGGTGCCGTGGTTCCACACCACCACCGGCCGGGGCCCGCCGGCGGGCTCTTCTGGGACGATGACCAGGGCGCTGCCGACGGCGGGGTCGCCCAGCGTCGAGCGTGTCGTGTAGAGGATGCGCTGCACGCTCGCCCCGGGCGGGGCGGCGCCGCGGTACTCGTCGGCGCGGATGAGTCTCCCGTGCCCGTCGGGCACCTCCGCGGGCGGGTCGTAGAAGGCGTCGACCACCGGCGCGCCGTCGGCGAGCCACGAGTTGACCCAGGAGCCGCCGGCGGCCGCGGCGACGAGCAGCAGCGCGACGGCGTACCGCCCGACCGCCGTCCACACGCGCCGGCGACGTCCGACCGGGCGCGGCTCCGGCGCCGGCGTCTCGGCGCCCTCGGAGACGATGGCACGGATGCCGCGCCCCACGAGTGCGGCGCCGAAGACGATCGTGCGGGCACCGAAGAGCACCGCCACCATCAGCACGCTGATGTCAGGCCAGGTCAGCGCCAGCACCCCGAAGACGATCTGCGTGCCGCCCCAGGCCAGGCTCAGCACGCGCTGGCTCACAGTGCCTCGTCGCAGGGCATCGCCGAGGGACGCGGCACCGGCGACGATCAGCAGCACGGCCATCGCGGCGGGCAGTTCCTCCAGCCTGCGACCGAACCAGAACGCCACCGCGAGTCCGCCGATGATCCAGATCGCCCCGAACAGCCGGCCGTGCCAAGCCCGTTCCCGGCTCGACAACAGCTCCGCCACGCCGGCGGCCACCGCGCTGAGGCCGATGTACACCGCCAGCAGCAGCAGCGAGGTCAGCGGCCGGAAGACGATGAGCAGACCGAGCGCCACCACGAGCAGCCCGATGGCCAGGAGGGCCGGCGCCGGGGCGCGCACGATGAGGCGGGGCAGCTCGCCCAGCCTCGCCGTCAGCCCTCTGCCCCGTCCCTGCACCCTTGAAAGCGTACGCGCGGCCGGCTCGGCGAAACCTGCGCGAGCCCTAGGGTGACCTTGTGACCGAAGCCGCCCCGCGCCGCGCCGCGCGTGAGATCGCCCACCATCCGGCGGCCCGGCTCGGAGCCCGTGCCGGCTACGCCGCGAACGGCGTGGTCCATGCCCTGATCGGCGTCATCGCGCTCGTCATCGCCTTCGGCGGCGACGGGGAAGGCGACCAGGCCGGCGCGCTCAAGGCGATCGCCGCCGTGCCACTGGGCCTTGCCGCCCTCTGGCTGCTCGCTGTGGCCCTGTGGGCGCTGGGCACGTGGCACCTGGCGGAGGGGGTGCTCTCCCGTGACCGCGACGGCGACCTCAAGGGCGCGGCGAAGAAGTGGGGGCAGCGCGCCTCGGAGTGGGGTCAGGCCGCGGCCTTCATCGCCGTCGGGTCGGTCGCCGCAGCCGTGGCCCTCGGCGCCCGTCCCGACGGCGAATCCGCCGCGGAGGATGCCAGCCGTGGTGCGCTCACCGTCCCCGGTGGCAGCATCGTGCTGGGGCTGGTGGGGCTCGGCGTGGCGATCGGCGGCATCTCGTTCATCGTCATGGGATTCCTGCGCAGCTTCCGCAAGAAGATGGACATCCCCGACTCGCCGCTCGGCCACACCGTCACCACCCTCGGCACCGTCGGATTCATCGCCAAGGGCGCCGCGCTGCTCATCGTCGGCATCCTGCTGCTGATCGCCGCAGTCACGATCGACGCGAGCGCGGCGGGCGGCATCGACGGCGCCCTCGACGCGCTGCGCGACATGGTCTTCGGGCAGCTTCTGGTCGCCGCCGTGGGCGCCGGCTTCATCGCGTACGGCGTGTTCTGCGCCTTCCGCGCCCGCTACGCCTCGCTCTGAGACGCAGCGCCGACGTCAGCGGCGGGCGAGGCGCTCGACCGCCTCGGCGGCGGCGACGACCTCGCGCTCACCTGTGCGACGGTCCCACAGCTCCACCTCACCGGCGGCGGCGCCGCGGCCGACGATCACGATCTGCGGCACGCCGACGAGCTCCGCGTCGCCGAACTTCACGCCCGGCGAGACCTTCGGACGGTCGTCGTAGAGCACGTCGAACCCGGCGGCCTCGAGATCGGCCGACAGCTTCTCGGCGAGTTCGAACGCGGCGGCGTCGCGACCGGTGGCCACGACGTGCACGTCGAACGGGGCCACGGAGGTCGGCCAGATGAGGCCCTTGTCGTCGTTGTTGAGCTCGGCGATGATCGCGAGGATGCGGGTGATGCCGATGCCGTACGAGCCCATCGTGACGGTGACGAGCTTGCCGTTCTCGTCGAGGACCTTGAGCCCCAGCGCCTCGGCGTACTTGCGGCCGAGCTGGAAGACGTGCCCGATCTCCATGCCGCGGGCCAGTTCGACCGGGCCGGAGCCGTCGGGGGCGGGGTCGCCGGCGCGCACGGTGGCGACCTCGACGAACCCGTCGGCGGTGAAGTCGCGGCCGGCGACGAGACGGGCGACGTGCTTCTGGTCGATGTTCGCGCCGGTGATCCACGACGTGCCGTCGACCACGCGGGGGTCGAGGAAGTAGCGGATGCCGGTGGCGGACTCCTCGCCGAGGATCGGCCCCTTCTCGGACCAGGGTCCGATGTAGCCCTTCACCAGCAGCGGGTTGGCGGCGAAGTCGGCTTCGGTCGCCTGCTCGACCTCGGCCGGAGCGAACGCGACCTCCACGCGCTTGTCGTCGATGTCGCGGTCGCCGGGGAGCCCGACGACGACCAGCTCGCGCGTGCCGTCGAGGTGGGTGAGGGCGAGCACGACGTTCTTGAGCGTGTCGGCGGCGGTGTATTCGCCGTCGAGGTGCGCGTTGCAGTGCGCCACGAGCGTCTCGATGGTGGGGGTGTCCGGGGAGTCGAAGATCACCGGGGCGGGCAGCCCGTCGAACGGGATCGGGTCGGGCGCGACAGTCGTGAACGCCTCGACGTTGGCGGCGTAGCCGCCGGCGGAGCGCACGAACGTGTCCTCCCCCACCGGGGTCGGGTGCAGGAACTCTTCGGAGCGCGATCCGCCCATGGCGCCGGCATCCGCCTGCACGATGACGTACTCCAGGCCCAGACGCTGGAAGATGCGCTCGTACGCGTCACGCTGAGCCTCGTACGAGGCGTCGAGACCCTCGTCGGTGTAGTCGAACGAGTAGGCGTCCTTCATCGTGAACTCGCGGCCGCGCAGGAGGCCGGCGCGGGGGCGCGCCTCGTCGCGGTACTTGTCCTGGATCTGGTAGATCGACAGCGGCAGGTCCTTGTACGAGGAGTACAGGTCCTTCACCAGGAGAGTGAAGACCTCTTCGTGCGTCGGAGCGAGCAGATAGTCGGCGCCCTTGCGGTCCTGCAGGCGGAAGAGGGCATCGCCGTACTCCTCCCAGCGGCCGGTGGCCTCGTAGGGCTCGCGCGGCAGCAGGGCCGGGAAGTGCACCTCGTAGGCGCCGGCGGCGGCCATCTCCTCGCGGACGATCTGCTCGATCTTTCCCTTGACCCGCAGCCCCAGGGGCAGCCAGGCGAAGACGCCGGGCGCCTGCCGTCGGATGTAGCCGGCGCGGACGAGCAGCCGGTGGCTCGTGACCTCCGCATCGGCGGGGTCTTCACGGAGCGTGCGGAGGAAGAAGTGCGACAGACGAGTGACCACGAGGAGTAAGTCTACGGATGCCACCTGGGTCGACCTACGCTGGAGGCGTGTCCACCGTGCTGCTGACCGGGTTCGAGCCCTTCGCCGATGCCGCCGTCAACCCGAGCGCGGAGGCGGTGCATCTGGCGGCCGATCGCTGGGAGGGGCCGGAGACGCTCGTGACGGCGGTGCTGCCGGTGACCTTCGACGGCGCCGCATCGCGCCTGCGCGAGCTCATCGCGGAGCATTCCCCCGGCGTGGTCGTCGCGGCCGGACTCGCCGGCGGTCGGCGCGCCATCGGCATCGAGCGCGTCGCGGTGAACCTGATCGACGCCCGGATCCCCGACAACGACGGCGCGCAGCCCGTCGACGTGCCGAGCGTGGCGGGCGGCCCGGCCGCGTACTTCGCCACCGTCCCGGTCAAGGCCATCGTCCGCGCGGTGGCGAGTGCCGGCATCCCCGTCGAGGTCTCCCACACCGCGGGCACGTTCGTCTGCAACCACGTGATGTTCGTGGCGCTGGACGAAGCCGCGCACCGGCCCGGCCTGCGCGCGGGCTTCGTGCACGTACCGTGGGCGGACGGCGAGGGCGAACCGTCACTGCCGCTGGAGACCATCGCCGCGGCGCTGCTCATCGCGGTGCGGACCGCGCTGGACACCGCCGGCGACGTCGCGATGCCGGGCGGCACCCTGCACTGAGCGGGCGCGCCGGGGCATCCTGAAGACCGTGCAGCCGGCGCGCACGCCGACCGGGAGTCGACGGCGCCTCAGCGCGGACGGTCGGTTCGGCGAGTACGGCCTCTGCTCCGTTGCAACGCTGCGACGATCAGGCGGTGACGACCTGCGCCGTGCCCAGAGGTGCGTCGGGGCCCATCTCGGCGGCGATCCGGTTGGCCTCTTCGATGAGGGTCTGCACGATGTCGGCCTCGGGCACGGTCTTGATGACCTCGCCCTTGACGAAGATCTGTCCCTTGCCGTTGCCGGACGCCACGCCCAGGTCGGCCTCGCGGGCCTCACCGGGTCCGTTGACGACGCAGCCCATGACCGCCACGCGCAGCGGCACGGTCATGTCCTTGAGGCCTTCGGTGACGTTGTCGGCGAGGGTGTAGACGTCGACCTGCGCGCGTCCGCACGAGGGGCACGAGACGATCTCGAGCTTGCGCTCGCGCAGGTTCAGCGACTGCAGGATCTGGTGCCCGACCTTCACCTCTTCCGCCGGCGGCGCGGACAGCGAGACGCGGATGGTGTCGCCGATGCCCTCGGAGAGCAGGATGCCGAAGGCGGTGGCGCTCTTGATGGTCCCCTGGAAGGAGGGACCCGCCTCGGTGACGCCGAGGTGCAGCGGCCAGTCGCCGCGCTCGGCCAGCAGCCGGTAGGCCTTGACCATGACGATCGGGTCGTTGTGCTTGACCGAGATCTTGAAGTCGTGGAAGTCGTGCTCCTCGAACAGGCTCGCCTCCCACACGGCGCTCTCCATGAGCGCCTCGGGGGTGGCCTTGCCGTACTTCTCCAGCAGGCGGCGGTCCAGCGATCCGGCGTTCACGCCGATGCGCAGCGAGACTCCGGCATCCTTCGCGGCCTTGGCGATCTCGCCGACCTTGTCGTCGAACTGCCGGATGTTGCCCGGGTTCACGCGCACCGCCGCACACCCGGCGTCGATGGCCTGGAAGACGTACTTCGGCTGGAAGTGGATGTCGGCGATGACCGGGATCTGGCTCTTCTTCGCGATGATGTGCAGCACATCCGCGTCGTCCTGGCTCGGCACGGCCACGCGCACGATCTCGCAGCCCGAGGCGGTGAGCTCGGCGATCTGCTGGAGGGTGGCGTTGATGTCGGTGGTCTTGGTCGTCGTCATCGACTGGACGCTGACGGGAGCGTCGCCGCCGACGAGGACCTTTCCGACCTTGATCTGACGGCTCTTGCGGCGGGGGGCGAGGACCTCCGGCACGCGGGGCATCCCGAGATTGACTGCTGGCACGATCCCACCCTACGCCGGGCGGGCTGGGGACGGGCCGAACGCGGGGAGGGCCCTGTGCGGTGTGGTAGTTTCGGCGCATGTCCGCGAACCTCACCTGGTGGCTCACCGCATAGGCGGTGGGTTCGTGTGACGACAGACCGCCCCCGGGGCGGTCTTTTTGTTGGTGCGGCCGCTCCCATGACGAAAGACCGACCATGACCGCGTCCCTGTACTCCACGCTGGCCGACCTGCCGGCGTTCGCCCTCATCGCGCGCGATGCCGACACCGTGGAGCTGCTCACCGGCGACGTCGTCGACGTCGATCTGCTCGCCGACATCCCCCTGACGGATGCTGCGGGCACGCCCCGCGAAGTGCTCGCGATGGTGCCGTTCCGCCAGGTGCGCGAACGCGGCTTCGAATGCCACGACGACGGGGCGCCGCTGCGATGCCTCATCGTGGACACGCACAGCGCACTCCCCCGCGCCGAGGTTCTCGCGCAGCTGCCGAGCGATCCGATCGCGCTGACGGATGCCGGCTTCGACATCTCGGACGAGGATTACGCCGCCATCGTGCGCCGCGTGATCGCCGAGGAGATCGGCCGCGGCGAGGGCGCGAACTTCGTCATCCGCCGCGACTTCACCGCCGGAGTCGACGCCGACCCGCGGCTGGCGGCACTGACCTGGTTCCGGGCGCTCCTCGAGCACGAGCGCGGCGCGTACTGGACGTTCGCGATCGTGACGCCCGGGCACATCGCAGTGGGTGCGAGCCCTGAGGCGCACGTCAGCGCGCAGCATGGCGTGGTGACGATGAACCCCATCTCCGGCACGTTCCGCCACCCCGCCGGCGGGGCCACGGCCGCGACCCTCAGCGCATTCCTCGAGTCGACGAAGGAGACCGAGGAGCTGTTCATGGTCGTCGACGAAGAGCTGAAGATGATGAGCGCCGTCTGCGCCGACGGCGGACGCATCACCGGACCGCACCTCAAGGAGATGTCGCGACTCACGCACACCGAGTACGTGCTGCGCGGCCGCAGTCGGCTGGACCCCCGTGACATCCTGCGCGAGACGATGTTCGCCCCCACCGTCACCGGCTCCCCGATGCAGAACGCGTGCACGGTCATCAGCCGACACGAGACCACCCCACGCGGCTACTACTCCGGCGTCGCAGCCCTGTTCACCCCGAACGACGGGATGGATGCCGCGGACGGGCCGACCCACGACCTCGACGCTCCGATCCTCATCCGCACGGCCTATCTCGCCGAGGGACGCCTGCGCGTGCCGGTCGGCGCGACGCTCGTACGCCACTCCGACCCGGACGGCGAAGTGGGCGAGACCCACGGCAAGGCCGCCGGTGTGCTCGGCGCGATCGGCGCGATCCCCCGCGACGCACCCGTCGTGACCGCTGCCACCCCCGACAGCGACCCCGATGCCCCCGCGGCGGCACCGCGGCCGCTGGCCGAGGACCCGCAGATCGCCGAGCTGCTGGCCTCGCGCAACGCGCGGCTGGCGGAGTTCTGGCTCAACCCGCAGGGCGACGACAGCACGCCGGGGCCCTTCGCAGGGCGCACGGCGGTGGTCGTCGACGCGGAGGACCGCTTCACCACGATGCTCGCCCACCAGCTGCGGCATCTGGGCCTGGACGTCACCATCGTGCCGTGGTCCGAGGTGTCGGACGCCGCCATCGACGCCGCCGACCTCGTCGTCGCTGGCCCCGGTCCCGGAGATCCGCGCGACCCGGACAGCCCGCGCCTGCGCCGCATGCGCGAGGTCGTGCGCGGGCGACTGGCCGCCGGCAGCCCGCTGCTGGCGGTGTGCCTCAGCCACCAGATCGTCGCCGACGCGCTGGGCATCGACCTCGCGCCGCTCGACGCCCCGCACCAGGGCCTGCAGAAGACCGTCGACGTGTTCGGCGAAGCGTCGTCGATCGGCTTCTACAACACCTTCACCGCCCGGGTGACCCCGGGAACGGTGCGTGTCGCCCGGGCGGAGGTGTCCGCCGACGCCGCCACCGGCGACGTGTACGCGCTGCGCGGCCCGGGCTTCGCCTCGGTGCAGGGGCACCTGGAGTCGATCCTCTCGCGCGACGGCATGCGCACGCTCGAGCGCCTCGTCGCCGCCGCCCTGGCCTGAGCCCGCGTCGGCTGCCGCGGTCCGGCCACGCGCGCGCTCCGGTCAGCCGAACAGGGCGATCGGGTTGAACACGTCGGCGAGGATCAGGATGCCGCCCATCCCGATCATCAGCACCACGACGGCGAAGGTGGCCGGCACGAGGCGCGCGGTGTCGACCGGGCGCGGCGGCGGTCGGCGGAACACCTTCGCGACCACACGCTTCAGGCCGTCCCACAGCGCCACCAGCACATGCCCGCCGTCCAGCGGCAGCAGCGGGATGAGGTTGAACACGAAGAGCGCGAGGTTGAGTGAGGCCAGCAGACCCAGCAGCCCCGACAACCGGTTGAGCACGGGCGCGTCGATCGCGGCGACCTCGCCGGCGATGCGTCCCGCACCCACGACCGACAGGGGGCCGTCGGGGTCGCGTTCGGAGCCGGTGAACAGCGCCACCGCCGTGTCGTAGACGCGCACCGGCAGCTGCACGATGACACCGGCGACGCGCTGCACACTGTCGACCGTCATCTCCGCCCCCGCCCACAGTGGCTGCGGAACGTACTCCGACCGTGCGGTCATCCCCACCATGCCGACCTCGGCGGTGGACACCTGGCCGTCGGCGTCGACGACCTCGCGCTCGGTGAGCACGGGCGTCACCTGCAGCGTCTGCGTCTCGCCGTCGCGCTCGACGACGACCGGGAGGGCGCGACCGGGGGAATCCTGGATGATCTGCGACGCCTCGGCGAAGGTGTCGACCGCGACGCCGTCGACGGAGACGAGCACGTCGCCGGGTCGGATGCCGGCCGCCGCCGCGGGAGCGGCGGGATCGTCCGCGGTGCACTCGGCCTGCGCGGACGCTCCCGACACCAGGCATTCGCTGACGCCGGCGATGGTGGTCGTCGCGGTCTGCACGCCGATGCCGCTCAGCATGATCGTGAACAGCACGAGCGCGAGCAGCAGGTTCATGAGCGGCCCGCCCAGCATGATGATGATGCGCTTGTAGACCGGCAGCCGGTAGAACAGCCGCTTCTCATCGACGTCGGTCATCGTCTCGGCGTTGGCGGCCCGTGCGTCCTGCACCATGGTGGCGAAGAAGCCCCCACCCGCACGACCGCCACGCTCGGCCTCCGTCGGCGAGGGCGGGTACATGCCCGACATCGAGATGTAGCCGCCCAGGGGGATGGCCTTGAACCCGTATTCCGTCTCACCGCGCCGACGCGACCAGAGTGTGGGACCGAAGCCGATCATGTACTGGCCGACGTGCACGCCGAACTTCTTCGCGGGCACCAGATGCCCGAGCTCATGGAGCGCGATCGAGAGTGCCAGCCCCACGACGAGGAAGAGCACTCCGATGACGAAGGCGATGACGGTCACAGCGGGTCACGCTACCGCCACCGCCTTTGAATTCGCCGTGGCGCGCACGCACCGTACGCTGATCCTCGGGAGGCGGGCATGACGACACGACAGGCGCGGACGCTGCGCGGCGCAGCCGGTGCCGGCGTCGCGACCCTCGTCGCCGCCACGGCGCACACCCTCTCCGGCGGTGGTGCTCCCGGCCCCCTGCTCGTCGTGGCCGTCGCCTGCCTCGCCACGCCGCTCGCGGTGCTGCTCTCCGGCGGCCGCTCGGCGCTCTGGCGCACCACGCTGGTGGTGGGCGGGGCGCAGGCGCTGTTCCACGGCGCGTTCGCGATCGCCGGCGACGCCCGTACGCTCCCCGGCGGCGGGCACGCACACCATCACATCGATGACATCGTCGCTCCCGCCGCCGGCACCGTCGCGTCGACCGAAACCATGCCGCTCGGCCACCTCATCGCCGCCGTGGTCACGATCGCGGCCCTGCGCCACGGCGAGCGTCTGCTGCGGCGGCTCGGCCGTGGCATCCTGCGCCTGACGTCGCGACGCCTGCCGGCCCTGCGCCCCTCGCCGGCCGCGCCGACCGTGCCGCCGGCCCCCTGCGCCCGCCTGGGCTCCCGCCGTCTCGCCCTCTCCGCTCTCTCCCGACGGGGTCCGCCGGTCTTCGCCCGCTGACACCCCCAGGCGCTGCGCGCCACCCCGCGACGGCGCCGCCGTCGCCCAAGATCCGAGAGAGCTCACATGACCACCATCACCCCGGCACGCCGTCGCGCGCGCCTGACCGCCGGCGTGCTCGCCGGCACCGCGCTGGCCCTGGCCGCCCCCCTGGCGGCGAGCGCGCACGTCCACGTCGACCCGTCCGATGCCACGGCAGGCGGGTCGGCCGTGCTGACCTTCTCCTCCAGCCATGGCTGCGACGGGTCGCCGACCACCGCTTTCACGATCGACATCCCGGAGGGCGTCGCCGGCATCGCACCGCACGCGCACGCGGGCTGGACGATCGAGCAGGTCGGCGCCGACACCGGCGTGCCGACGCGAGTCGTGTTCACCGCCGACGAGCCCATCGAGTCGGGGCTGCTGACGACCGTCTCGATGCAGGTGACGTTCGCCGCAGACCTCGCCGGCGAGCAGGTGGCCTTCCCCGTGCTGCAGGAGTGCGTCGCCGGTGCGACCGACTGGGCGGACATCGCCGAAGACGGGCAGGACCCGCACGACCTCGAGGCCCCCGCGCCCGTGGTCACCGTGAGCGAGGCCGCCGGCGACGCGCACGGCGGCCACGGCGAGGACGCGGCGACCGACGCGGCGGCAGCCGAAGCCGAAGCCGAAGCCGAAGCCGACGCCGATTCGGCGCTGCCCATCGTGCTGGGCGCGGGCGGCCTCGCCCTCGGCGCCGCGGGCCTGGCAGCGAGCCTCGTCGCCCTGCGCCGCACCCGCCGCAGCTGATCCCGCAGGGGGCGCCGTCGTAGGCCCGACGGCGCCCCCCCTGCACATCTTGGATACGAACCAGCCGTCGCGCCGCCGCGAGGCCTCTTGTCCGACCGCGGCCCGCGGCGTAGCTTCCCCCCAGATGCGCACCGAACTGCACCGCAGCTCGGTTTTTCGCATTCGCGGCCCGCACATCGCGGGCGCCGGACATCGAGGATGGGAGCAGCTGATGAGCACAGCGAACACCGGGGACGAGGAACTGACCCCCCGATTTGCACGACCCGGCGAGGCCTCCGTCGCCGCCAGGCACGTCATCCCGCAGCAGGAGTCGCTGCCCGACACCGCCAAGCAGATCGTCGACGACGAGACGATGCTCGACGGCAATTCCCGGCTGAATCTGGCGACCTTCGTGGGCACGTGGATGGACGACGACGCCAAGCAGGTGTACGAGGCGTCCTTCGACAAGAACATGATCGACAAGGACGAGTACCCCCAGACCGCCGCCATCGAGGACAACTGCTGGCACATGCTGGCGAATCTGTGGAACGCGCCGGACGCTTCACGGAGCATCGGCACCTCCACCATCGGCTCGTCCGAGGCCTGCATGCTCGGCGGACTCGCCTTCAAGCGGCGCTGGCAGCAGTCGCGTCGTGCCGCGGGCAAAGACACCTCCCAGCCGAATCTCGTGATGTCGTCCGCGGTGCAGGTGTGCTGGGAGAAGTTCTGCAACTACTTCGACGTGGAGCCCCGTTTCGTCCCCATCAGCCTCGAGCACAAGACACTCGACGGGTACGACCTGGAGAAGTACGTCGACGAGAACACGATCGGGGTCGTCGCGATCATGGGCGTCACCTACACCGGCATGTATGAGCCGGTGGCCGAGATCGCCAAGGCCCTCGACGAGATCCAGGCCAAGACAGGTCTCGACATCCCCATCCACGTCGACGGCGCCTCCGGCGCCATGATCGCTCCCTTCCTGCAGCCCGACCTCCTCTGGGACTTCCGTCTCGAGCGGGTGCACTCCATCAGCACCTCCGGCCACAAGTACGGCCTGGTCTACCCGGGCCTCGGCTGGGTCGTCTGGCGCGACACGCAGTGGCTGCCCGAGGACCTCGTGTTCAAGGTGAGCTACCTGGGCGGGGAGATGCCGACATTCGCGCTGAACTTCTCACGCCCCGGCGCGCAGGTGCTGCTGCAGTACTACATGTTCCTCCGGCTCGGATTCGAGGGATACCGCGCCGTGCAGCAGGCCTCGCAGGACGTCGCGAAGTACCTGTCGGCCGGCATCGCGAAGATCGACGCGTTCGAACTGTGGAACGACGGCAGCGACATCCCGGTGTTCGCCTGGTACCTGAAGGAGGGGCACACCAAGAACTGGAACCTCTACCATCTGCAGGACCGTCTGCGCATGAAGGGCTGGCTCGTTCCGGCGTATCCCATGCCGGATGATCTGGGCGATCTCACCGTGCAGCGCATCGTGGTGCGCAACGGCCTGAGCATGGATCTCGCCGCCGAGCTGCTCGGCGACATCGAGACCGAGACCGCGTACCTCGACGCCCTCGAGTCGGCCATGCCCGTCGAGGGCCAGCACCCCGCGTTCCACCACTAGGCGGCAACCATGTCGACCAACCCAACGAACCAAGCGACGGATGCCGCGAAGGCGGCATCCAACCATCCGCTCACGTCCCACAAGGCCGTCACCGCCTTCCTCGGAGTCGGCCAGCTCGCGATGCTGACGCTCGTGGTGGTCGCGAGCCTGCGCTCGCTCCCCGCGATGGCGGTCTACGGGCTCGGCAGCGTCACGCTCTACATCATCCCGGCCATCTTCTTCCTCATCCCCACGGCGCTGGTCGCCGCGGAGCTGGCGACGGGATGGAAGGGCGGCGTCTACGTCTGGGTGCGTGAGGCGTTCGGCAACAGATGGGGGTTCACGGCGGTCTGGCTGCAGTGGATCCAGAACGTGGTGTGGTACCCGACGCAGATCGCCTTCATCGCGGCGGCCCTCGCGTTCGTGTTCCTCGATCCCTCGCTGGCGAACTCCGGGCTGTACACCGCGATCATCATCCTGGCGCTCTACTGGGGATCCACACTGATCACCCTGCGGGGCGGCAACCTGTTCGCCAAGCTCGGATCGTGGGGCGGCATCCTCGGCACCCTGCTGCCGGCGGTGCTGCTCATCGTGTTCGGGTTCATCTGGCTCGGCACCGGGGAGAAGAGCGAGACCTCGCTGGAGCCCTCGGCCATCATCCCGCCGTTCACCGGTATCGCCTCGATCGTGCTGATCGTCTCGAACGTGCTCGCCTACGCGGGCATGGAGGTCAACGCGGTGCACGTGAACCAGATGAAGGACCCGGGGCGCGGGTACCCGAGGTCGGTGCTGCTGGCGTCGATCCTCATCCTGCTGGTGTTCATCCTGCCGACGCTCGCGATCTCGATCGCCGTGCCGGAAAAGGACCTCGGGCTCACCAACGGCATCATGCTCGCGTTCCAGGCCTACTTCGACAAGTGGGATCTGGGATGGGCGACGGCGGTGGTGTCGGCGCTCATCGCCGCCGGGGCGCTCGCCTCGGTGATCACCTGGATCGCCGGCCCTTCGAAGGGCCTGCTCGCCGCAGCCGAGACCGGGCTGCTGCCGCCTGCTCTGCAGAAGCGCAACAAGGCGGGCGTGCAGTCGGGCATCCTCATGCTGCAGGGCACCATCGTGACGATCCTGGCGGCGATCTTCGTGATCGTGCCGAACGTGAGTGCGGCGTTCGTCGCGCTCATCGACATGGCGGCGGCGCTGTACCTGATCATGTACATGCTGATGTTCGCAGCGGCGATCGTGCTGCGACGCAAGGAGCCGAACGTCAAGCGCACCTACCGGGTGCCGGCGATGAACCTCGTCGCCGGGGTCGGCTTCGTCGCGTGCCTCTTGGCGTTCGTGCTGGCCTTCGTCCCGCCCGACGGGTTCACCGCGTTCCCGGTCGCGGCGTACCCGTGGATCGTGGGCCTCGTCATCGTCGTGCTCGGCGGACCTCCCTTGGTCTTCTACGCGCTGCGCAAGCCGAGCTGGGATCGTCGCAGTCCGGCGGAGAAGGCCCTGCACGGCACGCACGACGAGGATGAGGCTGCGGCCGCGACCGCGCCTCCGGCGGCCGGGTCGACTCCCCCGCCGTCGACAGGCTCGGCGCCCCGGTCAGGCGGAGCCCCGCCTCCATCCACCTGAGCTCGGCAGTGATCTGCGGTCGCGGGGCAGCATCCCGCGACCGCAGATCTGCGTGCGGGGTGGAGGTGTCGGCCATGCCGGGTGAGAGGATGGGAATGCCATGCCCACCGATGCCCCCACCAATCTCCCGCCCGTCCTGCGCCCGGAGCACCCGCCGGTGCGCGCGCTCGACGAGCTCGCCCGCCGCTTCAGCGGACGCGTCCGCGGCGCTGTCGCCGGAGTGACCCTGTCGGGCATCACGCTCGCCACCGCCGATCTGCGCCCCGGCGAGGCCTTCGTCGCGATCCGCGGCGCAGCCCGCCACGGCGCGGAGTTCGCCCGCGCGGCCGCCGACAAGGGCGCCGTCGCCATCGTCACCGACGAGGCCGGCGCCGACCTCGCTGCCGACGCCGGCGTGCCGATCGTCGTCGTCGACGACCCCCGCGCCATGCTCGGCGACCTGTCGGCGTGGGTCTACGGCACCGGCTCCGGTGACGACCTGCCGCTGCTGTTCGCGACGACCGGCACCAACGGCAAGACGAGCGTCTCGCACCTGCTGGAGGGCATCCTCGAGCAGGTCGGAACGGTGACGGGCCTGTCGTCGACGGCCGAGCGCCACATCGCCGGACAGGTGATCGTGTCCCGGCTGACGACCCCCGAGGCATCCGAGTTCCACGCCCTCCTCGCGCTCATGCGCGAGCGCGGCGTCGAAGCGGTCGCCGTCGAGGTGTCGGCGCAGGCGCTGTCACGGCATCGCGTGGACGGCATCATGTTCGATGTCGCGGCGTTCACCAACCTCACCCACGACCACCTCGACGACTACGCCGACATGCGCGAGTACTTCGAGGCGAAGCTGCCGCTGTTCCGCGCCGACCGCGCGCGACGGGCGGTCGTCTCGCTCGACTCGGCCGCCGGCGCCGAGGTCGTCGCGCGGTGCGAGGTCCCCTGCACGACCGTGGGCACGCCCGACATCGCGGTCGACCCGGTCGCCGCAGCAGCGGCGGACTGGGTGGTCGAGATCGTCGACGAGCGCCAGGAGGGCACCGAGTTCCGCCTCGTCGGCCCCGGCGGCCGCTCGCTGCAGACGACCGTCCCCGTTATCGGGCGCCACATGGCCGCCAACGCCGCACTCGCCATCGTGATGATGCTCGAGGGCGGCTACGCATGGGACACGATCGTCGACGCACTCGAGCGCGACGGCGGCATCCGCGCCCATCTCCCCGGCCGCACCCAGCGGGTCTCCGGGGATCGCGGACCCGCCGTCTACGTCGACTTCGGCCACTCGCCCGACGCGTTCGAGAAGACGCTCGCCGCCGTGCGTCGCGTCACCCCCGGCAAGGTGCTCATGCTCTTCGGCGCCGACGGCGACCGGGATGCGACGAAGCGCCATGACATGGGACGCACCGCCGTGCTCGGCAGCGACATCCTCGTCATCACCGACCACCACCCGCGCTTCGAGGACCCCGACTCGATCCGGGCGACCCTCATCGAGGGCGCGCGCCTGGCGCGGCCCGACGCAGAGATCCACGAGTACTCGCCGCCCGAGCGGGCGATCGTCGAAGCGGTGAAGCTCGTCGGCGAGGGCGACGCGATCCTCTGGGCCGGGCCCGGCCACCAGGACTACCGCGACATCCGTGGTCAGCGCACTCCGTACTCGGCACGCGAGCTCGCCCGGCGCGCGCTCCGGGACGCCGGGTGGCCGGTGCCCGACCCCAGCTGGCCCGTCCCCTACCCCGACTGATCGGCGCTGCGCCCCTGCGGCACACCGCCGAAACGGGCGCAAGCGGCACCCGCCGTGCATATCCGATCTTGTGTTCGCGCCACAGGGCTCATGGCGTTCGCCGAACGTTCTTTATGGGTCCCGTGCATGCTCTTCCGTTGTGGTCAGACCACGACGTATCCTGGGTCAACGCCTCAGGTCCCGACGAGACCCGCATGGCGAACATTCGCAGAGGATTGAGGAAACGATGACCACGGTCACTCCCCCCACGCAGCTTTCCGGCGCGGACGCCATGCCCGAAGCCTGGGACGGCTTCACCGCCGGCCCCTGGCAGGACGGCATCGACGTGCGCGGGTTCATCCAGGCCAACTACACCCCCTACATCGGCGACGCCGCGTTCCTCACGGGCGCGACGGAGCGCACCGAGCGGGTGTGGCAGACCCTCATGGGGATGTTCCCCGAAGAGCGCGAGCGGGGCGTCTACGACGTCGACAACCACACCCCCGCCAGCATCACCGCACACGCCCCCGGCTACATCGTCGAAGACGACGAGCTGATCGTCGGCCTGCAGACCGACGCGCCTCTCAAGCGCGCCATCATGCCCTACGGCGGATGGCGCATGGTCAAGGGCGCGCTGGAGACCTACGGCTACGAGATCGACCCCGTGCTGGAGCGGATCTTCACCAGCTACCGCAAGACGCACAACGACGGCGTCTTCGACGTCTACCCCCCGGCCGTGCGCCGTGCCCGCAGCAGCCACATCATCACCGGACTGCCCGACGCCTACGGCCGTGGCCGCATCATCGGCGACTACCGTCGCGTGGCGCTCTACGGCACCGACGCGCTCATCGCCGGCAAGCACGCCGAGCGCGCAGAGCTGGACATGCACTTCTCCACCGAGGAGATCATCCGCGAGCGCGAAGAGAACGCCGAGCAGATTCGCGCCCTCAAGGAGCTGGCCGAGATGGCCGCCACCTACGGCTGCGACATCACCCGCCCCGCCGCCACCGCGCGTGAGGCGATCCAGTGGCTGTACTTCGCCTACCTCGGTGCGGTCAAGGAGCAGAACGGCGCCGCGATGAGCTTCGGGCGCAACACCGCGTTCCTCGACGTGTACATCCAGCGCGACCTCGCCCGCGGCATCCTCACCGAGCAGGAGGCGCAGGAGCTCGTCGACGACCTCGTCATCAAGCTGCGCATCGTGCGGTTCCTGCGCACGCCCGAGTACGACGCGCTGTTCTCCGGCGACCCGACCTGGGTCACCGAGTCCATCGGCGGCATCGGCGAGGACGGGCGCACGCTCGTGACCAAGACGGCGTTCCGCTTCCTGCAGACCCTCTACAACCTCGGCCCCGCACCGGAGCCCAACCTGACGGTGCTGTGGAGTGACGACCTGCCCGAGGGCTTCAAGGAGTTCTGCGCGAAGGTCTCCATCGACACCTCGTCCATCCAGTACGAGTCCGACGACCACATCCGCGCCCTCTGCGGCGACGACGCGGCCATCGCGTGCTGCGTGTCGCCCATGACCGTCGGCAAGCAGATGCAGTTCTTCGGCGCTCGCGTGAACCTCGCCAAGACGCTGCTCTACGCCATCAACGGCGGGCGCGACGAGATCAGCGGCAAGCAGATCACGCCGTTGCTGCCGGCCGTGACCGGTGATGTCCTCGACTACGACGACGTGCGCGAGAAGTTCCGCACGACGATGGAGTGGCTGGCCGAGACCTACGTCGACGCGCTCAACTGCATCCACTACATGCACGACAAGTACGCCTACGAGCGGCTCGAGATGGCGCTGCACGACCGCGAGGTCATGCGCACCATGGCCTGCGGCATCGCCGGACTGTCGGTCGCGGCCGACTCGCTGTCGGCGATCAAGTACGCCACCGTCCGCCCCGTGCGCGACGAGTCGGGTCTGGTCGTGGACTACGAGGTCGAGGGCGAGTACCCCTGCTTCGGCAACGACGACGACCGCGTCGACGCCATCGCCCGTGACCTGGTCACGGAGTTCATGGAGATGCTGCGCCGCCACCCCACCTACCGCGACGCCGTGCACACCCAGTCGGTGCTGACCATCACGTCGAACGTCGTGTACGGCAAGAAGACGGGCAATACTCCGGACGGACGCCGTGCCGGCCAGCCCTTCGCCCCCGGCGCCAACCCGATGAACGGCCGCGACACCCACGGCATGCTGGCATCGGCGCTCTCGGTCGCCAAGCTCCCCTTCGAGCAGGCGCAGGACGGCATCTCGCTGACCACCACGGTGGTCCCGGCCGGCCTCGGACGCACCGAGGAAGAGCGGGTGCACAACCTGGTCGGCCTGCTCGACGCCCAGATGGCCACGGGGGGCTACCACCTCAACGTCAACGTGCTCACGCGCGAGACGCTGGAGGATGCCATGGAGCACCCGGAGAACTACCCCCAGCTGACCATCCGTGTCTCCGGTTACGCGGTCAACTTCGTGCGTCTGACCCGCGAGCAGCAGCTCGACGTCATCAGCCGCACGTTCCACACGGGACTCTGAGACTCCCGTGTCTGCCATCCTGGTGCCGGCGCCCGATACGGCACGCCCTGACTCCGACGGACGTCACGCCCACCTCGAAGCTGTTCGGGCGGGTCGCGTCGCGAGCGTGCACTCCTGGGAGCTCGTCACTTCCGTGGACGGTCCCGGCACCAGGATGACCCTCTTCCTCGCCGGGTGCCCGCTGCGCTGCCAGTACTGTCACAACCCCGACACGTGGCAGCAGCGCGACGGCATCCCGACCGAGATCGACGATGTGCTGGCGCGAGTGCGCCGGTACCTGCCGGTGTTCAAGGCCACCGGCGGCGGGCTCACCATCTCGGGCGGCGAGCCCATGCAGCAGCCGGCGTTCGTGACGCGGCTCGCGCGCGAGGCGGCCGAGCTCGGCGTTCACGTCGCCCTCGACACCTCCGGAAACCTCGGTCGCAACGCCTCCGACGCCCTGCTGGACGACCTCGGCATGGTGCTGCTCGACGTCAAGTCGGGCCTGCCGGACACGTACCGCGAGGTGACCGGCCGCGAGCTGCAGCCCACCATCGATTTCGGCGACCGCCTGGCGGCCAAGGGCGTGCCGGTGTGGATCCGGTTCGTCCTCGTTCCGGGTCTGACCGACGCCCCCGAGAACGTCGAGGCCGTGGCTGACATCGTCGAGCGCTGGCCGAACGTCGCGCGCGTCGAGGTGCTGCCGTTCCACCAGATGGGCACGTCGAAGTGGGAGCGCCTGGGCATCGACTACGCCCTGGCCGACGTGCAGCCGCCCGAGGCGGACCACGCCGAGAGCGTGCGCGATCGCTTCCGCGCACGGGGTCTTCAGACCTTCTGACCCCCGGCGATCAGCGCGTCGGCGGTGCGCCGCGCCCACGCCTCGGCGTCCGCGAGGCTTTCCCGCGAGAGCGCGGCAGGCGCCTCATGCCGGTCGACGACCGCACGCACCGTCTCGACGATGGCGGGAAAGCCCAACCGGCCCTCGTGGAACGCGTCGACGGCCTGCTCGTTCGCGGCGTTGAACACCGCGGGGTACGTGCCGCCGGCGCGGCCGACCTGCTTGGCCAGCGCGACCGCGGGGAATGCCCGCTCGTCCAGCGGCTCGAACGTCCACGAGGTCGCCGTGGTCCAGTCCAGCGGCCGGCCGACGCCGGAGACCCGGTGCGGCCAGTCCAGGCCGAGCGAGATGGGCAGGCGCATGTCCGGCGGTGACGCCTGCGCGATCGTCGAGCCGTCGACGAACTCCACCATCGAGTGCACGATCGATTGCGGGTGCACCACCACGTCGATGTCGGCGTAGTCCACCCCGAACAGCAGGTGCGCCTCGATCACCTCGAGGCCCTTGTTGACCAGGGTCGCGGAGTTCGTCGTCACCACGCGCCCCATGTCCCATGTCGGGTGGGCGAGGGCGTCTGCGGGGGTGACGGATGCCAGTTCGTCGCGGGTGCGGCCGCGGAACGGCCCGCCTGATGCGGTCAGGACGAGGCGGCGCACCTCGCCGCGCTCCCCCGCACGCAGCGCCTGGGCGATGGCGGAGTGCTCCGAGTCGACCGGCACGATCTGGCCGGGGGCGGCGAGCGCGGTGACGAGGTCGCCGCCGACGATGAGCGACTCCTTGTTCGCGAGTGCCAGCGTGCGGCCCGTCTCGAGTGCGGCGATCGTGGGACCGAGTCCCACCGATCCCGTGATTCCGTTGAGCACGACGTCCGCCTCGACGTCGCGCACCAGCTGCTCCGCCTCGGCGGCGCCGAGCGCCGTGTGCTCGACGCCGAACTCCGCCGCCTGACGCTGCATCAGCTCGCGCTGGGTGCCCGCAGACAGTCCCACGACATCGAACCGGCCGGGGTGGGCGCGGATGACGTCGAGGGCCTGGGTGCCGATCGAGCCGGTGGAGCCGAGGATGAGAACGCGTCGCACGCGCTTCAGCCTACGGTCACTGGGTCGGCACGTGCTGGGTGCCGAGGATGTCCACGACGAACACGAGGGTCTGGCCCACGAGGTTCTCGTCGTTGATCTCACCCTCGCCGTAGGCGACGGCCGGCGGAAGCACGGCGATGACCTGCGAGCCGACCTTCTGGCCCACCAGCGCGTCGGCGAAGCCCTGCACGACCTGCGACGTGGAGAAGGTCGCGGGCGCCTGGCCCCAGCTCTGGTCGAAGACCTCGCCGGTGTCCCACGAGACGCCCTGGTACTGCACCATGACCGCGTCGCCCTCGGCGACCGTCGGGCCGTCGCCCTCCTTCAGCACCGCGAGCTCGTACTCGGTGGGCGCGTCGCCTTCGGGCAGGGTGACGGTGGGAGCGCCGTCCTCGTCGAGCTCGACGGTCGGAAGGCCCTCTGCCGGCTCCTGCTCCTCGCCCCACGCCGCGGCCGGAACGATGTCGATCAGATCGAGCACGTACACCTGCGCGGAGGTGCCGGTGGTGTCGTCGGCGGGGAGGGCCACGGCGACCCGGCTTCCCACGGGGGCGCAGCCGAGGAACTGACCGATGCCCGTCTCGGCGCCGATCGTCTGCGGGAGCACCTCGCCCTCGGTGTAGCCGACCGAGCCGAGCTCGGTGGCGTCCGCGGCATCCAGACCGACGAAGGCGACGTTGACCAGATCGCCCTCGGACACGGCTTCGCCATCACCCTCGACGAGGAGGGTGCTCTGCATCTCGTCGATCTCGAGCGGCGTGGAGAAGGTGACCTCGGGGAGCTCTCCCACGGCGCCCTCGGCCTTGACGGCGTCGGATGCGGCACCGGAATCCAGCTTGGCGTCGCAGAGCGCGGAATCCTCCGAAGAGGGGGTGCCCGTGGTGTCCGGTGAGCCGGCGCAGCCGGCGAGCAGGAGCGCCGAGACGGCGGCGACGGACAGGGCGGCAAGCGGGCGGAAGCGCACGGGGATCCTCACGGAAGGAGACAGGGAACGGGACCATCCTCTCGCACTCTTCTCTGCTGCGGCTGGGAACCCGCCTCAGCGGCCTCCTCGCCGTCCCGCCATGCCCGGACCCGCATGAGAACGGGAGTAGCCTCGACTGGTGACCGCGTCTCTTCCCGATCCCGACGAGCAGACGAGCGAATCCACCGGTGTGCCCGGCATCGGCCTCACCTACGTCATCGGGCGCTGGGTGATCGCCCCGCTGGCCCGGCTGTTCTACTGGCCCCGCATCGAGGGGCGCAAGAACGTGCCGCGCAAGGGTCCCGTGATCCTCGCGAGCAATCACCTGTCGTTCATCGACTCGTTCGTCATCCCCATGGCATCGCCCCGCCCCGTGCGCTTCCTCGCCAAGGCCAGCTACTTCGACGGCAAGGGCCTCAAGGGCTGGCTCGCGCGCGAGTTCTTCTACGCCGTGGGCGCCTTTCCCGTGCAGCGCGGCGCCGGTCAGGCGGCGCTGGACGCCCTCGATCAGCAGAAGCGGATGCTGGAGGCGGGCTGGGCCACGGCCCTGTACCCCGAGGGCACGCGATCCCTGGACGGGCGGCTGTACAAGGGGCGCACGGGCGTCGCCTTCCTCGCGCTGCAGACCGGCGCGAAGGTGGTGCCCGTCGGGCTGGTCGGCACGAACGAGATCATGCCGGTGGGCGCGAAGTTCCCCCGTCTGCGCCCGCGCGTGACCGTGCGCTTCGGTGAGCCGATCGACCTGTCCCACCACGGCCCCGCCACGTCGGGTCGGGCCCGCCGGCTGGCGACCGACGAGATCATGACGGCCATCCACGCCCTGTCGGGCCAGCAGCTCGCCAACGCCTACAACGAGGCTCCCGCGCAGAATCCGGTGGAGCGCATCAAGCAGGTCCTCCCCCACGAACGCCGCTGATCCGCAGCGAGTCGGGCACTCACTCGGCGACGGTGACCGACGGCTCGTGGCGCACCGGGAAGTTCACCGAGTTGGCGATGAAGCACCACTCGTGCGCCTGCACGTGGGCGGCGAGCGCGGCATCGACCATCGACTCATCGGCGACGGTGACCTGCGGCCGCAGCACGACCTCGCGGAACGCGCCTCCCCCGCGGCCGTCCTGCACCATCACGCCGCGCGCCTCGTCCCGGTACGCGGTGACGACCACCCCGGCCTGCACGCAGGCGTGCAGGTACGACAGCAGGTGGCACTCCGCCAGGGCCGCCACGAGCAGATCCTCGGGGTTCCACTTGCCTCGGTCGCCGCGGAACGGCCGGTCGGCCGAGGCCGCCAGTGCCGGCTTTCCCTCGACCGCCAGCGTCACCGACCGGTCGTAGTCGCGGTAGCCGCTCGTGCCGGTGCCGCGGTCCCCGGTCCACAGCGCCTCGACGCGGTAGGTGTGCTCGCCGAACATTCCGCCAGTCTGCCACGCGTCGCGACCGCCCCCGCCGGGTAGGCTGACGGGGTGCCGCAGACGTTCTCCGCCCAGGATGCCGTGGAGCTCGCCGTCGTCGAGCGCAGTGGTTTCGTCGAGTCGCGTCACGTGGGCAGCGCCGTGGTGCTCGCCCCCGACGGTGCGACGCGCACCGCATTGGGCGACGTGGACGCTCCGGTGCTCCCGCGTTCGACGCTGAAGCCGCTGCAGGCACTCGGGTGCCTGACCGCCGGGGCGGAGCTGGAAGGCGAGCAGCTCGCGCTCGCCACCGCCAGTCACGCCGGCACCGACCGGCACGTCGCGGTCGTGCGGGACATCCTCCATCACGCCGGTCTCGGCGAGGACGACTTGCGCTGCCCGCCGGCCTGGCCGGGCGACACCGCCACCCGCGACGAGCTCGTGCGCGAGCTGGGGACCCCCTCCCGCATCCGCATGAACTGCTCCGGAAAGCACGCCGCCATGCTGCTGGCATGCGTCGTCAACGGCTGGGACACCGCCGGATACCTCGAGGTCAACCACCCGCTGCAGATGCACATCCGCGAGGTGGTGGAGCGGCTGACGGGGACGAAGGCCACCGTCACCGCGGTCGACGGCTGCGGCGCGCCGGTCTACGGCCTGAGCCTCACGGCGCTCGCCCGCGGCATCCAGCGCATCGCGACCTCGTCGGAGCGCTCCCCGTTCGCCCTGCACCGTCACGCCGCCACCCTCGTGCGTGCGGTGAAGGACCACCCGTGGACGATCGACGGGGACGGCCGCCCCGACACCGTCGTGATCGAGGCGCTGGGGGTGTTCGCCAAGACGGGCGCCGAGGGCGTGCTGGTGATGGCGGCCCCCGACGGCACAACGGTCGCGCTGAAGATGCTCGACGGCAGCCCGCGCGCCGCCACCGTCGTCGCCCTCACCCTGCTCGTGCGCGCGGGGGCCCTGCCCGCCGCGCAGGTCGCCCAGGTGCTCGGCTCGCTCTCCTTGAGCGTGCGCGGCGGCGACCGAGATGTCGGGGCGATCCGCCCCACTGTGTGACGGCGCCCTCACCCCGGGCGCGGAATGGAGCGATCGATGAGGATCTGCGTACCGACCGAAGTCAAGAACAGCGAGTACCGGGTGGCGCTGACCCCTGCCGGGGTGCATGACCTCGTCACCTCGGGCCATGAGGTGTTCGTCCAGCGCGGAGCCGGACTCGGCTCGTCGATGTCGGATGCCGAGTACGACGCGGCCGGCGCGACGCTGCTGGACGATCCCGCCGAGGTGTGGGCGCGCGCGGAGCTGCTGCTGAAGGTCAAGGAGCCCATCGCCTCGGAGTACGCCTACTTCCGCGACGACCTCGTCGTGTTCACCTACCTGCATCTCGCCGCCGACCGCGCGCTCACCGAGCGACTCGTCGCCGACCGCGTCACGGCGATCGCCTATGAGACGGTGCAGCTGCCCGGCGGGAGCCTGCCGCTGCTGGCCCCGATGAGCGAGGTCGCCGGCCGCCTCGCGCCGATGGTCGGCGCCTCCACCCTCATGCGCTCGGCCGGCGGTCTGGGGCTGCTGATGTCGGGCGTCCCCGGCACGCGCCCAGCGCGCGTCACGATCATCGGCGGCGGGGTGGCGGGAGCCAACGCGGCCATAATCACGGCGGGTACGGGTGCCGACGTGACCGTCTTCGACACGAACGTGCAGCGGCTGCGGTACCTCGACGACTACTTCCAAGGCCGCATCAAGACGGCGGCCTCCAACCCGCTGGACCTCGATGCCGCCGTGGTGGCATCCGACCTGGTGATCGGGTCGGTGCTCATCCCCGGTGCCAAGGCGCCCAAGCTCGTCACGAACGCGATGGTGGAGCGGATGCGACCGGGCTCGGTGCTCGTGGACATCGCCGTCGACCAGGGCGGCTGCTTCGAGGACAGCCACCCGACGACGCATGAGGATCCCACGTTCCTCGTGCACGGCAGCGTCTTCTACTGCGTCGCGAACATGCCCGGCGCCGTGCCGAACACCTCGACCTCGGCCCTCACCAACGCGACGCTGCCCTACATCCGGCGCATCGTGGCGCTCGGCTGGCGCGACGCACTGCGGGCCGACCCCGCTCTCGCGTCGGGACTGAACACGCACGCCGGCGAGGTCGTCAATCCCGGTGTGGCGACGGCTCACGGCATGCCGCTGGTGTCGACCGCCGACGCGCTGCGATAGCCCGCCGTCACCGCAGCCGCACCCGCAGGGCGACGGATGCCGCGTCCCACAGCCACGCCCGGTCGCGGCCGGGCGCCGCGTAGGGCGGCGCCGCGCGCGAGGCGGTGACCGCTCGCACGTCGCCGCTGCACGCGGCGTCGACGAGCAGCGCCCCCGACGCACGCACCTCCTGCAGGGTGCGCCATTCGCGCAGCCAGGTCTCGGGCTCCCCCCACAGCGCCGTGGGCCCCGTCGGGAGGTCGGTGCGCGCCGCGCCACCGAGCGGGACGACATGCACGCCGGCGCTCTGCCACCGCTCGCGCACCTCGCGGGCCGCGGGCGACGCCGGCGCCACGAGGCCGACGAGCCCCCGCGGCCGGTACAGGGGGACGTCGGTCTCGGGCTCCGGGAGCCCGCTTTCGGCCAGCGCGAACTGCACGGCGAGGCCGTCCACGACACCGCGGCCGGGCGGCAGGTCGCGGTGGTGGTCGCGCGCCTCCCCTCCGGCGGCGACATGATCCGCCCGGCTGGGAAGCGACAGGATCGCCCGCCTGGTCAGCAGCGGCGCGACCCGCCCGGCGATCCCCGTGAGCCGCTGGGTCGTGACGATGACGCGGATGCCGCGACGGCCGGCGTCGCGCACGAGAGCCTCGACCCGCTCCTGGAGGATCGCCTCGTGATCGGGCCCGTACGGCGCAGGCAGCGCATCGAGGTCGTCCACGAGCACGAGGGTGCCCGGCGGCAGCTCGGCCGTGCCGGCGAGCGCATCCCAGGCCGCCTCGGGGTCTCGGGGCACGACAAGGGTGCGACCGGCGTCGTGCTGTGCTGCGGCGGCCCGCAGCACGCCGGTCTTCCCCGACCCCGGGCCACCCACCACGACAAGGCCACGCTCGGCGGAGGTCAGCAGCACCGGGCGCTGCCGCTGCCGGTCGGGCTCGTCGGCCAGCCCCAGCAGGATCGCACCGTCTCGGGGCGTCGCACCGTCCGCCGTTCCCAGGGTCTGCAGCGCCTGCAGCGGCAGCCGATCGGGCAGAGCGGGGAGCCAGGGTCGCCGGGGCGGCGCACCGGCGTCGACGGCCGCGAGCCGGGCGAGGGTGTCGTCATCGCAGACCGCCACCCGCACCCCGCGCGCCGTCCGGTCGGCGGCGCGGCGCACGAGGGCGAGCCCACGCGCGGCCGGTTCGCCGGGCAGCAGGGCGGCGTCGTCCCCGCCGAGCATGAGCCGGGCGTCGCCGACGTCGGTGACCCGCAGACTGACCCGCAGCGGACAGTTGGCCAGCAGCGCGTCGCGGAAGACGCCCGCGGCGCGCTGGCCGGCGAGGATCAGGTGCATGCCCAGCGCCCGCCCGCGCGCGGCGATGTCGGCGAACAGCGCGTGCAGCTCCGGCTGCGTGCCCACGAGCGCGGCGTACTCGTCGACGACGATCACGAGTCGCGGCAACACCTCGCCTGCCTCGTCGACGTCGCGCGCACCCGCCTCGGCGAGCACGCGCTCGCGGTGTCGAAGCTCGGCTCGCAGGCTGTGTATGGCGCGGTGAGCGGCGGCCTCGTCGAGGTCGGTCAGCACACCCGTGACGTGCGGCAGGGCGGCGAGGCGGTCGAACGCGCGGCCGCCCTTGAAATCAGCGAGGAGGAAGGCGACCTGCGCAGTGGTGTGGGTCGCGCAGAGGCTCGCGATCCAGGTGGTCAGCAGCTCGCTCTTGCCTGCTCCGGTGACCCCGGTGACGAGGGCATGCGGACCGTCCACCGCGAGGTCGATGACCACCGCCTCGCCGCCGTCTCGGCCGATCACCGCCGGCAGCGTGCCCGCGGCGGCGGACGGGGCGTGGGGCAGCAGGAGCGCGAGGTCTGCCGAGGGGGCGGAAGCCGCGCCGGCAACGGCTCCCGCCCGCACATCGAGCGCGGTGGCGACGGCCGTCGCCTGGGCGCGCCCCAGGGCCTCGACGCGCACCTCGCGGCCGAACCCGCCATGATCGAGCCACGCCGCGCCGAGTCCGGTCAGGGTGAGCACCGCCGCGCAGCGGGGCGGGGGAGGCATGCGCGGGGCGACGAGGGCGATCGGCGCCTCGACGCCGCGTTCCGGCACGGTCCCCTGCTCGCACAGCTGCACCGCCATGCCTGTGACGCAGCGACGGTGCGGGAGCGCCGCGGTCCACCCGCCGTCGGCGGTCACCGGCCCGACGAGCCTCACCTCCCCCGGGGGCGAGACCAGACACACCTGCGCGAGCAACGCCCTCCCCACCGCGGCCGCTGCGACCGGCGGGCCCACCACCGCGACGCCGTCGCCGAGCGGCACCGTGACCGGCGCGTGGTCCAGGCGCGTCGCCTGTGCCCGCAGTGCGGCATCCTCCTCGTCACCGCCACCGCCGACCACGCGCACCGCACTCGGCCGCTGACCCGTCCCCACCCGCAGCTGGTGCGCCCGGCCCGGGACGGTGCGCCAGATCCCCTCGGGCTCCGCCAGGCATCCGGCGACATCGGGATGCCTGGCGGAGAGCGCGCCGCGCTCCGTGGCGTGGCGCGCGGCGAGTCGTGCGGCGACGCTGGCCCGCAGGGACTCCTGCGATCGCCGTGCGCGGCGCCGGTCCCGGCGGGCGGCCCGCAGCCCGTCGAGGGCGGCGCCGCCGGCCAGCAGCGGCCCGAGCGCGGCGAACCACAGCGACAGGACCGATCCCGTGATCGCCCAGAGCCCGAGCGCGGCGGCCACGGGCAGCAGAGCCGCTGCGAACGGCAGCGCCGGCCGCGGCACGGGTTGCGCCGGCTTCGGGAGGGTCAGCGGTTCGTCGTCGGAGATCATGCCCCCAGCACAGCGCACCACGGGACCCCGCGGTCGCCGCGGCGACCGTTCGGGGTCGGCTCCGGCTCAGTCGGCGGCTGGGGAGGAAGCGGCGTCGGCCGCCGCGGCGTCCTGGCGCGGCAGCGGCACAGTCGGCGCCACCTGCTGGCGCTCAGCGGTGTCGCCGTCGTCGTCGCCCTCGGCGACGACCTGCGCGTTGAGCACGATCACGGAGATGTTGTCGCGACCACCGTTGTCCAGGGCTGCCTTCAGCATGGCATCGACGGCCGCCGCGGGGTCGGGGTGCTCCATGAGGAAGTGCAGGATGCCGTAGTCGGTGAGTTCCTTGGTGAGTCCGTCGCTGCAGATGACGAACCTGTCGCCGTCGACGACGTCGAGGCGCACGTAATCGGGGGTGACGGACTCTGTGGGGCCAACGGCGCGGGTGATCACGTTGCCGTACGGGTGGTTCTCGGCTTCCTCCGGGCTCAGCCGACCCGAGGCGA
The DNA here is from genome assembly GCF_030246945.1 of Microbacterium sp. zg-Y1090. Lineage (NCBI taxonomy): Bacteria > Bacillati > Actinomycetota > Actinomycetes > Micrococcales > Microbacteriaceae > Microbacterium > Microbacterium wangruii. The sequence goes on from NZ_CP126742.1 coordinate 2,289,068, forward strand.
CGAGCTCCTGCACCACCGAGTGGTCGGTGGTGATCTGCATGAGGCTCTCGTCGCGCATGAGATACACCCGCGAGTCGCCGATGTTCAGCGTGACCCAGGTCGCCTCGTCTCCCGTGGCGTCCAGGTAGACGCCGGTGACCGTCGTGCCGGTGCCGTCGTCGGTGGCCTCGGGATGGTGGGAGATGTCCTCCACCGCGCGCGCGAGTGCCGTCTCGATCACCTTCGGGGAGACGGGCTCGGTCGTCGAGACCGCGCTCAGCCGTTCGATCGCGCTGGCGCTGGCGATCTCGCCGCCGATGTGCCCACCCATGCCGTCGGCGACGATGAACAGGGGGTAGGTGGCCAGCACCGCGTCCTGGTTCACCTCTCGGCGACGTCCCACGTCGGTGGCCGCAGCCCACGACAGAGACAGCTCCCCGCCGGGCACCGCGACGACGCGCGTCTGGGTGGTGGCTTCAGGCACGCTGTCGGCCTTCCCTGTCGTCGTCGGATGCGTTCGTCTGCAGAACGCGTTTTCACATCCTAGTGGACCGCCGCCTGCTCGCCCTCAGCGACGTCACCCTCGACCGGGGCCTGGAACTGCGCGTTGTACAGCCTCCGGTAAGCCCCCTGCGCGGCGAGCAGCTCGTCGTGGGTGCCCTGCTCCACGATCGAGCCGTTCTCCATCACCAGGATCACGTCGGCGTCGCGGATGGTGGACAGCCGGTGCGCGATGACGAACGACGTGCGGTCGCGCCGCAGGCGGGCCATGGCCCGCTGGATCAGCAGCTCGGTGCGGGTGTCCACCGACGACGTCGCCTCGTCGAGGATGAGCAGCCGCGGGTCGGCCAGGAATGCCCGGGCGATGGTGACCAGCTGCCGCTCCCCTGCGCTGAGGTTGGTGGCCTCATCGTCGAGCACGGTGTCGTACCCCGCGGGCAGGGCGTGGACGAAGCGGTCGACGTAGGCGGCCGAGGCGGCGGCCGTCATCTCCTCTTCGGTGGCGTCGGGCCGCCCGTAGAGGATGTTCTCGCGGATCGTGCCGGAGAACAGCCACGTGTCCTGCAGCACCATGCCGGTGCGCGAACGCAGGTCGGCCCGCGTCATCCGCCGTGTGTCGAGGCCGTCGAGCGTGATGCGGCCGGCGTCGATGTCGTAGAAGCGCATGATGAGGTTGACCAGCGTGGTCTTGCCCGCACCGGTCGGACCGACGATGGCCACCGTGCTCCCCGGCCGCACCGACAGGTCGAGGTGCTCGATGAGCGGCTTGTCGGGGGTGTAGCTGAACGACACGTCCTCGAAGTCGAGGTCGCCGGCATCCTCGTCGACGGTCTCGGCCGGCTCGGGGTCGGGCGTCTGCTCCTCCTCGTCGAGGAGTTCGAAGACGCGCTCTGCGCTGGCGACGCCCGACTGCAGCAGATTGGCCATCGAGCCGAGCTGGCTCAACGGCTGGGTGAACTGACGGGAGTACTGGATGAAGGCCTGAACGTCGCCGATCGACAACCGCCCGCCGGCGACCTGCAATCCGCCGACGACCGCGATCGCCACATACACGAGGTTTCCGATGAACATCATGGCGGGCATGATGACGCCCGAGAGGAACTGCGCACCGAAGGTGGCGCGGTACACCTCCTCGTTCTCGGCCCGGAAATCCGCTTCCACCTCGCGCTGGTGCCCGAAGACCTTGACGATGGCGTGACCCGAGAACGTCTCCTCCACGCGGGCGTTGAGCACCCCGGTGGCCTTCCACTGGGCGACGAACAGCTTCTGGGATCGGCGGGCGACGAGCACCGTGACCACGATCGTCAGCGGAATCGTCACAAGGGCGATGAGGGCGAGCAGCGGCGAGATCACGAACATCATCACGAGCACGCCGATGACGGTGAGCAGCGAGACCACGACTTGCGAGAGGGTCTGCTGCATCGTCTGCCCGATGTTGTCGACGTCGTTGGTGACGCGGCTGAGCAGCTCACCGCGCTGCACGCGGTCGAAGTACGACAGCGGCAGTCGGTGGATCTTGTCCTCGACACGCATGCGCAGGCGCTGCATCGCCCGTTGCACGACGCCGTTGAGGATGCGCGCCTGAAGCCAGCCGAACACGCTCGCCAGCAGGTACACCGCCAGCACGCCCATGAGGATCCAGCGCAGCTGCTCGAAGTCGATGCCCGCACCGGGAGTGAACTCCATCGCCGCGAGCATGTCGGCCTGCTCCTGCGAACCTTCGGCACGCAGGGCGTCGACGACCTGGTCCTTGGTCACGCCGGGAGGCGACTGCAGGGAGATGAATCCGGCGAAGACCACGTTCGTCCCCTCACCGAGCAGCTTCGGGCCGGTCACCGTCAGTCCGACGCTGACGACCCCCAGGATCAGCACCGTGACGATGCGCGGCAGGTCGACCCGCAGCTCCCCGAGCAGCCTCCGGGCGCTCGGGCCGAAGTTCTGCGCCTTCTGCACCGGCGCCGTGCCGCGCCCGGGGCCGTGTCCGCCGTGCCCGCTCATGCCGTCGCCTCCGCCGCCAGCTGCGACGCCACGATCTCGCGATAGGTCTCGCAATCCTCGAGCAGCTCGTCGTGGCGTCCGACACCCACGATGCGACCATGCTCGAGGACGATGATCTGGTCGGCACCCTGGATGGTGGACACCCGCTGGGCCACGACCAGGCGGGTGGTCCCCGGCAGGCGTTCATCCAGAGCACGGCGCAGCGCCGCATCGGTCTGCAGGTCCAACGCCGAGAACGAGTCGTCGAAGATCTGGATGCGTGGGTTCTTCACCAGGGCCCGCGCGATCGCCAGCCGCTGGCGCTGCCCGCCCGATACGTTCGTGCCGCCTTGGGCGATCGCCGCTTCGAGCCCTCCCGGCATCGCCTCGACGAAATCGCGGGCCTGTGCGATGTCCAGTGCCTCCCACAGCTCCTGGTCGGTCGCCTCGGCATTGCCGTAGCGGAGGTTGGAGGCCACCGTGCCGGAGAACAGGAACGCCTTCTGGGGCACCAGGCCGATGCGCTGCCACAGCTCGTCCGGGTCGTATTCGCGCACGTCGACGCCGTCGACGCTGACCGATCCCGCGGTGACGTCGAACAGGCGCGGCACGAGTCCGACGAGCGTGGTCTTTCCCGACCCGGTCGATCCGATCACCGCGGTCACCGTGCCGGGCTCGACGTCGAAGGAGAGATCGTGCAGCACCGCCTCGTCGGCTCCGGGATAGGCGAAGTCGACGTGGGAGAACCGCACGCGACCCGCCGGCCGGGGAGCCGCCGCCGGTGCATCGGGGGCCGTCACCGACGCCGGGGTGTGCAGCACCTCGCCGATGCGCTGCGCGCACACCGCTGCGCGCGGGATCATCACGAACATGAAGGTGGCCATCATGACGCCCATGAGGATCTGCATCATGTAGTTGAGGAAGGCGAAGAGGGTGCCGATCTCCACCCCGGCATCCTGCACCTGCCCCGCCCCGAACCAGATCACGGCGATGCTGGAGAGGTTCATGACGAGCATGACGGCCGGGAACATCAGCGCCATGAGGTTGCCCGCCCGCAGCGCCGTGTCGGTCACGTCCTGGCTGGCCGCCCGGAACCGCTCGCGCTCCTGGCGCTCCCGAACGAAGGCTCGGATGACGCGGATGCCGGTGAGCTGCTCGCGCATGATCAGGTTCACGCGGTCGATGCGCTGCTGCATGAGAGTGAACGCCGGCACCATTCGCACCACGATGAGTCCGACGATGATGAGCAGGAGCGGCACGGAGACGGCCATCAGCCACGACAGCCCGACGTCCTGCCGGATGGCCATGATGATGCCGCCGATGGCGAGCATGGGCGCGGAGATCATCAGCGTCGCCGAGACCTGCACCAGCATCTGCACCTGCTGCACGTCGTTGGTGTTGCGCGTGATCAGCGAAGGCGCGCCGAACCGGCCCACCTCGCGCTGTGAGAAGGCGACGACCCGGTGGAACAGGTCCGAGCGCAGGTCCCGGCCCACCGAGGTGGCCAGGCGCGAGCCGAACCACACCGCGATGATCGCGCACGCGATCTGCACCGCGCTGACGACCAGCATGACGCCGCCGAGCGACCAGATGACGTCGACGTCACCGGTGACCACCCCGTCGTCGATGATGTCGGCGTTGAGGGTGGGCAGGAGCAGCGACGCGACCGACTGCGCCAGTTGGAACACCACGACGGCGACGATGAGCGGCCACATCGGGCGCGTGTACGTCGCGAGCAGCTTGCCGAGCACGAAGCCCCCTCCCGCGCGCCAGGCACGACACGCGGATTCAGACGCTACGCCTGCCGTGCGCCCGGTGCCAGTCGCCGACGTGCGCTCTCGGCGAACGTCACACGCGGGCAGCGGGATCGGCGACCAAGGGGAACAACTCGTCGATGGCGGCGAGTTCCGCCGCATCGGGCGTCCAGTCCGTCGCGGCCGCGTTGGCGCGCACCTGCTCGGGGGTCGTGGCACCCGCGATGACGCTCGAGAGCTCGGGCCGCGAGAGCAGCCAGCCGTATGTCGCCTGCAGCATGGTGATGCCCCGCTCCCGGCAGAACCGCTCGTACGCCTCCAGCGCGTCCCACGGCGCATCGTCGTAGACGTGACGGCGGTTGCGCATGATGCGCGTGTCCTCAGGCGCCTCGTCGCGGCGGAACTTGCCGGTGAGCAGCCCGTTGTGCAGCGGGAAGTACGGCAGGAAGCCGACCCCGAAGCGCTCCACCGCCGGGAGCACCTCGCGCTCGGCCGCACGCGCGAGGAGGCTGTAGTGGTTCTGGGCGGAGATGAACGGGATGCCGTGGCGCTCGCGGGCGACGAAGTGGGCCTCGGCGATCTGCCACCCGGCGAAGTTCGAATGACCGATGTAGCGGACCTTGCCCTCCCGCACCAGCTCCGCGAGCGCGTCCAGGGTCTCCTCGATGGGCGTGCCGGGGTCGGGCGTGTGCAGCTGGTAGAGGTCGATCCAGTCGGTCTGCAGCCGGCGCAGCGAACCCTCGACGGCTCGGCGGATGTAGGCGCGCGATCCCTTGGCCCCGGTGGGGAGCCCCGGCATCGCCGCACCGGAGTGCCCGAACTTCGTCGCGAGCACGACCTGATCGCGCCGGGAGCCCAGCGCCTCACCGATGAGCGTCTCCGACAGGCCGGGTTCCTTGCCGTACATGTCTGCGGTGTCCAGCAGCGTGATGCCGGCATCGATCGCCGCGTCGAGCACCGCGCGGGTGCCCTCGAGCGTCTCGGTCGCAGATCCGGCCCTGCCGAAGTTGTTGCAGCCGAGGCCGGCGGCGGAGACGAGCAGGCCGGAGGCGCCGAGGCGGCGCTGAGAGGGAGCGGTCATGCCCCCACGCTAGCGCGCACGGGGAAACCCCCGCCGGTGGACCGGCGGGGGTTTGCGGCTCATGGCTGGTGGGGAGGTTGCGGAGCCGTCGGCGGCTCGGTCCCGGGCGCTGCGGCGGGAGGCTCGGGCGCGGCGGGCGGCTCCGGCGCAGCGGGCGGCGCAGCAGGCGGCTCGGGCGCGGCGGGAGGCTCGTACGGCGGCGGCTGCGTGCCCGCGGGCGGCTGTGCCGCGGCGGGCGGCGGGTACGCCGCCGGGGCCCGGTACGCCGTGGGCGGCGGGGTGCCCGGAGCGGGCGGCTGGCCCGGCGCCGCGTAGCCCGCGGGCGGCTGGCCCGGCGCCGCGTAGCCCGCGGGCGGATACCCCGGCGCCGCGTAGCCCGCGGACGGGTAGCCGGGAGCGGCGTATCCCGCCGGCGGCGGGTAGGCGCCCGGGACAGGGGGCTGCCCGTACGCCACGCCGGGGAAACCCGCCGGCGTCTGGGCCGGGATGCCCGACCATTCGGTGGTGTCGCGCAGGAAGGTGTTCGCCCACGGCGCGGGCGGCACCGCCAGGTTCCAGCGCGACCGGTCGTAGGCGGCGATGCCCAACCACACGATCGACACCAGCACGTAGAGCACGACCCAGACGGGCTCCTTCTGCAGCTTCAGCCCGATCCGGTAGGACGCCATGGCGAGGTAGGCGGCTGCGGCCAGCAGGAAGATGTAGCCGACCCCGACCGGCGACAGCAGCGCGCCCGCGCCCCACGCGATCAGCAGCCACCAGGGGTTCAGGTCGCCGAGCTTGGCGAACACGAGCATGTTGTAGACCGGCACCCAGGCCCGCCACCGGCCCTGCACGCCCGCCTTCTCGAAGATCTTCATCAGGAACAGGGACGTCAGCACGTAGCCGGCGATGGAGAGGAGGAAGGCGACGAAGCCGAAGGCGGCGACGAGCGCCCAGAGCGCCCCGTCGGTGTCATACAGGTACATGGGTGGACCTCCGATGTCGATCCTGGCGCCGGGAGGGCGACGGGGCGATGCCCCCGCGGTCACATGCTAGCGATACCCGCCGCGGTGCGCCGGGTGACAGCGGCCACGGACCCGGTCGAGGCGTCAGGCCCGGCGACGAGCTCCAGCTCGCCCGCGTCCCCCGGCCGCAGGGTGAGACCGACAGCAGCGGCCCAGTCGAGGAGTTCGTCGAGGCTGACGATCTTCGGGCGATGGGATGCCAGCAGTCGCAGCAGCTCTCCCTTGGCGTGCTTGTTGAAGTGGTTGAGCGCCCGCACGGTGCCGTCCGGCCCGGTCGAGACCACGCGCACGTAGGCGCGGGGACGATCGGCCGGGACGGGACCCAGAGCCGTGTAGGCCTCGGAGCGCAGGTCGAGGATGAGCCCGGACTCGGTGGCGCCGAGAGCGGCCGTCACGGCCTCGGCCCAGAGCCGTCGCAGCGGCGGCAATCCCGGCAGGCGGGTGCCGGCTGCGAGCCGGTACGCCGGGATCGGATCGAGTGCGGCGACCGGCCCGAACGGAGCGGAATGGATCAGCACGTGCGCGTGAAGCCACGCCCGCGCGGATGCATCGAGCGAGTCGGCGCCCAGCGCGTCGAACAGCACGCCGGTGTAGCGGTCGACCGCAGGCAGGGTCGGCGCGGTGCGCAGGGCGGCGTTGGCCGCGATGTCGCCGCGCTGCCGCGCACCGAGCTTGAGCACCCGGGCAGCGTCATCCTCGTCCTGCGAGAGCGCCACGAGTGCGTCGATCACGCAGTCGCGGATCGCCGCGAGCTGCGGAAGCGCGAGGGCGGTCGCGTCCAGCGGGCGGCCGTCTCCCCCGGTCCGCTTGGTCTCGGAAGGTGGGGCGAGGATCAGCATGGGGTGCCCTTCGATGCGTCGCCGTGGCGCGCGAATGCACCGGAGAGCATGCTCATCCGGTGCATTCGTGTGCTGTCGTGCGGTGGTGAAGCGGGGTCAGGAGACCAGGGCGGCGTGGCCTGCCACGATGGACAGCTCATCGCCGGCCATCGACAGGAAGCCCTCGCGTGCATCCGCGACGACCTTGCGGCCGTCCTCGGTGGTGATGCGCACCTGGCCCTCAGCGAGGATCGCCAGCACCGGCTCGTGGCCGGTCATGAAGCCGATCTCGCCCTCGACGGTCTTGGCCACGACGAGGCTCGCCTCGCCGGACCAGACCTCCGCCTCAGCGGAGACGAGGCTGACGGAGATCGCCATGTCAGCTGTTCTCCTTCTGGATCTTCGCCCACTTCTCCTCGACGTCGGCGATGCCGCCGACGTTGAAGAAGGCCTGCTCGGCCACGTGGTCGAAGTCACCCTTGACGATCGCGTCGAAGGACTCGATGGTCTCCTTGATCGGGACCGTGGAGCCCTCGACGCCGGTGAACTTCTTCGCCATGTAGGTGTTCTGCGAGAGGAACTGCTGGATGCGACGCGCGCGCGACACGACGACCTTGTCCTCTTCGGAGAGCTCGTCGACACCGAGGATCGCGATGATCTCCTGCAGCTCCTTGTTCTTCTGCAGGATCTGCTTCACGGCGGTGGCCACGCGGTAGTGGTCCTCACCGATGTAGCGCGGGTCGAGGATGCGGCTGGTCGAGCTGAGCGGGTCGACGGCGGGGTACAGACCCTTCGACGCGATCTCGCGGGACAGCTCGGTGGTGGCATCCAGGTGGGCGAACGTGGTCGCCGGCGCCGGGTCGGTGTAGTCGTCGGCGGGCACGTAGATCGCCTGCAGCGAGGTGATCGAGTGACCGCGGGTCGAGGTGATGCGCTCCTGGAGCACACCCATCTCGTCGGCGAGGTTCGGCTGGTAGCCCACGGCGGAGGGCATGCGGCCCAGCAGCGTGGAGACCTCGGAGCCGGCCTGCGTGAAGCGGAAGATGTTGTCGATGAACAGCAGCACGTCCTGCTTCTGCACGTCGCGGAAGTACTCCGCCATCGTCAGCGCCGACAGGGCCACGCGCAGACGCGTCCCCGGCGGCTCGTCCATCTGGCCGAAGACGAGGGCGGTCTTGTCGAAGACGCCCGCCTCCTCCATCTCGTGGATGAGGTCGTTGCCCTCACGGGTGCGCTCACCGACACCGGCGAAGACGGACACACCACCGTGGTCCTGCGCGACGCGCTGGATCATCTCCTGGATGAGGACGGTCTTGCCGACACCGGCGCCGCCGAACAGGCCGATCTTGCCGCCGAGCACGTACGGCGTGAGCAGGTCGATGACCTTGATGCCGGTCTCGAACATCTGGGTCTTCGACTCGAGCTGGTCGAAGTTCGGCGCCTGGCGGTGGATGCCCCAGCGCTCGGTGACCTCGATCTGCTCGCCGGGAGCGGCGTTGAGCACGTCCCCGGTCACGTTGAAGACCCGGCCCTTGGTGACGTCGCCGACGGGCACAGTGATGGGTCCGCCGGTGTTGCGCACCTCCTGGCCGCGGACGATGCCGTCGGTGGGCTTGAGCGCGATGGCGCGGACGAGGTCGTCGCCGAGGTGCTGAGCGACCTCGAGCGTGATCTCGGTCGACTCGTCGTCGATCGTGATCGTCGTCTTCAGCGCGTTGTAGATCTCGGGGATCGAATCGTGCGGGAACTCGATGTCGACGACGGGGCCGGTGACGCGCGCGACGCGGCCTGTGACCGTGGTCGCCTCGGGTGCGGTGAGAGTCATTGTCTTCTCTTTCGGTGGGTTCTACTTGCCCGACGCCAGAGCGTCGGCGCCGCCGACGATCTCGGCGATCTGCTGAGTGATCTCCGCCTGACGCGCGTTGTTGCGCAGGCGGGTGTAGTCGGTGATGAGCTTGTCGGCGTTGTCGCTGGCGGACTTCATCGCCTTCTGCGTGGCGGCGTGCTTCGCCGCCGACGACTGCAGGAGGGCGTTGAAGACGCGGCTCTGGACGTAGACCGGGAGGAGGGAGTCCAGGACGGCCTCGGGGCTCGGCTCGAATTCGTACAGCGGGTAGACCTGGCTGCCCGACGGCTCGTCCGCGGCAGCGTCGACGACCTCGAGCGGAAGCAGACGCACCCGCTCGGGCGACTGGGTCATCATGCTGATGAACCGGTTGTACACGAGGTGGATCTCGTCCACGCCACCCTCGTCGCCGCCGCGGTCGTAGGCGTCCAGCAGGGCGCCCGCGATCAGTTCGGCGGTGTTGAAGTGCGGCGTGTCCGTGTCGCCCACCCACTCCCCCGCGGCCGGGATGCGGCGGAACTGGAAGTAGCCCACCGCCTTGCGGCCGACGAGGTAGAACTCGACTTCCTTGCCCTCCGAGCGCAGCAGCTCCGCAAGCTCCAGCGCCTCGCGCAGGATCTGGGAGTTGAAGGCGCCCGCCAGGCCCCGGTCGGAGGCGAAGATGACCACCGCGGAACGGCGGATCACCTCCCGCTCCGTGGTGAGGGGGTGGTCGACGTTGGAGTACGTCGCGACCGCTGACACGGCCCGCGTGACGGCCCGTGCGAAGGGGGATGAGGCGCGGACGCGCCCCATCGCCTTCTGGATGCGCGAAGCCGCGATGAGCTCCATCGCCTTCGTGATCTTCTTGGTCGTCTGAGCAGAACTGATCTTCTGCTTGTAGACCCGCAGTTGTGCGCCCATTGGCTATCCCTACTGAGTCGTCAGCCCCGGCGGCCCTTGACGATCTTCTCCTGGTTCACGTCGTCGGCGTCCGCCGCGGCGAACTCCTCGTGACCCGGGTTGTTGATCGCCATGCCCTTGCCGGACTGGAACTCGAGGACGAAGTCGTCCGTCAGCTTGTCGAGCTGCGCGACCGTGTCGTCGTCGAGGACGTTGGTCTCGCGCAGCGTGTCGAGGATCGACGTGTTGCGCTTGAGGTAGTCCAGCAGCTCGCGCTCGAACCGCAGCACGTCCTCGACCGCGATGGTGTCGAGCTTGCCGTTGGTGCCGGCCCAGATCGACACGACCTGCTCCTCCACCGGGTACGGCGAGTACTGCGGCTGCTTGAGCAGCTCGGTCAGACGCGCTCCGCGCGCCAGCTGGCGACGCGAGGCCGCGTCGAGGTCGGACGCGAACATCGCGAACGCCTCGAGCGAGCGGTACTGGGCCAGCTCGAGCTTGAGCGTGCCGGAGACCTTCTTGATCGACTTGACCTGCGCGTCACCACCGACGCGCGACACCGAGATGCCGACGTCGACAGCGGGGCGCTGGTTGGCGTTGAACAGGTCGGACTGCAGGAAGATCTGGCCGTCCGTGATCGAGATCACGTTGGTCGGGATGTAGGCCGACACGTCGTTGGCCTTGGTCTCGATGATCGGCAGACCCGTCATCGATCCCGCGCCCAGCTCGTCAGAGAGCTTCGCGCAACGCTCCAGCAGACGCGAGTGCAGGTAGAACACGTCACCGGGGTAGGCCTCGCGGCCCGGCGGGCGACGCAGCAGCAGCGACACGGCACGGTACGCCTCGGCCTGCTTCGACAGGTCGTCGAAGATGATCAGGACGTGCTTGCCGCCGTACATCCAGTGCTGGCCGATGGCCGACCCCGTGTAGGGCGCCAGGTACTTGAAGCCGGCGGGGTCCGACGCGGGAGCGGCCACGATGGTGGTGTACTCCATGGCGCCGGCATCCTCGAGCGCGCCCTTGACGGAGGCGATCGTGGAGCCCTTCTGGCCGATGGCGACGTAGATGCAGCGCACCTGCTTGCTGACGTCGCCGGACTCCCAGTTGGCCTTCTGGTTGATGATCGTGTCGATCGCGATGGCCGTCTTGCCGGTCTGGCGGTCGCCGATGATCAGCTGACGCTGGCCGCGGCCGACGGGGATCATGGCGTCGATGGCCTTGATGCCGGTCTGCATCGGCTCGTGCACGCTCTTGCGCTGCATGACGCCCGGCGCCTGCAGCTCGAGGGCACGCCGGCCTTCCGACGCCACGGGCCCGAGGCCGTCGATCGGGTTGCCGAGCGGGTCGACGACGCGGCCAAGGTAGCCGTCGCCGACGGGGACCGAGAGGACCTCGCCGGTGCGGGTGACCTGCTGGCCCGCCTCGATGCCGGCGAAGTCGCCCAGGACGACCACACCGATCGCGTGCTCGTCGAGGTTGAGCGCCAGTCCGGCCGTGCCGTCGCCGAAGCGGACGAGCTCGTTCGCCATGACGCCGGGCAGTCCCTCGACGTGGGCGATGCCGTCGGCGGCGTCGATGACGGTGCCGACCTCGGTCGCGGCGGCCCCGGTGGGCTCGTACGCGGCGACGAAGTCCTTCAGCGCGTCACGGATGACGTCGGGGCTGATGGAGAGTTCTGCCATGGTCTTCCTTCGTGTTCATGGGACCTTGCGGTCCCGAAATCTCCGCTCCGATGAGCGGGAAGCTCTAACCGGCCAGCTTCTGGCGCAGGTCGTTCAGACGGCTCGACACACTGGCGTCGATGACGTCGTCGGCGATCTCGACGCGCAGGCCGCCGACGACCGAGGGGTCGACGACGACGTTGAGCGAGATGTCCGTGCCGTACCGCTGCGACAGCGCAGCGGAGAGGCGGTCGGCCTGTCCCGCCCCGAGGGGCTTCGCGGCGACGACCGTGGCGACCGAGCGACCGCGCTGCTGCGCCACCAGGCGCATCGCACGACCGAGCAGCTGCCGCACCCGACGCTCACGCGTCTGCTGCACCGCCGAGGAGACGATCAGTGTCGTGCCGGCGCTGGTGCGGCCGCCCAGGAGCGTCTCGACGAGCGCGCCCTTGGCGGACGCGTCTCCGAGTCGGCTGCCGAGCGCAAGCTCCAGCTCGGGGTTCGCTGCGATGGTGCGGATGACCGCGAACAGCTCCCCCTCGATGTCGGAGCCCGGCTCCGCGATCGCGGTGGCCCGGATGCCGAGCTCCTCGATCCCGTCGACCAGGTCAGACGCCGACGACCAGCGCTGCTGGACCGCACTGGTCAACAGCGAGACCGTGGTGGGCTGGAACGAGCCGAACACGTGCGCGACGACCTTCGCCCGCGCGGCGGGCGCCGCGGCGGAGTCGGCCAGCGCGCCCCTCAGCTGGGCCGATTCGCCCATCGCCCGCGCGGCAGCGAACAGCTCGCGGGCGACGCCGAGGTCGACCGACGACGCCGCGCCGAGCGCCGACGTCGTCGCGGCCAGGGCCTGAGTGGTCGCGCTGCCCATTACTTCGACGCCTCGGAGGCTTCGAGGTCGGCCAGGAAGCGGTCCACGACGGCCTGCGCCTTCGCGTCGTCGGAGAGGGACTCCCCGATGACGCCGCCGGCGAGGTCGAGGGCCAGCGAGCCCACCTCGCTGCGCAGTGAGACCAGCGCGGTCTGGCGCTCCGCCTCGATCTGCGCGTGCGCGGCGGCGGTCAGGCGTGCGGCCTCCGAGGAGGCGGCATCCTTCGCTTCGGCGACGATCTTCTTGCCGTCCTCGCGAGCGGCGTCGCGGATCTCTCCGGCCTCCTTGCGAGCCTCGGCCAGCTGAGCGGTGTACTGCTCCAGAGCAGCCTCCGCCTTGCGCTGAGCCTCATCGGCCTTGGCGATGTTGCCCTCGATCGAGGCGGCGCGCTGGTCGAGCAACGTCTTCATCTTCGGAAGGGCGACCTTCCAGAAGACGAAGAGGATGATGACGAAGCAGACCGCCGACCAGATGATGTCGTACCACGCCGGGATGAGCGGGTTGTACGCGACACCCTCTTCCGCGGCGTACGTGACAAGAGCGTTCAGCATCCTGTCTCCTTTAGGTCAGTACGGGGCTGGATCAGAAGCCGAAGATGAAGGCGGTGGCGATGCCGATGAAGGCGAGCGCCTCGGTGAAGGCGATACCGATCCACATGAGCACCTGAAGACGACCGGCCAGCTCGGGCTGACGGGCGACACCCTCGATCGTCTTTCCGACGACGATGCCCACGCCGATGGCCGGGCCGATGGCGGCGAGGCCGTAGCCCACCGTCGCGATGGAACCGGTGACGGCGGCGAGAACCGTAGTTGCGTCCACGGGGGTTTTCCTTTCGGTTATGGGCGGCAGTCAGCCGACCCGCTCAGTGCTCTTCCGCGACCGCGAGCTGGATGTAGACCGCGGTGAGGAGAGCGAAGACATAAGCCTGCAGCGCTGCGACGAGCAGCTCGAACAGGGTGAAGGCGAAGCCGAAGGCGAGCGAGCCCGCAGCCAGAGCCGACCACCAGCCGCCGAGATCGAGCAGGAAGAACTGCGTCGCGGCGAAGAAGAGGACCAGCAGAAGGTGCCCGACCATCATGTTCATGAGGAGTCGGAGGGTCAGGGTCACCGGCCGGATGACGAACGTCGAGATGAGCTCGATCGGCGTCACGATGATGTAGATCGGCCACGGCACGCCGGTGGGGAAGAGCGAGTTCTTGAAGAAGTTCTTCGGGCTCTTCTTGATGCCGGCGTAGATGAAGGTCACGTAGCTGACCACCGCGAGCAGCAGCGGCACCGCGATGATGCTCGTGCCGGCGATGTTCATGAACGGGATGACACCCGTGAGGTTCATGAACAGCACCATGAAGAAGATCGTGGTGAGGATCGGCAGGAACCTCTGCCCGTCCTTCTTGCCGAGGAGGTCCTCGGCGATGTTGACCCGGACGAAGTCCAGGCCCATCTCCACGATGCTCTGGAAGCGTCCGGGGACGACCTTCATGCGTCGGGTGCCGAGCCAGAAGACCAGGACCACCGCGAGTGTCGCGATGAACTGGATCAGGTGGATCCGGTTGATGACCAGATCACCGATCTGGAAAACAGCCTCGGGAAAGAACTCCGCGATCGACGGAGCGTGGAACTCGCCTTCGTCGGCGGTGGGGGCGATCAGTGTCGCAGCGTGAATAAACAGCGCAGGCTCCAGCTTCGGGGCGCCGGTACAGGACCGGAGCGACGATGGTCGGTGAGCGTCACTCCGCAGATGCTCCGAGAGGAGCGGGGCGGGCGCAGATCAACACTATCAAACTCCGGCGGCGGTCAATGCCGCCCTTCGGGTCCTTCGCCCTGTTCCGCGACCTCGTCGGCCGTGGGAAGGGTGACATCGCTTGCATGCGGCACCCGCATGCGGGTGAGCACGACGACGTCGATCACGAGCGATGCGACAATCCCGGCGACGAGGGAGAGGAAGAAGACCGTCGGGTTCAGCCAGGCCGCATCCCGCAGCACCAGCAGCAGCACGATGAAGACGAGGAACTTGAGGATCCAGCCCCCCAGCACGATGCCGAAGAAGATCGGCACGTACAGCGCGTCGCCGTACCAGCGGTTGGCGACGAGGATGCTGACGCCGGTGATGCCGAGGAAGGCGAACGCCAGCCCCACGCCGCACAGGGCGCTCCACAGCCCCTCGGTGCCGCCGGCCGCGTAGCCGGCGACGGCGCCGATCACGGCCAGAACGGCGGTCACCCCCGCAGACCACAGCAGAGTGGCACGCAGGACGGGGGTGCTGGAGACGGAACTGCGGGGCGTGGTCATGAGGACTCCTGGGTCGCGGGCAGGGCGCGGCGGGCGGGGGTGAAGGTGACGACGAGGCAGGCAGCGACGCCGATGAGACCGAAGGCGGCGCCCGGCAGGTACTGCCCCGGCCAGTCGGCGGTCGTTCCGATGTACATGAGCAGCACCGCGAGACTGACCACCGCCGTCCAGGCGTAGAAGATCAGCACGGCGTCGCGGTCGGAGTGGCCCATGTCGAGCATGCGGTGGTGCAGGTGCTTGCGGTCGGGCGAAAAGGGGGACTTTCCGGCCTGCATGCGCCGCAGCACCGCCATGCCGAAGTCCAGCAGCGGGAGCATCACGACCACCACCGGGAGGAGGATCGGGATGAACGCACCCAGTAGCTGGGAGCGGCCGAACTGATCGGGGTCCCCCAGCAGGGCGGGGTCGAGCGAGCCGGTGATCGACACGGCGGAGCAGGCCATCAGCAGCCCGATCATGAGTGCGCCGGAGTCGCCCATGAAGAGCTTCGCCGGGTTCCAGTTCATCGGCAGGAATCCGATGCAGGCGCCGATGAGCACAGCGGCGATGAAGGAGGCCATGGTGAAGTACGTCGCCGACCCCATGTCGCGCATGAGCAGGTAGGAATAGGCGAAGAACACCGCGTTCGCGATGAGGGCGACGCCGGCGACGAGCCCGTCGAGGCCGTCGATGAAGTTGACGGCGTTCATGACGATGACGATGGAGAAGATCGTGAGCACGAAGCTGACGGTCCCCGAGAAGCCGGTGATCCCGCCGATGGGCAGCGTGTAGATCTGCAGCTCCCCGAACCAGGCGACGATGCCGGCGGCGAGGAACTGGGCGCCGAGCTTGATGGTCCAGTCGAGGTCCCACAGGTCGTCGGCGACCCCCACCAGCACGATGAGGGTGGTCGCCGCCAGCACGGCCCAGGGGGCGGGGTCGGCCCAGAAACTCGCGAACCGGGGGTCGGGGTGCATCGCCGAGACCGCGAACGCGAGGACGATGGCGAAGTACATCGCGATGCCGCCGAGGCGCGGCGTGGGCGTCTTGTGCACGTCGCGGGCCCGGATGGCCGGGTAGAGCTTGAACCGCAGCCCGAGGCGCCACACCGCCCAGGCGAGGACGAGCGTGACGGCGGCGGTCAGGATGACGATGAAGACGTACTGTTTCACACCGCGCCGCCGGCCGCCGCGGCGGGGCCATCCGCCTCATCGGGGTCGGCTTCCAGCAGGTCGCCGAGCACGTCCCGCAGTCGGGTGCGGCTGACGGCGCCGTCGCGCAGCACGCGCACCACGCCGTCACCATCACCGGTCAGACCGGTCGCGTCGACGATCGTCGAGGGGATGCCGGTCTCCCGCATGCCGGCGTCGAGGTACACCGCCACACTGTCGCCGAGCATGTCGACGGCCTCGTCGATCGCGATCGCCGCGGAGTGCCCGGTGCGGTTGGCGCTCGAGACGGCGAGCGGGCCGCACTCCTCGAGCATCTCCAAAGCGATGCGATCGGCGGGCATGCGCACCGCGACCGTTCCGAAGGTGTCGCCCAGGTCCCAGGACAGCGAGGGCTGCGCCGGCAGCACGATGGTCAGTCCGCCGGGCCAGAACTCCTCGACGAGTCGTTCGACCGGCTCGGGGATCTCGGCGGCGAGGGCGCGCAGGGTGGTCACTCCGGCGACCAGCACAGGCGGCGGCGACTGCCGGCCGCGCCCCTTGGCTGCGAGCAGGCGTGCGACGGCCGAGGCGTTGAAGGCGTCGGCGGCGACGCCGTACACGGTGTCGGTGGGCAGCACGACGAGCTGGCCGCGCGCGATCGCCTGACGCGCCTGGCGCAGGCCGGGCAGCAACTGCGTCTCGTCGCGGCTGTCGAATACAGGGGACATGGCCGCACCAGTCTACCGGCGCAGGCTCCGCAGACCCTTCAGACCGCCGTCCCGCGCGGCGGGTGTCAGGAGCGGACGGCTGTGGTGGCCCGGTCGCGCAGCGTGAGGTCCTGATGGGTGGCGGCGGCGAGCCAGCCGTCTGCGGTCAGGAGGGACCTGATGGGTGCGCCCTGCCACTCGCCGTGCTCGAGCACGAGGGTGCCTCCCGGGTGCAGCAGACGACGGGCCACCCCGCTGATCACGCGCACCACATCGAGCCCGTCCGCTCCCCCGTAGAGCGCCGCCGGCGGATCCCAGTCGCGCACCTCGGGGTCGCGCGGGATGGCGCCGTCGGGCACGTAGGGCGGGTTGGAGACGACGACCGACACGGTTCCGTCGAGCTCGGGAAAGGCTTCTGCGAGGTCGACGAAGGCGATGCGGGCGTTGCTCGCGCCGACGGCGATGAAGTTCTCCTTCGCCCACACGAAGGCGTCGACCGAGTTCTCGGCGGCGTGCACCCTGGCATGCGGCACCTCGGTCGCCAACGCGAGGGCGATCGCGCCGCTTCCGGTGCCGAGGTCGACGGCGATGGGCTCGGGGGACGCGGCTGCGGTGAGCGCGTCGATCGCGATCTGGGCGACCGTCTCGGTCTCGGGGCGCGGCACGAACACGCCGGGCCCGACCTTCAGCTCCAGATGACGGAACGGTGCAGTGCCGGTGAGGTGCTGCAGCGGCTCGCGAGCAGCCCGGCGTGCGAGCAGCGCGGCGAACGCCGACGCGGCGGGTTCGGGCACCTCGTCGCCGCGCACGACCGCGGCGTGCAGCTCGCCCCGGCCGATGCCCAGGACGTGCGCCAGCAGCAGCTGCGCGTCGACGTCTGCGGAGGCGACCCCGGCCCGCTGCAGCAGGTCGGTGGCGGTGCGCAGCGTCTCGGCGATGCGGGCGGGGGCGGTGCGGGAATCGGGCATGGGCGTGTCCAGCCTAGACGGGAACCGGCTGCGCGGTCCGGGAAGGATCGTCATATTCGGCCGCATGCTCCCCCACGCGCCCTAGGCTTGAACGATGAGCTTCCCCTCGCCGAGGAGGGGTCACCGACCGCACGAAAGGCAGATCATGGCCGGCATCCATTCCGACATCACGAGCGCATTCGGCAACACCCCCTTGGTCAAGCTGAACCGGATCACCGAGGGCCTTCCCGGTACGGTGCTGGCGAAGCTCGAGTTCTACAACCCCGCGTCCAGCGTCAAGGACCGCATCGCGATCGCGATGGTCGACGCGGCCGAGGAGTCCGGCGAGCTCACCCCCGGTGGCACGATCGTCGAGGCCACGAGTGGCAACACCGGCATCGCGCTGGCCATGGTGGGCGCGGCGCGTGGCTACAAGGTGGTGCTCGCGATGCCGTCGTCGATGTCGATGGAGCGCCGGCTGCTGCTGAAGGCGTACGGCGCCGAGCTGGTGCTGACGGACCCGGCCGGCGGCATGAAGGGCGCGGTCGCCAAGGCACAGGAGATCGTCGACGAGACGCCGGGCGCCGTGCTGGCCCGTCAGTTCGAGAACGCCGCCAACCCGGCCATCCACCGCAAGACGACCGCGGAGGAGATCCTGCGCGACACCGATGGCAAGGTGGACTACTTCGTCGCCGGCATCGGTACGGGCGGTACCATCACGGGTGTCGGCCAGGTGCTCAAGGAGCGCGTTCCCGAGGCGAAGGTCGTCGCCGTCGAGCCGGCCGACTCGCCGCTGCTGACCAAGGGGACGCCCGGCCCGCACAAGATCCAGGGCATCGGCCCGAACTTCATCCCCGCGCTGCTGGACCAGAGCGTCATCGACGAGGTCGTCGACGTGGAGTTCGCGGATGCCATCGCCACGGCCCGCGAGGTCGGCGTGAAGGACGGCATCCTCGTCGGCATCTCCTCCGGCGCCGCACTGTGGGCCGCACTGCAGATCGCCGCCCGCCCCGAGGCCGAGGGCAAGAACATCGTCGTGGTCATCCCCTCGTACGGCGAGCGATACCTGTCGACCGCGCTCTACGAGGACCTGCGCGAATACTGATCACTTCCGGCCCGGGCGGCAGCGCCGCCCGGGCCGTCATCGTTTCCGAAAGCAGGTTCTCGTGCACGGCATCCCCCTCCCCCGCGTCGACTCCCCCGCCGAGGCGGGCGCGTGAGCGGGCCGCTGCGCGGCCTGCGTGATCTCGTGGGCCGCGCACGCGAGGATGTCGCGGCCGCGAGGCTGCGCGACCCCGCGGCCCGGAACGGACTCGAGATCGCCCTGCTGTACCCGGGCCTGCACGCCATCTGGTCACACCGCGTCGCCCACACCCTCTGGCTGCGAGGACTGCGCCTTCCGGCCCGTGCGCTGTCGCAGCTCACGCGGTGGCTCACGGGCGTCGAGATCCACCCGGGCGCGCGCATCGGGCGCCGCTGCTTCATCGACCACGGCATGGGCGTCGTGATCGGCGAGACCGCCGAGATCGGCGACGATGTGCTGCTCTACCACGGCGTCACCCTCGGCGGCCGCACGCGCAACGGCGGCAAGCGCCACCCGACCCTCGGCGACCGCGTGCTGGTGGGCGCCGGCGCGAAGGTGCTCGGCCCCATCACGATCGGGGCGGGCACGGCGATCGGCGCGAACGCCGTCGTGACGAAGGATGCCCCCGCCGACAGCGTGCTGGTCGGCGTCCCCGCGAAGGCCCGCAAGCGCACCCCGGGCGAGGACACCCGGTCGCTGCTCATGGCACCCGAGTACTTCATCTAGAACGGCGCAGGCGCACCTGCTGTCGCCTGATCGAGCGCGCTGAACTCCAGCACCCGTCGAGGGGTGTCGGGATAGACCCGACCGGTGGGACTCGTCCATTCGAGGATGCCGCGGGGTTTCTGGATCACCGACCACGCCGTGGCGTGCTTCATCGCGTGGTGCCGGGCGCAGAGGTTCGCGAGGTTGGCGACGGCGGTCGGCCCGCCGCGGGCATAGTCATGGGTGTGATCGTGGTCGCAGAACCGGGCGGGTCTGCGGCAGCCGGGGAACCGGCAATGCTCGTCTCGCGCATCGAGATGTCTGCGCTGCGCCCTGCTGGGCCGGTAGGTGTCCACGTGATGGACGGCTCCGGTGACCGGGGAGGTGAACACCCGCTCCCAGACGTCGGCGGCTGCGGCCAGACCCCGGGCGGTGTCGGGGTCGATGGGTCCGTACCCGAGCAGTTCGGCCGGCGCGGCACCTGCGCCCACGAGGGTGGCGGCCGGGATGACGATCTGCACCTGCGCCGTCACCGCCGCTGCCTCCGGGAGGACACCGGTCGCCGTGGGCGCGGTGGCGCAGCCGGTGAGCAGCAGATCGGTGAGCACATCGGCCCGGATCTGATCGGTGGTGCGCGTATCGGTGGCGACGGGGTCGTCGGCAGTCTCAGCGACGATGTCATCGGGGGTCTCAGCGACGGTGTCATCGGGGGTCTCAGCGACGGTCTCGTCGTCGGTCTCAGCGACCGGCTCGTCCGCGGCGCGTGCGCGGCGTGCGGCGGTGATCTCGCGCGCGTGCTGGGTCAGCCGATCACGGATCGCGTAGGCGAGCACGGCCGGCAGTACCGCGGCGAGCTCGGCCATGCCGTCGTCGAGGTCACGCACCCACACCCGGCGAGTCGCGGAGGCCTCGGCGTGCCGCTCCTGCAGCGGCACCGGGTGCAGCTTCTGCGCGATGACCGTCACGATCGGCTTCGCCCGCCCCGGCGTCTCACGCTCACACACCACCAGCGCCGCCTGCTCGAACCTGGCCCGCACCTCGGGGTCGCCGATGACGGCACCGGCATCCTGGATCACACGCACGTGGCCCGCGTCGACACGCCCCTCCCGTAACGCCGCGACGGTCGCCGCAAAGCCTTCCACGAGGACCGTGGCGTCGCGCATGCGGTCCTGCATGCCCCGGTCGGGTCGCCGCAACGCCGCGCCCACCTCTGCCGCGATCGCCCGCGCGGGCATCTCTCGCTCCCGCCGCTCAGACGACGGCACCCGGGCTGTCTGCTCAGCCGCGATCGCATCGGCGCGCGCCAGCAGCTGCAGCTCCTCGGCGTGCAGCGCGGCGATCCGCCGCCGCGTAGCCTCCAGCCCCGCCACCACCGCACCCAGCGAGCGGGTATCTCTGCGGGAGGCGGGCGGGAGCGTCTTCATACCCGTCATTCTCCCGCCTACCTCCGACATTCAGAACGGAGAAACTCCCGGCCAGGCGGCACTTGTGGATAACCTCCCGGCACACTCGTTGTGCAGGGAACGGCGCTCGGCGGGGCGCGAGCAGCGGCCCCCGCCACGCATCACGCGCGCGACGTCTCCCCCCGCGCATCCATCCTGCGCCGGAGGAACAGCCTCGGCAGCAGCAGCGTCGCCAGCGCCGTCACCACCCACACGACGAGGGGCGCGAGCACCCACGCGAGCGCGTCGGTGATGCGCAGCCCGCCGACCGGCAGCAGCACCACGATGAGCAGCGCGACCAGGGTCGAGAGGATCCCCACTCCCCCGAGCAGCGGCGGAGCGTGCCGCCGCGCCACCCGGGTGATCACCGGGGCGAGGGCGCTCTGCAGCACCGCGAAGATCACGATGCAGAGGACGAAGCCCCACCAGTCCGCCCACACGATCGTGAAACCCGGAACGACGAGGTCTGCCACCACGAGCCCCAGCGCGGCAGACCCCAGGAACACCGCCGCGCGCAGCAGCAAGGTCGTCATGCGCCGACCCTAATCCGCCCACACCATCGCAGCCAAGACCGCGCCACCCGGCGGCCACGGGGCCGGCCGAGGCATCCCCCCGCCCGAAACGCCCGTCAGGACCCGAGAGCCGCCAGTCGCGCCTCTTCGTCAGCGGCGATCGCCGACTGCACGATCGGCTCGAGAGCGCCGTCCATCACCTGGTCGAGGTTGTACGCCTTGTAACCGGTGCGGTGGTCGGCGATGCGGTTCTCGGGGAAGTTGTAGGTGCGGATGCGCTCCGAGCGGTCCATGCCGCGGATCTGCGACTTGCGCGCATCGGACGCCGCGGCATCCCGCTCCTCCTGCTGCTTGGCCAGCAGCCGGGCGCGCAGCACCCGCATGCCGGCTTCGCGGTTCTGCAGCTGCGACTTCTCGTTCTGCATCGACACGACGATGCCGGTGGGCACGTGGGTGATGCGCACCGCCGAGTCTGTGGTGTTCACCGACTGGCCGCCGGGCCCCGACGAGCGGAACACGTCGATCTTCAGATCGTTCTGGTCGATCTGCACTTCGTCCGGCTCGTCCACCTCGGGGAACACCAGCACGCCGGTGGTCGAGGTGTGGATGCGCCCCTGGGACTCCGTCGCCGGCACGCGCTGCACGCGGTGCACGCCGCCTTCGTACTTCAGATGAGCCCACACGCCCTGCGCCGGGTCGCTCGATGAGCCCTTGATCGCGAGCTGCACGTCCTTGTAGCCGCCGAGGTCGGACTCGTTGCGGTCCAGCACCTCGGTCTTCCACCCCTTGGATGCCGCGTACTGCACGTACATCCGCAGCAGATCGGCCGCGAACAGCGCGCTCTCGGCGCCGCCCTCGCCCTGCTTGATCTCCATGATCACGTCACGGGCGTCGTCAGGGTCGCGCGGGATCAGAAGTCGCCGCAGGCGCTCCTGCGTGGCGGTGACCTGCTCTTCGAGAGCGGGCACCTCCTCGGCGAACGCCTCGTCGTCCTTCGCGAGCTCGCGCGCCGCCTCGAGGTCGTCCGCCGCCGCGACCCACGCGTCGTGGGCCGCGACGATGCGCGACAGCTCGGCATAGCGCCGATTGACCCGCTTGGCGCGGGCGGCATCGGCGTGCACCGCGGGGTCGGAGAGCTCCTCCTGCACCGCGCGGTGCTCGTCGATCAGTCCGCGGACGGACTCGAACATGCCGGAATCGGACACGGTCGCCGTCAGGTCAGCGGATGCTGTTGTCGTTCGCGTGGCTGCTGCCGCCGGGCGCGGGCATCGACTTCTGCATCTGCACCAGGAACTCGACGTTGGACTGCGTCTCGCGGAGCTTGCCCAGAACCACTTCCAGCGCCTGCTGCGGGTCGAGCCCGGCGAGGGCGCGGCGCAGCTTCCACGTGATCTTCACCTCGTCGGGCGACAGCAGCATCTCCTCGCGACGCGTGCTCGAGGCGTTGACGTCGACGGCGGGGAAGATGCGCTTGTCGGCCAGCTGACGGCTCAGCCGCAGTTCGCTGTTGCCGGTGCCCTTGAACTCCTCGAAGATCACGTCGTCCATCTTGGAGCCGGTCTCCACCAGAGCCGTGGCGAGGATCGTGAGCGATCCGCCGTTCTCGATGTTGCGCGCCGCTCCGAAGAAGCGCTTGGGCGGGTACAGCGCCGAGGCGTCCACGCCGCCGGTGAGCACGCGACCCGACGTCGGGGCCGAGATGTTGTACGCGCGACCCAGACGCGTGATCGAGTCCAGCAGCACGACCACGTCGCGGCCGAGCTCCACGAGGCGCTTGGCGCGCTCGATGGCGAGTTCGGCGACGGTGGTGTGGTCCTCGGCGGGACGGTCGAACGTCGAGGCGATGACCTCGCCCTTGACGGTGCGCTGCATGTCGGTGACCTCTTCGGGCCGCTCGTCCACGAGCACGACCATGAGGTGGACCTCGGGGTTGTTCGTGGCGATCGCGTTCGCGATCTGCTGCAGGACGATCGTCTTGCCCGCCTTCGGGGGCGCGACGATGAGGCCGCGCTGACCCTTGCCGATGGGGGCGACCAGGTCGATGATGCGCTGGGTCAGCTTCTCGGGGGCGGTCTCCAGGCGCAGGCGCTCCTGCGGGTACAGCGGCGTCAGCTTGCCGAACTCCACGCGGGTGGCGGCATCGTCGACGGACAGGCCGTTGATCGAGTCGACCTTGACCAGGGCGTTGTACTTCTGGCGGCCGGACTGCTCGTTCTCGCGGGGCTGCTTGATGGCGCCCACGACGGCGTCGCCCTTGCGCAGGTGGTACTTCTTGACCTGGCCGAGGGACACGTAGACGTCGCTCGTGCCGGGGAGGTAGCCGGTGGTGCGGACGAACGCGTAGTTGTCGAGCACGTCGAGGATGCCGGCGATGGGGATGAGGACATCGTCCTCGCCGATCTCGGTCTCGAACTCGTCGTTGGTGGTGCCCTGCGGACGGCGCTTGTTGCGCTGACGCCCGCGGCCGCCCTGACCCGACTCGTCGTCGTCCGCGGCGTGGGACGGGGCAGGCTGAGGGGCGCGCTCGGACTGCTCCGGGGCGTTCCCGTTCTGCCCGCTGCCGTTCTGGCCGTTGCCGTCCTTGTTGCGGTTGCGGTTGCGGTTGCGCGACCGGCTGCGCGAACGCGACGTGCCCTCGCCCTCGTTCTGCTCGCCGTCGCCCGCGGACTCGCCGGCCTTGTCGGCGGGTGCGTTGTCGGCGGATGCCTTCTCGGCGGGTGCCTTCTCGGCCGGTGCCTTCTCGGCCGGTGCCGCGTGGGCGGACTTCTCAGCGGATGCCGTGTCTGCTGCGGGCTTCTCGTCCGGGGCGGCGGATGCCGGCTCGGAGCGGTCCGCGGCCGGGGCGTCCGTCGTGTCGGTGTTCGCGGCGGGCTCCGCGGCGGCGGGCTCCGCCTCCGCGGCGACGGAGCGGCTGCTGCTGCGGCGCGCACCGGTCTTGCGCGGCGCCTTGGCGCGGGCGGGCGGGGCTGCGTCTGCGGCCGGCGCGTCGGCACCGTCCGCAGGAGTCGTCTCGGCAGCGGGGGTGTCCTCGGCGGCAGCAACGGCTTCGGCGGCGGGGGCGGCCTCGGCCGGTGCCTCGGCAGCGGCGGCTTCGGCCTGCGCAACCAGGTCGCTGCTCTTGGCGCGACGCGGAGCACGCTTGCGCGGCGCCTTCGCCGGCTTCTCCTCCGCAGCGGCGGCCGGCGCTTCGGTGGCGCCGTTCTCGACGGCGGCGACGGACTCGACGACGTCAGCCGTCTCGGCCTCGGCCGGGGTCTGCTCGCTCGCCTCGGCGTCGGTCGCCACGGCGTCTTCGCCGTCGGTGACGTCGGCACCCTCGGCGGGCGCGGTGGTGACGGTCTCGTCCTGCGGCGTGTTCTCGCCGTCGGTGTCGCCGTCGGTACGGATCTCGGAGATGGACTCCACGAGTACTCCCTTGTGTGTCATCGGATATGCCGCATCGCGTTCGATCGTCGCGGCCGTGCGTGCGCTTCCCGGATGGAACAGGGGAAACGGCGCGACGCGATCAGATCGGGATACAAGCGACAGTTCGCAGAATTGCGACGGAGGCCAGATTCACGATTTACGTGGAACCCTCCGTTTGGTCCCTCACTGTACCACCCTTGACATCGACGGCGAGCATGAGGGGCTCCCACGGGGTGTCCGCCACGGCAGCCGCGACCTCGGCGGCCACGAGACGCTGCCCTGGGCCGTCGGCGAGCACCAGCACGCTGGGGCCGGCCCCGGACACGACCGCGGCGAATCCCTCCGCCCGCAGTGCACGCACCAGACGATCGGTCTCGGGCATGGCCTGCGCCCGGTAGTTCTGGTGGAGCTTGTCCTCGGTGGCCGCCAGCAGCAGCTCCGGGCTCTGCGTCAGTGCGGCGATGAGCAGCGCGGAGCGCGAGACGTTGAAGACGGCGTCTTCACGGGGCACCTGCAGCGGCTGCAGGCTGCGTGCGAGCGAGGTGGACATCGTGAAGGCGGGCACGAGCACCAGCGGAGCGACGCCGCGGTGGACGATGAGCTTCTTGTGCTGCGGCCCGTCGGGGTCCATCCACGCGATCGTGAGGCCGCCGAAGAGGGCGGGCGCCACGTTATCGGGGTGCCCTTCCAGCTCGGTCGCGAGCCGCAGCAGCGCATCGGGCCCGAGTTCGACGTCGCCGGAGAGCAGCCCCTTCGCCGCGAGCAGCCCCGCGACGACCGCCGCGCCGGAGGAGCCCATGCCCCGGCCGTGCGGGATCACGTTGCGGGCGCGCAGGCGCACACCCGGCATCCGCCGCCCGCACGCCTCGTAGGCGTAGGCCATCGAGCGCACCACGAGGTGGGAGGCGTCGCGCGGGATGTCGTCGGCGCCCTCCCCGGTGGCCTCGATGTCCAGCTCGCCGTCGGGCAGCGCCGTCACGGTGAGCTCGTCATAGACGCTCAGCGCCAGGCCCAGGGTGTCGAACCCCGGACCCAGGTTGGCGCTGGTCGCCGGCACGCGCACGACGACGGTGCGCCCCTCGGCGTCACCGCGGTCCGCCGCGACCTCCGGCGAGGGTGCGCTCACGCGGTGGCCTCCGCCACCAGCCCCAGCACCGAGGCGACCTCGCTCGTCGCGGCATCCACGACCGTCGGCTCGACCTGCGACCCGTCGGCGGCGCGCAGCGCCCACTGCGGGTCCTTCAGCCCGTGCCCCGTGACGGTGAGCACGACGCGCGCGCCGGCGGGCACGATGCCGGCCTCGGCACGGTCGAGCAGCCCGGCGACGCTGATGGCGGATGCCGGTTCGACGAAGACGCCGACGGAGCCGGCGAGGAGCTTCTGGGCGGCGAGGATGCGCTCGTCGTCGATCGCGCCGAACCAGCCGTCGGTGGCGTCCCGCGCTTCGAGGGCGAGTTCCCACGAGGCGGGGTTGCCGATGCGGATCGCACTGGCGATCGTCTCAGGGTGGCGCACCACTTCACCGCGCACGAGCGGCGCGGAGCCCTCGGCCTGGAAGCCGAACATGCGGGGAACCCGGGTGGCGGCGCCGCGCGCGGCTTCCTCGCGGTAGCCGCGGGAGTAGGCGGTGTAGTTGCCGGCGTTGCCCACGGGGATGAAGTGGAAGTCGGGCGCATCGCCCAGCTGCGAGACGACCTCGTACGCGGCCGTCTTCTGACCCTCGATGCGGTCGGGGTTGACGGAGTTGACCAGGTGCACCGGGTAGTGCTCGGCGAGCTCGCGGGCGATCTCGAGGCAGTCGTCGAAGTTGCCGCGCACCTGGATCAGCCGCCCGTTGTGGGCGACGGCCTGACTGAGCTTGCCCATCGCGATCTTGCCCTCGGGCACGAGCACCGCGGCGGTGATGCCGGCGTGCGCGGCGTAGGCGGCCGCCGAGGCCGACGTGTTGCCGGTCGACGCGCAGATGACCGCCTTCGCACCGTGCTCGACGGCGCGCGACAGCGCGACCGTCATGCCGCGGTCCTTGAACGAGCCGGTCGGGTTCATGCCCTCGTACTTCACCCACACGTCGGCACCGGTCATCCGCGACAGGGCCGGCGCCGGGATCAGCGGCGTGCCGCCCTCGCCGAGCGTGACCACCGTCGAGGCGTCGGTGACCCCGAGCCGGTCGGCGTATTCGCGGAGCACCCCGCGCCAGAGATGTGCCATGTCAGTTCCCCTCCACGCGCAGCACGGACACGACGCGTCCGACCACGCCGCTCTCGGCGAGCCGGGCGACCGTGTCGCTCAGATCCTGCTCACGCGCCGTGTGCGTTCCGATGACGAGCCGGGCGACGCCCGCCTCCTGCTCTGCGCCGGGGACGTCGGCCCCGGACAGGATGTTCTGCTCGACCGTGGCGATCGACACCCGGCCATCACTGAGGATGCCGGCGACGGACGCCAGCACACCCGGCAGGTCGTCGACCTCGAGCGTGATCTGGTACCGGGTCGTGACGTGCCCGATCGGGACCACCGGCAGGTTCGCACGGGTGGACTCCCCCACCCCGACACCACCGGCGATATGGCGTCGCGCCGCCGAGACGACATCGCCGAGGACGGCCGACGCGGTCTGCAGGCCGCCGGCGCCGGCGCCGTAGAACATGAGGTCGCCGGCGGCCTCGGCCTGCACGAACACGGCATTGTTCGCGCTGTGCACGCTCGCCAGCGGGTGGGCGCGCGGGACGAGCGCCGGGTACACGCGCACCGAGATGGCCTCGCCGGTCGGCGATGCGTCCGCCTCGCCGACCAGCCGCTCGCACACGGCCAGCAGCTTGATGACGTAGCCCGCGTGGCGCGCGGCATCCATCATCGCCTTGTCGATCCCCACGATGCCCTCACGGTGCACGGCCTCGATCGGCACGGCGGTGTGGAAGGCGAGGCTCGCGAGGATCGCGGCCTTCTGGGCGGCGTCGTAGCCCTCGATGTCGGCGGTGGGGTCGGCCTCGGCGTAGCCGAGCGCCTGAGCCTGGGCGAGCACGTCGTCGAACTCGGCACCCTCGGCATCCATCCGGTCGAGGATGTAGTTGGTGGTGCCGTTGACGATGCCCATGATGCGCTGCACGCGGTCACCGGCGAGCGAGTCGCGCAACGGCCGCACGATGGGGATCGCACCGGCGACCGCGGCTTCGTAGTACACCGACGCGCCGACCTGGTCGGCGGCGTCGAAGATCTCCGGTCCGTGGGTGGCCAGCAGCGCCTTGTTGGCCGTGACGACGTCGGCGCCGGAGTTGATCGCCTGCAGGATCAGCGTGCGTGCCGGCTCGATGCCGCCCATCAGCTCGATGACGATGTCGCTGCCGGCGATGAGCGGGTCGGGGTCGGTGGTGAACAGGTCGCGCGGCAGATCCACGTCGCGCGGGGCGTCGAGGTCGCGCACGGCGATCCCCGCCAGCTCGAGTGAGGCACCGGCGCGGTCGGCGAGCTCGTCGCCGTGCGTGAGCAGCAGGTCGGCGACCTGGGCGCCCACAGCTCCCGCTCCCAGCAGTGCGACACGCAGGCGGCGGTGATCGGTCATGCGGTTCCCTTCGTCGATGCGACCCCCACGTCACGGGCGAGCAGGTCGTCGACGGTCTCGCCGCGCACGATGACGCGCGCGGACCCATCGGCGACCGCCACGACCGGCGGGCGGGGGATGTAGTTGTAGTTGCTGGCGAGCGAGAAGCAGTACGCCCCCGTCGCCGGCACGGCCAGCAGGTCTCCGGGGGCGACGTCACCCGGCAGGTATTCGGCGTCGACGACGATGTCGCCCGACTCGCAGTGCTTGCCGACGACGCGCGCCAGGGCGGGTGCGGCATCGCTGCGGCGCGAGGCGACGCGCGCGCTGTAGTGCGCGCCGTACAGCGCCGGCCGGGCGTTGTCGCTCATCCCGCCGTCGACGCTCACGTAGAGCCGCTGCAGATCGTCGCTCGCCTGCACGTGCTTGACGGTGCCGACCTCGTAGAGGGTGACCCCTGCCGGCCCGACGATCGCGCGGCCGGGCTCGAACGCGACGACCGGGACCGGGATGCCGTGCGCCGCGCACTCGGCGGCGACGGCATCGACGATGCCCGCCGCGAGCTCCTCGATCGGTGTGGGGTCGTCGGCCGAGGTGTAGGCGATGCCGAAGCCGCCGCCGAGGTTGAGCACCGGCACCGGCCCGTCGGCGAGGAGCCGCGCGTGCACCTCCACCAGGCGGGCGGCGGATTGCGCGAACCCGGCGGTGCCGAAGATCTGCGACCCGATGTGGCAGTGCAGCCCGCCGAACTCCAGGCTCCCGAGGGAGCGGATGCGGGCGACCACCTCGTCGGCACGCGACAGCGGGAAGCCGAACTTCTGGTCCTCGTGGGCGGTGGCGAGGAAGTCGTGGGTCTCGGCGTGCACACCGCTGTTGACGCGCACCCGCACCGATTGCACGACGCCGTGGGCGGCGGCGACGGCCGCGACCCGGGTGATCTCGATGTCACTGTCGACGATGATCGACCCGACACCCACCTCGACGGCGCGGGCGATCTCAGCCTCGCTCTTGTTGTTGCCGTGGAAGCCGATGCGCGCGGGGTCGGCGCCGCCGGCCAGCGCGACGGCGAGCTCCCCGCCGGTGGCGACGTCGATCGACAGGCCCGCGGCGGTGACCCACCGCACGACCTCGGTGCAGAGGAACGCCTTGCCGGCGTAGTAGACCTGCGCGGTGGTGCCGTGCCGGGCGGCGGCCTCGTCGAACGCGATGCGCGTACGGCGCGCACGACGGCGCACCTCGTTCTCGTCGAGCACGTACAGCGGCGTGCCGAACCGGGCGGCGAGCTCGGTCACGGGCACTCCGCCGAGCCGCACCACGCCGTCGGCGTCGCGCACGGCCGAGTCCGGCCACACGCCGGAGACCAGCGCGTCGGCGTCCTCCGGCTCGACGAGCCACTCTGGGACGGACACACGGGCGGGCGAGGCGGACACGGAGCAGACCAATCGGGTGGGATACGGGAAGCTGCACCTGGCGGAGCAGCGGCCTGATGCCGGGCGGATCATCCACGCGCCGACGTTGCAAGCAGTCTAGGGCAACGGTCGCCCCGGGGCCGTGCGTGCGACGCGGTGTGACAGGCGATGCAGAAGCAGGCGGTCAGGAGCAGGCGCCGTCGGCCAGCAGCGTGCGGTCCACCAGGATGTCGTCGGCGACGTCGAAGCGCGCCCGCAGCACGTCGCCGGTCACGGCGACCTCGCTCAGGGTGAGCCCCTGCGGCAGGTACGCCGCGATGCAGACCGGCCAATCGCGCAGCACCGCATTGGAGACGATGCCGAACTGACGTCGCAGCTCGTCGGCGCCGATGTCCGACCCGGCGACCTGCACGCTCGAGGGCGTCAGCACAAGCTCGCCGTCCTTCGCACCGGGGGTCAGCGACAGCCCCACCGGGATCTGCGCGCCGAACAGCGACAGCTCGATCGTCGCGGTGATGTCGGGCTCGGCGAGGCCCACCGACTGCGCGGGGAACCCATCCACGGACGACAGCAGCTCCTGCAGCTGCGGCTGGTCCAGTGTCACGGTGGCGCGGCCATCACGGATCGTGCGCTCCCCGCTGACGGGGATGTCGCGGGCCTCGACGGCGATGTCACCGGTGAAGGGCCCGAAAGAGACGTCCGCGGAGGAGATCCGCAGCTCGTCGAGGCTGCCGCCGATCAGCTGCGGCAGCACCGCGCCGGGCACGTCGACGTCGATCGGGTGATCCTCGGGGAGCGACAGGTTGGTGACGATCTGCTGGCGGATCGTGTTCACCACGATGCCGCGCGCGATCGCCTCACCGGCGAACCAGGCCACGAGGGCGAGCACCACCACGACGAGGCCCGCGACGACCCACCGCAGTGTCCGGCGGGGACGACGCGGCGGCTCCCCCGACGACAGCACCCACTGCGCCGACGGGTCGGGAAGCGGCTGGGTGGGGTGCGTGTCGCCGGTCATGTCACATGCGCTCCGGCGCGGTGACCCCGAGCAGGTCCAGGCCGTTGCGCAGCACCTGGCCGGTCGCGTCGTTCAGCCACAGGCGGGTGCGGTGCAGGTCGGTGACGGGGTCGTCGCCGAGCGGGATCACGCGGCAGTTGTCGTACCAGCGGTGGTAGAGGCCCGCCAGCTCCTCGAGGTAGCGCGCCACACGGTGCGGCTCGCGCACCTCCGCGGCGAAGGCGACCGTGCGGGGGAACTCCTGCAGCGCGCCGAGCAGGGCCGACTCCGTCTCGTGGGTCAGCAGCTCGGGAGCGAAGGCGCTGCGGTCCACGCCGCTCTCGGCGGCGTTGCGCGCGACGTTGTGGGTGCGCGCATGGGCGTACTGCACGTAGAAGACGGGGTTGTCGTTGGTGCGCTTCTGCAGGATCTCGGGATCCAGCGTCAGCGGGGAGTCCGCGGGGTAGCGCGCGAGCGAGTACCGCAGCGCGTCGGTGCCGAGCCACTCGCGCAGGTCGTCGAGCTCGATGATGTTGCCCGCGCGCTTGGAGAGGCGGGCGCCGTTGATCGAGACGAGCTGCCCGATCAGCACCTCGATGTCCTTCTCGGGGTCGTCACCGGCGGCACCGGCGAGCGCCTTCAGACGGTGCACGTAACCGTGGTGGTCGGCGCCCAGCAGGTAGATCTTGTGCTGGAACCCGCGGTCGCTCTTGTTCAGGTAGTACGCGGCGTCCGCGGCGAAGTAGGTGAACTCCCCGTTGGAGCGACGGATGACGCGGTCCTTGTCGTCGCCGAAGTCGGTGGTGCGCACCCACACCGCGCCGTCCTGGTCGAACACGTGGCCCTGGGCGCGCAGGCGCTCCACGGCCTCCTCGACGAGGCTCGGTCCGCCGTCGGCGCCGGGGGCGTGCAGCAGCCGCTCGCTGAAGAAGACGTCGAAGTGCACGTTGAACTTCGCCAGCGACGCCTGCAGCTCGCCGAGCTGCAGTTCGTACGCACGGTCGCGTGCGGCGACCAGCTGCTCATCGGCGGGGAGGTCCAGGATGCCGGGATCCGCGGCCTGCACCCGCTGGGCGAGCTCATCGATGTACGCCCCGGCATAGCCGCCCTCGGGCGTGGGCTCGCCCTTCATCGCGGCGAGCACGGAGGCGCCGAAGCGGTCCATCTGCGCACCGGCGTCGTTGATGTAGAACTCGCGCACCAGCGTGGCGTCACAGGCCAGCAGCAGGCGGGCCATCGCGTCGCCGAGCGCCGCCCACCGGGTGTGTCCGATGTGCATCGGACCGGTGGGGTTGGCGCTGACGAACTCGAGGTTGATCGTGTTGCCGCGCTGACTGTCGTTGCGGCCGAAGGCGGCCCCCATCTCGACGATGGTCTTCGCCAGGGCGCCGGCGGTCGCGGCATCCAGGCGGATGTTGATGAAGCCGGGCCCGGCGACCTCGACCGAGGCGATGCCGGGGACGGCGGCGAGCGCCTCGGCGATCTCGGCCGCGAACTCCCGGGGGTTGGCCCCCACGGCCTTCGCGAGCTTCAGCGCCGCGTTGGACGCCCAATCCCCGTGGTCACGGTTCTTGGGCCGGTCCAGCGGCAGATCGGCGGGCGTCAGACCCTCGGTCGAGCCCGCGCGTCGCGCCTCGGCGGCCGGGCGGACGACGTCGAGCAGGACAGCGGAGAGGGCTTCAGGATCCATAACCCTCCGATTCTACGCGGGGCGTGCACGCCCGACCGCTCAGGCCAGCTGCACGAGCGCCGCGGGGTCGTCCGCGGCGGGATCGGATGCCGCCAGCGCGGCGGCCGCGGCATCGTCGCCGGCGCCGTCGGGCACGAGGTGCGCGTCCACCTGCATGCGGGTGAGCCCGACGTAGCCGCCGTGGTAGCTGAGGAAGGCGCAGTCGGCGGCGTCGCGGCCGGTCGCGATGCGCACGAGGGCGCTGCGTCGCGACAGCCGGGTGGCGTCGATGACGTACCAGGCACCGTCGAGGTACGCCTCCGCGACGGCGTGGAAGTCCATCGGCCGCAGGCCCGGCGCGTAGCACGCGGCATAGCGGGCGGGAACGTCCATCGCCCGCAGCAGCGCGATCACGAGGTGCGCGTAGTCGCGGCAGACCCCCTGCCCGCTGCTCAGCGTCGTCACCGCGGAGTCGGTGCCCTGGCTGAAGCCGAGGGTGTACGTGGTGGTGGTGGCGACGAAGTCCTCGACCGCGGCGACGAGCTCTCGCCCCCACAGCCCCCGGAACTGGCGCCGCGCCTGCGCGAACACCTCGTCGGACTGGCAGTAGCGGCTGGGCCGCAGGTACGTGATCGTCTCGAGCCCGCTCGCGTCGGGTGCGGCGGCACCCGCGGCGACGCGTGCCTCGTAGCGCACCTGCAGCGGTCCGGCGTGGCCCCGCAGCCGGTGCAGTCGCGCCCCGGCGGGGTCCGCGATCTCGGTGACCGCGACCGCGCCGTCGTCCTGCATCACGGTGAGCCGCTCCTGCACGAGGTGCGCGCTGCGAGCCGCTGTGATCTGCAGGATCAGGTCGACGTCCGCCCCCAGTTCGAGGTCGAGTTCGGCGGTCACGTTGCGCAGCACCGGGCTATCCTCGCACGCGGCCAGGGGCACCCCGGAACGGTGCGGACAGCGCGGCAGGGCGCCCGGGTGCGGGGCGCTCCGCGGTGACCTACCCTCGA
The DNA here is from genome assembly GCF_030246945.1 of Microbacterium sp. zg-Y1090. Taxonomy (NCBI): domain Bacteria; kingdom Bacillati; phylum Actinomycetota; class Actinomycetes; order Micrococcales; family Microbacteriaceae; genus Microbacterium; species Microbacterium wangruii. The sequence goes on from NZ_CP126742.1 coordinate 2,322,277, forward strand.
AGCGTGACGCTCACCGCACGCCCGCGCAGCCGACGCGCGGCGTGGCCGCTCGCGGTGCTGATCGTCGCGGTCGCGGCCATCTGCCTGCTGGCGGTGTGGCGCCCGTGGCCGGCGCCCTCAGCGCCCGCCGCCGACGCCGGCGCCGGCAGTGCGGTGGCGGCCGACGCTCCCGCTGCACTGGACCTGCCCGCGGCGCCGCGCGTGCTGATCTTCGGCGACTCCTGGACCTACGGGTCGGCGGCGACCACCCTCACGCGGGGGTACGCGTACGTGGCAGCGCACCTGCACGGCTGGGATGCCGTCGTCGACGGCGTGCGCGGCAGCGGCTACCTGAAGCCGGGCAGCGACGGCGGCGCCTATGGCGAGCGCATCGCCGCACTCGACCCCGGGCTCTCCCCCGACCTCGTCATCGTGCAGGGGTCGATCAACGACCGCAGGCAGGGCGCTGCGGGCTATCGCGAAGCCGTCACCGCGGCATGGGACGACCTGACGGCGACGTACCCGCAGGCGCGCATCGTCATCCTCGGCCCCGCACCCCAGGTGCTTCCCGTCGAGGCCGAGACCGCTCGCATCGACCGCGACCTGCGGGAGCTCGCCGCGGCCCGCGGCTGGTGGTACGTCTCCCCCCTCGCCGGCGAGTGGATCACCGCTGACAACCACCGGGACGTGATCGACACCTCCGACATCGGCCGGGACCACCCCTCCACGGCCGGGCACGCCTACCTCGCGCAGCGCCTCGCGGAGGCGATCGCCGACATCTCGGTGACGACCCAGGTCGCCGCCGATCACGACAGCGAGCCACTCCCCGAGCCGCTCACCCCCTGAGGCGGCCCGCCTCGGCCCCGCGCCTAACCCACCGACGCCGACGTGTAAACCCCTGTGATCGTGGCGCCGTGGTTTCCTAGCGTCGAGACATGGACGCCACCTTCTCCCCCACCCATGCCATCGTGACCGCCTCGGATTCCGGCATCGGCGCCGCCACGGCGATCGCCCTGGCCGAAGCCGGGCTCGATGTGGGCATCACCTGGCACTCCGATGAGGAGGGTGCGCAGCACACCGCAGAAGCCGTGCGCGCCCGCGGCGCTCGTGCCGTCGTGGCGCAGTTCGACGCGACCGACCTCGCCGGCGCCCCGGCTGTGCTGGACCGGTTGGCAGAGGAGCTCGGCGGCGTGGACGTGTTCATCAACAACGCCGGCGGCGGCGGAGGCATCCCTGTGCTCGAGATGTCGCTGGACGACTGGCGCTCGACCGTCGCGCTCAACCTCGACGGTGCGTTCGTCGGCATGCAGTGGGCAGCCCGCCGCATGGCCGCGGCCGGCACGGGAGGACGCATCGTGGCCGTCACGAGCGTGCACGAGCATCAGCCGCGGGTCGGGTCGGCGGCGTACGTCTCCGCCAAGCACGGTCTGGGCGGGCTGGTGAAGACCATGGGCCAGGAGCTCGGAGCCGCGGGCATCACGGTCAACGCGGTGGCACCGGGCGAGATCGCGACTCCCATGAACGACATGGAGTCCGAGGATGCCGAGCAGACGCACCGCCCCGGCATCCCCGTCCCCCGGCCGGGTCGTCCCGAGGAGATCGCCGCAGTCGTGGCCTTCCTCGCCTCGCCGGCCGCCTCGTACGTGAACGGCGCGAGTTGGCCCGTCGACGGCGGCATGCTGCAGATGGGGCCGCAGGCCGGATCGCACCTCGAAAGCGACCAGTGGCGCCAGGGCTGACCGGACGAGCGTAGGCTCGAAGGGTGGGAAGAGGCCTCCGAGCATGAAGATCGTCGCATCAGCAGACTGGCGGGACGCCGTCCCGTTCGAAACCCCGGTGGTCGTCGCAGACGTCGTCCCCGGCGACCCGGCGCGCTGCGTCGCGTGCCGCACCGAAGCCGACCCGCACCCCCGCACGCAGCTGTGGGCCGTGAAGCACCGGCATCCGAAGCATCACGACGGGTTCATCCGCTTCTACTGCGCCGACCACCTGCCGGCGATGGAGCTGCCCGACGCGCCCGCGCCGGTCGCCGCCAAGCCCAAGCGCGCACCGCGCGCCTCGTCGCGCACCGCCGTCCGCCCCGAGCGCACCCCCGAGGTGCGCCGCAGCTCGTCGGTCGACGAAGCGCCGCGCGCGATGTGCCCCGAGTGCTTCGTCGAGGTGTCGGCGACGGGCATCTGCGGCATGTGCGGTCTCACCGTCGCGTGAGCAGCGTCCGCAGCGTCTAGGGATCCGAGGGCGACCTGTCAACCGCCCCCGCGCTGAGGTGGCGAGCAGCCAGAATCGACGAATGACCGGACTCGCTGTAATCCTCCTCATCGTCGGAATCGTCCTGCTGCTGCTGGGCGTGTTCGTCCAGGCCGTGCAGTTCCTGCTCTACGTCGGCATCATCATCATCGTCATCGCGATCATCGCGTGGCTCATGCGCTTCATCCGCCGTCAGGCCTGATCCCGACCGCCGCGGCGACCGTCGGTACACCCGGGCGGTCCCTCGCGCACGAGCCCCGGCTCGGCGCGCAGCCTTAGCGCCACTCCTCGCGCGCGATCGGCGCGGGAAGCTCACCGCCGCCCCGGCGGGCACGAGCCATCAGGGCGAGCTGCCCGGGCCGGTCCATCGCGTGCAGCACGCAGGGGCCGATCTCCTGCTCCCACGCCGCGGCGAACGCCTCGGCATCCGCCCGGCGACGCCCGATGGCGGTCGGCACCGGCAGGAGATGCCCGGTGTCCCGGCGTCGTGCTGCGAGGCGGAGCACACCGCGCACCAGGGGCGCCCGGCCTCCCTGACCCGTCTCGAGCAGGAAGCGGGGGGTGCGCACGACGCCGAACAGCTCCCCCAGCGCATCGGCGAGCGTCCGCTGATCGGCCGGGGCCGCCGACGGCGCCGAGAGGGCGATCGAGACCACCCCGCCCCGCGGCTCGCCCTCGATCGAGACGAGGTCTGCATCCACGTCGGCGACGCGTCCCGCCCGCCGCAGCGCCTCCCAGACCAGAGTCGCGATGCGAAGGTGGACTCCGGACGCTCGCGCGGTCTGCCCGCGAGTCTGACGCCATGCCATCCCGAGCGGGACGGCATGGACGATCCCCACGACGAGCACCGCGATCCCGGCGACCACGCCGAGCTCGGGTGAGGCCACCGCGACCCCCGCGGCCGCCGCTCCCGCCGTGCCGACGAGCGTCGCCGCGGCCGTCGCCCCGAACGCGCCGCCGAGGGCCCGTGACGCCGACGCGCTGGTGCGGAACACCGGCGCCCCGGGCCGTCGCGGAACCAGCGCGCTGACGCTCTCGCGGTCGAGGTACGCCTCGCCGATCCGCCATCGCGCGCGCGTGACCCCCCGCAGCGCCGGCGCGGACAGATCGTTCAGCGCGGCCACGGATGCCGCGGCATCCTTCGCCACCACCGCGTCCAGCGCCCGGCGCTGAGTCGCCGCCATCGCGATCGACAGGCCGCGCACCACCCGCGACGGCTCGTCGGCGTCGAGCCCCCAGAGCCTCGCGTGCTTGCGGGACAGGCGAGCGACATCGGGCTGCGCGCGCAGGGGGAACGACGGCGGCAGCACGGCGGTGACCGTCCAGTTGTGTGCGACCTTCTCCGGCCAGGCGGGGTCGAGGCGCAGCGTGCGCCCCCGCAGCTGCTGCGTCGCCGAGGCCGTCGACACGGCGGTCAGGTCGATGAGCGTGTTGACGGCGGGGCAGTCCCAGCCCTCGCCGAAGAGACCTCGCGTGCCGACGACGACCTGCACCGTTCCCTGAGCGAGCAGCACGGATGCCGCGCGCACGAGTGCCGCGGAGCCGGCCCCGGGCGCGTGGATCTGCGACACCTCAGGTGACTCCAGCACCGGCGCCGCGGCGACCGGCAGGCCGAGCACCTCGCTCAGCGCGGGGACGAGCACCTCCGCGTCCCGCGTCGCGATGCGCGTGGACCTGCCGGAGACGAGGATCGGGCGCAGTCCGCTCGTGGCGGCATCCGCCACCAGCGTCGCGAAGGTGCGCAGGGCGCCGGCAGTGCCCACGAGCCCGCCGTGCCTGTTGCCGTGCTCGGCGAAGTCGGTGACCACCAGCGCGCGCAGCCGGTCATCGCCCAGCGCCTCGCGCTCGGCGCCCAGGATGTCGCACGCGGCGTGGTCCTTCGCCAGCGATGAGGCGAGCATGGTTTCGACGGGGTCACGGGTGCGGCGGACCCCCCGATCGGTGATCGCGTAGCCGAAGTCGGCGAGGGTCCGGCGGATGCGGTGCCAGTGCTTCTCTTCGGCCGGATCCGGAAGCAGGCGGTCCAGCGCGAACCGCGCGAGCAGGCGCATCGCCTCGTCGGCGGTCGGCGGCCGGCGTGCGACGTCGGGCAGGCGCGGGACGAGAGGATGCTGCGGAGCGACGGTCGCCAGCATGGCCGCGGCCGCCTCGGCGCCGGCGAAGTCGGCGGCGAACGCGGCCGCGAGGCGGGCGTCGGCGGCGTCTTCTGCGGGCGGGGCGGGCGGCGCGGGCGGCGGCTCGAGATCGCTCGGCGCCGGTGGAGCGCCGGGCCCGGGCTCGGGCTCGGGCTCGGGCTGCAGGATGTCGACGAGGAGCTGCAGGCCGGCATCGCGGGCGAACGTGGTGCGCAGCAGCACCTCGAGCCCGTCGGCGTGGGCGGCGAGGAAGGCGAGCTCCTGCGGCGTCGGCTCGGTGAAACGCACGAGATCGCGGTAGGGCGCAAGGTTGCCCTCCCGCACCACCGCCGGCACCGGCACCTCGTAGTCCACGTCGCCCAGGAGCGAGGTGTAGTTGTCGTACTCCGCCGCGTCGTCGGGTGAGGGCAGCGTCGCCGTGAGGCCGATCAGCAGCGGCTCGCGGCCCGCGGCCCGCAGCCGCGCGACGAGGGTCGCCACCACCAGCGCCCAGTGATCGAGCAGGTGATGGCATTCGTCGAGCACGACGGTCTCCACGCCGTGCTCGACGAGCCGGTCGATGAGAGCGAGGGCGTTCGGGTGCAGCGCCGCCGCGAGCACGCCAGCATCCTCCCGCACCAGCTGCCGCCGCACCGTGCGCGACCGGCTCGCGATGCCGCGGCCGTAGGCCTTGGGATTCGCATCGGCGAGGTCGTCGAGCCAGCGCGTCGCGGCATCCGGCGAGCGCCCGTCGGCTTCGAGTTCGCCGAGCCAGCGCGTGCGGGCGATGCCGGCCAAGGGGTGGGCGGCGTCGAGCACGCTGAGGGCCTGGTAGGTCAGCGCCGTGAGCTCCGCCGGCTGCGCGGGGTCCTCCGACACGGCGGCCGGGTCGGGGGCGAGCGTCGCCGCGGCACGGGCCCACTGCCCGCGGATCGTCGTGGTCGGGGTCAGCACCACGGCGCGGCGTCCGCGTCGGGCGGCCAGCAGCAGACCCAGCAGGGTCTTGCCCGACCCTGGCGGCGCGACGATGTGCAGCGCCGCGCCGGCGTCGACGTCGACGCGGTCGAGCACGTCGGCCTGGTAGTGCCGCAGGGTGCCGGTGAAGTGCCAGTCCGCCAGCGCGGCGGTGACGGCAGGCTGCGGCATCCGATCAGCTTACGAGCACCCGTCGGGCGAACCGGGCTCCCGGCGGGAGCCGTCAGACTGGGAGGAGACAGATGAATGGAGACCCTGTGTCCTCACCGCAGCCCCGCCCGACCTCGGAGTACCAGCGCAACGCGTTCGCGCCGGCGATCCTCGCCGCGATCGCGTGCGTTGCCGGGACAGCGCTCATCGGTCACGAGTACTACCTCGCGATCCGCTTCATCGTGGCGATCCTCGCCGTGATCATCGGCTGGTTCGCCCTGCAGGCCCGCCAGTGGTGGTGGGCGCCGGTCATGCTGGCGATCGCCGTCGTCTGGAACCCGCTCTTCCCGTTCCCGTTCGCCGGCCCCTGGTGGTCGGGCGCGCACGCCGTTGCCGCGGCGGTGTTCCTCGTCGCCGGATCGCTGATCAAGACCCCGCGCACCCCGGCCTAGTCCGCGCCGCGTCCCCGAACCCTCACCGGTGTGGTGAGCGGACTCGCGGGAAGGTCCACCATCCCGGCCAGGAGCCGGCACGGCGAGGGATGCCGGGATCACCGACATCCCCCGCCGGCGCTGTCAGGCCACGCGGGCGCTGTGCGCCGCGGCGATCTCGCGCCCGGAGCGCACGGCGTGCTGCTCGGCGTCGGACTTCAGCGCCGCGGCCGTGTCGGCGAAGGCATCCATCGCGGGGTTCACCCCGACCAGAGTGAACGGCCGCTGCACGACGCGCAGGTCGAGACCCCAGACATCTTCGAGCACGCGGCGCAGCCACGCGGTCGAGTGGTCCCAGCCCTCCCGGGGGCTGCCCGGTGCGTAGTTGCCGCCCAGCACGGTGACGAGCGTCGCGGGCTTGCCGTGCAGTGCCGTCCCCTGCGGGTCGATGCGCGGATCGGTGTACGCGAGGTCGAACCACGTCTTGAAGTGCTGCGAGACGCCGTAATTGTACAGCGGCACGGCGAACAGCAGCGCGTCGGCGGCGGTCAGCTCATCCCCGATGGTCGTCGCGAGGTCGACGGCCGCCCGCTGGCGTTCGCTGCGCTCGGCCTCGGGCACGCCCGGCGCCGTGACGGCATCGGCCCACGCGGTGGCCGGCACCGGGTCGAGGCTGAGGTCGCGCCGGGTGACGGTGGAATGCGGGTGCGCAGCGAGCCACTCGGCCTCGACGAGGTCGGCCAGGGCACGGCTCGACGAGGTGGCGGGGAAGATGCTGGCATCCAGCCGGAAGAGGGACATGGGGCTCCGATCAGGGCTTGGGTTTCAGGAGTCGCTCCGAAAAGCAGAGCGACCAGCGAAACGCTAGCACGGTAGAGTCGGATTGTGGACGGGGACCAGCACGAGGGGCGGCAGTGTGACGCCGCCGTCAGCTTGGCCTTCTCGGTCCTCGGCAAGCGATGGAACGGCATGATCGTCGACGTGCTGCGCGGCGGGGCGATGTCGTTCGTCGAGCTGCGCCGGGGCGTGGGCGGCATCAGCGACGCCATGCTGTCCGATCGGCTCACCGAGCTGGCGCAGGCCGGGCTCGTGGTGCGCCAGGTCGCTCCCGGCCCTCCGGTGTCGGTGGCCTATGAGCTGACCGAGGCCGGCCGCGAGCTCCTCCCCCTGCTGACCCAACTGGGCCAGTGGGCGGCCGACCACCTCGGCGCCACCGCTCGCTGACGACGAGGCGTTCGCAGCGCAACGACGAATCGCCGCCCAGAACTGGACGGCGATCTTCGCGTGGAGTGGTGGTGGTGGGTTGTACGCGGAACCCGTTCTGCCGCGTGATTCCTGAGGTCTGGGGGGCATGCCGCACCGTTCATCCTCCGTGAAGCCCGCGTTAATCCTCCGCGCAGCCCTCACGCTAGCCGTGGCCTGGGTGCGACGTGCCCGGTGAAGGGGGTGGCCTGCCCAAACCCTGCAGGACTGCGACACCTCGACGAGCTGCGCGCTCGCGCCGGTGAATTGTCCAAGGCTTGACACCGTTGTAACTACGATCGGCTCATGACTGCGCTCGCTGCACTCGTCGATTTCTGGGATGAGGAGATTGACCGCTGGGTCAGCGGTCACGCCGGGGTGTCCGACCGACTGCAGCCATGGTTTGAGTCGTACCGAGGCAGGGGCCACGGAGAAGTGCGCCTCGACGCGTTTCCCGAGCCATACACCGGCCGACTGATCGGGAACTCGACGCCCGTCGTCATGCTCGGGCTGAACCCGGGTGCGGCGGTCCCTCGGTTCCAGGCCCCCGGTGGTGTGTTCTTCGAGCAGTTGAAGACTCTGCGCTACAGCGAGTGGGCCGCAACCGTGCCGTATGCGAGCAAGGAGTGGGAGAGCATTGCTGGCCCGAATCGCTTCTATCAGAACCGGTTTGCTTTCGCTCGCCGCCTCCTGGGCGAGCCGAACTGGTCTATTGCAAACGGCGTGTACTTCGAGTTGTACCCGTACCACTCATCCGGCGTGAACGCCTCGATGGAACCTCCCGGCGATGTCATTCGTGAATTCGTCCTCGATCCCATCGGCGATCTGGACACGCAGCACGTCTTCGCATTCGGGAAGCCCTGGTTCAGCGTTCCCGCGAGAATCGGCCTTCCGCCAGGCCGCGTCCTCTCGGCGAAGTGGGAGATCCCAAGCCGTGAGGCCAGGATCTACTCGTTGCCGAGCGGTCAGGACCTGATCGTGATGGCGCAGAACGGCTACGCCGGCCCTCCGGGCGCCGGCGACACGGAGGCACTTGCCCGGGCAATCGGTCTCCGCTGACTTCGTCGACATCTGTACGACAGTCGGGACTGCAGCCGCGGGTCACGGCCAGGAGCTCCTACATGGCCGTGAGCGCAGAGTGCGACCGCGTACTCGCCGGTCTCCTCATCGAGCACGATGGCGCCCCTCGTCGGTGAAGCTGACGGCCGGCGGCGCGGTCGGTGAGGGCATCGACGACGCCGCGGAGCACCTTCTCCGTGTATGTGTCGCCGAGTTCCCGCATGCTGGCGAGGAACTGTGGGCCGACGGCGTAGCCCGCGAGTTGGTATTCGAGCTTCTCGGAGGCGAGGGTGCGTGCCGGCCAACCGCGCGCTTCGATAGTGGTCCTGAGCCGCCGCGACCCACCTACCCCGATGCAGGCTCCGCAACGGGCCCGATCCGGTCAGCATGCGAACACATGACACGACTCCGACCAAACCCGAAACGCCGCCTGAATCCAGGCGGCGTTTCTTCGTTCCTAGAGGTTCCGCGTACGAGTTCCCACCCGTTCCGCGTACATCCCATGGCGGTGCCCCCGACAGGAGTCGAACCTGCGACCTACGGTACCGGAAACCGGCGCTCTATCCACTGAGCTACGGAGGCGTACCGAACGAGACTATCACCGGCGCAGCACGGCTCCCGACAACGCAGAACGCCCCGGAGCCGAAGCTCCGGGGCGATCAATTGCGTGTGTCGGTTTCCGTATCCGGTCACCTCTCGGTTTCCACGTTTCCGTTTTCTTCTCGCAGAACTGAAGCTACTCCGATCCGACGGGGCGTCAAGACTCCCGCCCGAAGTCGTCTCACCCTCCGGTTGAAGCTGAAGGATGCCGGCACTGCCGGTCTACTCGGGGCTGACGAGCTTCAGCCCGACGATGCAGCCCACGAGCCCCAGGATCAGCAGGAACTTCACGAGCGAGAAGGCCTCGTCCCCGGTGACCATCGCGTACGCCACCGTGATCGACGCCCCGATGCCCACCCACACCGCGTAGGCGGTGCCGGTGGAGATCTCGCGCATCGCGTAGGCGAGGCCGCCCATGCTCAGCACCAGCGCGACGCCGAACACCACCGACGGCCAGAGCTTGGTGAACCCCTCGGATTTGCCGAGGGCGGTCGCCCAGACGGCCTCGAGCACTCCCGACACGACAAGGACGATCCATGACATGACACAGCCTCCGTGGCCAGTCTTGTCGTTCACCGGGTACTGAACCCTCGTCCGGGGATCCGGTCGGGATCCGCCCCCGATGCTACCGCCGGGCACTGGGCAGCGGCCCACCGCGTGCACAACGTCGTCGATCCGGCGTCGAGCGCCCGCCGCCGGCGCCGTTTCCGCCCTCTCGCGCCGGAATGCCGACGTTGTGCACGCCGCGGCGGGCGCACACGCCCACAACCCGCGCACCGCTGCGGCCGTCCCCTGCAGGAGCCGGCCGGCCGGCGCACCGCGCGCACCGCGTGCACAACGTCGTCGATCCGGCGTCGAGGACGCCCGGAGGGGCCAGTTCCCCCCGTCCTGCGCGTCATTCCGCGACGCTGTGCACGTGGCTGCGCACGCGGCCGTGGCCGCCCCGCGCGGACCGGGCGGCCTGCACCAGCCGGCCGACCCCGGTCAGGGCGAGACGAAGAAGATCGCGTCGAGCATCCCCGGATTGTGGGCGTGCACCAGCACCGCGAACACCACCGCGTCGAACAGCAGGTGCACCGTCACGACGTACGCGAGCGAGCGCGTGCGCAGGAAGATGTAGCCCTGCAGCAGCGCGAACGGGATCGTCAGCGCCGGCCCCCACTCGCGGTAGCCCAGCTCCCACAGGAACGACACGAACACGATCGCCTGCAGCAGGTTGGCCGACAGGTCGGCGAAGTGCCGACGCAGCAGCGCGAACACGGTGCAGATGAAGAACAGCTCGTCCCAGATGCCGACGGCGCCGACGCCGACGAACAGGCGCGCGATGAGGTCGGGGGTGTCCACCACCGGCCAGTTCATGTAGACGCCCGACGTGATGAAGTAGAACGGCAGGATCAGCCACCCGAGCACCAGCACGAGCACCAGCCACACCCACTGGAAGGTGGTCCACCGCCCTCCCCCGTGCCACGGGAAGGAGATCGCCCGGTCGCGATACACCCAGCGGGAGATCACGTACGGCACCACGACGGCGCCGCCCAGAGCGAGCGTGAAGCGCACCATCGCGGCGTTGTCGAGCTCGGCCTTGAGGTCGATGAGACTCACGACGACCATGCCGGCGGCGATGAGGGACAGGTCGCGCACGAGGCTGGGCGGACGGGTGTCGGATGCCGCGCGCGCGGCATCGCGCCCACCCCGCCGTTCCACCAGAACGGCGGCGACGAGCCCCGCGATCAGCAGCCCCCAGCCGAGCAGCGGCTGCAGCAGCACGAAGAACGCCGGCGCGGCCAGACACACCAGCAGAGCCGGCACCGTCGCCAGCGACACGAGCGGCCGAGCCGCCGGGACGACCGTCTTCACGAGCGCGCCTTGCGCCGGTACGACAGGTCGCGGATGGCGCGGCCCTTCGCGGCGCCCTTGCGCTCGAAGGCGGTGACGACCCGTCCGGGGTAGCGCGGCGCCCAGTCGCCATCGAAGGCGGGCTCGAAGTCGGCGGCATCCGCCATGACGTCGCGCATCTGGAGGGCGTAGTCCTCCCAGTCGGTGGCCAGGCGCAGCACGCCGCCGTCGCGGAGCACGCGCGCGGCGAGCGCGGGGAAGGGCGGGGCGATCAATCGGCGCTTGGTGTGCTTGTGCTTGTGCCACGGGTCGGGGAAGAACACCCACAGCTCATCCACCGACGCTTCCGGCAGCAAGTGCTCGAGCACCTCGGGCGCGTTGGCCTCGACGACACGCAGGTTGCGCACGCCGGCACGCTCGGCGTCGAGCATGGTGCGGGCCAGGCCCGCCTTGAAGACCTCGACGGCGATGAAGTCGCCGTCCGGTCGGGCGGCGGCGGCGTGCACGATGGCGTGACCCTGGCCTGATCCGATCTCGACGACGAGAGGCGCGGCGCGGCCGAAGACGGATGCCGGGTCGATCTCCGAGCCCGCACGCACGCTGGTCGTCGCGCCGTCGCGCTCGAGCGGCAGGGCGTAGAACGGGGCGAGATCGCTCCAGGCACGCTCCTGCGCCTCGGTCATGCGGCCGCTGCGACGCACGAACGAGACCGTGCGCTTGCGGAACGGGGCGTCGGGGGCATCGTCGGCGGGGACGGTCGGGTCCGCGTCGGGCTCAGGATCCGGCATGCTCCCAGGCTACCGGGGGCGGCGAGCGCATCGCCCGGCGCTCAGCCCTCTTCGGTGACGAAGTCGATCAGCTGCTCCACCCGCCCCAGCAGCGCCGGGTCGAGGTCGCGGAAGGTGTGGACGCTCCCGAGGATGCGCTGCCAGGCCCTCGCGATGTCGGCCTGCTCCTCGGCCGGCCACCCCAGCGCGCGGCAGACGCCCGTCTTCCAGTCGATCCCGCGGGGCACGGTCGGCCAGGCGGGGATGCCGACGGCTCGCGGTGTCACGCACTCCCAGACGTCCACGTGCGGGTGACCGACGACCATCACGTGCGCGCCGTGGGGGCCGCGGGCGACGGCATCCGCGATGCGCTGCTCCTTCGATCCCGGCACGAGGTGGTCCACGAGCACCCCGTAGCGGCGCTGCGGGCCGGGAGGCTCGTCGCGCAGGGTCTGCTCGAGCAGGTCGATGCCCTCGAGGTACTCCACGACGACACCCTCGACCCGCAGGTCGGCGCCCCACACCTTCTCGACGAGCTCCGCGTCGTGACGCCCCTCGACGAGGATGCGGCTGGCCCGCGCCACCCGGGCGCGCTGTTCGGGCGCGGCGAAAGATCCGGATGCCGTGCGCGTGCGGGGCTTCGGGCCAGCGGTGGGCGCCGTCAGGCGCACGGGGTCGCCGTCGATGAGGAAGCCGCCGCCGAGCGGGAACTGCCGACGGCGCCCCACCCGATCCTCCAGCTCCACCAGGCCCGACTGCACGCCGGTGACCGCCCCACAGAATCCATCGCCGGCCACCTCGACCACCAGGCCGCGGTTCGCGGGCACTTGGGGGATCTCGCGCTTCCCCACGGTGCGCCACCCGGGTGCCAGCACGTCGCCGCCGTATCGATCGTCCATGTCTCCTCCGGGGGCACGAGCGTACCCGCGGGCGGCGACACGTCCGCGCCGACCCGCCGCACCGGCCGCCGGTCGGGGATTCTCATCGCGACCTCCCAGCAGCCGGACTACAGCGCGGCCGCGGGCGGGTGAATAGACTCGCCCTGAGGCGCTGTGAGGGGCCTCAGAAGGGGACACGATGCGCAGGCGCTGGGCCTTGGTGCTGGCCACGATTCTCGCAGTGCTCTTTTCCGCGGGGTCGGTGACGGCGTTCGCGACGGACCCTGTGCAGCTGGGCGGGGCCCGTCTGCTCGACCAGGCCGGGGTGCTCAGCAGCGCCGAGGTGGACAGGGTCGAGGACCGTCTCGCGGTGCTGTACGACGAGACCAGCGTCGACCTCTACGTCGTCCTCGTCGACGAATTCACGAATCCCGGCGATCGCCAGCAGTGGGCCGATGAGGTCGCGGTCGCCAATGGCCTCGGCGAACGGCAGTACCTGCTGGCCATCGCCACCGAGGGCCGCCAGTACTACATCTCCTCCGACCCGAACGGTCCCCTCAGCGACGGCGATCTCGACGCCATCGAGCAGGACATGCGCCCGCTGCTGGGACAGAACGACTACGCCGGCGCGATCGAGCTGGCGGCCGACCGGTTCGAGTCCGACCTCTCGGGCGGGGGCGGCGTCAGCTGGGTGTGGATCGTCGTCATCGTCGCCGCCGTGGGAGCACTCGTGTTCGTCTTCATCCGCACGCGACGCGGCGCGAAGAAGAGCGGCACGTCCGCGGACGAGGTCGCGGCGCTGCCGACGGCCGAACTCGCCCGCCGTGCCTCGTCGGCGCTCGTGGCCGTGGATGACGCCCTGCGCACCAGTGAGCAGGAGCTCGGCTTCGCCCGCGCGCAGTTCGGCGACGCCGCCACGGTCGAGTTCGCCGAGGCACTGGCCAAGGCCAAGGAGAATCTCAACCAGGCGTTCACGATCAAGCAGCAGCTCGACGACAGCGAACCCGACACGGAGGAGCAGACCCGGGCCTGGAACGCCGAGATCATCCGGCTGTGCGAGGAGGCCGACGCCGACCTCGACGAGAAGGCCGAAGCGTTCGAGGAGCTGCGCAAACTCGAGCAGAACGCCCCCGAAGCGCTCGCCCGCGTGCAGGAGCAGCGGGCCTCCGTCGGCGGCCGCCTCGATGCCGCCGCCACCACGTTGCAGACCCTGCGCAGCACTTACGCGCCTGAGGCACTCGCGACGGTGGCCGACAACCCCGACCAGGCCCGCGAGCGCCTGGCGTTCGCCGATGAGCAGCTCACCGCTGCCGCCGCCGCGATCGCTGCAGGCGAGGGGGGCGAGGCAGCCGTCGCCATCCGCGCGGCCGAGGGTGCCGTCGACCAGGCTGCGCTGCTGGAGGACGCGATCGGTCGGCTCCGCGACGACTTCGCGCAGGGCGAGAAGGATGCCACGGCACTCATCGCCGACCTCGAGCACGACATGGCCGTCGCCGCCGCGCTGCCCGACCCCGACGGTCAGGTCGCCGCGACCATCGCCGCCACCCGTCAGCAGGTCGACACCGCCCGCGCGAACCTGACCTCGACCGCCAAGCGGCCGCTGGTCACCCGCGAGGCCCTCGAGGCCGCGAACACCCGCATCGACGGCGTGGTCGCAGCCGTCCGCAATGCACAGGAGCGGGCGCAACGCGCCCAGCAGCAGCTCGGCCAGCAGATCGCCCAGGCTCAGGCGCAGGTGTCGGCCGCCGAGGACTACATCTCCGCGCGCCGGGGAGCCGTCGGCGCCCAGGCACGCACCCGGCTCGCCGAGGCGGGCGCCGCTCTCGTACAGGCGCAGCAGGTGGCCGCCACCGCGCCCGAGCAGGCTCTCCCCCTCGCGCAGCGCGCGACCCGTCTCGCTTCGCAGGCGATCCAGCAGGCCCAGAACGACGTGGGCGGCTTCACCGGCGGCGGCTACGGCAGCGGCGGTGACGGCAGCGTCATGGGAGCCGTCATCGGCGGCCTCGTCATCAACTCGCTGCTCAACAGCGGCGGCGGACGCGGCCGATCCGGCGGCTTCGGCGGCGGCTTCGGCGGCGGCTTCGGCGGCGGCTTCGGCGGCGGCGGCAGCCGCAGCGGGCGCAGCAGCGGCGGTTTCGGCGGCGGACGCAGCGGGCGCAGCAGCGGCGGCAGCCGCAGCGGCCGCAGCGGAGGGGGGCGCTTCTGACCCCCTGGCCCGGCCGCCGGCGCGCGGCATCCACCGTTCAGTCCACATCACTTCGACAGGAAGGCACATCCATGGCAAAGCAGTCCATCTTCGGTCGCATCTCGACCCTCATGAAGGCGAACATCAACGCGCTCCTCGACTCGGCCGAGGACCCGCAGAAGATGCTCGACCAGCTCGTGCGCGACTACACCAACTCCATCGCCGACGCCGAGTCGGCCATCGCCGAGACGATCGGCAACCTGCGCCTGCTCGAGCGCGACCACCAGGAGGACGTGCAGGCGGCCGCGGAATGGGGCAACAAGGCCCTCGCCGCCAGCCGCAAGGCCGACGAGCTGCGCACCGCCGGCAACACCGCCGACGCGGACAAGTTCGACAACCTGGCCAAGATCGCCCTTCAGCGTCAGATCAGCGAGGAGAACGAGGCCCGCGCGATCGCGCCGACCATCGCCACGCAGAGCGAGGTCGTCGAGAAGCTGAAGGACGGCCTCAACGGCATGAAGCAGAAGCTGGAGCAGCTGAAGTCGAAGCGCTCCGAGCTGCTGGCCCGTGCGAAGACCGCCGAGGCGCAGAACAAGGTGCACGACGCCGTGCGGTCGATCGACGTGCTCGACCCCACCAGCGAACTCGGCCGCTTCGAGGACAAGGTGCGCCGCCAGGAGGCCCTCGCAGCCGGCAAGCAGGAGCTCGCGGCGTCCACCCTCGACGCGCAGTTCAATCAGCTCGAGGACGTCGGCGAGCTCACCGAGGTCGAGGCGCGACTGGCTGCGCTGAAGTCCGGCGCCCCGGCGAAGGCGATCGACTCCGGCGCCTGAGCCGCACCGCACGACGCTCCGGGCGCCGCTCCTTCCGGGGCGGCGCCCGGAGTCGTCTCCGGCGCCGCGCGCGGCCGGCGATTTCCCACGGCGCGGACGCACGCCGCACCTCCTGCGACAGGGAAGGATGGTGTCATGACCCGGTTCATCGTCGTACCGCAATGGCAGGGCTCACCGTCTGCGCGCGCCATGCTCCTCGTCGATGGCGCGGAGGTGATCGCCGGCGACCTGCCGCGATCCGCCTGCACCCGCATCGACATCCCGCTCGAGGCCGGCGAGTCGCTCGGCACGGGCGTGCACCGGCTGAGCGCCCTGGCACGGATCCAGGCGCTGGTGACCGAAGCGCTCGCCCCTCTCGCCGAGCCCGCCGTGGTCGTCGGCGGCGACTGCGCCGTGGCCGTTCCCGCCATCGGACACGCGGCTCAGCGGCACCCGAACCTCGCGGTGGTCTGGCTCGACGCCCACCCGGATCTGCATGATCCGGCGTCCTCCCCGTCCGGAGCCTACGCGGGGATGGCACTGCGGGCGGTGCTCGGCGACGGCGAGCGCGCGCTGCCGGCCGGCGCGGTGCCGGCGGAGCGCGTCGTGCTGGCGGGGGCGCGCGAGGTGGATGCCGCAGAAGCCGCGTACCTGGAGGCATCCCCGCTCACCGTTCTCGCCGCCGACGCCCTCGCCGACCCCGATGCGCTGGCCGACGCGGTCGCCGCCACCGGGGCCGACGCCGTCTACGTGCACGTCGATCTGGACGTCCTGGATCCGGCAGCCATCATCGGGGTGAGCTCCGCCGTGCCGTTCGGTGTCGAGGTGCCGCAGCTGGTCGCCTCCCTCGCACGGCTGCGCAACCGGATCCCGCTGGTCGGCGCGTCGCTGGCCGGGTTCGCCCCGGTGACCCCGGCGGCCGCCGTCGACGACATGGGCGCGATCCTCCGGGTGATCGGCGCGCTCGCGTGAGTCCTCTCACCCCTCCCCCTGCCGGGTGGCGGGAGCGGGCCGACCGGGCCGTGGCCCGCGGTCGCCGCGCGGACCGCATGATCCCCGCCGTGCTGCTGGACTCCCCGCTCAGCCGGGTCGGCTACCTCGCGGGGACGGCCTTCGGATTCGTGTGGGGGACGCTGTGGTCCACCGGACCCATCGAACGCCGGGCGGGACTGTGGGTCTTCCGCGGGATGCCGTCGTGGACCTACGGGCGCGGCGGGGTGTGCGTGGGCGGCTGCTTCCTCACCGGAACCGGTCGCGTCACGCCGCAACTGCTGGCCCATGAGGCGCGGCACAAGCGTCAGTGGCAGCGCTACGGAGCCCTCATGCCGGTGCTGTACCTGCTGGCGGGGCGCAACCCGCTGACGAACCGCTTCGAGATCGAGGCCGGCCTCGAAGACGGCCGCTACGTGCCGCGGGGGTCGTGACGCGCGACGCCACGGCGCCACGGCGCCACGGTCGACCGTCAGCGGGCGGTCGAGAGCCCGAAGCGCTCGGGGGTGCGGATGTCCTCGGCGGGCATGCCGAGGGTGCCGGTGAGGTGGTCGACGATGTCGGCGGTGCCGAGGTAGCCGCCCAGGAGCATGACGCGGGTGCCGTGGCCGTCGGCGCACAGCATCTCGTCGGCCCAGGCGTTCACCGCGCGCGCGAGCGCCTGCCCGCGGGCGCAGCCCCGGCCGGTGCCCGGCTCACCCGAGCGGCGGGAGCGGTCGAGCCACGTCACCGTCATGCGCGGCGGCACGGCGAGGTCGGCCTGCCAGGACGCGTCGGGCACCTCGATGAAGACACGGCCCGTGGAGCACAGCGGCAGCGTGGCGATGAGCGCCTGCAGCTCGGCGAGCGCGTGCTCGTCGGCGGTCACCAGGTGCTGCACACGGGTGTGCTTGGCCGCGCGGCAGGCGGCGGCGCTGTGGGGTGCGGTGCTCATGACGCCTCCACGATACACCGACCAAGGGTTGCCTAACCTATGAAGGGCTGTGTACCAGCACCGACGTGAGTTCGGCGATCTCGTCGTCGCCCAAGCCGTGCGCGCGCAGGAACTCCACGGGCGCGCCGTAGCGCTCGCGCAGTCCGTCGAGCAGGGTGCGCATGGCGGCCGCGGGCGATTTCGTGGCCAGCTCCTCGAGGTGGCGGGACTGCGGATGCTGCGAGCGCAGGTACGCCAGCACCCGGGCGTTGCGCTGGGGAGGCAGCAGCGCCTCCGTGCGCGCGTAGTCGGCGACGACGGCATCCTCCGCCACTCCCGCGGCCGCGAGGGTCAGCGCCACCGTCACCCCGGTGCGGTCCTTGCCGACCGTGCAGTGCACGAGCACCGGCTGGTTCGCGAGCACCCCGCGCACGACCTCCACGACACGGTCTGCCGCCTCGTCGAGCAGCGCACGGTAGAAGTCGTCGAGACACACGTCCTGCTCGAAGAACGAGGCGGCCGAGCCCGTGAACAGCGGAAGTCGCAGGGTCTCCAACCCCAGGCCGTCCACCAGCGAGGGCTCGAGGGCCACCTCGTCGTCGGCACGCAGGTCGATCACCCGCCGCAGGCCCAGTTCGCGCAGCGTCGCCCTCCCGCTGTCGTCGAGGCGGGCGAGGTTGCCCGAGCGGAAGAGCACGCCCGACCGGGTGACGCCGGCGCGCGCCGGCAGCCCTCCGACGTCACGGAAGTTCAGCGCCCCCGCGACGATGCGGTCGGCGGCCGTCACGCGTTCTCCCCGGCGCGGGGCTCCACCGGGTAGCGTCCGGCGATGGCCACGCGGTTGAACGCGTTGATCGACACGAGGATCCAGCTGAGCGCGACATACTCCTGCTCCGAGAGGATGCCGCCGACGTGGTCGTACACCTCGTCGGAGACGCCCTCCTCATGGATGTACACGTGCGCCTCGGTGAGCTCGAGCGCGGCACGCTCCCGCTCGGTGAACACCCCGGAGTCGCGCCACACCGGCAGCTGCGCCACCAGGTCGACGTCCATTCCCGCTGCCACGGCGCGGTCCACGTGCACACGCACGCAGTAGGCGCACCCGTTGAGCTGCGACGCGTGGATCTGCACGAGTTCGCGCAGGCGGGCGTCGATGCCGGCGTCGTCGGCGAGCGACCCGACGGTCTTGGCGAGGCCTTCCAGCGCACGGTAGGCGCCGCGGGCGGAGCGGGACAGGTGCACACGCGGCTGATCGGTCATGGTCCGACCCTAGCCGCCTGCTGCGGAGGGGCGCCTGCGGCGGTGTGGCGCGCGCAGGCATCTCTCGGCGGAGCGCGATTATCCTGGTCGCGCCGCGCATGGGCACCCGATGCGCGACCATGCCCAGCAGGACCATAGGCTGTTACGCGCACCAGCGTATGCGGGGGCCCGCCAGCACCGACGCCGCCCGCCCTGTGAAAGGACCTCTCCCATGCTCCGCCGCAGCACCACCCTGGCCGCCGCCGTGCTCATGGCCGGCGCGCTCGCCCTCACCGCCTGCAGCGCGTCGCCGTCCCCGGCGCCGAGCACGAGCGCCGCCGCCGACCCGGATGCGTCGGTCGCGGTTCGCCTGGTCGCCGAGCCCGGCAACCTCGACATCCGCGAGACCGCGGGAGCCGCCCTCGACCAGCTGCTCATCGACAATGTCTACCAGGGCCTCGTCTCGCGCACGCCCGAGCAGGACATCGTCCCGGCGCTCGCCAGCGACTACGAGGTCTCCCCCGACGGCCTCACCTACACCTTCACGCTGCGGGAGGGCGTCGTCTTCCACGACGGCCAGCCGCTGACCCCGCAGGACGTCGTGTGGTCGCTCACCCAGGTGCGTGACACCCCGTCGTACCGCGACTCCGACCGTCTGGCGGGCGTCACCGGCATCGCAGTCGACGGCCAGGACATCGTCCTGACCCTCGCCGAACCCGACTCGAGCCTGCTGTGGAACCTCACCGGTCGCGCCGGACTCATCCTCAAGGAGGGTGACACGATCGACCGCAAGACGGCAGCCAACGGCACCGGTCCCTTCACCCTGTCGTCGTGGAAGCAGGGCGACAGCGTCACCCTGCAGCGATTCGAGCAGTACTGGGGCGACCCGGCGGGCGCCGCCGAGGTGGTCTTCGCCTACATCCCCGAGAACCAGGCGGCCCTCAACGCCGCTCTCGCCGGTGAAGTCGACGTGGTCACCGGTTTCGACGCGAACCTCGCCGAGCAGATCGAGGCCAACGGCGACTTCACCGTCGAGGTGGGCGCCTCCACCGACAAGGGCACGCTCGCGATGAACGCGTCCGAGGGCCCGCTGGCCGACGTGCAGGTGCGTCAGGCCATCCGCCAGGCGATCGACCACGACGCGATCGTCGAGGCGATCGGTGCCGGGCAGACGCAGTACGGACCGATCCCCGAACTCGACCCCGGCTATGAGGACCTCTCCGACGTCGCACCGTTCGACCCCGACGCGGCCCGCGAGCTGCTGGAAGAGGCCGGTGCGGACGACCTCGAGCTGACCCTCACCATCCCCTCGTTCTACGGCACGACGGTGTCGCAGATCCTGGTCTCCAACCTGCACGACGTGGGGGTGACTTTGAAGGTGGATGCCGTGGAGTTCTCGTCCTGGCTCAACGACGTGTACATCAACAAGGACTTCGACCTGAGCTTCGTGCTGCACACCGAGGCGCGCGACTTCGAGAACTGGGCGAACCCGGACTACTACTTCGGCTATGACAACGCCGAGGTGCAGGAGCTGTTCGCGCAGTCCCTCGCCGCAACCGACGAAGCCGAAGCCGCGGAACTGCTGGCCGAGGCCGCCCGCATCGTGTCCGAGGACCACGTGGCCGACTGGCTGTACAACGGCGCATCGGTCGTCGCCGTCGGCGCTAGCATCTCGGGTATGCCCACGGTGAACGTCAACGAGCGCCTGAACCTCGCCGAGCTGACCAAGAGCGAGGGGTGATCCGCTACGCGCTGACGCGGCTGGCCCTGCTGCTGCTTGGCCTCGTCGTCGCCAGCGTGTTGATCTTCCTGACCCTTCGGGTGCTCCCCGGCGACGTCGCCCAGATGATCGCGGGCGTCGGCAGCACCCCCGAGCAGGTCGCGGCCATCCGCACGCGACTGGGCCTGGACCAGCCGCTGTTCCTGCAGTACCTCGACTGGATGGCGGGCGTGGCCAGGGGCGACCTCGGCACGTCACTGCTGACCGGCGCACCCGTGGCCACCGAGCTCGCGCAGAAGGCGCAGGTCACGGTGCCCCTCGGCATCCTCGCCATGGTCATCGCCCTCGTCTTCAGCGTGCCGCTCGGGGTCGCCTCGGCGCTGCGCCGCGGCCGGGCCGACGGCACTCTCATCACCGTCGGCGCACAGACCCTCGCCGCTGTGCCGGTGGTGTGGGCGGGCATGATGCTCGTCGTGGTGTTCGCGGTGTGGCTCGGCTGGCTGCCCGCGCAGGGGTTCCCGCGCGCCGGGTGGACCGACCCATGGGCGGCCTGGCGGGCGCTGCTGCTGCCGGCGGTGACGATCGGCATCGTCGAGGGCGCCATGCTGCTGCGCTTCGTGCGCTCGGCGACGCTGCAGGCGGTGGGGCAGGACTACGTGCGCACCGCGGCCGCGAAGGGGCTGACCCGCACCCAGGCGCTGGTGCGGCACGGACTGCCCAACGTCGGACTCTCCGTGATCACGGTGCTCGGCCTTCAGGTGGCCGGCATCATCGTGGGCGCCGTCGTGATCGAGCAGCTGTTCTCGCTCCCCGGCATCGGTCGCATGCTGGTCACCGATGTGGGGCAGCGCGATCTGCCGAAGGTGCAGGGCGAGCTGCTCGTGCTCACCGGGTTCGTGCTCGTCGTCGGCTTCCTCGTCGACCTGTTCCACCGGGTCGTGGACCCCCGGCAGCGGGAGGCGGAATGAGCGCCCCCGCCGGTGCCACCTCCTCCCCCGCGATCACGGGGCGATGGGGCTGGCTGCGCCGACTCCTCCGCCTGACCACCGGGCGGGTCGGCGTGGCCGTCGTCCTCGCCGTCGGGGTCACCGCCGTCGTCGCAGCGGTCTGGACGCCGTTCAACCCGCAGCAGGTGGACATCTCCGAGCGCTGGGCGCCTCCCGGCTGGCCCCACGTGCTGGGCACCGACGGCACCGGCCGCGACATCCTCAGCCTCCTCATGGCGGGCTCGGTCACCACGGTGTGGGTCTCGCTCGGGGCGGGCCTGGTCGCCACGCTCGTCGGGCTGGTCCTCGCGTCGCTCGGTGCGCTCACCCGACGATGGATGCGCGAGTCGGTCGCCGTCCTGGTGGACATCCTCATCGCCTTCCCCGTGCTGCTGATCGCCATGATGATCTCCGCGGTCTGGGGGGGATCGCTCTGGGTGGTGATCCTGTCGGTCGGCATCGGCTTCGGCGTCAACATCGCCCGCGTCACACGGCCGGAGCTGCGACGCGTGCTGCACAGCGAGTTCGTGCTGGCGGGCAAAGCGGCAGGGCTTACCCCCGTGCAGAACCTGCTGCGCCACCTCTTCCCCAATGTCGCGCCGGTGTTCATCGTGCAGCTGTCATGGGGCATGGCGGTGGCGGTGCTCGCCGAGGCCGGCCTGTCGTACCTCGGCTTCGGCGCACCGCCCACCGAGCCGTCATGGGGGGTGCTGCTGAGCGAGCTGCAGAGCTACATCACGGTGCACCCGGTGTCGGTGGTCTGGCCCGGGCTGGCGATCACGCTCACCGTCCTCGGGCTGAACCTGCTGGGCGACGGGCTGCGTGAAGCCACCGACCCGACGCTCTCGCGCCGCAGCAATGCCGCACGCGCGCACGTTCCGGAGGTGGTGGCGTGAGTCTGCAGGTGCAGGACCTCGTGATCGAGCTCGGCGGTCGCCGCGTGGTCGACGGCGTCTCGTTCGAGGTGCCCGACTCGGCGCGCGTCGGGCTCATCGGCGAGTCCGGCTCGGGCAAGTCCCTCACCGCCCTGGCGATCATGGGCCTGCTGCCGGATGCCGCGACGGTCGAAGGCAGCATCCGCTGGAACGGGCGCGAGCTGGTCGGCCTGCCCGACCGCGAACTCGCGCAGCTGCGCGGCGACGAGATCGGCATCGTCTTCCAGGAGCCCCGCACGGCGCTGAACCCGATCCGCACCGTGGGCCGGCAGATCTCCGAGTCGGTGCGCATCCACGAAGGCGTCACCCGGCGCGAGGCGAAGTCACGCGCGGTGGCCGAGGCCCGCCGCGTCGCCCTCCCCGATCCCGAGCAGATCGTCGCCCGCTATCCCCATCAGCTCTCGGGCGGGCAGCGACAGCGGGTGGCGATCGCGATGGCTCTCGCCTGCCGCCCGCGCCTGCTCATCGCCGACGAGCCGACCACGGCCCTGGACGTGACGATCCAGGCCGAGATCCTGCATCTGCTCGGCACCCTCGTCACCGGGGACGGCATGTCGCTGGTGTTCATCACGCACGACCTGGCGGTGCTGTCCCAGATCGCCAGCCACGGGGTCGTGCTCGAGCACGGCCGCGTGGTCGAGTCGGCACCGGTGTCGACCCTGCTCACCCGTCCGTCGTCGGAGGTGACCCGCGGGCTGCTGCGGGACGCCACCGCGACACTGTGGCGACCGGGGGGCGCGCTGTGAGCGCCCTGCTGCGCGGCCGGGGCCTCACCCGCCGCCACCTCGCGCCTCGCTCCGGCCTGTTCACCCCCCGCCGGTACACGACGGCGCTGGAGGACGCCGACGTGGATGTGGCGGAGGGCTCCGCCCTCGGTGTCATCGGCGAGTCCGGCTCCGGCAAGTCGACCCTCGTGCGGCTGCTGCTGGGCCTGGACACCCCCACCGCGGGCACCGTGGACTTCGACGGCCGGCCGGTTGCGGCATCCGCCCCCGCCCGCTCGCTGCACTGGCTGCGACGCCAGACCGGTGTCGTCTTCCAGGACCCGTACGCATCGCTCGACCCCCGCATGAGCGTGGGACGCATCGTGGGCGAGCCGCTGTGGGCGCTGGGGATCGAGGGCGACCGGCGCGCGCGGGTGCGCGAGGTCCTCGCCGATGTCGGCCTGGAGCCGGACATGGCCGACCGTTTCCCGCACGAGTTCTCGGGCGGGCAGCGCCAGCGCATCGCGCTGGCCAGGGCGATCGTGCACCGCCCGCGGCTGCTCGTGGGCGATGAGCCGCTGTCGGCGCTGGACGTCACGGTGCGCGCTCAGATCCTCGAGCTGCTGCGGGAGCTGCGCCGCCGCGACGGGCTGGCGCTCGTGCTGGTGTCGCACGACATCGGCGTGGTGCAGAATCTCTGCGACGAGGTGATCGTCATGAAGGACGGCCGCATCGTCGAGGAGGGGCCGACCGAGAAGGTCCTGCTGACGCCGCAGGTGGCGTACACCCGGCGACTGCTGGCATCCATCCCGGTCATCGACCCGCGTGCCGGGCGCGAGGATGTCGCACCTCCCCCCTAGCCTCGTGGCATGAACGCCATCGTCCCGCCGTACCTGCTGGCCCGTCTCGCCGAGACCGACGCGCCGCACCTCGCGCGGGCCGCCCGCGCGGCGCGCAACACCCTGGCCGCGCAGCGGCACTACCGACCCGAGCTGACACGGCTGCGGCTGTCGATCGATGAAGACGGCGCCCTGGTCGCCGAGGGCGCCCCCTCCCCGAACCGCGTCGTCTCCGACGCGCAGAACGAGGAGAACCTGCCCGGCATGACGGTGCGAGGCGAGGGCGACCCGCCCACCGGCGACGCCGCGGCCGACGAGGCGTTCGACGGCCTGGGCGTGACCTTCGATTTCTTCTGGGACGCCTACCAGCGCGCGGGGATCGACGGGGTGGGCGGCACCCTGGCGGCGACGGTGCACTACGGCGTCGACTTCGACAACGCCTTCTGGAACGGCGAGCGCATGGTGTTCGGCGACGGCGACGGCGAGGTGTTCCGGGGGTTCACGGGTTCCCTCACCGTGGTCGCGCACGAGCTGACGCACGGGGTGACGGAGTACTCCGGCGGCCTGGCGTACGTGGGGCAGTCGGGCGCGCTCAACGAGTCGATCTCCGACGTCTTCGGCGCCCTCGTCGAGCAGCACCACCGGCAGCAGCGGGCCGACGAGGCGTCGTGGCTCATCGGGGAGGGCGTGTTCACCGACCTCGTGCAGGGTGTCGCGCTGCGCTCACTGGCCGCACCCGGCACGGCGTACGACGACGACGTGCTCGGGCGCGATCCCCAGCCTGGTCATCTGCGCGACTACGTCGACACCGAGGACGACAACGGCGGCGTGCACATCAACTCCGGCATCCCCAACCGCGCGTTCCATCTGGTGGCCACCGACCTCGGCGGCTTCGCCTGGGAGCGGGCGGGCCTCATCTGGTACCGCACGCTCACGGGTGGGTCGCTCGCGCCGAGCACCGACTTCGCCGCATTCGCCCGCGCCACACTCCTCACCGCCGCGGCGGAGTACGGTGAGGACTCGGAGGAGGTCGCCGCCGTCCGCGCCGGCTGGGCGGGCGTCGGCGTGATCGAGGATGCATCAGCGTGACGAACCCGACGTCTCCGTGACCGTCGTGCGCAGCGGCGGCATCGCCGGCCTTCGCCGGGAATGGCACGCCGAGGCCTGCGGAGCCGAGGCGAAGCCGTGGCTCGCCCTCATCGAGGGCTGCCCGTGGGACGAGCCCGTACCCGAGACGCCGGGGGCAGATCGCTTCCAGTGGCAGGTGAGCGCCGCCGTGGGCGCTGCCCGGCGGGACGCGCGGATGCCCGACGGCGCGGTGACCGCACCGTGGCGGGCGCTCATCGACGCCGTGCGCGGCGTCCCCGCCGTCAGCGGCCCGAAAGCCGCTCGCGCAGAGACTTCTTGACCGGCTTCAGCGACCTCTGCAGGTACACCGTGCCCAGCCAGCGGCCGAACTTGCGTCCCACACGTCCCATGCGACCCACCTCGACGAACCCGAGCCGCTCGTGCAGCGCGATCGACGCCTCGGCGCCTCGGTCGCTGATGACGGCGACCATCTCACGGATGCCGGCCTGCTCGCAGGCGACGATCAGCGCCTCCAGCAGCGCGCGTCCCAGGCCTTTGCCGGTGGCGGCCTGCCCGAGGTAGATCGAGTTCTCCACGCTGTAGCGGTAGGCCGATTTGCTCGACAGGGGCTGCACGAGGGCGTAACCGAGGATCTGGCCGGACGGCGCCTGCGCCACCAGGAACGGCATCCCCAGCTTCTGGAGGTGGTTCAGCTTCTCCCGCCACTGCGCGATCGACCACTTCTCCTCGTCGAAGGTCACCACCGAGTTGGTGACGTAGTGGTTGTAGATCTCGCGGATGTCGGGGACATCCCGCTCAGTGGCGGGTCGGATCTCGTAGGCGAAGGGATGCTCCGGATCCGGCCGCCGCCGCAGGTGCCACGGCAGACGCCGGCGGTCGCGGTCGTACTCGTCCTCCAGCATGAGGTCAGCCTAGAGCGGCAGCCGGCGGCAGCTCCCACCGCACCGGCGAGGACCCCTGCTGCACGAGCAGGGCGTCGGCGCGCGAGAACGGGCGTGACCCGAAGAACCCGCGTGATGCGGAGAGCGGAGACGGGTGCGGGGACTCGATGCGCGCCGTGTCGCCCAGCAGCGGCGCGAGCGAAGCGGCATCCCTCCCCCACAGGATCGCCACGAGCGGCCCGCCCCGGGCGACGAGGGCACGGATGGCGTGCTCGGTCACCTTCTCCCATCCCCAGCCGCGATGCGAGCCGGCCGCGCCCGGCGCGACGGTGAGCACGCGGTTGAGCAGCATGACGCCCTGGTCGCTCCACGCGGACAGGTCGCCGTGCTCCGCCGGGGCGATGCCGAGATCGTCCGACAGCTCCCGGTAGATGTTGCGCAGGCTCCGCGGGATCGGGCGCACGTGGGCGTCGACGGCGAAGGAGAGCCCGATCGGGTGCCCGGGGGTCGGGTAGGGGTCCTGCCCCACGATCAGCACGCGCACGTCGGCCATCGGACGCTGGAAGGCACGGAGCACGCGGTCACCGGCCGGCAGGTAGGCGCGCCCTGCGGCCGTCTCGGCGCGCAGTCGCTCGCCGAGGGCGGCGATGTCGCCCGCGACCGGCTGCAGCGCCTGCGCCCAGTCGGGAGCCACCAATCCCGCGTCGGCGAGTTCGGGCAGGGTCATCGCCATCCACTCCTCCGTCCACACCCGACCAGCCTACGGAGGGGCGCGCCGGGTGCGGGTGCGCGTCGGGTGCGCGACGGGTGCGCGTCGGGTGCGAGCCGGGTTTTCGGGTGCGCCGGCCGCCGCCTCCTCCACAGCCCGGGGTGGATTCGCGTCATCCACAATGTCCGCCTGACCTGGGGTTACCACCCGTTCGATGTCGGAGGGGAGCGGCAGAATCAGAGGCATGAACAGCTCCCCCATCGTCGACTCGATGGCCGTCGACTCGATCGCCGCCGCCTCACACGGCGCGGTGATCTCCGGCGTGGAGCAGACCCGCCGGGCGATCGCGGCGTTGCAGGCGCGGGAACTGCAGTGGCTGGCGCGGGCCGAGACGATTGCAGCCGAGGAGACATCCCGAGTGCCCTCGAGCGAGGGGCGTGAGCGCGAGATGCCGCGGCGGGCGATGGCGGCGGAACTCGCGGCCGTGCTGCGGCGTTCCGATCGCGGCATGCAGCAGCGGATGCGCGATGCCGCCGGGCTGGTGGGGGGATTCGCGGCGACGCTGGCGGCGCTGGAGGCGGGGAGAATCGACGTGGCCCACGTCCGGGTGATCCACGATGCCGGCGTCCGCATCACCGACCCCGAGGCCCGAGGCCGGTTCGAGCAGGCCGCACTGGTGGTCGCGGAGCGGGAGACGCCAGGGCGGGCGAAGCCGATCATCCTGATGCTGGCGCAGCGACTCGACCCGGTGCCGTTGCAGGAGCGGCATGCCGAAGCGACGGCGGGGCGGCGGGTGTGGGTGCGGGACCTCGACGACGGAATGGCCGAACTGGTGGCGACGCTGCCTGCTCCGCTGGCGTACGCGATCCGGGAGCGGCTGACCGCCTACGCCCGCGAGATCGTCGGCGCGGGGCGGGGTGCGCGAGGTGCGGCCGCCGCCGGCACCCCGGCGAGCGCAGACCTGGGCGATGACCGCGCCGTCGCCGGCACCGCAGGTGGGCATGTCACCGACGACGCCGTCGCAGAGGCGGACGTCATCGCGACCGACCGGCGCACCACCGACCAGGTGCGCGCCGACGTTCTCGCCGATCTGCTCCTCACTGGGCACGCCACCGCGCCGGTCTCCTCCGGCAGCATCCCCGCGACGGCTGCGATCACCGCCCACGTGCAGATCACCATCCCCGCCACGACCCTCACCGGTGACGACGCCGAACCCGCCGAGCTCGTCGGGTACGGACCGATCGACCCCGACACGGCCCGGCGCCTCGCCGCGACCGCCGGCATCTGGGAACGGCTGTTCACCTCCCCTGCCACCGGAGCAGTGCTTCAGGTCGACACGTACCGCCCCAGCGCCCGGATGCGCCGATTCCTCGATGCCCGCGACGAGCACTGCCGGTTCCCCGGCTGCCGCCGACCCGCACGGCAGTGCGACGGCGACCATACGATCGACGCCGCCCGTGGCGGACCGACGCGGGTCACGAACCTCGCAAATCTCTGCCCGGGCCGACATCACCCGCTCAAGCACGGGACTGCCTGGAGCGTGGTGCACAAACCCGACGGCATCCTCGAATGGACGAGTCCTGCCGGGCGCGTGTATGTCGACGTCCCGCGCCGGATGCTCGAGTTCAGAGCCTTCGCCGCGGCCGCCGAGCCCGCACCGTTCTAGACACCCGCCGTATCGGCGGCGGAGCTGTTCACTCCCCCGGCAGCCGCGGCCGCAGGGGGCCACGTGCGAGCAGGTGCTGCGCCGACTGCGCCACCGGGCGCATCGTGACGAGGTCGAGGTTGACGTGCCCCGGCGCGTTCATCGCGTACACGATGACGTCGGCCACATCGGATGCCACGAGCGGCTGCGCGACGCCGTCGTACACCTTCTCTGCGGCGGCACGGTCACCGCCGAGGCGGTTGAACGTGAACTCCTCCGTGTAGACCATCCCGGGTGCCACCTCCACGACCCGGATCGGCTCACCGTTGAGCTCCAGACGCAGGGCCTCGGCGAGCATGGACTCCCCCGCCTTGGCGGCGTTGTAGCCGCCACCGCCGGGGTACGCCCGCTGCGCCGCAGTGGAGGTGACGAACAGGGTGTCCGCATGCCCATCGACGGCAGCGGCGGCGCGCAGCTGAGGGAGGAGGGCTGCGACGAGCATCTGCGCCGAGAGGACGTTCACCTCGAACATCCAGCGCCAGTCCTCCGGATCGCCGTCCTCGACACGGTCGGTCCCGCGCGCCCCGCCAGCGACGTTCACGAGGGCGTGCACGGGGCCGGTCTCCGCGAGCCACGCCGCCAGGGCGTCCACGTCCGCCTGTCGCGTGAGATCGGCCGCATAGGCGGCCGCGCCCGTTTCGGCTTCCAGGGCGGCGAGACGGTCGGCGCGTCGGGCAACCCCGACGACGTCCCATCCGGTCGCCCGGAGGGCACGCACCGTCGCTTCCCCGATGCCCGAACTGGCTCCCGTGACTACCGCGCGTCGTGTCATGTGACCCACCGTACCGCGCACGTTACGTCACATTTCCGCGCCGTTGTTGACAAGAGCGCCCAGTCCGTAGCCTCAGACCAGGCCGCGGCAGCCGCGGTCGGCCCGAGATCCAGGAGTCATCATGTCCGCACCCGAGAACTGGCGCTTCGAGACCAAGCAGGTCCACTCCGGTGCCGCCCCGGACCCCGTCACCAAGGCGCGCGCGACGCCGATCTACCAGACCACCTCCTACGTGTTCGACAACGCCGACCACGCCGCGAACCTGTTCTCGCTGGCCGAGTTCGGCAACATCTACACGCGCATCCAGAACCCCACGCAGGACGTCGTCGAGCAGCGCATCGCGGCGCTGGAGGGCGGCACCGGCGCCCTGCTGGTGGCCAGCGGCCAGGCCGCCGAGACCTTCGCCGTGCTCAACATCGCGCAGGCAGGCGACCACATCGTCTCGTCGAGCTCGATCTACGGGGGCACGTACAACCTCTTCAAGTACACCCTCGCCAAGCTCGGGATCGAGACGACGTTCGTCGAGAACCAGGACGACCCCGAGGAGTGGCGCCGCGCCGTGCGCCCGAACACCAAGCTGTTCTTCGCCGAGACGATCGGCAACCCGCAGATCAACGTGCTCGACATCCGCACCGTCGCCGACATCGCGCACGAGTCCGGCGTCCCGCTCATCGTCGACAACACCATCGCCACGCCGTACCTCATCCGCCCCTTCGAGCACGGCGCCGACATCATCGTGCACTCGGCGACGAAGTTCCTCGGCGGCCACGGCACCACCATCGGCGGCGTCATCGTCGATGGCGGCAGCTTCGCGTGGTCGCAGAACGTCGAGAAGTTCCCGGGCCTCACCGAGCCCGACCCGTCCTACCACGGCGCGTCATACACCACCGCCGTCGGCGACGGGCTGGCGTACATCATCAAGGCGCGCGTGCAGCTGCTGCGCGACCTCGGTGCCGCGATCGCGCCGATGAGCGCCTGGCTGCTGCTGCAGGGCATCGAGACGCTGTCCCTGCGCATCGAGCGCCACGTGCAGAACGCGCAGGAGATCGCGGAGTGGCTGGAGAACCACGACGACGTCGCCGCGGTGAACTACTCCGGCCTTCCCACCTCGCCCTGGTACGCGGCGGCGAACACCTATGCGCCGAAGGGGGTCGGCGCCGTGCTGTCGTTCGAACTCAAGGGCGGTGTCGCGGCGGGTCGCGAGTTCGTCAACTCGCTCACCCTCTTCAGCCACCTCGCCAACATCGGCGACGTACGCTCGCTCGTGATCCACCCCGCCTCCACGACGCACTCGCAGCTGACCCCCGAGCAGCAGCTCACCTCGGGCGTCACCCCGGGGCTGGTGCGGCTGTCGGTGGGCATCGAGGCCGTCGACGACCTCAAGGCCGACCTCGCCCAGGCCCTCGCCGCCGCCCGTCGCCTGTCGGAGGCCGCGCGCGCCTGACGCGCCGCATCGGCACTACGACGCGCCCCGGCCCCGCATCGCGGCAGCCGGGGCGCGTCGCGTACGGCAGGCGGCACCCGGGGCATCGGCACAGGGCGGAACCGAACCCGCACCCCCCTTGTACGCTGACGCCGTGACCGACGCACTCGCCGCGACCTACGAGACCTTCGGGCGCCGCTGGGCGCACGGCACCTCCCCGCTGTACGAGGACTGGGCCACCGGCATCGCGGGAGACGCCGGCATCCTCGCCGTGCTCGCCGCCCTGCCACCGGCGATGCAGCAGCCCAACCGCATCTTCGCCGCAGCCCGCTGGGCGGGCAGTCCCCTCGAGCCGTTCCCGCAGTGGCGGAAGTGGCTCGAGGCGAACTGGGCACGGGTCGCCGAGATCGCCGCGTCCCGCACCACCCAGACCAACGAGCCCGCGCGGTGCGCCACGCTGGTGCCGCAGCTCGCACGTATCCCCGGTCCCCTCGCGCTGCTGGAGGTCGGCACCGCGGCGGGACTGTGCCTGCTGCCGGATCGCTTCGCCTACGAATACACGGCCCCCGGCGGCGTCCATGTCCTCGGCGATTCGCCCGTCGTGCTGCCGTGCCGCGTGGACGACGACGCAGCGGTGCCGCAGCGCGTTCCCGAGGTGATCTGGCGGCGCGGCATCGACCTGGCGCCGATCGATGCCCGCGACGACACGGCCGTCGACTGGCTCGCGACCCTCGTGTGGCCGGGTCCCGACCACGACGGGCGCGTCGCGCGGCTGCGGGCCGCAGCGGCCATGGCCGCGGCCGAGCCGCCCGACATCGTCCGCGGTGATCTGCTCGAGACGCTGCCCGACGTCGCCGCATCCGCGCCGGCGGATGCCACGCTCGTGATCTTCCACAGCGCCGTTCTGCTGTACCTCGACCAGGACGAGCGGCACCGCTTCGTCGAGCTGGTGCACCATGTGCGCGCCGCACGCGACGGCCGCGTGGTGTGGATCTCGAACGAGTCGTCGGGGACGCTGCCGGGAGTGGATGCGCGCGTGCCCGAGGGACTCGACACCGATCGGCGGTTCGTGCAGTCGGTCGACGGGATGCCGGTGGCTCTGGCCGGCCAGCACGGCGCGACCTACGAGGTGCGTCCTTTCACCGCCCCCGCGACGCCCGCGCGGGCTCTCTAGTCAGTCGCCGTCCCACCACCGCAGCACCCGCAGCGCACGCAGGGTGACCCAGCGGCTCGGGAAGCCCTCGCGCTCGGCCTCGAGCTCGAACAGCGTGGGGCCTTCGTGTGTCAGCTCCAGCTTCCACATCCCGAACGGGAGCATCTTCGCGCGCAGCAGCTCGATCGCCTCCGCGCAGCGATCGTCGCGATCCGGGCGTGCGGACCGGACGTAGTCCAGAGCCCGCAGCACGTCGTAATACCAGTGAGTCGGGAACGACGGCATGGTGAACCGGGGGTCGACGACCTCGCCGGTGGATGCCCGGCGGAAGAGGCGACGCTCCAGCAGATACTCCTCGCCGCGCAGGCGCGCTGAGGTCACGGCATCGGATTCCCCGCCGGCCTGCTCCCACGCCCACAGACCTTCGAGCGCGCAGATCGTCGAGTGGAACGACGAGGGGCTCGTGCCGTCTTCGTCCCAGCAGTTCCATCCGCCGTCGGCCAGCTGACCGGACAGCAGCGTCTCGACGATGCGCCCGCCGTCCTGGGCGAAGAAGGCGGCGTTGGCCAGCGCTCCGCCGTTGATGCACGGCTCCACCTCGCCCTCGAAGTAGGGCTGCCCTTCGTGCTCCCAGCGCACGTTCTCGCGCACCCGCGTGATTGCGCGCACCACCTCGGGTGCCGCCGGGTCGGGCCCGAACGCACGCAGCAGGTCGAGCGACGGGTGCGTGGCGGACCAGGCATCGAAGAAAGGACGGCTCTCGTCCACCCAGCCGGGGCGGTAGGTACCCCCGTCCCACAGCCCGTCCTCGGCCTGCTCGGCGAGGAGCCGGGCGCCCCACCCCTCCGTCGCCACCCGCGCCCGCTCCGCAGCAACCTCCTCGGGCGGGGCATCCGTCAGATCTCGCAGCACCTGCCAGCGGATGGCCGGGTCGGAGTCCAGGAGGTAGTCGATTGCGCTCATGCGCGCAAGCTACTCCCCTCCTCCGACACGTAACACGGGGCCGCGCCTCGACCGCACCGGCCAGAATGGGAACGTGGACTGGCAGACCTCCGAAGACACCGTGCCCTCGGCGCCGGTGACCGAGGCCGACGCACGCCTGCTGCTGGGCCGCCCGCCCGCGACCGGCGCCTGGCGCGACGGCGATCCGCCGGGCGAGCGCAGGTTCGCCGCGTTCGGCGCCTTCCGCACCGAGAGCGGACGCGAGCTGCCGGCGATGCGGCTCGCGTACGAGACCTGGGGCGAGCTGAACGCCGCGCGCGACAACGCCGTGCTGATCCTGCACGCCCTCACCGGCGACAGCCACGTGCGCGGTCCCGCCGGGCCGGGCCACCCCACCTCCGGCTGGTGGAGCGACATCGTCGGCCCGGGCGCCCCGATCGACACCGACCGCTGGTTCGTCGTGGCGCCCAACATGCTGGGCGGATGCCAGGGCTCCACGGGGCCGGCGAGCATCGGCCCCGACGGCTACGAGTGGGCCTCGCGATTCCCCTACCTCACCATCCGCGACCAGGTGGCGGCCCAGGTGCGCCTGGCCGACGCGCTCGGCATCGACCGCTGGGGGGCGGTCGTCGGCGGCTCGATGGGCGGCATGCACGCGCTGGAATGGGCCGTGTCCGAACCCGACCGCGTCGCGCGCCTCGCGATCCTGTCCGCCCCACCGGCCAACACCGCCGACCAGATCGCGCTGAACTCGGTGCAGCTGGAGGCGATCGCGATTGACCCGCGGTTCCAGGGCGGGGAGTACTACGACGCCGGCGACGGCGACGGCCCCCACCGAGGGCTGGCCCTCGCCCGCCGCATGGCTCTGCTGAACTACCGCTCGCCCACCGAGCTGAACTCCCGCTTCCAGCGCTCGTGGCAGTCCGGCAAGAGCCCGCTCGGTCACGGCGGCCGGTTCGCCGTGGAGTCGTATCTCGACTTCCACGGCAACAAGTTCACCCGTCGCTTCGACGCCAACAGCTACCTCGTTCTCGTCGAGGCGATGGACTCGCACGACGTCGGCCGCGAGCGCGGCGGCATCGAAGACGCCCTGGCCCGCGTGACCGCCACGACGCTCGTGCTCGGCATCGACAGCGACCGGCTCTTTCCCGTGGACGGGCAGCACCGCATCGCCCGCGGCATCCCGCGCACCCTCGACGGCGACCGCGCGGTGGTGCTCTCCAGCGACTTCGGCCACGACGGGTTCCTCATCGAGACCGAGGCGGTCGGCCACCACCTGCGGCGGCTGCTGCAGTCCTGAGCGCTCAGCCCGGCGTGAGCGTGTAGCGCCAGGGCAGGGCGCCGACTTCGAGCCGGTGGCGGGCGGCTCCGGGTGGGGCGGCCGCGTCGTACTCGTCGTCCTCCTGCCACATCAGCAGCGGCCCCTCGGCCCCGCGCCGGGCGACCGTTTCGAACGAGCGTCGACCGACGAGGCGCACCGCGGCGAGCGCCCCGGCGACATCGCCGTGGTCGCGCAGGCCGTGCAGCGTCACCCACGTCGGCGGGTACAGGATCATCTCGTCGCGGCCGTGGGCGGCCAGTGCGTCGGCAGGGCGCATCCAGCGCGCCGCGACAGCCTCATCGGGTGACGGCTGCACCTGACCGCCGGGGTCGGCGGCGACGAAGAACCAGGTGCGGATGCGCAGCGGCAGCCCCGGCGGCGGGTCCCACACCGACAGCGGCACGAGCTGGGCCGGGTCCACCACGAGCGCGCTCTCCTCCCGCGTCTCCCGCGCGGCCGCCCGGCGGGCCGGCGCGTCGTCGTCCCGGTCGTCGTCGCGTCGATCGGCGTCGTCGAGCCGGCCGCCGGGAAAGACCCACGCCCCGGCGAACGAGCCGCGGTCGGGCCTCTCCAGCATCAGCACCTCGACACCGGCCGCGCCGTCGCGCAGCAGCACGACGGTCGCCGCCACAGGGATCGCCGGATCCTCCGCGTCGCCGGGACGGCGCGGCGCCGACTCCCCCGCGGCGTCGGCGAGCGCCCGCAGCGCGCCGCGCCCGCCGTCGACCCCCGCCACGTCAGTCCGAGCGGGCGGCGTCGGACGCGGCGCCCGACGCCTGCGCCGGGTCGTCCTCCGATGCGGCGCGTTCGAGCGCCTGCTCGAGGCGCTGCACCTTGCCGTCGATCTCCCCGGAGTGACCGGGACGGATGTCGGCCTTCAGCACGAGTGAGACGCGCGACCCGAACGGCATCACCGCGTCGGTGGCGCGCTTGACGACGTCGAAGACCTCGTCCCATTCCCCCTCCACCTCGGTGAACATCGACGTCGTGCGGTGCGGCAGGCCCGAGGCGCGGACGACCGCGACGGCGGCGGCCACGGCGTCGTGCACCGAGCCGTCGGCGCGACCGGTGCCGCTGGGGGCGACGGAGAAGGCGATGAGCATGGGAGGACCTCCGGTTTCAGGGCGATGGTGCGAGAACGGATGCCGGGCGGCGGACGCGGGCAGGGACCGGCACGGCCGCGAGCCGCACCACCGCCCACACCAGCAGCGCGATGTAGAGGGCGTTGCGCACGGTCAGCACGCCCACCGGCAGCGCCGCGGCCGAGAGCACCCCGCCGTAGAGCACGGGGTACACCAGCTGCGTCAGCAGTGCGGTGACCAGGCCCAGCGCGGCGGGAGCCCACCACCGGCGGCGGTCGATCACGAGGCCGAGCACCAGCGGTGCGACCAGCCACGTGGCGAACTGCGGCGAGCCGACCTTGTTGAAGACGATGAGGACCGTCACGAGGCTGAGCGCCAGGGGCGGCAGCAGCACGGCGAACCGGGCGCCGCGCCACGCCTTGACCGCGCCGAGCGCGGCCACCGCCAGCACCGCGCCCGCCAGCAGCGGCGTCATGACGGCGATGACGAGATCGACCTGCGCGCCGGTGACCTGGAAGGTGAGCAGCTCGCGCTCGTAGTAGATCTGGGCACCGGGTGTCCCCCGCACGGCCTGCCACAGGTACACCGCGCTCACCGGCGCCTCCAGCTGCAGGCCGCGGCCGGTCTGACCGGCGACGAAGCCGAACACGTGGGCACCGCCGCCCGCCGCCACGACGCCGGCGACGACCAGCAGGGACACCGCGGCGGCGCCGCCGATCACCCGTCCCCGGCGGCGGCCGGCCACCAGCGCCGCCGCCAGCAGCGCCGCCGGCCACACCTTCATCCACGTC
This sequence comes from Microbacterium sp. zg-Y1090, assembly GCF_030246945.1. Classification (NCBI taxonomy): domain Bacteria; kingdom Bacillati; phylum Actinomycetota; class Actinomycetes; order Micrococcales; family Microbacteriaceae; genus Microbacterium; species Microbacterium wangruii. The sequence goes on from NZ_CP126742.1 coordinate 2,357,746, forward strand.
GCGATGGCCAGCAGCGCGGATGCCACGAGGGGCCGGCCCGCCAGCCACAGGCATCCGGCGATGGCCAGGGCGACGGTGAGACCGTCGAGCCGGTACATTCCCACGGGCCCGAGCGCGAGGATCGCGGCGAGCCAGAACGCCGCAGCAGCGGTGCGGCCGCGGGAGCGCCCGCGCCCCACGAGCAGCGCGAAAGCGAGCGCGTCGACGGCCGTCACCACCAGCGCCCAGCCGATCGTGTAGCCGCCGATCCACGACAGCGGCCAGGCCGCGATCATCGGCAGCAGCGCCAGCGGCGGGTACACCCACGAGAGGGTGACGCCCATGACCTCGGTGCCGGCGGGACAGAACCCGTCGAGCCCGCCGCGCAGCGCGCACCAGGCCCACGGCTCGTAGACGAGGTAGACGTCGCCCATGGGCTGATTCGGCAGCGCGAAGCCCAGCCCCGCCACCGCGGCATGCACCACGACGAACGCCAGCCACAGCACCGCTCGCCTCGACACGTCCCCCATCCTACGAACGTCTCCCCCGCCCGTCGGCAGCGGGTTCGGCCGCCGGGCGGTCAGAAGCGCCCCGACAGCACGCCGCCGACGATCCGCGGCAACGCCGCCGCGGCATCCATCGCGGTGATCGGCCCGTCCCCGACATCGGCGGCAGCCCGCGCTCCGGCGCGGCCGTGCAGCCACGCCCCCGACGCGGCGCAGCCCACCAGCGTCTCGCGATCCACGTCGCCCGCGGCAGCGGCGGATGCCACCAGCGCCGCGATCACGCCCGCCAGCACGTCCCCGGTGCCGGCGGTGGCCAGCCACGGCGTGCCGGCGCGCACCCGCACCGCCGTGCGGTCGGGGGCGGCCACGAGCGTCTCCGCCCCCTTCAGCAGCACCACGGCCCCCAGCGCCACGGCCGTCTCGGTCGCCGCCGCGGCACGATCGCCACCCTGCGGGTCGACGGCCGCGAGACCGAGGAGGGACCGCAGCGCGTCGTGCTCGCGGTCGTGCGGCGTGACGATGATCGGCGCCGTCGCCGCCGGCGCCAGATCCAGCGCCCCGGCGTCGACCACGACGGGCTCCTCACCGGCGAGCAGGTGCCGCAGCGCCGCGGTCTCCGCCTCGTCCCGACCGGCCGCGTCGGTTCCGGAGCCGATGAGCCATGCCTGCACCCTGCCGGGGGCGGTGACCGTCTCGGGCCGCCGCGCGAGCACGGATGCCGCGGCCCCGGCCGGTCCGAGGTAGCGCACCATGCCCACGCCGGTCCGCCACGCCGCCTCGACGCCGAGCACGGCGGCGCCCGGGTACCGGTCGGATCCGGTGCGCACCCCGACGACGCCGCGGGAATACTTGTGGTCGGCGTCCGTTGGCCTCCGGAGGGAGCTCACCACGTCCCCGCCCGTCCACACGCCCGTCGTCGTCATGGGCGTCACCCTACCCGTGCCGGAGACACCGTGACCCTGCTGCTGGACCCCCTGACCCTCGGTGCCGACACCGACACCGACACCGACACCGCCACCGTCGTCGCCCGCAACCGGCTGTGGGTCGCCCCCATGTGCCAGTACTCGGCCGAGGACGGGATGCCGGGTGAGTGGCATCACGTGCACCTGGCGCAGTTCGCGTCGGGCGGGGCGGGCATGGTCACGGCCGAGGCGACCGCGGTGACGCCCGACGGGCGGATCTCGCCCGACGACGTGGGGCTGTGGAACGACGCCCAGCGCGACGCCTGGGCGCCCATCGCCGCAGCCATCCGCCGCCGCGGGGCGGTCCCCGCGATCCAGCTCGCGCACGCCGGCCGCAAGGCGTCGACGTGGTCGCCCCTGACCGGCCGCCGCGGCGCGGTGCCGCACGCCGAGGGCGGCTGGCCCACCGTCGCACCCTCGGCCGTCGCATTCGACGGGTTCGCCGAGCCCCGCGCCCTCGACGCCGCGGGCATCGAGGAGGTCGTGGCCGCCTTCGCCGCCGCCGCACGACGGGCTGTGGCCGCCGGCTTCGACGTGCTGCAGGTGCACGCGGCCCACGGCTACCTGCTGCACCAGTTCCTCTCCCCGCTGTCCAACCGCCGCGACGACGACTACGGCGGGTCCCTGCAGAACCGGGCGCGGCTGCTGCTGCAGGTCTGCGATGCGGTGCGCGATGCGGCGCCGCATGCCGTGATCGCGGTGCGCTTCTCCGCGACCGACTGGGCCGAGGGCGGCTGGGACGTCGCCGACACGGTGACGGTCGCCGGCTGGGTCGCCGCGCGCGGCGTCACCCTCATCGACGTCTCCAGCGGCGGACTCGTCGCCCACCAGCGGATCACCACCGGGCCCGGCTACCAGGTCGCCTTCGCCCGCGCCGTGCGAGCCGGTGTCGACGTGCCCGTCAGTGCGGTCGGCGAGATCACCGACGCCGCGCAGGCCCAGTCGATCCTCGCCGCGGGCGACGCCGACGCCATCATGGCCGGACGGGAATGGCTGCGGGATCCCCACTTCGCGCTGCGCGCCGCCGGCGAGCTGGGCGCCGACATGGAGTGGCCCGCTCAGTACGTGCGAGCGCGCCGCCGCTGACACCCGACGCCGCGCACCGAGGGGGATGCCGGCCGACCCGGCATCCCCCTCGGGTCAGCGCAGCCGCCGAGTGGCGTCCTGCACCTCGCCGACGAGTTCTTCGAGGATGTCCTCGAGGAACAGCACGGCGGTGGTGCGGCCTGTCGCATCGCGCACCTGAGCGAGGTGGCGGCTGGAGCGGCGCATCACCGCGAGCGCGTCTTCGAGGTCGGTCGTCTCGGACACCGGCACCATGTGGTGGATGCGCTTGGGCTTGACAGGCTCGGCCGTCACGACCGCGGCATCCGCCCCCTCGGCCTCGCGCAGCACGTCCTTCAGGTGCACGTAGCCCACCGGGGCGCCCTCGTCGTCGACGATCACGTAGCGGGAGAAGCCGTGCCTGGCCACTGCGCGCTCGATCTCATCCGGGGTGGTCGACTGCGGCAGGGTCACCAGCGCGGACAGCGGAACGGCGACGTCGCCCGCCTTCTTGTCGGTGAACTCCACCGCCGCCGCAACCGCGCCGGTGACGTCGTCGAGCACGCCCTCGATGCGGGACTGGTTGACGATCGTGGCGACCTCTTCGAGCGTGAAGGTCGAGGCCGCCTCGTTCCTCGGCTCCACCCGGAACAGCCGCACCGCATGGTTGGCGATCCAGTTGAGGGACACGATGATCGGGTGGAAGAGCTTGGACACCCACACCAGCGGGGTGGCCAGCAGCAGCACCGCACGATCGGGCAGCGAGAACGCGAGGTTCTTCGGCACCATCTCGCCGAACACGACGTGCAGGTACGACACCACCAGCAACGCGACCACGAAGGCGGTCACGTCGACCGCGGCCTCGCCCAGTCCGGTGAGCCCGAGCGGCACCGCCAGCAGGTGGTGGATCGCCGGCTCCGACACGTTCAGGATCAGCAGCGAGCAGATCGTGATCCCCAGCTGCGCCGTGGCGAGCATGAGCGTGGCGTGCTCCATCGCCCACAGCGCGGTCTTGGCCGCCCGGGACCCCTTCTCGGCGAGCGGCTCGATCTGGGAGCGGCGTGCGGAGATGACGGCGAACTCGGCGCCGACGAAGAACGCGTTGAACGCCAGCAGCACGACCAGCCAGGCGAGGCCTGCCCAATCACTCATCGTCTGCCCCTTCCGCTGCGGCATCCGGGGTCGGGCGCGGTGTGAACCTCACTCTGTCGACACGGCGGCCGTCCATGCGCTGCACGGTCAGCGTGCCGTCTTCCAGCTCCACTTCGTCGCCCACCTTCGGGATGCGCTCCAGCACGCTCATGATGTACCCGCCCACGGTGTCGTAGACATCGCCTTCGGGCACCCGGATGCCGGTGCGGTCGCGCACCTCGTCGGGGCGCAGATCGCCGGGGAAGGTCACGAGGTCGGCGGTGCGCACGATGCCGGCGCGACTGCGGTCGTGCTCGTCGAGCACCTCGCCGACGATCTCCTCGACGAGGTCCTCCAGGGTCACCACACCCGCCGTGCCGCCGTACTCGTCGACGACGACGGCCATCTGGTAGCCGCGGGCGCGCAGTTCCGTGATGAGCGCGTCCAGGTGCACCGCCTCGGGCACGCGCAGGGGCTCGGAGGCGATCGCGGCGGCGGGCACCTCGGCGCGCCGCTCCCGCGGCACGCTGACGGCGGCCTTCAGATGCACGACGCCGGTGATGTCGTCCATCGACTCGTCGTAGACGGGGAAGCGACTGTGCCCGGTGCGGCGGGCCAGCTGGATCACATCCTCGACGGAGTCCGACGCCGCCACGGCGTGCACGCTCGGGCGCGGCGTCATCACATCGGCTGCGGTCAGGCGGGTGAAGGTCAGGGTGCGCTGCAGCAGCGAGGCGGTGTCCTGCTCGAGAACGCCGGCGCTGGCGGAGCGACGCACGAGGCTCGACAGCTCCTCGGCGGTGCGAGCGCCCGACAGCTCCTCCTTCGGCTCGACTCCCATCGCGCGCAGCACGCCGTTGGCGCTGCCGTTGAGCAGGCTGATGGCGGGCTTGAACACGGTGGTGAAGCCCACCTGGAACGGGATGACGAGCTTGGCGGTCTGGCGCGGCACCGCCAGGGCGAAGTTCTTCGGCACCAGCTCACCGAGGATCATCGAGAAGATCGTCGCGATCGACACGCCCACGACCGCCGCGATCGGCCGGGACACCGCCTCGGACCAGCCCCACGCCTCGAAGACGGGTGCCAGCAGGTTCGAGATGGCCGGCTCCATCGTGTAGCCGGTCAGCAGGGTCGTCAGCGTGATCCCCAGCTGTGCGCTGGACAGGTGGGTCGAGGTGACCCGCAGCGCCGAGATGGTCATCGCCAGGCGGGACTCCCCCGCAGCCTGACGGGCTTCGAGGTCGGCGCGGTCGAGGTTCACCAGGGCGAACTCACTGGCGACGAACAGACCGGTGCCCACGGTCAGGAGCAGCCCGACGCCGAGCATCACGTAGTCGAGCACACGTCACCCCCGGTCGGAGGCGAGGAGAGTCGGTGGAGCGGGCGTCTGGTACTGGGAGGGTCGTCCATCGTAGAGGGATTCTACGACACGCTCCTCTCCTCTCCCCGGGCGTTTCCCCGCAGCATCCGCCGGCCGCGCCAGGGTCAGCGGCATCACCAGCTGACGGGCAGCGCCTTGCCTTCCTCATAGCCGGCGGCCGACTGCAGGCCGACCATCGCACGCTCGTGGAACTGCGTCACCGTGGCCGCGCCGGCGTAGGTGAACGACGACCGCACTCCTGCGGTGATCATGTCGATGAGGTCCTCGATGCCCGGGCGCAGCGGATCGAGGTAGATCCGCGACGACGAGATGCCCTCGGCGAACAGTTCCTTGCGGGCGAGCTCATACGGGTCCAGCCGACCGAAGCGCCCGTGCACCGCCTTCGTGGATGCCATCCCCCACGATTCCTTGTACGCGCGTCCGGACTCGTCCTCCCGCAGCTCCCCCGGCGCCTCGATCGTGCCGGCGAACCACGACCCGATCATCACCGACGAGGCGCCCGCCGCCAGGGCGAGGGCCACATCCCGGGGATACCGCACGCCGCCGTCGGCCCAGACGTGGGCGCCCTGTTCCGCGGCGGCCTGCGCCGTCTCGTGCACGGCGGAGAACTGCGGCCGGCCGACCGCGGTCATCATGCGGGTCGTGCACATCGCGCCCGGGCCCACCCCGACCTTCACGATCGACGCGCCCGCCGCGACCAGATCGGCCACGCCTTCCCCGGTCACGACGTTGCCTGCCGCGATGGGGAGGCCGAGGTCCAGAGCCGACACCGCGCGCAGCGCCCGCAGCATGCCGTCCTGGTGCCCGTGCGCCGTGTCGATGACGAGCACGTCGACGCCCGCTGCCGCGAGGGCACGGGCCTTGGCCGCCACGTCGCCGTTGATGCCGATGGCCGCGGCGACGATGAGCCGACCGTCACGGTCCACGGCGGGCCGGTACACCGCCGAGCGCAGCGCGCTGCGTCGCGACAGGGTCCCCACGAGCATCCCGTGGTGCAGAACGCACACGACGTCGGTGTCGGCCGCCACGATGAGGTCGAAAGCCTGCCGCGGGGTCTCCACATCGTCGGCGTCGATCGCTGCCGCCCGACCGCGCACCAGGTCACCCAGCTGCGCGTCGGCCAGGGCGGTCCCGAGCCGCGTGGCCGGCACCACGCCGATGACGTCGTCCATGAGGAGGCCGCCTCCGGCCGCCGACCCCGTTGCGGGCGCGACGACGATGCCGTGGCCCTCGGTCGCGGGCAGCAGCCGCCGCGCGTCGGTGACGGTGGCCTCGGGGGGCAGCACGAGCGGGGTGTCCCACCGCACCGGCTGGTCCTTGACCCACCGGATGGCGGCATCCAGCTCCTGGAGCGCCATGTCCTGGGGGAGCACGCCGAGCCCGCCGCGTCGCGCGAGGGTCGCGGCCAGTCGCGCCCCGGTGACGGAGTTCATGTTCGACGACACCAGCGGGATGGTCGCCGGGGTGCCGTCGCCGGGCGCGAGGTCGACCTCCAGACGGCTCTGCACCGACGAATGGCGGGGCACGAGGAACACGTCCGAATAGGTCAGATCCACGGAGGGGCGCTCACCGGAGAATCGCATGGTGCCACGCTAGCCGCGCACGTGCTCCGGCGGGCCAGTATCCGAATCACCCGAAAGGTCAGCACGGGCCTGAGATGGCCCGGCAAAAGGCGTTAGTCTTGACTGTTGTGTGCGCGCAGGCGACGACGAGGCCGCGCGAATCGGAACTTCACCGAAGAAAGCAGGCGATCCAGCGTGTCCAGCCAGGTGACCGGCGTCGGAACCTCGAGCGAAGGCGAGTTCGGGGCAAACGCCTGGCTCGTCGATGAACTCTACGAGCAGTACAAGGCGGACAAGAACTCCGTGGACAAGGCCTGGTGGCCGGTGCTCGAGGCCTATCAGCCCGGGGAGGCCGCGGGCGCAGCGTCCGCCGGGGCCGGCGCACCCGCGCCCAAGGCCGAGCCTCACCCGGTGACCGCTCCGATCCCGGTGATCGGCACGCAGCCGGTGGCGCGCACCACCGCGCGTCCCGCCGCGCCCCAGCCGATCCCCGCCCAGGCGCAGGACCGCAAGCCGCGCGAGGCGGAGCAGGCGGGCGAGGACGTCGTCACTCCGCTGCGCGGCATGACCAAGACCCTCGCGGCGAACATGGACGAATCGCTGACCGTCCCCACCGCGACGAGCGTGCGCACGGTGCCGGCCAAGCTCATGATCGACAACCGCATCGTGATCAACAACCACATGGCGCGCACCCGCGGCGGCAAGGTGAGCTTCACCCACGTCATCGGGTGGGCGATCGTGCAGGCGCTGAAGATCTTCCCCAGCCAGAACGTCGCCTACGCCGAGGTCGACGGCAAGCCGTCGGTCGTGGCCCCCGCCCACATCAACCTGGGCATCGCGATCGACCTGCCCAAGCCCGACGGCTCGCGGTCGCTGCTGGTGCCGAGCATCAAGCGCGCCGAGACCCTGACGTTCGGCGAGTACCTCTCGGCATACGAGGACCTCGTCACCCGTGCCCGCGCCAACAAGCTCACCGCAGCGGACTTCCAGGGCACGACCATCTCGCTGACCAACCCCGGCGGCATCGGCACCGTGCACTCCGTGCCGCGGCTGATGAAGGGCCAGGGCTGCATCGTCGGCGCCGGCGCGCTGGAATACCCGGCGGAGTTCCAGGGGTCGAGCGAGAAGACGCTGGTCAACCTCGGCATCGGCAAGACGATCACCCTCACCAGCACCTACGACCACCGTGTCATCCAGGGCGCCGGCTCGGGGCAGTTCCTCAAGATCGTGCACGAGATGCTCACGGGCGGGCACGACTTCTACAGCGACATGTTCGCGGCGTTGCGCATTCCCTACGCGCCCATCCACTGGGCCAACGACATCAACGTCGACCTCGCCGAGCGCGTGGACAAGACCGCGCGCGTGCAGGAGCTCATCAACTCCTTCCGCGTGCGCGGCCACCTCATGGCCGACATCGACCCGCTGCAGTACATGCAGCGCACGCACCCCGACCTCGAGATCGAGAGCCACGGCCTCACGTTCTGGGACCTCGACCGCGAGTTCGTCACCAACGGCTTCGCCGGCAAGCGCACCATGAAGCTGCGCGACATCCTCGGGGTTCTGCGCGATTCCTACTGCCGCACCCTCGGCATCGAGTACATGCACATCCAGGACCCCGCGCAGCGCACGTGGTTCCAGGACAACGTCGAGTCGAAGTACGAGAAGCCCACCCACGACGAGCAGCTGCGGGTGCTGAGCAAGCTCAACGAGGCCGAGGCCTTCGAGACCTTCCTGCAGACCAAATACGTCGGCCAGAAGCGCTTCAGCCTCGAAGGCGGCGAGTCGCTCATCCCGCTGCTGGACCAGGTGCTGCGCGGCGCGGCCGACGCCGGCCTCGACGGCGCGGCCATCGGCATGGCGCACCGCGGCCGGCTCAACGTGCTCACCAACGTCGCAGGCAAGACCTACGGCCAGGTGTTCCGGGAGTTCGAGGGCTCCGTCGCGATCGGCTCGAAGAGCGGATCCGGCGATGTGAAGTACCACCTCGGCACCGAGGGGACGTTCATCGCCGACAACGGCAAGGAGCTGCCGGTGGTGCTGGCGGCCAACCCGTCGCACCTCGAGACCGTGGACGGCGTGCTCGAAGGCATCGTCCGGGCCAAGCAGGACCGCAAGCCCATCGGCACCTTCTCGTGGCTGCCGATCCTCGTGCACGGCGACGCGGCGTTCGCCGGTCAGGGCGTCGTGGTCGAGACGCTGCAGATGTCGCAGCTGCGCGGCTACCGCACGGGCGGCACGGTGCACGTGGTCGTCAACAACCAGGTCGGCTTCACGACCCTGCCTCAGGATGCCCGCACGTCGGTGTACGCCACCGATGTCGCCAAGACCATCCAGGCGCCCATCTTCCACGTGAACGGGGACGACCCCGAGGCGGTCGTCCGCGTGGCGGAGCTCGCCTTCCGCTACCGCGAGGAGTTCCACCGCGACGTCGTCATCGACCTCGTCTGCTATCGCCGTCGCGGTCACAACGAGGGCGACGACCCCTCGATGACGCAGCCGCTGATGACCAACCTCATCGAGGCGAAGCGGTCCGTCCGGCGCCTCTACACCGAGGCGCTCGTCGGCCGCGGCGACATCACCGAGGAGGAGTACGAGCAGGCCAAGCGCGACTTCCAGGAGCGCCTCGAGATCGCGTTCGCCGAGACGCACGCCGCCGAGACCGGCTCCTCCCCCGTCATCGATGCGGCGACAGCCGCGTCCGCGGTCGAGCCCGCGTCGGGTGAGCCGGAGAGCACGGGCGTCTCGCGCGAGGTGGTGCACCTCATCGGAGACGCGTTCGTGAACAAGCCCGACGGCTTCACGGTGCACAACAAGCTGCAGCAGCTGCTGGACAAGCGCAACGACATGAGCCGGAACGGCTCGATCGACTGGGCCTTCGGCGAGCTGCTGGCCTTCGGCTCGCTGCTGCTGGAGGGCACCAACGTGCGCCTGGCCGGCCAGGACGCCCGCCGCGGCACGTTCGTGCAGCGTCACTCGGTGCTCCACGACCGCGCCAACGGCCAGGAGTGGCTGCCGCTGACGAACCTGTCCGAGAACCAGGGCCGGTTCTGGGCGTACGACTCGCTGCTGAGCGAGTACGCGGCCATGGCCTTCGAGTACGGCTACTCCGTGGAGCGTCCCGACGCACTGGTGCTCTGGGAGGCGCAGTTCGGCGACTTCGCCGACGGCGCCCAGACCGTCATCGACACCTATCTGTCGTCGGCCGACCAGAAGTGGGGCCAGCAGTCCAGCGTCGTGCTGCTGCTGCCGCACGGCTACGAGGGTCAGGGACCCGACCACTCCTCGGCACGCATCGAGCGCTACCTGCAGCTGTGCGCCCAGGACAACATGACGGTCGCGCGTCCCTCGACGCCGGCGTCGTACTTCCACCTGCTGCGGCGCCAGGCGTACGCCCGGCCGCGCCGCCCGCTGGTGGTCTTCACCCCCAAGGCCATGCTGCGCCTGCGCGGAGCGACCAGCGCGGTGGACGACTTCCTCACCGGCAAGTTCGAGCCCGTGCTCGACGACGACCGCGGGCTGGAGCGGTCGGCTGTCAAGCGCGTGCTGCTGCACTCGGGCAAGATCCACTGGGACCTCCGGGCCGAGCTGGAGAAGAAGCCCAACCCCGAGATCGCACTGGTGCGCCTGGAGCAGTTCGCCCCCGCGCCGATCGATCAGCTCAACGCCGTCATCGAGAGCTACCCCGACGCCGAGCTGGTGTGGGTGCAGGACGAGCCCGAGAACCAGGGCGCCTGGCCGTTCATCGCGCTCGAGGTCGTCAAGCACCTGCGCGGCCGCACGATCGCCCGCGTCTCCCGCTCGGCTGCGGCGTCCACCGCGACCGGGTCGTCGAAGAAGCATGCGATCGAGCAGGCCGAGATCCTGCGTCAGGCGCTCACCCTCTGAGGTCGGCGCCGTGGACGGTCAGTGCGCGGCCTGCGCCTCGCGCAGGCGCGCCAGCACCTGGTCGCGCAGCTCCTCGGGAGCCGTCTCCTTGCAGGCACGCGCCACGACGTCGGTCAGTGTCTTGGCGACCAGCGCCTCGTCCTGACAGGCCGGACAGTGGTCGAGATGCTCGGTGATATCGGCGTGCGCCGTCTTGCAGACCTCGTTGCGCAGGTACTCCTCGAGGTCCCGGCGAGCCTTCTCGCAGCCGCAGTCGGTCATTTCGCACTCCTCGTCGCGGTCGTGTCGATCCCGCGTTCTCTCGCATAGTCGGCCAGCAGCTCCCGCAAGAGGCGTCTGCCGCGATGCAGGCGACTCATGACGGTGCCGATGGGTGTTTTCATGATGTCCGCGATCTCCTGATACGCGAAGCCTTCGACGTCGGCGAAGTACACCGCGAGGCGGAAGTCCTCGGGAATCGCCTGCAGCGCCTCCTTGACCGCGGATGCGGGCATGCGGTCGATGGCCTCGGCCTCCGCCGAACGGGCGCTGGTGGCCGTGGTGGACTCCGCACCCCCCAGCTGCCAGTCCTCGAGGTCGTCGAGCGTTCCCTGATAGGGCTCCCGCTGCTTCTTGCGGTAGGTGTTGATGTAGGTGTTGGTCAGGATCCGGTACAGCCACGCCTTCAGGTTCGTGCCCTGGGTGAACGACGCCCACGAGGCGAAGGCCTTCACGAACGTCTCCTGCACGAGGTCGGCCGCGTCGGCCGGGTTGCGGGTCATGCGCATCGCGGCTGCGTACAACTGATCCATGAACGGGAGCGCCTGCTCCTCGAACTGGGCGCGTGCGTCCGCTGCGGCATCCACTTGGTCGCTCATCACCGGCCAGTCTACGTCCGCGCTCAGAACGCCCCACGGGGGTTCGTCAAGGGTGACGGACATCTTTCTCCATTTCCTGGCGCAAACGGCGCGTTTCGTTAGGGTAGAACGCGATGAGCGTCGCTGAGTATTCCTCCCCACCTTCTGCCGATGACGGCGGGTGGGCCGCGCCCACCGCTGAGGCCCCCCTGGATGCCGTTGTGAGCGTCCCCGGATCCAAGTCGCTGACCAACCGGGAACTGATCCTGGCGGCCATCGCCGAGGGCCCCGGGAGGCTGATCTCGCCGCTGCACTCCGATGACTCCGCGCGCATGATCGAGGCGCTGCGGACGCTGGGAGTGGAGGTGCAGGAGGTCGCCGGGACCGGCGACTTCGGGCCCGACCTCGTGGTCACGCCGATCAGCCCGCTGACCGGCGATGCGGTCGTGGACTGCGGCCAGGCGGGCACGGTGATGCGCTTCGTCGCGGCGATCGCCGGCTTCGCCTCGGGCGAGGTGACCCTGACGGCCCACGAGACGGCTCTGCACCGCCCCATGGGCGAGATGATCAAGGCCCTGCGCGCCGTCGGCAACGACATCGACGACGAGGGCACCTGGTCGCTCCCGTTCATCGTGCACGGCCATGGCCACGTGCGCGGCGGCGAGGTCGAGATCGACGCCAGCGGTTCCAGCCAGTTCGTCTCCGGCCTGCTGCTGGCGGCGGCACGCTTCGACGTCGGGCTGACCCTGCGTCACGTCGGGCCGCGCCTGCCCAGCATCCCCCACATCGACATGACGGTCGAAGCCCTCGGGCACCGCGGTGTGCACGTGGAGCGGCCCAGCGCGACGGAGTGGATCGTGCCGGCCGGCCCGGTGCGCGCCAAGGACGTGGCGATCGAGCCCGACCTTTCCAACGCCGCGCCGTTCCTGGCCGCGGCGATGCTCGTCGGCGGTCACGTCTCCGTGACCGGCTGGCCGGCGCACTCGACGCAGCCCGGAGCCCTCCTCACCGAGATCCTCCCCGTCATGGGTGCCCGCACGCAGCGGCGGGGTGGCGCCCTGACCGTCACGGCCGGTGCCGGCGGCATCCACGGCGTCGACCTCGACCTGTCCGCGGCCAGTGAGCTCACGCCCACCCTCTGCGCCCTCGCGGCTTTCGCCGACGGACCCACGACCATCACCGGGATCGGCCACATCCGCGGCCACGAGACCGACCGCATCGCCGCGCTGGTGGGCAACCTGCGCGCACTGGGCGGCGAGGCGCACGAGCTGCCCGACGGCATCCGCATCGTCCCCCGCCCCCTGACCGGCGGCGTCTGGCGCGCACACCACGACCACCGCATGGCGACCACCGGTGCGCTCATCGGTCTGCTCGTGCCCGGCGTCGTCGTCGACGACATCGGCACGACCGCCAAGACGCTCCCGCAGTTCCCGGAACTGTGGGCGGCGATGCTCGGCGCCGACGCGGCGGACACCGCGCGGTGACCGCAGGCAGGAGGAGCCCGCGATGAGCTGGCTCGACCCCGACGACGACGACGAGCCCGACTTCGAGGCCGATATCCGCACGCGGCCCAACCCCAAGGCGAACCGCCCGCGTACGAAGCGCCGCCCCGCCCACACCGACGCCCGCATCGCGCGGGTGCTGGGCGTGGACCGGGGGCGCTACACGGTGCTCGTTGACGAGGATGGTCCCGACGAGCACACCGCCTTGGCCGTGCGCGCGCGCGAGTTGCGCAAGACCCCGATCGTCACCGGCGACCTCGCCCGCATCGTCGGCGACACCTCCGGAGCCGACGGCACCCTCTCGCGCATCGTGGGGCTGCAGGAGCGCACGTCGCTGCTGCGCCGCTCGGCCGACGACACCGACCAGGTGGAGCGGGTCGTCGTCGCCAACGCCGATCAGATGCTCGTCGTCGTCGCCGCGGCCGACCCCGAGCCGCGAGAGCGCCTCGTCGACCGCTATCTCATCGCGGCACTGGATGCCGGCATCCGCCCGCTCCTCGTCGTGACCAAGACCGATCTGGCCGACCCGACCGCGTTCCTGTCCCACTTCGAGGGCGTCGAAGGGCTGCAGGTGTTCACCAGCGCCCAGGGCGCCATGCCCGTGGACGAGATCGGCAGGCATCTGGTGGGACACTCCACGGTGTTCGTCGGCCACTCCGGGGTGGGCAAGTCCACGCTCGTCAACGCGTTGGTCCCGGAGGCCCGCCGGGCCACCGGCCACGTGAACGAGGTGACCGGACGCGGCCGCCACACGTCGAGCTCCACGGTGTCGCTGCGCTACCACGGTGCCGACGGCAGCGGCTGGGTCATCGACACGCCCGGGGTGCGCTCGTTCGGCCTCGGCCACGTCGATCCGGCGAACATCATCGCGGCCTACACCGATCTCGCCGCCGCGGCGGCAGAGTGCCCGCGTGGCTGCACCCACCTGCGCGATGCGCCTGACTGCGCCATCGCGGAGGCACTGGCCGAGGGCCGGCTCGGACCCAACGGCGCCGCGCGCGTGGATTCGCTGCAGCGGCTGCTGGAGACCTTCGCCGAGCGGGACAGGAACGCCGCCTCACGTCCTTAGGCTGGAGGGATGAAGCTCCAGCCCGGCTCCCCCGCGCCCGCGTTCACCCTCGACGACCAGGACGGCACCCCCGTCTCGCTCTCGTCACTGCGTGGCCGTCGCGTGATCCTCTACTTCTACCCGGCCGCCATGACCCCCGGCTGCACGACGCAGGCGTGCGACTTCCGCGACAGCTTCCCGGCGCTGCAGGCGGCCGGCTACACCGTGCTCGGCGTCTCGCGTGACGAGCCGGCGAAGCTGCGCACCTTCCGCGAGCGCGACGGGCTCAGCTTCGATCTGCTCAGCGATCCCGACCACGCCGTGCACGAGGCCTACGGCGCGTGGGGCGAGAAGATGAACTACGGCAAGGTCGTCGAGGGCGTCATCCGCTCGACCTTCGTCATCGACGCGGACGGCGTGATCGAGCAGGCTCTCTACAACGTGCGCGCGACCGGACACGTCGCCCGTCTGCGCACGCTGCTGCAGATCGCCTGAGCCCTCAGGCGCCGGGCTGCGCGTCGTCGCGCGGGTGCCGCGCAGCCGCAGCCCGGACGCTCAGGATGAGCAGCACGAGGGTCAGCAGCGCGGGAGCAGCCAGGGCCAGCGCCAGCGCGCCGTCGCCGAATGTCCCGGTGGCCGCGCCGAGGGCCACGGCCAGCAGCAGCAGCTGCAGGACGATCCCGCCCGAGCGGCCCCACGACTCGTCGCGCAGCACCGCGAACGCGAACGCCCCCATCGCGACCGCGCCGAGGCCGGTGACCACCAGCAGGGCGATCGCCGTCGGCACCGAAAGCGTGTCGCCTCCGGCGAGCGCGGCCGCCTCCCACACGACGAGGGCCGCCACGCCCAGCGCCTGCAGAGCCAGCAGCACACCGGCGACGCGTTCGGCAGGGGTCAGAGCAGGCATTGTCGGCATCCTCGAGTCAGCTTCCGGAATCCAGCGGGTCGTTGTGTGAATCGTCAACCCGCTCCGCCACCGCACAGCAAGTTCCTCGGAACACCCCAGGCTTCACTCTTGCCCGGACTCGTCGCACTGTGAAAGCATTGTCAGGTTGTGTGCTCCCACAGCGCCGTGGGGCGAGCAGAGGCTCGCATTTCCCCAGAGTACCGGATACCCGATTCGGCACACTGACACGCACGTGAACATTCCCCCCGAATAAGGAGCATCCTGATATGGATTGGCGCGACAAGTCTGCCTGCCTGACCGTCGACCCCGAACTGTTCTTCCCTGTGGGCAACACCGGCCCCGCCGTGGAGCAGATCGAGAAGGCCAAGGCTGTGTGCGCCCGCTGCACGGTCACCGAGATCTGCCTGCAGTACGCCCTGGAGACCGGTCAGGACTCCGGCGTCTGGGGCGGTCTCTCCGAGGACGAGCGCCGCGCCCTCAAGCGCCGCGCCGCCCGCGCCCGCCGCGCCAGCTGACGCCGTGCCGTCGCGATGGTGCCGGGGGGCGCCATCGCGACGCAGCGGCATCATCGCTCGACGTCAGCCGGCACTGCGCTTGATGTAGCGCAGGGGGATGTCGATAGTCACCTCGGTGCCGCTTCCCACGATCGTGTGCCAGTCGATCGTGCCACCCAGTTCACCCTGGATGAGGGTGCGCACGATCTGCGTTCCCAGACCGCGACCCACCTGACCCTCCGGCAGGCCGATCCCCGTGTCGCGCACGCTCACCGCGAGTCGGTCATCGGATCGCTCGGCGGCGATCTCCACGTCGCCCTCCTTGCCGGCGAGCCCGTGCTCGACCGCGTTGGTCACGAGCTCGGTCAGCGCGAGGGCGAGCGGCGTGGCGTACTCGCTGGGCAACGTGCCGAAGCGGCCGGTGGTGCGCGTGCGCGCGCGTGTGTTCGGCGCTGCGGCGACCTCGGCGACGAGCTTGAGCACCCGCGCGAAGACGTCGTCGAAGTCCACGTTCTGGGCGAGGCCGCCGGAGAGGGTGTCGTGCACCACCGCGATGGCCGACACCCGCCGCATCGCCTGCGTGAGCGCCTCCCGCGCCTCGTCGGAATGCGTGCGTCGCGCCTGGATGCGCAGCAGCGATGCGACCGTCTGCAGGTTGTTCTTCACCCGGTGGTGGATCTCACGGATCGTCGCATCCTTCGTGATGAGCTCCTGCTCCTGGTGGCGGATCTCCGTCACGTCGCGGCACAGCACGATCGCGCCGATCCGCTGGTCGTGATCGCGCAGCGGAATGGTCCGCAGCGAGACCGTGACGCCCCGCGCCTCGATGTCGGCCCGCCAGGGCGCGCGCCCGCTGACCACGACGGGCAGGGACTCGTCGAACTGCCGTGACGCGGGGAGGATGCCGGTGGTGACCTCGACGAGCGACTCCCCTTCCAGCTCCTCCTCGAAGCCCAGCCGGTTGAACGCCGACAGCGCGTTGGGGCTGGCGAACGTGGTCACCCCGTCGGGGTCGAGGCGGATGAGGCCGTCCGAGGCGCGCGGCGCGCCGCGGCGCGGCGAGGTGGGGGCGGTCAGGTCGGGGAAGTCGGCCGAGGCGACCATCGCGAACAGGTCGTCGGCGCAGTCGTTGAAGGTGATCTGCTGGCGCGACGGCGTGCGGGTCTCACCGAGGTTGGTGTGGCGGGTGAGCACGCCGAGCACCCGGGGGGGGTCATCGCCCGTGGCCCGTTCCCGCACGATCGGCACCGCCCGCACCCGCGTGGGGGTCTCCTCGAACCAGTCGGGCGAGGCGGAATCCACGATGCGGGCGCCGGTGAACGCGTCGCGCACCTGCGTGCGCCACTGCGGGCGCATGAGGTCGCCCACGATGTCACGGTAGAACAGCGTGGCCGCGCCGCTCGGCCGGGTGTGCGCCACCGCGATGAAGGAGCCGTCCGCGGTCGGAACCCAGATGACGATGTCGGCGAACGCCAGATCGGCCAGCAGCTGGCTGTCGCCGGCGAGGCGGTGCAGCCACTCCACATCGTCGGCGGTGGCCCATCCCTGGGCATAGACGAGATCGCTGAGCGTCGACATCCTTTCAGCCTAATCGGGTGCACTCAGGCGGTCCGCGCCGACGACCACCCCCTCCGGCCTGCGCGCTCGCGGCGCGGCCGTGCGGCGGGCGCGGACTCCGCAGCCACCGGCGCCAGCGCCTCGCCGACAAGCCGGCGCACCGCCGAGGACAGCGCGCTGCGCCCCGCCACCTCCCGCACCGGCCGGGACGACAGCATCGCGGCATCCGCGGCGCGGGTGTCCAGCGGAACGAACCACACGTCGCGGATGCCGCAGAACCGCTCGAGCGTCGCCCGCACCTGTCCGCGCGCATCGACCCCCAGCGCACCGGCGCGCAGCCGATTCACCACCACGACCACCGGTGTGGCGCCGATCGTGGCTCGCAGGTCGGCGTGCCCTCGCACGAACCGCGCGATGCCGACGGGGTCTGCCGCGGCCACGGCCACCACGAGGTCGGCAGCCTGCAGCACCGCCAGTGTGGCCGCGTTGCGGCGCGGCCCCGCCAGGTCGCTGACGATCTCCTCGTCGCGCTCCAGCGACGCGGCCACGTCCACGACGATCTCGTCCGCCCACCGGCGGCAGACGTCCAGCGCCGCCGTGATGCGGTCGCCGGTGAGCTCCGGCCAACGGCCGGGGCGGTTCAGCCCGGTGAGCACCTCGACACCGCGGCCGAGCGGCACGCCGATCCGGCTGAGCTCGGCGGAGGTGAGCGTGGACTGCTCCGCCTGACGGCAGGCGGACGCGAACCCCGGCCCCTCATCGGCCAGCCCCAGAGCGAGGGCGAGCGACGGAGCGTGGGTGTCGGCATCGACCAGGCCCACCCTGCGGCCGTCGCGGGCCAGTTCGACGGCGATTTCGACGGCGAGCGTGCTGCGCCCCGGCGCCCCTGTCGGCCCCCACACCGCGATCACCCTGCCCGACGCCGCCGGCGCCGTCGGCGGGGCGGCCGGTACGGCATCCATCGCGAGGGCTCGCGGAAGCGCTTCGAGGTCGGTCAGCGGCAGCGGTGCGGCCAGTCCGTAGAGCTCTGCCAGGCGGCCCTCCCCTGCGGCAGCGCACAGCGGCACGATGCGAACCCCGTGCCGGTCGCACAGCGAGACCAGTGCGGGGGCGATCGTGTCCCGCCGCAGCTCGAGGAGGAGCAGGTCGGCGGCGGTGACGACCGCCAGCAGCTCCCGCCCGGCATCGTCCAGAAGAGGGTCCGCCGCCGCGCGCGCGGGAGCGGCCGCGTTCACCGCCGCCGAGGCCTGCACGCCGTGCCGTTCCAGGCTCAGCGCGATGTCGGAGGCGGCGGCGCCGTCGACGGCCACGACCGCGGTGGTCACCGGCCACCGCCCGCCAGGGGCACGACCGACAGTGCGGCCCCACCGGCCACCGCCGCCAGAGCGGCCGCGACGTCGGCGCGCGGGATGATGAGTTCGAGCGCCGCCCCGTCGGAGCCGAGCACGGAGTCATCACGCGTGACGGTGGCGACGGTCGCGTCCGGCACGAGGATGCGGGGCTGATCGAACTGGCCGCGCTCCATCGCGGGCGCCGACCACACCTCGACCCGCGTGCCCGCCGCGACGCTCGCAGGCACATCGGTCGTGGATCGCAGCACCACCGAGGTGAGATCGCCCGACGACGCGGGGCCGACGGCGCTCAGCGGCACCAGCTCTCCCGACGTGATCGTGCGCGTGGCGATCGCGTCCGGCTCGAGCAGTCCCGGGGCGGCGTATGCCTCCCTGACCTGGCCGAGCGCGACGTCGACGACCTGCACGGCCGCGGCGTCGATGGCCTCACCCGGCACGATGGTGCGCACCGCGGCGAACACCGGCACCGTCTGTCGTGACGCCGACACCACGAACCAGACCCCGGCCACCGACGCGACGATCAGGACGACGCCGAGGGCGAACCTGACGTCGGCCCATGGCGCCCGCTTTCGCGCGGGCGGGATCTCCGGTGCGCTCATGCCCCCATCGTGACCCAGAGACTGAGGATGTGCCGAAGGTTATCCACAGCCCGGTGCGGGGGCGCCCGCAACGCCCCCGGACACCGATAATGAGGGCATGCCCCGCATGACCCCCTCCGAGGCGCGCCTGCTCGCCCCCGCGCAGGTCGCCGAGCTGCTGAGCGTGACCGTCGACGAGGTGGTCGCCCTCGTGCTCGACGGCAGGCTCCGCGGTATGAAGGTGGGTTCGCCGGCGCGGTGGCGCATCGAGCACGACAGCGTCGAGGAGTATCTCGACGCCCAGGCGGAGGAGGCGCGGCGCATGGCGCTGTGGCGGGAGTCCAACGCGGCGAGCTTCCCCGAGCTGTGGGGCCGGGGGACGGTGCACCGCCCGGACTGAGGCCCGCCGGCTCACCCCAGCGGGACCGTGGCGTCCAGCCGCACCCACGACACGGCATCGGTCGCGACGATGCGGTGTCCGCTGACCTCTCCCGCACGACGTGGCCGATCCCGATCGTGCAGGGCGAGGTCCAGATGGTCGGCCGCCGCACGGTCGATGGTGCCGGTGAGCACGCGGCCCGGCCCCACGCCCACGGCCACCGGGATGCGCCGTCGCGACAGGTCGCGCAGCACGAACCCCAGTGTCATCCGATCCGCCAGACGTGCGGCCGGCTGCCCGGGTCGCGCGGTGCGCAGCAGCTCTTCCTGCGCCAGCCCCAGCGCCGTCAGGGCCGCCAGCGGCACCAGCATCGCCGCACTGCGGCGGGTGGCCGTGTCCAGTGCGAACCAGTCCGCACCGACGGAAGAGACCGTGCCGGCGGCGACGGTGCCGTCGCGCAGTTCCGCGGAGACGGCGGCATCCGCCCCCGCGAGCGCGCGCAGCCGCTCACGCAGCGTGAGCTTGGACAGCCGCAGTCGCTCGGCCTCGGTGTCGAGCGCCGCCCGCTCGGCTTCCCATTCGGACGCGAGCTGGTCCTCGAGGTCCTCGAACAGGCGGTCCCAGCGCATTCCGCGAATGTAGCGCCCGGCCGCCGTCGTCCCTCCCGGTTGTCCACAGGTTGGAGCATTCTCATCCCGCGCCGTCCTGGCGTTGTGGTTCACTCGTGCCACTTCCCGCTGCGCGATCCGCCGAGAGAAAGGAAGCCTGATGCTCCCCTCCCCCTCTCCGGCGCCGCGAGCCGTCTCGACGAGCATCGCTGT
The DNA here is from genome assembly GCF_030246945.1 of Microbacterium sp. zg-Y1090. Lineage (NCBI taxonomy): Bacteria > Bacillati > Actinomycetota > Actinomycetes > Micrococcales > Microbacteriaceae > Microbacterium > Microbacterium wangruii. Next base: position 2,377,670 of record NZ_CP126742.1, read on the forward strand.
CGACGACTTCCTCGCGCCGCAGCGCACCTCCGCCGAGGATCTTCCCGACCCCGAGCCGCTGCTGCGCAACCTCACCCGGGGCGTGCTGGAGGTGCTGGCGGGAGTGCGCGAAGTCGACCAGCTCGCGCGCTGGTTCACCGAGGAGACCTACCGCGCCCTGGTGACGCGGGCCAACCTCGCAGCGCGTGCCCGCAGCGCCCGCGGGGTGCCCGCCGCCCGCCCGGTGCACACCATCGGCACGATCCGGCAGTCCTCACCGCTGGACGGCGTCGTGGAGGCGGTGGTGGTGGTGTCCGGACCGGCACGCACGCGCGCGGTGGCGATCCGGCTGGAGGGGATGGACCACCGGTGGCGTGCCACCTCGCTGGCGCTCCTGTGACGTCGCGGCCTAACGGTCGCCGTCGTCGATCAACGTCAGCAGGGAGGCGAGCGCGTCGCGGATCTCCGCGTGATCGTACTGCGCGGCGCGACTCTCGCCGGAGATGACCCCGGAGCGGTGCACGCGCTGGAAGTTGCCGAACGGGAACGTGTAAGCCTTCTTGGTCTGCGCGTTCTCGCTGCGGTCGACGCCGAGGTGCCAATGGGAGTACTCGGTCCAGCCGGCCTTGTCGATGAAGGCGTTCTCCTCATCCGCATCGGGCGCGGCCTCGGACCAGTCGTCGCGCTCGTCGCGGACGACCTTGCCGTCGCGGATGAGGGCGCGCGCGTGACGCAGGGCGGGTCTGTTCAGCTCGATTGCCATGCGCCCGACGATAGGAAGCGGCGGCGATGGCCGGCAGAGGCTTGACGGGACGCGGCGCGTCCGCTCCGGTCACTGGCGGTAGGAGGACAGGAAGTTCCCCAGCCGCTCGATCGCCTCGGTGAGCACACGCGCCTCGGGGAGGGTCACGATGCGCAGGTGGTCGGGCGTGGGCCAGTTGAACCCGGTCCCCGGCACCAGCAGCACGTGCTCGGCGACGAGGAAGTCGTAGACGAGGCGGCTGTCGTCGTGGATCTCGTAGACCTCGGGGTCGAGTCGAGGAAAGGCGTACAGCGCGCCGGCGGGCTTGTGGCACGTGACACCGGGGATCGCCTCCAGGCCCTGCCACGCGGCATCCCGCTGCTCGTGCAGCCGCCCGGATGGGGCGATGAGCGCGTCGATCGACTGCACGCCCGACAGCGCCGCCTGCACCGCGTGCTGCGCGGGGACGTTCGGGCACAGGCGGGTGGATGCCAGCAGCTGGATGCCCTCCAGGAACCCGGCCGCATGCTTCTTCGGGCCGGTGATGACCAGCCAGCCGGAGCGGTAGCCGGCCACGCGGTAGGTCTTGGACAGACCGTTGAAGGTCAGGCACAGCAGATCGGGGGCGAGGGTCGCGAGCGGGATGTGCTCGGCGCCGTCGAACAGGATGCGGTCGTAGATCTCGTCGGACAGCAGCAGCAGCGAGTGCTCGCGCGCGATGTCCACGATCCCCTGCAGCACCTCGCGGCTGTAGACCGCGCCGGTGGGATTGTTGGGGTTGATCACGACGATCGCCTTGGTGCGGGGGGTGACCTTGGCACGGATGTCCTCGAGGTCGGGCTGCCAGCCGGCGGCGTCGTCGCAGCGGTAGTGCACCGGCGTGCCGTCGGCGAGGCTCGTCATCGCCGTCCACAGCGGGTAGTCCGGCGCGGGGATGAGGACCTCGTCACCCTCGTCCAGCAGCGCCTGCATGGTCATCGTGATCAGTTCGGAGACGCCGTTGCCGAGGTAGACGTCGTCGGGATCGAACAGCGGGAATCCCGGCGTCTGCTCATAGCGGGAGACCACGGCCCGCCGCGCCGACATGATGCCGCGGCTGTCGCTGTAACCGTGCGCCTGGGGCACCGCCTCGATCATGTCCCGCACGATCTGGAAGGGCGCTTCGAACCCGAACGCCGCCGGGTTGCCGGTGTTGAGCTTCAGGATCGTGTGCCCGTCGGCCTCGAGCCGGTCGGCCTCCACAAGGGCCTGACCGCGGATCTCGTAGAGGACGTTCTTCAGCTTGCTCGACTGGTCGAGCGTGCGCAGCGGGCTCATCGGATCAGGATATCCCCGTCGCCGGGGCGTCTCCTGCGCCGGCGCCGCAGACACCACCGGCGCAGGAGGCTCCCGTGGGAGTCGTCCTGCGCCGGTGCGCCCTCCCGCCTGCGGCGGGCGGGATGCCTTCGGTGCTACTTCTTCTTGCCGGCGGCGCGGCGCTGTGCGCGGTTCTGCCCACCGCTCGCACCGGGGGCCGCGGCCTCCGTGCGCTGGCCGAACGCGCCGCGGGCGCCCTCCTGCGGCTCGGCGTCGACGACGGCGCCGGGCGCTCCGGCGGCCCGAGCCTCGCGCAGCCGGGCGGTCGCCGCCTGCTGCACCTGGCCGCGCTCGTTGCGCACCTCGACGTCACCGGAGTCGCTGGGCGCGGAGTACTCCAGCCGCGGCTGCTCGGGAGCGACGAGGCCCTTCGCCTCGACCTCGGCCTCCTGGCCGTCGGTGCGACGCACCTCGACCTCGAGGTTGTAGAGGAACCCGACCGACTCCTCCTTGATCTGCCCCATCATCGCCTGGAACATCTGATAGCCCTCGCGCTGGTACTCGATCAGCGGGTCGCGCTGAGCCATCGCGCGCAGGCCGATGCCGTCCTTGAGGTAGTCCATCTCGTACAGGTGGTCGCGCCAGCGGCGGTCGAGCACCTGCAGCACGACGCGACGCTCCAGCTCGCGCATCGCCGGCGAACCCAGCGACTCCTCGCGGCGCTCGTATGCGATCTTGGCGTCGGAGAGGATCTCGCGCTTGAGGATCTCCGGGGTGATGCGGCCCTTGTGGCCGGCTTCGGAGACGACCTCGTCGATCGTGACCGAGACCGGGTACAGGGTCTTCAGCTCCGTCCACAGGGCGTCGAAGTCCCAGCTCTCGGTGTGGCCCGACGAGGTGTGGTCGTCGATGACCGAGCCGATCGCATCCTCGATGAAGTGCGAGATGCGGTCCGACAGGTCATCACCTTCGAGCATGTGACGGCGGTCGGCGTAGATCGCCTCGCGCTGCCGGTTGAGGACGTCGTCGTACTTCAGGACGTTCTTGCGGATCTCGGCGTTGCGGGATTCGACCTGGGACTGGGCGCTCTTGATCGCCCGCGAGACCATGGTCGACTCGATCGCGACATCGTCGGGGAAGTTGGTGCGCGCGAGGATCGCCTCGGCGGCCCCCGACTGGAACAGGCGCATCAGGTCGTCGGTCAGCGACAGGTAGAACCGGCTCTCTCCGGGGTCGCCCTGTCGACCGGAGCGGCCGCGCAGCTGGTTGTCGATGCGGCGCGACTCGTGACGCTCGGTGCCCAGAACGTACAGGCCGCCGGCGGCGACGACCTTCTCGGCCTCCTCCGCGACGGTGTCGCGCACCGCGGTGTACACCGCGTCCCACTCCGCCTCGTACTCCTCGGGGGTCTCGGCGGGGTCGAGACCCTTGGCCTTCATCTCCTGCACCGCGAGGAACTCGGCGTTGCCGCCGAGCATGATGTCGGTGCCTCGACCGGCCATGTTCGTCGCGACGGTCACGGCGCCCAGGCGCCCGGCACGGGCGACGATCTCGGCTTCACGCGCGTGGTTCTTGGCGTTGAGGACCTCGTGCTTGATGCCCTTCTTGGCCAGCAGCCGGGAGAGGTACTCGCTCTTCTCCACGCTCACGGTGCCCACCAGCACCGGCTGCCCGGCTGCGTGGCGCTCGGCGATGTCCTCGACGACCTGGGTGAACTTCGCCTGCTCGTTCTTGTACACCAGGTCGGGCTGATCCTTGCGGATCATCGGCTTGTTGGTGGGGATCGGAACGACGCCGAGCTTGTAGGTCGACATGAATTCCGCCGCCTCGGTCTCGGCGGTACCCGTCATGCCGGCGAGCTTTTCGTACAGGCGGAAGTAATTCTGCAGCGTGACCGTGGCGAGGGTCTGGTTCTCGGCCTTGACTGGAACACCCTCCTTCGCCTCGATCGCCTGGTGGATGCCTTCGTTGTAACGGCGGCCGACGAGGATGCGGCCGGTGTGCTCGTCGACGATCATGACCTCGTCGTTCATCACGACGTAGTCGGCGTCGCGCTTGAACAGTGCGAGCGCCTTGATCGAGTTGTTCAGGAACGAGATGAGGGGTGTGTTGGCCGACTCGTACAGGTTGTCGATGCCGAGGTAGTCCTCGACCTTCTCGATGCCCGGCTCGAGCACGCCGATCGTGCGCTTCTTCTCGTCGACCTCGTAGTCGACTCCCGCTTCGAGCGTCTTGGCGATCTTCGCGAACTCCACGAACCACCGGTTCGCCTCGCCCGAGGACGGGCCGGAGATGATCAGCGGGGTGCGTGCCTCATCGATGAGGATGGAGTCCACCTCGTCGACGATGGCGAAGAAGTGGCCGCGCTGGACCAGGTCCTCCTTGCGCCAGGCCATGTTGTCGCGCAGGTAGTCGAAGCCGAACTCGTTGTTGGTGCCGTAGGTGATGTCGGCGGCGTACTGCTCGCGGCGCACCTGCGGGTTCTGGCCGGCCACGATCGTGCCGTAGGTCATGCCGAGCGCGCGGTAGACGCGGCCCATGAGATCGGCCTGGTAGGAGGCGAGGTAGTCGTTGACGGTGATGACGTGCACGCCCTTGCCGGCGATGGCGTTGAGGTACACCGGGAGCGCCGCGGTCAGGGTCTTGCCCTCACCGGTCTTCATCTCGGCGATGTTGCCGAGGTGAAGCGCTGCGCCGCCCATCACCTGCACGTCGTAGGGGCGCTGGCCCAGGGTGCGCTTGGCCGCCTCACGCACGGCGGCGAAGGCCTCGGGCATGAGCTGGTCGAGCGTCTCACCGGCCTCGTAGCGGGCGCGCAGCTCGGCGGTCTCGCCGCGCAGCTCCTCGTCGGTGAGCTGGGTGTAGTCCTCTTCGAGGGCGCCGACCGCCTTGACGACCTGCTGCAGGCGCCTGAGCACGCGCCCCTCACCGGCACGGAGCAGTTTCTCGAGAGGGTTGGCCACGGGGCATCTCCATCTGTCGTTCGGGCGCGGGTTGCGCCGGCACCGTCACGCTCGGGCGCGCGGGCATACATCGCCATGTTATCCGCCTGTGACCTCGGCGTCGCCCGAACGTCGCGTCGACCCTCTCGCCGTGAGCGAACCTCGGCGCGCGCAGCGGCTGCGCCTTTAGGATCATCACATGGCCGGATTCTGGGGAAAGCGCAAGCGCGAGCAGCAGGAGCTGCAGGAGCAGGACGCTGATCTGGCCCGACGCGCGGGAGCAGCGCTCGTGGCAACGGATGAGCGACTGCGCTCCATCAGCGACGAGCTCGTGTTCGCCGACGCCGAGCTCGGCGCCGACGCCACGGTCGAGCTCCGAGAAGCGCTGGCGGCGGTGCGTCACCACCTCGGCGAGGCGTTCCACCTCAATCAGCTCAACCACGACGACATCCCCGACACCGTCGAGGAGCTGCGCACGCGCAACGCCCGCATCGTCCAGCTGTGCGAGTGGGCGGACGATCTGATCGACGACCGCACCGGCGCCCTGGCCGAGCGCATCGAGCGCGCGCGCCGCGCCCCCGAGATCCTCGCCGGCATCCGTGCCGACGTCGCCCGCCTCACCGCGCGCCTGTCGACCGCCCGCGCCGTGGTCGAACGCGTCAACTCGCGCTACGCCCCCGCTGCCGCGCAGCGGGTGTCGGGCAATCCTGACGAGGCCGCTGCGCTGCTGGAGTTCGCAGAGCACGGCGCCGATGTCGCCGAGCGCCGCCGCGACGCCGGTGAGCGCGGGCCCGCCAACGTCGCGCTCGAAGCGTCGATGGAGGCGGTGCGACGGGCGGGAACGCTGCTCGACGCCGTCGACGACTTCGAGGTCGAGGCTCTGCGCGCCCAGTCGACGCTGGCGGCCGTCGTGGCCGACTCCCGCGAGGACATCGTCGTCGCGCGCACCGCACCCCAGGTGCCGGCTGTCACCCGCGCCACGGCGGAGCTGGAGCGCGCCCTCAACGACCTCACCCCTGCCGGTGGCAAGGCCGACCCCTTCGCAGAGCTCACGGTGCTGCGTGAGAAGAACGCCGCGCTGGATGCCGCGATCGCACTGGCGCGCGAGCGGGCGGCGCGCCCGCTCCCCGACGAGGCGCACGTGCGTCACGCCATCGACGACGCCGACCGCCAGCTGGCCGTGGCCCGATCGGTCATCTCCGGCCACCGCGGCTGGATCGGGGCCGACGCGCGCACGCGCCTCGCCGAGGCCGAGAGCCTGCGCCTCGGGCTGGCGTCGGTCGCGGCGGGTCCGATCGCCGAGGACGACAGGGAGCGCGCTCTCGCCGATGCGCGCCGCTGCGGGCTGCTGGCCTCCGAGGCGCTGCAGTACGCCCAGCGCGACATCGACTCCTCCCGCCCCGATGCGGGATGGGGCGGCCCGCAGGGCGGCTGGGGCGGCGGACGCGGCGGCCCCGGCGGCAACAACGTCATGGGCGGAATCCTCGGCGGGCTCGTCATCGGCAGCCTCTTGGACGGCATGTTCGACTGAGCCCCGCGCAGGTCGGCTCCTTCACGGTGCGCCGCCGGCGCCCGCGGCGCTGCCTGCCCCACTCCCCTGCCCGACCCCGTGTCGGGTCGACGCCGGGCACAGAGAAGCGGATGCCGCGTGTAGGCGATGATCCACGCGGCATCCGCTTCGAGGTCTGCTGCTACGACGCAGCCGGCGGCGCGGCGGCGGTCAGCGAGATGACGCCGTAGTCCCAGCCCTTGCGCCGGTACACGACGCTCGGGTGATCGGTGCGGGCGTCGATGAAGAGGAAGAAGTCATGGCCGACCAGCTCCATGCGGTCGACCGCCTCTTCGACCGTCATCCACTCCGCGGCGAACTCCTTGGTGCGGATGACGACCGGGGTGTAGTCGGCTTCCTCCTCGGGGTCGGTCTGCACGGGCACGGAGCCGGTGGCGACGGCCTTGAGCACGTCGGCCGATGCGGGCTGCACGTCGATGCCCTCCAGCGAGCCGTTCTCCTTCTTGAAGGTCGCGCCGCGCGGCTTGTCGCGAGCATCCAGTCGCTTCTGCTTGGCGCGACGCAGCTGCTCGGCGAGCTTGTCGACGGCGAGGTCCAGTGCCGCGAACTTGTCACCGTCCGTGGCCTCGGCCCGCACCAGCGGACCCTTGCCGGTGAGGGTGAGCTCGACCGTCTCGTCTTCCATGCGGCCGTTGTGGTAGGCGCGGTGGGTCACCTTGACGTCCAGCCGCTGGGCCCGCGGAGCAAGGTGCTCTACACGCTGAGCCTTGTCTTCGACAACGGTGCGGAATCGATCGCTGATTCCCACTCCCACGCCGACAATGCTGGTATCCATCCTTGACCTCCTTGTTCCGGTCCGCCCGGCCAAGGGCGGACCATCAGTCGCCTTGTACCTGCAACGCTACCCTTCGGCCGCGCCGGTGTCACATCCCCGACAGGCGCGCGCCGTGCCGCGGCGTGGCGGCCACCGTCGCCGCCGCCACGACCTGCGCCCCGGCAGCCCGCAAGGCTCTCGCCGCCTCGGCGAGAGTGGCCCCGGTGGTCACGACGTCGTCCACGAGCACGACGCGCCGTCCTGCCGCGGCAGGCGCCGCCTCCAGCGATCCGGCGACGTTCTGCGCACGTGCTGCGCGGGTGAGGCCGCGCTGGTCGGCGCTGGCGCGCACCACCCGCAGCAGGCGCCACGGGCGGGCACCCGCGCGACGGGCGAGCAGTTCGACCGGCCGGTAGCCCCGCCGCCGCACGGCCGCCGCCGTCGAAGGAACCGGCACGACCGCGGTGCTCTCCCCGCACGATCCCAGAGCCGCGGCGAGCGCCGGGGCGAGGGCGGTGGCCAGGGTCGTCCGCCCCTCCTCCTTGAAAGCCCGCAGCACCCGCGCGGCTACGCCGTCGAATTCCAGGGCGCTGTGCACGTCGAGGCCGCCCAGCCTGCGGTGCAGGATCAGCCGGGGTGGTGCGAGGGCGGCGCGGCAGTCGGCGCACAGCGCCGTGTCGGGGTCGTCGCACCCCGCGCACCACGTGGGGAAGGCCAGCGCCAGCGCAGCGGCGAGCGCGTCACGCACGGACGGGTGGAGCGGGGCCATGCCCCAGTGTGCGCGGGGGTGACGGATGCCGGGACACGTTCTCCCCGGCATCCGCTGGTTTCCGCGCGATCTCCCTGCTGTGCAGGAGTCTCAGTCGGGGGCGCCCTGCACCGAGGCGAGGACACGCACCCCCGACGCGGTCGTGCCCCAATTGGTGCCGCGACGGACGTACATCGCGCCCTGGGCGTCGAGCAGCCGCGCGATCGAGACCTGGTTGGTCGCGGAGATGGCGACCGTGCGCGCCGGTCCGGTGACGGAGGTCGCAGGACCGCCGACCAGCTGCTCGACGATGGTGGTGTCGTCCTCGACCGCGGCGACGACGCCGAGATGACTGGCATCCATCCAGCCGACGTCGACACCGGTGCCCTCCAGCGGCGAGAGCGGGTGCGGCTCGCCGAGCCGCACGGGCACCCGTCCGTCACGGATGATGCCGGCCACCCACACGGCCGATCGGCCGCCCTCCGTGACGAGCGCTGCCACCCGGGTGCCGTCGCGCGACACCTCCATCGAGGTGATCCGGGAGGCGTCCGGCCAGGCATCCGCCACCTCGACCACGGTGCCGTCCGGCCCCGAGGCGCGCACGGCGCGAGGGTCGGTGCGCGGCACGCTCCACACCCACCCGTCGTTGTCGACGGACGGCGCGATGAGGTCGGGGCGGGTGTCCACCTCCGACCAGGTCCCCCCGTCCACGCGCGCCACCGCGCCGCCGGCGCGCAGCACCGCCGCGGTGCGCTGATCAGCGGTCACCTGCACGGCGGTGGGGGCGACGTCGAGGATGGCATCGGACAGCTGCGGGATCGGCTCGACGGTGTCGCCGCTGAGGAACCCGAACGTGTCGCCGACGAGCACGAGCGCCTGGGGCGGCACGCGGGTGGAGCGGGCCTCGACGCGCGTCGCGGCCAGCGGCTGACCGTCCACCGCCAGCTGCACGGCCGTCACACCTGCCCCGGCCAGACTCTCCTCCAGCTGCGTCTGCATGCGGTCGAGGGTCTCGCGGTCCAGGTCCAGCGCGCCCGCCGTCAGCTCGATCTGCGCCGTGCCGCCGTCGCGCACGGGAACCGTGCGCGCGGCGAGGGTCACGCCTTCGGGCACGGCCGTGGCCACGGCACCCGCCAGCCACGGACTCGGCTCGCCCTCCAGCAGCGCGCTGGCGATGCTGGTAGCGGGGTTGGTGGTGGTGAACCACCGCACGTCGGGCACGAGGTAGCTCCACGTCGGATCGAAGTACGCCAGCGCATAGCTGCGGAACACCACCTGGAACCAGGCGTCATCCATCACGATGCCGTCGGGCGCCTCGCTGATGCGCCACTGGCCGTCCTCCTTCGCCAGGCGGAACGGCAGTTCCAGCGCGATCCCGCCGACGTCCTCGTACTCCCCCGCCCCGTCGACCGTGGCGTCGGCGCGCACGCTGAGCAGGACGGCATCCTCCGACGCCTCGATGTACTGGCGCTCGGCGGAGTCGTCGACGGTGACGCCCGCGGTGGGGTCCCACTCCTCGCGCGCCTGCGAGGTGAGGTACTCGCGCGCGGTCGCCCACTCCCCGCGGGTGCCGGAGCCGGCGCGGATGAACCCCTCGACGATCTGCAACGGGGTGGCGCCGGGCTGGGGCGGGTCGGCGACGAACGAGATGTCCGGCGGTCGGGAATCGCCGTCCAGCGGCAGTCCGGGGTTGACCGGGCCGCTGGTGGGAAGGCCCGCGCAGGCCGACAGCACCAGCGCGGATGCCGTCGCGAACGCGAGCACGACGGCGCGCAGCGGTCGTCTCATCGTCTTTCCCTCCGGTCGGCGGGTGGGATCTCGATGGGCTGGGTCAAACCCAGCGTGTCGAAGGTGGCGTCGTCCCCCGGATCTGCGGGGATGGGGGACGCGCCGTCGAGATCGGCGTCGTGGCGCGGGATGGTCAGCACGAAGTGGGTGCCGCGCCCCAGCTGCGACCAGACGGCCAGCGTTCCACGGTGCAGCCGTGCGTCGCCGAGCGCGATCGAGAGCCCCAGCCCCGTGCCGCCGATCGTGCGGGTGCGGGCGGGGTCGGCGCGCCAGAACCGGTCGAACACCCGCTCGGCATCCGCCGCGGTCATGCCCAGCCCGTAGTCGCGGACCCCCAGCGCCACCGCGCGCTGGTCACTGTCGACGGTGACCACGATGGGCCGCCCCTCGCCGTGCTCGATGGCGTTGCCGAGCAGATTGCGCACGATGCGACGCACCCGGCGCGGGTCCATGTCCACCGGCGAATAACCCCCCGGCGCGATCAGGCGCACGTCGGTGCCGTGCTGGTCGGCGAGCTGCTGCATCGAGGCGATGACGTCCTCCGCCAGCTGGGCCATGCTCGTCGGCTCCGTCTCCAACTGCACGGAGCCGGCGTCGTATCGGCTGATCTCCAGCAGGTCTGTCAGCAACGTCTCGAACCGCTGAACCTGTGCGTGCAGCAACTCGGCGGCGCGCGCCGTGGCGGGGTCGAACTCGTCCCGCCGGTCGTTGAGCATGTCGGAGGCCAGCCGGATCGTCGTCAGCGGCGTGCGCAGCTCGTGCGAGACATCCGAGACGAACCGCTGCTGCACGAGCGACAGGTCGGCGAGGTCCTTGATCTGCGACTCGATGCTGTCGGCCATCGCGTTGAAGGAGCGGGCGAGGGTGGCCAGCTCGTCGTCGCCGCGCACCTGGAGGCGCACCCCGAGGTCACCTTCGGCGAGGCGCTCACTCGTACGCGCGGCATCCGCGATGGGTCGGGTGACCGAACGCAGCACGATCCACGAGATCGCTCCGAGCAGCAGCACCAGCACGCCGGCGACGATCCACAGGGTGGCCTGCACGAAACCGAGGGTCTGGGACGCATCGGCCAGGTCGTATCCGAAGTACAGCTCGTACGCGCCCACCTCGGGCACCAGCAGCTGCTGGCCCACGATGATGCCCGGCACCGTGCCGCCCTCCCCGTCGGGCAGCGCCACCGACTGCCACCACTGCAGCTCGGGTCCGTCCTGCACCGACGCGCGCAGACCCGCCGAGAGGTAGTCCTCGTTCAGCCCTCCGGTGGTGAAGCCCTGCGGGGCCAGCGGAGAGGTCGTGTCCGTGCGCAGCGCCGCGGTCATCTGGGTGGACGCCTGACGTGCCACGGTGCTGACGTTGACCAGCAGGTTGTCCACCGCGACGGGGTCGCCCGCGACCTCCGCGGAGTCCAGGGTCGCCTGGGCGGTCTGGGTCGTGCGGCTGGCGTCGTCGAGCACCTGCTCCAGGCGCGACTGGAACAGGTCGTTCTGAATGGCCAGCGCCATGAACACGAAGGATGCCAGCACCGCCAGGGCGCTCAGGCCGAGCGTGAGCAGCACGGTGCGGAAGCGCAGCGACCTGCGCCACGCGAACGCCAGTTCGGTGGGCCACGACCGCCAGTCCCGCAGGCGGGACTCCGCGTCCCGCGCGCCCGGGGACGCCATCGACCTCAGACCACCGCGCCGGCGCGGTAGCCCACGCCCCGCACCGTGGTGACGATGCGGGGGTTGTCGGGGTCGAGCTCGACCTTGGCGCGCAGCCGCTGCACGTGCACGTTGACCAGGCGCGTGTCGGCCTTGTAGTGGTAGCCCCAGACCTGCTCCAGCAGCATCTCGCGGGAGAACACCTGCTGCGGCTTGCTCGCCAGCGCCACCAGCAGCTCGAACTCCAGTGGCGTCAGGGCGATGACCTCGTCACCGCGACGCACCTCGTGGGCGGCGACGTCGACGGTGAGGTCGCCGATGCGCAGCGTCTCCCCCGCCGGCTGGCTCGCGGGGCGCAGGCGGGTGCGGATGCGGGCGACGAGCTCCTTCGGGTTGAAGGGCTTGACGATGTAGTCGTCCGCGCCCGACTCCAGGCCGCGCACGACGTCGGCGGTGTCGGTGCGGGCGGTGAGCATGATGATGGGCACGCCGGATTCGGCGCGGATGCGCGTGCAGATCTCGATGCCGTCGACACCGGGGAGCATGAGGTCCAGCAGCACGAGGTCGGGCCGTTCACTGCGCCATGCCTCGACCGCGGCCGCGCCGTCGGCGCAGAAGACGGGGTCGAAGCCCTCGGTGCGCAGCACGATGCCGATCATCTCGGCCAGCGCGGTATCGTCATCGACCACCAGGATGCGTGAGGTCATGGGTACGTGCTCGTCCTCCGGGTTCCCCGGCCCGCGCCGCGGACGAGCGGACGGGCTCCGCCTAGACTAGCCGACACCCCACGGACGTGGCGGCAGCGCCCCCGGCGGGCGCGCGCCCGACCTCGGCCGGTGTGGCACGATGGGACAACCCCAGCCGCACAGGGAGAGTCATGACCGCATATCCGGCCTGGACACCCGTCACCCGCCCGGGCATCATCCCGCTGCGTCCGCTGACGTTCGGGCTGGTCCTCGGCCGCTCGTTCTCGGCCCTGCGCCAGAACCCGCGGGTGCTGCTCGGATTCGCCGTCCTGGTGCAGTCGGTGGCCACGTTCCTCGGCACCACCGTCATCGTCGCGGTGAGTGTCCCCGCCTTCCTGCGACTGGACACCCTGCGCCCCGGCACCCCTGCGTTCGACCAGGTGCTCGCCGGGTCCGTCGCCATGGTCCTGGCTGCCAGTGTGCTGATCGGCCTGGCGCTGAGCGCCCTGAGCGTGCTCGTGCAGGGCGTCGTCGTCAGCGAGGTCGCCCATGCGGTGGTCGCCGAGAAGCTCACCCTGCGGGTGCTGTGGGCGCGGGTGAAGCCGGTGGCGTGGCGCCTCGTGGGCTACACGCTGCTGCTGTCGCTGGCGACGCTGGTGGTGCTGGGCGCGGTCGTGGCAGCCGTCGTGGCGCTGGTGTTCGCGGATGTGCTGTCGGGCGTGCTGCTGGGCGTCGGGCTGGGCCTCGCGGCGATCCCCCTCGTCCTGTGGCTGACGGTGAAGCTGCTGCTGGTGGCCCCCACGATCATCCTCGAGCACGCCACCATCCGCGGAGCCCTGGCGCGATCGTGGTCGCTCACCCGGGGACGCTTCTGGCCGATGCTGGGCGTCGTGGTGATCATCTCGATGGCGTTCGCCACCCTCGGTCAGCTGGTGAGCGTGCCGTTCTCCCTGGCGACGACGGCGGTGTCCACGGTGCTCACTCCCACCGGAGACCCCGAGACGTCGGGGTTCGTGCTCCTCATCGTCGGCGGCCTGCTGACGCAGGCGGTCACCGTGCTGATCCAGGCCGTCTCGCTCATCGTGCAGTCCACGGCCACGTCGCTGCTCTACATCGACGCACGCATGCGCCGCGAGGGCCTCGACCAGGATCTGCTGGCCTATGTGGAGCGCCGGGATGCCGGGGTGGCGGACCTGCCCGACCCGTACCGGCTGCACGTCGGGCGCGTCATCGCTCCGACCCCCGCCTACGCCTACGGCTACGCGCCGTCTCCCGGCTATCCGGGCTCGCCGGCCTACCCGCCATATGCCCCGTACCCGCCCGCGCCTCCGGCCGGTGCGGCGCCGGGATGGCCGACCGGTGCACCGGCGCCGACAGGGCCGACCGGCGCACCGGCGCCGGGCGTCGCCGCGCCCCCCGAGGGATGGACGGCACCCGACGGCTCCGCGCCGCCCGCCGAGGGAACCGCCCCGTGGGCACGCCCCTGAACCGGGCCGTGCCGCTGATCCCCGACGGCGATGAGGCACGGCGCTGGGCCGAGCAGGAGCTCGCCGACCCGGTGTACGACATCGCCGAGCCCACGCCGCTGGACCGGTTCGCGCACGCCGTGGCGGAGTTCTTCGCGAACCTGTTCGGCGGAGGCGTCCCCGAAGGCTGGGGGCCTTGGATCGCGGTGGTCGCGTCGGTGGTGGTCGTCGCGGTCGTCGTCATCGCACTGGCGGTCTGGGGCATGCCGCGGATGGCCGCCCGTTCCGCGCGCCCCGTCGACCTCTTCGGCGCGACCGAGCAGCGCAGCGCCGCGCAGCTGCGCGCCGCAGCGCAGAGCCACGCCGCCGCCGGGGAGTGGGACGCCGCGATCACCGAGCGCTTCCGCGCCCTCGCGCGCGCGCTGGGCGAGCGCGGCATCGTCGACGCCGCGCCGGGGGCGACGGTGCACGCCTTCGCCCGCGACGCCGCGCGCGCGTTCCCTGCCCTGGCCGACCGGCTCGACGCCGCCGCCGCGACCTTCGACGACGTGCGGTACCTCCGCCGCCCCGGCACCGCCGTGACCTACCGGGCCGTCGCGTCGGTGGACGAGGACGCGGCCGCGTCCGCACCCGCCCGACTCCAGCCCGCCGGCGTCGCCCTGTGACATCCACGACCGACGCGCCGGCATCGGCCACCCGCCGCCGCGCAGGCGCATGGGCGCTCATCGCCGCCGCGATCCTCGCGATCGGCGCGGGCTCGGCGGCGATGCTCGCCGCGGGCGAATGGACCGAGCGGGATGCGCTGGACCCCGCCTCCGTCGGGCCCACCGGCACGAGAGCGCTGGCGGAGGTGCTGCGCGGGCAGGGCGTGGAGGTGACCGTCGCCCGCGACCGGACGACGGCCGAGCGCGCCCTCGCCGCGGGCGGCGCCACGCTGGTCATCACCGACACGGCACCGCTCGACGACGCCACGTTGCGGGACATCGCCGGCGCCGCTGCAGACGTCGTGCTCGTCGACCCGCGCTCGCGCGATCTGCGACTGCTCCTGGGTGCCCAGAGCGCCGGGGTCGGCGACGGTGCCGATGCGGAGCCGGGCTGCGCGCTGCCCGACGCAGAGCGTTCGGGAACCATCGTCCCCGGGGCGGTCTTCACCGCGCCTTCCGGCGTCACCGCCTGCTACCCGTCGGGCGACGGCTACGGTCTGCTGCTGGCGGAGACGGATGCCGGCCGCATCGTCGCCCTGGATGCGCGCGAGCTCTTCTCTAACGCCGGCCTCGCGGAGGACGGCAACGCGGCCCTCGCCGCCCACCTGCTCGGCCGCAACGACGAGGTCGTCTGGTACCTGCCCGCGCTCGGCGACGGCGCCCTGCCCGACACCGCCCCGAGTCTGGGCGAGCTGACACCCGACTGGGTCACCCCCGCGATCGTGGTGCTGCTGGCTTCGGCGTCTGCGGCCATGCTGTGGCGCGGGCGCCGCTTCGGCCCCCTCGTCGCCGAGACGCTGCCGGTCACGGTGCGGGCGTCGGAGACGACAGAGGGCCGCGCCCGGCTGTACGCCCGCGCCAGGGACGCCGTGCATGCCGCCGACCAGCTGCGCATGGGGACGCTGGATCGCCTCGCCCGCACGCTCGGGCTCGGCCCCGCAGCCGCCGCGCCCGAGATCGCCGACGCCGCCGCGGCGCGCCTGGGCATCGACCGGGCACGCGTACGCGGCATCCTGATGGACGACCTGCCCGCCGACGACGGGGAGCTGGTCGCGCTGGCCGACGCCCTGGAGAACCTGGAGACGGCCGTCCGCGACGCCGTCCGACCCGAGAGGAACCCGCAGTGACCCACCTCGATCCGCCGCCCGTGGCCCCCGCAGACCCCGCCGCGCCCGCGGTCACGACCGCTGTGTCGGACGGCGACCTCCGCGAGGCGATGAACCGCGTGCGACGGGAGGTCGGCAAGGCCGTCGTCGGTCAGGACGGCGCCGTCACCGGGCTGCTCATCGCGCTGCTCGCCCGCGGCCACGTGCTGCTGGAAGGAGTGCCCGGGGTCGCCAAGACGCTGCTCGTGCGCGCGTTCAGCCGCGCCATCGGCCTGGACACCACGCGGGTGCAGTTCACGCCCGACCTCATGCCCGGTGACGTGTCCGGCTCGCTGGTGTACGACGCCCGCTCGGGCGAGTTCGAGTTCCGCGAGGGCCCGGTGTTCACCCACGTGCTGCTGGCGGACGAGATCAACCGCACCCCGCCCAAGACCCAGGCGGCACTGCTGGAGGCGATGGAGGAGCGACAGGTCTCCGCCGACGGCGTCACCCGGCCGCTCCCGGACCCTTTCCTGGTCGCGGCGACGCAGAACCCCATCGAGCACGAGGGCACCTACTCGCTGCCGGAGGCCCAGCTCGACCGCTTCCTGCTCAAGCTCCTCATCGACGTGCCCGCGCGCGAGGCGGAGCTGGCGGTGCTCCGCCGCCACGCCGACGGTTTCCGCCCCGGCGACCTCGCGGCCGCGGGAATCGACGCGGTCGTCGGCGCGGACGAGATCCGCGCCGCGCAGCGGGCCGCGGCATCCGTCGCCGTCTCCGACGACGTGCTCGCGTACGTCGTCGACCTCGCCCGCGCCACCCGGCAGTCGCCGTCCGTGCAGCTGGGCGCGAGCCCGCGCGCCGCGACGGCCCTGCTCGCGGCGGCGAAGGTCTGGGCGTGGCTGGGCGGCTACCCGGCGATCACCCCCGACCACGTGCAGGCGATGGTCGTGCCGGCGTGGCGCCACCGCCTGCGGCTGCGCCCGGAGGCGGAGATCGAAGGGGTCTCGGTCGAGGCGATCCTCTCCGCCGTGATGCAGCAGACCCCCGTGCCGATCTAGACCGCCGCCGCCACCGAATCGGAATCCCATGTACGTCACCGGCCGCTTCCCCGTGCTCGTCGCCCTCGGCGTCGTGCCCGTCGTGCTGCTCGGCTCCGCGGGCATCCCGCCCTGGCCGGTGGCGGTGGTCTGGCTGGTGCTGTGCGCGGCGACCGCCGCGGTCGACTCCGCCGTCGCCCCTCACCCCCGCAGCCTGCGGCTGACGCGCACCGGTCCGACGCGCACCCGCCTGGGCGAACGGATCGACACCGCGCTCATGGTCGAGAACACCGGCGGTCGCCGGGTGCGCGGTCTGCTGCGCGACGCGTGGCAGCCCACCGCCGGCGCCCCGACGCAGCGCGCCGCGATCGACGTGCCTCCCGGGGAGCGGCGACGCGTGCCTGTGCCGCTGCAGCCCGTGCGCCGCGGCGAGCTGCGCTCCGGGTTCGTCGTGGTGCGCTCGCTGGGGCCGCTGGGGATGGCCGGGCGCCAGGCCCGGCTGGACGTGCCAGGCACGGTGCGCGTGCTCCCGGCGTTCGCCTCGCGTCGTCACCTGCCGTCGCGGCTCGCGCGGCTGCGGGAGCTCGACGGCAACACCAGCCTGCAGGTGCGCGGTCAGGGCACCGAGTTCGACAGCCTGCGAGAATACGTGCGCGGCGACGACGTGCGCTCAATCGACTGGCGGGCGACGGCCCGCGCGGGCACCACGATGCTGCGCACGTGGCGCCCCGAGCGCGACCGGCACGTGGTGATCGTCGTGGACACCGGTCGCACCTCCGCCGCGCGGGTGGGCGACGGGGTGCGCCTGGATGCCGCAATGGAGGCCGCGCTGCTGCTGGCAGCCCTCGCCACGCGCGCCGGCGACCACGTGCACCTGGCGATGTTCGACCGGGTGCTGCGCGCCCGGGTCACCGGCATCGACGGCGCCGCCCTGCTGCCGGCCATGGTCGAGGCGATGGCGCCCGTGCAGGCGCAGCTCATCGACACCGATTGGGATGCCGCCTTCGCGCAGGTGCGCGCCCTCACCTCGCGGCCGGCGCTCGTGGTGCTGCTGACCGCGCAGGACAGTCCGGAGGCCTCACGGGGCTTTCTGGGGTCGTTGGGCGCGGTGACGCGGCGTGCCCACGTGCTGGTGGGCACCGCCGCCGACGGCGCGGCGGAGGACCCCGTGACGCCCACCCCCACCGCGCGGCGCGCGACCCGGCGCACCGCCGACGACGTGTACCGAGCGGCATCCGCCGAGCGCAGCGCCCGCGACGCCGCGCGCGTCGCCGCCGCCGTGACCCGTGCGGGAGGCGATGCGCTCACCGCCTCGGCCGACGACCTGCCACCGCGGATCGCCGACCGGTATCTGGCGCTCAAGGCCGCCGGCCGGCTCTGAGCCGCCGGTGCGCGCCACCCCCTAGCAACTCAGGTTGACACTCCCTGTGCCAGCAACGTATGTTGACAGCATGCACGCTTCTCAGATCGCCGACGCCGCCAGCGACACGGCCGACCCTCGCGCTGGGCTGCGCGCCGTGGCATCCCTGCGGATCCTCACCGACCGACTCGAGCTGCGGCAGGTCGAGGCTGCGCTGCGCGCGGGCATGACGTGGCAGACCATCGCCGATGCCCTCGGCGTCAGCCGTCAGGCGGTGCACAAGAAGTACGCCAAACGCATCGACCCGGCCATCCCGGTGCCGCGGAGGCACGGCTGATGGCGACGTTCGGCGAGGCGGTCGCCACGAGCCACGTCCTGTCGCTGATGGCCATGGAGGAGGCCTCCCGTCAGGGCCTGCGCGAAGCGGACTGCGAGCACCTGCTCATCGCCCTGGCCCTCGACGGCGGCGTGGCAGGTCAGGTGCTGCGCAGCCTCGGCGTGACCGTCGAGAAGACGCGGGCCGCCCTGTCGGCGCAGCACACCGCGCAGCTGGAGTCTCTCGGGGTCGAGGCGCCGGCGGTGGAGCCCGGACGGATCGTCTTCCACGAGACGCAGGGGTACCACTGGAGCGGGCGGGCGCTGCAGGTCATGAAGGATGCCTCCCGCGCCGGCCGGGGCGGCGATGCGCCTGCGATCCTGCGCGCGCTGGTCGCCGAGCCGAGCGGGTTCATCGCCGCGACCCTGGAGCGGCTCGGGACCGATGCGGACGAGGTGGCACGACGCCTGGACGACGCCGACCGGCTGCCGTCGGCACCGCGGCGACGACGAGACCAGGCTCCTTTGTCGACCTCGACGACGGCGTTCGTTCCGGCGCCGCCGGAGCAGGTGTGGGCGCTGGTGTCCGACGCGGAGCGGATCCCCGAATGGGATGCCGTCATCGGCAGCGTGACCCGACCGCACGGCGGGGCCGGCGGCGATGTCTGGATCGGCCGGCCCCGCACGCACGCCCCCGACGGGCGACCGCTGCGGATCACACCGGCGATGCGGCAGCAGGAGATGCATCTCGTGTCGACACAGGAACCGGTGTCGGTCCAGTGGCGCTTCCGGTATCCGGACGTCGCCCGCAGCCACGCCCGTCGCGTGACGCTCTCGCTCGAGCACGCCGCCGGCGGCACGCACCTGGGCATCTCCTTGGCCTGGGAACCACCCGCGGAGCGCCGGCCGCGCCCCCTCGCCGCTCTCGTGCTTCGCCCCCTGTATCGCGCCATGCTCTGGATGCAGGTCTCCGTGCTGGCCGCCGCCATCAGTCGCGTCTTCCGGCAATGACCGACGCGCTCTCTCGCAGTGGCGCTATCGGGGCCCGCGGCGGCGGGCTACTGTGAGCGCGAAAGGAGGCACAGCCATGAGCAATGATCCCCGTCCGGAAGAACACGTCGCCCCCACGCCTCTCGACCACGCCGCCGCCCCCGGAGGACCGAGCATGGCGCCGCGGCTCGTCGCCGAGGCGATGGGCACGTTCCTGCTGGTCTTCGGCTCTATCGGCGCCGCCCTGTTCGCCGCCGATGCCGGCCTGGGGCCAGACGGCACCTCGCTCGGCATCGGCTACGTGGGCGTGGCGCTCGCCTTCGGGCTGACGGTCGTCGCCGGCGCGTACGCGTGGGGACCGATCTCGGGCGGCCACTTCAACCCCGCCGTCACGCTCGGGCTGGCCGCCGCCGGCCGTTTCCCCTGGCGCGAGACCGGCGCCTACATCATCGCGCAGATCATCGGCGGGATCGTGGGCACGACCCTCATCGTGCTCATCGGGCTCTTCGGACCCGACGGCTGGCTGCGCTCCGCCCAAGACGGCGGCTTCGCCAGCAACGGGTTCGGCGAGCACTCCCCCGGCGGCTTCGGCCTCGGAGCCGCGATCGTGGTGGAGATCGCCTTCACCGCGATCTTCGTGCTCGTGATCCTCGGCGTGACCCACCCGAGCCGGGGCACCAAGCTCGCCGGCCTGGTCATCGGTCTCACGCTGACCCTCATCCACCTGGCATCCATCCCGGTGGACAACACCTCGGTCAACCCGGCCCGCTCGATCGCGACGGCGATCTACGGCGGCGGAGACGCACTGCTGCAGCTGTGGGTCTTCCTCGTCTTCCCGATCGTCGGCGCGCTGATCGCGGGCTTCGCCCACCGCGCGATGTTCGACGGACGCGAACTCGGCTGAGCGCAACGACCGACGGCCCGCCCCCTTGCGGGGACGGGCCGTCGTCGTGTTGCGGATCAGCGCAGGTCGAAGCGGTCGAGCTCCGTGACCTTGCCCCACGCCGCCACGAAGTCGCGCACGAACTTCTCGTTCGCGTCGTCGCTGGCGTAGACCTCGGCGAGCGCACGCAGCTCGGAGTTCGAGCCGAACAGCAGGTCGACGCGCGTGCCACGGCCGACACGCTCGCCCGAGCCGTCCTTGATGCCCTCGAACGCCTGCGAACCCGGGTCCAGCGGCGTCCAGGTGGTGCCGAGGTCGAGCAGGTTCACGAAGAAGTCGTTCGTCAGCACACCGGGGCGGTTCGTGAGCACGCCGTACTCGGATCCGTCCCAGTTCGCGCCGAGCACCCGCAGTCCGCCCACGAGCACCGTCATCTCGGGCGCCGTGAGGGTGAGCAGGTTCGCCTTGTCGATGAGGTGGTGCTCCTGCGGGAGGAACGCCTTGGGTCCGTAGTAGTTGCGGAACCCGTCGGCGGCCGGCTCGAGGTAGCCGAACGACTCGGCGTCGGTCTGCTCCTGCGTGGCGTCGGTGCGACCGGGGTGGAAGACCACCTCGGCCTCGACACCGGCGGCGGCAGCGGCCTTCTCGACCGCGGCGTTGCCCGCCAGCACGATGAGGTCGGCCAGCGACACCTTCTTGCCGTCGGTGCGCCCGTCGTTGAACGACGCCTGCACCTGCTCGAGGGTCTCGAGCACCAGCTTCAGCTGCGGCGGGTTGTTGACCTGCCAGTCCTTCTGCGGGGACAGGCGGATGCGGGAGCCGTTGACGCCGCCGCGCTTGTCGCTGCCGCGGAACGATGACGCCGCGGCCCACGTGGTGGACACGAGCTGCTCGGTGGTGAGTCCGGTCGCCAGGATCTGCTGCTTCAGCGCGGCCGCGTCGGCGGCGTCGATGAGCGCGTGGTCCACGGCGGGCACCGGGTCCTGCCAGATGAGCTCCTCGGTGGGGACCTCGGGGCCGAGGTACCGGGCGATGGGGCCCATGTCGCGGTGGGTCAGCTTGAACCAGGCGCGGGCGAAGGCATCGCCGAACGCCACCGGGTCTTCGAGGAAGCGGCGCGAGATCTTGTCGTACTCGGGGTCGACGCGCAGCGCCAGGTCGCTCGTGAGCATGCGGGGCTCCCGACGGGTCTGCGGGTCGTGCGCCATCGGCACCATGTCGGCGCCGGCACCGTTCGTGGGCCGCCACTGGTGCGCACCGGCCGGGCTCTTCATGAGCTCCCACTCGTACGCGTAGAGGATGTGGAAGAACTCGTTGTCCCAGCGGGTGGGGTGGTAGGTCCACGTCACCTCGAGGCCCGACGTGATCGTGTCGTCGCCCTTGCCGGTGCCGTAGTTGTTCTTCCAGCCCAGGCCCTGCATCTCCAGGCCCGCGGCCTCGGGGTTGTCCTCGAGGTTGGAGTCGGGAGCGGCGCCGTGGGTCTTGCCGAACGTGTGGCCGCCGGCGATGAGGGCGACGGTCTCCTCGTCGTTCATCCCCATGCGGGCGAACGTCTCGCGGATGTCACGCGCCGAGGCGAGCGGGTCGGGGTTGCCGGCCGGGCCCTCGGGGTTGACGTAGATGAGACCCATCTGCACGGCCGCGAGCGGCTTCTCGAGGTCGCGCTCACCCGTGTAGCGCTCGTCGCCGAGCCACGTGGTCTCAGGCCCCCAGTACACGTCGTCGTCCGGCTCCCAGACGTCGGCACGGCCGCCGCCGAAGCCGAAGGTCTCGAAGCCCATCGACTCCAGTGCGACGTTGCCGGCGAGGATCATCAGGTCGGCCCACGACAGCGACTGACCATACTTCTTCTTGACGGGCCACAGCAGGCGGCGGGCCTTGTCGAGGTTGACGTTGTCGGGCCAGCTGTTCAGCGGCGCGAAGCGCTGCTGACCGGCGCCGCCACCGCCGCGACCGTCGGTCGCGCGGTAGGTGCCCGCACTGTGCCAGGCCATGCGGATGATGAGGGGGCCGTAGTTGCCGAAGTCGGCGGGCCACCAGTCCTGCGACGTGGTGAGCGTCTCGGCGATGTCAGCCTTGACCGCGGCCAGGTCGAGCGCCGCGAATGCGGCCTTGTAATCGAAGTCTCCGCCCAGCGGGTTCGCCTCGACCGGGTTCTTCTTCAGGATCCGCAGGTTCAGCTGGTTCGGCCACCAGACGTTGTTGGCGGAGCCGGTGGTGGGGTGCGGCTGACCGGCGGGGTTGGCCAGGCCGGCTCCCGCGCCGTGCACGACGGGGCAGCCACCGGCGGCATCCGCCTTCGCGGCCTGCTCGGCGTGCGCACTGTCGGTGTCGGTCACGGTG